>CAVZIW010000005.1:0-47162 GCA_963775465.1 Candidatus Bathyarchaeota archaeon | reverse complement strand
GGCTCAACTTCCGGCACACTTAAAGTCATAGTGGATGAACTACGCAGTGAAGGCATTAAAGCTGGACTACTGCGATTAAGGACTTTCAGACCTCTGCCAGTTGAAGAGTTACAGAATGCATTAAAAAATGCCAAGGCAGTTGCAGTAATGGACAAGAGCATTAGTTTTGGCGGGTTCGGCGGGGCAGTTTTCCATGAGGTGCGCCACACGCTCTATGACATTCACCCAAATCCACTCATAGTCAACTTCATTTACGGTTTAGGCGGAAGAGATTATAGCCCGCATGAACTCCGCAAAGTCTTCGAGTACCTCATGTCAATTGTTAAAACAGGTAATGCTAACATTAAAGTGCATTACTTGGGGCTAAGGGAGTAGGAGTAAAACAAAATGACGACAGAAGAATGGAAATTCACCGCAAAGGAAATTGCAGCAAAACCTTACATGTTTTCAATCAGGTCACCGTGCATGCGCAGGCTGTGGTCCGGCATCCGTGTTACGTTTGATAATGAAAGCTACCCGCGGACCAACAATCGTGACCGAGGCAACAGGTTGCATGGAAGTAGTTTCCTCAATATACCCATATACATCTTGGGCTGTACCTTGGCTACACACAGCATTTGAAAATGCCGCAGCAAACGCTTCAGGAATCGATGCCGCACTTAAAGCTTTGGAAAATAAAGGCCAACTAAAAGAACACATTGACGTTATCGCAATTGCAGGCGATGGTGGTACATTTGATATCGGCTTGCAGGCACTATCAGGCGCAGTTGAACGTGGACACGATTTTCTCTTTATACTCTATGATAATGAAGGCTACATGAATACAGGCATCCAACGCAGTGGCGGAACTCCTACTGGAGCAGCAACAACCACAACACCCGCCGGGAAGGTTATCCAGGTAAACTCGAAAAGAAAAAACCTATAACCGAAATCATGCTAGCACATGAAATGGAATACGTCGCTACCGCCTCACCTTACTACTGGAAAGACATGCTTACTAAAGTCCGCAAAGGATTAGAAGTCAAAGGACCCGCATTTCTTCACGTCTTCGCGCCCTGCCCGCGAGGTTGGAGAAGCGATCCCGCCAAAACAATGGAATACGCCAAACTCGGAGTTGAATCCTGTGTGTTTCCAATCTGGGAAGCAGTCAACGGCAAACGAGAGCTTTCAATCCCCAGTAAAATTATTGCTCTTGCACCGCAAAAGAAAAAACCCGTCAAAGAATACCTACAAGGACAAGGCAGATTCCGGCACCTCTTCACACCACAAAACAGCCACATCATCAACGAAATCCAACAGCGAACCGATGAACGCTGGGCAAAATTACTCCAAAAATGCGAGTCTGGAATACCCTAACTTTCTCTTTTCTACTCCTAATTTATGTTCCTGAAGGAATTTTTCTCTAATTAAGAAGTTATTTTAGATCCAGTATGTTTGCTTTTCTGCTCAAAGATAATGCTCCCAGCTGGTAAATCACGTTCCACACTTAGATTTGCGTCTACCCATGTATTCGCGGCAACTTTGACACCAGGCATAAATGAGGCTTTGATGCCAGTCTTCACATTATCGCCAAGAATTGAACCGAGTTTACGTCTACCAGTGTCTATGAGCTTGTCTTTGATGACCATTTTGATATTGCTATCATCAAACCGCAAATTCGCCATAATGGTGCCTGCGCCGAGATTGCATTTCTCCCCAAACACACTATCACCAACATAGCTAAGATGCCCAATATGAGTACCATCCATAATGATGCTATTTTTGACTTCTACCGCATTCCCCACACGTGTTTTTCTGCCCAGACTGGTACAACTTCGGATGTAGCAATTGGGACCAACATCAGCTTCCTCATCAATAAAAGTAGGCCCTTCAATGTAGGCACCTGAACGTATCCGCGCCGTTTTTGCCACAGTAACAGGTCCAATTATATGAGCTCCCTGTTCAACTGTGCCCAAAACACGGTGATTCATGCGTTTGAGAACCCAAACGTTAGCATCAAGTAAATCCCAAGGTCTACCTACATCAAACCAATCGTCTTTTCTTAGCTCTGCAGCTAAAACAGTTTTACCTTCTTGAGCAAGTAAAGTTATAGCATCCGTGAGTTCACATTCCCCCCGAACAGATGTTGTGGTTTTTTTGATTTTGTCAAAGACTTCTTTGGAGAAAACATAAATTCCTGCGTTGGCAAGGTTTGAAGGGGCGTTTTCGACGGATGGTTTCTCTATGATTCCTTTAACATGACCATCTTCAGATAGTTCGATTATGCCATAGTTTTCAGGACAGTCAACTGGCACAACTGCCATAACCGCTGCGGTTTCGCCAGCTTTGAACTTTGAAAGGACTTCTGAAACGGCATTTTCCCCAAATAGCAAATCGCCGTATATTAAAACAAAATCGCCATCCAAGTAAGGCTCCGCACTCGCAGCCGCATTGCCTGTGCCCAAAATCTTTGGCTGCTCCACATATCCCAGCTTCAAGCCATATGCCGAACCGTCACCGAAGTAGGAACGAATTTTTTCACCCATGTAATGAGTTACAATTATAACGTCCTCAATGCCCGCGTGTTTCGCCGCTTCCAGGCAGAACTGCATAATCGGTTTCCCGCCGAGTTTAATAAGATGTTTAGGGCGAGTTGCAGTGATAGGTTGAAGTCTTTCGCCTGCGCCTGCCGCCAATATTACTGCTTTCATCTATGGTGCCTCGATTCGTTTACAAATTAATTCTGTTGCTTTTGCGGTTATATCTTTTGTTACCGCCTCTGATTCGCCTTCAACTGTTAAGCGGATAAGAGGTTCAGTACCGGAGGCACGAATAAGAAGCCACCCGTTTTTGAGAGCTAAACGTACACCGTCTATCATGGAGAAATCAGAAAAGTGGGGGAATGCAACTTTCAATGCATCACCTAACTGTTCCACTATCCTATATTTTACAGAATTTGGGCAAGGAATGTTATCACGTTTAGTGATATATGTGGGGGCCTCAGAAACAAACTCAGAAACGCTTTTGTTTGCCTCTTCAAGCGCCGCCAAAAACAGTGCGGCCGATAATGGTCCATCAGGACACAGATGTTGCCTTGGATGGACCCAAGCACCGCAAGGTTCCCCTCCAAACACGCCACTGTGTTTCCCAATTGCTTCAGAAACGTAAATATCACCGACACGAGTGCGCACAACTTTACCCCCAAACCTATGCGCCACCGTCTCGACGCACATCGAAGCTTCCACATTAGTCACAATGACACCCCCACCGCTGCATCTAAGGGCAAATCCCCCATAGGCGGCCAAAGCACGGTCAAAGTTAACAAAAATACCATTTTCATCAATAAATGCAACTCTATCTGCGTCACCATCAAACGCGATACCAATATCTGCTTCCAAAGCTTTGACTGCTCCCGCCAAATCCTTTAGGGACTCAGCATTAGGCTCGGATTTTCTGGCTGGAAAATAGCCATCGGCCTGAGCGTTAAGAGCCGTGACGTTGCAGCCTAAAGCTTTGAGCATTCTAGGAGCAACACTGAAAGCAGCACCGCATCCAGGGTCAACTACTACGCGCCAATGCTTCTTAAGGGAAACATTTCTCTTCACCATATCCAAATAATTTTCAGTGGCATCAACCATTGTGGTATTTCCTAACCCCTGCCAATTCGCCAATGCAAACCGTCCTTCTGCAACGATATTTTCCACTTTGTTCTGGTCAGCGTCGGTATATGATAGGCTGTTACCATTGAATACTTTGATTCCGTTATACTGGGGCGGATTATGAGAAGCCGTAAGCATAAAACCGATGTCAGCATTTAGTACTTTAGCAGCATAAGCACAAACTGGCGTGGGAACCATCCCTAATAGAGACACAGCAACGCCACAGGATAATAAACCTGAAACTATCGCTTCCTCAATCATGTCGCCTGAAACGCGTGTATCTTTAGCTACAACGGCTTTTTTAGCCTTCGCATGAGTCGCCACAGCGGAAGCCACTTTGCATGCAAGAAGTGGCGTTAAATCAATGTTTGCTAAGCCTCGAACTCCAGAGCTTCCAAACAGTTTAGCCATATTGAGCACCTAGTTGTATGTTGCATAGGTGATAGAGGGCTTTAAATAATTTGGATTAACACTACATTTGCTTTTTGAGAAAGCTAAGTACTTTAGCTTTGGTTGGGTGCGACCCATTTTCTTCCGAAAGGTAACAGGCAGAAACTGCGTTTGCAAGCATTAAACGGCATTCTTCATTAATAGAGTTATGATAGCCGAATAAGTTGCCTGCGCACCAAGCGTCTCCTGCGCCGGTTGCTCGCAACGACTTAATGTTAAACGTGGGAACTACTACTTCATTTGTGCCTTTTAGAGTGGCTGAAAAATCTGTGGTATGCAAATCAATTCGCGAGGAGAAATATTTAGTCAAAACCCTTGCGGCCTCCATTGCCAAATCCGAAACGCCCAAACTATTTTGTTTAGCTGCTGCTAAATCCGCGTCAAGGAAGCTTGCGTAAATGACGGCTTCGTTTTCGTTTAAGCTCAAGATATCCACCTGCTGGGTTTTAAGAACGTTCTTTACTAAATCAGCGATGCCCGTTTTATTTGGGGTTGGATCAGCAGTATCATAGTAAGTTTTACCTTTTCCTCGCTTGGCGCGACTGAAAATTATCTGGGCAAACTCAGTTCCATGATTCAGAGTGCCTGCCCAGTTAAAAAGGCAAATATAATCTGCTTGCTCAAGTAATTCATAATCAGATTCTTCCAAATCGTCTGGACCAAAATCCGCCAGAGAAGCCAAGTCACGAAGCATAACATTGGTTTTCCCGTGTTGCCCTTTTAATTCTAGCGCAGTTGTGATGGATGCTTTGCTTCGGATTTTGATATGGGAAAGGTCAACAGATTGCTTTAGATGATACTTAATTTGTTCCAGCCCATAATTGCTGGTACATACAATTGGCGTAACGGTGACTCCTAGCTTAGTGAGGCCTGATGCAACATTTATGGCGTTTCCTCCTCGTAGGTCATTTTGAGAAATACCATCTAAGCTACCTCCTTTCCGCGCTGCAACTCTCGCTAATAACTCCGAGAATTCTGAGGCGTGCCAAGGTAGAGTGACTATGCGATCGAGGAAGAAATCTGGGGCAACTACTAAGTGACATTCCTTTTGCTTTGGCTGTTCCAGAAAGTCCTGAAGTTCCCGCTTGCATGCTGTTGACATCGAAAAGCTCCTATAGAGTGTATTTTCCAAAAGGATTAATAGCTATTGGGGACATCACCCGCATCATATCCCTTTTTTCTTTTTGGAGACATTGTAGAACTTTAAATTATTTTAGAAAAGAAAAAGGCATCAACCGATTTTTCACATTATCTTAGTATACTGTGAAATTATGCAAATAATATCTATGAGGTGCTTTAATATCTCAAGTAGGGGAAACTGGTGTGAACTATAAGAATTGATCAATGAAAGGAGACCCAATCCTTCATTATTTCCCTCTATCTTACCACCACAATTGGACAAAGAGCAGCTTAAGCAACGGTACTTGATTAGGTAGTTTTTGGTTTTTGCCCCCAACAATCAAGCATTAGTGCCCCAAAGAGGGGCAAGTGCAAGAGTATTGTTTCCAAAGCTAAAAGCTATAGTATATAGTATAAGGATAGGATAAAGGATAGAAAAGATATTCGGAACATATCTGATTTTCCAGCTACCCTAACATGTTCTAAGTCCACAAGAAACCTCCTTTAATGCCTAAGTTAGACTGTTCTCAAAATAAAGATTCACGCATGAAACAAAAAAATAGAAAAAATAAGGAGTGAATTATGGCTTTGTTTGGATCAACGTTATTTATCGATTCAAGAAGAACGATCTTGAACAGTGAAGCCATCGGTAATGCTGAAAGTAGTTGTGGATCGAGTATGAGATATCTATGTCTGCTGTTGGGAGTGTTCCTCCTTGTCGAGTGTAAATTACTGGGCAGTTCACTACGATAGTTGTTTGTGTGATCGTTATGTCGCCAGCTGCTTCGGCTGCATTAACATCATCTTCTGAACGTAGTGTGTATGGTGTTGCTCCAGCGTTCCATGTTACTAAATCTACTTGCCAGAGTGGTGTGTATTCTGGGTCTGCGTTGTTTGGACCAGTCGGAATTGGTGCTGAAGGTATTATGTTTGCTTGTTCATAATTGGTGACGACGTAGATATCATCGGTGACTCCTGCAGCAATAGCGTCAGTGAGTTTTGGTACTAAGTTCACACCTTGGTCCATAGCAACTGCTGGGTCTGATGCTTCAGTTTGGATGTAATAGCCTATTTTTCCATCATACCAAGCTGTTACTAGGGGGAGTTCGACTGTGGCGACCTTTTCGTGGTGCTTATATGAGATAGTATGGGCAGATGCAATCGTGGGGGTAGTAATTATTAGAATTAGACCCACTACTATTGTGCTAAAGATTATGGTATGCAAAATATTTCTCTTCATTTTTTTCTCCACTATAATATTTTGAATATAGGCATATAAGGGGCATAACACAAACATAGTACTAATCTAGTACAATCATCGAAGCTTCTTCTTATAATTAAAATCGAGGAACACTGCTAGAACATTGTCTACCATTTTATCAACAAAACTTGACTTGTAACAAAGCAAGGACCTCACAACAGTTTTCTCAGATTTTACCCTATAGCAAGTCTCTGCAGCAATTCTTTCCTTAGCCAAGATATCTTTCTCAACCAGAAAACATAGATAGTGGGACAAAGTAGAATCAGAGATCATTAATTCACGGGATAATTCCTTAAAGCAAACTAGGTCTTCACTAAGCACAAGTAATATTATTTCCCGGAGTCTTTTTTGGCGGAGGGCTGATAAAAGATTTTTTTCCTCACGTGAATGGTTCTCGGCGAAATATCGGCAATATCTCCGATCATCTTCAAGAGACAGTATTTCTTTCTTTTCGAGATAATCCAAATGGTATTCTAAAGTGCTGAGAGGTATTTTGAGTCTTCGTTGAAGCTCTCGCATATGTAAACCAGGGTTTTCCTTCACGAAGTTGTAAATTGCTCTTCGGTGTTCGTTCTCGAGAACCTTTTCCACGGTGTTCATTTTTCTTCACGGATTATTCCTATGGCTATTAGAAGCAGGGCTAATAGGTTGAGAAAAATGTGTACAGTATCTGAGAATTCCAACGTTATAGACTGAAACAAGAGTTCAGGCATATACAGAATAGAGTGGAAGAGAAATACAGCGAATCCTGATGCAATGAATAGGAGTCTTTTGCTCCTGACTCTTATGTATGATAATAATACAATTGTGAAGAGGAATCCTGTTGCAGCTATCAGTGCTATTCTTAATAGTACATCTAAGAGTTCCATATGATGTAGTCTTTATTCAACAAGATATATTATTTTATTCGTTAACAAAAATAACTATGCGCGGATTTCTTGAAACTGAATTATCTTCTTATTCTGTGGTTTTTCTTCTTAGTTGTAAGAAGATGTACTCACAAACTGTTTAATTGTGCTTCTATAAATAGTTGTATCTAGTGATTTTATGGCAGAGCCAGTTTTTGAATGGTATTGTGACAAATCAGCAAAGTTCAGGTTCAGACTCAAAGCTGCTAATGGAGAAATAATTGCGGTCAGCGAAGCCTACAATTCCAAAGAAGCATGTGTAAAAGGAATAGAATCAGTAAAAAAGAACGCGTCAATTGCAAAAATAGTGGAAGCAAAAGAATAAGAAAACTCACACCCCCCTCATTTTTTCAAAAAATTTTAAGCAAACTTTGGAACCTGAAAACGTCAATTTGACGACATACTCTTAGCCACAGCCTCTGAAACCAATAATTATATTTCTTAGAATCAATACAAGTTAATTGATGTCTTGTTTTGTGTTGTCTTGAGTGTTAACTCGCTTTGTTGTCTATTCTCCAGGTGTTGGAGTTAAACTCAGGAAGGCACAGTAGAGCTTGGGCAACGTTGAAGCTGAAACCGTTAAGAAACCATCATCAAACCGTTCAACAAAGGAGCGTAGAAACACGCTATTTCGCGTATTAGACGGAGTTTTAAGCCTATCCCACAAAAAAATTCACTCTGAAGGAAACAGCGACAAAGCTAAGCTGGGTTGGGCGAGAGTTTTAGTCTCAGCAGTCTCAGCCTATGGTCCCTTGCTAAAGGATGAGGAGTTGGAGCTTCGGGTGATAACCTTAGAGGAGCAGCTCAAAAACAGCATCTTAATACCTAAACCGGAGGATAAGCGGAAATGAACATTTTAAGTAGGAAACTGCATTTATTAGAAAAAAATGTGTTGCCTGAACTTCCCCAAGAAGGCACTACAAAGATAACATGGGACAACGGTGACATAGAGTTAGATCGAGCTGAAAACGAGTTACATAGACGAGCGAGCCATATCTTGGAGGCTTATGGAGAAGAATTGCAGCAAGCAGCCGATCGGGGAGAAACCACCTGTACCCCCCTGTCACCAGATGATCAAGCAATCGTAGATGCAGCTAACCGCCGGTTTATGGCTAGAGTATTTGAGATTTTTCAAGTCTTCACAGATGCTTTTGTTACGCTAAAAGACCCCATGGCCAACTGGGTCTTCTACACACGATTCTATTGGCTAATAGAAGAAACCCGCAAATTCAAAAAACAATTCGACGCAGAAATAGCAGTCTTTAAAACCCCTGGATATTGGAAACTATGTGAAGGTGAACAAGAAAGACTCTTAGCCCCCGTCTATGCGGCTTGGAACCATGACTTATTTACTCCTGAGAGTTTTAATCGCTTCTGTGAAGCACATAACGTTTTCAAAACAACCCAGAATATTCAACAGTTAACTGCTAACAGGACAGCTGAGCAAGCAAGGGTGGAAGAATTAGAAGAACAGCAAGAACAAGCGGAGAACGCGGAGTGTGACGCACTTAATGCACGTTACCTTAAAGAGAAATGTCCAACATGTGCTGAAAAGTGCGACTAGTTTATGAAAAAATCGGAAAATGACCAAATTTGTCAATTAACATTTAGGGAGAGTTTGAAAATATGAGCGTACTTAGCAGAGAATCAGTGGAAAATGAAAAAGAAATTCCAATTCCAATGTCGGAGCGAGTAAGAATCAGCGAACTAAAGTTTGACCAAGACAACCCTAACAGATTAACTCTTATGCAGCTTGACCGCTTAAAATCTTCAATTAAGCGATGGGGCGACATCGTTCCAGTCGTCACTAACAGTGAGCTTTTGGTGGCTGATGGTCAGCAGCGTGTTACGGCTATGAAGGAGCTTGGTATGACTGAGTGCAGCGTCATTCGCTTGCCAGTTAAGGATGTTGATCGCCGTTTGCTTCGGCAGGTGCTAAACAAGCTACGGGGCAAACATAACAGGGAGATGGATAGTGCCGAGTACCTGCGCATAATTGACGAGGGAGAGAAAGAGGAATTAAAGTTGTTTCTTCAATCGGTGGGCGAAAAGCTTCCTATAGAGGTAGATGATCGAGAGGTCTCTTTTTCGGTTCCTGAAACCTACGAGCTCATAATTGAATGTAAATCAGAGGCACAACAAAAAGAATATTTTGAGAAGTTAAAAGCCCAGGGGTTCAAACTAAGAATCCTAACACTTTAGCGGAGCTGACAAGAATGGATTTTGACATAGTAAAAAAATGGGAAGAATCCGACAGCTTCCGAGCCCAGAGCGTCGTGGGCAGCTACACCCTAAACGACGTAAAGTTGGAGAAACGGTTTAAGGGCAATTTGCCACTGGAAACTTTTGATTGGCAAGTCGGCGTCATTGTTGGGCGCAGCGGTTCAGGCAAAACCAGCATAGCTAAGCAGCTTTTCCCGGAAGCCTACATCCGAGAATTTGATTACAACGGTAAGTGTGTTCTTGATGATTTTCCCCAAGAGCTTGAAACTGGTGAGATTACAAAGATACTTTGTAGTGTCGGGTTTGCTAGTCCACCGGACTGGCTAAAAGGTTATGATTGTTTGAGTCAGGGAGAAAAGATGCGGGTAGACATCGCAAGAGCATTGTGTCTTGAGCAGCCTTTGATCGTTTTTGATGAGTTCACAAGCGTTGTCGATCGAGAAATAGCTAAAGTCAGCGCCTTTGCCATCAGCAAGGCAGTTCGCAGAAGCGCAAAGAAATTCATTGCTGTTACTTGTCACTATGATGTGGTTGATTGGTTAGATCCTGACTGGGTTTTCTCCACCGATACAATGGAGTTTAGCAAAAAAAAAGAAGTCGGCCGCCGTTAACCTCAGCGTTTATCGGTGCGGCGCATCCCTTTGGAAGATGTTTCGGCAGCATCATTATCTAAACGGTTCTTTGGGTGCCGGTGTTCGGTGTTACGCGGCAGTCTATAAAGAGAAAC
Source organism: Candidatus Bathyarchaeota archaeon (assembly GCA_963775465.1). Lineage (GTDB taxonomy): Archaea > Thermoproteota > Bathyarchaeia > Bathyarchaeales > Bathycorpusculaceae > Bathycorpusculum. The sequence goes on along the minus strand of CAVZIW010000005.1, from coordinate 36,836 downwards.
CCATAGCATTCATAGCTGTCGCATGCGTAAGAATGAAAGCAAAATACTACAGAGTAAGCCGACTAGTTGTGCTACCGGACTATCAAGGAGTCGGAGTTGGCAAACGGTTCCTAAACTTTATCGCTGAACTCTACTCTTCCCAAACAAAAACGCCCTTCTACATTCTAACAAGCAACCCACAGTTAATCAGAGGCAATCTCAAAAATTGGAAGATTACCCGTTTTGGTCACGCAAGCAAAGGAAAAGAAAACTCGAAAATTAACTCAGAAATTAAAACTAGTTTAAGTCGTAAACGAATAACGGTTTCTCTTCAATACAAACCTTAAAAATAATTTAAGGCAACTATCCTATCAATGCGTTTATAGTACATTGGCTTTCGCTCTTTCATCGATATTCTGGTCTAGTTCTTTGGCCAGCTCTTCCAGAAGGGCACTTTGGCGCTGAGTTAGCTTTTTGGGAACAACCACATTCACACGGACGCGCAGATCGCCTCTGCCATATCCGCCCATTCTCGGCATTCCTCTGCCTCTGACTATTAGAATCTGTCCAGGTTGTGTTCCAGGATGAATTCTCAGTGTAGCTTTCCCTTCGATTGCAGGTAGCGTGACTTCCGCACCTAATGATGCTTGCGTAATGCCGATGTATAGATTGTACAAGAGATCGTCGCCTTCTCTTTTGAAGTATTGATGAGGCATCAGGTGAATCATTATGTATAAATCTCCTGAGGGACCTCCGTCCTGGGCTGCGTCTCCTTGTCCTTCAAGCCTAAGCTGGTTTCCTTCATTTATTCCAACTGGTATCTTAACCGTGATTTTTCTTTCCCTTTTTATGAGGCCTTTTCCGTTGCAGTTTCTGCATGGGGAAATAATTTTTTGTCCTGTGCCGTTGCAAGCAGAGCATTGCGCGATTTGTATAAACGTGCCAGAACGTTTTCTTATTGTGTTTTGGACTTTTCCAGAACCTTTGCATACTGGGCAAGTTTGCAGTGAAGAACCAGGAGTAGCTCCAGAACCCCCACAAACTGGGCAACGCTCAATTCTTGGGACCTCAATTTCTTTTTCAACACCGCGCTCTGCTTCTTCAAGGGTTATGTATACTTCGTAGCCCAAATCTCGTCCACGGATTGCTCTTTGTCTTCCTTCAAAGCCTCGTCCCCCAAAGAAAACACTGAAAAGATCATCAAAGCCGGAACTGACACCCATGTCGCGAAATATCGAGTCAAAGTCGGCCCCTCGGAAAATGTCCTCTCGACTATACCTTTGATCAAATCCATTACTACCTAAATTGTCATATTGTTGGCGTTTCTCATCGTCTGACAGCACTGCGTAGGCTTCCGATATTTCTTTGAACTTCTCTTCAGCTTCCGGAGACTTGTTTCTGTCTGGATGATATTGCATGGCTAGTTTTCTGTAGGCGTCTTTTATCGCGTCTTTGGATGCATCCTTTGGAATGCCTAAATTCTCGTAGTAATTCTTTTTTTCAACCATTGATTCCAACTTCGTATTTTATGTGGTAAGTGTGCGTTCCCTAATGTGATTAGTTCAGCGATATACAAATAACCTACTGCGTAATGCGATATGAAAGCCTAGAAAATAACCCGTTTTGGAAACGCAAGCAAGGGACGAGTAATACTAGAATAAATAACGAAATCAGAAGCAGCCTTAGTAGAAAACGCATGACCGCTTCTTTGAGGTACCGAGGGAAGAATTGAGAGTCTTGATAAAATTTTATGTTATTGTGCTTATTTTCATTAAATTTCAGTTGCCGCCTTTAAAGTCTGGGCAACTAAATCATTTTCGATTCGTTTTTGCTCAGAAACAGCTTTTGCAGGGTCTTTTTCTTTTTCCCCATGTTGAGCAACGTGGGCTTCAATAGCCTTAGTCATCATCTCCAAATCGGGAACCAACAGGATTCTAAAACCACATTCACATTCAATGAAAGTTCCACCTTCTTTTCTAATGTTAACCTCTGGTATTTAACTCACGACCAAATCTCTTTTAGCTAATACTCAGAAAGAAAGCTTAAGAGTCATATTCCTAAAGCAAGAATAATTCAGAATAGTAAAAAGCAACTTTAGTTGCAAAATTGATAATGGGTGCCCAGTAAAAATATGGTATAGCAATGCTCCAAAGTCCGCAACCCATGCGAAGGTGACAAGTAATCTTCAGTTAATCATCGAAGGTATGAAGCATTGGAAGATAACCTGTTTAGGTCATGCAAACAAAGGAAAAGGCAAACACAAGAATAAACAACGAAATAAGACGTAGTCTAAGTCGAAACCGAATCACCGTTCTATGCAGTACATACGAGCGTAAGTCGAATTAATTTCCAGACTCTCTTAGACTTCCTTTCATCGTAGCAAACTTTACTCATTCTTATTCACTGCTTAGAGGTGATTGGTTTTTGCCTGCAACAAGTTATCTTTTGGCAAGCATCAGGTTGAAGATAAATGGAGCAGGATGCTAGACTTAGAGAGCTTCGAGCCGTTGCCTGCGTAAGAATGAGAACAAAGTACTACCGCGTAAGTCGGTTAATGGTACTGCCAGATTACCAAGGCATAGGCGTGGGTAAACGACTTCTTAACCTCATAGCTGACCTATATGGCGCACAGACAAAACTCCCCTTTCTAATAATCACAAGCAACCCACAACTTATTCTAGAAAATCTTAACGGATGGAAAATTAATAGATTTGGCCATGCCGGCAGAGGACGAGGAGACACACAGATCAACAAAGAGCTTCGAGAAAGCCTTAGTAGAAATAGGGTAACTGCAACTTTAGTTCGCGAATTTTAATTCTCAGAACATTATAGGGTTGTTCTCGGAAATTTTTCTATATTTTAGTTTAGCAGGGTTTGCTGGGGCTTTGGACCAAGTTTAGGAGAAAAGGTAAGGAGCAGCACTCGTCACCGCATGGGACGTGTGAATTTTACCCAAAGCCCTCTCAGCCTCTATTTTTTCCAATGCATTCTTAAACTAAAAAAGGGGAAGGATTTTGGTTTTATACTTTTATTTATGGTCGCTTACGAAGCACAAGAATTATTGTCGCGCCGACTATGGCTATGGCGACGATTATGCCAACGACTGCTGGAATGAAGTACATGTCTGATGTTGTTTGGATTGCTGTGGTTGGCTGTGGAGTATTTACTGGTGCGTCAACTGCACTGAAGTATGTGCTTGCCATTGAACTGCCGTAGGAATTTGTCCCAGCAAATGAAGCAACGACCGTATAGAGACCTGGAACCTCAGGAGACCAAGTGAAACCGAATACACCATTAGTGTCGCATGTGGCTTGGCCTATGGTTATTAGGTTGCCGTTAGGGTCAATCGCGGTTAGGTTTACTGTAACTCCTTTTGCATCGGTCGGCTTTGGAAGCTGTAGATGTATGTATTGCATCCAGGAATCCATGTATTCATCGGCTATGGCACCGGTTCCAGGTTGAGCTGGTGACATATCAAAGACGGTTCCTGTGATTGTGAATTTCTGTCCCACTTGAACCTCTGTTTGAGGCGCTGAAACCATCGTTGAACTTTGTCCTTTGCCCACAACATACATGTATCCGTCTCTGGCTCCAATTGTTAAGTATCCATCAGCGACTCGTAGCTGCAAACTGCTTCGGGTGTGTTGCCCTGCAACTGAGATGCCTAAACTCCATTTCTCTTCACCTGTGATAGCGTCGATTGCAAATGTTTTAAGTCCTCTGTAGTATGGCGATTCAGGAGAGTGTAGGCTTGAGGGTATGAATAGTGTGCCATCGGCTAGTATTCCGGGGGCGTGGTTTGGATACACTGTTTCTCCGTCTACTCCTGTGAATGCTCCTTCGTATTGGTACTCCATTGGTTTCTCAAATTTCCAGTTGATTTTTCCAGTCGCCCAATCTATAGAGTAGACTCCAGTTTGTGCAAGCCAGTAGAAGTTACCATAACCACTTATAGTAGAGTAGCTTCCCCAACCTGTAGCGTCATATGGATAGTCAAATTGCTCGGTTTTCCATGCAATCTCACCCGTTCTTAAGTCAAACGCGTAGGCGTATCCTCTTGTTGTAATTATTACGAATTTTCCATGATCTGCAACACATGCACTTCCGCTAAAGAGAGGCTCTTGAATAGTTTTATTCCACAGTGATTGTCCAGTTAATATGTCGAATCCTTGTACAATTGTGTGTGTACTAATGCCACCTGACATGTAATTGGTTGCAGTTGCACCTAACATTACGTTCCAGTCAATGTTTGCAGAGCCTAATAACCTGCTACTACTGTATGTTGTGTTACTAACCACTCTTGAAATAAAGGAGCTACTGCTTCCTAGTGTGGTCCAGTTTATTAATCGATATTGATCTGCTCCTGCTCCCGTCCCAAGATTTTGGATACCTAAGACGTATCCGTTCATGTAGTAAGTTCCCCCGTTACCTGTCAAGGGAGAAATCGAGATGTTGGCGAACATTGCTCCACTGAATGCGTCGTATTTGCATAGGTAACCATTACTTATTGAAAGTAGATATGGTGTGTCTGGCTTTATGCTTACACCTGGTACTGGTGGAACAGCCGTTGCGCCGTATTCAATTAAGTTTGGCTCTGATTCACCAGGATATAATGGTCTTTCCCAGAATAGTTCACCCGTCCGTATGTCGTAGCATTGCCACCAAGTTGTTTCGCTTGGACCATCTATGCTTGGCTTGGTTACTGTATGGTAACCTCGTCCCCAAAGTATTACAGTTGGTGCATTTTTCCACCCTGTGATTGGCCAATAAACACTGTTGTCAGTGTTATCGCCGCCAACAATTCCTCCGAGGGCACCTTCTCGCTTCCATACAATATGGGCACTGTCAGGTCCCTGAACCCAGGGTATGAAGTTTTGTCCTTGGTTAGCATATGGATTCGTGTTGGGATAGAGTTCATCCCATTTTTCTCCGCCGCCGACTCCGAACCATGGATAGTTGCCTAGAATAGGCCACCAGTCTCTTAGTTCTTGATTGACTGGTCGTGACCAGTAATCGGTTGGGAGAGGGTATTCGGGGTATCCATATACCATGTCTTGTTGCACGGTCAGTGTTGTAACGGGTGAAATGCTTGGTTTAACGTAGACTGCGCTGTAGACTGATCCGCCAGTGTTTTCTATTATAGAATGCCCGTCCAAATACCGTCCTGCAGGGAAGTAGATGCCTGGAAACTCTAACTGGAATTTCCAGTCGCCAAGTTGATCTGCTATCAGTTCCATCCAAGCCGTCCCATCAGCAACATAAGAATCCACAACGTACACATCTTTGGTTCCATCTGGCTTAGTTACAGTGAGTTCCAAATCAAGATATTGTCGATAAGCGTGCGGTGGAGGATTAATCCACATGTTGATTAAGAATTGCTGGCCTATGCCAACTGGGTTTGGTCTAATGCTTAAAAAAGCTGCAGAATCAGCCATAACATCAACTGTTACGCCTGACGGTAATGGTCCACTGACCGGTTGTTCAGGTGCAAGTTGTGCTTCTACTGGTGTAATAGTAATCATTGTAAATACTGAAGATAATAGTAGTAAAATAGCAAAAAGTGTTATTTTTTTGTTTATCGCTTTTTTCATTTTTTTTTATCCCATTTATTTTTGTTTTGAATAGAGTAAATTTAATAAAATTACTCTAATCAAACAGGTTTACATAGATTTTTTCTATATTTAATATCTAGTAGATGATAACCACACATACATAACAAAATAATCAAGAAAAATGTTATAAATAAAACTGATAAATTATAGTATATGGTATCTCTTGGGCAGCATACAGAAACACTTGTAAAACTTGGTCTTTCCCCAAACGAAGCCAAAGTTTATCTTGGTACTTTAAAGACAGGAATAGCTACTGCAAAAATTATTGCAAAAAACTCTGTTGTTGGACGAGAAGATGTATACCGTGTTTTGCCTGCCCTTCAAGAATTAGGTTTGGTGAGAAAATACCTTAATACTCCCGCAAAGTATGAGGCTATCCCTCCCGACGAGGCAATAAAAATTCTTCTTTGCCGACGAGAAGAGGAAAATGTACAGCTTAAGGACAACGCCAATGAATTTTTACATTCATGCTATTCCGAGTTGATTTCAAAGGTTGTTGAAGAAGAGAAAACAGTGGTCGTCTATCGTGATAACAAGACGGGTGTTGATTCCAATTTAATTAGACTCATCAGGAACACCAAACAAACACTTGATTTCACAACAAGATACCCGTTATTTTCTACAGCTTTCAACGAGACAGGCTTAACTGAATGGATAAATGAGATGTACTACGCTGCTGAGCGCGGCGTGAAATTCAGGATGATATTAGAAAAACCAGAAAATCTAAAAACACTGTCTGAGTTTTCTTTTGAGATTCCTACTTCAAATTACTTGCTCAAACATGCCAACTTTGAATATAGATATGTTCCTAACCCCGTGGAATGTATAATGATTCTTTTTGACAAACATGCAATTTGCATAGAAACAGCTTGTCTACAACTGACCAAAATGTCTCCTTACTTGATTACAAATAATCCTGTCTTCTCCGCTTTATGCAAAGCATATTTTGGATTACTTTGGAGCCAGGGATTCACTTAAGATAAGTGGATGAGAAAAAAATCGGTACAAAAAGAGATAAACAAAAAGCGTGAAAAAATCAATGCTACCCCTTAAAAGCCAAACTTGATCAACTCTTAACTAGATTTAGTCATATGCCATATTTTATCAATAGCAGTTTGAGCTTGTTATTAACTGATAATTCATTTTGGATACAAAAAAAGGGAGATGTTGTTGTTTTCTATGGTCGTTTTTTGAAAGTTAGCAATACTACCAAGATCAGCACTGCTACGATCAAAATGAACAGTCCAGCGATTGCGGGAACAAAGTACATATCAGCTGCAGATTGTGGAGGTGCTTCAGATGGTGTTGCTGTTGGTGCTTGTGGATCAACGCTGAAGGCTGTAATAGCGTGTGATGGCCAGTAGGATTCAGAGCCCTCAAAGGAAGCATATAGAGTGTATTGACCTTCAATGTCAGGCACCCAGTTGAAGCTAAAGAATCCGTCGTTGCTTGTTGTTGTTCCTATGTCGCGATAGTTTCCGTTAGCATCAACAACGCTAAGAACGATTTGAACCCCTGTCGTGTCCATTGGACGTGGTTTTTGCATGTAGACGTATTCCATCCAGCCCTTCATGCTTGCGTCAGAGACCGCTGGGACGCCGTTTGGGAATCTTGCTGCTTGTTCAGTTTGTGTTGTTCCAGATGAGATGTCGGTTACTGTGCCTTGTATGGTGATTGATGATCCAGTTGGAACGCCTATTTGTGGAGCAGAAACTGTAACTGCACTGGGTCCTTTGCCGACTGAATATATTTGCATGTCGTAAGTGTTTAGGTATGTGTATTGTTGATCTGCGATGGCTCCGTTGTTGCTCATAAATGAACCGCCTTCGCCCCATCCTGTTAGTGTCCAGAGTTCTTCGCCTGTTGTTGCATTAAGGCAGCGAATTAATGCGCCTTTGTATTGGGGTGTGTTTGGAGAGTGCTCGTTGGTGAACATGTAAATTTTGCCGTCTGCAATGGCTCCGATGAAAATTGGCCAGTATCCCCATGGAGATGCTAAGCCGCTGAATGTATTGTTGCCGTCTGGATTGTCTCCGCCGTAGGTCCATTGGCGTTCGCCGGTTGTTGCGTTGATGCAGTAGAGTAGTCCTCCATAGCCGCTAACGTATAGGTTGCCGTAGGCTACGTGATGTGATCCTGTGTTTTCTGTTGTTACTGAGCCGCTGAAAGTGTCAAATGGTCTTAGGTTTTCGACTGGTCCCCATAGGTTGTCTCCGGTGTCTAGGTTGTAACCGTACCAGTTCATTGTTTCTTTTTCGTATATGGTGAATATTCGTGATTGTGGATCAACTGTTTCTGGTCTAATTATGATGCTAATGTTTCCTGGGGGTGCTTGATAGGTTTTCATCCATAGAAGGTGCCCTGCTGATTCTGGCTTAAGACTTACTGCCCACATTGTATATTCTGTATTTGTATTACTCCATGCGGGTAGCGTGCCGTTGCTACCTAGTAGTAAATCATTTGTGTAACCTGCTTGTACGCTAACTGAAGACATGCCATTGCGCCATGATATTGGGACATCCCAATCAAATCGGTCGGGTGTGCTTGCATCCACTGTTGATTGTATTGTTGGGGTGTTTGAAGCCAAGTTCCATAATTTAGATGAGTTCCATTGTTTCAAACGCCAATCTGGATTGGAATTGTTGCCTGCGTTGGTAATGACGTATCGTAGGACTTCTCCGTGTTCGCCAATAGATGATGTACCTGACGGAACATTGGTTACGGTAAAGAGTTGATTTCCTGTGCGTGGGTCAAATGCTTGACCAAAGTTATTTGTGAATAGTATGCCTTCGTAGAAGACACCGTGTTGGTTGGGTGTGTCTGCATCGTAATAGTATCCAAATGATAGATTGGGCATATCTGGTATTCGCCAGAGTTCGTTTCCTGTGCGTAGATCAACGCAGACTGTATCTCCTGCGGTTCCTGAGAGTCCGAGGGGTTCAGTGTAGAAGAGTCTTCCATACATTATTATTGGGTTGGCGAATCGGTGGTTGTATGATCCTCCTTGATAGAATGTGTTGCCTTCGATTCCAACGTTGCTTCCTCCGACGACGCCTCCGTTTTGTATTGGTTTGGTCCACATTATGTGTGGGCTATTTGGGGCTGTACCGTCTTTTTGGAAGTTAGTTGTTCCGATTTGAGGTGATCCTGTGCCAAGCCAATTTGAGGCAATTGTTGCCCAGTCAGAGTTTTGCCCTTCTATGGGGCGAGACCAGTATTCTGTTGGAAGTGGATATTCAGCTATGTCTGGCAGTGGATCTTGCTGTACGGTAAAGTAGGTAGTTTTGCTTGTTGCGCCTAGGAATGTATCGTCTTGATAGCTGCCACCCCAGTTGTAGACCAAATCAGGGTAAAATAGTTGTACTGAGTATGTTCCAAGTTGGTCTGGCGAGTATGTTGTGTAGATGGTGTTTGTGGTATCGCCTGTAAATGGACCAAGTATTTCTGTTGTTCCATCGGGTTTGGTTATGTTCAGTTTGTATTGGGTCATTCGAATGTCGTTTGGTATGGCTGCGCCGGGCAAAAGGAAGTAAGCCCACATCGTAAGAAATACTCTCTGACCAAGACCTACACGGTCTGGTGCGACATTGACATAAGCATAAGTAGAAATTTTCCATTCTGGTGTGTGTGCATCTACAGTTGGCAGAAAGGTAATTGTAGCTGTCATTGAAGTTGTTAGCAATACTATAATTAAAATAGCCATAGTTTTATTTTTGTTGTTTTGCAATTTTTCTTTCTCCTATTATTTGTAGATCAAGGATTGTCTAAAATTAAAAATGCCTTGACCACAAAAGCATTTATGAATTCTTTATTGTTTATAAGCTTATCATATATCCAAGTAAAACAGAGAAAAACTCGAACGTCACCAAAAAATAAGATATTTCCACGAACAGAACTAAAATAGCTTCAGTCTGCCCTCGTTTCTTTCAAATTGTCCCTTCTCTGTGAGGGTTTCATTTCAATTTGTTGTGTTTCATGTTTGTTTCAGTTTTGTTTCAGGCAACTACCATAAGCCTCCATGACCATATTAGTATATGGTGATAAACACATGACAAAAACTAAAATCGTAATTGCCTTGGTCGCTGTTGCTGCGTTGACTTTGGCTCTTGTTGGATTAGCAGCAGCCCAAATAAGCACTAACCAAACAAACCCCGAAACAGTGCCCAATGATGGATTTTGGGGATGGATAGGCAACTGCTTTGGATATGGAGCAAACCACGCCTACGCAAACCAGTACAGTGCGCCTCAGGCACCAACTGGCGGCTCCGTTCCAGCGCCTGCACCCATTCAAGGCGGCTACGGCAACGCATACGGCTATGGTTATAGTCCTTGCTGGGCAAGATAAACCAAACACAAACCCTTTTTTTCTAGTTTTCCTTTTAGTTTATTTGTTCTTGATTTATCTTTCATTGAATGCCCGAAGGGTGTTTAGTTTGTTTGATATGTCATTTTTCATAATAAAAGTTAATTATCTGAAAAAATAATTATTTTTTAGTTGGTTTTCGGAGGCATGTTGGAGTGTCGGTTGTTGTTAATGAGTGTAATTGCGGTTGCGAACTTGCTGTCTTTAGGGTAATGGAGGGGCAAGTTTTGATTGAATGCAAGAAATGTGGAAAAATCCGCTTTAAATCCTGGGGATAAATTATTTTTTCCTTTTGAAGAAGAATGTCTCTCCTATTAAGAGAATGAACAGTTTTAGAAAATCTCCATAAAAAAATCGTTGTTGACCAAAGGTTACAATATCTTAATTTTAGCTGATCTTAGGTTTTAGCCCTGTCTTGCTTGATTATACTAAAATCTTATATGAGGCTTCTTCAAACTTTTATTAAGTGGGCACTCTTGAATAGACTTGAAGCTTTAGCTATGCTAAAAGATCTAGTTGATAATGATTTAGTTGAACCCTCATATGTATCGATGGTTCAATTAGATTCAAAAAATTACCAGATTCAAATAAAATGCGATTACAACAAGCCAAAAATAGAAGCCCACGCCAAAAAACATGGATTAAAAATAACAGAAGATAAAGAACGTAAATATTTGGTAATTTTCAAGCAATAACAGCTACTAATTTCTTTTAAAATATATGTGCCAGCTCTACTTGAAACGCAGATAGTAGAAAGCTCAAGTTATCGCTTTTACAAAAGATCAGATCTTTTTTGCTATAAATTCCTGGACCAGATTTTGGAAGGTCTTGGAAAACGTTTCTCCCTAACTTACATTTGGCAAACTCTTTCGCTTGTCACCATCAGAATCTGCTCTGTCAAAAACTCCTCCAACGAATCAAACGCCAAACCATAATTCACTCGCCTGTGTTCGGCTACATGATTCTTTATTGCGCGGTTCATAGCTTTCAAATCGGGAACTATCAAAATTTTTAACCCGCACACGCATCTAATTGTAGGCATTCCTTTTCGATGTGTGGCGTCTTTGCGTGAAGCGAAACTAATTTCTTGATTCTTTGCCATTTTGTCTCCACTGGTTTAGAGATCAAAACCATTGAAGTATGTGTTGGGAAAAGTTTAAGCTGGGAAAAGCTGTCGGAATTATTTCCTGAGGCGAAATTTACAGAACCGATAACAGATGAGTTCGTTATGAAATTTAACGGCTTAACTTTTGTGAGGTTGAATGATGATGAATTATTGGGTGAAAAAGAGTTTTTAATTGAATCGTGTGATGAAAATGGCTATTGGTTATTAGATGTTAAAACAGGCAAACATATTTCTAGTTCAATTCTAAAGGCAAAACCCACGAGCAGGACCAATATGTATCTTCCCTGAAATCTTTCAATAAGGCTCTAAAATAAGAATAAGGTTCATGGGATATGGAAGTAAGCTTAGTGTCGTTTTCCTCCATTATTTTATTTTTTTAATTAAAATTCTTATAATATTGCCTTCTTTGGAGCTGGAAACCAACTCCTGTTCTAAATGTTTTGCAAGACTTTGAATGTCTGATTCTGCGGCGGGGTCGTCAGCAATAATCTCCAAAGTTTGACCTATTTCCATATCATCGAGGGTTAATCTGGTCCTAAAGACTGGTTCAGGGCAAGATAATCCCACAGTATCTAGTTTTTTGTCAATATTAGCAGTCATAGAATCCTCTTCAATCAACGTACATTTTTATTTAATTGTGAATTGTGGTTTTTTTAGAACCACATGGTGGCATTTGACCTTAGTGCTAAGTCGTTTAGGGTTGCTGCTCCAACGATTTTTACTCCCGGGATTAGGGTTACTTTGTCCCATCCGAGCATTTGTTTGGAAGCTTCGCAAACATCGATCTCTATGCCCATCTGCATTGTTTTTTGTAGCATTTCTGCAACACTGGGGAATGCTCCAAGTTTAATTTTTTCAGCTGCTCCTGGTAGAAGCACTCTTAAGCCTTGACCTAAAAAGTATACTTTCGGATTTAAACCCATAGCTTTGGCGGTCTGGGCCAAGACTAATGGAGAGTATTGTCTTTCTGGGTTGTCGCTGGTTTGCACGTACAAAATAAATTTTTCATCTTTCAAAAAAATCACCAATTGTGTTTAGGTAATACTTATGGGCACCCCATAATAAATATAACGTTGTTATATAGTGTTTTATCGTGGATATCTCCCAAATTGGGATAAATAGGGAACTAATTGAATTTTCTGTCAGCTTTATCACTATTCCAAAGACGCTCGTAAAGTCCTGTAGTGCGCTGTCTTTTCCCTCAAGCTCTGTTAGCAAAATATCGTTCAATTCAGTATTGGTAGTACTGCAAAGCTTTAACCATTCAAATTAAAACATCAACACACAATTTTGAACTCCTTCACTCTGTTCAACATGGCAAAACCCAGTTTAGTATGCGATTTCCAAGAGCTATACAGATATTTGATTGATGATTTCTTGATTGAACGATGCCAAAAACTACGCAAAAAAGATTTCGTGCTGGTAACTGACTTTATGATACATCTTAAGATGGGCAAGAAAATACATCTCAAAGAGTATGAAACCGATAGTTTAGCTGAGGATTTAACCGCTTTCTTTGACCGCTTTGTCGATGTAGAGAGAATCAAAGTTGGCAAAAGACAAACAATTGATACGTTGATTGGCGAAGAAGCATTATTATTTGCAAAGTTCCTACGACATGAAAAAGAACGATGGATTCCGAGGTTAGTGAGTGCTTAATCTTATTTGCCAAATATTTCTGCAGTTTCGGATGAGTTGTTAGGGGTGCCTTTCTTTATGTGATATTGCTTGATGTTTTTCCTGCAGAACTCAATAACCGTGTTTGAGCAATTAGCAAAGAATTCTTCTCCTTTGTCAAAATCAGATACTCTTTTATTGTAATTCATCTTGCCAAAGATTATTTTATCCGCAAAATTTATCTTTTCGAGGATTGAGGTTAGGTTCTGCTTAATTATGTTAGGAGTCGGATAAGGTTCAATACTTACCCAAGTTTTAAGTCCGCTTTTATGCAATAATTCCAATGACTTTATTCTTTCTTCAGGCGGTGCGGAATATGGTTCATACTCCTTCCAAAATTTTTTGTCGAGCGATACCAGTGTTATTCCGTATTCATTAGCTGGGTTGAATTGGTTTATATCTAAAAGGTCTTTTGGAAATACTCCCTTTGTTAATACTGTGACTTTTATGCCTTCCTTGTTTAGTTTCTGAATTATTTTTAGAGTAAGCTCACTTATGGCTGGAAAAACTCTTAGGTTAAGCGAGTCAAACATGAATGGGTCTGTTGTGAAAGATAGATGAACAAAGTCTATTTTCTTCTTATATTGTGGAATCTCTTTATCCAATAACTCGAGAGCATTAGATACTATCTTTGGATGTAACCATTGTTCATATTCTTGAACTCTACCATACCTTCTCGCCAATAAAAAAGCGTAGCAAGGATACTTACAACCATGAGAGCAACCAAACACGTGATTTATCGTAAAATTCCCATATTCCACCTTAGTTTCGTAAAGCAATGTTTTTCTTTCTATACTTGGGAAACTCTCAAAATACAATTTTGTATTAAATTGGATACTTTTCAGCGGTCTTCCGCTTTCTCCGATTTTGGGGTACCTATCAATAAACACCTTATTTTCTTTCTCGAGTTCCAAGATTGCATTCTTGAAATGAGTATCTAGATAACATGTATCACCTATGTTGTCAATAATTATTTGTTCGTAAGAGATGCATTTACCTTTGTATTTTTTCAAGAGCAAATCTTTGACTTCGGAACTTCGTATCCCTAGAATCTCTTCCAAACTGCTTTGCACTGAGTCATGTCCTAGCCAGACGTTTCGACCTTGACAATATTTTGCAAAGCTACTTTTCATTATTGTGGCTCCAAGCGGATGGTTTGTAAGATGAATAAGGTAGTAATAGGTTCTATTTTTGTCAGGGAATCTCAATCTGTAAGGAACGACTATTTTGGAAATTTCTTTTAGTCGTGATACGTAGTAGTTGACTAGGATTTCCTCTCTATTCTCAACATTAGATGTGGTTTCCTTCCAGTCGTTCGTTCCAAAAAAACGGTTGAATGTTTCTGTGAGGTCTTCTCTTCTGAGAAACCTGCTGACTGCATTAAACATGAAGTTAATGACAAATTCTGAGCGATTGTTATTTTGCATTATTCTTTTAATTGTATCAAAATGAACAGCCTCAAACCCAAAGGGGTCAATGAAAGCAAAGGTTGGCGCGTAGTTGAGTTTTCCATTTTCTAAATATTCTACCATTGCTTTGTTAAAATCTTCGTGAATAAACTGAACATTAAGATAAGGGCGGTTTAGTAAGTTTTTGGACACAAATACATTTTTTAAATTTGAAAGTACTTTTTCATCTTTGTCGATTAGAATCATTTGTACGCTTTTTATGAATTTGAGATTTTTTTCAATTACTTCCGATGCAATAATGGGTGAACCATAAAATATTTCGTCTTCCTTCTTGTAAGCGCCCAAACCTGCAAAACCATCAACGTAGTTTATTTTTCCCCCAAATCCAACGCCAAGTATTTTCACCCATTTATCAAAATAATCTCCAATTACCTTATGTTTCAATTCGGTTTGTTCTTGGTAGGGTTCCGTGTCGATTGTAATGTCATCCAATACTGATACGCCAAATGTGATTCTCTATGTGCATTTGCCTTTTAAGATTTTGTTGTAACGAATTTGTCTGTTTGTTGTCTGTGGCTGTCTGTCTGTTTGTTTTGCCTTTGTTTTTGCGAGTGAGTAAGTAGAGTGAGTAAGGTGAGCGAGAGGATAGAAGAAGTAGAAGAAGAAGTAGTAGTTGTTAATGAAGAAGAGGGGGAAAAAGATTAAATTTTAATCCTTCATAATGCGGGACTGATATACGCCCTGTCTTTTTGTTCAAAACATTTTTCATGCTTTTAAGCACATAAGTCCAGTTGTTCGACGTTTTTGTCTAAAGTAGAACACCAACAAAAAGCAAGTTTTTTTCAAGGGGGTTTATGGCTAAAGTGAATTTCCGCAGAAGGGACAAAACCCAAAATTACCTTTAGGTAGCTTTTTTCCACATTTGACACACAACTTAAAATCCACTTCTAACTTTGAGCAACTCTAACTTAATTGAATTAATCCAATTAGTAACTTTAGTCATTTGCATGGCTGCTGCATTATTATAATCCCAAATTGCCATCGAACCCACATCTAACGATAACACAAGATTCTCTCCAATCTTAGGCTCGATAATTAACTCTGAAGTACCAGCCACACCCAAAATACTAGTCTTTCCAAAGTCGCCTTGAACATTTGCGATTTCTTTCAATTCTAACTCTTTTTTGATAACATAATCACGATTAAAAGTACTTTTTGCACCACAAAGGAATAACCGTTTTGATGTAAGCACTAATTTACCGCTAACATAATCATCAGTTTCTGCAGAATCAATAAGAATGATTTGTTCTCCGTCAACAACAAATTTTGCGATTTTATCGTTGTCGTCGGTCATATCTTACCTTCCTAATCTCTATTCGACCTTATCGATAACACATTATAAAATCTTTTCTTTAGAGTGTATCTGAGTACAGAGCAATTAACCGATAAGGTCAGATAGTTTCTCGGGGGTCACTTTTTACTTCTTCATAAACTTCTTTGAATGCATCAGAGATATATTTTAGAAAATCAAACCCAAAACTACATGCTTGTACTCGGCTGCGTCCATGTTGTTGGGCATTTTGTCAGAGGCTTTCCAGAGTTTATCCTCAAAACCAACATTAGCACCATTACCGTTAACAGGTTTTCCATTTAATCCTAATTGCTTAGCCAACACTACACTCTCTGATCAAAGAATAACTACATACGTTTAGCAAATAAGCCTTTAGAGACTACACTCAGACTGAATCTTATTCTACGATTAATCACCTATACTGTGTTTGAGTGATTGGTTTTAAGTTTGGAGGTTATGTTCTTTTTAGGTGATATATTATTAAATTGATTATCATAATATGATCGAATTAATACTTTATAGCGACCTGTTTTTTTGTCAATTACCAGATCATGTATCAATACATGTGCCTTAATTTGTTCTCCATTTGAAGTTCCAGTATCAAAAACTTGACTAACATCCGAACGTGACTCCTCCCACATTCTTAGGAGTCCATCTTCATCCTCTTGTTTCAAGATTTGACCTATCAATCTCATACAAGGCGTTCTATTTCCAATGTATTTCTCAACGGTCAATCCACTTTTGCTTCCTTGCTCTTGATGTCTTAAATAACTGCTATTTTGTGCAGTATTCGGATAATCATTATTCAAAATATCAGACAAGGCATTGCGGTCTGATTCTTTTAGGAACTTTTGTTCCCAGCCAAGGGGCACTATAATTGCTGAACCTTCGATTGAGCCGATTTGTTCAATAAGAGTTTCAGGGGGAACGGACTTTTCTTTAAAGGAATCAAAAACTCGATAAGCAATTTGTTTGGGGAACAGAACAAACCTCTTTTGGTTTTCAGGTAATTTTACAATATTTTCCAGCCAATTGATGCATTTATCCATATTTGCCTGTTGACAAGTGATTTGGATTTTACCTTTGCAAGTTATGTTAATAGATGCTTCTGAAGCGGAAGGAATCGCTTTGATATTTATCCCATATTCAGCCTTTGAATTGCCGATGATCTTTAATTTTAATGAATGATTTATGTTTTGGATGAAGTCATATGTGGCTTTATAATCAATGTTAGAATAATAGAAAGCATCAACTAAGAAACTAAACTTCTCGGATTGGTTAGGCGGGCGGTCTCTTAACCAGCGCCTATTAACGCTGTTTATTTCGTTAGCAGGGACAATTTTTAGGTCATGGATTCCCAGTGAAAAAACGCCAGTTTTAAAGGAATCCTTATAACAACTCCTGTCAAATACCAAGAATTCTCCTGAAATTTCATCGCCAAAACATCCAAGAAAAAGACCCTCACTTGCCCCTATCGCTGAACCGTCTGTTTTTTTCCATGTAAAACAAGCATAGTCACCAACATCTAACTTGTCTGTACTTTCCATACGAAGCCACCAAAATACCCCATGGTATCCAACTAACATATCTATTTTGTCAATAATTGCGAGGATGCACTTAATGGAGACAATAATTACAACATGTAAGGCATACCTAACTGATAACTCGAAAATCATTGTTATTCCAAAAAAGCTAAGACTTAAGCTGGGTGAAGAAAATACTGATCTCTTCATAGTTAAGCTGGATGATAAGGAACGCATAATTCTTGAACCCATCAAAAAGGTGACATCGCTTGGTAACCAGTGACAATGACACTTTGGAGCATTGGGGTGGGTTGGAGCATTGGACGGGCTTGCTGTCCCCGGTCGAAATGAAAGCATTGAGGTGGATAATGATTGATCCAACACGACCTTTTTGTTCGGGAGATTTAATGGATTCAGCTGGGATACGGTCAAAAGGAACAGCAAGAAACATCATCTGTAAACTAAATAGACATGGAATAATCGGATTATATTGTAGGTCAAGATACGCATTTTATAACCTGAAATCTGTTGATAGGTCTAAAATTAAAAAAGTAATGACAGTATCCCGTATGGGGGGTAACGGACTTAGGAGTGTCAAGATTGATCTTTTAGCGTTGCTAGAGTCTTTACCTGCGGAAGAACTCTGTAGAGTTCATGATGTTAGATTAGCTTTTGTCGCTGACCAGCTTTACGAGCTTCTCTTAAGTACTGGTAAATACACGCCACAAGTGTCGTCTAAAGATATTTCCTTCGGCTCTTTTGGATGGTCTAAATATCAATCAGTTCAAGTTACACTACACTGCAACGGGACGGTTACTTTTGTTTTAAATTGTGGAAATTGCCCTGTAGAGGCAAGTGCCGTAGGTTTTGTAAGCATGGCTGCATTTATCGGCGGTGTTCGTAACCAACTTCTCAATACATGCAGGATAGTTGATGAAAAGTTAACTGAGAAGAGTATTCCTGCTGTTGAGGTTTGGAAGGTTGTTATGTGGCATTATGGAAAGGATTCCGCTCAAGAGTTCAGTGGAGAGGCATTTAACATCACTTTTAAGATGTGGTGTGGGGAGCTTGCAAGGATTTATGTTCATGAGCAAGATCGTTCTCGCAAAATTAGATGGGAAGTTACTGAAACCCCGAAAAAAACGCTGCAAGAAGTTATCGCTAGTAAATTAAATTTCTGTTGTGGAAGGTGTCCTCAATGTTCAAGGCAATCGTGATTTCTCCTAATGAGCGTACGGTTGATTTTGGTTCTGTCTTAGCTGTTGCACGTGCAGAGGCTTGTCGGCGGGAGCATACGGCTGTGAATCCGGTGGTGAGGGCTTTGGTGTTTGTAGCCGAGTTGGGAGTTTATCTCGCCGTTTACGAGGCACCAATCAAAGAAGAGGATACAAAAGTGAAAGACAGGTTGAGATAAAGGGGAGGGAGAGGTTGGCTTCCGTTAACCGCATATTCGACGAAGCTGGTGAAACTGTAGGGAAGTCGGATTTTGAGGACTCCGCCAGCACCAACCCCCTATGCCCGCGATGTCACTTAGCTAAAACAGTCCGGTATGGAGTGCGCCGTCTTGCTGATGGACGTGTGGTTCAACTTTGGTTTTGCAAGAAATATGGACACCGCTTCTCTGACCCCAGCCGACCTAAACCATTAAAAGAAAGTTTAAAGTGGCAATTAAATAATCAAAGCGCCTTACTTTCTAAGCGTCGAATATGCGAGGAGAACTCGAAAAATTTGGCGACTGCAACAGAAACAAAGACTGTTGCGGGTGTAAAGGAAGCAAACCTAATAGAATACGCTTGGCGAAAGAAAAAGAAAGGCGTCGGCGACGGCACAATAGGAACTAACTGTTCATGGCTAAGCAAACTCATAGCAAAAGGCGCAGACCTCAACAATCCCAATAGTGTCGAAACGGTCCTGGCGACTGAACCAGAATATAACGATAAAGAGAAACCCTCCAAGAAATTCAACACAGTAAAAGCATACTTAAGTTATTGCAAAGCTCTAAAGATTTTCTGGGAACCAATCAAAGTAAACTACGAAACTAAAGAGGCCTTCATAGCTACCCCTGACGAGCTAAAACTCTACGTTAACAGCGCAGGTCCAAGATTTGGCGCATACCTTCAAGCAGTGCATGACACAGGCGCAAGACGAGGAGAAGTTGCACACATCAAACGATGCGACGTTAACACGGCAAACTGTACAATCAGCATCAATATGCCTGAGAAGGGCAGCAAAGCAAGAACAATAAAAGTTCAAGAAGCAACTATAGCCCGAATACAATCAATAGATCGCAAGTACGACCCGTATATATTCAACCCTAACCCCAACGCTCACACCGTCCAATTCCAAAAGTTACGAAAAAAAGTTTGCCGACATAACCCCGGAGAAGCAGACCGACTAAGACTAATTCATATTCACACCTTCAGATACGGCTTCGCTCATAGGCTAATTAAGCAGTTAAAACCGCAAAAAGAGGTTCAGCAGAAACTCGGACACAAATCCAGTGTAAGTACGGATCGATACACTAACACGGTGGTTTTCAACGACTTGGATTGGGAGACGGCACGAGCTACAACAGTGGAAGAAGCCGAGGCATTAGCTAAGATAGGCTACAGCAAATACGATGAAATCGCTGGTGTACATCTTTATCGACGACTGAAAACTTGATAAAAGTATTCTTTCCGCTAGAAAAGTATTCTTTCCAAAAGGCTAAAATAACCTTTTGATTTAAAGGTGTAGCTACAAGGGTTAGAAAGGAGAGGGCAGAAGTTGAAGTTTAAAGTTGAGGTTTGCCTATTAATTTTATCTATAACATTATTCTCGATTGCCATGTTCTGCTATAGCTATCAGCCCGCAGGAGATGGCACCGTTCTGAGCCTGACACTTTCTTACCCATACAGGGGTATTGCGCTTGCCTTTGTCGGAGTCGGCTCAGCTTCCATGCTCACTGCCTCGGTTTCCTATTCAAAGAAAAACAAAAATATATTACCTCAAGTTTAACCGATAATAAAGCGTACAAGTAGCCACACCATGTCACCAAAGACCAAAGCAACAATAAGCCCCAATGTAACAAAAATCAACATAGGCAACCCTGGCGTGGCCCAAACATAAGAGTCGATTTTCCCTGATGCTACGGCGTCTGAGAGGCGCTCCACTATTTTATCTCGACCTTCTTCATTTGGAACCACAATCAAGCGCCGACTTTTTTCCGCATTACTATCATCGATATCCTCCATGGGGAATATATGCCATTTCTCTTTGAGCTTGCCGATGTTCATTTTGTAACCTGTAATAAGGATAAGGAGTTTTTTTCCCCATGACTCTGACTTCAAAGACCCTGCAAACATGGTGGTTTTAGTTTTTCTGTGCCACATAATATTACGCAATATCATATAGATGCCAGTTGCCGCTGCAAATAACACAGAATTTCCAAAAATTGTTATAGGGAAAAGCAACTGAGATTGAGGAGAAATAGCTTCTGCAATTAGGGGTGTGAAAAGAGCAATGGGTGCAAAAGGCAGGGCGAGGGCGATGCACATAAAAGCCTTGGAATCTGCTCCGCCAAAACCACCTGTATAAAATAGCACCAATGCAATAGCACTGGTCACACCAAAGCTTAAACCGTAGAGAAGCAACAGACTTGAATCGAACAGAACCAATTGGGAGAGAGTTAAGGCTAACGCGATAGGTGCATAAACGGCCCAGACTTTATTGCTTACTTCCCGACAAACATAATCCCGCCAAGATGCATAAACAAACACAGCTAAAGAAACCACTATACTTGATGCCATCAAAACAGCCTGTAGAGTCTGGATGTTACGTGTGCCTCCTGTATGGGATTAGCGTATGAACTTGCAATATAAGATTTTGTCGGTAATATCAATACATAACAATGTTAGTTTTTAGGAATCAAACTCAAAGTGGGTGGATACTCCGCTAAAATCCATAGCCCCATTGGAGTTGTGTTCTCATACAGACTACAAATAGGCGTTGAACCATCGAAAGTAGCAACTGCGCCTACCCATGTTACGTCATAGGCATAGTTAAAAGTGGCCTGAGTCAAAGTCACAGGCAAAAACTCAATTAGTGGTGAACCTACTGTTGCCTTTAAAGCCCCTGTGTGCTGAGGTGCAATGGAGTCAAAAGAATAGAGCTTCTGGTTCTGAATACTTCTGAACATGATGCCTGAACCTTTGCCAGTTCCTGAAATGAACTGGCTGAAGTGATGTTCTGTCCAGCCGCTAACTGCCAAGTTAGAGAAGGTACCTGTGCCATTTTCGACTATAGGAAAACCAATTAAAGTTCCATTTTCTGTCTGTGTCTGCACTGCAGTTGGATTAGGCACCAACTTGATTGGGTTCAAATCTGTTAGTGATCGCTGCTGAGAAGTTGCAGTGAACATAAGCCGAAGCTGATAAGTGTAGTAGTTTGTGTTTGCAGGCAAAGTCACGATGATGTTAGCGTAAACGTTGGGACAGTTGGGAGCACCCGTATTGAATTCAGCTTCTTCTTGAACGATATCGCGAACAATCCCGTGATGAATTACATAAGAAAACCCTGCGCCATAGGTACTTGCTTCACCATTAATCCGCATAAAAGTTGCAGTGCTATAGGTGGTTGTGCCTGAGACGGTGGATTTAATTGCACCATTATTGAATTGCAAAGTAACGTTTCCGTTGCTAAGTGTTGATGCTGATGGGTTATCGGCAGTGAAGTACCGATTAGTATAACCCATTGAAGTTTGGGTTGCGTTATCGCGCCCATCCCACCAAACCGTGAAATCCGTAACTTGTCGATCAAGAATAAAAACAAGTATTTGACGATTACTAAAAACTGTGGTATTGCTGGTTAAGCCCAAGGGAATTTGGTAGGAAGATGCCCAGTCTTCAATTTGGAAAGGTACTTCTTGGTTGACATCGCCAATAGTTTGGTTTACATGAATAGCTTTGACGGGTATAGGTGGAATGGGTATGGTTTGTGTTGTTGCATCCATGTTCTGTCCCAGCCAGCGCATGGTCCCGTTTTGCAACATTTCTAGTGTGAAACTGGACTGTTGATGGCTTGCAAGATATGAAATGTCGGGTTCATCTTTAAGGTAGATACAGTCTATTTGGTAACTATCAGGGATTATGTCGTTTGTTTCGTTACCTCCAAAAAGGCGTATAGTCAACGTCGAAGTATCAATATAGCCAGCCAAAGACACATTGTTGAAATAGTTTGGCACAAGTCTCATCACAGTTGACCATGACCCCCCATGGAAAACCTGTACAAGTAACTGTTCAGATCCCAGACTCCCAGTTTTAATGCAAAGAGCTTGGCGGAGAATTGTTGAATTAATGTTTAGCCATTGTTCTTCAAGATTTAAACCATAGTTGTTTTCATTGATGCTATATCTAACTAAGTCAAATTTTAAGTAAAACGGTGCTGTTGTTGCTGCGGTAGCATTAACTTTTATTCTCCAGTTCCCTGCTAAATCTCGAAAATTCATGTAAGCGGTTGATATTGTTTGACTTTTGGAGGAATCAGATATTCCTAACGTATCGTTTAGAAAACCATCATCTACTATTACATAATTTCCAATATTATAATTGTAAAGTTGATAGGTCACACCTATTCCGTTGACGTTGGTTGAAGCAGCAATAGTCCAAGTTAAGTTGTTCCAAACATCAATATTTGAAACTCCCGTGAATTCTGCACTGCAAGAGAAAGAGGTACCAATTTGAGTAGGTTGGAGAAGAGCACCTATTGCAACCCAACTTGCAGTTGAAGAAGCTGTCCATGATGTAGAAACTGACCCATTTGTCACGGTTTTGTCGCTTCCGAATCCTTTGTACTGTTGACTATTCTCAGACCAATGTGTCGTCTGAGCATCTGTTACGAAGTAATTATTCGTTCTATAACAGCCTAAATGCCCAAAAAGAACTTTGGTGTTGCTACCTGAAGCTGAAACACCAACAGATGCCGCTGAGCTTGAGCCCGTCGATGTATTAATTGCTAGAAAAGGCAGGGTCTGGTTAACATTTGTGTAAGTAAGGGAACCGCCTATTGCATAGGTCGAACTAGCGAAATGCACGTCAATCGTTTTTGTCCCTGGTGATGGATTAAGGATGTAGAAAACATAACTACGAACTCGCGGGTTACTATTATATAGGTCAGAAGCTAGCTGAGTGAAAGTCATTCCGTCATATGTTATACTTGTTATAGTAGTTGGATTGTTATTACTTCGAAAAATATCAATTGATACCAACAAAATTTTATCACTACCTGCTATACCCGTCGTATGAGACCAAGACATAGAATTAGCTTGATTTGTCAAAACAACACTGTTTTGGCTATCGACACCAATTGTGTTGTATGATGATGAGAAGGCCGTAGGATAACTTTCTAATTGCATATATTCGGCATTGTCGCTTTGTAAATCCGTTAGGTCACCACCAACGATATTAGTTGAACCGATAGGGCTCCAATTAGTCGGATAATTATTTGTATCGAATGTTCCCAAGACCCCTTCAGTCAGGGTGTCATATTCTTCGTTAGGAGCATCCTGTTGAGCGGGAAAGTTGCTGTGGGTTCCGACAACTTCTTGGTTTGCTTCATCAATGTAGTCTACGCCTTCGCGATAAGCCGTGCTGTTCCAAAGCATCGTAGTGACAAATTGGGTGTAAGAGGAAGCTAAAACCATAAGTCCTCGCGTATCCTCAACTTGAATAACATATGCACTGCTTGTCATATTTTGTGGGAGATCTAATATGTAGGTGCCATTTGCATAAGAGGCAATTTTTGAGGGAGCAGTTAGGTTCCACGTCGAGATTTGATAATTATAGCTGTAGAATTTGAGGTCACTCTTGCCGAGGTTGATCATTGGCTCACCTTCATCCCGCAAAATAATGAGCTGAGCCTGGCTCGATTCAGATGATTTCTGTATTTGAACATTTAGCCGGGTTGAAGTCGCATAGCTTATCCCATAGATGCCTAGCCCGGTTAAGTTGTAGTTTACGTTTAATTTACCTTGGCTGTAGCTGTTATTAGTGAACCAGCTTGCAGCCAAATCAAGATTAGTCAAATTGAAGATTGCACCCCATTCAGGATGGACATCGCCCATATTGTTTAAGCCACTTTTTAGATAGTTAGTAGATAGCTGTTGGGCATAGGTCATGTTACCTGTAACCTTTAGTACAGAACCGTAGTACCCTACTGTGAATCCCAAGATTTCTTTTAGCCCAAGGTTTGTTTCATCTATGGCACTGAGGATTTGGGGTTGCTTTTCGGGTGAACCATAACGCATACCTGAGTAGGTTGTGGCAACAGCAGCAACCAAAACAACCGCTACTAGCAGCGCAGCTATGATAGAGAACTGACCTTTGTTATTCATCTAAGTACCTCCTGCTAATCCAAGTTGTAACACAACAAGTCGAGATGTTCCAGTTGCTTTAAATTCGGAAGCGTAAACTCGAGGTAAATAATATGAAAGTAGGCTAAGAGCGGTGACTCGAATATCAGGGGTTCGAGTTAGCCCTAGCGCTAAAAATGAGCCCGTTATATTCTGCTGTCCCGTCGCATAGTGATTGTATAGGGCGCCTGCGAGGTAGTCACCTGAGGGGTTGAATACACATAGTCCAACTTTGAGGTTATAGCTTGCAAGGGTTGAGTTGGATAGAGCCCGTGTGGAAGTCTGCGAGGAAGAGGGATAAATGCCATAGTAGTTGCAGCTGTCCTGAACGTTTTGAGTAAAAGTGACTTGGCGATCTGCACTGTCAGAGATACCGTTACTGTTGTAGGCATAAGCTTGGTTGTTGAGGCCCTCCAAAAACGCCCGTGACCCCGCTGGTCCAGTACTCTGCATTCCGTAGATGCCGAAAGTGTTCTGCTGGTTAGCAAATGCAGCAGTGTTGCTTACATAATAGAATGGATAGCCAACTATACTTGCCCAGGTCCAATTGTACTGGTTTACTCGTTGACCTAGATAGTAGCTATAGTAAGCATAAGAATTCTGAGAATATGGAGACTGACAGAAGGCACTTGGTATTGGAACGGCTTCTCCGCAGGTATTTATTATCACAGCGTTCTGCAATGTCTCGCCCTGAAGCGGCGAACCACTCAAGATTTGCGCAAGTTGATTTGTGCTTTGTATCATAACTGTATGGACAAAGTAAGGAGAGAGCAAATCATAGAGGTCCTGAGCCAATGTTTGCGCTGTGTAGCCGGTAATCCACCAACCGTTGGCGTCGCTACAGTTAAGTATGTACAGTGTACTACCGCTGGATTCTCCGATTTTCTGGGGTGTCACGTTAAAAGTCACGTTAGAGGAAGCTACGGTATAGGAGGAGACATCACTGGTTGCAACCATACTTTGGGAGTTTGAAATAGAATCCACAAACTGGTAGAGCTGTTCACCTTCATCATTGATGTCATATACCGTTAAATTATAAATTACGTTAGAAGGCAGCGAAGCGGAAATCGCTACTTGTAGACCTCCCCAAACCTCAGCATTATCGGTCTCAAAGGTAGCCCGACTCAAGTCGTAGTTAGAGTCAAGCATTTGAAGAGTTGTGAAAGAAAGGCGTCGCAGGTTAACTGGAGAAACCTCACGTGGCGAGGGTAAAATAGCAAAATAACTGGCGGCGATAAACGCACCTGAAAGGATAATGATGACAAAAAGTACTTCAATGGTTCGAATCATGCAGAATTCCCCTGCAAATTCCAAAGCGCCAGTTGCGCCTGATAGGCTAAACCGCCTATAGTTACTTGGCGAATGTCTGTAGTAACCCAATTATGTACCCCAGATTCACCACCAAATGTTATGGGATACGCCAGAGCACCAAGACCCCAAGGCACCAAAAGCAACCCAACCTCGCCTGCCGCTGAACCTTTGTAAGCGACAATTAAGATACCTGCGTTATTAGGCACAACCAGCGATGCAAAAGGTTGGTTAACATCTATTTTTGATGTGGCACTGGTCTGATCTAAAATGACTTCGCGTAACTTGTACTCCTCGGTCAAGATTACGAATGTTGAGTTGTAGCTAAGCTGACGATAAGCAGGATTTTGGAACCCCCCAATAGAATCACTATGGACCAAAGCAATGGTCCGGTTCTCGAAGTTATCCACCATCGGAATGATAGTATCTGTGAACCCTTGTGGCATATGCACAAAGTACCCCACACCCACGAGTCCATATAGGTAGCTATAGACAATAAGCGCATAGGCACGGCTTTCTCCGTCCACGCCACTAAAAGTAACTGACACCATGCCCGCCTCGTTAGCTTGCACATTTCCACTTACAATACTATAGGATGGATATTCGGAACCTTCTTGGCTAACCAGAATCAGATTGTAGGTCACGTTAGCGTTTGCCATCACAAACCCTGTTCCAGCTGCTGAAACTGAAAACTGCAAGGGTGCTCCAATACTGGTCTTCTTTATGTCAATCGACACAGTTGGAGTTAGTTTAAGCTGAAAACCATATGTACCATTAATACCCAATAACCGTGATGCCTCCGAGTAATTGATTGTTTGGGTAACAGGAGTAAGTAGGCAACTACCAAAACCAGAAGTCAAATTACTATAGTAGTTGTTCGTTCTTGGATAATAAACTGGAATTTTGGTGACGCTGGCTAACCGCAAAGTCGAGAAAGAGCTAAGTTTGTATTGACTAAACTCAGGGTCTTGCATTCCAAAACCCATAGGCACGCCATTACTTACTGACCAGTTAGATGGCAATCCAGGATTTAACAGCATAGTATCGAGGAGGTCGCTAGTCTTGGTTGACATAGTGTTATGCTGTTGATAGGCAATGCCACTTTGGATGGTGTTGCTGAATAGAGCAATAAAAAGGAGCAGTGCAACTATGAAGATTGTGAGCGATAACATATGATCCAAAGCGGCACTTGCCAAACTCAATCCCCTCCAGCCGTTAGCATGATTTGGTCTGCTGTTTTGGCCGCAGTTAATATTAGGTTGGCTTGGGTACTATTGAAATTAAGGTTTTGCCAATCTACATTGTTGCCCAAGGTAACAATGGTAGAAGTACCACTTTCAACAGAGATAAAATTCAGTGTAACATTCATAACCTCATAACCACCGGTTACCATCGGTGCATGACTCAGCGATATCTTGTAGGGGTATTGCTCTATCGCTAAGGGAATATCAAGGTGGATAGTCACAGAACCGTTCATCGAGGCATGATTAATAGTATAATAGAGCTGCTGAATAGTACTAGCTAAATGTGCTGCGGTTTCTTGCAACTGCAAATCTCGACGTGAATCGTTCCAGCTATCCATAACGGCGTTGGCGACTAGCGGGAAAAGAAAAATTTGCAATATTAGAAGAGGAATCATGATCATGTATTCTAAGGTTACTTGGGTCAAAAAATCGCCTCCAAAGGTTATGATCCTCCAATTGAAATATTCACATGACCTGTGTAGAATTCAACAACCGAATTTGAGCTGAGTTTTGGCGTGGAATAGCTGTTTAAGATGATTGTTGAGCGATCAAAGTTGAAAAAATCACTGTCAAAACCAGAAGTTTCTAGAGGATAATTTGCAGTTATAATTATGCAATCAACGCCACTATGTGTAACCTTTGAGATCCCCGCGCCTCTCAAAGTTAAACCCTGAGTGTTATAGGAACTGATGGCGTTATCCAGACTAGGCATGTAAAATTTCAGATAGTTCTGTCCATTTTCTATGGTGTTGGACAGAACTCGCATAGTAGGCACAAGTGCCACTCTTAGATAGCTACCGTCATTCATTGGCAATTTCTCTTCGCAGAAAACTTGACCTACAGGCGCAGAAGATCCGGATAGCAAAAAAGAGCCGTTTGCGGAAAAGGGTACACGCTCAAAGTAGTTGTTGCCCATCGAGTAAGAACCTATGGGTATGTTGAAAAGAAGGATCCCAGTTTGGGCTGATAAGGTCTGGTTATCCCATCCTGCTGCTGTATGTATGCTAAGGTCGTAAGTAATGGCGGCTGGCTGATATTTCAAGGCTCCGAATCTGCTGGCGTAGGTTACCGTTTGAGTGCGTTCAATCGTCCAAGCTATATCATCCATTTGCTCGACAGTAGACGACATGAATTGCTTGGTTGAGACAAACTCATTCTCCGCGAGTTTAAGATTCATAATATTGCTTGCGTAGCTCATGGCTACTAGTATCATAACGATTACACCCGCAGTTAGTATCATGGTGGAGAAGGCGGGGCTGATACCATGTTTATTCGTCCGGAAACTTCGGTGTTGTTTCGTTTTTTCTCCTCCTAAGCTAGTTTTATGAACTGTGGAATTAACTTCGCTGCAACTACCGCAATTATCACCAATATAGCTGCATGTTTGAGTCCTGAGGCGACAGAGTCATCGCTAATTTTGCCTGACACTATGCCAATCAGGAAGCTGTGAAAAATCACTGAAGTAATGAATATGGTTTCCATCAATGGGTCGGGGCCGGCTGGGGAATCCATGCCAGGTACAGCGATACCAGTGGTCAAGCCCATCATCATAACTGTGGTTGCCACAAGTAGAATCGAAGCTAAATACGGCATCATAACGTAGGGACGAACACTCATTTTCTTCTCTTTCTCAACTTCCTGGGTCATATTGTTAAACCGTGCCAAGGAATCTATCATGGCAATGGTGCCTCCACCAACGTCGATAGTTTCAACAAGCAAGAACATGACAATTTGAACCATCCAACTTCGGGTTCGGTGTAGAAAATCCACCATAACTTTCTTGATGGGGATTCCCCATGAGATGTCAGTACTGATTTTGCGAAGTTCCTTGGTGAATGCTCCGTAGTCGCGTTTGGAGAGACTTTCGATGCATTTTTCAGGAGAAAGTCCTGTTTTGCGCACCTCAGTAAGATCGCGTAGAAAATTAGTCACACCCTGTTCCATGCTGGATTTTGTTTTAGACAACTTTATGTGAATAATGGCGGGGGGTGCAGCTGATATAAAAAGCGAAATTGCAACTGCCACAGGCAGATCAAGACCTATGGCTTGAAGCTGTGTAAAAAGAGGAAGCTGGACGAAACCCATAAAGTTGGATAATAATAGAAAAGCGAATATTGCGAAAACACTACTAATAGCCCAAATCTTGTAGGGCCTTTTTTCAGAGGTGGGAGTTTTTGTCTGCATATTATGGGCGAGATAGATGAACATGAAGGAAAGCATAGGTGTAAAGATAAAAGTATACAGCAACATCGCCGAGTATTGGGACAGATCAGAGGGAGCCCCCGTCGGCACTGCACCAGTCTGAAGGTTATTTACTGCAAAGAGGATATAGAAGCAAAGCGACATCATAACCTCAACGATGATGAAAGTTTCCAATAACATTCCGAGTCGTTCCGCTGCTGCTTTCACGCGCAACCCACGGGCTTTAAAAATGTCTTCGGCCTTACGTTCCAAAAAATGCCCAATATCTCCACCAATAATAACTGTGGATGCGTAACCTCCCAAGAAATCTTTGAAGAGATCAAGAGGAGTCTTTTTAGCAGCCATTTCCAATGCTGAAAGCGGGTCAACGCCGAAAATTTCCACGTCTTTAACTACATCACGAGCTTCTCTATTCATGGCAGGCATTAGGTTAACTTCTGTTAGCCGTTTGAAGCTAGTGTAGGGTGCGATACCTCCACTCGACATGACACTGATATATGCGGCTGCAAATGGCAATTCGCGTTCTAAGCCAATGGAGCGGTCACTGGCGCTGTTCATAGGCACAACAATGAAGCCTGCAATGATAAAAAGTGGCAAAAAAGCCAGAATAAGAAGCGGCAAAAAACTGAACGTAAGGGCGAAAATTACCGCCACAACGGAAAAAGGTACCGTCAGAAGCGTGACAAAGAACATTAGAGAAATGTAGGTTTCAGGGTAAATTTTAACCCGTCCCCGTTCAAGAGCGCCTTTGAGAGAGGGAAAAACTTTTCTTAGGAAATATGGCGCTATTTTGCCGAAGAGGCGGAAAGAGAGAGCTTCAAATTTATCTAGTAACGGCAATCTCATCTACCTCTGTTCCTACAGCAACTTCCAGTTCTGTAGGCGCCATTTTCGCTAGAATTTCTTTAGGTCGCGCATAGTATTCGGCGATTATGGCAGCAACTTCTTTGTAGCTGCGAATATTTTGCTGGCGCATCCAACGCAAAACATCACTTCGCTTCTTCAGCTCGGTTAGGAGTTGGTCGCGGCTCACACCGAGACGTTCAGAGATGTTCGTTAATAAGAAGCTGGAATCTAAATCAATGATTTGCTCATCTTTAATGGGATCCCATTTGAAGGGGTTAACATATTTTTCAAAGTCCATAATTTCATTAACCGAGAGCATACGACGGAAAGCCCTTTTCTGCCCATTCTTCACCATATGCACCCGCTGAACAGACATAACGATGTTCATCAATGGAATATACCCAGGAGAGATGTCCATTGGTTTTTGCGTGAGGCGTCTAACCGCTGACTGCACATTTTCTGCGTGCATAGTGCACATACCACCGTGACCAGTTGCCAAAGCCTGAAAGAGGACATATGCTTCTTGACCGCGTACTTCACCAACAATCATTAGATCGGGTCGGTGACGCATACAGGTCTTAACCAAATCAAAAAGCGCCACCTCACCTACGCTACTACCACCTAAACCGTAGCTTTGCCGGGCGATTAGTGACACCCAGTTCTCATGAGAAAGATTAAGCTCAGCTGTTTCTTCAATAGTCATTATTTTACTGCCTGGTTTTATGAGGCACCCTAGTGCGTTTAGCGCGGTGGTTTTGCCAGCTGCTGTTCCACCAAGAACCATTACTGATGAACGATTTTCTAAGCAAATCCATAGGTATGCCGCCATTTCCTCTGTGAATGTGCCGATGTTGATGAGATCTATGATTGAGTAAGGATCGTCTCGGAATTTTCTAATAGTAAACGCGGTTCCGAAGGGGGTGATTTCTCGCCGGTATGCAATCGCGAGACGGTGTTTCCCAGGCAAGGAAGCATCAACTATTGGGAAAGCGCTGCTGACGTGTTTCCCAGCCATATGAACAAGTTTAACTACGAGGTTATCGAGATCTTCGTCGCTTTCAAATTGTAGATTTGTTTCTATGCTTTCGTGAGTGCGATGCCAAATGTAAACGGATTTGCTGACTCCATCACAACTAATGTCTTCTATGTTTGGGTCCCGCATCAACGGGTCAATCTTTCCAAAACCCACTAAGTCGCGTTCGGCGTGGTAGAGAATTTTGTACCAAGAAACATCAGGAAGCCAGCCAAGGCTAATACGGTATTTATCCACTATTTTCTTAGCTTCATCTGCAAAGAAACGGCGAGGATCTGAGAGTTCCTCTTTAGGTGATTGGATTTCTGCGAGGAGAATCTCAAGGATACGGTTGTATATTCCGCGTTCCATTGGATCGAGCTGGAGCTCGTCGAGAATATATTTGTGCTCACCTGTTTTTGGGTCCTGCACGATAACAGCCTGTGAGAAGGGCTCATAAAGCGGGTATTTTTCAATAATTGTTATGCCCTTGGGGAGAGCTTTTTGGCTAATTACAGTTTCAGGTTCGGATTTCTCCTTTTTAGAAAAAACTTTGGAAAAAAAGCTTTTTTTAGATGAAGGGGTCGATTCTTTTTTCTCTTTTGGTGTAATGATAAGTTTTGGTAATTTTGATAATTTATTTTTTAAAGATTTTTTGATTTTTTCTTTCGGTTTTTTTTGGAATAAATTTTTGTTATTGATATTTTTCATGTTTGTAAGAGTTTGGGCTAATTTGGCGGATGATCTCTGGATTGATTGTTTGAGAGATTCTTTGATAGGAGGGATTCGCATTTTGAGCCTACATATTTTCACAGAATACAACTATTAAGTATTATGTCTCACTAAATGTCAGTGTAAACCTGTTCAACAAAAATACAACACCCCTAAAACGAAAAAGCCAAACTTAAATCTAATACCAAAAATGATTCTTTAACTTAACATACAGAAAACGGTAGAAGAATTACCTTAATGAGTTTAAAATGATTGGTTTTCATAATAGCTTATTGAGTAGATTCAACCGCAAGGCGATAAAATACAACCAGTACCAGCTACAATGCTGTTTACCTAATTATTGGACAAAAATCAAAGGGAGAGTCTTATGCTCCAATGACGCCTAACGAAAAGCACAATACTCACCACGGCCACAACAATGATTATCGCCATCACAGCTGGGACTAGAAAAGGCGATGAGACGCTGTTTTGTTCTGTACTTTCAGAATTATCGGTGTTTAGAAAAATTGTATGTGTCAATTGTTTGTTTGTAGCATCAAATGTGTGGTTTACTTTTTCGTATCCTTCGCTACTTATTTGGAAGGTATAAGATCCAACTTTCACGTTCTGGAAAGTAACGAATCCGGTTGCGTTTGTCTTAGCGGATAATGCTGGTGAGTCCTCCGGCTGGGATGTTGATTTTACGTTTATTCCGCTTAAAGACAAACCGTCACTATTTTTAACCCATAACTGGAGGATTGCCATTCCAGTTCCGGGTGAACTTGGATTAACCGTAGAAGAAGCAGGGGAAGAGGTCACTGTTGGAGACGGAGACGGAGTCGGGGTTACCGTTGAAACGGGAGTTTCAGTGGGAGCAGTCGTTGGAGATACTACGGATACAACAGTTACTTGTGAGGTTCAACGCACGTCCAACCATCCGGTTTTCGACGCATACACAGTAATTGTGCAAATCGCTTCTTGAGAAAAATTTGGAGTCGTGAAAGTGGTGTTATAATACCCGTTTCCTTCCTGTACTGCTGCGAAAGTTCCACCGATATCTGAGGTGAATGTTACACTTGCCCGTCATGTGGGTTACTCTCTCCCGCAAATAGGCTGACACGTGCAAGGATCGTTCCACCATTAACTTGATCTGGATTGACTGTTAAAGTAACCTGCATAGAACGATAATCGATAAAGTATGAGGCTATGGTAACTTGCCCTGTTGTGTAGTTTGATGCTATGGCGGTAATTGAAGACGAACCAGGGGTCAAAGTCAAAGAAAAATTGCTAGTAGCCTGTGTTTGCCCCAGAGGAATTGTTATGGGCGAGAAAACGTCCCCAACCGATAGGTCTGAAGAGAACAACTTCAAGATAGTACCTGAATCAGGATTTCTCGCAGGTCTTCCCTGAGCATCTTGAAGCTGCACCTGAACTGTGGAGTAAGTTAAGTTATCTGCGGGCAAATTAGACGGAGCACAGAAAACCGCCAATTTTGATGGAGTATAACCAACAGTAGTTAACGTCCGTCTGTCAATATTCAAGCCGTTAGTTGCTGCTGTTATTGTTACTTCGCCTGCCCTATAAGTAGTATAAATGCTGGCCACAGCATATGTGGAACCCGCTGGAATTGTTATTTCATTATCTGTCGTAGCTATATTGTTGTCTGAGGAGGCTATTGTCACTGTAGTGTTTGAAAGACGAGTTGCGGGTATACCTGAAGAATCTTGCAATTCAATGGCGATTTGTCTGTATTCTCCATTATCAGCAAGGACTTGAGGGGGACCTTCAAAAATATAAAGTTTTACTGGGGAGGATAAGTAGTGATGTAGCAAATGTTTCCTGAGTTGAAACATATCCATGACCTACGGCAGTTATGTAAGTATCTCCAGGTGCTGTGGTCGTAGTAAAATTGGCTATAGCGAAAGTTTGACCTTGAAGAATTGTAATCGATGGGGTAACCGACCCAACTGAATTGTCTGAGCAGAAGAGCGATACTTGAACATCGTTTGGTGCCCTAGCAGGCAAACCGTTAGAATCTTGTAATTGAACCATTACTGCATCATATGTTCCCCCATCAGCCGGAAGAACAGAGGGAAACCCATAGACAGTTGTTTGGTAAGGGTAAGGTCCGATTGTTGTTAGAGTTGAAGCTACAGTGGAGTAGTTTGGAGCTGTGGCGGTGATGGTTGTTGTGCCGGGTAAATAGGTTGAGGTGAAGTTGGCTGACCCATATGTGAAGTTTTTGGGAATTGTTGTTGTTAGGTCTACGATTCCTATGCCTGGAGCGCTAGATGATAGGTCAATGATTGTATCTTGTTCTGCTCGGGCAGGATTTCCATCAGCATTTAATAATTGGACAAAGATGCAGGTGTATGTGTTGTTATCTGCGAGTATGCTACTTGGGCTAACATAGATTTTTAATTCTATAGGTTTAGTTGTTGTTGCGAAAGTAGTTAAGTTTAACATCATAGAAGCAGACATAACCACTAAAAATATGGTTGCTGCTGTCAGGATTTTTTTAAACATGATTTTTCACCTGTTTTTTTATTTTTGGTTTGATTTTTTGGGTGATACCGTTATTGGGAGGTTTTGTTGTAATTGATTTTGAATTGTTATTTGAAAGGATCAGTGGCCAGTTTTGGGGGACTGATATATTATTTTTCTAAGAAGCACTATTAAGTATTATGTCTCAATAAACAAAGGAAGTAATGTGTTCAACAACTACACAACTGAACCTAAAACAAGCAAAAATACGCAACAACAACAAAACGATTTTTAAACCCCCCAAAACATCCAATAAACAAACACATGCCAACGGAAGAATTAATGTGAACCAAACCACAAAAATTATCAACCAAGCCAAAAACGAAGGTCGACACGCACTTCTGGAAACTGAAGCAAAAACCATCTGCGCAGAATACAAGATCCCAGTCAACAAATTTAACCTCGCCAAAAGCGAAAAGGAAGCCGCTGCACAAGCAGAACAAATCGGGTATCCAATAGTACTCAAAATAGTCTCTCCCGACATCATCCATAAATCAGATGCTGGAGGCGTCAAAGTTAACCTAAAAACCGCGGCTGAAGTTGAAACAGCCTACAGAACAATAATTGAAAACGCCAAAAAGTACAAACCCGACGCCAAAATTGTTGGTGTTCTTGTGCAGGAAATGGCCCCTCAGGGAATAGAAGTCATCGTCGGCGCAATTAAAGATCCTCAATTCGGCCAAACAGTAATGTTCGGTTTAGGAGGCATTTTTGTGGAACTTCTAAAAGATGTGAATTTTCGTATTGCCCCCCTCACCTCAGAGGAGGCAAAAGAAATGATAACCAAACTAAAGGCGTACCCTTTACTAAACGGATACCGTGGAGCAGAACCAGCAGACATAGACGCACTCATCAACATACTCTGCAACACATCACGGTTAATTATGAAATACCCTGAAATCAAAGAACTTGACTTAAACCCCGTCATGGCATACCCAAAAGGCGCAATAACTGTTGATGCAAGAATCATCCTGGAATAAGCTGTCTTCAAAAGAGATCCCCCTTCCCTTTAAAATACATATGTGATAACGCTTTTTCTGGAGCCTAAATACCAAATGAGGCTAAATTCGCCTAAATATCATTAACTCAAAGCAACAACCAGAAAAAGTGCACAAATACACTATTGCGTGAATCGCGGATACCTAACAAGAAAAAAATAAAAATTGATCCTGCAAGAGTAAAAACTACTTGTTACTGTTTAACTCATCCAAGATTTCTTTGGCATGATCCATCCGGACTTTCTTCTCTCGAACCATGCGTTCCGCAACCAAGTCTATTTGCGTGCCTTTTGCACCTGCGTTTACTGCAATATTGCGAGCATGAAGGGACATATGACCACGCTGAATCCCCTCGCTTGAAAGTGCACGCAAAGCTGCAAGGTTTTGAGCCAAACCTACTGCAGCCAAAACTTCGGCAAATTCATTGGCGCTTTTCACATCTAAAATTTTCATGGCAATTTTGGCTATCGGATGAGTTTTAACAGCGCCCCGATCAAACCAACTGCCATGGGCAATTCGATTTCCCCATCCAAATCGCCGGACGCATTTTTAGTCCACTTCGAAAAAGTAGTGTAAGATCCATTTAAAGCGGCATATGCGTGCCCCCCAGCTTCAATGGCGCGGTGATCGTTACCTGTTGCCAAAACCACAGCTATCATGCCATTCATTGCGCCCTTATTATGGGTAGCCGCCCGGTATGGATCTGCCGCTGCAAAAGCTGAGGCGTATACTATCCCCTCAACAACTTCAGCACCACCGACTGCTTCTTTAGGCACAGTACATTTGGCTTTAGCGAGACGTCTTACTGCTAAGTTAGATATGATGCGAAGATAAACGTGTCCACCGCTAAGAATTTCAATCATTGGAGCAACGGCTTCGCACATTGTGTTAACGGCGTTGGCGCCCATAGCATCTCGACAATCCACATATAGATGCACAATAACCATTTTTCCCATAGAGGTGTTAATAACTCGAGCGTCGAGATCCTTGCACCTCCTCCAAAATTGTTAAGGATAGGGTCCTGCTCGTTAGCTTTTTTGAGAATTTCAACTTTGGCACCAAGAATGGCCTTCTTTGAATTTTCAGCATCATCTACTTTAACAACTTGAATTTGCCCTATCATAACGGGGGAAGTGCTGCTGGTTTTAAAACCTCCTCCGTCTCGCACCATTTTCGCCGCATAACTGGCAGCTGCGATAACGCTAGGTTCCTCTGTTGCCATTGGAATAAGGTAATCTTTGCCGTTGACTTGAAAATTTACGGCTACTCCCATGGGCTCCGGAAATACCCCGATTAAGTTTTCCACCATATGGTCGGCTACTTCAACGGGTAAGGATGAAGATTGCTGTAGAAACTGGACTTCTTCGGCTGTTAAACCCGCGAAATCGGCAACTATTTCCAGGCGTGCTTTAGGGGAAAGCTTGTAGAAGCCTGAAATAACTGATGACTTAGCCATACTCATTCACTTGGGAAGAGAGAAAACGGTTTTTGGCTTTTAAACTTTAACTAACTTAGCCTCAAACGTATAATTACAGAGTAGTTTG
>CAVZIW010000004.1:0-192039 GCA_963775465.1 Candidatus Bathyarchaeota archaeon | reverse complement strand
ACTTCATAATCCGCTTAACCCAAGCAGCAACCTCATGACTTGTCGGTCCAGCAGGCTTATCCAAATTAATCGTCCCAAATCGGATCAACTCTTTCGCGGTACGTTCAGAAGGTCTGCATCCGTACTTAGGATCAGTGTAGTCTTCAGCTTTAATCAACAAATCCCTCTTAGTTTCCCAAGGTGGCAAAGTACGTGGCAAAAGTCTAATCTCCAGATAAAATAAGAAAAAGATGTTTAAGTAATTAAACCTTAAAACGGGATTTACTCTTTTACGAGGTCAAGTTTGCCTTGCTCTTCTAGGGCTTTGGCAACTTCTTCGTCGCTGGCTCCACGTTTAATTTCAACTTTCTCTTCTAATGGCATCAGGTGATTAATGTTCACTCTGCGACGTTTTACACCTGTTAATTTTTTTGGTCCCGTAATTAAGACAAAACTCTTGTCCATAACGTCGATGATGACACATTTGTGACAGCATTCTCGACCAGCTTGTTTAACGCATAACCGTCCAATTTCAATAGCGGGCATAATTTAAGTCTCCTAAAAACCAATAACTGTAAACGGTAAATATAAGCATAACAGAAAAACCCTAACCTCAACACCACAAAAAAACTCTAGCTAAACGCCGCACAAGTAAACACGGCAAAGCATCTTTTTACTTTTCTCCACGATTCATTTACAACAAAAAACTACACCATTGTTCCAATTATGTCAACAGTCTTATATTATTCATAAACCCTTCTTTATAATCCCTAACATTTGAACCTTAACATCAAAAATTATGTTGTAGGGGCAAAATTTGTGGGGGAAGCAACAGCTGACGCATCAAATCCATGTCAATCAACACGAGAAAACCTCAACGTAAGACTTATATTCGCCGAGTCTGCTTCTTATGCAATCCCAGAAATGGGTTAGTAATAATAAAAAATAGATGCAACTCCACACCATAACACGATGAGGAGTGAAGCGGTGAATGGGCGCACTGGCGCTTAAAATGACACCATGCACAGGATCAACATATACAACGACGCCAATACACTACAAAATTTGAAACATGTGTTTCACCAAACGCCAAACAGACACTACCATTGGCCCGAAACATGCCACGCTATTTGGAGGATGGCTCGGCTTGAGAGCCGAAGAAGGGCGCGGCAAGCCGCGATACCGCCTCGGGTAAGCGCAAGCAGCCTTAG
Source organism: Candidatus Bathyarchaeota archaeon (assembly GCA_963775465.1). Classification (GTDB taxonomy): domain Archaea; phylum Thermoproteota; class Bathyarchaeia; order Bathyarchaeales; family Bathycorpusculaceae; genus Bathycorpusculum. The sequence continues at coordinate 190,849 of CAVZIW010000004.1, read as the reverse complement.
AACCGAGGATACCCGAATGAGACTTCTCATCAACCGCAAGGTTGTTGCTCCTTTACGGAGCGGGAACCCCCCGAACGGAAGCATCTTAGTAGGGGGAGGAAAAGAAACCAATCACGGGATTCCCTTAGTAGCAGCGAGCGAACTGGGAACAGTCCAAACCGAATCCCGCATAGAAATGTGTGGGAGATGTAGGGTTAAGGGCCCGGCTTCCTCTTCATTGGCAAAGTTGAAATGGCCTGAAATGGCCCGCCACAGAGGGTGAAAGCCCCGTAAACGTAAGCCAAAAAGAGTTGAGCTGGAGTCCCAGACTACCGTACCATGGTTTTGGTGCGGAAAGTTGGGAGTCACCAACTTCCAAGACTAAATACAACTCAAGACCGATAGCGCACTAGTACGGTGACGGAAAACTGAAAAGTACCCCGGAATGGGGGTGAAAAGTGCCTGAAACCAAATAGTTACAGACGTGCGAGGCCCAGAAGAAACGAAACCTTCCGAAGGAAACCGCTGTGAAGCGGCATTACGAGGAAGGCGGATCAGGGTTTCGCGTTCCGTCTAGAAACACGGGCCGGGGAGTTTATAGCTATGGCAAGCCTAAAAGCAAACAACTTGTAAGCAAAGGGAAACCAACAAGCACGCAACTCCGCAAGGAGCCAGGTGCAAGGTCTGAAAAGGCCTGAAGTCATAACTATACATACTAGAAACCAGACGATCTAGCCCTGGGCAGGGCGAAGCTAGGCGAAAGCCTAGTGGAGGCTCGAAAGGGTTCTGACGTGCAATTCGTTCCCCAGACCTGGGGCTAGGGGCTAAAGACCAATCTAGTCTGGTGATAGCTAGTTCCTTCCGAAGTGGGCCTGAGCCCAGTCCTGAGCGAGGCGGCTAGTGGGGTAGAGCACTGATTGGAAAACAAGGATTCGAAAGAGTCCACTTTCCTTTCAAACTACGAATCCACTCGCACCGTAGACCTCGGGAAGCGGGTTACAGGGGGTAAGCTCCTGGACCGAGAGGGGGACAACCCAGACTGAGGTTAAAGTCCCCAAGTGCTGGCTAAATGTCAAACCAAAGGGCGTCGTCAGCCTCAGACAGCGGGGAGGTAGGCTTAGAAGCAGCCATCCTTCAAAGATAGCGTAACAGCTCACCCGCCGAGGCTGACGGCCCCGAAAATTGACGGGGCTAAGCCAGCCACTGATACCTCAGAACGCAGCTTAAGCTGCGCTGGTAGGAAGGCGTCCTAGTTGGACAGAAGCTGGGCTGTGAGGTCCAGTGGACCGATTAGGATTGCGAATCCCGGTGGTAGTAACAGCAAAGAAAAGTGAGAATCTTTTCCGCCGAAGGGGCCAGGGTTCCCCGGCAACGATCGTCAGCCGGGGGTAAGTCGATCCTAAGGCATAACTTAACCGATTATGCCGAAAAAGGGAATCCGGCTAAAATTCCGGAACCATAGAGGTACGCGCGGCAACGCAAGCTAAGTGTTGACGTTTCGGGGTAAGCTAAGCAAGGTCTTCGCCTTGTTTAACCGTATAAACCTGGGGAGTGCCGTAATGGCGAGAACCAGGCGAAATCGGGAATAGCCACCCGTTTTAGGGAGGTTTAGCCAATCTCTGGAGCCACTGAAAAACGCACTTAGAAGGATCCTCTGTGATCGTACCTAGAACCGACACAGGTGTCCCTAGGCGAGAAACCTAAGGCGTGTCGGGTATACACTAATGCGAGGGAACTCGGCAAATTAGCCCCGTACCTTTGGTATAAGGGGTGCCTGTTCTTTCAGCTTCGGCTGGGAGAGCAGGTCGCAGTGACAAAGGGGTCTCGACTGTTTAATAAAAACACAGGAAGCCGCAAGAGCGAAAGCTTGTGAACGGCTTCTGAATCCTGGCCAGTACAGGTACCTGAAACCTGGGTCCAACTGGGCTAAGGGCCTGCAAACGCCGGGAGTAACTCTGACTCTCTCAAGGTAGCCAAATGCCTTGTCGGGTAAGTTCCGACGTGCATGAATGGATCAACGAGGGCCCCACTGTCCCCGCGTAGTACCCGGTGAAACCACATAACGTGGACGAACAGTCCACGATCTCCCAGCGGGAAAAGAAGTCCCTGTGGAGTTTTACTGCAGCCTGCCGCTGGAATACGATTGCGGATGCAGAGTGTAGTCGGGAGCCGTCGATCTTGAGTTCTCTGGGACTCAGGGGAGGCAACAATGGAACACCGACTTTCTGTAACCGTGTTTCTCACCGGCCCCTTGCGGGCCGGAACAACGGTAGGTGGGCAGTTCGGCTGGGGCGGCACGCCCTTGAAAAGATATCAAGGGCGCCCTAAGGTTGGCTCAGGAGGGACAGAAACCCTCCGTAGAGTGCAAGGGCAAAAGCCAGCCTGACTGTATCCTAAACAGTAAAGGATGCAGAGGAGAAATCCGGGCTTAGCGATCATCCATGTTCCCCCTTGGTGGGGGCTGGATGTGTCAGAAAAATTACCCTAGGGATAACAGGCTTGTCGCGGGCGAGAGTCCCCATCGACCCCGCGGCTTGGTACCTCGATGTCGGCTCTTCCTATCCTGGCCCTGCATAAGGGGCCAAGGGTGAGGCTGCTCGCCTATTAAAAGGGAACGTGAGCTGGGTTTAGACCGTCGTGAGACAGGTCGGACTTTATCTGCTGGGAGTGTTGGCTGCTTGAGGGGAAAGGGTCCCTAGTACGAGAGGAACGGGACGCTGTGGCCTCTAGTTAACCGGTTGTCTGATAAGGCAGTCGCCGGGCAGCCACGCCGTTGTGGATAAGAGCTGAAAGCATCTAAGCTCGAAGCCTCTCCCGAAAAGAGGCAGCCATTCCAGTTTCACTGGACGAAGGCTCCCATAAAAGATGGGTTTGATGGAGCCGGGGTGTAAGCTAGAAGACTTCGGTCGACTAGCTCAGCCTGCGGCCACCAATCGCCTGAGATGTCGAGTCAATGTAGTGTCTGAGCGATATTTGGCTGAGACGCATGTTTCGACGGTGTGAGCGTTTGCGGTATGTTGGTCTGTGCGTGGGTTACTTTTTTTGATTGTTTGTTTTGTTGTTAGTTTGTGAGTAACTTTGTTTTTGTTGGGTTATTGGTGGTTTGTTTTTGTGTTGTATTGTTTTTGGGGTAATTGGAATTATTATTTTGCTATTGGGATTTTTCTGTTTGCTAAAGATTTTTTACTGAATTGTGGCTTCATAAAGTCTATCTATGGTTTTGGAGCACGTATTTCTGAGGCAAAATGAAGAGCAAGCAGTATCTTGGAGTCAGTAGTTTAGATTTTCCTATTGTTAACAGCTTTGTGGGTTTGGATCTTGTTGAGCAGGTTGTTGAGGAAGCTTTTGCCAAGGGATCTGAAAAGAGGTCAAAAAGAAAAGCATAGTGGATAATGCCATCGCGCTATTTGTAGGCTTTAGTTAATTTTTGTTATCTGCAATTTGATGCGGCTTGTCAGAAACGCAAGTGCGTAAGATTACCTTGAGCGGTAAATTTTCAAATAAGTATTTGTATTTTGATTTGTATGACTGGGAAAAAGCGTTTTATTTTTCTTTTAGATATGGATCATTTCTATACTGCTGTTGAGGAGCGGGAACGCCCTGAAATTAGAGGATGCCCGGTTATTGTTGGTTCTGATCCCAAAGAAGGCAAGGGTAGAGGTGTAGTTAGCACCAGCAATTATGAAGCTCGAGCGGTTGGTGTGTTTTCTGGAATGCCGATTTCTAAAGCGTGGAGTTTGTGTCCAGAAGCGGTGTATTTGAGACCTAATTTTCCATTGTATGGGAAAGTTACGGGTGAAATCATGGCCATAGCATGTAAGTTTGCGGTAAAGTTTGAGCAGTGGGGCATTGATGAGGCTTTTTTGGATGTCACGGGCAGGGTGAGGGATTGGGTTGAAGCTGAAATGTTGGCTCGGCAGATTAAGCTTGAAATAAAAGAAAAAGAATGTCTAACTGCCTCAAGTGGTGTAGGTTCCAATAAGCTTGTTGCTAAAGTGGCTAGTGATTTTCAGAAGCCTGATGGTTTAACGGTGGTTAGAGATGAGTGTGTGGTAGATTTTCTTGATCCTTTGCCTGTGCGCAAATTGTTGTGGGTTGGACGAAAAACTGAAGCTAAACTCAAAGCTTTGGGTGTAAACACTGTTGGCGACTTAGCGCGTTTTGATCCTGCGGCATTGAGCTCTATGTTTGGGGTGATGGGTTTGCAGATGTATTTGATGGCAAAAGGTCTTGATCGAAGTGAAGTTGATGAACGTGTGGGTGTTAAGAGTGTAAGTCATGAAATTACGTTCGAAGAAGACACTGCAGATTCTGGCATCGTTCTTCAGGCTTTGGGTGGGCTCTGTGAGGATGTTTCGAAAGAAATCAATATTCAGCACCTGTTGTTCAAGAACGTAGCCGTTAAGATTCGTTATCGGGGTTTTGAGACCCATACAAGAAGTGTAACGTTGCCTCGTTTTACTAGTCGTTTGGAGGATTTGAAGAAGGTTGCAATGGATCTTGTTTTGCCTTTTTTGTTGTCTTCGCGTAAGGTGAGGCTTGTGGGTGTTAGGGTTTCTGGTTTTGTTTCTTTTGAGAAGCAGAAGACTTTGTTTTAGTTTAGGTCTGGTATTTTGTGGATATTAGTTTGTGTGTTGTAGATGCAACAGTTGAAATTCAAAACGTTGTTGCAGCAGCGTCAGCAGCATCTTCTCGGGGTTATGCGTTTATGTTTGGTAAATTGTTGGGTCTGGGATTGCTGCTTGTTGGAAGGCTTTTTTTCGGTTGATGCAGGATTCGCATTTTCCGCAGTGTTTGGCGTCGTCAAGGTAGCAGGACCATGTGAGTTCGAAGGGTACGCCTAGTTTTGCGCCTTTTTTGATTAGTTGGGTTTTGGTTAGTTTGCTAAAGGGAGCTTGGATGGTGATGTCTTCGCAGGTTCCTAGTTGTGCGGCTTTTTCGAAGGCTTGGTAGAATTCGCGTCGGCAGTCGGGGTAGAAGGGTTCGTCTGAGCTTTGGGCGCCATAGAAGATTTTGGTTGCTTTAAGGGTGACTGCGTATGCTACTGCGGCGGAGAGGAAGATGGCGTTTCGGAAGGGGACAATTATTGGTGTGCTGAATTCGGTTGTTAGTGGTATGTCTGGGTTGACTAGGGAGGTTGTTTTGCTGAAGATGTCTTTGAGGGCTGAGAGGTCGATTATTTTTGTTGATGTGTCAAGTGTGTGGGCGATTTTTTGGGCGGCTTTGGTTTCTTTGACGGCGATTTGTCCGTATTTGAAGGTTATGGGGTAAATTTGGTAGCCTTGCTGTTTTGACCAGTAGGCAACTGTGGCGGAGTCTGGTCCGCCGCTAAGAACGATTACTGCTTTTTGTGTTTGTTTCATGGCTTTTCCTCATTTTGGAAACCATTTTTGGAATATGCCTGTTTTCTTTAGAACTTTAAAGACTGGCCATCCGATGAGGACGCTGGCTATTGTGTTTCCTAAGGTTACATATAGCATGGTTGGAAGTAGGGGTGCACCGAATACGTATGATAGCATCCAGCCTACAGTTATTCCTAGAACAGCTGAGTATGCTATGCATGTTCCGATTACAGTGTAGTCATTTTGAGTTTTCTTGTATACGTAGTAGACTACAAATGACATGGCAAAAGATGGAATGGTATTAAGCAAATCTAAGGGGCCTGCTGTCGAAAAAATGTTTGCGACAAACACGCCGAGTGTATGGCCGAGAACTCCTGCTATACCCAATAGGGGCACGGTGGCAATCATTGAGTCTGCGATTCGGACTTGGCCAGGTCCATAAGAGATTCCTCCAAAACCAACTACAAGTGCTGCGTAGAGTGCAGCGTAGATTGCAATTAAAGCTAGGCTTTTTGAACTTATTTTATTGGACATTTGTCTCTTTTCTCCCGGGATTTATTTTTTTGTTGGCGGAACGGGCATGAGACACACTCACCCGCCAATTAGCCATCCAAAACTTATTGCTTGGATAAAAACTTTGCGAGCTGTAGGCGGTTTTTATTTAGTCAAGAAAGTTTGACTAAGTTTAGTCAAAGAAATTTTACGAAAAAGCATTTTATTGATGGTGATTCAATCAAGAGCAAGGAGAGATGTGTGGCATGGCGTTAAACCATTATGTAATAAACCATAGACTCCTAATTCGCATGCAAAAACGGGGTTGCGTTTTCTGTGTTATTTGTCATCAGCCCATTGTTGAGGGGCAGCGTGTTGCTTCTCGAAAGGGTACCTCAATGCGGCATGAAGAGTGTTATCAGCGTTCGTTTGTTTAAGCAATCTTCTTTTTTCTCTTATCTTGGGTTGTTGGGTTATAGTGTTCCTTTGATTTTTTCTGAGAAAGTTGAATGACATTTTTGTGCAAAATGTGTTTCTATAATCATCGTCATCATTTGTTTATCCGATAATTAGTTTGTCTGCTAGAACAACACTTTGAAATTTCTTGCTGTTGCTCCAACCTTTCCGTCAACAGAGGGGCATCTTTTTGAGTCTAAGATTACAAAATTTTTCTGGAGATTTTGCTCTTCTATTAGATAATTTAGAAGGTTTAATTTTGGCAGATTAGAAGAACTAAAAGCGCTTGATGTTTGGCCTTCTGGTTATGTTTGGGCTGAAAAAAGCTTCAGGTCAATAACTATTTTCTATCTGCATACTGGCGAAATATTAATTAGGTGCTCGGAAAGATTACATGGTGCTACTTCCTATTGGATGGCATTCCGCAAACGGAGTTTTAGGAGTACAAAACTATGTCACAAAATACAATTGACCAACTAGTGTTAAAGGGAACTACAACGATGGGTGTTGTCTGTAAAGACGGTGTAATTTTAGCATCAGACACCCGGGTCACAATGGGGTATTATGTTGCGCATAAAGCAGGCAAAAAAGTTTACAAAATCGATGATCACATTGGTATGACCATTGCTGGAACAGTTGCCGATGCCCAACGTGTAGTTGACATCTTAACTGCTAATGCTCGTCTCTACAAAATAAACCTAAATCGCCCTATACCCATCAGTTCGGCAGCGAGGCTAGTTGCAAACTTGCTTTTCTCTGCTCGATACATTCCTTTGGCAACGCAGGTGTTGGTCGGTGGAATTGACGAAACAGGTCCACACGTTTACAATTTAGATCCGTATGGGAGTTTAACTGAAGAAAAATCTGTCTCTACCGGTTCTGGCTCCCCGATTGCTTACGGCATTCTTGAAGATAAGTATCATGAAGGTATGACTATTGATGAGCTCTTACCCATTATTGCTAGAGCAGTTAATGCTGCCATGAAGCGGGATGTTGCTTCTGGTAACAGCTACAACATCATCGTTATCGACAACAATGGCTACAAGGAATTATCGGATGAGGAGAAAAGTAGTCTCCTCAAAGCAGGAAGTTAACTGATGTGGCTCGAACACAAGATAAACGCAACGAAAAAATAGAAATTAGTCAAATTATTCTTCAAAAAGTTCCCCGTGAAGCAGAGGTTACTCGGATTGAATATGAGGGTCCTATGCTTGCGGTTTATACCAAACGTCCTGAGATTTTGGTTGATCATAGCAGTATCGTTGCAGAAATTGTGGGCGTAATTCGTAAACGCATTGTTATTCGGCCTGATCCTTCGGTGCGTATCCCTGAAGTGGAAGCTGAAAAGATCACTCGTGAACTCATTCCTTCTGAGGCTGAAATAACTGACATTAACTTTGATCCTAGCCTTGGAGAAATAATTATCGAGACTAAAAAGCCAGGTTTAGTTATCGGTAGAAATGGTGCGGTTTTGCAGGAAATCATAAAGAAAACCAAATGGCGTCCGCATGTCTTGCGGAGTCCACCGATTAAATCTAAGATTGTTACTCACATGCGTCACTATCTTCATTCAGAAAGCAAAGAGCGCGAACGCATTTTGCGTACTGTTGGAGAGCGCATTTTTCGGCCTAAAATATTTGATGTTGGCGATATACGTTTGACTGTTTTGGGTGGTGCGCAGGAAGTTGGGCGTTCGTGTTTCTTGGTTAAGACACGTGAAAGTAGTGTTTTGCTTGATTGCGGGATCAATCCTGGTTCAAATAGACCTTTTGAAGGTTTTCCGCGGTTTGATTGTCCCGAATTTCAAATAGACTCTTTGGATGCTGTTGTAGTTAGTCATGCTCATTTGGATCATTGTGGTTTAACTCCGTTTTTGTATAAGTATGGTTACGATGGTCCAGTATATTGTACTGCGCCGACGAGTAATTTGATGACTATGCTTCAGCTTGATTATCTTGATGTTGCCGGCAAGCAGGGTGTTACTCCGGTTTATGATCAAAAAGACGTTCGTGAATGTGTTTTGCACACGATTCCGCTTAGGTATGGTGTTGTTACCGATATTGCTCCAGACATGCGTTTAACTCTGCATAATTCTGGACATATCTTGGGTGGCGCTATGGTTCATCTTCATATTGGTGAAGGTTTGCACAATATTGTTTACACCAGCGACTACAAGTTTGCGCGTACGATGCTTTTGGAGGCGGCGGCAACTGAGTTTCCACGTATCGAAACAGTCATCACTGAAAGCACTTACAGTGGTTCGGATGATTTTATGCCTAGTCGCGTTGAAGCCGAGGAAGCTATAACACGTATAGTTAACCAAACGTTGGAGCGGAAGGGTAAGGTTCTGATTCCAGTTCCTGCTGTGGGTAGGGCACAGGAAATCATGCTTATAATCGATGATTACATGAAGCGTGGTTTAATGAAGGAAGCTCCCATTTTCATTGAGGGCATGATAAGTGAAGCAACGGCCATCCATACTGCTTATCCCGAATATTTGGGTAGGGAAGTGCGTCATAGCATTTTGCATGAAGAGATTAACCCTTTCCAGTCAGACTACTTTACTATTGTTGAACACCCTAGCGTTCGTCAAAGTATAATTGATGGTGAGCCATGTATTGTGTTGGCAACTTCAGGTATGCTTGAAGGCGGTCCTGTCATTGAATACTTTAAGAATTGGGCAAATGATGAGCGTAATACGATTATTTTTGTCAGCTACCAGATTGAAGGTACTATGGGTAAACGTGTCCAGAAAGGTATTGGTGAAGTAACCATGATGGATAATGAAGGTAAAATGGCGGCGCTCTCAGTAAAAATGCAGGTTGAATCAATTGAAGGTTTTTCAGGGCACTCTGATAGACGCCAATTGGTAAATTATTTAACTCATCTAAATCCGAAGCCGGAGCGCATCTTTGTTGTCCATGGTGAAAAGCAGAAAACTATGGGTTTTGCTAATTTTTTGGACAATAAAGCAGGTATAAATACCATAGTTCCAGCTATACTGGAAACTTTCAGGCTGCTGTAGGTAGTTTTTCGTTTGATGTTGGCTTTGGAGTTTTTTCTCTCCAAATTCTCACGGTTTTCGGGCAGATAACAATACGTTCTTCTCCCAGACGTGCAATGTCGCCGCCTATTGATTCCGTGAACAAAAACAATTCGTTTACTGCGTTCTTTACATCCTCGATGCTTTTTGTTGCCAGTGGTACAACCTTCAGAATTATTATGTTGCCGTTTGTAACTTCCTTTTTTATGTTTTCAAGGTCTGAGAGTTCTTTGAGAGGCATCGCTTTTAGGTAGGTTTTGTTTGGTGGTTGCTCGATTTCTTGATTTTGTTCGTCAGCGAGTGTATCGGTTGGTCGTGGTTGTTCTAGGGCGGGTGCTTCTGGTTCTGAGGTTGGCTCGGGAGGTGATTCAGTTGTTTCTGATGTTGCATCTTGAGGTACAAAGACTTGTTCAGGCTGTGATTCTTCTGAATTAGACTCGACTGATTCTTCTTGCGGCGTCATGGTTGGTTTTTCCTGTTCAGACTGTTTATTCTTGCGGAATAGATTGAATGGCATTTTTTGTTCTCTCAACCCGTTATTATTTGGAGTTTAACAGTTAAGCGTTTCTTTCTTTTGAGTTGTATATTTTAAGTTTGTTTGTACATGCATATTTGATTTGTGTTTTCCAGGTTAGTATCTTCTGTTTTTTGAGAGTTTTCCACTTTTCTCTTAGAGATAAAATGTCAAAATTAGAATTAAAGAGCCGGTTTAGGTTAAGAGTACGACTAAGTTATTTGTGACAACTATAATTAAGGATACAATTACGATAGTGTAAGCAATTTTCATTAATCTGCTTTCGTATTTGTAGGTTTTACTGCTTTTATCTGTAGCATCGTTTAAAATGCGTTTCACAAGAACGTATGTCCCTCCAATGCAGAAACTTGCCAGAAGTTTTAGGATCAAGAAGCCGGCAATATTTGTATTTATTATGCTAGTCATTAAAGGGTTTAATTCAGTGGCTCCAAAGTAAAGAGTTCCGATGACTGTGGTTAGGGCGTCGATAGTGCCCATTAGTACGATTATGTAGCTTGGAAGCATATCTAGCTTTATCCTGTACATGAAGCTTCTCCTTTCTTCTCAGATCTTGTTTTGTGATTGTGCCTTAAGAAGGAAATTGTTAAACTCGACATATTCCCAAAAAGAAGAGTAATAGGCTCTCTTCAAGAATTTTTTCTAAATATTGGTTTTTTATAGGTAAAATATGTTTTTTGTCTAGTGAGAAAGCTGTTGATTGTATTTAAAATTGCTTTAAGGCTTTTTTGACGATTTAATCCCCTGTTTTTCTCCACATAAGCCTTATATTTTAAGCCTTAACCTTTGTTGCTGAAGGCTTACTCATGCACAAGAAACTTTTGATTCCTGGTCCAACCGAAGTAAGTAAAGAGTTACTAAATGAACAAACTCATTATATGATTGGTCACAGAGAAAAACAGTTTTCTGATTTATACGGGGGAATAACCGATAAACTAACAGAATTCTTTCAGTTACCATCGGACTTCAAACCAACCATTACTACTTCATCTGGAACCTTGTGGTTTGACATTATCGGCAGAAGCATTGTAAAACAGAAAGCATTGGCATGCGTAAACGGTGCCTTTTCTAAGCGAAGTGCTCAAACTTTATTGGCATGCGGCAGAGAAACCGATATCATAGAAGTTGAAATGGGTAAAGCAATAAAACCTGATATGGTTGCAGAGAAACTTGCCAGCGGTAAATATGACACATTGTCAGTTTGTCATAATGAGACATCTACGGGTGTGCGAAATCCAATTGCGGAAATCGGCAAAATGGTGAAAAAAGAATACCCCGATATTGTCTTTGCTGTAGATGCTGTTTCATCGATGGCAGGCGATAAAACTTTGCCTTCGGAGATGAATTGTGATATAGTTTTTGGTTCTACGCAGAAATGTTTTGCGTTACCCCCTGGATTAGCAGTGGCACTTGTGTCTGAGCAAGCAATTCAACGCGCTAATGAGGTTCCCAACAGAGGCTCATATACCGATCTTGTGGATATATTTGAGTTTGAAAAGAAGCACCAAACTCCGTTTACACCATGCATTTCACTTCTGTATGCCCTAGATAAACGGATGGATTTGCTTTTGGAAGAAACATATGACATAGTGTACAAGCGACATAAAGATATGGCAACTTATACACAACAGTGGGCAAGGAAACATTTTGCTATGTTCCCCGAAGAGGGCTATGAATCTATAACTGTGAGTTGTGTGTGTAACACATTAGGCAGGAACGTCAAGGAGCTTAATCAAAAGTTGGCGGAGAAGGGTTATATGATTTCAGGTGGCTACGGTAAATTGGCTGAGAAAACCTTCCGTATCGGGCATATGGGCGAATGGAACCTGGCTGGAATCAAAGAAGTGATACATTTAATTGATCAGATTTGGGGACTATAGTGACCATTAAAATTCTCATTACCGACAGAATATTTTATGAAGGCATTGAAATTCTTGAAGCAAAAGGCTATCAAGTTACTTGTGCATGGGACATGCCCAAAGCTGATTTGCCTAAAATTATTAGTGCCTATGATGCTATGATTGTAAGGTCCGCTACCAAAGTTGGAGATGACTTTTTAGATAATGCTAAGAACCTACGGGTAATCGGGCGTGCAGGCGAAGGTTTAGATAACGTTGACTACGAGAAGGCTAAGGCATTGGGGATTACGCTCATCAATACACCGCATGTTTCTTTTGTAAGTGTTGCAGAATTAACTATTGGCTACATCTTGGCGTTGGCTCGGAATATTGTTCAGGGAACAACTAGTCTGCGGCAAGGCAAATGGCAAAAGGAAGAATTGATGGGTATTGAAGTCAGCGGCAAGACTTTGGGTGTTATTGGCTGTGGGTATATTGGCAAGGATGTGGAGCGTTTGGCAATAGCTCTTGGCATGCAAGTAATTCCCGTTGAGGAATGTGTTTTTGACCGTTTTGTTTCGCTTAATGAGATGTTGCCTAAAGCTGATTTTATTACGATTCATGTTCCCCTTACTCCGCGTACTTATCATATGATTTCTGTAAAAGAGTTTGAACTTATGAAAAGAGGCGTTATGTTGATCGATTGCTCTCGTGGTGGCGTAGTAGATCAGGAAGCTCTCTATCGAGCTATTGTATCTGGTAAGGTTGCTGGTGCAGCGTTGGATGTGTTTGAGGAAGAACCCCCAAACAACAGCAAATTGTTAACCTTAGATAATGTTATTGCTACTCCGCATATGGGTGCCCAAACTCGTGAAGCGCAGCTTAAAGCTAGCATTCAGATAGCTGAATCCGTTATTGATGCGTTGGAAAAAAAGTGAGTTGACTGGTTTGGTTGACGTTCGACCTTTCAAAGCTATAACATACACAAGCAAGGCAGGAGACGTAGAGGATCTTATTACTCAGCCATATGATAAAATCGATCTTCAGATGCAAAAAGAGTACTATGAAAAATCGCTTTACAACTATTGCCGCCTAATTTTGCCTCTTGAAGGTAACAAGTACGAAATGGCAGGTCAACGCATTACTAAGTGGCTCAAAGAAGGAATAATAGAAAAAGAAACTCAACCGACCATTTTTGTTTCACGGCAAGAATTTAGATTAGATGGCGTAAAATACCAGCGAACTGGCATAATTGCAGCTCTTCGTTTGTATCCCTACAGTGAAAACATAGTTTATCCTCATGAAGCAACTTACAGTGCACCCAAAGCTGATCGATTAAAAATGCTTCGCATCGTGCAGAAAGATCTTGAATGCATTTTTTTAATGTATCAAGATCCTGAGTGTAGGACGGAGGTTTTCATAGAGGAGGCATGTAGAACTCCGCCTATAATTCTAACTGTTGATGCTTTAAACGTTAAGCACACCGTTTGGAAGGTAAATGACCCTTTGAAGATCAAAAAGCTTCAAGGAATCCTTGCAGACAAGACTTTGGTGATAAACGATGGTCACCACCGTTATGAGAGTGCTTTGGCTTATCGTGATGAGATGCGCAACAAAGGCGCTTGGACCGAAGATTCAGCGTTTAACTTTCATATGAGTTATTTGGTCCCGGTTCAGGATAAGGGTCTTCTTGTTTTACCTACCCATAGACTGTTGAAAAACTATCGGCTTACGGAGGATTTGGTTCATGCTTTCAAGTTTTTCTTCGACGTTGTGGATGTTGCGCCATCTGTTGAGGCGTTAGAGAGTTTTTTGAAAGACCACATAGCTGAGCATGCTTTTGGCGTTTATGATGGTTCCAAAGCTTATGGATTGCTTCTCAAGCATGATAAAGCAGTTTACGAATTTGTGAATGAAACTGTCTCTAAAGAGACCAAGATTTTTGATGTTGTTATACTGCGGGACATCGTTTTCAAGTTTATCCTCAAAACTGGTGAACTATCTATGGACGATGACATTCTCTATGTGCGTTGGGCTGATGTTGCTGTAGAGAAAGTTAATCGTGGAGAAGCTGATCTTGCTTTTTTGGTTAATCCAATTAGCGCTAAAACGGTAGCGGAAATTGCATTGCAGCATGGACTTTTGCCTGAAAAGAGCACTGATTTTTATCCGAAACTAGTGTCGGGTTTTATGATGATGGATATTGCGGTTGACGAGAAAATCTGAGTATGTTATAATTTGGGTGGATTTTTATTATTTTAGGTATTTTGTTGGTTGTCTTTTGAAGCGTTTTTTGCAGACTAGGCTGCAGAAATGGATGGTTTCTCCGTCATATGTAATTTTGAACTTTGCAGTATTATCGTCTAGTACTGTGCCGCAAACTGGGTCTCTCATTGACATCTGTTGTCTTTTTGCCTCACGCATTGATTGCGTTGTTCATCCTTTTATGGTTAGTGGTGTCTAAGACATAAAGATACGTGAATTTACGCAGTGTTTTTGGTGTTGAGTTCACGTTTTATGGAAATCAAGATTTTTTATGTTGTTGTTGGTTTTATCCTCGCATTATTGCTGGTTAGATGTTGGTTGTTTTACGCTTGGAGACCCGTATGTGTAAGGGGCAAAGCTCTTATAGAACAAATAACAGTGTTATGTTAAGTGAGTGGGGGCCTAGATTGATTGCATCCTGCCCAACGGTACAATTCCCCTTTGCTCCCCTCATTTTTTGTTTTATTCTTGAGTTAATTAAGAGATTGATTGATTGGCTGATTTTTTGAAAGCGATGTTTGTATGCTAAATTAGTGTTTATTTTTGAGTTGGTTTAGCTTGTTTTGATTTGACCTCCTTAAGTTTAGCTTTGAGTTGTCTAAGTTCAACCTGTACTGAGTTTTTTAGAAGTTCACGAATGATATGAAAGGTTCAAAGTATATCTGAATTGGAGCTGTTGTAGAAGATTGATATTGGCATATTAAGTTTGAAATGACGGTTAGTTTGATGAGTCTATTGCGGCGTGGCTACCATGGGAGTCTTAACAGATTTGGAAACAGGATATAAATAACTAGCAAAACTACGACAACAATAGTTACAGCTGCAATGACAGTGACGTACTTTCGGTTCGATTTCTTCTTTCTGGGTTGGTTTGCGTCAGAACGCTTCTTTCGCCATCTCCCAGACTTTGTTCTCTCACGTTCCTTGCTCCATTTGCCATCTTTCACAGTGGGTGCAGGCATTCTGTTTCTCACTTTAGCTTTCTTTGTGAATAATCTATCTGTTTATCCTCTGAAAAGCTTTTGCTCACTTTTCTTTTTATAGTCAAAGCCGCATAGATGTTAGAATGCTGTAGTAATTATTCCCAGTGAGTTGGCCATCGTGAACTTTGAAATAGCTCTGTTCGGAATACCATGAATTTATCCATTTTCGGAGGGCCTTCGAGCATATCTTGGACTCTTTCGATGGCTTTTGCAAATACTTCTTTTTCGGAACTTTCCAACGACTCTGCATCTGCCCACAGAGTTAGGATTGTTGCTGAGTCTAAGTCTGCTGAAAGCAAAGACATGGAGCCTCGGAATCCCTTGTATTGATGGACCATGGTGTTTAGTAGATGGTCAAGCTCCAAAAAAGCTTCTTTGCGTTTCCCTTTCTTAAAATTCCATTTACTCATTCTGGCTAAGACCATAAATATTCACGTGAATAATTTATGTCGCTTGTTGCTTAAATAATTTAGATTATTTGAAGGTAGAATTTAGACCTTTGACATCTAAATTATATGTGCAGAAATAGGTAGATTTGAAAGAGTTGATAATATGGAATTTACTTATAATTTGGATTTATTGAATAATTTGTGTTGTTAATTCAGGATCGTAATATTACGTGTTTTGAAATTATGTTTTTATTCTGAACATCCTTCAAAAATTATGTTGGATGCTAATTGACACATTGTCCCAATTGCGGCAAATTAGTTGACAAGCCTTCAAGAGTAGTAACAAATTACTGTTTCACTATTGAAGTCTATTTTTGCGGAAAGTGCCATCATAGCTTTAAAGTTACAAATAATGAATCTAAGTATCTGACGTGTTGAGTCCTGAGTGGCTATTGTACCACAATCTCTTCTTGATTGGATTAGTCTTTGTTCTCAAAAAAATAGTTGATTTGTCTTTTCTACTACTCGTGTTAATGGGTTCAATTAGTAATTAATCTTCAAAATAAATAGGATCGATTTTGACCAAATTGATCCGATAGAAAATCTTATATTTGCACAACATACAATAAACAAACTTGGGGGTAACAAGAAATAACCTACAGTAAAATTAGAAAAGTTATCCTTCTCCCGACGATAATACTGATCTTTGTGATTGGTTGGATCTTGCACTTTCTTAGCTAACAAAAGAATTTTTAGCAAACTAACTATTCTTTCTTTTTTACGATCCTTTTCTTGCTAAACTAATTTAAGTCATGCTACATTTGAAAGATAGTCTATAATCAGTCTATTTGGATAAGGACTGTTTATTTCAACAATTCGAGCAATTGATATGAAACTAGAGCTTTCAACTTCAAAGAGATGGGTTACAAGAGTATCACAAAATAAAGAAGAAATCGTTTTTACAGTACTCGATTTAGATAAGGGAGAAGCGTACCCAAAAAATTTTGTTTGTATTCTGCCAAAGACCTTTGAAAAAGGTGAAAACAACAGTAACTTTCAAAAGATCTTTGGTAAAGCAAGTCAGCAAATTGCCATAAAACTATTGAATGATGCTCTAAAGCGTGAGAGTGACCCTGAAGTAAAGTTTGAGATTGAAAAACGTCTTAAAGATAATCTGCCAAAACCATTAGTAAAAGTCACCTGTGTTGATTGTGGCTGTGTTTTTGAGGCTAAAAAGTCTGGGCGTTATGTTCAAAGAATCTGTGAAGCTTGCAAAATGAAAATTAGGCGAAGTTCCTGATTTTTTTGTTTGTTAAGCTAATATTATGTATTGGATTTCTATAGGCAAAGATGTTGAAATGTAAGAACCTGTTTTGTTGGTTCATGTTTATTCAAAAGATTCTCAGTTCAAATTATGTAAGGGTCGTAGCTTTGAGATCTTAATACTTGATCTGCTACTGCTTAGACATTTTTTGGGTCTAAGAAGGTTATCTCGTAAATCTAGTAAGGTTTTTGATTGCAGGCTTTTAGTGGATGTGACTGGAATATCGTTTCTTGAAGTATCGTTTTTTGATATATTCTATTTCTGAAATTAGGGTTATATATTGTGTCTTATGTGTTAATATTGGTGGGTTGGTGAAACGGTGAGTAAAAAATCAAACAAAGACTTATTCGCTGGTTATGATAAAATTTGGAAAACAGGTCCAGAAGTTAACCACAAATTTTCTCGCTTCTTTTGGAGAAACGACTCTTAGAGTAATTGAGGAATAAACTGATGAACAAAAAACCTTCTCAAAAATTTAATAACGAACTTGCTGAAAAATGCAGAAAAGCATTGGAACGATCTTATGGCAGTATTGTCCCAGTGCCAAAAAGGCATTAAATAGATAGCTATTTTCTTCAACTTCCTATTTAGAATGAATTGGAAATCAGATGCTTTTCCTTAGCTAACTTTGTTGAAGCTTGGTATATTTTTTTGCTGGATTAAATATTTAGTCCATAGCTTTGTTCTTTTGGCTTTTCTAAAATTCAAATACACAAACTAAGGTTGGTTAAGTAGGAGGATGACTTAAAATGAGGAATATCTCGCGAGATAAATTCAACAAATTACTAAAACAGTATAAAGCATTAAGTGTTGAAAGGTTAGAGTTAGAAAATGAGATTCTCAGATCCTATGAGTCTTTAACTGTTGACAGTGCTGAAACAATAACATCTGTATCAGCTATTGAAAAATTCAAAACAATTACATCTTTGAGGGAAAGATTGAAAACTGTAAACCAAGTACTAAAGAAAACAGACCGAAAGATCATGAAATTATTCAAAGAAAACTAATTCAACCTTTTTCTTTATGCTCCAAAACAACTCTTAATGGCTGGAGTTGTCTTTAGCTTAAATTACCTATTTTAGAGTTTGTAAATAAGAAAAAGACAGGTTCAAGTCAGTAAAATATATCATATAACCTAACTATATCCGCATTTAGGACACTTGTAGACTTTTATATCTACCTTAGCCCCACATCGTACACAAAACTTTGTAGACTCAAATTCAGAGTTCTCTTCTACCATAATAATCCCCATTCAGATATTAAAATAGTATTTTGCTTACTATTTTACTTAAAAAACTTTGCTAATGCCACGGTAGAAAGAATGGGGAAATATGTATTCTAGGCAAGCATCGAGACAAATCAAAGAAGTTCTATCGCCTTAGCAGAGCCTAGAATATGGTAACAGAAAACTTGAGTTGATCTATTGATCCACCCGTTGACCCAGATGAAGCATATATACTAAATCCATTGATCAAACAAAACTCGAGCCTTTGTTGCTAAAATAGTTGCGGGCGGGATTTGAACTTAGGGACAAGTGGAAATATCGCCTGCACTTCCCCCTTTTTGTCCCAGCTCCTAACACCTACTGTTTGGAGGAACATATCCTAAGTGGGGATGTCTTCCGCAAAATCATTTTTCCCTTTTTTGATATCTGTTTCGTTGCATAAATGCTTGAAATGAGTGTTATCTTCTTGCAAGTGCATTGAAATTAGATATTTAATTAAACACTAGATGAAAATAGTTGGGTATTCCTTAATTAACAATTTTACTACAAAAATATTTTTACCAGCTTCGTTCGCATATTGCAAAATTATATATATTAAAGCAAATGAATCAGTTTTTTGTTGAGCAATAAAGCGTTATTTGCTCTACATAAATTACTAAAGGAGAAAATGAGATCTGATGAGAAATAGAAATGAAAAAGCTATCGCTATGATTCTATTATTTGCTATGACAACTTCAATTTTGCTTGTGCCGTCTGCTCTTGCTCAAAGTGATCGAGAAGTGACATCTTATGCGTACCTTAATGCGCAACCTAACCCTGTAGGTGTTGGTCAAAACACTGATATTTCGGTTTGGGTTGACGCCTCTTTACCTGACGCACTATACGAAAACGACATTCGACGAATTGACTATAAAATTACGATAACATCTCCTAGCGGAGAAAAAACTATACAGGAATGGCCAATAGTTTTCGACACTACAGGAGTAGCATTCATGAGTTTCACACCTTCTGAAGTAGGCACTTATACCATATTATTCGAGTATGGTGGTCAAGTTTACACTTGGAACGCCACATCTGCACAAAGACAATGGACAGGAACAACATTTTTGCCCACAACCAGAACACTCAATTTAACAGTTCAACAAGATCCACTGCCAGCCCCAATGTACAGCTACCCCCTTCCAACAGAATATTGGAGCCGACCCATTGAAGGGCAGAACCTTGCTTGGTACACTATTTCTTCGCATTGGCTACGTGGAGCCCACTTTGGTACTTTTGCACTTCCTGGAGGGCGTCTTAACCTCTGGCAAAGAGACGGTGCTGGACCAAACACTGGACATATAATGTGGACAAAACCCATTGAGTTTGGAGGAATTGTCGGCGGCACAGAACTGCGAGTAAACGGCAGCACCTACTACTCAGGTGGTTCATATGAGGGCAGATTCGGCGATGCTATGATTATGCAGGGGCGACTCTACTTTACCATGCCATTAGGTCATTCCGGCGGCGGAGGAGGATACGTTTGTTTGGATCTTCGCACAGGCGAAAAAATTTGGTACGATGAAACTTTAGGAACCGGTATTGCAGGAGGTTACAGTGACAGCAAAGGTGAACTATACGACTTTGACTCTCAAAATCAACACGGCGCGGGCGGAGGAATAATCTGG
The DNA here is from genome assembly GCA_963775465.1 of Candidatus Bathyarchaeota archaeon. Classification (GTDB taxonomy): domain Archaea; phylum Thermoproteota; class Bathyarchaeia; order Bathyarchaeales; family Bathycorpusculaceae; genus Bathycorpusculum. The sequence continues at coordinate 171,314 of CAVZIW010000004.1, read as the reverse complement.
CAGATTTCAGGAAGCACTTGGTCAGCTTACGATGGGTTCTCAGGAAAATGGATGTACGATATAACAGGTGTTCCATCAGGAACAGAGGTCTACACTAACAAAGGCGAAATCGTCCGTTACGTGTTCAATTACCAAGGACGTTGGATGGCCCTTTGGAACTGGACAGCAGCAATTGACAACTATGGAGGGACTGCAGGATATAACACAGGATCATGGAGACCTAATGGTAAAACAATTGACACAAGCGATGCCTACACCTGGAACGTAAGCATACCCGACTTGCCTGGCTCTGCTAATCCACAGATTATCTACATTTTGCCAGACGACATAATAATTGGGATAAGTTCCCCAGTTACAACAGGCACCTATGGCATGGCAAACAGAGGCATGACTAATCCATGGACAGTCTGGGCAATAAGTGATAATCCTCAAAGTCGAGGTCATCTTCTATGGCTAAAGGACTATCCGGCACCCGCAGGAGACATCGGACTAACCTTTGGTCCTCTAGACCCAGTTAACCGAGTCTGGACGATGGCAGAAGCAGAAACCATGCAATGGAGAGGCTTTAGCGTAGACACAGGCACCCCCCTCTGGGGTCCAACAACTACCGAGATTCGTGATATGCAATACTTTAGCAGCGGATCAGGTGCTGGCCAGCGAGCTGTCACTGCATACGGTAACATTTACGTTCAAGGTTACGGCGGCGAAATCTTTGCCTATGACACAACAGACGGATCTTTACTGTGGAAATTCAACGACACTTATAGTGGTCTACAATCGCCTTGGGGCTACTTGCCTACTTTGATAGCCAGCGTAGCTGACGGAAAAGTCTACGTATTTAACAACGAACACTCGCCTAACTCACCGCTGTACAGAGGATACAAAGTATACGCTATTGATGCTTTCACAGGAGAAGAACTCTTTAAGATGGACAGTTGGGCAGGCACAATCGGAGGACACGGTGTATCAACTTGCATTCTTGCTGATGGCTTCTTTGTCTACTATAACTTCTATGACAACTCAGTGTACTCAATTGGAAAGGGTCCAAGCCAAACGTCAGTTACAGCTTCACCTAAGACTTCGACAAAAGGAGATAGCGTGATGATTGAAGGCTACGTTACTGATATTTCTGCGGGTACAACGCAAGATGAGCAGGCTGCTCGTTTTCCAAATGGAGTTCCAGCTGTTTCTGACGAAAGCATGAGTGCATGGATGGAATACGTCTACATGCATCATCCTCGACCAACTAACGCAACTGGTGTTGATGTAACTATTAGTGTGCTTGATGCTAACGGCAACTACCGCGATATCGGAACAGCTACAAGCGATTCAGATGGATTCTTTAGCTTTAACTGGAAGCCAGATATAGAAGGCAAATACACAGTCTACGCTACATTTACTGGTAGTGAATCTTATTGGCCGTCACACGCAAAAACAGTATTCAATGTAGACGAAGCAGCACCAACCGCAGCGCCACTCGAAACTCAAACCCAATCGATGTCTGACATGTACTTTATTCCCGCAGTTGTAGGAATAATCGTCACAATAGCTATAGTCGGCGCGATAATAATCCTAGTGCTCAGAAAACGACCATAAAAACAGCAATCAAAAACACAACACCCTTCCCTTTTTTTAGTCATCAGACGCGCTGAGAAGATGCTGCAAAGTAGGCACTATCTAAAAATAACGGCAGCAAGAAATTGTGTTAGTAAGCATTGCATTTTGTTATTTTCACCTGTTTTGTTGCCAAAGCCTCAGCAAACCCTTCTGCATGGAAACCTGAAGTTTTTAGTTTCCGAAAGAAATTTTTAATTTGATAGTTTTGCAAGTTCCTAATAGGTAAGACCCATATATTTCATGAAATCGATAATTCTCTTGTATTCTTTGAGGTATTTTCTACCTTTATCTGTAATTTCCAGTGATGCATCGCTGCGAATAAGCTGCAATTCTGTGAGTTCCGAAATGTACGCCTTTAAACGATCATAAGGGACATTAATTCGCACTTGTACTCGAGTTAAAACTATTTTTTGGTTCTTAGCTTCTTCACTGATCGCAGCTAACAAATCGCCATATATTTTCATTTTGTCCCTGCGCGGAATTTTTTTCATTATGAATCCTTTTCTTTTGAGGAAAAGAAGGTTAGGTAGGATAGTGTGAGGAAAACTGTAAGTGCAATCAATCGAGCAGCTAAAGCACTCCAAAAAGCGAACAAACTCTTATCGATAAGCCAAGTTAGCAATAGATATTGCCCAACCCCGAGAAGAAAATAACCTAAAGGAGTCCAAATGACCCTTGAATCTGGATTTCTGAATTGATTTCTAAGAAGGTAAATTGAGATATATGAAATGCAAATTAAGTTCAGAACTCGAATAGAAGCTGAGGCAACCAGATAGTTGCCTGAAGAATAGGGAATAATGATAGAGATAGCCATACCAACAATTAGAGTAACTATCAAGAGACTAATAGTCAAGTTCCAGATAATGCTGGACTTGCCTGAGGGCTGCCTGGAAAAATAGTATGTCATAGCAAGAAAAATAAATGCAAATGCTCTTGGAAAAAGCTGTAACCATGCTCCACCGTTGTAAAAAATACCCGGTATCCCCATTGCAAATCCTGAAAATAAATATGAGATGCCTAAAAAGCCAAAACCTAAGGGTAAAGCCAAGTAGCGGGTTTCCCTTGTTAAGTGATAAGGTTTAGCCATAAACCATACAAGAATAAAACAAATTGCTGCCGAAACAAATTCGACAGTAGCTCTAATTTCGATCTCAGACATGCAACTAACATGAATGTCCGTGCTTATTTTTTTTTCCATTCTTGATTAAACACAAAAGTCAATCTGACTGAAATTAGTAACAAGCACTTTCTAACACACTCACGATACGTGAGTCAGTCTTATTAGCATTTCAAAGCCTATTTTTTCTTCACAATAAAGGAGAAAATAATATGAAAGAATTAAACAAGAAATCATTTTCTTTGCTTTCGTTGTTTCTAATGCTATCAATGGTTATCCCCTTTGCAGCTATTCCTGCTACAACTGCCCATACACCGGCTTGGGACATTCCCTCTTTTGCCTACGTTGTTGCTCAACCCAATCCTGTTGGTGTTGGTCAACGTGTTATGATTTACATGTGGGTTGATATCCCAATGCCATCAGCAAACATTGCCAACGATGTAAGACGCCACGATTATTCATTGATAATAACTAAACCTGACGGAACCAAAGAAACGCAGTCATGGCCGATCATCGATGATACAACAGGCATTCAAATGTTCCCATACTCGCCATCACAGGTCGGAACATATACATTAGATTTCAGTTATACAGGACAAATATACACATGGTCAGGTGCCTACCAAGGTGACAACTTCAAAGCAGCAGAAGCTTCAACAACCTTTGTTTCTCAAGAAGAACAACTTCCAGCAGCAAAAGTGAGCTATCCTCTTCCGACAGAATATTGGAGTAGACCAATCGAAGGAGAGAACACGGCTTGGTTTACCATAGCATCTAACTGGCTAAATGGTCCGTACATTAGATCCGGAGCAACATCTAGTGGTGGTGCTGGTTACGGTCGGTTCCAGTCAGATGGAATTGGACCAAACAGTGCACATGTAATGTGGACAAAGCCCATTCAATTCGGTGGTGTTCTTGGAGGCAGCTTGGCTGGCAATGATGGAAAGACATTCTACACAGGAGGCTCTTACCAAACTCGATTCAACACTGGCATAATAATGTACGGTAATCTCTACTACCAAGAACCCTACGGAAACTCGGGTGCAGGCGGAGACATCGTTGCTGTTGATTTACAAACAGGCGAAGAACTCTGGCGAGTAGACCCAACCGCATCAGGTGTTAATCTTGTCCCAACATTTGGCTACTTCTATGCTTTTGATACAGGCAACCAACACGGAGTTCTGCCAAACGGCGCATTAATTGCATCTTCAAATGTTGCAGGTCAAGGAACGGTCTGGAGAGCATATGACCCAATGACTGGAAAGTTGACTTCAATGAACATAACAAATGTACCATCAGGAACCGCAACAGGCACTTTAGCACCAAACTCGGGGTCAGCAGCATCGACAGCAGGACCTAAAGGCGAATATCTAATCTACACTTTAACTAACTGCGGAACTACATCAAACATCCAATACTACCTATCGCAATGGAACTCAACGAATGTATTTGGCACTAATTCAGGAAACGGAGTTGGAACATGGTATTCTGGAACAACAAACGCAAGCGCTGTATCTGCGTATGATTGGAATATTTCAGTATCTTCTCTGAAGGGACAGTGGAGCATTTACAGAGATGTTGCATTTGACAACTTGTTGCTCTTGACGCAAGGCAGCTTCGGCACGGGTCCAAGAACAAACGGTGAAGGAGTAAACGTTACAGTATTGAGTCTTAAACCAAACTCCATTGGACAAGTATTATGGACACGTCACTATGCTCCAATGCCTGGTAATGAAACAGCTTCAGTCACTGCAGTCGATGCCGATTCTGGCGTATTTATCGTTGAAGCAAAAGAAACTATGCAACTAATAGCTTATAGCCTAACGGATGGAAGCCAAGTTTGGAGTACCACTCCTGAAGTAGCACTTTGGGATACAATGCGATGCGTTTCACTATATGCATATGGAAACCTTTACCGCTCAGGCTTTGATGGAATACTATACTGCTACAGCATGAAAGACGGATCGTTACTCTGGACCTATGGAAACGGAGGAGCAGGAAACTCGACTTATGCTGGGCTTGATACTGCTTACGGTCACTATCCGATCTTCGTCGACGTTATAGCGGATGGCAAAGTATATTTGGGCACAACAGAGCACTCCCCTGATTCACCTTGGTATAAGGACTCAGAGTATCGCTGCATCAATGCCACTACTGGCGAAGAAATCTGGACATTGACTGGGTGGGGTACTGGAATGTATGTTGGTACCTCTGACATGGTTGCAGACGGCTACTTTACATACCTAAATTGCTACGACATGCAAGTGTATTCGGTCGGCAAAGGTCCAAGCACTACATCAGTTACTGCCTCTCCAAAAGTGACAACCTTTGGTAGCAGCGTTATCATTGAAGGCACAGTTCTTGATATTGCAGCTGGAACAAATCAAGATGAGCAAGCAGCGCGGTTCCCCAATGGTGTGGCAGCTGTCTCTGATTCAAGCATGAAAGGCTGGATGGAATACGTCTATATGCAAAAGCCGCGTCCAACAGACACAGTTGGTGTACCCGTTACTATCAGCGTTGTTGATGCTAACGGAAACTACAGAGACATCGGTGTCGTCACTAGCGATGCAGATGGATTCTTTAGTTTGAATTGGAAACCTGACATAGAAGGAGCATACACAGTCTATGCATCATTTGCCGGCAGCGAATCCTACTGGCCATCACACGCAGTATCGGCGTTTGCAGTTGACCTCGCAGCTCCAACACCAGTTCCTACAGAAGCTCTAAATCTGCAGTCTGCAGCTGACATGTACTTTGTTCCCGCAGTCGCAGGCATCATTATCGCTATAGTTATTGTCGGCATAATGATGGCTCTGTTGCTCATAAAGAAACGACCATAAAAAATACAAACTCAACTACAATCCCTTTCCCTTTTTTTGTTTAGTTGCATTGGAAAAAGATGGGGCTGAGAAGGCTCTGATTAGAATTAGCAAATAGCTATTAGTTCATTTTTCTTCTCCATTTAGTTGGCCAGAGCCTCAGCAGACTCAATGTACACCTCGTTTCTGTTTCCCTTCGGTTCTGTTTAGTATAATAGTAGATTTGAACCTTGATTCAAGTGGCGAGATCACCCGCAAAAATCTCTTTTTTCTATTGGTTCGCGAGTTCACACAGGGACTTAAGAGTAAGCCATTAAAAGAAGTCTTGGAAGAAGACCTCTTATTAGGATTAGAATATGAGAAAATAGAATAAAATATTCTGTCTAAACGATGGTTATCCTGATTGTCTTGTCGCGGAAATGTGTTAGCACCCAATATATGAATTTACTAGCCAAATCAACTTCGTCAACTCCAACAGATGTTGCGTAAATTCTCTTATGACCATCCTCTGTATTTTTGGTTCTGCGCAATCTAATGTTGCCTTCCCGTCCCTGCTTTTCAGTCGTACTGTGGTACAATCTGAATCCGCCTCTGCTTCTTTTTTCAGCATGCCACGGACTATTCTTCAGTTTACTTAGGTGACTAACTATATCAGCTGCAGTAAAATCAGATTTTATTGTAATTTCTACAACCAATGCCAAAACCGCTAATCCATCTTGGATTTAGTGTTAATAAATTTTCAGAATCCTGGATATTGATTGAATGCGTCAAGCTTTTTCGGAAGCAGAGCTTTGAACCCCTCGCAGCTTGTCGATTTCAAAGAAAACGATTTGTTACTAGAGTTACACATACTGAATAAGAAACCTGCCAACTTATAGAATCCGGCTTTGAATTTGTCTGTGACTTTAGCGGCAGCAAACTTTTCCGCAAGCGCAAATAACCCCCTTGGTGTAGAAAGTAAACCAAAAACGGGGGGGATTATTCGTGGCGGGCGGGGAGGGATTTGAACCCTCGACCCCCAACTTAGGAGGCTGGTGCTCTATCCGTGCTGAGCTACTCGCCCGTGGCTTGTTTTGTTGTTTGGTGGCGCAGCCTCCATGTTGGTGGTCAAGGTTTGCAAATCCCTGTGTTTGACCAGCTTGACCTGAGGCTGTTGTTGTCAGAGAGATTCCTTGCTTGGATAATAAAGTTTTCAATTCTTCTTTGTTGTTTATTTTGCAGTAGGTGAATTGTGGCTTTTTGGAGTCTTTGTTGATATTGCTGTAGTGCCTGATTCTGGCGTATTTTACTTCTTGTTTTTTGTTTAGGAATAGTTGGATGGAGCCTGTGTTGTGGCAGATTGGGCATTCTGTTTTAAAACATTTGTATTTCATTCTATGTTGCCTGCCCACTTAATTGGGCTGGTCACCTGGACTGGTCAACTCAGAATATAAAGACCCTTAAAAAGTAATTTTGGAGCGTTGGATGGATATTAGGAGTGCAGATGGAGGTTATAAACTCTTAAACATCATTTAACTATGTTGCTAAAAGACTATAATTGAGCATAATTCAAATAGATGGAAATGCTCCAAAAGTAATATCTCCCATAGTATTGGCTGTAATTATCGTTGTTATCTTGATACCAATAGTCCTTTCTATTGTTGATAGCATTAGGACTAAGAAACAGAAGAAAAGTCTCAACTCTACTGTTGTCTTTAACAACCAATTGGTTAGCGTAAAAGGAGAAGCACAGAGGGAACCTTGGAAGGATAGAGATTCTTTCCGTATTTTTAAGCTCTTCTTTTGTAATAAGATATCTTTAACTATTAAAAATGAAGGTTTTTCGTCTATTGATACAGATGTTACTAATGAACCACTGGGCTTCAATTTAGCTGTAAGGGGAAAACTTGACCACATTAAGGCTTTGGTTGTTGAACCTGCCAATGAAAGATTAGATTTGAGCATCAAAGAAGGGATGGTTTTACTCAACCATCTTCGTCTTGGACCCATGGAGTCCTTTCAACTAGTTTTTTTAGGATACTTTAAGGTGGATTTAGAAGACCTTGATTATTTAGCTGTCGATTATTCAGAAGAACTCCATTAAAGAACAATTTTGTTACGTTGATTTTAAAGAATTTAATGATTATATATACGCTGATTCATATTAGGTATTAGATGTCAGAAGGTTGGTTACATGGGTAAATTGATACACCTTATTCCAGCGTTCTTGATGCTATTTGGTGTTATTTTAGTTGTAAGTGGAATTTCTAATGCAATGTTTTCAATTACAACTTATCCTTCAGATAATCGAATAGTCACAGTGTACCCTAGATTGTATGTTGGCTCTGTAATTGTGATTATTGGCGTGTTTGTTTCAGTTTTCTCATATCTAATTATACATAATAAAATTGGTATAGCTAGGCACTTCAAATAAAATTAGAATCTGAGAATTAGTTTTGGAGCGTTAGGTTTGCTTCTACCTTTTAGTAAAGAAACTTTGACTAAGGATGGTCAAGGATCCTTTACGATAAGGCTTTAATTATCAAAGTTTCCATATTGCATCTATGATTTGTTTGGGTAGAGTTCTCTCTATTTTGCTTGTTACCCTCTTGGCACTCTCAAGTCTGCTGTTGTTTAAACCTGCAAGTGCTCAGTCAATACCTAAACCGTCAGTACCTAAATTCTCAGTTAGTCTTGCTGACCATTCTTACGATGTGCCGCCAAAAGAGATTTCCACAACAAACTCATACAACAATCAGACTACAACTACAACTATACCAGGTTACCATGTCCAAAAAGACACCATAGATTTAACTATCAAAAACCAACCCTATCCCTCAAGTATTGACGGTAACAAATCCTACTTCCTTTTCTATGTTAGACAAAGAGGGCATTATGGGGGGAATTGGACATACCCATACGATCATGCAATTAATTCTTATCCAAAACAATCAGACTCAGACTACACAGTGCTTTCTCTTCCAACTAGCTACAGAGTTGCAACTCTTTATGGAGAAAATATGGAATATCTGAAAGCTGGTGATGAGATTGATTTTCAAGTTATGGCTATTTTAGCTTATGGTTACAATTATTCATTAAGCGCTGTTATTCCACTCTATAGCTATAATTATGAAAGTGTGGCTGCTATGTGACTGGAGTTCCACCCAGACATTCACAATTCCTGAACCCTCTAGCTCACCAGCTCCAACTGAATCTCAACCAACCTTGATTTCAAATGCAACCTCTGCTGATTCATCTTTAGTCTTGGTAGCCGCTACAGTCTCAGTGCTAGTTGTTATCTCTTTACTGCTGTATGTTAGGCACCTGAAGAAAAGTACAGCTAAGCCTGATAATTCTGTAGTTTAGAACTAGTTTTGGGACGTAACTCTGCTTTGCTTTCTCTTCTTATTAATAGAATTAGGATAGCATTACCTATCAATTCAAAGATAAATAAAATCAATGGATAGTTTAGCAAAGGTGCATGAGTTGTTGGAATAGGGGAATCAGTGTATGGAAATCCATAATCTATGTAAATACCTACACCTTGCACTATTGTTCCATTTAGGATAATCAGCATAAATTGGCTAGAGAGAAAGAGAGAGATTGCCATTAGGACATTGAATAGGATAATGTAGTTTGTTAGTCTCTTAGTTGCCATAGTAGCTACTATTGGTTTTGTCTGCTTATAAAATTAAAGCAAATATGCTCTAAATATGCTCCCTTAGTCTGATACATCTTAAAAAATATTATAATTAGCAATATCAGACAGAAAACGCTCTATAAACCAATCTCCAATTCGCTTAAGATAACTGTCTCTGTTGTCTTTCTGTATCTTTCATCTGCCAAAATGGTTTTTCTTTCCTGAAAATTGTTTTCTGTCTTGGCTGGTGAATTAACATTATTTTCATACCAGCACTAGAGGCCTGAGCGATGAAAAGTTGTGTTAAATTTAGGATTAAACAAGCTTAAGCATGGTTAGACGGGTTATGGTCATGCAAAAAAGAGACTTCCATCTCTAAAGGATGGGAGCCAGGTAATGCAGAAACTCTGCATGTATTAAGATAGGGTAGTATTGAATTATCATAAAGAAGGCACCTTGAAATGAATTTCTATGTTTGCACAAGAGTAATCAGACAGCCTGTTTTTGGCACCCATTTCCACTAGGAAATGGGTTCTGTCTTAAGGATATCTTTCTGCTCAATAAACTGAAAAGTCACTGGGTCATTGCAGGCAATTTCACCCACCACCTGGGAAGGCATTTTTTCCGTTTCCATCATTTCAATAAGCATTCCCCATGCTGATGCATGAGAATCATAATAAATTGACAAAGTATAACTGCTATCAGTGCTTGTTTCAAGCCAGTATTTTACTTCATTCATTTTTCGATTACTCAACCTTACAGTAAAATCTATAGCTTCTTGAAGTTCAAGTGCCATTCCCTTTAATTTTCTGATAATCGCTTGCCTATCATTGTCAGACGAAACGTCTTTTCGCCAAATCACCTGACATTTTTCGATTGGAAAGAACCCCATAAGCATCACATATTTGCTGTTTTCTACAAATTTAAACTTCATGCTGATTCTTGTGTGAAACCTAAATTTAGTGCTCCTTCTTATCATACATAGAATTAAAGAGCGGAACTCTCAACCTAAATTTATCTTCAGGCAAAAACACTCAAGTAGATTATGCTCCTCCCAATGAGCATCTCATCGTGCCTGAGGACTCTGTTTCCGCAAAATGAATTAAAATTGAGAAAGAATTTGATGTATACTAATAACAGAGTTTGGTATAAAATTTCATGAATTAAAAATCTCTTAGCTAGTGCGCATGCTAATGAGGCCTTTTATATCCGTTCAAATTCTTGAACAGGTTGTTCAAAAGCATTGTATTAAATCATGCGATTACATTTTGGTTAGTTAGTGAATAAAATGTCAATGAACGCCAAAAAACTAAGCATCTATGCAATCGCAGGAATAGCCACAGCAATCATAATAATAGCTGCTATATCCACGTCGGGGATACAGCTTCCAAGCAACGCAGCTCCGGAGAACCCAATAGCTTTGGGAACTCTTGTGGTAGCCATCAAAGATGCCCCTGTAGAACTATCAAAACTCTACGTGACAATAGATAGTGTCGAAGTTCAAAATCAAGGCAGCGGCTGGACAAAATTGCCCTTTAAGGAAGGGAAAGAATCCGTGAATTTTGATTTGTTACGCCTTACAGATATCAGCGAAGATTTGTCAACTACCCTACTTCCAGAAGGAGACTACTCAAAAATCCGTTTACATATTAAAGATGCAACAGCAACATACTCAGACGACACCACTGCTGATCTGAATGTACCCTCCGACAAAATTGACATAATCATCAAATTCCAAATCAATGAAGGAGAAACAACCACTGTACTCATCGATATGACCGCCTCCATCAGCAACCAAGGAAACCTAAAACCAGTATTCAAAGCAACATCCACAAACCTTCCCCAAGCTTCCACAACCGATAACTCACCAGACTTAATTGCACCCTCGGCATCTCCAACAGAAACCCCAGAGCCACCCTCAGAAATTGTAGAACCCACACCAACTCCAACACCCACAGAAACCGTTGAACCCACACCAACTCCCGAACCCACAACAATATCATAACGTTAACCGGCAACTAAACCCTATGCTGAAAAAACAGTAACCAAACCAACCTTTTTCTTTGATAGAAAGGATTCAAGAAGGTTAAGATTTGAAAAGAAAAAATTACACTATGAATGATAGCTATGTTCGCATACTCAATAAGATATACTTCAATGTATGCAAACTAAACGAAAATTTTGATACATTAATTGACCTGGCCGGCGAAACAAAAAAGCACATTAAAATTAGCGGGGGCGGTTCCGCCAATTGTTCAGAGCTTCAAACCAAAAAATCACAGTACCAAGAATCCCAAGTAGAAAAGCAAAGAAACTATAGAAATTCAAAGTTCTAAATTCGTAAAGATAAAAAATAAACAACGATGTCCACATCGAAGCATAGATGATCTGTCTAGGAAAAACAAAACCCCGAACCTTTGTAAACTGCTTTAAGACACCCACATCAACTATTTCAGTTACATGATACCCACCCGTAACTTTCTCAACTATACCTAAATCAACTAATTTATCCAAATGATAAACCGACAAGTTAGGACTTGAAAAACCCAATTTCCTTTGAACATCTCTAGGACCAACAGCCGTCTTGGACGAGTTGATTAAATACCAGTACACACGAAGGGTATTTCCTTGTAATTCACTTGATAATCGAGAATTACTCATAGCTTACTGTGCCACCGCAATTAACATTCTGCTTTTAACTCATAAAGTATGTGCATTTGAAAAAACCTTAGCTAACCTCGAATTAACCGACAGGAAGGAGAAACGAATACTGAACTTAGATAGCCCCCTCAGAAGTCGAATTAGAAGGAGCACGTTGCGCTTTCCAAGACCCAAAGACACACGCTATTTAATGTTGAGGCTGAGGTGGGTCTAAGAAGTCTGCGCAAAAAATTTATTAGTTAGAATAACATAACATTTTGTTAGATAAAGATAATAAAATGTTGGATTTGGATAAATGGAGCCCGGGAAATATGGACAAAAACTTGAAAACAATGTTCGTTTTGGGAATTTTGATTTGTTTACTTGGATCAAGAAGAATTTTGATGGAGCAATTCTGGGCGAAACAACAGGCAAAAACTACGCTGGTACTGGGAATAACTGGAATATGTCCTCTTTCAGGTCAAAGAGGAATAATGAATAGTGGAGGTGAATAGTTATGGGTGCCTTCGGATGGCCAATAATTCTTATCATAAATGCTTTGCTGATTATTCTACTGGGAATATTTGTAATCTGGAGAACCCAGAGAGATAGAAAAGCAGGATACCCGTTAAGAGATGAAAGAACGTCAAAGATTCAGGGGAAAGCAGCTTTGGGAAGCTACTATATCGGTTTGGCATTTATGGTCTCAACGTTGGTTTGGATCATAGTTGGAAACGAGTTTCTAAACTTGCCAGAGATAGAAGCTGGATGGGCTGTAATTGCCATAATGCTGGTATCAGGATTTTCTTATGGTTTATTAAGCTGGTATTACGCCAAAAAAGGAGAATTGTGATGAAGTTTAAAACCAGAATCAAAGAGTTCAGAGCAAGATATGATTTAACTCAAGAAGATCTTGCAAGAGCGGTCGGTGTTAGAAGAGAAACCATCCTTTATCTAGAAAAGGGAAAGTATAATCCATCACTAATACTTGCTTACCAAATAGCTGAAACTCTAAAAACCAAAATAGATGAACTTTTTATTTTTGAAAACCAAAAAATCAAATAAAACAAGAATAAACGCGTCCTAGATTATCTCTGCAAAGACCAATATGCTTAAGCTAGATTGTCCTTTGTTGGAAAAGCCCAATTCCGTAGGGTTCCAAAATCATAAGAAAGCACCAGTGACGGTTCCACATAACAGTGGAGACTGCAAATTTGACACCTCTGTATTTCTCTCCAATCAAAATCGGATATAGCAGTTCTGATACTAGTTTTAAAAACGGAAATAGATTTCGCATATCCATTTAGCACATAACAAGGTAGAACTAAATATCCTTCCGGACTTACGTTAATTGTCGACCAAGGTTTACAGTTCCATTTTTTCTCTTTAGCAATTACTTTAAAATAGCTTAATGAATTTATGAGAGGATAACCTTTCTTTTTTAATTCGATGAGATTTCTGGCTGTGTCAATGATTTCTTGACTTTGAGGTGTAGAGACTTCAGCGTTGCAGTATTCATGGGCAACAGCAACTGATATTTTTACATCTAATTCCTTTGCCAACTTAACCAGATCTTCAATCTCATAGATATTTTCAGCCATTATCGTCGTATTAATTGCAACAGGAATTTTTTTGGAGGCTGCGCTTATTCCCTCTATTGCCTTTTTGAAACAGCCGCTGACACCCCTGATTAAATCATGAGTTTTGCCTATTCCATCTAGAGAAACATAAATGCCACCGTTAATGTATGGTGTTATTTCATCTATTCTGGGTTCCAACATAGTGCCGTTTGTGATAAGGCTCGTTTGCAAAGGTAAAGACCTAGCATAGTCAAGAATTTCAACCAAGTCCTTTCTCAGAAGTGGCTCTCCGCCTTCAAATGCGATTCCGCAAACTCCTGAATTATAAATTTGCCTCAGAATGGTTTTTTCTTTCTCTAGACTCAAATCTGTTGTCGATCTTTTCCAAAATGGGCACATTCTACATTTGAGGTTACAATTATAAGTTAGTTTATGACCACAGAACAGTGGAGTTCTCGCACCAACCAGGTTTGAGATTACTCCGCGACACATTCTTAGACCTAGCCGTATCTTTTCTTGCTGGGTCATATTTCTCCTTTCTTTAGCAGTTGCATACTTAGAAACTTGTTTCATTTTCCTTGCCTTTTAAATACTAACTGTCCGAGCGAAAAAACCACATGATATCAAATAATGCTTTCTGTGAGTTATTAGCATTTTATTAGAGCAACGCAGACAACAACTTGCTGCGAGCAAACTTTCACTGAGTAAACTGTCTTGCACAAGGAGTATTTTTTGCAGAAAATCAGGAAAAAGAAGGAAATGCAATATTGATCAAAAGCTACCCTCAAAGAAGGCAGAGCATATTTGAGAAAGAGCGCAGTCTTATCAACGGCGCTAAGGATCTCGGCAAAAAAGAGAATGATGACCACAATTATTCGATTTTCAGACTTCATAGATTGCTTTTTTAGTTGCATTAAAATAATGGTTTATACCAGAGAATTAGCAAGTGGTGTAATTAAATGCCTAAACCGCGTATCCCCCGATTATTTAAGAGAGCTGCGCACGAACTTGTCTCTAAACCAGCAACGACCAAATATCCGTCTACTAAGCCTACTTTGCCTGACGATTACCGTGGCCAACCAATGTTTGACTCAGAACTTTGTATCGGGTGCGGTTTATGCTGCAAAGAATGCCCCTCTAAAGCAATCGAAATGGTTGAAGTGGATGGAAAAAAGAAGCCTCAGGTTCACTTGGATAAATGTATATTCTGCTACCATTGTGTTGATATTTGCCCTAAAAAGGCCATAAAACATTCAAACCAATATGAGTTAGCTACAACAGACAAATCAGCTTTAACTATAAAGCCGAGTTCAACGGAAGAATGTTAGTAGCCAAAAATGGTATATTTTATTGTATGGATTTTTTTGTTGTCTAATAGCTGAATTGCAAGTATTAAGACTTTTACAATGCTGGGTTGATGGTTGAAAAACCAGAAAAGTGGGTTTAGTAGAAGCTCTGGATTGGAGAGTCTTCTATTCGGGTGGTTGTTGCTTTTTTGATTTCTTCTATTTTTGTTTTGGTTAAGCATTTGATGTTGTTAAAGTTTGACATTTCACCATAACTTACAAGGGTTATTGCGGTGCCTTCTTCGCCTTTACGTGCAGTTCTGCCTATGCGGTGGAAATATACTGGGGGGTCGTTTGGTACGTCGTAGTTGATTATGTGGGTTATGCCTTCGATGTCTAAGCCCCTTGCGGCTACGTCGGTTGCTACTAGAAGGTTGCGTGTGCCGCGGCGAAAATCGTTGATTGATCGGTCGCGTTGGGCTTGCGTAAAGCCTGCATGGAGGACTTGTGTTTTGAAACCTCGTTTGTAGAGTTGGTCCGCTAACCGGCTTGTTTCATGGCGGGTTCTACAGAAAATGATGGCTTTGTCTACTTGGTCATCCTGCAGAAAATCGCAGAGCGCGTTGAGTTTGCCGCCTTGATTGACGATGGCATAGTATTGTTTCATTTGGGTTAGTGCAATTTCGTCTTTGCTAACAAGAATTTTTTGAGGATTTTTTAGGTATTTGTTGCACACACGCATTACAGAATCGTCGATGGTTGCGCTAAAAAGACTTGTTTGACGGTCTCTTGGTGTTTTTGACAAAATGTATTCAACGTCTTCTGTGAAGCCCATGTCGAGCATTCGGTCAGCTTCATCTAAAACCACAATACGCACAGACGCTAAATTCAGTACGCGTCTTTCCATGAGGTCAATGAGTCTGCCAGGTGTTCCAACTACAATTTGGACACCGCTTGATAGTGAGTGGATTTGTTTGTTTATGGATTCTCCTCCGTAGACAGCTAAAACCTTTAGTTTGGCATATTTGCCGAATTTTGTCATGTTTTCGGCGACTTGAACTGCGAGTTCACGTGTTGGTACCAAAATAAGTCCTTGGACGCCGCGGACTTCGCGGTTTATACAATGAACCATTGGTAAGCCAAAAGCTGCGGTTTTACCTGTGCCGGTTTGGGCTTGCCCGATGACGTCTTTGCCTTCGAGCAGGGGGATTATTGCTTGAGCTTGAATCGGAAAAAGACTTTCAAACCCGAGTTCTTCGATACTTCTCTGGATTTCCCTAGATAAAGGTAAATCCTTAAATGATTGAGTTTGCATTTGCTTGTTTTCTTCTGCCACAGATCCTTTTCTTATCCTAAAAGCTTGTTGGGCTTTGTGATACTGAGTTAATGTGACATTTCAAAGGTTTGTTTTTGAGTATAAAAATCTTTAGTAAGTTTTATTGCAAAGTACATGGTTAGAATTTACATTTTTTAAATAATTTGTGCAATTAGACGCAGCATCACTTAAAAATTTACGATTGGTAACCTTTGTAATACACAAGGATTTATGGCAACTTTTAATTTTGTTTGAACAGTTTTATTTGTGATTGTCATTATGTAATCACATACTCATAAAAGACGTTAAAATTACAATGTCTATTTGTCTAAAACAGAACTTAAAAAAAGTTAAAATGGAGATGATGATTTGAGTAATAAAACAAAGAAGAAAGCACCTCCTCATTTCTATCAAGGCCCTCCACTCGATAAAGAGGACAAAGAAGAAGAAACTGATGACATCTACGATGCAGGCGAAAGAGACACAATGCTTGAAGATGACGAAATCACGCCCGCCGAGGAAGGGTTCATGTTAGGACGAGAACAAGGAGCTCCGAGCAAAAAACAAACACGCAAGAACGCTCAGAGTCATGATGATAGTATTTCAGATGAATTGGCAAAAGAAGACGCAGAGGACAGCTAATTTCACCAGCCTATTTTTTAGGCCTCTAAATTTTTCATCCAAATTTTTGTTCAAATTATACTAATAATATGAGCGAACCTAAAAAATGGGTGCTCGAGTTTTTTAGCAAACCCGTTCGCTTAGAGTGTTAAAAGGAAAAATTTCTAAGCCTGTTTTCTTAATTTGCCCGTGCGATTGGCAATCAATGCAGCTACTGCGCCTGCAGCAACTCCGCCATCAATGTTAACAACCGCCAGTCCCAACGAACAAGACTGAAGCATCGCCATCAATGCAGCCACGCCTTTTCCTCCAAAACCGAAACTGTTGGAAGTCGGCACTGCGATTACAGGAACATCAATGAGTCCAGAAACAACGGATGCCAAAGCGCCTTCCCTGCCAGCAACCACAACAATTACATCAACGTCGTTTGCAATAATTTCTTTAATCGGGTCGAGTAGTCTGTGAATTCCTGCTACTCCCACATCGTAGGCTGACCAAACTCTGCATCCCATTTCTTGAGCAATAATTTTTGCTTCCTCAGCTACCGGGACATCCGAAGTTCCTGCTGTCAAAACTGCCACTCTGCCGCCACTTTGGCACATTATGTAATCCTTCTTTTTCACAACCACTATTCTCGCTTTGTTATGTACCTCAAGTGTGGCATCTTTATCAAAAGCCTCTTTGAGGGCTTTTACGTATTCTTCTGTTGATCTGCTGATGATGACTCTGCCGGTTCTACTGAGCATACCCTTAGTTATGTCTAAGACTTCGATTGGTGTTTTACCTTCAGCCAGAACAATCTCTGGAACGCCTTTACGTATTTCTCGGTTTCCATCTATCTTGGCTAAGCATCCTACTTGATCGATTGCATTTAACTTCAAAAGTTTTTCAGCTTGTATTGGTGTAATTTCTTGGTTAGCAACCTTGTCTAAAATATCTTTAAGCGATGACATAAACAAGCAATTTAAAAAAAGACAACACAATATATCTATTATGTTTGTCTTACTAACTAAGTTTTTGTGATAAATCATGTCAGGACCCAAAAAAGTTCTCATAATTGATTGTCAAGTTTCCGGTGTTGCCGGAGATATGATTTTAGGCGCTTTGATTGATCTCGGCGCAGACGCTAACAAAGTAATTTTGGCGATTAAATCTCTAGAGCACCCAGATCTCGGCTACGGTAAGATCAAAATAGATTTAAAAAAAGTAACACGGGGTCAATTTAAAGCTACACAGATTGATGTAACCTCTGAGTCAACATCGAAAAACAGTGGTAGCCAACTGGTCGATCTAGTTGAAAACGCTGCAGCAAACTTGAGTCTTCCAACGAAAGCCAAAGAGTTTGTTTCCAAAGCGATCCGCTCATTAGTTAGTGTTGAAGCCGATCTGCATAAAGTTTCCTTCGATGATGCCCACCTACACGAAGTAGCCTTTGTCGATACTGCCGCTGAAATACTAGGCGTTGCAGTTGCCCTTGAAGACTTAAAGCTTTTTGAATCAAGAATCTACTCAACACCCGTAGCCGTAGGCGGTGGAACATTCAATTTTTCACACGGCACCGTTTCAAGCCCTGCACCAGCAACGTTAGCAATTCTTCAATCAAAAAACTTCCCTTTCCATGGAGGCCCAATCAATGCAGAACTCGCTACACCCACGGGAGTATCAATCCTAGTAAACTTGACAGATGAAGTAAGCCGTTTTTATCCTCCCATTGTTCCTATGAAGTTAGGTTATGGTGCTGGAACCAAAGATTTCCCAGGATTACCCGCAGTTCTTAGATTAACCATGGGTGAAGAGTCTATTGAAAAGCCATTGAGAGATGAAATAGCCGTTCTGGAAACTAACCTTGATGATACAACTGGCGAAGTACTCGGATACGTAATCGACAAACTCCTAAATGAAGGGGCTAAAGACGTAAGCATAATTCCAATGTTTACAAAGAAAAATCGTCCAGGACAAATAATTAAAGTAATAGCGGAACAAAAAGATATCCAACGTCTATCAAAAGTTCTAATTGACGAAACAGGCACACTTGGTGTAAGGGTCTACTATTGTGAACGACATATCATAAACAGAGAACTCCATGTGGTCGATTTACTCATATTGGGCAACAAAGAAACCGTTAAAGTTAAGATCTCTAAAGACCAAAACGGAGAAATTATCCGTATAAAACCTGAATATGAAGATCTAAAACGCCTTGCAGAGAAAACCAAGAAACCTTTGCGAGAACTATTAGACCTTGCAGTCTCAGCCACCCAGGAACAGTTTCTCAAATAGGTGAAAAAATGTCAGATCTAAACGTCAAATTAGAAAGACTCAGAAAATTTATCGCAGAAAAAGGAAAGAATGGAGTTGCTATTGCTTTCTCAGGCGGCGTGGACAGCTCAACTCTTTCTGCGGTCGCTCACGAAGTTTTAGGGGACAAAAAAGTAGTAGCGATCATCGCTGCGTCTCCTACTTACACTTCTGAAGAATTACAGGATGCCAAAATAACAGCCAAAAACATCGGCATCAAACTGCACATTGTGAAAACAAACGAATTACACAACCCGGAATTCATCAAAAACCCCGAGAACAGATGCTATTTTTGCAAGAAGGAGCTTCTCCAAACTCTAGTTGAGTTTGCACATAAACTTGGATTCCAAGCAGTTTTCGAAGGCACAAACTTTAGCGATCTAAAAGACCACCGACCAGGTTTTAGAGCAGTTTTAGAATCTAAAGATGTGTACAGTCCTTGGATGATTACCGGTTTCGTTAAAAACGAGATTCGTCAATTAGCTAAACAGATGGGTCTTAGTGTACACGACAAACCTGCTTTGGCGTGTTTAGCATCTAGGATACCTTTCAATGAGAAAATTACCGCTGAAAAACTCCAGCGCATCGAAAAAGCAGAACAAGCCATAAAACAGATTGTGCCAGTGAGTCATCTAAGAGTCAGAGACCATAACGGTTTAGCGCGTATAGAAATTTCCAAAGACCAACGCGGGCTCTTTTTCGATATGGAGGTTGTAGACAGAATTGTGGTAGCGTTGAAAAGTCTGGGTTTCGATTATATAACATTTGATTTGGAAGGTTTTCGTTCAGGCAGCATGTTAAAAACACTTGAATATTCTTCACTTTAAGTCCCAGTGTCAATTAATTGATATAGATGCTTTCGCAGTTAATTTCACATTAGTTTTTCAAAAAAAAACGATATATTGACACCGTTGGACTACGCACAAAACATCAAAAAACTTAAACAATAGCGCGCAGATGTATCGGTGCTGGTGGCGGGGTATCCGAGCCAGGTCTAAATAGGTGGCCAGATCTCTACACCTAAGATATGGAGGAGGACTTAAGATCCTCTGGCGCAGGCCTTCGTGGGTTCAAGTCCCACCCCCGCCACCAATGCCCCGCGTTTTCGTTGCAATGTGTGTCATCTTGGCACCCTGTTTCAGAATTCATGCCTTCTAGGCGGCATATTGCCTCTTTTAAGGCGTTTTCAGATACTTTAGAAAGATTTAAGCCTAAATCCTTCGCTTTTTTAGTTACTTCAATATCGATATAAAGCAAGGTTTGTTTCTTCGTTGCCATCCTTGATTCCTCATATATATGATTATGTATGCCTAGATTTAAGCGCTCCCCGTAGCAAAAGTATGATGACCGTTTGAAATTACGACAATCGGATACGCCGTCGCGCCGAGGAACAGGTATACTTTTTATGAAAATCATTTTCTCTTTTTACCTTTTGAGAGAGTTTTGATGTATATTGTATTATCAAGTTCCTGACTCGTATGGGTCGGCATACTTGTTGGCGGTTATTGTACTGGGTGTATGGGGAAAAAGAAATAGCGGAGATCGGAGGCATGGCGGCGATGATGGCACGTTTGTGGAGGTGCCGATGTTAGCTTTTTTATTTTTCATGTTACTTTGGATTCGACGGTTGGCTTGTCCGATTTGTTTGGACATCGTGATTCATACTTGTCAAATCGTTCTAGTCGCGACGCCGATTCCGCGAAAATACTCGGCGGATCAACCTAAAATTTTGAACAAGATCGTTGTCTATTTTCCGTTGGCATACTCTGACCGAGAAGCTGTGAACTTGGACGTCAGAATAGATACAGATAATTTCAATTTAGGTACCACTTTATCCCAACGTGGGTTTGGCTCAAACACGAGACAAAGTGGAGAGCACTCTGAGAGAAGTTGGTCAGTCCGTGACTTGACTGACTAGAAAATAAATCGATTGTTTGCTTAGGAAATTCTTGAAACAATTTCAGTAGACGGAGGTGAATAATTGAACAAGAAAGTTATGAGTTCAGCTGTTATTATTCTTATGATAGCTATGCTGATCGTTTCGATTTTTGGAATAACCCCCGTCTCAGCAAAGCAAACGTGTAGATCATCTGCTGTTGATAAATTTACTGCAACCCCGTTCGTAGATCCGCCGACTATGACCAATATGAAAGACTTAGAGCCTGGTTCAGAAAAATATGTCTGTGAGGGAACAATTAGAATCGCCCATGGAAACCTACGACAGTGTGACTATAATGGTCCATTGGGGGCAGGTAGGCTCTTTTTTAAGACAGTATACAGCATAATGCACGTTGAAATTCCTAATTCTATTAGTATTGGTATTGGATATGGTATTTATCAATACACGCTTGTACTTGATAATGGTCCGTACGGATCTGGGACTCTTAAAGGCATTGCTAAATTGAATTGGGACTATAACATCAATGAATTCAGTTTTGAAACATGGGATACAGCAAAATTGTTCCCTGTAGATGGTAACTTGAACATCAAATGGGTGTCTGTTGAAGGCTATACGTTCTTCTTTGACTGGTGGTGGACAACAACAACCATAGTCTCCTAGAGAAAAAAACTAAATGACCAATAAAATCAATCCCGATTTCCTTTTTTTGAAGTTTTAAGAAAATATCGGATGTCGACAAATTGATTCGAGAGCATATAGTTAAAGTCCTTGAAGATTTTGGTGTTAAAAAAATAGGTGCTGAAGTCTATGTTTTCCTTGAGAAAAATGGATCTAAACAAGTAAAAGAATTGGCGTATTCTTTGGAGTTAACAAAGGGACAACTTTACCGTATTCTAAAAAGGCTTCAAGATCAAAACATGGTAAAAGTAAACACCGAACGGCCCGCCACCTTTTCTGCAGTACCACTGGAAGTAATTTTAGATTTGATAATCAAAACCAAGATTGAGCAAGCACAAAAAGTGGACTCAACAAAAGAGCTTTTTAAGATTAATTGAAATTACAAATCTAAAAAGACCAAAATATTTATACCACTTCAAGGTTTTATTGGAAAATATTATTTTATTTAGTTTCCATAATAACTTCAAAGTGATTGGTGGATATTATGCCTCCAAATAAAATACTGGAAGCTCTTGAAAATCTCGGATTTTCACCACTTGAAGCTAATGTATACGTGCTTCTCGCTAAGAAAGGTCCCCAAAAAGCCGTCAATATATCTAAAATCTTGAAGATTCAAAAACAGACGCTCTACCCTATTCTCAAAAAACTGGAAAAAAAAGGTGTGCTCAGCGTTACTATGGAGCGACCTGCACGCTTTTCTGCATTATCGATAGAAAGAATAGTTGACTTGTTCGTAGAAGTGAAGATGGAAGAAGCTAAACTTTTGAAGCGAAAAAAGAGTAAAATTCTCTCTGATTGGAAAGCACTGTCTGTTGAAGATTATGCTTCACCAACTTCAAAATTTATGGTTTTAGAAGGTAGAAACTATATTTTCTCAAAAATTCAGCAGATGATACGAGAAACAGAAAGACAACTCTTAGCAATTACTACAATTCCCAGTTTGTTTCGTGCTGATCAATTTGGAGTTATAGATACTGCTCTAAAGCATTCATTAGAAAGAGACATTAAGTTCAAATGTCTAACCGAAATATCTGAGCATAACGCAACTTTAATAGAGAGTTGGCTACTGAAAAATCAATTAAAGAATTCAAATTTTGAAGTCAGAACCCCCGATTTAGGTTTAAAACTCACCAACCGCGTGATAATAAAAGACGACAACGAAGCCCTTTTTTTCATCACAAAAGAAGAGGACCTGACAACCGAGAGAGAAGGGACCTGTCTTTGGACGAATAGCAAAACACTGACAATCGCCTTTTCCTCTCTGTTTGAAGAATTCTGGTCTAAATCAATAGATATCGGAAGGAAAATAAGCGAGATTAAAAGTGGCAAACCAGCACCAAAAACCTGCATTATAAACGACGCCAAAGTAGCAGAGAAGAAGTACTATGAAAAAATGAATGAAGCCAACCAAGAAATCATAATGTTAACCTCGTCTGAAGGGCTTTTGGATTATTTCAGAAACGCGCCTTTTCTACTCACAGAAATTGCTAAAGATGTATCAATAAAAATTATGGCCCCGATAACCAAAGACAACTTGGACGCTGCAATCCAGTTGGCAAAGCATCATAAAGTGAAGCATATACCAAATAATTACTTTAGAACAACAATTGTTGACAGCCAACATCTTTTTCAGTTTAAGAACCCTACGCTGAACGATAAAGGAAATGATCTTTCATTTGAAAATGCTTTCTACACTGACGATTTTGAATACGTAGACAAGACAAAGAAAATGCTAAACGATCTTTGGAAGAATGCTCGAGTGCCAACTGCAATAACGCTTGAAGAAATAACAAGACCCCCTGCACCCTCAAATATTCCCGTAAATGATAATGAATACTCTATGTCGAGAAAAGGCAGCCCTTATAGAAAGATGATAGTTGACATCGACGAAAAGGGTGGGGCTGTAACGTCAGAATACATTCTAAACAAAATAATAAACGCCAAAAGAATCCTCGCCAGAAATCCTTCAAAAGACATGGTAAAGGTTTATGGAAGTATGGCTTCTGCAGTCATTCACACACCAAACTGTCTTGGTGTACCAGATATGATCATGGTTTTTTATCATTGCAACAAGCAATCCTCTTTCGGTGTCGAAGATTGGTTCCAAGTCTACCTGTGGCTTGAAACACCAAAAGGTCACGCTTATGTACCCGTTGCAGTGGTTGGAGATAACTCTAAAAGTGTCGAATGGCGAAAAAACAATTATTACAGTGGTACTCCTGCCGCACAAAACTGCCAATTACTAAAAAAGGACCAGTTACAAGTTCAAATACATGGCAATACTCTGTTCGCGGGCTGGACTGTGTCGATACCTTTGTTTCCTCCCAAATATATTCTCCCACCTGCGGGCTTACTATTTGAAGGCTATAGTAGGCTCAAAACTTCTGTCACAAAATCCGTTATGCCTTCTGGCGTAAAGGTCTTAATAGAAGGAAATGGTTTCGACTCTTTCGTAACTCTTTTTCACTCAAAAGCAAAATATTCAGGTCCTGGAACTGACGGAGTAATAGGGAGAGATATGATCTTGACAACATATCCCCCGCCTCTAATATGATAAAATAAGCTGAGAGTTTATGGAAGTGCGTTTTTTTAACGGACCTGCAGTTGTAGTCCGAATATTTTATTCTTCAAAAACCAAAAGGATCATTCTGAAAGCTTGGGCAAAGTAAAAAATTTCCAGCTATCTTTGTTGAATCATTCTCTTAAGCACATATGAATAATGTAAGGTTATCCAGTACTTGACATCCTTGTACTTAGCTCCCGCCATCACATTTACTTTGTATATTCCGTTGTTTTGTTTGTGCCTCTCAAACCACTTTGTTATTTCGTTGATTTTTGGGTGATTATTGATTCCAAGAAGCGTCAATGCATCTATTGTTGACAGTAGGTCTGTCCAATGATATGGAAAAGTGAATTTTGTCCAGTACTCAACGCCTCTTCTATCAGAGTATTTGTCTCTGGTGAAGACTCTATCTGCTAATAGTATTCCTGCATCTTTTACTTTTGTTCTGAACCGAGGCATTAATGAAAATGGTCTTAGCACAATACCTGTAACTAAGTGAGAGAACGGTTTGGTTTTATCTGGCTCAATTGTGTCTTCCTCTTTCAGAGCTTCCAATTCTCTGTTTCTGGTTCTCAGAGGAATAGCCCATCCTCCATCGTACTGCCTCATTCCAAGCAACCAACTGAGTGATTTTTCGATTCTTATATCGTTGCCATATCCGGCTCTTATTAAAAATTCCGTAATGCTCGCACTGTAATTGGGGCTGTACTGGTTTCCGTACATACCTCTGAATTCTCCTTCTTCGGTTTGAAATGAAAATAGATAATCAGCTGCTTTTCTTATTGCTTCATGTTTACTATTTAGTCCGTAGAATTCCACCAGTTCGGCTATCGTCTTGTATGTTTGGTATTGGTCATAGTTTGTGGGTGAACGCAACGCTGCTTTCTTGTTTGGATAGATCCATGAACCATTGGATTGTTGGGCTTTCAATATTTTTTTCACTCTTGGCAAGGTCCATAATTCTTCGATATCCACTTCTTTCTCAAGCAAATTCCGTTTGGTAAACGCTATTAATGCTTCATTATCTGTGTTCAATAGTGTCTTGATTGCTTCTTGCATTTCTTATCCTATCCAAATCTTTAAAAACCACGTTCTCAGCCAAAATTAATCTCAGCCATAGCTAATCTTGAAATTTATGCTAATACACATCAACGAGATTGGGTTTTAATGATGTGAAAACTTTTGCCTCTTGTAGAACTTTTTCTTCTGCTTGGTCTCGCTCAAGGTTCCACGTATCTTTGATGAAAGCAGCGACTCTTCCGATCCATAAAATTCGTAGCGCATCTAGCAACAGTAGTGCTGCTCTAGTGTCTTTCTCTTTGTGAAATTCTGCGATAAATGTGTAGACGGTGTTAGCCCAAACCTCCGAGGGAAAGTCAACGTTTGATGTTTCAAGACTCTTTAATTGTTCAAACTTGGATGTAATGTCTTTGCTTAATAGTGACCTAAAAGTGGGTGCATAATTTTCATAGTTGGCTCTAAATGCCTTTATCGTGTTGGGTAGAGAAACCTCGACTGCTTTGGGAATGCCGTTCGATGTATCTTCGCCAATTTTCTCAGTCTCAGATACACCATTGATTTTTTTCCAAATTGGCTCGTATTTCTCAATACATTTGAACAATGTACCCGTTACTTGTCTAAACATGCCTGCTAACTGGCTGGAGGGGTCTTTTGGGTCATGCTCTTTTACACCTAACCTTGCCTCTTTAACCTTAAACCCCTTTGCCAATGCCGTGTGGGTCTCAAAAATGTCGATTCCAAAACGGCTAACGTAAGAATAATTCCACATCGAAGACTCCAAAATCTCCTCCACTAAAGGTAATGACAATCCGAAATCTCCACCTATTGGCTGCCTAACATTCTTCCCGAAAAGCGCAACGGTTAAAGGGTAACACAGAAAGTTTGTAATGGTTCCGTCATATTTGCTTCGATTATACAAAGGCGCTACAAAATCTGTTCCAGTTAATGTGGGTTCAATCAACAGTTTCATCCATTCAGGCGTTATACTCCGCAGATCTGAATCAACAAGCGCAACACTCTTCACTTGAAGGTACCTGGCCGCTTCAAAAATAGCTTGAACAGCTGTTCCTTTTCCGGAAGCTCCGATATATATAGTTGGAATTAGTTTGACGTTGGTTGATTTAATGTCGATTTTTCTAACTGAAGTTAGTGTTTGGTCTCCAGAACCCCCGTCTGATACGAAAACTACTGACTTGTAGTCTGGGAAGTAGGTATCTAATCCCTTGACTATCTGAGATACTACGTAGTTTGCTGTGATTACGTTGTTGTAGGAGGGCATGCCTACAAGGATATCTGCAATAGCAATATCTTGTAAATATTTGGAGGCTTCATTCGAAGAAATTAAACTTGGATTTTTCCTCATTAACAGCGTCTCCTTAGAAATGTACATTATTAGTTCATCAAACTCGCTTTAAAAATCTATCTTGTACCTTGTTAACGTTGGAGAGGAGATTCAGAAATGTTGATAAAATATTGCTTTCTTCTGCTATGAATGCGTATAACGATAATAGCAAAAAAATTACTAATCACGCTTTTTATCAAATGGATAACTTTTAATAATAATCTATACAAATAAGAGATTAGTGATATTCTTGGTTGACATAGTTGAAGTTTTTAGTAATGTCGCGACGGATATAGTCAATGCCCTTCCTGCTGTGATCGCTGCAATCATAATCATTATAATTGGATGGTTTGTCGGAACTT
This sequence comes from Candidatus Bathyarchaeota archaeon, assembly GCA_963775465.1. GTDB lineage: Archaea > Thermoproteota > Bathyarchaeia > Bathyarchaeales > Bathycorpusculaceae > Bathycorpusculum. Next base: position 144,537 of record CAVZIW010000004.1, on the reverse strand, counting down.
TCGTTGGCAAAGCAGTAAACAAAATAGTTGAAAAATTAGGGATGGAAAAAAGCTTTGACCAAACAGTAACTGGAAAATCTTTCAGGGCTGCTGGTCTTGACCTATCTAACTTTATCGGAGCAGTAACTAAAGCATTCATTGTAATACTATCAATAATACTGGCCATTCAAGTCCTGAACATCGGAGGAACTTTCGGTGGATATCTTAGTTCAATAGCTGACTATTTGCCAAGACTTCTCGGAGGTATACTGATAATCGTCTTTGGAACAGTATTCGTAGATTTTCTAGCAACATTCATTGGTAAAATGCTACGACCTATGTTCCCAGAAGCCAAAGTAGAAATTGCCGATATGCTAAAGAACTTGCTTCTAATTGGACTAATAGCATTCATAATACTACTCGCTCTCGATACAATGCTGCTTTCAGGCAACACAATCTATCCATTAATACTTGGCTTCGTAATTATCGGTGCTGGTATTGCCTTAACTGACACATTGATCCAGTCGATTACTGAAGATCACGCAGAATTCAAAACAGTTGCAGGCTACGCAAAATTCGTACTATACAGCATATTCTTGATTATAGGCGCTGGCGCAATTTTCGCCACTTTTCCAGGTGTCACAAATGTCATTGCTAACATTTCTTGGGCTTTTGCTATTGCACTCGCAATAATGTTGATTCCAATCGGGTACGCACTCGCTAAAAAAATATCCAAAGAAACAAACTAAACAACCCCTTCCTTTTTTTAAGGACTTTTTTGAATTAATTTATACTTTAATTGGTTTAGGTGGCAAGTATCTGCTATCTTTGAAAACTTGCACAAGATAGTACAATATGGTAGAATTTGAAAAGAGATACGTTTTCATAAACTAGGCTAATATGAAGGTTACCGAAAAGCAGTTTTGATAAGCTAACAATGAAATAGAAAAATAAGAACTGAAAATCTATTATGGTTTTGGTAAGTTTTATTAATAAATCATCGATATAACGTCTGGTGGAGTGTCTGATACACTATGAATTTCCGTTACGAATTACTCTATAAAGAAATCTATGTTGAAAACCTAAAAGTGGGTATTGTTACAGACGTAATTATCGATGCTGAAGAGTGGAAAATAACTCATTTTGAAATCGAATTAACTAAAGAGGCAGCAAAAGAGATAATTGGCGTAAATAGCAAATTTAAAAACCTATTGGCTATTTCGGCTGTTGGACCAGCTTCTAAATGTTGTACTTCAAAGAATAGAGTTGACCTTCAGGTTTCAAAGGGGCAGCTTCACATTTATCTTAAACCCCCATAATTCTTTTTCATTTTTTAATCATACGCTAGAACATGAGAAGCAAAAAAGATAAATGGTTATTTTTTTCTGCTCTTTATGCACCCTTCTTTTCTTGATTTATATGCGCTTAAAAAGCACTGCTGCCAATTAGATTATGTATAGGCTTATTAAAGAACTAACGCGTTGGTAAGTTTTATGAGTAAAACCGAAGTTTTAGCTAATTCTCAGATCAACTTTTAACTTGGTAGATGTTCGTTGAAATCAAGATTGTTGGTTCGAAACGTTTATTTCTTCCAACTTTAATCTTAAATATTCAGATTCAATTAAAGAGGCGATAAAATGTTATCACGAGATTGCGACGGATGCTCTCAAATGTCTTCTGAATGTAAAAGACGTTATAAGAAAACATCTGTCGGAGAAAAGGTCTACTGTCCAGATGGCACAGTCCATTTAATAGATGGCTAAACCAAAATATCGCAAAGTTTGACAATATTCTTTATTTCTTCTTGATTTTTACAACTATTAACTTTTTTAGGGTAACTTAGTTGTTGCTTTTCTTTGTAAAAAACTGTTTATCGAATCGATGAGTGCTTCACAAGCAAACCATCGCTCTTCCAAAGAACCGTCCGCGTCCATATGCCGAATTTTTTTCTTAAAATCATATATCTGGTCAAGAACGGGCTCTTTGTTTTTTTCATAATTGTCTTGAAGAATTTTTTGTTGATTTTTGAAATCTAAAATAACCATTTCGAGTTCTGTTTGCTTATTATTCAATTCCTCTACTATCACGATTTCTCTCTGTTCCCTGTCTTTCTTTGAGACGCTTCGAAAAAGACCCGTTTTCATCCGAATAACTTCGTCTTGTTCTCTTTTTAAACGATTTATGCTGCTGTTAAGACGCCTGATTTCTCTATTTTTTTGACCCTTAATCTTTGAAGCCTCGATTGAATATTCTGTATTGATTTGTTTTAGGCGTTCTCTGTAATATGCCAAATTTTTTAGTTCCTGATCAAGCGAAGTTTCTTGGCGATGTCTTGCTTTAAGTTGAAAATTAATGGTGGAGAGCGTTTGATTACATTCCGTTACGAATTGTTTGTCCACATTTATATTTGGGTGCGCCTGAAACTCATCTAGCACGATGGATACATTCATCAACCAGCGGTTAAAATGCTCACTGAATGGAGAAGAACCAAATTTTTGACTTCCTAAGGTATGTAATCGCCTGAGGGTTGCCTCCGAAATTTCTTTTTCAGTAAAAATTTGTGCCTTTTCAGCCGGCGGACTTCCATGAAGGTTACGGATACATTTTCTATTTTTGCTTTTTTCCCGAAGAGGCTTTCTGTACTGATGAATTGCGTCTCTTGACAGCTTTTTCCGCGGCTGGTATCCCATAGACAAAACGTAATCTTTCTCAAGTATTTAGTTTATGCCTTCGACATTCAATAAAACTAATAATTAGCTTAACTGCCAACTTTAAATATGATTTACCCAAAAAATTTACGTTATTTTTCCAGTAAGAAGCACTAACTGCAACTGTTTACATTTCCCATAAACAGTCAAAATAGAATTTAGACAATCTAACGACATTACCGTTATTTGTCCATAAACTAGGAACTATGCTACGCATTGTACGAATATTCACTTTTGTATTATCAAAAATAACTAAACCAACTGGAATGTCTCTGTTGATAAATCGAAGGTCAAAGGTAGCTTTGCTTGACAAAATTTGGAGATTTTTATCTAATGGCTCCTCCTCCGTTTTGTACGTTATCGCTCGTATCTTTATCCCTCTTGCGCTTGCTTTCTGAAACTCATCAAACGTATGAAATACAATTGTCCTTAACCTTTCATCACCGTAAATAATATCTATAGATGATTCTGTTTTAGCGGTATCTTCTCTGACTCTTTTCAGAAAAAGAGATCTCTCGGACGTAATAACGAATTGTGATGAATCCTCTTTAGGTTCTACTTCTGGAGCCACGAAATTCTCTAAAAGAAACTTTGCTTTCTTTTGAACATCTTGATACTCTTTAGTCCTCTTTTTCATTAATTTAGAAATTCCCTCTTCCAATGGTATAGGTCTATAGATTGTAGGAATTGCAACAACTTTCTCTACAAGCCCCATTTTTTGAAGCACAGGTAAAATTCTGTACACATCTTGACGAGCAATCGCTGAGGCACTGGCGATTTTTCTTACCTCCGTTCCAACATCTCCCAGTCTGAGTAATGTTACATACACTTTTGCTTGAAGATAAGTAAGCCCTAAATTTACAAAAGTCTGATAGTGTTCTTCTTCTTGAGACATGTTGATTTTCCTATCAACTCAAATTTTACTTTTAATAGCTTAAGAATTTTTCCTAAAACAGAGCTACTAGACAATAACTTATGTTTGAAAAAAGCCAGAGCAACAAGTATCTAACAAATGATTGAATTGGTAAGACATTTCTAAAATACTATTATCACTAACATGAAAAAAGGTAAAAAGTAGAGCTATTTGTGCTTTAAAAATAAAAATCTAGTATTTCGCGATAAGGTAACCTTTCAAATCTTGGAATACCTTTGCTTCTTCCGCTATTTTAAGCTCCGCTTCCTCTCTGGTTAGATCCGCAGTTTCTTTTAAGAAAACGGCAACTCTGCCGATCCAAAGCACACGCAGTGCATCGATGAGTTTGTCTTTTCCATAGCTGGGGTTCTGATGGAATTCAGCAATAAACGAATAGACTGTTTTAGCCCAAATTTCCGAAGAAAAATCAACCGAACAGGTTTCTATTTGCTTTATTTCCTCAAACTTTTCTTGAATTTTCTGTTCTAGAAATGATTGGTAGAAGATTTTGTACTGGTCATACTTGCTTCTGAAAGCTTCAATTGTTTCAGGTAAAGAGACTGGGATGGGTTCGGGTGTAGAGCTATTTTTAGATTCACCAAACATTTCGACCTTAGAAACGCCCTTTGTGTCCTTCCATACTGGTTCATAATATTCAATACAGCTAAACATAACATTCATGACTTGTCTAAACATTGATGCTAACTGACTGGATGGATCTTTGGCATCATGGTTCTTTACCCCCAAGAAGGCTTCTTTGACCTCATACCCCTTCGCTAACGCAGTACAAGTTTCAAAGATGTCTATCCCAAAACGGTAAACATCCGGATTTTTCCAGATCGGGGAGTCTAACAGGTCTTGCACTAAATCTATTGATAATCCGAAGTCGCCACCTATAGGTTGTCTTATATCCTTACCAAACAAGCTTGTCGTCACTGGATAGCACAAGAAGTTAGTTATTGTTCCATCATACTTGCGACGATTGTAGTAAGGAGCCACAAAACCTGTTCCACCCAAGGTAGGCGTAATTAACAGTTTCATCCATTCAGGAGTTATGCTACGTAAATCTGAATCGACAAGCGCAACGCTCTTAACTTTCAGGTGAGTCGCTGCTTCAAATATTGCTCTAACCGCTGTTCCTTTGCCTGAAAGCCCCATATAAATAGCTGGAATTAGCTTAACTTCCGAAGGCAAGTTAATCTTCTTGACAGAAGTTAGGGTGTCATCGTTTGAGTTTCCATCTGAAACAAAAATTACTGATCTCAATGTTGGAAAGTATGTGTCTAATCCTTTGACCACTTGAGAGAGGACATAGCTAGCTGTAAGTACATTATTGAACGCTGGAATCCCAACCAAAATATCTGCTCTTTCTATATCGTGGAGATAAATGTGTGCATCTAAAGATAATGCTGATTGATTTTCACTCATTGGCAATCCCAAAGTCTTTTGTCACGATTCTTATGCACCCATTTTTTAAAAATGATTCGCAAGTCAAAAATAAAAAAAGTATTCGAGAACTTTTGACTAAATGCTTATTGTTGTAAAATAGTCAAAATATAATTAATTTCTTTACGAAAAAGAGTAATCGATTAATACAACTGGAAAGTATATTGGTTACCGGTGAAACTCTGCCATCTCCCAAAGAAGTAATAGTGTCTGGAGAAAAAGCGCTGACCCTAGCTGAAGCGCTAAACACTACGACTTTCTTGATGCTTCAAATATTATCAACGGAACGTTTAGACATTACAACGATAGCCAAGAAAATAGGATTAAGCGAAGCCTACATAAGTGAGCAAGTTCGCGCCCTAGAAGATCTAGGCTTAATCAACATTACTTATGAACGAGGAAAAAGAGGAATCCGAAAAATATGCGATTCCACTGTAGAAAAAATTATTCTAGTCATAAACGAACCACCGAAATAAGGAAGAAAAGTTGTCTCTCACATTTACAAAAAAACATTTTAATTAACCAATTCGAAAGTTGAAGATCGTATTTATAGGCTGCTGTAAACACGAGTCCAGACAGTCTTAAGGCTTTGCTCTTTTTCAACAAAAAAGGAACAATCTGAAATCTTTAACATCGAAATATCATTTCTATCGTTACCTACTGCGAAACTCTTGATCGCTCCAAACTTAGAAACATAAAGATCCTTAAGACGTGCAACAGCTTTTCCTTTATCATGAATTCCAATTAGGTTGTAGTATTTTTTTCCTTTTTCATAACGCAAACCTTCGTTTCTTAGTAAACCGGAGAACTCCTCTTCATTTTTCCCATAAATGATGCAAGGCTCACTATACTCTCTTTGCTTAGCCAGCATTGCTAGATCGAGGGGAAGTCCAGTGCCTTTCGAAACTTCCTCCGCAGTCATATCCCCAAAACCAACTATCTTAAAAGACCCTTTTTCTTCTATTACCCTAATTTTTTCTCTAATTTCTGAATAAGCCAAGCCTAATTCTATAACGTCAAACTCGCTGGTTTGTTTCGAGTAATCATAAGAAAAATCAAAGTACCCCTTCGGAATAAAGATCGCCGCGCCGTTCTCTGAAATGAAGGGATCTTTTATGCCTAATTGGTTTCTATAATATTCTATTTCTGCTCTCGTTTTACTGCTACATAGAACGAAATTAACTTGTTTTTCTAATATTTCAGAAATGATGATTTCAGTTTCTCTTAAACTATAATTGTCATCGATGACGGTTCCATCAATGTCACTAAAGATTACTATTTTTGAAGAGATCATTTTTGAATCGCGGCATCTCTTAGTTTCTGTCGTGCATCACTCATTGCCGACAATGTTCGGAGCCAATCAGGCAACTGGGCGCCAGTGGGGCATTTCATATACTGTTGTCCAGCAGTAATTATCGCATCCGATAATAGTTCCACACACGTTTCTTCTGCATGCCTATCATAATTTAAGTCATTACATATCGCATCAGCATAATATTGACGAATTCTATCCTGCGCAAACCTTCGATAAGTAACTTGAAGGCTCAAAAGTGATGAGTTAGATATGTTAATTGCTTCGGTTTCTGTTAAGGTTCTAAGCAACGTAATCAAACTTGTTTCAGCAGTTTTTATCAATGCATCGGGGTCAATTGGTTTGTGCTTATGGTCAAAGAAGCCCAGATCAACCTCACATATCCGTTTGCTTGAAGCGTTCCTGTAGAGCTCAGATAGGATCCCTATTTCTAAACCCCAACCGCTTGGAATTCTCAGATTCAATGCTATATCAGTAAATATTGCCATTTCACCTGAAAGTGTATATCTAAAAGATTGCAAGTAACGAACGAATGCCGATTTTTGGGGCATTTTCTTATGGAGCGCTTCCAGTAATGGATTAATGAATAAACGGTATATCCTTCCATAGATTAACCTTTTTTCAAGACTGATTCGCGCGTAGTAGCCTTTAGCAAACCAAAAATCTAATCGTGGTTCAACCACTGAATAAAGAAGCTTGGTCGGTAACAGCTCTGAGTAAGTTGTTATATCCGCATCATGAATTGCGATTGCTTGAAGTTCAAGTGACGCGATTCCAAGCGCTATCCAAAGATCTTTTCCTTTTCCTTGTAAATTAGTGACATCAAGCCCTTTTTTTCTTAGTTCACCCAAAACATTTGCTACATTTTGATTATTGCACCACACTATATCATGTGGACCTTCTAACTTAGAGAAAGAGTTGACTGCTTTATCGTACCCGTTTTCAGTTTTTGCAGATAAAGCAATGTATGTTTTTTTTAGGTAATCGCATTTGTTTAACCCGTCAATTATTTTTTCGATTGCGGGCGTTTCAAGATCACTTTCAATGAGTGGAATTATTACCCCTGAAGGATGATTTTCACGTAACTCAGTCAACCTCGATTTTAAGTAATCAAAATTCATAGAATAATCATGAATTCGACTTATTCTTCCTTGTTCAATATCCAATTAACACTCGCCTCTTCTGCAATAAAACACAAAATTTCAGTAAGAATTTATAAATTAATAGTTATTTAAATTTTGTTTGCAAAAAATTGCATAGCTCGATGCATTTTTAATAATTGCACCTTGTCAGAATGTTACTTTCACGGTTTGTCTGAAAGGAAATTTCATAAATTTTATAGTCTCTTAGGTTTCAAATATAACTTGTCTTCAACAAAAGGGTAATTTTGCTTGTTCTTGAGAAACCCAAATAAATGATGACTCACAGAGCCTCTTGAGAACAATGAAATCCCAATGTCAAGTTTGTGATGAAAGTTTCCGTGGTATACCATTAAACACTGTTAAAGATGGTAAGAAAGTCGAAGTTTGTCCTAACTGTTACAATGCACTAGATGCCGCTTATAAAAAGAACAGTTGTTTAGCCTGCGTTTTCTTCAATATAGACTCTTGTGAACTCTTTGGTACCGAACTTGAGGAACCTTATCTACAGAACTTAAAATGCGAATATTTCACTAACGATCCCGACCCAGCCAATGTAGCTAAAGCAAGGATCAAAAAGTTCGAGATGACTGGACGCTTTGAGGATGCAGCCGAGGAATACGCTAAAATAGGAATGCCAGAAAAAGCAGAAGAAACGCGCAAAAAAATCAAAAAACAAAACCTTCCGGAAACCGACATCGATGTACTCTTAGAGCAATTATCTAGAATGGGACAAATCCTAACCTACTATTGCTGTCATTGTGGAGAACCACTAAAACTGGGCGGGAAAAATGAAATTCTGAAAACTTGTCCAAAATGCGAATTCGACTTAACCGTTATAGACACTGTAAAGTTGATAAACCAACACATTTAACCTTCTTTTGACTGATGAGACAAACATTTTTTTACAATCTATTCACAAATTGATTAATCCAAGCTTTCGATTTCCCTGACAAAAACGACCTATTTTCTTGAAGGTTTTGTGAAGTTAGCGAATACACCTTTGTAATCAAACGTTGCGACCAATTCTTTGAAATTAACTGCTATAAGCGCAATCAAAGTCAAGAATGGAATCAAGGAGTAATAATACAGTGGCGTGGCAACAGCGTTGTTGAAAGCCATTCCTATGAAACTGCTTCCCAGCCCTGGGTAAAAAAGAATCAAATTAGACAAACCCAAAGAGACTATTGCGCTGGCAGCTGCAAGTTTAAGGTTTCGTCGATTATACATTAAGTAAAGCGGGATTGCAAGTAGCCCAAATCGGGGATCAAAAAATCCAAAGGCGAAAGCTATGCCTGACAAGACGGGTCTGCCTCTTTTGCCAAGATAGAAGCTAAGCAGAAGCAAAAATGTTAGGAAGACTTTGGCTTGTCCTTCACCCCATTGCCAATAATAACTTGGAAATAACCCCCATTGCGTTCCAGGAAGAGGTAGTAACAGAGCAATAGTCATAACCACAACATTTGCTGCCAGATGTTTGTCTCTAAGTATTTTGTAGAGCATGTAAGCCATCAAGGGCAATAGCAAGAATTGAATGATGTCAAAAGCTGTTAGGGCTTGTTGGTAATCTAACATAAGAAATGGGGAAACAAGGAGCAAAAAAGAGGGTAGATACTTGTAGGCTTCAGGCTGCGGTGGCGTAACTGGTTCATTCCCACCTAGTGCGCCGAAATGGTAAATTTGTGACGGGTTGTTCCAAAACCTCCACGCGCCGACGTAGTAGGCAGAGAAGTCTTTGGATAGTATGTCGCCTGCGGTGTTTATTCCTGGGCTCGGTGTATAAGTTTCAGGGTATGCAGTGATTAGTGTGTATAGGTTTAGGGTGATGAGCAAGACTATTGTAACTATGAGGATCTTCTTGGTTAATGTTTGATTCAAGGGTGTTTTCTCTGGGTTGGTTCTTTTTGATTAAGTGATTTGGTTGAATCTTTTATATTTGGTTGTCGGGTACTCCCCAAGGTTAATGTATTACAAATGTAATACACTGGGAAATGCTTTTATGTATTTCATGCTTTGAAGCGTCAAACAGGATTGAAAATAAATGATTCAAAAACAAAGCAGCGCAAAACGTGCCTCAATCATCGCCATATCAGCTGCACTATACGCAGTATTCTTTTTCCTATCATTTGCAACACCCGTACCCAACTTCACTGTTCTATACCTTCCAATAATTCTTCTCGGAGTCTTTCCACTCTGGTTTGGATGGAGCGGTCTAGTAGGAAGCATGATCGGCGCCTTCATAGGCGGAGTTTACGTTGAAGGTTTACCTTTGCATCTAGCTTGGGTTGAAGTAACGACTGCAATAGTAATTTATGGCCTAAACTGGCTGCTTATCCCAAAAATTGCTTCCAAAGCCAACTCAGCAAAAGGCATAACAATACTCTCAAGCATCTACGCCTTAACATTATTCGCAGGAACGGTCGCAATCTTATGGCAATTTACACTTGTTGGTCTTTTGCCTGCAGAAATCGCTTGGCCTCTTTTGCCGGGAACCTTTGTATTGAACTTGCCTATAGCCATTATTGCTTGCCCAGCTTTGATAAGAGCTATTTCACCAAAATTAAAAGCATGGGGCATGTACGTAGGTAACTTTGCCGACTGGCGAAACCGCCAAAAAAACTAAAACTAACATCTTTTTCCTTCCTTTTCTTTTGCCAAATTTCTGTCCAATACTTTTAAGTTATGCGCTCCAATAAAAACAAACCAGAAATTATCATGAAACTAAGAATCATAAAGTTAACGCCTGAATATTTAATCTCTCTACTAAAGGCAAAACAAGCCTCTTTTGCCCAAAATCTACCAAATGATGCTGAAATATTGAGTGCAAAAATGGACTTGTTTGCAAAACAAATATTACTTGTTGTAAGAAGTGACAGTTTTGCTGACGTAGCCGAATCAATTCCGATTCCTGAACTTACCCTCTCAGCCTCAGAACCTGAACTTATGCCCAAGCCTACAATAACAGTCAAAACCGAAGTTTTGGAGGAAAGCAAACCACTAATCCCCAGACATACTAAGCCACCATTAAGTCGATATGCATCGAAAATGGAAAACGAGTTTACTCCAGATCAACAGAAACTACTCAACTTCTCTGTAAAAGACGATTATGTCATAGTTAAGCCCGTGACTTTTTTAAAAACTGAATGGGATGACATAAACGAAGTTGTGCGAAGTCTAGGCGGCAAATGGGTGAAAGGCGACATAATCAGCTACTGGGAAATTCCGCTGCAATAGACAAATTTGGTTCTAGCAAGAAACGAAAAAACTTTAAACAAGAAACAGCTATTCAGATCAGAAGTGAACCTGAAATGGAAGGAACCGACAAACCATTAACCCGCGATGAACTAATTTCTATGCAAGTCATAAACGCAAAAGGACAATTAGTTGGAAAAGTCAAAGACGTCGTTTTCGCCATTGGAAAAATGGGCATCTCAATAACGATTGAGAAAAAAGACGGAGAAGTTCAAACCATTGGCTGGGACGAGGTTCAAGCTGCCTGCGATTTCATAGTCTTAAAACCAGTAGCTGAATCTGTTAGGACTCATCAGCCCCTTCAACAAACTCAAGCCCCTCAACAAGAACAAACAACTCAACCAACATGTCCAACATGCGGCAAACCATTAACGTGGATACCTCAATACCAACGATGGTACTGCTATAACGACAAGAAATATGTCTAATCTTCCTTTTTTTACTTCAAAAATCCCACTTCTATTTAGGCAATAAGTTAAAGTTTCAAAAAAATCGGTTGTCCATTGCGTGTACTTTTTTTTGTCAAGAGCTAAAGGATTATGCTGCTTTCAAATTATTTAATACTAAAAAGATTAAGTCAAAAAAACTTCAAAAAAGAAAGCTGGATTAGTTGCTGAGTGGTTTTTCAAGAACAGTGATTGTTCCGTTTTTGCCCAGTCGCAATTGTTTTTCGCCTTTAAACATGGCAACGTGTGCATTTTTGACCTCTATGAAATCGCCTGTAGCAACAGAGTTAATTTGTTGATCCCAGAGGCACAACAGAATCTTTCCAGTTTCATCTCCAACAACTGCATTTGAAACGATTGCATTGTCCCTAAACTGAGTGTGAACCCTTGCTGGTTCGGCGGTCTCTAAAACTTCCAGGTTTAAGTTTATTTTTTTCATTCCAACCCGCAAATCCTCGATTTTTAGATGCGAGGGCAATGGGTTTTGTTTGGCGATTTCTTTGCGTATCCTGCTTGTATCCATCCAGTTGTCAAAAGAAACGTCTTTTCTTGATAGTGTTTCTTCTGGGACTCTGAATTGTGCAACGACTTTGTCGTCTTTCTTTATGAGGAAGATAGCTTGATCGTTAATGTTTCCTCTATATTCTATTGTTAAGTTTGCTACTGCTGTTTTGCCTTCTTCTTTTGATGAAACTAAAGCTTGGAAGAGCTCAGTTGGATAAATATCGTTTTGGGCTGAGATAAATGCGAGTTGATCTTCTAAGGTCGGCTTTTTTGGTTTCATAATGTTATCTTATTTCTCCATTTATTTTTAGCGAATCATCTCGAAAAAAGCAAACTGTAGCTAGTAAAATTTACTTTTTCTTGATTAAATTCTGCAATTTAATACTATTGTGCTGAGTATATAGATGTAACTGTAAAAAAAACACTTTTTGTAAGGAAAAGATTACTTTTATACACTTTTACAGAATTTTTTCTCCAAAAAGCAAAAGAAGTTGACTGCACATAAAATATTCTAAACCCCAATTTTTGGAGCGCACCTTATGGAAGAACTCAAACACTTAACTAAAGTTGGCTTAAAAAACTTGAATAAAACATTCTACCCAGAAATCAAAGTAACCAAGGCCCAAGTAATCGAACACTATATCAAAATGGCTCCAAAAATTCTTCCAATCATCGCTAATCGACCTCTAGTTTTAACTCGTTATCCCGATGGAGTAGATCACAAAAAAGTAAGCTTTTACGAAAAGAACGCTCCCCAAGGCACACCAAAATGGGTAAAAACCAAAAGCATCTATTCTCCAGCATCCAAACGAGACGTAGCCTACATAGTTTGCAATGACCTAGACACCTTAATCTGGCTTGCAAACTTGGCTTCAATCGAAATTCACATGCCATTTTCCACTACGGAAGACTTGAACAAACCAGACCTGCTCTTTTTTGACGTTGACCCTGAACCGCCTGCAACATTAAGTGACGCAGCCGAAGTTGCTTTGCTTCTAAAAGACAAACTCTTAGAGCTTGGGCTAACACCCTTTGTCAAAACTTCAGGCAAAAAAGGCTTGCATGTTGTGATCCCCATCTTTCCTGAACACTCGTTTGAGAAAACCCGCGCTTTCGTTCACAGCATAGGAATCGAATTAGCTAAAGAAAACGATTTGGTTGTTTCCGAATTCAAAGATACCAAAAAGCCGGGAAAAGTTTTCGCTGATTACCTTCAGAATTCTCCGATGCGAACCATGGTAATACCATATAGTTTGAGGTCTACTCCAAACGCAACAGTTTCTACGCCGATGGAATGGAGCGAAGTAAAAAAAGGCATAACTCCTTCTGATTACACTATTTTTAGTGTAGCCAAGCGGAATAGTAATCCGTGGAAAGATATTTTTGAGAAAAAATGCAAACTGAAAATTTAAGATTTTCGCAAGTAGATTCGGTAAGGTTTAAAGGTAAAAATATTTTATGTTGACTACTCAGTCAATAAAATGTGTTTTTGGTTAGACGGAGTGTAGAATATGCAATACAGGATTGTTCCAAAAAACGGCGACAAACTATCTGTTCTCGGATTCGGATGTATGCGTCTCCCCATGAAAGAACAAGTTGTTGATGAAGAACGCGCCATCAAACAAATCCGCTTAGCCATAGAAAACGGCGTAAACTATGTTGATTCTGCTCCACCCTACCATATGGGCGAAAGCGAAAAAATACTGGGAAAAGCGTTACTTGACGGTTACCGAAACAAAGTAAAAATCGCCACTAAACTTACACCCTTCATGCTTCATAAAGCTGAAGATATGGAAAAAATGTTAAATACACAGCTTCAAAAACTCCAAACCGACCACATAGACTATTACCTGCTGCATGGACTTGAGGCAGAGTTCTGGAAAAAAATGCAAAGGTTCGGAGCTCTAAAATTCCTTGAAAAAGCCAAAAAAGAAGGCAAAATCGCTAACATGGGCTTCTCATTCCACGGTTCCATTTCAACCTTCAAAGAAATCATAGAAGCCAACGATTGGACTATGTGCCAAATCCAATACAACTTTCTTGACGAGAAATTACAGGCTGGCACTGAAGGCCTAAAGTATGCGGCTTCCAAAAAACTCGCGGTTATGGTTATGGAGCCGTTGCGAGGCGGCAGCTTAGCCAACAAATTGCCAGTTGAAGCCCAAAAAATCTACGATGCAGTGCCAATTAAGCGGACTCCTGCTGAATGGGGGCTGCGATGGGTTTGGAATCATCCTGAAGTAACCCTCGTTTTGTCAGGGATGAACCAGGAAAAGCAAATACTCGAAAACATCAAAACTGCTGAATCCGCATTGCCCAGCTCCATGAATCCAAATGAACTCAAAGTGATAAAATCTGTCTCCGATGCATATCGCAAACTACTCAAAGTACCCTGCACAGGATGCCAATATTGCATGCCCTGCCCCAATGGCGTTAGCATCCCCCGAAACTTTCAAGCCTACAATGACCTCTACATTTCAGGCGATGAACAGCAGGCTCGTGGCATGTACGCCATGTTTTTGATGGGCGGATTGACCGGTATTCGCGCGGATGCAGCTCTATGCAAAGACTGCAAACAATGTATGGTGCGGTGTCCACAAGGCATAAACATACCTGAAAAACTCAAAGAAGTCGCAAAAGAATTAGGCGGTCCAAAAGCAGAAGCCGCATTGGCTGCCTTTAAAGCTAACAATATGAAGCAACCAAAAAAGAAAAAATAAACTGCTCATGAAAATAGGGACAGAACTGCTTTTTCTATAATCTTCTTCCTGTTTTGAAAAAGGTTAAAACCTTGAAAACGTATAGATCTAGTGCTTGATTTTTAAGATTTTTGGAGAGATATCTTTTGGGTTCAGAGCAAGAAGAACAAACAAAAAACTCGGAGCGATCCGAAACAGAAAAAACCAGTGCGCCCGCCCCAAGCAGGTCTATTTGGTCGGGAAACATCACCATCGGCTTAGTAAATGTGCCTGTTAAGTTATTTTCGATGATTTATGACAAGGGTATATCGTTTCATTTTTTGCATAAGGTCGATGGTCAACCCTTAAAATACGTTAAAATGTGCACTAAAGACGACAAGATTGTCCCTTGGAATGAAGTTGTCCGCGGCTACGAAGTCGCCAAAAACGAATACATAACCTTTGACCAAAAAGAACTCAACGCCGCCAAACCCGAATCGGACAGGCGCATCCGAATCAGCAAGTTTGTAGATTACTTTTCAGTAGATCCCGTCTATTTTGACCGAACCTACGCTTTGTTACCTGACAAAAGCAAAGACGCCTACAGTCTACTATTTAACGCATTAGAAAAAACAAACAAAGCAGGTGCTGCCCGCATAACCCTACGAACCAAAGAATACCCCGCATTACTACACACCTACAAAGGCGCTCTAGTCATAACAACACTCCGCTACGCCTACGACGTCGTAGACCCTACAGACTTTGAACCCTTACACAAACTCGAGACTCCACAGAAAACAGAGTTAGATCTTGCAGTTAAAATCGTATCTGACCTCTCAGGCGAATTTGACATAACAGAATTCGAAGACACCTACATGAAACGCGTCCAAGAACTGGTTAAGCAAAAGGTGAAAGGCGAAAAAATCCACATCGAGAAGCCTCCAGAAGTCGAAGCGAAGAGTCTTATGGTTGCTCTACGTGACACCCTCAAGCAGTTGGAGCAGAAATGAGTCGCCACAACTACCGCCCGATGCTTGCAAAGGTTGCCGAGAAAGCTTTTTCGAATAAAGACTGGATTTTTGAGGTAAAATGGGACGGATTTAGGGCAATCGCCTACATTGAAGAACCCTTTAGCCTCAAGAGCCGAAACATGAAAGAGCTAAAACAAAGCTTTCCCGAACTTATAGAACTAAAAAAGCTTGCCAGTAACATTGTGGTCGACGGGGAAATCATTGTCATGCGTGAAGGCAAACCCGACTTCCAATCTCTGCTGGAGCGTGGGGCAGCAGTTTCCAAACTTGAAATCCAAAGGCATTCAAGCAAACTACCTGCAGTCTACATCGTTTTTGACATTTTAGAAAAAGATGGAAAATCACTCACTAATCTGCCCTTGATGAAGCGCAAAGAAATTCTGAAGGACTCGTTGAAAGAAGGAGCTAACGTGCTCTTGTGCGATTTTATAGAGGAAAAAGGGGAAGCTTACTTTGAATCCGCTTTGGCAAAGGGCTTGGAAGGGATTGTGGCGAAAAGAAAGGATAGCGAGTATGAGGAAGCTTTACGGACAGGGAGCTGGCTGAAAATAAAGAAACTAAAAACATGTGACTGCGTAATCTTTGGCTACTCAAAAGGCAGCAAATCCCGAAACGCAACCTTCGGAGCGCTCCTGATTGGGGTTTACGACGGGAACAAACCCGTTTATTTGGGGAAGGTCGGAACGGGTTTCACACAGGAAATGATCAGACTCTTAATTGACAAATTTGAAAAAATAAAAACACAAGTTGCTCCATTCAAACCAGAAACGGGCGATATAGTTACTTGGCTTGAACCCAAGCTAGTTTGCGAAGTAGCCTATCAAGTCTTAACCCGGGACATGAGGTTGAGGATGGCACGATTTAAACGCCTAAGAGACGATAAACTGCCATCAGAATGCATAATCGACCAGATTGTGGAAAACAAAAAAACTGGTCACACAAACTCAACACCACTATCAGAATACGCCTCAAAACGCCGTTTTGAAGAAACCCCCGAACCAAAAGCCTCCATAGAAAAAAAGAAAGGCAAACTAATCTTTGTTATCCAAGAACACCATGCACGAAGACTCCATTATGATCTGCGACTAGAAAAAGATGGTGTCTTGAAGAGTTGGGCAGTTCCAAAGGGTATCCCTGAAGTTGGACAGAAAGTCTTAGCAGTGGAAGTCGAAGATCACCCATACGACTATGCAAGTTTCGAAGGGGAAATTCCAAAAGGGCAGTATGGCGCTGGAACAGTAAAGATTTGGGACAAAGGCTATTATGAACCAAAGCTTTGGGAAAATGACAAGATTGAAGTCACACTCGACGGCAATCGCCTTAAAGGACGCTACATTCTAGTGAGGCTAAAACGGGCAGGCGACAAAGACTGGCTTTTGTTGAAAGGAAAATAGAGATATGCCAAACTTGTATTTGGGCACAATCGGTTTTAGCTACGATTTCTGGAAAGACACCTTTTATCCTAACAAAACAGCTTCCAAAAACTACCTGAACTATTATTCCTCAAAATTTAACACCGTGGAAATAGACAGCACATTCTACCGTATCCCCACTGAAAAAACAGTAACCAACTGGAAACAACAAACACCTCCAAACTTTAGGTTTGCCCTAAAGTTCCCTCAGATAATAACCCACGTTAAGAAGCTCAAAGACTGCCACAACGAAACCAGAATTTTTCTTCAAAGAGCAAATTTACTGGAAGAAAAACTTGGTCCTCTACTGCTCCAGTTTCCACCCAACTTTACTGCTAAACGCCTACCCGATCTAACAGATTATTTACAGCGTCTCCCGAAACCCCGCCGTTACGTAGTTGAGGTCAGAAATAAAAGTTGGCTCAATAAGGATTTTTATTCTGCCTTGTCGGCTATCGGCGTTGCTTTAGCATGGGCAGATGGTCCTTTATCGCTTCAAAATAAAGAAGTAACTGCAGATTTTCTGTATTTGCGATGGGAAGGAAACCGAAAAAAAGTGAACGGAACCTTAGGCAAAATAGAGGTCGACAGAAAAGACGACTTGAAGGTTTGGGCTGACAAACTTGGTTCTTTCTTAGATAAGCAAATGATTGTTTATGGATACTTTGGAAAATACTTCTCTGGATTTCCGCCTTCAGACGTTGGTTATCTTAAAAGCTATTTAGACTCCTAAACATTTAGGCTCGGAAACAAATTTAGGCAACTAAAATAGCTAGAATAAAAGCCCACAGGTGATTAATTGGATCTAAAAAAAGTTTTAGAGTTAGCTACCCCAATTTTGGAAAAAAACGATTTTGGTGTTTCACACACAAAACGTGTTCTTGAGATAGCCAAAAAAAACTTTCCTGTTAAACCCGAACTTCAAGATCTAACATACACTGCGATTATTTTGCATGACATAGGCGGCTGCACCATAAAAGACCAATACGAAAAAGGTCCCGAAATAGCAACCGAAATCCTAAAAAAATTGGGGTGCCCAAACTCTTTTGTCAAGCAAGTCTGCGAAATAATCCACACTCACCATGACCACCCAACTAATCCCTCCGAACCTTTCAAGACCCTATACGACGCAGACAAAATAGTTATGTTCACACAAGAAGAATACCCCACCTACAACTCACGTGAAGGCTTTGAATGGAACAAAATTATCAATCTGATCTATACCAAAAAAGGGCAAGATTTAGCTAAAAAAATGCTATCCCAAAGAAAAAACAAATAAGGTGAATTGAGACATGATTTTTAACCAAATACAACAACACAGCGACAACTTCACTTACCTAATAGCCGACGAAAAAACAAAAGAAGCCGCAGTCGTTGATTCGAGTTATAACGCAGACGAAATAATCAAAATCCTAAAAACCCAAAATCTCCGACTAAAATACGTCATCAACACACATGGGCACTCCGACCACACTGCAGGCAACACAGAACTAAAATCTATTTTCGGGGCAAAAATAGTCACCCATAAGCTGTCAAAAGTAAACTGCGATGTAAGGGTTGAAGATGGTGATGTTATAAAAGTAGGAACCATCCCTTTGAAAATCATTTACACTCCAGGACACACAATTGATAGCATTTGCATACTAGTGGATAATCAGAAGCTTTTGACTGGTGACACTTTGTTCGTGGGTGAATGCGGAAGAACAGACATGCCTGGCGGCAGCTCTAAAAGCATGTATGATAGTCTTTTTAATAAGATCCTAAAACTAGAAGATAATATCGAAGTCTATCCAGGGCACGATTACGGTTCAACCCCCACCTCGACGATTGGGCGAGAAAGAACATCAAACTATACATTGCAGCCCAGAGCCCTCACAGACTTCATTGAATTCATGAGCCAACCATAGTAGTATCCGCAGATTTTTTTCTACGCGGAATCAACGCTATCAACACAAAAACTATGATAAACACTAAAACGACCGAAAAAACTTCTGGATGAATCAAAATCTCAAACATCAATACCAAAATTTGAATCACAGGATTTTCAGCCGCTGTTTGAGGGCTAACATTTTGCTGGGAAACAGGCAGCCCTTCAAACGGTATGTCTGAAGGCAAAACCGCCGAGTTTGCAACTAACCAATTCCGAATAGGATAAAAACTTGAAGGCTCTATTTTCCAAGCAAACAATGTTGCTATACCATAAGCGTCAAGTGTCGAAATTGATTCTGCAGCGCTACTCATGGAGTAGCTTGCATACATTAAATCGCCAGCATAATTACTATGACCAAGCCCTAAACTGTGTCCAAATTCGTGAAGAGCGATGTTTTGCATATCACCCACACTTAAAGCATCTCCATGCATGGTATGGGTGGCGAGGTTGATCGTGCTATAATTAATGGTGCTGTCGCGCCTTGGATAAAGCGTGGACAAGCCCACCTCGTTAGAAGTGTTGCTCAGCGGAAACTGCGTCCAATTAACATAAATATCAAACCCAGGCATATTTTCACTAGCAACAATTTCCTCAATTTTTAGGCTCGACAGGTAAGAGAAATCTGAATAATTCTCCGCGAACGCTGAGAAGGCATCGTTCCATTGACCAATGGCGCGAAGTGTTGCATTAAGATAATTGGGATCCCACCAAGATTCGTTTACAGAATTTATGACTAAAACTTGGAGTGCTGTATGGTTCCAAACCCAACCCTGAAGTTGAACAGAATATGTATCTTGACTCTGTCCCATCACTCTGCAGTTGCTTACCACCAGAGTGGACACTAAAATCGTAATCAACAGATACAGAAAAAATCTACGCATATCTTGTTCCAGTAACTAAAAAAGGAAAGGGCAACCTTTAAGGTTTATTAAAAATTATCATTATAAACCCCGTAAATCATACTTCAATTTGAATGCTTTGCCGTTCAGCTTTTTTGCGCTAAAAGTGTAGTGATTATTCAGATACTTATTTATCTGTCTTGTTCTAAACAATGGGTTTAATAACTCAAACCAAGAAATAAAAAAACAAAAATTAAAAAGTCGAAAGAATCATATGTGAACCTACAATGAACAAACAATTTATCTTCCCCTCTACAATTCAATTAGAGTGTTTCATATTCACTGGCTGTGCACCCTTATTGGAAGATAAATCAATTTGCGCATTGCAATTGCGTTTCCGATCCTTTCAAGGAATTAAACAAGTAGGTATCTTATGATTGTTTTTGACATTATCTCTCTTACTTTGTTGGCGGTGCTACTTTTTTGGACGGTATACAATGGGTCCATCATTTACATAGGCATTAAAAACAAACGCAAACAACGAGCAGCAGAAAGCACAATCCTAAATCTTCCAAACATCTCTCTTATTGTTCCCACTAAAAATGAAGAAAACGTCGTTCGCCGATGCCTAGACGGTATATTAAAAATAGACTATCCCAAAGACAAAATGCAGGTCATCGTAGTAGATGGTAACTCTAGCGACGATACCTGCAAAGTTTGCTTAGAATTTTCTGAAAAGTATCCTGACATTTTTAAAATTATCTCTGAAGCCACGGCTAAAGGTAAACCCGCTGCTCTAAACCTCGCTTTGCTCCACGTCAAAGGTGAACTGGTAGGCACATTTGACGCAGATAGTCTTCCAGAAAGAGATGTTCTGAAAAAAGTCGCATCATACTTTGGCGACCAGAAAATAACAGCTGTTCAAGGCAGAACAACCTCCATCAACGAAAAAAGCAACGCCCTAACAAGAGTCATCTCAAAAGAAGAAAAAGCTTGGTTCCAAATGCTGCTAAGCGGCAGAGAAAGACTTCAACTTTTTGTTCCGCTAACGGGAAGCTGCCAATTCGTAAGAACAAACGTTCTTGAGGAAATGGGCGGTTGGGATGAGAACTCGCTAACAGAAGATGTTGAGTTAGCCTTGAGACTTGTCGAGAAGGAGCATTTAATTAAGTATGCTCCTGACGTTTGCTCGGGACAGGAGACACCTGACAATTTAAGTGGTTTAATCAAACAACGGGTTAGATGGTACCGAGGATACATGGAAACTGCAATAAAATATGGTCGCTTATTAGACAAAATTAACAAAAGAACCATGGATGCCGAAATATCCATGGCTGGTCCCTTCATGATGGTTGTATCGCTGCTAAGTTACCTTAACTGGATTTTCATCGCGATATTTCTCTCACAAAGCAGCCCAATCCTAGACTTTACCGGGCTTGTCATTGCGTTAACTGCAGTCTCAATTATCTCAATAGGAGTCGCCCTCACAGCTTCTGAAAAGCCCATAAAACTCAAAAATCTAGTCTGGATACCCACAATCTACGTCTATTGGCTAATCCAAATGGTTATTGCAGGGTGGGCTTTTTTGAATTTGTTGTTTAGACGAAAAAGAGAGTGGACAAAAACTACGAAGAAAGGCATTAGCGATAACGTGTCAGATAACTTGATTATCTGATTTTTTCGGACTCTATTTTGGAATCCCATAATTGGTCAGATTCAGCAATTTCTTGCACATTAACCTTTAGACTTTTTAACAAATTAGGCTTCTTGGGTAAATGCAAATCATCGTCTGATTTGATCTGGGTTCTGAATCTTAGGTTTTAGTGGTTTTTGTCAGCGGAAAACATTTAGGATGGCAACTAAAGTTTAATACAAGAATCACTCTAACGTTGGAAAAATTAAGTGGTTAAAGTTTGTAAACAAGTGAAAGATTGGATTGCCCAAAATCGGCTCATTTTCCCTCTCTTGGCATTCTTATTGCCTTTAATTATAAGAGTTATACCTGAGATTCTGATAGGACCCTATATCATTGGGTTTGATACCATTGGCTTCTATGTTCCTAATTCTATGTTGTTGTTGCATGGTGGCATAAGTTTAGGAAAATTTCTTGAAACTGCACCTCTATTCTATATTATTTTCACGTCAGTAGTTGCCGTAGTCGGGTCACCTGTCTTTGTCCTTAAGATAATTTCGCCCTTGCTTCTAGGTTTGTTAGGGTTAACTATATTTACATATGCACGAAAGGGCTTAAACTGGTCGCCTTCCAAAAGTGCGTTTGTGGCTCTTTTAGGGACCCTTTACTTCGTTGCTTTGAGAGCTTCTTGGGATCAGCTTCGAGAAGAACTCGGTTTAGTTTTCTTTTTTTTGGTCTTAATGCTGCTAAGCGAAAGAAAGGTTATGAAATGGAAAAATTGTGTTGTTCTTTCCTTAGCCATGACAGTGGTGGCGTTATCTCACCAACTTGTGTCAGTTCTTATGTTGGGAGTTATTGCTTTTACAATTGTAAATAGTTTGTATCATAAAGCTTTTGGCAACTCTATTAAATTGATTGCGGTTTCTTTGCCTGCGGTTTCATATTTTTTCATAGTTTATTTGAATGGTGTGTTACAAGCTGGTCTTCTTGATTACTCAACAAATGTGGGGTCGGTATTAGCTAGTTGGACTGGCTTTGCTTCCTATCAATCGATGTTGATAAGTACAGGTGGTTTGTTTTTGTATTGTTTCTTGTTTATGCTGCCTTTAGCGCTCATAGGTATATGGCGCCTTAGGAATCTTCATCTTGATTCTTGGCTTTTTTTTAGCTTTATTCTGATGTTGTTGCCAATAGCATCTGTTAGTCCTTATCGTTGGGTACTTATGCTTACTTATCCACTTGCCTTTTTCGCGACGGATGCGTTAAGTAGGCTCAGGGCGATTAAATGGAAACACTACAAGGTTAATGTGCGCAGAATTGCAGTATTATATCTTGTTTTGTCGACAGCGGTTCTAAGCTTTGGCTACATATCTATTACTCCAAACCATCCATTCGAATACTTTAACCCTGAATCCTTCAATGGTTACTCCTATCAAATCCCAACTTCGATGCTCCAAAATACCATTTCAATAACCGATTGCAAAGACACTGTAAATGCGCTGCAATGGTTCAAAAATAATGAAAATAGCAGCGCACTTTTGCTAACTCATACGGTGTTTTATGGTTGGGCATTGCTAACAATTAATGAGAATCAGATAAGAAACTACGGATTTGACGCTCCTGAACAAGCGGCAAATGTGGCAGCTCAAGAAGGGCACTCACAATTATTCATTATTTGGTGGATAAATGGACATGGATGGTATGACCAACCAACTTTACCATCATTGTTCCGAGAAGTCTATAGCAGTGGGAACATTGCAATCTATGGGTATGACGCATCTCAGTAGAATTTATCAACAGGACTGCAATTCTTTCTAATTTCCAAAAAAAAATAATATATATATTATTTATTCTGACTTGATTGTTAAAACTTAAAAGAACTCAGAAAATTGGAAATACTTCTGTTATTAACTGGGCATTGATTCTCTTTCTTTTTCTTCTCGGTTGTTATACAAGTTATTAATGTCCAATCATAATGCTATTAATTCAAGAATGCAGTAATGTCTCTTTGTTCTAATGGTTCTTCCTACTCTGGAATTTTTTGTGTGTAATCATAAATTATGACAAATGTTAAATTCTGCGCCACGCTCTAAACATAACCGTGCTTCCTTAATATGATAAAAGTTGGCCACTGCAAAATTCTGCTCGAGCTAAGAGGATACGTTAAGAAGAACTGGGGCTCCCCCTTTATAGTTGCATTTATATTACTTTTGCTTGGTGCTGCACTTTCATTATCTTGGGGATTAACTTATTTTGCTGAATCTATCTCTATCTATGCCTTTTACGCTTTGGTGGCTGGTGTAGCTTTACAGTTTGGTTGCCTTCTAAAGTATAGAGAGGCGTCCACTTCCGCGGAGGTTCCTAATGAGCCAAGTTGAATTATCATTCGTTGTTCCAGCCTTCAATGAAGAAGAGTTTATTGAAGATACGCTTGGATCGATCGACGCTGTTATTATTGACAAAAATTTGAGTTATGAAATCTTGGTTGTTAATGATGGAAGTGCAGATAAAACTCTAGCCAAAGCGTCGAAGTATGCAAGTAAAAATGGTCATGTTAGAGTAGTAAGTCATGATAGAAACCTTGGGAAAGGGTATGCTGTTAAGACTGGTTTCATGGAAGCTGCCGGAAGTGTTGTCATTTTTGCGGATGGCGACATGGAAATCGACTTGAGAACGATTTCAAAATACCTTGAAGCCCTTAAACACGGGGACATTGTCATAGCTTCTAAAAAACATATCAATTCACAAGTAGAAGTGCCATTGTCAAGAAAAATTTTAAGTGAAAGTTTCAATGGCTTAGTTCGCCTTCTTACAGGAGTACAACTTAAAGATACCCAGTCCGGACTTAAAGCAATGAAGAAGTATGCATTCATCGACATATTTCCCAGATTGGCTGTGAAGCGTTATGCTTTCGACGTTGAGTTACTCGCTGTCGCGAATCTTTATGGCTTAAAAGTGGTGGAGATGCCTGTGAATATCAAGTTGGATGCCAAATTCAAGCCAATGGAAATGTGGTATATGCTTATGGATTTGTTTAGAATAGCCTACAGACTACGAATTACACATTCGTACGAAGGCCTGGTTCTTAAAAAGAATAGTATTCAGAATTTAGTTTCTTCTGTTTTTCGTGGTTGATAACGAAATTTTGTTTTAGAATTATTAAAATTAATAGCAACACTTATTATTCGTGAGAATTGTTGATGAGAAATATGCAAAAGAGACGGGCAATGAACGGAACAATATCCCCCATAGTGTGCGTTGTTTCCACTACTCCACCCGATGGCGGTGGAGTCTCGACTTATACAAGAAATCTGTTTGAGTCATTCAATCTCGCCAATTTTCATTTAGCAATTTTATCTCAAAAAAATAGTTGCGAAAAATTTGGAAAGCGTGGTTTTTCTGATAAAATTAGAATTGTAGATTGTTGGAATGAAGGCGTTCTATATCCATTTCAAATTTTTAAGACACTTTGTCAAAATAAACCGCAAATTGTCCATATTCAGCATGAATATTTTATTTTCGGTCGAGCATTCTCAGCTGCGCTATTCCCTCTAGTGATATTTCTTACAAAATTTCTCAGATTGAAAACAATAGTGACTTTACATGGTATTGTCAATCCCGTTGAAATTAAGGATCCTGAATTAGGGAGTTTAGGAAATGAAAACCTTCAGGGAATGCCTATTTGGTTGTCACAAATGGGTTTATTGTTAATTACGCGATTAATTACTGATAATTCAAGCAAAATCATTGTAATGAATAACACGCATAAGAATGTCCTAGTAGAGCAATATCACTGTTCACCTAAAAAGATATTTTTGGTCCCTCATGGAATCCCTAAAAGTGAACCAATTAACCAAGAAATAGCTAAGAGCAAGCTTGGTTTTGATATGCAGAAAATTGTGTTGTATTTTGGTTATATTACAAAATATAAAGGGATTGATATTCTTGTTAAGGCGTTTAAGAATATCAAGGATCCAAATTGCGTTCTTGTAATTGGGGGGGCAGCGCATCCCAGATTGAAAAACGAACCTAACTATAAAAAATTCTGGGATACAATAATGGATGAAATCTCGGGCGATAAAAGAATAAAATTTGTCGGTTTTATTCCAGATGACCAATTATCAACTTACATTTCAGCTTCTGACGTTGTTGTCTTTCCTTATGTTGCCTCTTTCTCAACTGGTGGACCTATGAACATTACAGTTGGTCACCATAGACCTGTGATTGCTTCAAAGGTCTCGTCGTTTAGTGATATTTTGCCTGCCTCAGCTGTTTTTAAAACTGGATCTATTTCGGATTTATCCCAAAAACTTGAGAGGGCGCTTGATGATGACTCTTTCAATTTGGAGCTATCAAAGTCGGCGAGAAGTATTGCTGCTGAGCGTTCTTGGGGGCAAGTGGCAAAATGCACTGAGGACTTATATTATAATATACTAGAAAAACGCAAGTCTTAAATTATCGCCAAAGCCAATAGCAATCTAAATCCTATATTAAGAGAATGTCGTCTAACATGAAGTGGAATGATAGAAAGGTTCTGATAACAGGCGCCGCGGGCTTTATTGGTATTAACCTATTGAAAAGACTTGTTTATTTAAAAGCCAAAGTGATTGCTATGGACAACTTTTCTACAGGAAAATCCATCGAAACACTATCAAAAATGCCCGTTTGTATAATCAAGGCTGATGTGAGAAAGAGAAAATCGTTTGAAAATCTTCCTCAGGATATTGATTACGTGTTCCATTTTGGCGCGCCATCTTCTATAATATTGTTCAATAAAGACCCAGTTTTTGCCTTAAGTAGTACTATTTGTGGTTTGAATAATATTTTTGAATTTGCTAAAAATACTGGAGTAAAAAAGGTGGTTTATCCGTCAAGTGGCAGTGTCTACGGAACCGCTCCTGCTCCTCAATCAGAACATGGCTTAGCTAACCCAACCAATCTCTATGGAACAACCAAGCTCACTTGCGAAAAAATTGCACTGTGGAATTTTGATCTTGTTCCAAGCGTGGGCTTAAGAATTTTTGCAGGATTTGGTCCTGGCGAGGAACATAAAGGTGATTATGCAAGTGTGGTGACGATTTTTCTGAATTGTATGCTCAAAAATGAGCGCCCAATTATCTTTGGAGATGGAACTCAGAATAGGGACTTTGTTTACATCGATGATGTTGTAGATTCGGTTGTAAGTTCCGCAGAGAAATCAATCTCAAATACAATAGTTAATGTGGGCACTGGAAGGAACCTCAAATTCAACGATGTTGTGCTTATTATTAATGAGTTGTTGGGGAAGAAAATTGAGCCCGTCTATGTTCCAAAACCTGAAAAATACTTCGATTATACATTAGCTGAAACTAGTTTAATGAAGAAACAATTGGGTATAGTCGCAAGAAGCCCTGAAGAGGGCATTAAAGAGTATTTGTCTAATCTTGGCCGATCTAAGTGAAATGCTTGAACGAAGTCTCCTTTAATCCCTTGGTTTCTATTATTATTCTTAATTATAATGGCGCCGGTGTTGTGGATAAATGCGTTCAATCTGTCTTAGATACAAACTACCCCAATTTTGAGGTCATTTTTGTTGACAATGCTTCTGCAGATGGAAGTTATGAGTCGACTGTTAATCAGTTTGGCAAAGATCGGCGATTAAGTTTTGTTAAGAATGATGCGAACAAAGGGTTTGCTGAAGGCAACAACGTTGGTTTAACATACGCTAAAGGTGCCTACGTTACTCTGTTAAATAATGACACCGAAGTTGACAAGGATTGGTTGAGTGAATCGATAAAAGTTGCTGAATCAGATGAAAAAATTGGGATTATTCAGAGTAAACTGTTTTTTTGGTATAATCGTGATGTTCTTGAAAGCGCTGGAGCTTTCATCGATAAGTGCGGTTATGGTTTTGAGCGGGGATTTGTCAAGGGCAAGAATGTATATAATAAGGTGGACGAGGTGTTTTACGCCAACGGTGCGGCTGTGACGATTAAGATGCGAGCGCTTAGAAGGGTATGTCCTGGAAAGGTCACGCTTTTTGACTCCGATTTTTTCTTCGCTTATGAGGATGTTGACCTTTCCTGGAAGATGAAGTTAGGCGGATATGAAACTGTAATTGCTCCACGCTCGATTGTTTATCATCACAGGAGTAGAACAACCTCCCGCAAACGAAGTCGACTTGTTTTTCATCACTGTAAAAATCGCATGCTGACTCTGATTAAAAATTATTCGCTCTCTAATTTAATGAAATACTTTCCCTTGTTGATTATTCTAGAGAGTATTCGGGCGTTATCAAATTTTGCCGGTGGTAACCCTGAGTGTACATTTGCTATATTGAAAGCGTATATTTGGAACCTAAGTAATTTTAGACAAAGTTGGAAGAAACGGGTGATAGTGCAGTATTTTGTGCGTAGAATGCCGGATAATACTGTTACCGCTCTTATGAAGAATGTTAATCCAGCGAGTCTAAGAAATAATCAGCGGTTGTATGACCAATTTTCTAGTGCAACGGGAGTCAACATTGCAAGATGAAGAAGACGACTATAATTTTAATTTTAGTAGCACTTGTTCAATCGATTGCTCTTTCAGTGTTTATTTTAAGGGGCGTTTTGTTTACGCCTGGCCAAATGGAATCCATCGATATAATCTGGACTTATTATAGCAATGTGCTTAGAAGTTCAGCTCACACTTTTAATCCTGCCTTGAGCGGCGATAATAGCATGTTCTTGAGTGTTTTTGTATACTCACCAATAGCTTTTATTTTCAACACAGAGATTTCTCAGAAAATATATTATTTTCTTATATTTTTTTTGATAAATTTCATTTCTTTTGGCGTGATTTATTCATTTCTCAGGAAAAGAGATAATAATCAACTGTCTTTGTACGTGGGTGCTACCATTGGGTCATTAATTTACACGATTAATCCCAGCATTGTTCCCCAGTTCTTTCACTATTCATTTTTATGGGGATATATGCTTCTACCTCTTGTTTTTCATTTCACTCAAAAAATGATTAATAGCGTGGCCCTTAAGGGGGCTCTAAGAAATGCATTAGTCTTAGCTGTTTTGTTCCCTTTTATGGCTGAGGCTCGAGCAATGTTCATGTGTTCAATTGTTGTTGTATTTCTTTTAGTTTGGAATGTTATTTACCATTTCAATCAACATTCAGTATTCGCATACATAAAGAAAGTATCTATTGCTTTTATTTTAATGATATTCCTCTCTGTGTTAATTTCTTCTTTTTGGTTGATGCCTTATATCGAAGTCCGGCCTGTAGCATACTGGGCTATAACATCTACGAATACTATAATCTCTAACAGTCCTTCTGTACTCAGCGTTATTTCGGCTACTTCTTATCCTCAACCATTCTTTTATCCTGATGGTGGTTTTAGTATTATTTGGATAACAGCTATTATTGTGCCAATTTTAGCTTCTCTTGCTTTGTTGAAAAAGTCTAAGGATAAAACCATACAATCTCTATCAATGCTTTTATTACTTTCAATTTTTATTGCTAAAGGTACCTCTGAGCCATTTGGGGGATTGTACATATGGTTTTCATCCGTACTTCCAAAGGCGATTGGTCTTCAATCGTTATTTGAAACGATTTTAAAGTATCCTGGTTATTTTGTCGGGATAACTTGTTTGGCCTACGCCTTTTTATGCGGATTTTTCATTTCCTATGTGCTCTCAAAATATTTTGTTAATAATCATTTAGCCGCTAAAACTGCACGACCATCTACCAGTTTATGGCTGTTTGGTAAGGCACGAAAAAAATTGTTTGCTTTAGCCTTAGTATGTTTGGTTGTGCTCTCAGTTGGGATAACAAGTTATCCTCTAATGACTGGAAATATGAATGGGGCAATAACTCCAGTACAGTTACCTAGCCAATACGTAAATATGAATAAATTTTTGGATACGGCGAGTGGTAATTTTAGAACTGTTTTTTATCCTGAAAGTGCAAGTATGATTTGGGCAAACCAATTTACTAACAAGCCAGAATATATTACCTCATCAAGACCTATTTTATCATATGGCTGGGGGACAGTGCCTTCTCCGAATATGGGGGTTTTCGGTAATTTAGTTTACGATGCGTTACTTTCAAATGGTTCTCAGAATATGGGTAATCTGTTTTCTTTAGCAAACGTGAGGTATGTAATTTTTCACAATGATACTTACGATTGGGCTTCATATCAGTCAATTTATACTAATTTAATTGCTCAGAATGATCTGTTATGTAATTTCAATGAAAGTAATCTATATCTTTTTAGAAATACAGGCGACTCACGTTTTCTGTACGCTTTGAATAGAACCGTATTTGTTGTAGGTGGCTTGGATTCTTTAATTACATTAAGCGACTATTCAAATGTGTCCTTAAATAATAATGCTTGGATATTTCTAGAACAATATCCAATGGATTTTGTCCGATTGAATACTATCTTTCATTTGCAAGAAAATAATACGATATTATTTTATGGTAACAAAAACTTCGATGACCTGTTAATGGATACTTTATGTCAGAACTATTCAATTTCACCAGTTAATTATCTTACTCAAACATATCCCATAACTGCTTGGAGCAAAGAAACTTACTCTGACTATTATTGGAGCCAAGCTGTTCTTAAAAAATTTGATGGCGGCAACAAGTACGATTTTGATTTAAATAAGGGTATCATAATACCTGAGACTCAGCAAGCAACACTTAATTTTACAACCTTCTTACCTATATCTGATAACTATGAAGGCTGGCTTAGAGTCTTACAAAATCCACAAGGTGGGAATGTATCTATGAGTATTGATGGAAATCAAGTTGGGGTAATTAATACACAAACAAATACGCTTGAAGGTTTCAAATGGTTGAGCTTAGGAAATATTTCGTTAGGTTCTGGAAAACATGATATTAGCATTACTAGTGAGAACGGTTTTAATCCTTTAAATCTTATTTCATTATTACCACTTTCGGCTAAACATAGTTGCACCCAACAGCTTAACGATTTAATGCGTCAATCAAATGTTGTGACACTTTCTACAAATGGAACCTTATCAGGCGATGTTTTTGGTTCAGCTCAAAAGTTGCCTTTTATTGTCAGTTATACTGAAGTAAACCCGACAAAGTTTGTGGTGAATATTAATTCCTCAAGTCCTTTTATGCTCGTGTTTTCAGAACCGTATAACGGTCTATGGACTGCAGGTGTGGCAGGGAAAATCTTTTCAAGCATACCGATTTCGGGAATGATGAATGGTTTTTGGGTAAATCGGACTGGTCAGTTTTCTATAATTGTCGAGTATACACCTGAAACCTTATTCGCTAAAGGAGTTTTAGTGACAATATCGACTGCATCTGTGGTAGTACTTTTCTACATACTTACGAGCAGTAGTGTTCAGAGATTAATTTTGAAAAGGAGAAAGGGATTATTTTAACGTTTAACTTTTTTAGACATTATGTTCCTTTCAGTCTACGCAAGTTCGTTTATGATTTGTTTTCAATGGCTATAGGTATTTTTTTGTCGTTTTCGCCAAAGTTTATTCGAATAAAATTGCAACAGAGATGGTTTCTAGAAAATAACTATGTGGATAATGTTAAAAAATTGGTGATTTTTATGTCGCCTGGTATAGATACTGTGAATGGTGGAATTTTGTCTATTTGTTCATTGTACGAAGAAACGAGGAAACTCTCGGTTATGGCTAATGTTGAGACTGTATTATGCGAATACCCTGGTGACCCTCCCCTGCTTAGATATACAAAGTTTAGAAACAATAATGTATTACTGAATTTTTCGGATGTTTTAAAGTTTTTTAGTCCAGACGATTTATTAATACATATACCGGAGCATTTTGCGTTTCGCTTCCTATGCAGTATTTCTCCCGCTGATCGTAAAAAAATTCGAGAAATACCTCATTTTTCAATTAATATTCTTCTCCAAAATATTGAATATTTACCCTCTAAAAGAGTTCTTAATCGTTTAGGCAGCATCGGGAAATTAACGGCGACTACTGCTCATGAAAAATATTGTACGATGCAGCTTAGAAAGGAGCTAGGGTTTCCTTTGCATAAACTATCAACTTATGTTAGTTCTGATAAATACTGTTATCGTCAATTTGCAGACAAAGACGATCTAATGATTCTTTCGCCTGATCCTCACTTTCGACGAACTGAGGTTATTGATGCATTGCGCAATATGTTTCCTAAATTGCAGATACAAGTAATACAAAACCTAACATATGAACGATATAAACAGGTAATTGCTAAGGCGAAATGGGCCTTAACTTTTGGAGAAGGTTTAGATGGGTATTTTGTCGAATCTATATTCAGCGGAGCTATAAGTTTTAGCGTATATCGACCTGAATTCTTTCCGAAGAAGTTTGAGTCTCTTCGAACGGTATATCCAAGTTATGATGCTCTGATTAAAAATATTTGTAATGACATCATAGATTTTGATATTGAAAATAATTATAGTGCCTACCAGCTTAAGCAATTCCAGTTATGTGATGAAATGTATAGTCACAATTCTTATATTAGAAATTTAGAGCTTTTTTATAAAAAGTTCTATACATACCCATAATTATTTTATTTTCCCAGGGTATTTTCCTTTTAAGTTAAAATTTGTAGTTTATTTTTACCTTCAGTGACTGGTGGATTTCATTTTTAGATTTTTTTTGTTAATATGGGTAGGCTTAAAAAATGTTAATATTAAGGTGCGTACCTTCTTCAGACTTTGTGGATGTTAAGTGGGTAAAAAAGTGTGTATACTTGGTGCAGGGGGGTTTGCAAGGGAAACCTTGAATATTTTTATCGATTCGGGGAGGGAAACTGATGTTGTATGTTTTTTTGAAGAAAATTGTAGAAAGACTGGTCAATTGCTGAACGGTAAGGTGGTGCGAGATATATCCACCATAATAAATTTGGATTATAACGATGTTTTTTTAGTGGCTGCTATTGGCTCAACTAAACGCAAGCGGCTAATTAGAAAACTTGAAAATGATGGATTTACTTTTGATACTATAATTCATCCAAACGTTGTTCGATCAAGATGGGTTGATATTGGTGCTGGTTCAATTTTTGCCGCGGGGGTTATTATGACCTGCCAAATTCAGATAGGTCAACATGTTATTGCTAATCTCGGAGCCCATATTGGTCATGATGTTGTCATAGGCAGTTTTACAACAATTTCTCCTGGCGCAGAGCTCATGGGGTTCGCGCAATTGGGTGAGCAAGTTTATGTTGGTACTAACGCAACTGTAATTGAACGCGTAAAGGTTGGGGATGGAGCGGTAATAGCTGCAGGGGCAGTAGTTACCAAGGATGTTCCTGAGATGGCGTTAGTAGCAGGAGTTCCCGCTTCTGTGAAGAAAATTTATAAAAGTATAGATGAGAAACCGTGGTAAGCTTTAAGGTCTTTAATTGCTTAAACCAGCTAGGAGGCATGTTTTGGAAATAAAAAAATTGGCTATTATTGGGGCTGGTTTGATGGGGATCGGTATTGCCCAGCTTGTGGCCCAAAATATTAGCTGTGATGTTTATTTGCAGGATGTCAACGAGGAATTTCTCGATAAAGGAATGACTAGGATAAAAAATGATTTGAATAGGAGATTGAAAAAAAAAGAGATTACGCAAGCGCAGTTTGAGCATTTTTATTGTAAAATTCATCCCGTGATTTCACTCAAAGAAGCAGTTGAAAATGCTGATCTAATTATTGAGGCTATTCCAGAAAATATTGTAGCTAAGAAAACTTTGATAAAGAATATTGAAAAAATCGCCAAGTCTTCTGCTTTAATTGCATCTAACACATCTTCGATAATGATTTCAGAATTGGCTTTAGTCACAATCAGGCCTGAAAATTTTGTAGGAATGCATTTTTTTAATCCCCCTCAAATAATCAAACTTGTCGAAGTAATCCCTGGGCAACAAACCTCTGATAGTACAATCAATGAGATACGTGAAGCATCAAAGCAGATGGGTAAAGACCCCGTGGTTTTAAATAAAGATACACCCGGTTTTATAGTTAATCGTTTACTAATTTTAGCTCTTAATGAGGCTGTTTCTTTAGTAGATGAAGGTGTGGCAAGTGTGGAGGACATTGATAAAGCTGTTAAGTTGGGGTTGAATTGGCCTATGGGGCCTCTGGCTTTGGTTGATTATATAGGTGCTGATACTGTGTTATCGATTTGTGAAGTGTTAAACAAAGAACTTGGTGAGAAGTTTTCGCCCTCTCCACTTTTAGTAAAAATGGTTAATCGTGGTCACTTGGGACGTAAGTGTGGGAAAGGTTTCTATGATTGGGGAAATCATTAAAATAAACACTTAGTGATTAAAGTAAAGCTAAAGATAGGTAGTAAATAATGATTACAGTAACGAAAGCTGACCTTCCTCAAATTGAAAAATACATTGAATACTTGAAGACGATATGGGCTAATCGGTGGTTAACTAATGATGGGAAATTTGTGCAGTTACTAGAAAAGAGACTGGAAGAATATCTTAAAGTCAAAAATCTTGTGCTTATGTCCAATGGCACTTTATCTCTTCAAATCATGCTAAAGGTGCTTGATATCCAAGGAGAGGTTATTACTACTCCTTTTACGTTTGCAGCAACTACAAATGTGTTGTTATGGGCTGGTTTATCTCCTGTCTTTGCTGATATTGATCCTGAAACCTATAATGTCGACCCATTTGACGTGCGTAGAAAAATTACTGATAAGACGAGTGCTATTCTTGCTGTGCATGTTTATGGAAACCCTTGCTATGTAGAGGAACTTCAAGAAGTTGCAGAGGAGCATGGCTTGAAACTTATTTTTGATGCGGCTCATGCTTTTGGTGTGGAGTATAAGAATCGACCAATAACTGACTTTGGTGATGGGTCAACATTGAGTTTTCATGCTACTAAAGTGTTTAATACAATAGAGGGCGGTGCGGCTATTGCTAAAGATGATGAAATTGCTGAGAAATTAAAGCTTGCTAGAAATCATGGAATTAAGTCTGAAGAGGAAGTTGCGTTTGCTGGTGTTAATGGAAAGATGAATGAGTTTCAAGCTTCTATGGGACTTTGTAACCTTGAAAATATTGATAACGCGATTAATCTTAGAGGTAAACTTTATGATCGTTATTTTGAGTTGCTATCTGGTTTCGAGGGTATAAAATTCCAGAAGATTGTAGCTTCTAAATGTAATTACAGTTATATGCCTGTGCTTTTTAGTTCAAAGAAGGAAAGAGATTCAATATATCTTATGCTTCTTAGGAATGGTGTCAAGTCAAGAAAATATTTCTATCCTCTCACAGTTAATTTTGATTACTTCAAAGGTGCCGGATTGAACTTAGTGGAAAAATATCATTTAGTGAATGCAGATTCGATAGCTGACAGGGTTTTGTGTCTTCCTTTGTATCCCGATCTAAAAGTTTCGGAAGTTGAAAAAATAGTTTTGTTAATTAAGCATGAAATAAGATCTACTTCAGCACTTCAGGGACAGCCAAGCAATTAGAAAATGTGAGGATGGTTGCTTTAGTAATCTTGGATTTGTTTTTTAGCTGGTTTGGAGAAAATATACTATCTGTCTTACCATAGATGAGCCAAATTCGGGATGGAGAACAACATTGCATCTGCCAAACATCGCAGCAAACTATCTTTCCAAAGAGCTATCTCTTTTAGGGTATGCCGCTATAACAGGTTAGTTATTCTCTTTGGTTATCTACTTGCTGAGTAAGGGTATTCTGTTGTAGTCATCATTATATCTTTGTTTTTCAGGCATGATAGTTGGAATAATTGCTAAGCGGGTGATTATTTTGTTAAAGAGGCTGTTTGTGTTTTCTGAGTTGCGGTGTAGCTAACAAATTGTTTAATAAATTACTAAGTTGAGTAATATGTTATGCCTGATAAAATGAAGATTCTGGTTACTGGTGGTGCTGGCTTTATCGGTAGCCATGTTGTTGACCGCTTGGTCAAAGAGGGCTACTCCGTTAGAGTAATCGATGATTTATCCTCTGGCAAGATAAAGAACATACGCGCACATTTAGATTCTGGAAAAGTAACTTTCGCCAAGGGTGACATTCGTGACGTTTCATTTGTCCGCGAGAACCTTCGTGACATTAATGCAGTTCTTCATTTTGCGGCAATGATCAGTGTGCCTATTTCAATTAAAAATCCAAAATTAACCTTCGATGTTAACCTTCTTGGAACCTTGAACTTATTGGAGTCATGCGTTGAGGCGCAG
Organism: Candidatus Bathyarchaeota archaeon; assembly: GCA_963775465.1. Taxonomy (GTDB): domain Archaea; phylum Thermoproteota; class Bathyarchaeia; order Bathyarchaeales; family Bathycorpusculaceae; genus Bathycorpusculum. The sequence continues at coordinate 109,135 of CAVZIW010000004.1, read as the reverse complement.
GTTAATCGGTTTGTTTTTATTTCAAGTTGTGCAGTATGCGGAGACCCAGCCACTCTCCCAGTAAGTGAAGATACACCTCCCAATCCGATTTCTCCTTACGCTGAATCCAAACTCATCGGTGAACGCTACTGCACAGGGTTCCAGGAACGTGGTCTTTTGTCTTCTGTTATTTTGCGTTTCTTTAACGTTTACGGTCCAAGACAAGGCATGAATGATTACAGTGGGGTAATAACACGTTACATTGATCATATAAGCCGCAAAGAGCCCTTGGTCATCTATGGCGACGGATTGCAGACACGTGACTTTGTTAACGTAAATGATATTGCATCTGCAGTTTTAGCTGCTATGAAACTTGAGGATGCTGTCGGTCAAGTCTTTAACGTTGGATCAGGCAAGCCTACTTCTATAAATAAGCTAGCTAGGACTCTTTTAGAGTTAAGTGGTGAGGACGTGGAAATCATTTATGAAAAAACACGTCCTGGCGACATCAAGGACAGCTACGCGGATATTTCCAAGGCAAAAAAGCTTCTTTGCTATGAGCCACAGTTTTTACTAACTGAGGGTTTGAGTGTTTTGCTCAGAGATAATGGACTTATACACTAACTAATTTTCTAATTTAGATTTCTGAACGTAATTAATATTATACCTATAATAGTAATGGCTCCGAAGGAATTACTATCACAAAATTAATTCCAACTATTGACTTAATATTGCTTTTAACATCCTTGAACTCTCGTAAGAAACTCTAAAGAATCAATGCATGACCTGATTGTCCTGTTCCTTTTCAAAACTAGCGACTCGGTTGGCAACTTTCTTGACTTGTGCTGAAACTTTAGCGTCTTTTTTTTCCACAATCATTCGGTTATTGCTTTCTATTATGAGATTTAGCATTTCAGGTTCATACTCGCTCAGCATCAGTTTTGAATTTGGAAGCAGGCAGTGGCCGCCGATTGCATCTGGGAACATGACGGGCCTGTCGTGTCTTTGGCGGTGAGTATCTTCGATGAAGTCGACCGTTTCGTCAAAATCAATATTCAAATCCGGATTTGCTTTGTTATATCTTCTTGCGAGACGCTGCATTTTTTGGAAGAAAACAATCATCCATGTTCTGTATGTTGTTTCAAATAGTTTAGCAAATTCAGTGTCTGTGCAGTTGGCAAGTTGTTTAGTTTTTAATCCTGATGACTTGAAATGTTTTTCTGCTGCTTTTCCTGCTTTAGGCGTGGCGCCTCCGACATATTTTGTCCAGCGTCTGAACTCTTTTACCATGTACTCCTTATTCTTGTGCACGCCTCGGCATGGAGAATGAGCTACTAATCCGCCACATTGCTTATACAATTCCATGGTTGTGCCAATAGGAACGGTGCTGTTTATGATGGTCACTTTAGGTTGGTACTTTTTTATGTAACTTTTAGTGATTTGAATTAATTTGGTCTTGTCTTCGGCAGGAATGCAAACTTGCAAAACATCGATTTTTGAGTTGTTTGGTGGCTCGGTTGTTTCACATTTTAGCATTTTCTTTCTATCGAAATCTATGCCGTAGAGCCTGAATTTTTGGCTCTGTTTTAGGACAGTAAATACTGTACTTCCGATTTCTCCCAAACCAACAACTAGTACACTCTGCATGTTTTTTCGCCTTGCAATGAAGTAGAATTGTAGTTCGCAGTGATTTAAAGCATTTGAAAATCTTCTTACAGAATTGCTAAAAATGTTTGAGCTATCAAATCTATTTGCTCTTCTGTCACGCCCGGGTGAATTGGTAGGGAGATTACTTGTTTTGCGGCTTTTTCGGTTTCTGGTAAGACGAAGGTTCCGAAGTTTTCTTTATAGTATGGCATTTGGTTAATTGGCGTTGGATAATAGGCGTCGGCTCCTATTCCTTTCTTGTGCATTTTACTTATGATTTCGTCCCTTTTTTCTTTTGTTGCATCTTTTATTCTGATGGTATAGAGGTACCAGCTTGGTGTTCTGTTCTTTGGTTTTGGAGGTAGTTCTATTCCGTTGCTCTCCAACTTCATAGTTAGGCTCTGGGCATTTTGGGAACGTTTTGCAAGGAATTCTGGTAGTCTTCTAAGCTGTATAACCCCTATTGCGGCTTGAATTTCAGTCATGCGATAATTCGTGCCCAACATGAGTGATTGGTATTTTGCTTTTTCTCCATGAGTTCTTACCATCTTGACTTTCTCAGCAAGTTGATCGTTATCGGTTGTTACGACTCCCCCTTCGCCGGTGCCGATATTCTTAGCTGCATAAAGGCTCCAGCAAGCTAAATCCGCAAGGGCACCCGCTGGTTTACCTTCGCAAGTTGCTCCATGTGACTGTGCACAATCTTCAACCACTGAAAGGTTGTTTTTTGAGGCGATTTCCATTATCGGTTTCATATCAGCTGGCAGTCCATAGATGTCTACTGGGATTATCGCTTTCGTTTTTTTGGTTACTGCCTTTTCAATGGCTTGTGGGGATAGGGTGTAGGTTTCGGAGTCGATGTCGGCAAAGACTGGTCTTCCACCAGCGAGTACAACTGCTTCCGCGGTTGCTACGAACGTGAAACTCGGCAAGATTACTTCGTCACCTGCTTTGATTCCAACAGCCAACAATGTGGCATGTAGAGCAGCGGTTCCCGTGTTAACCGCTATAGCATGTTTAACTCCAGCAAACTCTGCATATTTCTTCTCGAACTCGGTTACTTTTGGTCCAGCACCTAATGAGGTTGTTAATATTCCGCTTTTCATTACTTCTACGACTGCCTGAATTTCTTCTTCGCCTATCTTTGGGAGATTAATTGAAATCATTGAGTTGCCTCAGTTGCATGCAATTTGTTAGATACATTATTTCAAGCTATCGGGGAAAGGAAAACGAAGTGCCCTATAGGCAACTTGATTCATTGACAATTGTTGCTTATTTTTCGATTTAAAGACAGAAACATATTTCCACAATTAATAATAACTACGTTTAGGCGCATCTTGAATGGAAAGAAAAGACTATCTAAAAGAACCCGTTAAGCACATAAAAATATCTGGCGCCTTAACTGTAGACCAACTCATCGTTCAATTCAAGAATTCAGGTTCGTTTGGAGCTGGACGGTTGGCGGCTGCATCTGACATTTATGAAAAGATGCTTAAAGACAAAGATTGTACCGTGTTCTTAGCGATCTCAGGAGCAGTGGTTCCCGCCGGAATGAGGACGTTAGTTGCCGATTTGATTCGAAATCACCTAGTGGATGTGATTGTAAGTACGGGTGCCTGTATGGTTCATGATGCAATCGAAGCCGTTGGAGGACACCACTACAAAGGCGGATACATAGTTGACGATGCTGAGCTTTACCGTTACCATCTTTTCAGAATCTATGATATTCTTGTTCCAGAAGAAGCCTACGTCAAATTAGACTTTGAACTCTCAGAAATGTACACAGACATTGCTAAGCTGCGAAAAGGGGAACCTTTAGCTTCAAACGAATTCACATACGAAATTGGCAAACGTTTAACCGATAAAAACTCAATCCTGCGCGCGGCATACGAAGAAAACGTTCCTATTTTTTTGCCTTCAGCACGAGATTCAGAATTCGGTTTTATCCATTGGCTCCATGCATCACAACAAGACCAAAAGAACATTTTGCAATTGGATGCCTTCAAAGACGTTCCTACCATCTGCGGTATCTGCACCCGTTCACCTAAAAACGGCATGATTGTAATCGGAGGTGGCGTACCCCGCAACACCGTCCAATCCGCAGCACTCGCTTCAAAAAAAGGCTTAGACTATGGTATAGTAATCACGTTGGATCGTCCAGAAACAGGTGGCCTTTCGGGGTCAACACTAGAAGAAACAGTTAGTTGGGGCAAAATGAAGGGCGAAGCAGATCATGTCATGGTTATCGGTGAGGCGTTAATGGTTTTTCCTTTCCTTGTTGCCTCCATGAGGGAACGGCTAGGTAGAGACTTTAAACGTGAATCATTTTTACACCGCAAAAACAGGAGCGCTAACCAATGAAGAACAACCCTCAAAGGAATTACTGTGGTAACTGTGACGGTCACAACAGTTACGATTATCCAACAAAAATTTTCTGCTCCAAACGTCACGGAAAAAACCAAAATCCAATCGTTGATACATTATGGCATTGCAGTGACTACAATAGAATCAATCAAGACTGCTACTGTGTTCAAGAAGCCCAAAAAGTGAAAAACGGTGCCAAAGAAGAATAGCAATATTAAAGTAAATATTAATCAAAGATGTCTGTTTGAGTTTGAAGCCCGGTGGTGTAGTGGTCAAGCATAGGGGCCTCTGGAGCCCTTGACGAGAGTTCGAATCTCTCCCGGGCTACTCGTTAACGTATTCTAAAAACTTTAATATATTCAGATTTTAATTTTGTTACCAATGAAGATTCGTTTGACTGGCTCCTTTTTGTTACTTACTCTGGTTTTTTCAACTTTATTAGGCTCCTTCTCTTACGACTTTGTGGAAGCTCAAAATGTTCCAGATGTTTTTGTGGGTGTCGATTTGGCTTTTGGCGATATAGATCAAGTAAAACAATTAGCCGATGAAGTAGCTCCATACACTAATCTCTTTATTTTGGGTTGCACAGGCGTTACACAAAACAGGTTCATACTTGAAGAAGCCTGTCAATATCTTTTTGATAAGGGACTATTTTTTATTGTCTACCAAGAATACCCTATAGATTTCTCTTTGTTTTCAATTGATAAATCAACCTGGTTTGAAATCGCTAAAACCCGATGGGGAAACTATTTTCTGGGAATTTATTACTCCGATGAAGTTGGGGGACGACAATTGGATCACACTTCTGGCTGGATGGTAGTTCCAAAGGCCGATAGTTACGAAGAAGCCAGCACCGAGTTTAACACTAAGGTAAGTGGCTTCGTAAGTTGGTTCAGAAACGGCTATTCCAGAGGAGAGGATATTTCTTTGTTTACTTCGGATTATGCGCTCTATTGGTTTGACTATAAGGCAGGCTATGACGTACTCTTAGCACAGTTTGGCTGGAACTACAGTAGACAATTGAATGTAGGACTATGTAGGGGTGCAGCAACAGCTCAAGACAAGGATTGGGGCGCAATAATAACTTGGACCTTTACACAACCACCATATATCGAGACAGATCAAGAACTCTACAACGATCTTCTCCTTGCCTATGACAATGGAGCAAAATATATTGCAGTTTTCAACTCGAACAAGAATTATTCGGATGGAATTCTTAATCAAGAACATTTAGATGCTCTAAAACAATTCTGGCAATATACACAAACAAACCCCCGAAAACTAAGCCCAATAAATGAACGAACTGCTTACATGCTTCCTAAAGATTATGCGTACGGTTTTCGAGGTCCAAACGACAAGATTTGGGGGTTATGGGAAGCCGACGACTTATCGGTTCCAATAAGCATAAACTTGGGAAGTTTGCTTGAACAATACGGGTCTAAACTAGACATAATTTACGAAGATTATCTTCAGATGGGCAGTTCTCAACATTACAACAAACTTATCAATTGGAACGATACAACAATTATCTCTTCTATATCTTCAAATTCGACGAGTTCACCTAGTCATGGGGTATCATTCACAGAATTCATAGGCATCAAATATCTGACTGCGACTATTCAATTAGGTTTGGTTATTATTGTTGCGATTTTAGCTGTAGTGGTCATCTTGGCTTATCTAAGAAGGACTCGGCTAAACCTGAAGAGCGGCGCCATGAAATAGAACCCCTTCTCCATCTGGCTTACTCGAAATGTATTAAATGTTTATCGTTTTTCTATCGGAACGAACACTCTTTCGAATTCCCCAACATAATTCGATGACGGACGAAGAAGAACTGAATCTTCATACTGTTCCAATACATGAGCTACCCAACCAGATATCCTGCTTGAAGCAAAGAACAATGGAAAGAACTCCTTTGAAACACCTAATGCATCCATAGCAACTGCAGCATAGAAATCTACATTGGGATAGATCTTTTTTTTCTCATGAACAATCTTTTCAATCTGCACGCACCTATTATACAGTTTTAGCGGTCTCTCTTGATGGCAAAAATCTTCAACTATCCCTCGGAGATGCTTAGTTCGGGGGTCTTGAGCCTTATACATTCTATGACCAAAACCCATAATCTTCTTTTTTTCATCTAAAAGCCCTTTGATGTATTCCTCGACTTCTTCTTCAAGGTTAATTTCATCAAGCATGTCCATCACTTTTTCGCTTGCCCCTCCATGTAATGGACCTTTGAGGGTTCCAATGGCCGAAGTTATGGCTGAATACATATCTGAATTGGTGCTCGCCGTTACCCGTGCGGCGAACGTGGACGCATTGAACCCGTGATCAGCGTGAAGTATCATGAAGCGATGAATGACTCTTGTCTCCATCTCGTCTGGGGCCTCTCCGATAAACATATAGAGGAAGTTCTGGGCGAAAGTGAATTCTTTCTTTGGCTTCGGAACTGGTTTGTTAAATCGACTTCTATGAATGGTAGCTACTATTGTAGGAACTTGGGCAATTAATCGTTTAGCTCTTCTAATGTTTGCAGCGTCAGAAAAGTCGTTATCATCTGGATCATATTCTCCTAGATGAGACACTTCGGTGCGTAAAATGTCCATTGGGTGGCAGGTTTTGGGGGTTGAATTAATGCTTTCAACAATTGGTTTAGGAAGTTTCATTTCATTAAACAGTTCATTTTGAAAGTGGCTTAGCTCTTTTTGTTTGGGCAATTTTTTGTAAAGTAGCAAGTACGGAATTTCTGAGTAGATGATGTTTTCCACTAGATCGTCAATATTGTACCCTAAATAGTAAAGTGTTCCATTTGGATTTACGTAGCTAATTTTGGTTTCAGCTGCTGCGACATCTCTTAGTCCACGGATGGCTACTTTGTCACGTTTCTCTCTCATCTTTTTTTACCCCTCTATCCCTTCTTTAATTAAAATGCTCCAAACAAGGCAAACATGGTTATCAATGAACTCTCAGCCAAAATGATAACCGAGTTTTCTGATTGCCTGAAATACATTTGTTTGAATTGCTATTTATTAAGCTATCATAGCATACTAAAAAAACTTGCACATTCAGCTAAAAATGTTTCAATACCAATCTTCACCACCAAAACTAAGATGATTTTCGGCGCAAATTCCATTATCAAAATTGTAGCATCAACTCAGTATCAATCAAATCGTAAAAACCAAGTAAAGCGGTGAAATCTCCCTGTTCAGTTAGATTTCGATCTATACCTCAATGTTTAATTGTTTTCCACACAGAAAAATTAATTAAGAAAAAATAGTTTTTGGAATAATTAGAATATGATAACGTTTATTTCCACACTAATTTGAGGTGTAAAATATGGCTGATTTGAAAGGATGCCCATTTGGTCAGGATATAAAAAATGATTGCAAGACCTGCGACTATGGGGACACAAACCATTTTGATGCTGTTTCAGGGCAATGTGTTAAACGTTAGATATTCAAAAGGTCACCAGGAACCATCCTTGCCCATAGTATAGGTTTAGTTTACTATGTGTTTCTTGATGGTAATTATAGAAATCTATTTTTCCAAAAGAAGCTCCATAACTCAATGTTCTTCGGAGTTAGATCATGGACTATCGTTAACCCTTTTAGTTTTTGGATAAACATTCACGAGAAAAAGTTGATTCGATTTAAAATTAAGAGTTTTAAAAGTTTGGAAGAAAGCTGATCATTGGACTGCTTCAACTTTCTTTATTTCTGGTACTCTTTGCTTAATGAGTGCTTCAACGCCGTTTTTTAGCGTCATCGCAGCCATCGGACAACCCGCACAATGCCCAACCAAGCGAACTTTCACGGAGTCATTCCCCACTGCCACAAGTTCAACATCTCCTCCGTCAGCTTGAATTTGCGGTCTAATTTCATCGAGTGCGTTTCGAACTCTTTTTTCTATTGCTTCAGACATATAATTCACTTATTTTTAAGAAGACAATTTGGAATTATAAAATCATTGCTATTGCGATTTGCTTTCTTAAAAATTATTTTCTGGTGCAGTTTTGCAATTTTACGTTAAGGGTAACTCAGCGACGTAGATTTCAAGAAATCTGTTTATTTGTCGCCTATTTTCTTTTCCGCAATATCCAATTGAAAACGTCATTTCGTCATTGAAAGTGCTCACTCCCAGCATGAATCCAGGAGGATACATAATCGGGCTAGAAATGAATTCATTTATTACTATTAGTTCACCAAAGCCGTAAAGACTAAGAACACCAAAATTTGAAAGTAACGGAAAAGTAACATTAAATTTTCTACCCATTGCGGATGCTTCTTCCAAATATTTCACTAAGCCAATATAACCTTGACTTGCCAAATATTCTAAACCTGCGGCACTCTCTAGGCCAGGATTATTTTCTTTAAGTCTATTCATTGCTGCACTAACTCTGGTTAATGTTCCGTCAAATTCTTCGCCGCCTTTCCTCTCCAAAGCGACATATAATGCTCCCGAAAGGTTGCATATTACCTCCGCTTTCTTCTTTGAAAGGTATCTTCTTAGGTCTATAGAAACCTGCATTATCATCGGAGAATCTGCTGGTGTGTTGTTTAAAACAAAAAAAGCTCGAAATAGAGCAGCAAGAAGCACATCGTTTACCGAGGTACTTTTATTTTGAGCATATTTCTTTATTACTTCAAACCTTGGTTTCGGAATAACCCTGAAGCAATGCAGGGGTTCAGTTCCAGCTTTTTGTAATAAAGTCCAAGTTGGTTGAGGAAACCCTTTCACAGCGAGGCTTTTAGTATCTTTAGCTAGCTGGGGTATTTGACTCTGATCTCTTCTGCTTAAATTAGGCAAAACAATACATTCTTTGCCGCTGACTAAAGTGTTATAGATATTGGAAAGCATGAAAACATATTCTTTGAGGCCTCCCCCATCGCAGACTGAATGGTTTATTTTGATGCAAAGTGTATCTGTATTCCTTCCCCGAAAAATCCTTGCTCTAACAAGGGGATCTAAATCTGCGCGAATAGGCGAACTAACAAAAGTTTCAAGCGCATCCTCAGGCGGGTCAGCTTTAACTACGTCTGACAGTTTAATATTTTCTAAATCGTTTCTGCGTTCCCAAAAGGGTTTATCACCGTTTTCAACAAATTGACACCCTAAAACAGGCTCCAGATCCATGGTTAAATGAATCGCTTGTTCAAACAAATCTTCTTCAAGTTGCCCGTTCAGTTTTAGCACCATTGCAAGCTGTTGATCTGCAAAAAACTTGCTGGCGGCATAGTTGTATGCGTCTTGAGTTGTTACTTTAAACCTCTTTGGGGTTGTCATATTGACAATATTCGTTGTCGTAACTGTCAATTATGTTTTTTGATATTTTGCTATTAAATGTTAAGAACAGGTTCTTGCCAAAATGCACTTCTCACTTATCATATAGAGCTGAGTGTAATTTTTAATCCAGTTATCGCTTTTTCATCTTCATCAAGCCTGTTAAACTGTCAGGCTTTGGTAACAAAACAATCGCTTCTAAAGAAACTTACAACAGAAAATTCAAGATATGGGCATCCAAGACAATCAGAGTTCTTATCGATTAAAGATTAGGAAACACAACTACAGAGTTGAAATCCTTCGTCCTTTTAATCTGCCCAAAACAAAGCTGTCCACACATAACGATTGCGTGTTATCCTGGGAAAGAATTTTTCAGCAATACGCCTAAAGCTGCCTTCTTGTGCATTGAAGATTGGTAGAATAACAACAATAATTTTCAAAGTGTTGTTGTTCTGGCAGATGAACAAAAAACGCAAAAATAAAACTAAATTTTGCACATCCTATGCCGTAATTAATGTAAGATTGGTTTTCAAAGTTTGTTTAGCTCGGCATGTGTTTTTTCAGGAAGTCAGTTCTTTTAGCAAGTAATGGGAGAATTTTTTCCACTGCTACGAAAGCCAAAAAAGCATATGCTATACCACCCAAAACATCTACAAAATAGTGTTCACCGAGATACACAGCGCTAAACCAAACACCGATTGGGAAGATTAAGACCGGTAGAGCTCTTATTTTCCAAATTTTAATAGCGAATAGAGATATCAAGAAGGGCAAGGCTGAATGCATGCTGGGAAAAGCGGCAAACTGATTGGCGCCAAAAATATCAAAGAGGGTTCTGTAAACTGGGATGCCTAAGTTGGCGTCGACCGAATCAGTTAGCACTCTAATAACAGTTGGTCCTGAATATGCAAGACTCGAATGCGTACTAAGCTCCCACCAAGGCGGCGCCACCGGATAGAAAAGAAAACTGATGAGTGCCGCATACGTGCAAATCCCAAAAGCAACAGTGTATTTCCAATAATTCTTAGGGCTAACTTTCCAAAGGATAAAAGCAAAAATTGTTGGAGCAAAAAAATGCAGCGAATAAAAAAAGGCCCCCATATAATCTAGGATAGGCATTCTTATTGTTTGTTGGAGAACTAAGCTTGGAATTTGTCCAAACATTCCCATTTCAAGATTGTAAGGTCCGGCATGTAGATTATACTTGGAGATTACGCCGACAAATCCATACATGATTTCGTAGGAAATAAACACGGTGATAAAGGGTAGCCAATCCTTGAGGAAACGCCAAGTTTTTTGATTATATGCCGCATAAATCAGGAAGGCTAAGACGAGAAATTCAGGACCAGGAATAATGCTGTATTGAACGCTAAAGATAGCTATAGCCACAAGATATATCGCTGGGAAAAGAAGGGAAAAGAATCGTGAAGAGCGGTAGTCAAATCCAGTCTTTTTCTTTTCCCTTTCTTTTTCCTTCGCCATACTCGTATCGTAACCAGCCTCTAAGGTTGGTATAGGGTTTTAAAGCATTTTCCCAATTCACCCGAAAAGACCATCAAAGAATCATTAACAAGTAACTTCAAAATGCAGAAAGAGGATATTTTATTACTGAGCGCAAAGCTAAACATATGTGTGAAAACATGGAGAAAGTCTGGGAGGAACTAAAAAAAATCGAAGCACAAGCAGAAGAAATCCGAGCCCAGGCCCAGAAAAACGCTAAAGAAATAATAATTCTATCACAAAAAGAAGGAGACAAACTCATAGAAAGTAGCAAAACCTACGCTCAGCAAGAAGCACGACAAAACTACGAGAGTGCAATCGAACAAGCAAAACGCAACCGAGAACAAAAATTGAAAGAAAGCCAAAAAAATGCAGAAACACTCATTTTTAAAGCAAACCAGCGAATGGAAAATGCTGTTTCACAAATTGTGTCAGCCGTTCTCGAGGAAGAGAGACCTTGAGCCAGACAACTAAATATGCAAATGTTCTTGTCAAGATCGGAGCAGGAAGAAGCGAATTTTTAAGCGAATCCAAATTCAGAGGGCTAACCGAGACAAATAACTTAGCTGACCTAATTGGTTCTCTACGAGAAAGTAGCTACCAACAGGAAATAGCCAAAGTTACTCCCCCATTATCCAACCGTAAACTTGAACGGGCATTCAATGAAAATTTGATCGGAACCTACATTAAAATAATAATTAACTCACCTAAGAAAACGGCCGAATTTCTTAAACATTATCTTATAAGATTTGAGGTAGAAAACATTAAAACTCTAATCAAGGCAGTCAATGCTGAGCTACATCTTGAACAAAAACAAGCCAAAATCTACTTTGCACCAGAAAATTACCTTAACAACCTCGCAATAATGGAGGAAGCCATTAGAGCTTCGAGCATAAATCACATTGTTAGTACCCTAAAGAAAACTAAATACGCTTCTGCCTTGAAAATGGGTTTCAAAAGTTACGAGGAAAATACTTCAACGACTTGCTTTGATGTACTTCTGGACAAATTCTACTATGAAGAACTATGGGCGGCCTATCAGAGTCTGCCAAAAAAAGAAAAACCACATGCATATCCCTATGTTAGTCTTCAAATAGACAGCTATGTTTTATTGCTGCTGTTGCGGTGTAAACTCTTAAACTATGATTCAAATTGGCTGCGTATAGCTGTGCCAACCAAAAGGTTTAGGATTTCTGACAAGACCGTTGAGGACATTGTCTGTTCTTCAGATTTTGAATCAGCCCTAAAAATTGTGCTCAAAACCTTCTACGCCAAATATTTTGATAAAACACAATCTCCCCAGGAGACAATTGCTCTTGCTGAAAACGCCTTTGAAAAAGCACTACTTGAACACGCCAAAAAAAATAGGATCAAAGAGATCTTTAATGTAGGTGCTGTTTTGGCTTTTTTAACTAAGAAAAGCTTTGAGGTTCGAAATCTCATTGTTGTTTGTCTAGGCGTAGGGGCTGGGAAGAAGCCTGAGGATATTGAGCGCCAACTTTTTTTCTAAGAGATATTTTTCTTCAAAGTGATTTCGGTATGAACAAAGTTTTGCTTAAAAGGAGCAAATTCCACTCCTGTACCTTCATAGAATTTGCTAAACCATTCATAAAAATGTAGTCTCATCGTGTGAATGAACACGATTAATCCTTCGAGAGCAATCACGAAAATGTTCCCAGCAACTATGATGAAACCGCTTAAGATAGCAGTTAAAACCGAGGCTGACCCAATTAAGCCAGCTACAACATAAACCACAAGAACAAGAGCCCAATGAGCCATAAGCAAAGCAAGAATTCGAGTGTAAGACATAGTGTTACTTAGCAGACGAGTTATCAAATCTCCACTTTCGAAGAGTCTTTGCCCAAATGAGTTTTCCTCATCGGTAGCTGTTGAGGATCTTGAGATAGAGAAAAAGATTGGTTTGCACAGAATCAAGACGATTATTGGAACGAGCACTAATAATATTGGACCGCTAAGCCATGCTGAAAAATTTAGCTGGTAGAATGCGAGAAGGTAGACTGCACCGCTGTAAAACGCAATTTTGGGAATCGAAGTCAACACAGCATCTATCGGATTATGTTTAAGGAAAAAGTTTGTCATTTCCAAAACTAGCCCGCTCATTATTTGAGCTACTCCAACAAACAGGCTGAAGATTAGAAACGTGAACACATTGTCAAATGGACTAAACCACAATGGAGCAAACAACTGCTTTCCGAAGAATTCGCCAAATAAGATCCCTGTAAAGACTGCTACGGCTCCACAAGAGGCTAAAATCCAGCATATATTCTTGATTGCTTGTTCTCGTTTAATTAAAAATCCAAGAATACCCCCTCCTAATAAAAGAACCAGTCCATGTCCAATGTCGCCAAACATTAAACCGAAGATTAAAGGGAAAGTGATCGCGATGATTGGTGTTGGATCAACTTCGTCATAATGCGGCAACCCATAGAGTTTTGTAATTTCCTCGTATGGTCTGACAAAACGGCTATGTGCGATTTTAGTTGGGGGGTTTTGCACCGACTGATTTTCAAGTACGAGTGCTTTTCCATTTAATGAAGTTTGAATCTTTTCGGAAAGCGATTGGAACTTCTGTCTGGGTACAAATCCTTTAAGAACTGATAGTCTTCCCGATTGAAGCATCTTTTTTTGAGCTTGGAGAAGCACAAGGATGTTTTCGATGGTTTCTTTCCATGTGATAATTTTGTTTTGGTTGTCTGAACCCAACTTCTTTAATTCATAAGAAATCTTTTTTTCTTCCTCGATGTTTTCCTCTTGTTGATTATTAATCCTCTTTAGAGCCAAAGAAATCTCTCGGGGCAGGTTTTCAGGAATTCGGAAGATTTCTGCATGGTGAGTTTTAAGAGCTCTTTCGATGCTTGATTTATACTTTTCAGCCATTGCAAAACATAAAAATTCTGCCTCTTTTGTTAACCGACAACGACGAATTATAACTGGAACTCCTATCAATGCTACTAGTAGATGAGGAAAATTCTTTTGCGGTACACTTGCGATAGTTATATTTATTAATTTTAGTCCTTCGATTGCTTCAAGGTCAACGCCCATCTCGTCAATTATTGTTAACATTCGTTTCAGATGATCTAGGTATGCTCCTTTTTCTTGCAGACTTGTAAGTGTGGTGTTGAGTTCGTCAAAAACTCCTTTTAGGCTAGAGCTCTGCAATATTGTAGCTTCTTGGAGTGTTTGCCAATTTTCAGAGGAAACTTGTAATTTGGTTGGCTTGATTACTTTGAAAATGTCGGTTAAAGCGGTTTTTTGGATAACTAGGTGTTTTGTCAATTCATTTACAGTGACGAGGGCTTCTTCAGCTCTCTGAATGTTTTGATCATATTCACTTACGCTTTTGATTTCGCTTGCTTTCTCAATATGGAATTCTCCGAAGCTGCTTACGGCTTCCAGTACTACCTCAACGTCTTTTTTGACGCAAATTACTGAAGTAGGCTTCATTCTTTCCGGTCTAAGCATGCTTCTCTAACAAAAATATAAATTAACCTAAGAATTAAACTTTCATTGAGGATAGCTGTATGCTGGGTTTGGTCATAGGCGATAACAACATGGCTACTGGTTTTAGGCTCGTTGGTATTGAAAGCGCCGAAGCAATTTCGGTAACCAACGCTAAAGAATCTTTAGAAGAAGCCTTAACCCGCAACGACTTAGCTATTATCATAATAAGTGAAGAATTCTCGCTTGATCAGCAAATTCATGGAATTATTAACGACGTTAGGCGTTCGCGTACTAGCCCCCTGATCGTGGAAGTTCCAGCAAGCAGTGGAAAAATGAGCGAAGTGAATTTGGCTGATTTAGTCAGCAAATCCTTAGGCGTCAGGATGTAGGTAGAAGACATTCATGAATGTTAAAGATGGTCTAGTAGCTATTGCAGTTGAAGTGTTAGGAGACATTCAGAAAGAAGCAGAAGCTTTGATTTTTGCTGCTGAAAACGAAGCAAAAAAAACTCTGAAAATTTCAAGAGAGCAAGCGGACCATAATTATTTGTCAATAGTTAATAAGTCACAAGTTGAAGCTGAAGCTGAAAGAAAAAAAATTAATTCGTTGACCGACGTTGAAGTTAGAAATATTCTTCTTCAAACTAAAGAAAAGCTAGTTGACCAAGCTTTCCAGATAGCCATAGAAAAACTCAAAGCTTTTACAGAAACAGATGAGTATTATACCTTTTTGACAGAACAAATCAAAAAAGCAGCCTCAAAAATAGGATCCAAAAACCTCACAATTCAAGTAAATTATAAAGACAAAAAATGGCTCGCCAACGGGAACCTCAAGAACTTGTCTCAGAAATTGGCTATCAACCTGACTCTCCTTGATCAGACCCCGAATTATATTGGCGGATATAAAACTCAAACCGCCGATGGCAGCATAACGTACGATGGTACACTAGACAATCGATTAGCTGAGTTGAAAATTGCACTTCGCAGCGAAATAGCAAACCTATTGTTCGTGGAGGAAGAGCAATAAATGACAGCTGAGGGAAGTGTAATTCGCGTTGCAGGTCCAGTTGTTGAAGCCAAAGGCATGGACCAATCAGTGATGCACGAACTCGTCGAAGTAGGTAGTGTGGGTTTAATAGGAGAAATTATCCGTCTGGAACGAGGCACTGCTACAATACAAGTTTATCAAGACACATCTGGGCTGAAACTTGGGGAAATTGTTTTGGGGACAGGTAGTCCTCTTTCGGTTGAGCTGGCTCCTGGTCTAGTGGGGAATGTCTTTGACGGTATACAACGACCTTTGGAAGTTTTGAAATTGGAGACTGGTCCGTTTATCAAGCGCACGGGCCAACTAAAACCACTTTCTCGGGATATGAAATGGCAATTTACGCCGAAAGCTAAAGTCGGAACACAACTTACTAGCGGTGACGTTCTAGGAACAGTTAACGAAACTGACCTAGTAGAACACAAAATCACCATTCCGCCAAATGCTAGTGGGAAACTCGTTCAATTAACCTCAGAAGGTGAGTACACAATTACGGAGACAATCGCCACAATACAAACAAACGAAGCCAAGACAGAACTAACTATGCTGCAAAAGTGGCCTGTTAGAAAACCCCGTCCTTATACCCGTCGTCTCCCTACATCAGTTCCGCTAATCACAGGGCAACGCGTTATTGACACATTCTTTCCAATTGCTAAAGGTGGAAGTGCCTCTATTCCAGGAGGCTTTGGCACAGGAAAAACAATCACTCAACAACAGCTTGCTAAATGGTCAGATGCAAACCTAATAATCTATGTAGGTTGCGGAGAACGCGGAAATGAAATGGTCGATGTACTTACGAGTTTTCCCAAATTAATCGACCCAACCTCCGGTCACCCGCTTATGGAACGAACAATATTAATAGCTAATACGAGCAACATGCCGGTTTCCGCCCGAGAAGCCAGCATTTACACGGGTATAACAATTGCTGAATACTACCGTGATATGGGTTATGCTGTGGCTTTGATGGCAGATTCAACTAGCCGATGGGCAGAAGCTCTTAGGGAAGTTTCAGGACGTTTAGAAGAAATGCCCGCCGAAGAGGGGTTCCCAAGCTATTTGCCTTCGAGGCTAGCAGAATTTTACGAACGTACAGGTGTAATGGAAACAATGGGAACCGAAAAGCGGAATGGTTCAATTAGCGCAATTGGTGCCGTTTCTCCTCCAGGAGGCGATTTTTCAGAACCTGTAACTCAGCACACAAAAAGGTTCACACGTGTCTTTTGGGCTTTAGATCCTGAATTGGCGGATGCACGTCACTATCCAGCGATAAATTGGATGCAAAGCTATAGCGGGTATATCACAGAACTTGCTGGTTGGTGGAACAAGAAAGTTGATAAGGAATGGAATAGTTACCGCGAAGAAGCGATGCGAACACTCCAATCCGAGGATGAGCTGAAAAATATCGTTAAACTGGTTGGTCCTGAAGCTTTGCCTGACCGTCAGCGTTTGATTTTAGAGACAGCTCGGGTCCTTCGTATCGCTTTCCTGCAACAGAACGCTCTGGACGCAGTTGATACTTATTGTTCTCCTCAAAAACAGTTTAAAATGCTGAAGATAATTATGGAATTCCACAAGTTGGCGGAACGAATAGTGGGTAAAGGCGCACCTGTATTCAAGGTTACTCAGTTGCCGATATTGCAGGAAATTTTACGCATGAAAATAACAATACCCAACGAAAAAGTAGATGATTTGGATAATTTGGCGGTTAGAATGCGTCAACGTTTCGAAGAGTTGGAGGCAAGCTTGAGGTAAGATTATGTCGGGCGACTTAGAATACAAAGGGCTTGCTTCAATTTCTGGTCCTATAATTGTTGTCGAAAACGTTCACAGCGTTGGTTTCAATGAACTTGTTTCTGTTAAAGTGCAAACAGGCGAAACGAGGCTCGGTAGGGTCATAGAGGTAAATCAGAAGGCTGTAACAATTCAGGTTTTTGAAGGAACCACAGGTTTGTCACCTTCACAGACCCGTACCCGCTTTCTTGGCAGACCCTTGGAAGTGCCGGTTTCCACAGAAATGCTGGGGCGAGTAATGAACAGTTTTGGAGAACCCATCGATGGGCATCCTCGCTATTTCACTGAAGAGAGAAGGAATGTAAACGGTTATCCTCTAAACCCCATTGCAAGAGAATACCCACGAGACTTCATTCAAACAGGAATCTCAGCAATTGATGGGCTAACTAGCCTTGTGCGTGGCCAGAAGCTTCCAGTTTTCAGCGGACCTGGTTTGTCTCACAACGAGCTAGCTGCTCAAATTGTGAGACAAGCTAAGATTCGGGGCGGAGGCGAAGAATTTTATATAGTTTTCATCGCAATGGGGTTGGAACACGATGACGCAGCTTTTTTCCGAAACAGCTTCGAAGAAACAGGCGCTATAAAGAATGTAGCTATGTTTCTCAATTTGGCAGAAGACCCGCCTGTGGAACGCATTATCACTCCTCGAGCTGGTTTGACGTTGGCAGAATACTTGGCTTACGAGCAAGATTCACATGTTCTCGTATTGTTGACTGATATGACTAACTACTGTGAGGCGCTGCGTGAAGTCAGCGCTTCTATGGAGGAGGTTCCAAGCCGAAAGGGCTATCCGGGATATATGTACAGTGACCTAGCAAGTCTCTATGAAAGGGCTGGGCGAATTGAAGGAAAAAAAGGCTCAATTACGCAAATGCCGATTCTTACAATGCCCAATGATGACATAACCCACCCTATCCCAGACTTAACAGGTTACATTACTGAAGGACAAATAGTTCTTTCACGATCTTTAGAAAAACAAGGCATCTATCCTCCAATTTACATAACCACAAGTCTCTCGCGCCTAATGAAGGATGGAATAGGGAAAGGAAGAACTAGAGAAGATCATGCAGATGTTGCAAGCCAACTTTACTCGGCCTACTCTCAATACAACGCAGTCAAGTCTCTAGTAACAATCATCGGAGAAGAAGGTTTGGGAAGCAGAGATAAAGAGTACTTGCGTTTTGGCGAGCGATTTGAACACAACTTGATTAACCAAGGAAAAACTGAAAACCGAAGTATTGAACAAACACTTTCTATCGCTTGGGACACCTTAGCTGCTCTATCAGAGATGGAACTAACAGGAATCCACGCTGAATTCATAAAGCAGTTCTCTCCGAGAACCAAAAATGAGGTAACTTAAATGTCGCTAGAAAACGTTAGCGCAACAAGAATCAACCTTATCCAAACAAAACGAACCTTAAGCCTTGCTGACTCCGGACGAGATATCTTGGAGCGAAAACGTGATATATTACTTCGTGAGCTAAGAACCAGCATTTTTGAGGCGCAAAAAGCCAGAGAAGAACTAGTTGGAGCACTTTCGATTGCCTACAGCAATTTGATGAAGGCTCAATTAGCTAAGGGCTCAGAGACTGTAGAAAACGTGGCCTTAGGTTCAAGTTTCAAAGCTGACTTCCTGATGGACTATCGCAGTATAATGGGGGTAACGGTTCCGATTATAGAGTTTCACAGAGAAATCGACGCTAAGCCTGATTATGGATTTGCCAACACCAGTGCAGAATTGGACATGGCATTTAATCAATTTTATAAAGTGCTTGATTTCATAGCTGAATTAGCGAGAGCCGAAGGAACAGTTTTCCAAATTGCCAACGATGTCCATAAAACTCAGCGGCGTGTAAACGCTTTAAATTACGTTCTCATTCCAAAGTACCGTAACACGGTTAAACGTATTGAGCAAGTATTGGAAGAGAAAGAAAGAGAAGAATTTGTCAGAACTAAAAGAATTAAACACATGATTAAGGAGCATGGTCAAAGTTGAGTTTAGAATTTGAGAAATTAAAAAATATTTTGATTCCAACCGACGGCTCAAATCATAGCATACGAGCCGCAGAGTTAGGAATCAGTATGGCTAAGATGTTGGGTGCTCACGTTACGTTTGTCTATGTAATCGATATGTTGGTTCTAGATCACCTTGAGAAAACAACCAAACAGGAAGACGTTGAACGTGAATTAAAACAAAACGGTGAACGCTACATCAATTATGTTCTTGGTATAGCAGAGCAAGCTGGGATAAAAGCTACTTCTTTGGTTGCAAAAGGAACACCATTTGAAAAAATTCTGCAATTAGTAAACGAATTAAACATGGATATGATAGTGATGGGTACCTTGGGGCGTCGAGGTGCCGAAAGGATTCTCATTGGCAGTGTTACTCAACGTGTAATTGAATACGCAACTTGTCCAGTTTTAGTCGTGAAATAGGCAGGAACGAAAATGTCAATTAAGAAAAAACTGGAAAAGGACTACGTAGAATACAACAAATCCATCGAAAATAAGGCAAAAGAAGAAATACAAAAAATAAAAGAAAAAGTCGAAAAAGTAAGAAAAGAAGCTGAAAAAACAGGAGAAAATATAAATCAATCCCCATCGGAAAAATGTCGCTTCGAAGAGTAAGACAAAAGTTAATACTTAGAATGTGTTGACTAATTAGTAGGCGAAATAATTTGAAACCAAGAATACTCATCCTTTTCCTTATTTTACCATTAGTACTTCTGCCAATAATTGGGATTGCTGCAGCTTATACTGTAACAACAGTTCAAGCCCAAACTGCTACTGGGGGAGTATATGACAAAATTGGTATAGCAATTGCTGCTGGTTTAGCCGTTGGCTTGTCAGCTTTGGGTGCAAGTTATGCTATTTCCGCTGTTGGGAGCGCTACTGTTAGCGCCCTTGCAGAGAGGCCTGAGACATTCTTTAGAGCTTTTCTCATAGTAGCTTTGGCAGAGGCTTTAGCGATTTACGGTTTAATAATGGGTATTTTGCTCTGGCTTAAACTCTAACTTTTTTAAAATGGACTAATTCCTTTCTGCTCTTTTTATGCCAAGGATATTTTAAATGACTTGTTTCAAATAGTCGGTATCGGAACTCAAGCAAACAAAATCCTGAACGTTTTATAGCAAAACACCTCAGACTATTTCCTATTTATGCGATTGGATTTGTAATTGGCTAGCATAGTGTCAATAGTCGATTGATTCAAGCATTTCTTCACCGCAGCACCAACGTGCTTTCTCAACGTTACTTTAGCATCTCCCGTACGAGAAACTTCAAACTCCAATCGCACTCTACGACCGCAAACTTTACATTCAAAAACAGGTATTCTAAGCGCTTACAAGTTCATGTGAGTTACTTTTTAAGTATTTATTATATTTAGTTCTCAAAAAAGGTTCGTTTTCGATAAAAGTTGATGGCTAAATACAAAACAAAGAAACCTATACGCGCTGGCTACACTCAAAGATTTGATTGGCAAATTAGTAACGTGTGCAAAACTATGCCTGATCAACCTTTAGTTCAATCCCCAAAAATTTTTTCTGCAAAAGAACCGCTAAAAAGATTTAAAATGCAACACAACAATCTCAAATCCAAAGTTAGTTGATGAAAAATTGGATTTGGCGAGATTTAGCGTTTGTTACGATGTTTAAGTCAATGCAAACGGAATGTTTATATTTGCAGAGTGAACTTCTGTTAGAATTCAGCTATAATTGCTAGCCCCGCAATTTTCACATGGCGGCGGCTCAACCCGTACCGAAACGGCGATTACGCCTTACAGGGATGATGGAGTTGGCCTCCAGTTGCGGGGACAAAAATATGATATGTGGACCTGATTAATTGCTCAGTTAGGTCTGAATTGGGCTTTGACGTATAGAGTGGAATGTTTCTCCCTCCAAATCCAGTTAAGCACAAAATGCGAGAAACAAAAAAGTGTCAAAATATTCGTACCACACAAAAAACACATGATCCGACGGAACAACATGGAGTGCATAACTCCGGTTGATCCTGCCGGACCCCACTGCTATCGGGATAGGACTAAGACATGCTAGTCGAGCGCCTTCTGGCCAAAAGGAGGCGCGGCGCACAGCTCAGTAACACGTGGCTAACCTGCCCTTGGGATAGGAATACTCCCGGGAAACTGGGGCTAATTCCCAATAGGTGAAGAACTCTGGAATGAGTCTTCGCCAGAAAGGACTCCTGCACTATGCTTGCAGGTTTCGCCCAAGGATGGGGCCGCGACCGATCAGGTTGTTGGTGAGGTAATGGCTCACCAAGCCTTTTACCGGTGCGGGCCGTGGGAGCGGGAGCCCGGAGATGGGCACTGAGACAAGGGCCCAGGCCCTACGGGGCGCAGCAGTCGCGAAAACTTTGCAATACACGTAAGTGTGACAGGGCTATCCCGAGTGCCATCCGCTGAGGAAGGCTTTTACCCAGTCTAGAACGCTGGGGGAATAAGGAGAGGGCAAGTCTGGTGTCAGCCGCCGCGGTAATACCAGCTCTCCGAGTGGTGTGGATGTTTATTGGGCCTAAAGCATCCGTAGCTGGCTAGGTTAGTCCCTTGTTAAATCCACCGAATTAATCGTTGGATCGCGGGGGATACTGCTTGGCTAGGGGACGAGAGAGGCAGACGGTATTTTTGGGGTAGGGGTGAAATCCTATAATCCCAGGAAGACCACCAGTGGCGAAGGCTGTCTGCTAGAACGCGCCCGACGGTGAGGGATGAAAGCTGGGGGAGCGAACCGGATTAGATACCCGGGTAGTCCCAGCTGTAAACGATGCAGGCTAGGTGTTTGGACGGCCACGTGCCGTTCTAGTGCCGCAGGGAAGCTGTTAAGCCTGCCGCCTGGGGAGTACGATCGCAAGATTGAAACTTAAAGGAATTGGCGGGGGAGCACCACAAGGGGTGAAGCTTGCGGTTTAATTGGAGTCAACGCCGGAAATCTCACCGGGAGCGACAGCAGTGTGAAGGCCAGATTAAAGGTCTTGCCAGACGAGCTGAGAGGAGGTGCATGGCCGTCGCCAGTTCGTGCCGTGAGGTGTCCTGTTAAGTCAGGCAACGATCGAGACCCGCGTCCTCTGTTGCAACCAGTTTTGTGCTGGGCACACTGAGGAGACCGCCACTGATAAAGTGGAGGAAGGAGCGGGCCACGGCAGGTCAGTATGCCCCGAATCTCCCGGGCCACACGCGAGCTGCAATGGCAGGTACAATGGGTTCCGACCTCGAAAGGGGGAGGCAATCTCGAAAGCCTGCCGTAGTTGGGATCGAAGGCTGCAACCCGCCTTCGTGAACATGGAATCCCTAGTAATCGCGTGTCATTAGCGCGCGGTGAATACGTCCCTGCTCCTTGCACACACCGCCCGTCGTTCCACCCGAGCGACTCTTGGGTGAGGTGCCGTCTCCTTGGCGGTATCGAATCTAAGTTTCGTGAGGGGGGAAAAGTCGTAACAAGGTGGCCGTAGGGGAACCTGCGGCCGGATCACCTCCTAAGTAAAGTTCGCGTATTGCGTGCTTGATTGGAGGAGCAAGGAGAACATTAGAACACCAGGTATACGTCAAAGCCCAAAATGAGCAATTATAGTTTAGATAGGGTTTCAATCTTTCTAATTTTTTGATGGCTATGTTTGTTGAAATTATTTTTTCATACCTTTTTAGAGTGATTTAGAAAATCCCTTATATGTTAGGGTCAAGTTTTATTTGGATCGCTCTGTAAGTCACAGTATACTTGGGGTCGTGTTTTTGGTTAAAGCGTTTATTTTTTATGATTCAAAGTATGGTAACACAAAGTTAGCGGCGGAGAAGGTTGCGGAGGGTTTGCGCAATGAGGGTGTAGATGTTGATTTTGGATATGTTAATTCTGTTAATGTTCAGTGTGCAGTAAATTATGACGTGATTTTTTTGGGTGCGCCAAATCATATGGGAAGGCCCAGTCAAACGATGAAGAAATTTATCAATAAGCTTGGTTTGCTTGGTTTGAAAGGTAAGAAGGTGGCGGTTTTTGGTACTTATGCGGGAAAAGAGCGACTTTTGGATCGGTCAGTTAAGAAAATGGTGTGTATGGTCAAGGAAAAATTGCCCGATGTGATGTTGTTGGAGACGTCGTTGTCAGTTCATGTAAAAGGGGTTTCGGGTCCTGTAATTGATGGTGAATTGTCTAGGTGTATTGAATTTGGCAAATTGATTGCCTCCCAATTGAGATAGAACAGTTGTTTTTTGGTTGTTGTGGTTTGTGTGGAATTAGTTATTAATGTCTACTGTCTTTGAATAATAGTTGGGGATTGGTTGGTTAAACGTTCTAGGCTTGGAGTTTTGGTTTTCTTTGTTTTGCTCAGCGTTTTACTTTTGTTTCTCAACTTCCAGTACCCTGAAGTTTACCTGCAGAACACTGCCTACAGCTTTTCGGCTCTATCCATTGTTTACTTTTTGTTTTGGATCTTTTTTGAAGAGATTTTAGCCAAAAGAATCAAGGACTCAAAGACAAGGTATTCTCTGCGGAAAGTGTTTTCTGTCTTAGGTGCGGGTGTATTTTTAGCTGTTTTTGTTGGCATTTGGATTGTGGAAACTCAAAATATCTTGCTTGCTTTTGGGTTAATTGGAGCGGCAGTTGCTTTTGCAATTCAAGATATATTTAAGAATTTCATTGGTGGGTTGATGATTTTTTTGAATGGGCTCTACCGTGTTGGGGACCGAATTGAGCTTAACCAGAAGTTCGGTGATGTAATCGATGTGGGGGTTTTTTATACGACGTTGATGGAGATGCGGGAGTGGGTTTCAGGGGATCAGAACACTGGCAGATTAACTATTATTCCAAATGGGGGCGTGTTGACTGGTGCTTTGCAAAACTATACTCGTGACTTTGATTTCATCTGGGACGAAATTACTTTGCCTATAACTTATGATAGTGACTGGAATCATGCGGCTAATGTGATTCTTGAAATTGTTAAAAAAGAAACCGCGCAAGTCGGAGAAAACTCCCAAAGGATAATGGAGAAACTTGAGGGCAAATACTATTTTACGAAGAGGTCTCTTGAACCAACAATTTTCATAACGCTCACAGACAACTGGATAACCTTTGGTATTCGTTATGTAACTGAAGTGAGAACCCGTCGAGCTCTTCATGACCGACTTAGTAGAATTATACTCTTGGAAATTGAGAAATCTGAAAACATACAAATCGCCTCTTCAACCGTCACGATTACGGGGTTTCCGTCGATTCAGCTTAGAAAGGAATCAGACACGGACTGAATAAGAAGAGCACTTTTTGTTTGAGAAAACTTGTGTTTCTGCTTATGATAAGTTGTATGCTTTGGGTTTACCTTTGAAAGATGCAACAGTTGAAATTCAAAATCGTGTTGCAGCATCAGCAGCATCTTCTGTGGATGTTCCCTGCGAGGAATTTGCGCCTGTTAGTCTTTATTTAAATAGGTAGGGCTTTGGTTGTCTATTCGCTTAAGGTTTTGATGTAGTCCCAGACTTTGTCGCCGACATAATGTAGGTTCTTGGCGATGGGTCCTTTTTTGGTTTGCCTTGCGGTTTCTGAGTCCATAAGGGCTTCGCCAATAGCTAAAGTTTTTCCGTGCTTCATGTCCACAATTACTGTAATGTCTTCTTTTTTGAAGTTACCCTCAATCCGTACGATTCCTGGTGCCATAACGGTGGCGCCTTTGCAGACATATGGAATGGCACCCATATCGACTACTATTTTAGGAGCTTTAAGGGAAAATTCAGAAAAGAGCAGGGTGGGCATAACTTTTTCAGCAGCTTTAAACAAAGTGGGTTTTCCTGAGATTAGGTAGATTTCGCCTACATCTGATTCGACAATTTCCATTGTTGTTTTGGGGTCAAATGCCACTTCGAAATCGATTTTTAAGGTTTTTATTGCGTTTTCGATGATTTGCTTTGCTTCTTTTGTCCTAAGTAGGTATCGGCGTTGTTTTGTCGGCATGTTTATCTTGTCTATGTGGGTTCTTGGCTGGGTATTATAGTTTTTCTTGTTTTGTCGCTTTTGGTTTCTTTTTGAAAAGTTTTTCTGCTAGTTTGCCGAAATCTACTTTCAGCAAGAAAATGGTGATGAGGACTGTTAGGATTATTGAGATTATTACCATTGCTGTTGGGCTTAGCCAATTTGAGAAGTACCCTGCGGCTATGTTGCCGAAAAATGCGCCTGCGACAGTGATAGAAAGTTTGCCTAAAAAGAATGCTGTAAAGAATTTTGCTAGGTTGTATTTCATTAAGCCAAGCGGAATTACTATGGGTTCATCAGGAATAGGTGTGGCTGCAGCCAAGAACAGCAGAAGAAACGCCCAACGTTTGACCTTTGACGCTTCAGCGTCTAAGTGTGCTTGTCTTTTTTCACTCAGATGTTTGCTTACAAAAAACGTGATGCCATAGTAGATCCCTTTAGCTAAGGCAGCAGCTATGGCTATTGTTAAGCCTATGGAAAACAAGGTTATTGGATCTGAGCTGGTTATTCCAACGGCAGCAGTGGATGCTATTAGTAAATTGGAGGGGCCGGCGAAAGGGATGAGGTTTAGCCCAAAAGCTGTGAGGAAGAGAATTATTAGCTCTATTATCAACATTTGCGGCCGCTGCCTCTTGTTGAAAAGGTAGAGGCTCGGCACTTATAAGCACAGGGTGCAGTCAGTATATTTTTTTAATCGTTATTTGAAATTCATAAACGATATACCGTTAACCATGGAATTGTTGATTTGATGATGTAATGCTTATTCGAAAAAATCTATTGGCCTTTTTAATCATAATTACTGTTCTAGTTTTGAGCGTAGTTTCAGTGGGTGTTTTAGTTCAAGAAACAGACAGTGCCGGAGATGGTGCTTTTCATTTTGCTTCTTTGGAGGTTGCAGTAAAGTTAATTCCTCATTCATCAACGTCTGATCTTTCTAATCTTTTAAGTGTGCCCTCCGCCCGTTTGTCCGATTCTTCGTTTTCTCCAAGCACAGAGAAACTAGCCATTGCACGGGTTGAAGAAAATGTAAGTTCATCAACATTTGTTGTCACGGTTTCAAACGACGGCTCACAAAACGTTTCAATAGATAGTATCTTGGTTAATTATAATTCTGCGAAACTTGAAAATGAGATTATAATGCCTGCATTTTCCAGCGTTAACTTATTGTTCACATTTTCAGAAGGAATATCGTTCGGACATACGTATGAAATTAGGATTTTATCTGCAGAAGGT
Organism: Candidatus Bathyarchaeota archaeon; assembly: GCA_963775465.1. Classification (GTDB taxonomy): domain Archaea; phylum Thermoproteota; class Bathyarchaeia; order Bathyarchaeales; family Bathycorpusculaceae; genus Bathycorpusculum. The sequence goes on along the minus strand of CAVZIW010000004.1, from coordinate 82,871 downwards.
CTTTCTGCAAACTATTTCAAAATTATGTGTTGAAACCTTTAACAACTAATTTAAAATAACATTCTTTTTAGATAAGCTTAGTTGGGTGGAGCTTTGTACCAAGCTTCAACTTTGTTAGCAATTTTTTCAGAATATCCAAATTTGATGAGTATTTGTTTGACTTTTGGTTCTTGGTCGCTCACGTGCTTCGCCTTCATGTATCTGTAATACTAATATATAATAAGCATAGTTACGGTCTGCGGAATATATCCGAAAATGAAGTATTCTGTTTAAAATCCTGTTTAGTATTTACCTTTTTTAGAATTGTGTTCTTTTTTTAATTAAGACTACAATTGTGAGGATTGATATGAACAAGAGTAAAATTATATACAATGAAAACTCTGGAACAGGTGGAGATGGGCTCGGTGATACCGTTAAGGCGGCTTTTGGGGGTAAGGTCACTGTTTGTGTGTTGCTCCATCCGCTTGTTTCCCCGAAAAATACGTATGGATAGGGATATGGAATCATTGTGTTATTTCGTCCAATATGTCCTATCATTGCCTCGACCTCAATGTCAGTTGTAGCGCCAGCAGAGATAATGGGGCCTATAGCTTGCGACCCCTCCACCGCAATGGGTATTGTTGTATAATTAGCAAGCGTCTGGACGGGATAACCGTCTGAACCTGCGTAGAAAATTTCTTGCCAATAGCTGTCTGGATAGTTATGAGGGCGTATGCGCACGTTATAATATAAATTATCGTTGCTTGATTGGTTTGAGAAAAGTTGATTCTTTATAATTATGTTTACTGTGCTATATTGGATGTGATAGCCCTCGTTAGCATCAAACAGTCCAGTTCTTGAATTAAATGAATAAGTTGGCGGTATGTCAAAAGGTGGTCCAACTGGCACTATGCTGAATTCAGGTACCGAGGGTTTGGGTACTGGTTGAGCAAATGCAGATTCAACCAATATGATGCTTAAGATGATTAACACAACAATAAGAAATAGGTAGACTCTTTTGATGATGTATTTTCCCATAATTACTTGAAAGAGCTGCTTTAAAATAAAAGACTATTCGTATTATTTTCTTGACATAGTTAGTCAAACTTTCTTGACTATGTTTTTAGAAAGCGCCAAACTTTTCAACATACTCAACCAATGTCCTGAGTCTATGAGATAGGTTTAAATGGAGAGAGATAAAGTATAGAGAGATAAAGATACACGAGGATTCCAGAATGAGCGAAATGACAACCGAAATCCTTGAACAAAATATCGGGAAAATCGTACTTGTACGTCTAAAAGGCGGCAAAAGCTTAAGAGGCAGACTGAAGGGTTTCGACCAACACCTAAACCTGGTTCTAGAAGAGACAGAAGACACAACCATTGTAGAAAACCAACGAAAACTAGGACTTATAATTGTTCGAGGAGATAACGTAGTCCTTATATCGCCTCCCCCAAGGTGAGTTGAATGGGAAAAGGCACTCCCTCAATGGGCAAACGTCAGGGCAAAACAGTCCATATTATGTGTAGACGATGCGGCAGACGGGCCTACCATGTACGCCACAAGCGTTGCGCGGCATGCGGTTTTGGCGATCAGGCAACTTTGCGTCGCTACAGTTGGCGGACTAAGACTCTGCAGAGAGCACGAGTCGCAACCATCCGCTAATTTTGATTTTTTTAATTTAGTTTTTTTCGTTTTCTATAGAAATCTGTTTTTTAGGTTTTTGAGGGTGCAATAAAAAGAGTGAGATTGGGCATTTTTTGTTTTAGACGTTGTAGTAGCCTTTGTCTACCTTGACAAAGATTAAGGGACCCTTGCTTTGCGCCATTTCTCTTGCTCTCCTTAATGAATTGTTTAAGGTAACAATGGCGCGTTCTTGGTCGCTTACGTCTTTTAGGTTTCTCTCTCCGAGCTCTATTTTAACTAGGTTCTCTGAGAGGATTTCAGTTCCACAGATTTCTCCGTTCTTTATCAGAGTAGCTTCTACTACTTCTAAGAGTTCTTGTTTGTGTTCGATTTTGCGCCATAATGGTTCCGCATCTTGGAGTGTTTTTGACATTTTACTCCATTTGTTAGCGTTTTGATTGCCGATTAGCAGTTTGACGCGTTCTTTCCATTTCTTGAACCAAATGCCTGCCCAGACTGTCAGGTATGCGTCCAGTTCGCTAGTATCTTCTTTGTATAGTTTTTCGAGTTTTTCTATTAGTTCGCATTGGTTTGCTTCTTTCCCGATGAGGTTCCAATGGACTTTAAGGTAGTTTGTGAAGTCTTGGCAAGCAACCTGTAAAACTTTGCGGTCTGAGCCCATAATGTCTAAGGCTGGGTCCGCGTCTTTTAATTTCTCCCCTAATATAATCTCCACGTAGTTCATACTGATTTCCCGCTGAAGCCTTCTCTCCATATTCACTAAAGATTGAGGTTTTTATTAAACTTTATTTTCCCAGCGCCATATAACTGCTTTAGGCGGATTGTAGCAATATTTCGAGTTCGGATATACTAAAAGACCATCATTCAATGAAGTCAGGAAGGGCATTAATGTCTGGTAAAATCAAATCTGGGCTTTCCTTGACCAGTTCTTCTTTTTGGTAGAGTCCGGAAAGTAGAGCCACGGTTCTCGCTCCCGCTGCTTTTCCTGCTCTTACGTCATCTATAGAGTCACCGGCGATAATGCAGTCTTTTATTTCGAGTTCGAAGGTTTTTGCACATTGGAGCAGTGCTTGAGGTGAAGGTTTAGGTTGCGGGGTGTCCATGGCGGTTACTATTTGGGTAAAGTATTTTGCTATGCCTAAGTAGTCGAGTTCTTTGTAGATAATTTGGTTGGGGCAATGTCGCATAGTTATTAATGCTATTTTTGACTTTTCTGAAAGTGTTTGTAGTGTTGATGCTACGTTGGGGACTAGTTTAGTTTGGGCTTCTGTAACGGAATAGTAGGCTTTGAGGTATGTTGACATGAATTGTTTTGTGTTGCCTTGGGTTATGTCGTCTATTGGGCGGCGTTGTTCTATCCTGCGGGGAATCTCTAGGAGAGTTTTGGGTTCTGGAGGTTGTTTCCCTAATGCGTGAAATGTGATTCTGGCGGCTTCTATGTAGGCTGCTGTGGAATCTACGATTGTTCCGTCTAGATCGAGAAAAATGCCTTTTGCTTTGAGTTTGATCATTACTTTTGTCTGGTTCTTGAGTGTTTCTTGGTTTCTTAAAGGTTTCTTAGTGTTTTGGAGGTTTGTGGCTTGGTGGTTTTCTATATTTTATATATAGATTATGGAGGTTATCTCTATAGGTGTCTTCTGCCATTTTGTTCTTGAACATGTGGAGAGGTGAATAAAAGAATGCTATCGAGAGATTGTGATGGTTGCTGCAAACTAAAAGAGTGTGGAAAACGTTATCAAAGAGCAAAAAAAGGCGACAAAGTCTACTGTCCTGACGGTACAGCTCATTTAATTGATGATTCCAGCTTAGATCAAAATCCAGAATTGCTCTGTTTTTTACAGGTCTTACAATAATTGCAAACTGAGTTGTCGAGAAGGACGCCTCAGAAAAGAGCATTGGGTTTAGTCCTTTTGTTTTGATTTTGCTTTTTGTTGTATTGGTTGTTGTGGGTGGTTTTGGGATTCTATTTTTTTAGTTTTGTATTTGGGGGTTTGTTTTGTGTTTTAGTTGTTTGTTGGTTGCGTTTTGGTTGTAGTTGTTGAAAGAGTTCTTATTTCCCAAATAGTGTGCTGGACAATTTTCTTGGTTTCTTTAAATTAAATGAATTAGTATCTTCGAATTGAAGTGAGAAAGTTTGGATGAAAAAACTAGCTTAAGACTGATTCTACATTTAGGTTTAGCACAACTTCAGAGATGTCGGCAGCATACTCAGCAGTTCGTCTAACACTCTCGATGAGCAATCTCAAGTTCACCATTTCTTCACTCTCGGCATTATGAGAGTACATAACTGTCTCTTTCTCAATCTTATGCACTTGACTAAGTCTTTCAATGACGTTTTCAGCCAAGTTAAAATCGTGTTTAAACAGCGCTTCCATCGAATTCTCAAACATTGAAATAGCAAGATCGCTTAGTTGACTGATTTTTTCTAAAAGCTCCTTGTTTACGGGCTCTTTAAGCAACAGCGTGTTTTCGGCGATTTTTGTTGCATGATCAGCGGTTCTTTCAACCGCCTTGGCTAAAAGCCTGTAGCCTAAACATTCTTTTTGGCTAGTTAAGCCGATTTCTCTAACGATTCTCTGGTTTGAGACTGCTAGTTTTAGGAGTCGCACTATGTACAAGCCGAAGCGGTTTACTTCTCGGTCAGTTTCGATAACGGCTTTGCTGTTCTGGTAATCAGGTTTTCTTAATGAGTTTATGGCTTCTTTGTGCATGGACGATGCAATTATTGACATGCGGCTTATGGCATTTTGAACTGTTAGTTCAGGGTAGTTTAGAAGCACCTGAAGTGTTAATTCTGTTGGGGTGTCGATTACTATTTCTGTTCCAACTAGGTAGTTTCTGGCGAAATTTTTAAGGTGGTTTCGAAGTTTTGAGGACAAAAGTTTTTGTCCTTGGGCTTTCATGTGCAGAATGTTGTAACCGCTTAAGTAGGCGGAAATTGCTGTTCTCATGATGGCATCGGGGTTGTCGTCTTGTGATACTTTTATGAAGGCTTCATCTTGTTTTTCTTTTTTCGGGAAGGTTGATGGAACTATGGATAATGAACCGTCTTCTTCTTCACGGACCATCATAGAACTTCCTCGTTTGAGTGCGTTTTTAGTGGCCCATTCTTTTGGTAATGAGAGTATGAATGTTGAGCCACCTGTAACTTGGAGTTTGCGTTGTTCTTCGTTTATTTTTTCTGTCTCTTTAGCCACTGTAGTCTCCACGTTCCTTCTACAATTTGTATTGATTATATTAGGTGTATCTATATAGTCTATATTTTTTATGAACGTCTAATATATAACAGTAGTTGGATGTTAATCGCTTGTAAAAGAGGATTAAGAATATGAATACTAAATTCACTATTGTTATAGCAATAGTTACAATTGCCATAATTATCGGCGCAGTAGCAGCATACATTTACCTTTCAGTTCCGGTAGAAGGAGAAGCCACAATTGGCCTCACAGGCTCAGGAGCAACGTTCCCCCAGCCATTTCTTAACGCCACAATAACTGCCTATTCCGAAATCAAACCAAACGTCCAAATTAACTATCAAGGCGGCGGAAGTGGAAAAGGAATCACTGACTTTACAAACGAAGTTGTTGACTTTGCAGGTTCAGACGCACCCTTAACTGACGCACAAAGGACAGCCGCACCAAACTCACTTCACATCCTAGAGACAATCGGCGCAATCACCGTAGCCTACAACTTACCTGGCATTAACTCAGGCCTAAAACTCTCAGGAAGTGTCCTTGCTGACATATATCTTGGGGCTATTACAAAATGGAACGACCCCGCTATAACAGCACTTAACCCAGACTTGACATTACCAGATCACGACATCGTAGTGGTTCACAGATCCGACGGTTCTGGAACAACCAACTGGTTCACAAAGTACCTATCGTTGGTGAGCTCTGCCTGGAGTACAAATGTTGGTGCCAGTACTACAGTCGAATGGCCCGCGGGCGTAGGTGCAAGTGGAAACTCCAACGTTGCAGCCACTGTTACTCAAACAGAATACTCAATTGGATACATAGAACTTGCTTACGCATTACAAAACTCCATACCAGTAGCCGCCCTTCAAAACCCAGCCGGTAACTTTATTCTACCTACACTTGAAACAACAACCGCAGCAGCTGCATCTCTCCCCACAAGTGGGCTTCCATCTGGGAGCGATAGCTGGGCAAATGTAGCTATACTAAACACTCCCGGTGACCAAGCCTATCCAATAGCAAATCCGACATACCTACTAGTGTACAAAGAACTTAACGTAATTCCAGGGATGACAATGGACAAAGCAACAGCCCTAGTTCAATACATTTGGTACGTTGTGCATGATGGTCAGCAATTAGCCGGTGCACTCGAATATGCAACACTTCCATCAAACCTGGTAACACTTGGCGAAACAACGCTGAACGGTATAACCTTTGATGGTCAATCTGTTCCAACCCACTAGAATTTCATAGGACTGGATATAATCTTAATCCAAACCTTTTTTTGTTTAAACCAATAAAAATTTGAGCAGATCTGCATGATGCGGAAGTTAACAGGCGATAATGCTTTCAAAGTCATAGTGGGAATAATCGCCTTCTCAGCTGCTATTATTTTAGTAGTTAATGGTTATATCCTCATCTCAGGTTCTACAACTGCAATAGGTAAATTTGGTTTTGACTTTTTCGCTGGAACTAGCTGGAACCATGTTACGCAAACCTTTGGGGTTTTCCCCTATATTTTAGGCACGCTTATCACAGCGGGAATCGCATTGCTGATTGGAGTGCCCTTGAGTTTGGGTATTGCCATCTTTCTCGTAGAGATGTCCCCCAGAGCCGTGAAAGTACCGTTTTCGTACCTAGTTGAGTTGCTCGCAGCCGTTCCTAGCGTTATTTATGGGTTATGGGGTTTGTTTGTTCTCCGGTTCTGGGTTTTGGATTTCGTTGAAAAACCTCTACATGCATATCTTGGTTGGATACCGATTTTCAGTGGTGCACCTTTTGGTTTAGATTTCTTTACGGCTGGAATAATTCTATCAATTATGATTATCCCCACCGTTGCTTCAGTCACAAGAGAAGTTATCGCCGCCGTTCCCAGCTCAATTCGGGAAGCTGCCTACAGTATCGGCGCCACAAAATGGGAAGTAATTCGCCACTGGGTGCTCAGCTATGGACGCTCGGGAATATTCGGTGCAGTAATCCTTGGTTTAGGAAGGGCTGTTGGTGAAACGATGGCAGTTACAATGGTTATTGGAAACTCGATCGGTCCGAACGCAATGCCAAAATCACTTTTTCAGGCAGGTCAGACATTGCCTTCATTGATTGCTAACGGTTTCTTCGACGCCCAAACTCAGCTTGAAAGCGCAGCTTACATCGGCGCAGGGTTAGTTTTACTTATAATTAGTCTAATCATTAACATTTTAGCACATATTATGGTGACTAGGGTTCTGAAAGTCAAGGGAGGCGCCGTAGAATAATGCAAAATAGGCTACTCCAAAGGCTCAAGTTTAACAATTACCACTTCCGAAAATTCCGGAACAGGTTCTTCTACGTAGTATGTCTATTTTGCATATTGATTGCCCTAGTTCCTTTGCTCAGCATTCTCTACGAAGTAATAGCAAGGGGCGCTCCTGTTCTCAGTTTGAACTTTCTAACGGCTAACGGTTTGAAAGGTGGTATTGGACCTGCGATTCAAGGGTCATTCATTCTCATAGGATTAACTAGTCTAATCGGGATCCCAATTGGTATACTGTCAGGTGTGTATTTGGCTGAGTTCGGGAACAACAAATATGCTTCTTGGATGAGAACGATGAATGATATAATCACCGAATTCCCATCTATAATCGTAGGCATCACTGCTTACATCATAATTGTAATAGGCTTGATAGGTACTTTTTCGCCGTTGGCTGGAGCCATTGCGCTTTCTTTCATGTTGATTCCAATAGTTGCACGAACAACAGAAGAATCGATGAAACTCGTTCCTACGAGCGTACGTGAAGCATCAATGGCTCTAGGAATACACCGATGGCGAACAATAATTAGCATTGTAATACCCTCTGCAAAAGGGGGATTAATCACTGGAACCCTTCTCGCTATTGCAAGGATTGCCGGCGAGACTGCACCCATATTGCTTACAATATTAGGGAGCAGCTTTTTCTTTCAAGGTCTTAACTCTCCTATGGATGCCTTACCGCTCAGGATTTTCCTTGATTCTCGACAGCCATCGGCAGAAATTCAAGCTCAAGCTTGGGGGGCATCGTTAGTGCTAATCCTAATAGTCTTGGCTCTCAACATAGGTGTTAGATTAGCAAGCAGGGGTAGGGGTCTGTTTTCAAGGTGATAACAAGTGGATAATGTAAAAATGCAAAGTGTGAACTTGAATGCTTGGTTTGGTTCAAAGCAAGCCCTAAAGGACATAAGTATTTCACTTAAGGCGAACGCTGTGACAGCTATAATTGGGCCATCAGGGTGCGGTAAATCAACATTCATTCGAACCTTAAACAGGATGCATGAATTGGTACCTAATGCCAAAATATCTGGACAGGTGCTCCTTGATAGTGAAGACATTTATGCTCCAACCGTTGATGCCGTTATGATTAGACGACGGGTAGGAATGGTTTTTCAAAAACCCAATCCTTTCCCCACAATGTCCATCTACGATAATGTCGCGGCTGGATTAAAGTTGACAGGTGCAAGAAAAGGAAAGAATCTCGATGAAATAGTGAGGAAAAGCCTGGTTCGTTCAACCCTTTGGGATGAAGTTAAAGATGATTTGAAAAAGCCAGGCACGAGTATATCTGGCGGTCAACAACAGAGGCTGTGTATTGCGCGGGCTATTGCATTACAGCCAGAAGTTATTTTGATGGATGAGCCGACTTCAGCGTTGGATCCAATTGCTTCTGCCAAGATCGAGCGGTTGGTAGTTGAACTTAAGCGCGATTATACAGTTGGCATTGTTACTCATAACATGCAACAAGCCTCAAGAGTTTCTGATTACACAGCATTCCTCTATTTGGGCGAATTAATTGAGTTTGGACCGACTAAGGGTATTTTTGAGTCGCCCAAGAACCCATTAACAGAAAAATACATAACAGGAGAATTCGGATAGGGAATAAGTATGAGTAGAATAATAGACAGCGGTTTAGAGGAACAGTCAGTCCTAATCGTTAGGATGGGCGAGCTAACCTATGAAGCTCTTGCCTTATCTATCCATGGCTACCTTGAAGGAAAAAGTGTTTATGAGCAAGTAAAGGAAATGTCTGACATTCTTGTTTCTATGGCCAATAAAATAGAAGATGAGACTTTCCAATTAATTGCACGTTTCCAACCTGTCGCCACAGACCTTAGAACCATAAAGTCGCATATGAAAATCGGTAATGACTTTGCCAGGTATGGTAGATACGCTCTAGACATTTCGTTAATAAGCGACCAGCTAAACGGTCTAAAAGAATGTGAGGCTTGGACTTGTGACTACCTTAATGAAATGAGCGAAAAAGTTCTTTCAATGGTTAAAATAAGTGTGGCATCACTCAAAAAACAGGATGTAATCCTCGCAAGAACTATCTCTCAAACTGAACGAGAAATTGATAAAATGTACTTTGATTACCTTCACAAGCTAATCAATACGGAGACACCAAATCGTAAGTGCGTTATATCAAGCGCTTTAATCACGAGGTATTTTGAACGGATTGCTGACCATGCCGTTTATGTTTGTGAGTCAGTTGTGTACATTGTCACGGGTGAAAAAGTGAACCTCGGATAAACCCTGAAGTCAAAAAACACCATTATTTTTTACCCTCTCAGATTTATTCTGATTTTTGACTCTGCTATCAAAACCGTTGTTGATATTAGGAACCGAAACGTAATCCCGTATTGAAGGTTTGAAGTTGTCCATCGACATAGAGACTTTCAAAGTACCAATTGGCAAAAAAATTGATTTGAAGATTTATGATTCAGATTGGGTTCCAAAATGGGCTCAAAAAGGGCAGGATAAAGCCGGAAAAAAACAAGTAAAAAAGCAGGCTTTGGCGCTTTTGGAAAATAACAGAAAAAAGTTGGCTGAGTTGCAAGAGTTGTTTTGGGCAAGCGACACATACTCTATGTTACTTATCCTTCAAGGAATGGATGCGGCTGGAAAGGACAGCACAATTAGGCATGTATTGTCCGGAATTAACCCACAAGGTTGCCAAGTAACCAGTTTTAAAACCCCTTCTGCAGAGGAATTAGATCACGATTTTCTGTGGCGACATTCTAAAGCTCTTCCTGAAAGGGGGCGTATTGGAATTTTTAACCGTTCATACTATGAGGATGTATTGATTGTTAAAGTTCGCCCAGAATTTCTGAAGAAACAGCAGTTGCCCTCCAAAAATGGCATCGTCTTCTGGGATCAACGTTATGAAGACATAAACATGTTTGAACGTCATTTAGTTCGGAGCGGTACCATAGTCTTGAAGTTCTTTCTTAATGTATCAAAGAAGAAACAAAAACAGCGTTTGCTTGATCGACTTTGCAATCCTGATAAAGAGTGGAAGTTTTCGCTTACCGACCTTTCTGAACGTTCTAAATGGAATGAATATATGGAAGCTTATCAGGATGTGCTTGATAAAACCAACACAGAATGGGCGCAATGGTATGTAATTCCAGCAGACAGGAAATGGGTTACTCATGCGGCGATCTCCGAAGTTTTGCTCGCGCATATAAAAAAGCTAGATCTGAAGTATCCTGTTCTAAGCAAAGAGCAGTACCGAGCCCTGAAGAAAGCAAGAGGCGAATTAGAGGAACAATAACTTTACGATGTTACTGATTAGGTTCTGGAGCGACTATGCATTGAGCGTCCAGTTTTTTTCCGAAGGTTTCGTAAAATGCTTGCCGATTTTGAATAATACTCCATTGCTCTAAACTACAATCTGTATCTGAGTAAAACAAAAGAAGAACTTGGTCTTTATTCATATCTGAAAATTCGGCCTTTTTCACGAGGCAACTGTGACTTCGATCTAGCTTCTCTGCTAAACGCAAAAACGTCGAAAGAATCGAAATTATTCTTTTTGCTTTTTCGTCCAATCCAATTGTTTTTAATGCTTTTTTAGACGGTCTTTTTTTCCGATGAAAGCGTGCTATGTTGGCAATAATTTGAATTTCTCTTTTGTCAAAGCCGAAAAGCTCTGTGTTGCTTATAATATAGTGTGAATGTAGATGGTGATTGTTAAATGAGATAAAATCGCCAACATCATGCAAAGTTGCGGCATATTTTAAGAGTTCTTTTTCGTTTTCGCCTAGGGTGTGCAGCCCAATTTTTTTTGCGCTCTCAAAAAGTTGAATCGCCAATGAAGTCACAGTTTCCGAGTGGTTCTCATCAAAGCTGCAGGACCTGCCTAAATGTAGAACGCTCCTATTTCTCACTGGCTCCTTTTGAAGCTCTCTAAACCCTTCAAAATTCGAAAGATAGTCAACTAGCAATCCATCTCTAAGTTCTCGGTGACTAACACAGATTTCCTCTATACCGAACTCTTGCATTATCACTTCGATAGTGGCCGCTCCGGCGATTATTATGTCTGCTCTATCGGGATTTATGGCTGGTAGCTTCTTCCTCTCTTCAAGGGGTAGCGAGCAGAGAATAGACGCTGTTTTTTTCAGGTTCTTTCTGGAAATAGTTAGACGCCTCTCATTGCCATTTTTCTTGAATAGTTTGTTAGCGATTTCTGATAAGTTAATAATTGTGCCTGATGACCCCCATGCACGTCTAGCGCCAAACTCTCGAACTTTTCCTTTTAGGGGCAGAATTCGTTTATCGGCATATTGTTTAATTTGTTTATAAACAGATGTTTCAACTGGACCAGTCCAGCCCTCGCCGATGAATTTCGTTGTTAACCTTATCGCACCCAACTTGAGGCTGTCCACGGAGAAGCATTCATGCTGATCACCTATAGCAATTTCAACGCTTCCTCCACCTAAATCTATAAAAATTGCTTTTTCTTCACCAATATCTATTCCGCTAGCAACACCTTTGCAAATTAAGCGAGCTTCTTCTTGACCTGAAATAACCTTAACATTGAGTCCAGTTTCATTATGTAAGTTATCAAGAAACTCGCATTGGTTTTCTGCTTCTCGAATTGCTGAGGTTCCAACGGCTATTATTTCAGATGCTCCATAGGTTTTGGCTAAGTTTGCAAATTTTCCACATACAAAAATTGCGCGTTCCATTGCCTGGGGTTTGAGCACATTATCCTTGAACTCGTTTTCTCCTAGTCTAACTACTTCTTTTTCTTGACTGATGATGTTATAAGAAAAATTGGGATTTATTCTTACCACTAATAGACGAATTGCGTTCGTCCCAATGTCAACAAAGCCAACTACATGTCCAGCGGTTTTAACTGTTGATTCCATACCAGTCCCACTTTCTTTTTGAAGACCTTTTCAAACAAATTCTTCTTCTTGTTAAAAGCCTGTTCTTCTAAGGTCGGTTTTATTTTGGAAAGATATTCAATAGTTGCTCTTTTGTTTCCAATATTGATTATTATTTCAGCAACTATTGATTGATGAGTATAATCTAGACTATCTGCTATTCGAAGTAGGCTCGCTAGAATCTTTATTTTTTGAAGAGTCTTCGTGTTTAAAGTTGCAAGGTTATAATGTTTCTTTTTTGGTAATGCTTTGCGGTGGTATCGTGCAATGTTTGCTATTATCCGTCTATCCTCAGATGTGAAAGGTAACTCAATATCGTTTAGGATTATCTGTGCTGATTTTTTATGATGATTTTTTTGAGCTTTCGATAGACCAACATCATGTAGGAAAGCTGCGCATTCGAGCCAACATCTTTCATGAATACCTAGCTTATGTAATTTTATCAAGCCATCAAAAAGATCTAAAGCAAGCTTCCCGACTTTTTCGGCGTGGTCAATGTCAGTCCAATATTTCTTCGAAATTTCTCTTGAGACTTTCGTCATTCTCTTGCAGTTTTGTACAGTATCATTTTCTTTGTTTTGGTCTTTTTTGATAATGGTGTCAATAGAAACGCCGCATAATAGCATTTGAGCAAAACTCTCAGGTAAACCCTTTTTTCTTAGTGCATCTGCGGCAGCTTCAACATCGTAGTTTACTCGGGCTAGTTCAACTTTCAAAGGGTTAAAACTAAGAATTGCGTAACCTGCCTTAGGATTTCCATCGTTTGGTCTCCCTATGCTTCCAGGGTTAATAAAACAGGTATTGTTTACCTGTCGCCAAGACTGTTCATGGGAATGACCCGTAATAATCACATCAGCTTTTCCCGAATCTGATAATACTTTGAGTCTTTCAATTGGAGTATCCATACGAATGTGCTCTTCAATAGACTCAGGGCTACCATGTGTAACAAGAATTTTCTTGCCTAACATTTCGATTCTAAGTTCACGCGGCAAGGAATAAAGATACAATTCTGCGGACTTTGTCAATTCTCTTCTTGCAAATCTTAAAGAAAGATTTTTCTCAGTTTTAGCTTTGACTTTGCCCTCCATAACCTCAAGATCGTAATTCCCCAAAATGCTTAAGATGTCTTTTTCACATAAGAGTTTGATAACTTCATTGGGGCAAGGACCAAAGCCTATTGAGTCTCCAGCGTTTATAAAGACTTCAGCTCCGCGAGTTTCGGCATCTTGAATTACACTCTTTAATGCATGTAAGTTGGCATGGATGTCGGATAAGACTGCAATCTTAACATGTGGTTTTTCGATAATTCGACTTATTTTTTCTTTATCATTTGCGGCAACTTCTGAATTGATAGTTCTTCTGAGATTTGTAAAGAATTTTTTCTTTTTATTTTCATCCCATAAGCAGACAAATTGTCTGTATTTTTCTTTTCTTTTTTCTTTGACAAAATCAAGGAAGTTTAATATTGGTTGGTTTGTTTTGTTGATTTTTTTTCTATTTTGTTTAAGTTTGTTTTTGACGTTTGTTTCTTGAACGAATTTAGGAATGTATTCGATCCAAACTTCGCAGTCGTGTATTTCACCCAAGATGTCTTGAAAGACTTTGATAGTTTCTATTTCTTGGCTGAGTTTGTTCTGATATAATGATGCAAAAGTCTGCATTATATAGCGGAGTTTCTTTGCATATATTCTCATTTCATGATGCTTTTGGGCCTCTTTTTCGATGTGGACGTAATTTTCCATTTGCAAGAAATCGTCTAGTCTGAAGAAAATGTGCCAGCGGGCTTTTTTTAGAACAATTTGTGGATTATACGCTGTGATTAATTGCTCCTTGACGTTTCTTTCACAAAACAGTTGGAGATTATCTAAAACTTTGATTGTTTTGGGTTCTTCCAATTCATTTACGACAAATGCTTGGATTTTTTTTCTTCTTGCTCTTTGAGCCTTTAATAGTGGAGCTAGCCCTTCTTTTTCCTCGGCAGATTCTATTTTTTCCATATACTTTTCCATAAACTCTATTTGAACATCAAGGTCTCTTGCCTCACCAAGAAGGCGCGTTACTTTTTTGATTTCCCGTAGCCACACCTTGAAGTCTTTCGGTTGAAAGCAAGCATTAAAAAGAGGCATAGTGGCTCTTATTCTGCGAGAGATTACGCGAGTTTTATGTACATACTCTGGGCCTTCGTTTTTTACAGCTCCATCAATTTGTTTTCTAAAAACATTTAAGAGGTTCAACAGTACTTCAGCCCCAAATTTGCAGTAACCTGAGTCATTTTGATTTGCTTCAGCACTATTTTGGGCGTTCATTCCAAATTCCTCTGTTCTGGATTAGCCAGACTTGAGAATTGATCACTTCTTCACCTTCCTTGACTGGAACCCTTTCATATGTCCCGTCCGAAAGTAATCTTCTTGCTTTAACGTTATCATGAAGGTGGATATTGAGCATGTTTTGGAGAATTGTTTGGCGCAAGTAAGGATCTGGTACTGATAACAGTACTTCTATTCTTTCGTTGAGGTTTCTAAACATCATATCTGAACTTCCGACAAGAACTTCACCGTTAGTTTCATCGCGGAAATAATAGATTCGAGCGTGTTCAAGGAAACGTCCTACTATGGATATTACGGAAATATTTTCACTTATGCCTTTAAGTCCAGGTTTTAGACAGCATAAACCTCGAACATTTAGATCTATTTTGATTCCTGCAATCGACGCCTTATAGAGGGCTTGGATGATTTCTTTTTCTTCTAAATTGTTTAGTTTAAAAGCTAAGTAGCCTTTGCCTGTTTTCTGGTGAAAGTTTATTTCTCTATCTATTCGCCTAAGAATTTCATTCTTTAAAGTCTTTGGAGCGATAAGTAGATGCTTGGTTTCTTTTTCTTGAAGCCCATTAATTATTATGTTGAATAGTTCTTCAAGTTCTACTCCTACTTCTAAGTTGGATGTGAGATAACCTATGTCTCCATATATCTTCGCAGTTACTGCATTATAATTGCCTGAGCCAATGTGTGAATATCTCACAATGTTGTTTTTTTCTTTTCTAACGATTAAGCATAGTTTCGCATGAACCTTAAAGTTTGGGAAATTGTAAACAGCATTTACTTTGCCATTGCGTAGTTTTGTAACGAGAAGTATGTTGTTTTCCTCGTCAAATTTGGCTTTCAACTCTACAATTGCGGTGACTTTTTTACCTCTGTTAGCTGCCTCAATTAACGCATCAACAATCGGTGATTTATGGTCCATCCGGTACATTGTGATGCAGATTTCCGAAACATAGCTATCCAAGCCTGCACTTTTTAGAAGATCTACAATGACTTCAAAACTATCATAAGGGTGATAGAGAACAAAGTCTTGTTTAGCAATAGACTCAAAAATGTTTTTTTCGGGGGTAAGCATTGGTGAGACGCAGGGCTTAAAACTCTTGTCTTTGAGATCTGAGCGATCTAATTTATGCAACTGCCAAAGATCTACAAGGCCGAGCAATCCGTCAAACTCGTAAGTCAAATAATCTGGCAAACCTAATTTTTTAACGATAATTTGTCTAACCGCTTTGGGGGTTTTCTTGTCAAATTCGATTCTTGTGGGGAACCCGATCTTGCGGCTCGATAGACTTTTTTGAACTGTTTTTAGGAAATCTGCGGACTCGTTCATCAGGATATCTATTTCTCCGTTACGCGTCAGCCTGAATGGATATGCAATTAGATTTTGTTCAGTCGGAAAAATTATGTCAAGGCTGTTTACTACGAGGTCTTCTAATAATACGAACCGGTATTCTCCAACTGATTTTTTCTCGGAATAGCTTTCACTTTTTGGAATGGGTATAAGTCTTCCAAATTCTTCGGTGGGCACGTCTAGAAGGATACAAAAATTGGGTTGATTATTAAAACCTGTGATAAAAAGCGTTATGTGTAGATTCTCAATTGATACGCTATCAAAACCGACTTTGGGGACTCTGATTGATGGAACAATTTTTGTTTTAAGGAAATCACGCATACTTTCTTTTTCTTCTTTTGATAAATCTCTGAAAGTCTCCAAATAGATTTTTTCTTTTGCTAAAGCTGGGACGAGTTCGTTTCTCAGACAATTTGAAAGATTTTCTATTAATGGAATTATTTCCTTGCGTGTAGCTTGAATCTGCTCCATGAAGCTCATCCCATCCATGGATTTTTCGTTGGAGCCAACCTTGTTTTTCTTTATAAGTCTAGCTACTCGGGTCATAAAAAACTCATCAAGGTTGCTGCCGCAGATGGCCATGAATTTTACTCTTTCCAGCAGAGGATGCCACAGATCGTGCGCTTCTTCAAGGACTCGACCATTAAACCTTATCCAACTGAGTTCTCTGTTGAGAAAATAGCTGGGGTTATCTAGGTTTTTATTATTGTTTATCTCTGAATCAAAATTGTTTGAAGTTGACAAAGTCTTTACCAGAGTTTTAGTTGATTTCATTTTGATCGTTTATCTTTGAGTAGAAATGGTTACGACTGGATATTTATACAAAACCCATTCTAAAAAATTTTTGTTACCGTTATTGATGTTTTGTGTCAGGATTCGCGCTTCCTAGGGCAATAACTGACATAGGCACATTTAGTTCGAGAAGCAAAAATTTCATGCTCAAAGAGTGGAACCTTCCAATGCATTCCAACACCGTTTTCTTTCTTCGAGAAAAAATGTCATAAGGCATCGGAAATAGAACATATGCTGAAAATAGTTTATATAGCAAAGGTTAAATTTTGCGCCCAGCTAATTAGAAATATGAATTCTATCACTCTTAAAGAAAATGGTTTTGCAGCTTTCGTTCCTATAAAAGAACTTTCATACTCAACTATGCCTGTCGATAAAAGTAGCATACTGATTCTAGTTGACTCAACACTCGCTGGAAAACCCGTCTCTGACATATTGTACATCGGAAGATCAAGAAAACCACCAAAACGGGTCTTAGGCGGCTATCTTTCTGGTTATGGTGGCAAGAAAAACCGAAAAATCAACTCTATGCTACTAGAGAATGGCTATCTTGAAAAAGTAGCTATTAGCTGGATGACAAGCGATAATCCGAAAGCAACACAAAAAAAGCTTCTTGAAAGTTTCAAGAAAGAGCATGGTGAATACCCTTCGTGGAACGCCCCAAAAAAACCTTCACCAAGAAGAAAAGTTGCCCCCAAGAAAGTCAAAGCAGCGTTAAAATCTAATAGTTCAAAATCTGCCAAAAAACCAAAGCTATCTTGATTTTTCTGTTTTTTCATTGCGTTCAGAATAATGTTCAATTAGTTCCTTTGTAGACCAGGGTAGGCAGTTTTTAGATTTGAAACCTAATAGCCCAGCATACTGATGGATCTTGTCGATGTTTTCTGCTTCGATTTCAAGAAATTCGGGGATAAACGCGTATTCACTTGTGTATTTGTCAAGATCGAATTGAGTATTGTCTAGTTTGTAACTCAACCTATACTTATCCATCGTGCTAGTTACCGTTAACCCCAAGTTTTCCAAAATCTTTAGCAGAGTATCTGGGTCTAAAACTTCAACTGTATATTCTTCAGCTATCTTGAAAGTTTGAGTGCGTTTAACTTTCTTGTAGGTTAATTCAGTTTTTTGCGGATTTTTTCTCAGGCGGAGCAAGTTTTTTTGTTTAGCTATCTCTGAATCTTTGAAGTCTAAAAATAAGGTTTGGATCTTACCCTCGAAGATTTTTTTAGCATGCAGTTTAACGAGTCTTTTTTCGATTTCTTCCCGATTGACTTCGAGTATCTTGACTTCTGTTTCTTTCATTGATATCATTTAATCATTTAA
Organism: Candidatus Bathyarchaeota archaeon; assembly: GCA_963775465.1. GTDB lineage: Archaea > Thermoproteota > Bathyarchaeia > Bathyarchaeales > Bathycorpusculaceae > Bathycorpusculum. The sequence continues at coordinate 65,090 of CAVZIW010000004.1, read as the reverse complement.
GTGTTAAAATGTTGCTCCATTTTAGACGATTGCATAGATTTTACTATAATTTCGATTGGCTGTTTGATGATTTGATAATGCAATCCGCAATTCAGGCAGAAAACTATTTCAAAGTTTGCAAAGATCTCTGGGGAAAAGTCGAATTTTATTGTGCAGCCACCACATTATTAGGGACACCTCGACTCGAATTGTTCAGAAGTATTGAAGAGTCAAACCACGATTTTTTGTGGTAGTAGCAACGTGAATATTGCATATTGGGACTGGCACTATTTGTTCGCCAATATGGTTGAATTCGAGAAGTTTTCTGGCATTGGGGTCCATTCAAACTAACTCAGAAAACTTCTCTGAATTCATCATCCCGATTGGACAGGAATAATTCATGGATTGTCTTAAAGTGCTCCAAAACCTTCAAAAGCGACATGAAAACACTCATTATTTTAATGGTTCCTGTTCTCAATGTTAATTGGCAAAGCCTACCCGATGATTATTCTCTTAGCGAACGCGATGCTGACATTTTGGCGCTAATAGAAACAGAAGACTTAGCTGCCTTCACCTTTGATGGACTAAAACGCCGAACTGGGCTCCATCCAGAAACGCTCTCACGCATCCTAAGCCGATTGGAACAGGAAGAAATAATTAAAAAAGGACTTGAAGGTTACAGGGTGACCCCCAAAATAACCGAGCTTAAGCTTAGCTCGCCAAGTAAGGAAACCCCAACAACCACACTGATACAAACTTACCTGCCTTCTGATCTCATGACTCATCGGCTTATTCTTAACCTGAAAGGGAAATGGTTCGGTTCACTTCGCTGGTTCGGCATATCCGAAAACAGTCAAGGTGTCATCCTAAAATGGATAACTGAAGATGGGGCCATACAAATAGCAGCCCACATTCAAGGAACGGTCTTGAACATCGAAGCCAAATTCTTAACTAACAATAACATTGACTTTGCTTTGAAAGCGTCATACCAGTTGATGTCACTTATCGGTAAAATCTGTATAAGTTCAAAAAGAGCAAGCCACAATATGGCAAGAACCGTCGGTTACTATGGCGGTTTATCTATCGCCTAATTTTGTGACTGACTTTTAGCTTTCCTTAGTCAACAAATACTCTTTTAACCATATACTTTTTTGGAGAAAAATGGAATGAGTCAACTAACTAGTTCCTTTGCAGTTCTAAAATCACTCTCAGACGCCACAAGTCTGCTGATTAAGAAAATCTCAGAATCAGTGGTGAGCGTAAAAGCTCAAATGTCCCGTGGTACAGGTGTCGTCCTAACAAAAGACGGGTATATCGTTACCTGTAACCACGTACTTCAGGGATGCGGAACAGTCAAAATCGGTCAAGGCGAAAAAATAGTCAACGCAAAAATCGTCGGAACCGACGCCTATAACGACATAGCCTTGCTTAAAGCAGAGAAGGGCGAATTTACACCGATAGAAACTGGCGATTCAGAAAAAATTAGCGTAGGGCAATACGTTTTGGCGTTAGCAAATCCGTTTAACCGTAACCAACCAACCGCAACCAGCGGCATGGTTACCAGCGTAAACAGCACTATCAGAGGTTGGAGAGGCGCCACCGCAATGGAAAACATAATTGCAACCGACGCGCAACTAAATCCCGGCTTCAGCGGTGGGCCACTCATCGACGTTGAAGGCAAACTAATCGGCATAAACACAGCTTACGTTTGGCAAAGAGGTATCGCCATACCTATAAACAAAATAAAAGGTATTACTGATCGCCTAATGACTGGTAGAGTCCCGCAACGGGGCTACTTGGGCATAGTTGCAAATACAGTAGCAATTCCAGAGGAAATCACTGAACAAGCAGGTTTAGATCAGGAAACAGGCGTTATGATATTCTCTGTTGAGCCCGGTTCTCCTGCTCGTCAAGCAGGCTTAGCCATGGGGGATGTCCTTGTCAAGTTCAACGGCAAAACCGTAACAGAATTCTATGACCTTCCACGATTGCTTGCAGAAGAAGTTATAGGCAAAGAAACCAAAGTCACAATAATCCGCCGAGAAAACCTAATTGAAACAACAATAACCCCAACCACTCACGGAGGCGAAGAAGACTGATAAACAAAATCCCCTTAGAGCTTGAGCCCCCATCTCCAATGCCGACTCCGCCACTGCGCAAAAGACCAGGAATAATACCGCAACTGAGCATCGTTTCACGCGAAGACCCATCACTAAGTTTGTTCATTGACGAACATTGGAACTAACCATTTTTCTTTTTAAGATTTAAGAGATTAAGTAAATAGCTTATAAGCAGATTCTTTCTACAGTATATTTAGGGATTTGTATGCATGCTTGGCTTGCCCTCATAGCCGGAATATTGATAGTAATAGGAGGAGTGCTAATCTTTTCAGCAAGCATCGGTATGTCTTATTTGGGAATAGCCCTCTCGGTACAAGCAATTTTGGCAATCACTCTTCTTATTGTTGCTGGAATTGCTGCTTGGCTTTTTTATGTAGGTGTAAAAGCCCAATACAGACGCATAAAAACTGGTAAGGAAGCCATCATCGGCGCTTCAGGCATTACCACAACGGACCTTAACCCAAACGGGGAAGTACGCGTGTTGGGTGAGTTTTGGCAGGCAACCGCCAAAGAGGCACCTATTTTCAAAGGACAGCAAATCCAAGTTATGGATATGGAAGGCATGTTTCTTATCGTGAAACCGGCTGAGCAAAAAGCTTAACTCTTTAAACCACAGATACCACTAGTCGAGGGTACCCAGAATGGTTGATGTTTTAACTCCAGTTTTAGCTTTTGTTGCAATATTGGTTGCACTTTTCTTCTTAAGTGGTATTAGAGTTCTGAAAGAATGGGAACGTATACCAGTCTTGCGATTAGGAAGATACGTCGGTTTGCGAGGTCCGGGAATAGCATATCTTTTTCCCTTAATCGACAGAGCACCAATAAAGATTTCAACAAGGATAGATACAATTCAGTTCCGAACTGAGTCAACTTTAACTAAAGACAACGTTCCAGTAAATGTTGATTCAGTGCTTTACATGAAACCCGTGGATTTAGAGAAAGCCGTTTTGCAAGTAGAAAATTACTACCAAGCAACTCAATTCGCCTCACAAACTACTCTTAGAGAGGTTATTGGCAAAGTTAGCCTAAACGAGTTGCTTGCTGAGCGTGAAAAAGTCGGTGCCCATCTGCGTGAAATAATAGACGAAAAAACCGAGTCATGGGGCATAAAGGCTACCGCCGTCGAGGTTCGCGATGTGATTATACCTGGTAACCTACAAGACGCCATGAGTCGACAAGCACAAGCAGAACGGGAACGTATCGCAAGAGTAACCTTAGCCACTGCCGAGTTTGAAGCATCGCAAAAAATGATTGAGGCTGCAAAAATGTACGAGTCAAGCGCTGAAGGGTTGAGGCTTAGATGGATGAATATAATCTACGAGCTAGGTCAACAATCAGGCACAAACACTATAATGTTAATACCCTCATCTATGCCTGAAGCAGGTTGGCCACCAGTTGGCACATATGGGTTCAAACAACTACCCACTGGAGAGAACACTGAGAAACTAATCAAGAAAAGCGCCTCTAAACCCGAATCGTCGACTCTTGAAGAAACGTCAGAGTAAGCAGCTAATTGGCTTTAACCGCTTCAACTGTACGCTTCAAAAGTAGTGTGGCTGCCTCTTGACTGGGCCAACCGCCTAACCCGCAGTCAGGACCAGTGAAAGTCATCCGTTCGCCATATTTTTCTTTGGCAAATTTGTACCTTTTCTTTATCTTTTCCACATTTTCAACTAGTTCTTCTGCTGACGGTTGAGTTATGCCCTTCTCATAGAGTTCTGCCCAAATGGAATCGATGTCAGTTCGAGCTATGCCTACACGGATTTGTTTGTCAGCCTTCTCAAGTACACTTTTAGGAATGGCATCAATATTTTTGGGTGAAGCCGCATATTCAAACGATAAAACATCGATACCTTTTACGTTAAGTAATTCGTGAATTCCAGAGGCAAAATGCAGATGTATCTGTTTAGTGGGACCCTGAAAAGCGTACGCTTTTTCGAGAGTTTCACGAACCAACTCTGGTGTTCCTGAGAAGCTACTGTGACCTAGGCTTGGTTCATCTATTGAAATCACCTTTGTTTCGATGTACTTGTTGTTTAAGATACTGTTCTTTGCAAAGCGATTAATGGTTTGAGAGAATCCATCCAATACGTCAGGGTAAGCTGTTGCTCCCACTTCTGCAAGGTATTGCTCGATTGGACCAAAAATGGATACTCGTAACTCAATTTTTTTACCATGCTCTTCGTTTAAGCGTTTAGCTTCTTGGTTTAGCACGTAGAGTTCGGGTAAGAATGCTTTTTCCTGGTCGACAACAAATGAACCTTTATTCATAGCTTCATGGATGGCCTCACCGACCTGTTTGATGCCGCTGTAATGTTGAGGAAAATTCACTACATCTATGCCTGTGCTAATTTTTTTCTTAAAGGATTCGACAACTATTGTGCAGAAATTCTTTTCGACAAACTTATCCTTGAATGGGTCTTGCTTTTTAATTATTAATTCTCGTGCCTGTTCGTACGCTTTGGCATATTGTTCTCTTTTAATTCCCGCTGGCAAAGGAAAACTGCCGATATCATCAACTAGAGTTTCCATAAAGTATTATTGAAATGGTGAAATTGTATTAAAGCTATATCCTACTAACAAACTGCAAAAGGTATGGTCTCTATGTCTGAAAACTGCGTATTCTGCCAAATAATCCAAAAGAAATCGCCAGCATGCATGGTCTACGAAGATGATCGCGTTGTTGCTTTTTTGAGTAATCGACCAGTAAACGAGGGGCACACTCTGGTGGTTCCAAAAAAACATTATGAGAACATCTATGAAACTCCTGAAGAAGAAGTCGCGTATCTCTTCAAGATTACAAAGAGGGTTGCTCACGCGGTAAGGGATGCCGTTAACGTCAAAGGAATTAGGATCGTTCAGAACAATGGGCGGGCAGCTGGGCAGGTAATTTTTCATTTACATGTACACGTTATTCCCTTGATGCCTGAGGAGGGTTTTAGTCACGGCAAAGCGTATCGAAATCCAACTAACGAACGTCCTAAAGATTCTTTGGAACAAGCTGCCAAAAAAATAAGACGTTTCCTTTAGCATTAACTTTTACTATTTTTTTCGGATTATTAGACGGGCTGCCTCGCTTTAATGCGCGAGGCATACTTTTGATAGACAATAAATGAGTATGATGTAATTATATTCTCAGCGTCTTTAGAATCTCTTTGCAGGGTGTGAGCACTGTTCAACTGAGGCATCTCTTGAAGAATTGGCTATTTAGGCTCTAAAGCTTTTTTTATCACGTTTGGTTGAACAGAATTCGAATAGGCCGCATTAAATTTTCAATAGTTGTGATCTTTAATAATGTATCCAAGCGTCTGGATTTTGGAATCGCACGAGGGGAGTTGTATCTCTGTTTCTTAACTTGCTTTCTTTATAAAAGTGCAAAGTCTCTACTAGCATGTTTCTGTGTTTTAGTTTGTCGATTTTTAGGATTTTAAGGATGAAGAGCAGATTTTCTGAGGTTATGTCAGTAACGGTTGACAATTGATCTGTGAATTGTTTTAACATTTGCGAGTCGATAAAGTAAGAGTAAAAGTCAGACAGGCAATCTTCGATTTCAGTTAGGTCGTTTAAAAGATCTGGGAGTTCATCATCGTTGAAAATCTCTATTGGAGCAAGATTGTTTGTGTACTTTCTTATTTCTGCTGATAGTTTATTGTAGTTTTTGTCGTTTTTTCCGCTTTCATAGCTTGCAAATGAAAGAGGTTTAAACAATTCTTCGATGACTTTTGTGTGTTTGAAGCAGTCTTGTGCTATCCCGCGTAATATGCAGTTTATTTCGGGTCGCTGAAGTTTTTTTGATACAGCTGAGTATAATGAGTACGTTGCATATTCGAGGTTGCGGCAATTTACGAGGTATTTTACGGCGTCTGTTTGTTTGGTTGGCATTTTTGTACCTCGTATTAACACGAAGACTTACGGTGTATTAAGTCTTACTATTTTAGTATACAGAATTAGGGTTTTACTGATACGTTAAAGCCAATGGTTATTTTAGCTAGTTTTTTTGGGGACACCTATAAAAGGGTGAAAATACAATGTTTGCGTACATCACAAGCGGAATATCCATGACTGAACAACCCAACGAACAAACCAATCCTGAACCACAAGCAGAGAAACTATTAATCGACAACCCCAAAAATTTTCCATTCCACGCTGCATACCTTGTTTATGAAGAAGCATTCGACAAGGCAAGCGACCCAGGGGCAAAAGAGGAACTGAACCAAAACATCTTGGATCTTAATGAAAACAAAATCGACAGCTCTACTTTTTACATGAATATTTCAAGGTATCGAAAAGTCGATGTTCCACGCCAAGAACGTTTCTCTATGCAAACGCAGCGCAAAAGGGATTGGCGCAAAAAAGAGCAGCGCACAGATAGAATTAAACGGCATAAAAAGTAAATGCGAATAAGCTTATCTTTACCTCTATTTGCAGTTTTTTAAAACATTTAGAGGTTAAAACCCAGAGGAGTTGAGCATAAGCGGAATCGCTTGGACTTTTCCAAGTGCAACATATAACATTTGTCGTAGCCTAAGTTTAAACATGTTTAAACAATAGTTACGGAATGCTTATTTGCCTCACGTTGTTAGAATTTTAAAAATACCTAGAAGTTGGCGTATTTGAAAACACAAGACGTTGCAGTAACCGGAATTTGTGCAGCACTCTATGCCATTGTCGGAATTTCTACGGCTAACGTGAATTTTTTTGGCATTGGTTTCTTGCCTGCAGTTGTAATACCTGCCGTTATTGCAGTTCTTTATGGTCCATGGGTTGGCGGAATCAGTGGAGCAATCGGTATCTTCATACGGGATATGTTTGTGCACGGAAATGCACCATTGAGTTTAGCTGCTGGTGTGCCCCCCAATTTCATACTCTTTTTCCTAATTGGCTACATATCAATTAGAAACATAAGCCTAAGACAGGCAATTACTGGAGTCGTAGTGACTGCATTTGGATTATTAATACCCACACTTGTTCTGCTTCCAGACGTCACAGCTTATACTGGATTATCAACAGAAGTCTTTTCTATATCTTTCACATTAACGGTTATTCTAAGCCTCACAGTTATTACGCTAGTTGCTTTTCGGTGGAAAGAATGGAGAAGCTATGCCATAGCAGCCGTGGTTGGGCAAGCTGCGGGAGCAGGGTTACTTTCAGTAACTGTGTGGGCAGTAAGCCCACTTTTCCTGACTTTCTTTGGTGCACCTCTCTCAGCATCACTAGTTTTTCCGATCTTCGTTTGGACATTTGCAACTGAGCTGCCATTCATTCTTCTGGCTGGACCACCAATAATCAAAGTATGTTATCGCGCTTTTCCATCTCTGAAGCAAAGAAACCGAGAGCAACTAAAAGGCGAAAATATTGAGTAGAACAGCCAGAGCTTTTGCTCCAGCGGCAATTTCGAGTTTCTTTGAAATCCACGACACCCAAAACAACAAGCCCATTTCTAACTTGGAAAGAGTAGGCGCCAGAGGTGGTGGGTTTGGTCTTGAAAAAGGTGTCCGTACAAAAGTTACTGTTAACGAAGCAAAAAATAATTGCATAAGTATCTTTATTAATTCTAAACCTTCTCCGGAAGCTAAAACCACAAAAAAAGTAGTGGAGACACTTTTTGCCCGGTCCATCGCAAAATACGATGTTACCGTTGAACACCAAATCGATGTTCCGGTCGGATCAGGCTTTGGCACCAGCGCAGGCGGAGCTTTAACTGCCGGTTTAGCACTAAAAGAAGCGTTAGGTTTACCATTAACTTACAATCAAATCGGTAGGCTGGCGCATGTAGCTGAGATTAAGTGCCAAACAGGTTTAGGTACAGTTAGCTCGTTAACTTTCAGCGGCGGTTGCGTGCTCGTGGTTGAGCCAGGAGCGCCTGGAATCTGCCAAATTGACCGCATTCCATTATCTCCTAACTATGTTGTTGTCGCTGGGTTTGTAAAATCGAGTATTCCAAAAAAGCCCATATTATCTTCTTATGAAAGGAAGAAAGAAATTAATGATTACGGTAAACAAACGATGAAAAAAATCCTTCAGAAGCCTACTTTAAAGAATTTTTTGGATTGCTGCTGGGAGTTCTCTCAAAAAGCAGGGTTTGCAACTGAAAGAACCCGTAAACTTGTAGAAGTGGCAAAAGAGGCTGGTGCGGTAGGTGCAGCTCAAAACATGATTGGTGAGGCAACGCACGCTTTGGTGCTTGAGGAAAACTCTTCTAAAGTAGCGGAAGCTTTTAAGCAAGTTTTATCCTCACAACAAGTAATAGTTAGCAAAATAGATTTCCAAGGCGCTAGGTTAACAAGATGAGAAGATTCAAGAAAGTAGCTGTCGGAGGGACATTTGACGAACTGCACAGAGGTCACAAAGCACTACTTTGCAAGTCCTTTGAAATTGGCGAAAAAGTTGTCATAGGTTTATCTTCAGATGCTTTTGTTTCAAAAATGGGTAAACCCCACAAGACAGCATCGTACGCTGAGAGACAAAAAGAACTTGAAACGTTTTTAAGCGATTCAGGTTTCACCCACAGATTCGAAATTGTGCCTTTGGACGATCCCTATGGGCAAACAATGTCTCTTGAAGGGCTTGAGGCTTTAGTTGTAAGTCAAGAAACACAAAAAACTGCGGAAAAAATAAATGAAAAAAGGCAAAAAGCAGGACTTTCTCTTCTTGAAATTGTCACAGTAAACATGATTCCAGCCGAAAACCAAGCTCCAATTTCTACTACTCGGATTCGTTGGGGAGAAATCGACCGCAATGGGCATATGCTGAAATAGTTAGATTATTTCGCCAACAACGCTTATGGGTTTAGGAATCAGGTCGGTTAAGTCTTCGAGTTTGTCCTTGTCGATAGTGACTAAAATTACGGTTGCTGGTCCTGCTGATTTGTTTAAATCCAAACTAATAACCTCTGCGAGTTTTATTTGCCTGCCGACGCCGTAAGCCATCATTCTAGCTTCACTAGCGATGCCAAAGCCTCCAACGGGAGAAATGTCGTGAACATATTTTTTCTGGGAAAGTTGAGCTACATTTTTGAGATCGGCGATTTCTCCTCTTACCTCTGCCGATATGACTTCGTTTCCAACTTTGGGTTTACCTATTGCTACGATCAAGTCGCCTGGGCATGTTTTTCCTATCCTTAATTCGTCTTCGTTAGCAAAACCGACTACCGTTAATCCAGCGCCAGTTTGCATGGTTTCAAAGTTGTCTTCGGTGTTTTCCATTAATACTTGGTTTGGATCTAGACCGATGCTTCTGGCTTCGCGTCTAATACCTTCCAAAATGGAGTTGCCTGTAGGGTTTTTTTCTACGCCAAGGGTAACTGACAACATTAGTGGGAATGCGCCTGTTGCGGTTACGTCCATTAATGCAACTCTTCCTAGAAATTTTCCTAAAATTGTGCCGTTTACTTTGACTTTGTCCATTTCTTTGGGTCCGACGGCTCCGGTTGAGGTGGATCCGATGACGATTGCGTGGCCGGTGGGTACTTTTAGGATAGATACATCGCCTCTTCGGGTGTAGGATATTTGGGCTGGCTTTATTTGGAAAACTATTGGTCTTAACATTGTTCCAACGTTTTCTGTTATGTGGAGGTAGATCGTTAGGGCTTGACGTATGATTTCGGATCGGGTGAGGTTGTGTTTTTTTGATAGCTTGTCGAGTTCTGAAGTTACTTTGTCGGGTAATCTTACGTTTATGATTTCCATTTTTTTCCGTATTACATATGTATGACAAAATCTGTTTTTATCTTTTGCCTAAACGAAGCCAAATGATAATTGTACTTGCAATCAGTTAGACTTTTTTCATTGGTCCTTCTGGTTGGCTATAGGATTTTTATATTAAAGGATGCTTACTATTTGGTTAGAATAAGAGTTTTCGAGGAGTTTATTATGGCTTATTTTTCTGACCGAGTTGACGCTGGAAAACGTTTAGCTTTAGTCCTTAAGAAGTTAACTTTTAAAAATGGAATAGTTCTGGCAATTCCCCGCGGAGGAGTTGTTGTGGGCTTTGAGATAGCCCATACACTCGACTTGCCTTTAGATGTTATTATTCCTCGTAAGATTGGCGCGCCAGGTAATCCTGAGTTGGCTATAGGTGCTATGACTGAGGATGGAACCACGATCTTGGATACTAACTTGTTGGCGTATATGGAAGTAAGCAAGCAATATTTAGAAGAAGAAAGTGAGCGTCAAAAACGGGAGATTGAACGTAGGCTCAAAGTATATCGACAAGATACGCCCTACCCAAATATGAAAGGGCTTGACGTTATATTAGTTGATGATGGAATAGCTACGGGTTCAACCATGAAAGCAGCTTTGGCTTCGGTAATAAATCGTGGTGCAGCTAGTGTGACCGTTGCTGTTCCTGTTGGTCCGCCTTCGACTATAAAAGAGCTTGAAAAGCAAGCTGATAATGTTGTTTGTCTTTTCACTCCAGAGTTTTTCCAAGCTATCGGGCAATTTTATGTTGATTTTTCTCAAACTAGCGATGAAGAAGTTATTCAGTTATTAAAGCAGAATCGACAAGACGTTGTTGAAGGATATAAAGGAGATGTTGTAGTTTGAACATTCAAGAATCAGAGTTGAGAATTCGCGTTGGAAATGTAGTTGTTATAGGTAACTTGAATTTGCCTGCTCAAGCTAAGAGCATTGTGTTGTTTGCTCATGGAAGCGGAAGTGGTAGGTTTAGCCCCAGAAACCAATATGTTGCAAAAGAATTCAACAAATTAAAAATTGCAACGTTGCTTTTTGATTTACTTACAATAGAAGAAGAGCAAGAAGACATAATCACAGCAAATTACCGCTTTAACATCAAATTATTAGCTGATCGTCTTGTTGGCGCGACAAAATGGCTTAAGAACGACCCAATTACAAGAAGCCTCTCTTTTGGGTATTTTGGAGCAAGTACTGGTGCAGCGGCGGCATTGATTGCTGCGGCTAAATTGCCAAAATACATTTCTGCCCTGGTTTCTAGAGGTGGACGCCCAGATCTTGCTGGTGATTATCTTCATGATGTGGTTGCGCCGACGCTTCTATTAGTAGGTGGCTGGGATACTGAGGTTATTGAGTTAAACCGTCAAGCCCAAAGTCAAATGGCTAACAAAAATAAGTTGGAGATTATTCCTGAGGCAACTCATCTTTTTGAGGAATCAGGAAAATTGGAGATTGTAGCTAAACTGTCGGCGGATTGGTTTTTGCGTTATCTTGTTTAATTGGGTTTATTCTGCTTTTGGCTGCTTGATCATTTTGTAGAGCGTATAGTTTTCAGCTATATCGGCGGTGTAGAGGAAACTGAAAGCTAGAACGTTTTCTAGTGGTACATTGAGGTAGACTTTGTCTCTTGAGACTTTGATGGCGTTTGGGTCAGATGTTAGAATTACGGTTAAGACATCGCCTATTGTTAGTTCTTCGCCGATTGGGTGTCCATCCTCTGAAGTTTCGTCAAGTGCGATAGCTGTTTTCCAAGATCCACCGGCTCCAAAATCAATAATGGCGTAGGGGTGTCCTGCGCGGACCATTGATGAAATGGCGATGGATGGTATGCATTTTTCGCATTGTCCCATCAACTCTATCATTTCTTTTTGGTTTAGAGGGATTGCTAGAATTTTATGCTTAACGCTTGATTGGTCTGTGACAGTAAAAAACTGCATAGCAAATCACGAATAGAACTAATCGGCTTGTGGCTATAACTTTTTCTGTTAGCATCCCGCGAAAATTTTTCGGATGGACTTTGGAGTTATCTATAGAATTTATCTGGATAAGTTCAAATTAGAAATTTTTATATTTTCAGATTACAATTGTTGTATTAATAACTTTTTAGAAGGTGATTTTTTGGCAAGAAAAAAAGGTGATCAGTACAAGTGCGATGACTGTGGTCTTGTTGTATTAATTGAAAGTCCCTGTGAATGTGAAGATACATGTGAGCTGATTTGCTGTGATCAGCCAATGAAGCCGGTTAAAGCTCCTGCAAAGAAAGTTGATTCTAAAGCCTCAGCAAAACCTAAAGTAAAAACGCGTGCAAAACCAAAGAAAAAATAGGTTAAGCCCCCGTTCCACATTTTTTTATATTATTAGACCTGATGCTATTCTTTTATTTTTGTGACTAGTTCGCTGACTTGTTCTATGATGTATTTATTTATTTTTTGACCTTTGTTGGCTGTTGCTGCTGTGGGGTCGCCGTGGACTCCACTTGGAAAGTACAACTCGGGGTGGGCTACGACTTCAAAGCGTGGCATCTTTGGGTGGCTTTTAGAACCTTTTGTTTTGATTAGGTCCGGTTTTATATCCATAATTCGAGATGTTTCGATTGTGCCGGCGTGTCCGTCATCATTAGAAGCGTATTTTGGGGCTATTTCTTCCGCGAAATCGTAGTCTGAAAGTACCATGATCCGAACTCTCTTTTCTTGTTTATCTGTATTTTTTTTTGTTACAATTTTTTGGGCAGCTAGTCTCAGCGCTACCATATGGGAGCTTCCAGCGTGACCGCTGAGCACTATTATTCGGTTGAAGTGGTTTCGTACTAGCTCTGATAGAATAGCGTGAACCATCCGGTGGAATGTGTTAAAATCTATGGTTAGTGTGCCTGAAAAGTTTCGGGTTGCGTTGCAGATGCCATACCGAAGAGGAGGTGCAACAAGACACCCCGTTTTCTTGGCAACTTCTAATGCGATGAATTCGGGTTGAATGCTATCTGTGCACAAGGGCAAGTGGTCGCCATGTTCTTCGACGCTGCCGACAGGAAAAATTACAACAATGCCATCTTTACCTGCTTTTTCAGCTTCTTTTGTGCTTAACTCATCTAGCCAATGGGTATTGAGAGCTTTTGTTTCTGTTTTCATACCTTTTTAATCAGTGGATGCGGTTCTTTTATTTTGCGGAATAACTATTCGAGATGTCAGTTTGGAATTTTTTCACGCGAAGTCTAGGTGGGTTTGATATTTTTATCTGAAAGAAGAAAATAGGTTTTTGCAAAAAAGACAAAGCTATTTTTTGGCTGTTTTTTATTTGGGATCTGTTGCATTTGAAGATAACAACAAAAAGCTAAAGAATCAAAAAAGTCATGTTGAAGAAAACTGGAATGCTTTTATTTCTGGCATTATCTGGTTATATGCTTCTGTATTGAGGTCTTGTTATAGTGGAGTTTTTGTTGAATTCAGCAAGCCTTTTTTTGATCAGAAACAAAAGATTAGTCATGTCTTTAAATAGAAAAAAGATGAATCTTGAGTGGAAGGGCAATTTCCGTTTTGAAGTAAAAAACGAGAAAGGTCTTGCTGTAAAGTTTGATGCACCTGCAAAGTATGGGGGTGAAGAAACATCACAATCTCCTATGGAAACTCTATTGGCTTGCCTTGCTGGCTGCACAAGCTATGACGTGATGAGCATTCTTGGGAAAAAACGTCAAAACATTTCTGGTTACTGGGTGGAAGCTGAAGCTGAAAGGGCTCTAGAACCGCCTGAAGTTTTCACTAAAATATCAATCAAATACATCGTGAAAGGAAAGAATGTCAGCAAAGATGCTGTTGAGCGTTCCATTCAACTTTCCATGGAAAAATATTGCCCTGTTGGAGCGATGCTGAAAAAAACAGCTGAAATCCAGACTTCCTACGAGATAATCCAAGAATAACAGCTTGCTAGGCGACTTTTTTGTTTCTAAACGTGGTGCAACATTATAAGTCGTACACTTTCCATCGGAAAACTTGTTTTGGCTGTTTTATTGTTTAATTCGGATCGAAGCAGGCACTCTTTCTTGTTTACGCAGTATTCGCAACATACACTGTTTGTTTGAGTTTGACATTCAATTATTATAGATGTGAACATTTTGGTTAACCTCGGAGAAGCAAAACAACTTGCAAATCTATCTTATAGGTAATTTCGACTAAAAGAAAGCATAAACAGGACATTGTTTAGATCGTTTTCCAATGACTATAAACAAAAAACTGTCGGTTGTCCATACTAAGACAAGGTTTTGATGTTGCTACTTAAGGTTATATTCAAACTCTTTTGTATTTTATACTATTTATAGAGTTTACTTCAGTTAAAGAGGAAAAAACGCAAGCAATCTTAGTTTTAAGGTATTGTTGCGTCGTTGGGGTAACCTCGAATCTCCCAATATCCAAGGTAGTTTGTATCGTTTGAAACTTCAATCGCAGTTAACCATTTGATCCACTTGTACCCATACTCATTCTGACCAACCAACATGAACGGCCAACCGATTTCAGAGGTTAACGTTACGTTGTTCATTTTATATGCTATGATTATGTTATTTTGAACGATGTAGTTTAGTGGAAGTGCAGTGGAATAGCCGTCAGATGCGTGGAAAATAATAACAGATGTCTCCGGGTTGATTTCTGCTTCTGTTAGGAGATCATTTACACTGATGCCTTCCCAGAGAAGAGTTGCACTCCATCCCTCGACGCAGAGAATTGTCACCACTTTTGGGATTGTTTGGTGGTCATTTACTACTTGATCATAAGTATAGTTCAATGTATTTTGGACTAGACCGGTGACGGTTAAGCGGTATGTTGTCTGGTCTATGTACTGTAATCCTGCAATGGCGTTTTGGTAGACAGCGTTAATCGGCGAGAGGGCTATGCCTTGATATTGAGTAATTTCTCCTAAGTAACGAGTAGTGTTGAGCGTGGGACCCGGCGTTATGAAGGGGAAAGGACTGAAGTTATTAGGCGGTGACGTAGGGAAAGACGAAACTGTAGGCGTAGGAGGTATGCTAGGGGTCTGTGTCGGGTTTTGAGTTGGTGTTGGCGAAGGTGACGGTGATGTTATTGGTGAAGGTCTAGAATAATTCTGGACGACGAAAGCTGAAACAATTATTATAGCTGCTAAAAACACCGCAATTATAGCTATTTTATGGCTTTTAAAAGCTTGCATCGTGTAACAATAAAATAAAACTGAGTATATTTATGTGTCTTAATTAAGTTGAAAATGAATTGGTATAACTCTTTTGCAGAGAAATAAGGTGTAAGTCTTCTTAAAGGAAAATAAAAGGTAGTTATTCAATAGATTCTGAGGATCTATTGTGATGTGGGTCTTAGGTATATGTTGAGTTGTCCCTTTGTGACTTGGAGCTCTATTCCTCTGTCTGAGATGCCTCTTTCTCCATCTTTAACTGCGGAAATAGCTAGGTTGTTTAAGAATGATTTTTTTGTTCCAAATAGTTCCTTAGCTGCATCCTTGTCTATTTCAACTTCAAGGTGGCTAACTTTCCATCCATGTGGATCTAAAACAATATTTTTGATTTTTCCTAAGAAGAAATCGTCCTGAGCAAATATGTATTTACCTATAACCGCGTCTATTTTCACTAAATATACCTCCATGTAGTTGATAAATTTAGCAAGAGATTACTTTATAAGATTTATCTACTGCAAATTCATATCTTCACAATTGCTATTTTTTTTTACATGCTGTTATGTCTGGGGAGTTTTCTATTTCAGTTAATGATTTGTCTATTGTTACGTATTCGCCTACAGCTTTTATCAGTCCCACTGCCATACAAACGGTGGAGCTTCGGAATCTTTTCTTAAATCCGAGTTGGTTTGCGGCTTCGTCTGTTAGTTTTATATAAAGATGCGTAATGTCCCACGTTTGCACGTTAATTTCAAATCCTTTCACTTCTCCAAGAGTGTAGGCTTGTGAAGTTATTACCTTCATCCCTTGAATTTTTTTAATATCCAACAAAATACCTCTAATATGTAGGTAGAGTGTGTAGTTATATGCTTTTTGTCAAAGTTAAACTATTAATTGGTTTTCATTTGAAAGAAATTAACTCTAAAATTCTTTTTGCTTAAACGCTAACAAAATTTTGTTATAGTTAAAGTATTTTGAAAAAGGTTTGCTGCAAAGTAATTTATTGCTAAAAGTTCCAAGAAACAATCAGAAATATGAGAAGTTTTCTTTCTTTGTTTCTTTTCTTTATAAACCGTATTGTTTTTGCATTTAGCATAATTGTTTCAATCTGGTTGGCTTTTTCCGTGCGGATTTATTGCTTTGTTAACACTGGGGCGCCTTTAGAAACGCGAGCAGGCTGAAAAAACGGCTGTTTTTTTTCTAAAGCTTTTCTATTTTGTCGCTACATAGTGCATTGAGGTTCAACTATTGGAAAAAGCAAAACTTACAGCTAAATCGCTGCATTCACTAACTGAATGCTACGCAGAAACCTGCAGTGCAATCAAATCAACAGCCAAAGAGACCTCGAGAGCAAAAAAGCTGTGGCGTGAAGGCAACAAGTCGAACCTGATAAAAATTGGAGTGGCATGTATCGTGTTTCCTGATCCTTCTCCAGTCGGAGAAATCATCGGGGCGGGTTTTCTTGTGGCAGGGGCCGTTCAGAAAGGGATACAGAACAGAGCGCTTTACGTCGGAGATATAAAGAAGAACCTTCAAAGCACCCTAAAGGAATTGAGTGCAACCCAAAGTAATCTACGTCTCTAACATGTTAATTTCTTTCTTAGTTTAATTATTGACTGGAAGAAGAAAAAGTTTAAAATTCGCAGCCCAATAGAGTTAAAAAAACTACATCTACAACAAAAAAGGTAGCTACACAATGATTTGTTGCTGTTAATTGTGGAATTTTTTTGTGCGCTCTTAGCTTTTTTTGCGCCATGTAGAATAACAAATAGCGCTGATCTGTTGGTTTGAGCGTTTTTCACCTTCAGGTTTATTATTGTTTTCTTCGTGCATGAATTTTTCACATCGGGAAATGTATTCCCTCTCGGATTCTTCAGGCTTAGGTTTGGGTACAGGCATTAAAAAACTTCCTTTACACATCTACTTGAGTGATATTGGTATTGCTAACATTATGCTTGATGTTTAATGTGATCTTTTAGTTATTCTAAGAGCACACATCTATAGAAATATGCAAACAAGGCTTTTAGTTTATGTTATTGTGCAGCTACAACAACAATTCTAAGCCAAAATGGGTTGATTCATTAATTTTTTGCTGGGGTTCTATGATGGTAAATTAAGAAAGTGAAGTTAGAAAATGGTTGTGACAATAAAAAACTCGATGCTAATCTGCTAATATAGGATAATTTGTTATACTCGCGCAGCAATATTTTTTTGAGGTTTAAGAGTGCCCCTAAAAGGGTTAGATAAGTTTAGACAAAAAATCCCTATCCTTTCAGGCAAAAAGATTGTGATTCTACCAATCTTTGTATTGTTAATGGCTGCAGTTGCCTTTTTTACCTACATTACTTTTGATTCTCTGCCTTCGATTTCTTCAGTTGTATTAGCGGCACTTTATCCATTGTTCGGTGTAATTTTGGTTATAAGTATCGGATTTATTCTGGTATGGCAAATGTGGTTTTGGCGAAATCGCCTAAAGGTGAAGTATGGACAAACATCTTACCAACGTATATTTTTTGTCGGATTCGGAGGGGTCGTTTGGATTTTGACCGGTGCGATCAACCAATATATCCCCTATTACTTGTTCGCTCCAACTTTTTGGTCAAACTCGCCTCTAAAATTTCTAGCAACGCCAATTGAAACCTACATCGGAATTGCAGCGCCAGCGATTCTAATTATTAGATACACGGTAGCGGTGATTCTGTTATTGACAGGATTACTGATGGTTATTCGAGCGATTCAGGTTTTTGGGATTGATTACATGGTCGTTTTGTACCTTTATTTCCCAGAGGAGAGCAAGATACAAAAAAACGAGATTTACTCAGTTCTTCGCCACCCAACATACGCTGGAGCTCTCATAATAGGTCTAGGAGGAACTTTCTTCATTTTCACCGGTTTTTCCTTTTTAGCATACCTGGTCTTTTTAGGCGCATTTTACATTCACATTCGTTTCATCGAAGAAAGAGAACTAATCAAACGATTTGGCAACTCATATAGCGACTACCGTAAAAAAGTTCCTGCCTTCTTTGTAAGCCCAACAAAACTCCGACCATTCCTTCGGTTCCTAACAAAAAATGAAAATAGCCATGAGTAATACGATCAGAACCGTCCCTTTTTTCATTGCATACCGTTCTATTAGTATTGTTGCAGAAAAATTCAGCAGTATAGAATTGAACAAAAGAAGTAATAGTTAAAAGAGAGAAAGACGAAGAGGTAAATATCTCCTTATCTTAAAATGTACTAAAATTACTGAAGGTGAAAAGAATAAGTTTGTTGCGAAAAGCCATCCAACGAATTCAAAGTGGCGCTCCAAGGATGGATTTTTACAAATACAAGCATGGAGATTGCACCAATTTTAATAAAGGAACCTGTAGATATTTTCATTTCACTAATGTAAACCCCAAAGAGTCAGCTTGCCCTCATTTTAAAGCCAAGAAGAAGGACGAAGTTGAGGCAAAATAGCTTTTCTTCATTAAATTTTAGTCTTTCTCTCTCTCTCACACACACAAGACAAGAAGACAAACAAACAGGCTGAATTAGAAAAGCAAAAACACCTCTCGTAACGGATACCACTGTTCCAAGGCACCTCCCTCTGCACGCAAGGACTCTGTTTTTGCAGTACAATTAAAAAACCCAGAAAGAAAGGATTGTGTTAAAAATAGAAAAAGAAGTTTTAAATTTGCTCAATTTACAAAAAAAATATATGTGAGAATAAACCTATTTGTTAAAACAACATCGTTAGGGGATATTGTGCCCAACAAGCTTAATGGCGAATTTGCTGGAACTGGAATATATTCAATTTTGAAACTTGTTCCCGTGGGAATAATCATTCTTGAAAGTCCGTATGGAAAAATAACATTCGCTAATGACCGCGCCATAGAGCTTTATGGTGTTAACCCCCTAGAACTTGAAACCCACAACCACTCATCAAAAATGATGAAACTGCTCAAACCAAATGGCGAAATCTACCCCCTGAAAAACTTCCAGCAAACCGCGCTTTGAAAGGTGAAAAAAATCTTCAACGATGAATCAATAATCGAGAGACCTGATGGTTCAAGAATACTTGTTTCTTCAACATCGGCTCCCTTGATTGGTACTGATGGCAAAATCATTGGATCAGTTGCTATTTTCGAAGACATTTCAGAAAAGAGAGACCTTGAAGATAAACTCGACTTACACATGAAGCATTTGGAAAAGCTTGTTTCACAACAGGTTAAACAACTTAAGGATGCTGAAAGACTCTCGGCAATTGGACAAACCGCAGGCATGATTGGGCATGACATTAGAAACCCCCTACAAGCAATATGGAACGAAACATACTTGGCAAAAAAGGATATTGACCATTTACCTGAAAGTGAAGACAAAAACAGTATCAAGGAAAGCATTGACAATATCGAAGAAAACATGTCTTACATAGACAAAATAGTTGCTGACCTGCAAGACTTTGCTAAAACTCCAAACCCAACCTTAGAGAATGTCGCATTAGAAAAAATCATAAACGAAGCAATATCAGGTATGATTATTCCTGAAGCAATACAAATTTCTCTTGTACTCGAAGAGGGTTCTCTGGCGCTCATAACTGACCGTGTATATATGAAGCGAATACTCACAAATCTGGTTTCTAACGCAATACAAGCTATGGCAAATGGTGGAACATTATCCGTGAAGGTGAAACGTACAAAAGATAAAGCGCTCCTGAGCGTTGAGGACACAGGGCAAGGTATACCATTTGAGGTAAGAGATAAAATCTTCATGCCCTTGGTAACTACGAAACCAAAGGGTCAAGGTTTTGGGTTGGCAGTCGTTAAAAAATTGACTGAAGCATTGAAAGGCAACGTGACTTTTGAGAGCGAGATAGGAAAAGGAACACGGTTTAATATTGACCTTCCATTGAACCAATAACAGAAATGGTGGTTTGATAAAATTTTAGCTTTTCTCACTTTACTCTCGAACTCAAACCCATATGACTACTTACTCCCACTCTGGCATCCACATTTGTGAATAATGTCTGTCTGTCAATGTGTCTAAGTTACGGGGTCACTTACAAAAACACAAAATAAAACAAACCTGGATAGTACAAAACCAGAACTTTGCTCCTGTAAACTAAATAATTAATAAGCTAAGCTGGACGTTCTGTAATCTTTATCATAATGCCCAATTCAAAAAGGCTCCAAAATCATAGGAAAGAGCAAGAGATGGCTCAACATAACAATGCAGGGTGCAATCATGGCACTTCCGTGTTTTCTTCCAGTTATACTCAGAAATCGCAGTTTTGATACTGGTTTCAAGAACTGAAACAGTCTTCGCATATCCATTCCGAACATAACAGGGTAAAACCAAGGATCCATCAGGGCTTACATTGATTGTCAGCCAAGGTTTGCAAGTCCATTTTTTCTGTTTTGCGATGACTTTAAAATAGCTGATTGAATTCATAAGAGGATAACCATTCTTCTTTAGCTCAACAAGTTTTTCAGCTATATTTCTAATTTCAAGATTAACAGGAGAAGCTGCTTCTGCCTCAAAGTACTCATGAGCAACTGCCAAGGATATTTTTACATCCAAATCCTTTGCCAACCTCACTAATTCTTCAATCTCATCAACATTCTCAGCCATTATTGTAGTGTTGATTATCACAGAGACCTTTTTGGACGCTGCAATTATGCCTTGAATCGCTTTTTTAAAACAACCACTAACGCCCCTGATTGATTCATGAGTTTTCTCCAGACCATCTAACGAAACGTAGATTGCGCCATTGATGTATTGGGCTACCTCATCTATTTTTGATTCAAGAAGAGTACCATTAGTTATCAAGCTTGTTTGCAGAGGTAAAGATTTAGAGAAAGCAAGAATTTCGCCCAAATCTTTTCTTAGAAGTGGCTCTCCGCCTTCAAACGCGATTGCACAAGCACCTGAATCATAAATCTGTCTAAGAACTGCTTTTTCATTCTCCGTACTCAAATCTATATTGGGTCTTTTCCAGAAAGGACACATTTTACATTTAAGGTTACAATTGTAAGTTAATTTATGACCACAAAACAGCGGAACCCTAACACCAACCAAGTTTGAAAATAATCCGCGACTTAATCTTAGACCTAACTTGAACGTATTCTGGTAATGTCTGCTGGCATTCTCTTCAACTGTTGAATAGATGGATTCACGCTTTATTTCTGTGTCCTCTCGAATTTTGGCGGTCTTTGCTCTAAAAAAACTTGATTTGATTTTAGCTTTGTTCATCGGTTTTGCCAAATTTCATCAGAAAGAACATGTTTCTTAAGAGAATACGAAACCGATGATGAAGCCGACAATGAGTCCTATGCCTAATGGAAGGATGCCCATTAGCAGGGTTCCATATTGTATTGCTATGGGGCCGTATGTTTCTGCAATGTTACTTAATGCGCCAAGGCTTAAACCGAAAAACCCAAAATAAGCAACTACAACAAGTATTATGGCTGCAATAATTGCTATTTTCAACATTTTGTGGGCAATATAGCCAACGATAAGTCCGATGATAAATGGAATAATCATTAGAACAATTGGTGGTAAACCACCTATGCTTCCAGCAGTGATAAAATTGATTACTTCTTCTATGGCACCCAAAATATATACCTCTAACTTGCTTAAGGTTGTTGAAATCAACTATTATGCGTGTGTGGTTGTGGTCATACAGTCACATAGGCTTAAGCGCCATTAGGAACATACCTTTTTGGATAGAAGGGATATTTGATAAACACTATAGTAGCTATTGTTCTTATTCTTGTGGTTCTTTGGTTGGTTGGTTTTTTTGCTTTGCCAGGCGTCGGGTCATTGATACATATTCTGCTAGTGATAGCTGTAATCTTGATTGTAGTTTGGCTGTTGACGGGCAAAAAGCTCTGGAAATAACCAGATTTTTCTTTTTTTAAACCTGCGATTACGCTAAATGGCTTGTTGGAACGATTCGAGTTTTAATAACGTTCAAATAGTCTCTTGAGGACCTTATTTTTGGTGGTTTTGAATGAAAGTTAGTAGATTGAATGGGATGAAGGTAATTACTTCTGATGCTTTTACTCTTGGCGAAGTCGAGAATTCCGACGTTGAAACAATCTCGTGGCATCTAAAATATTTACAAGTAGAGCTTACCAAAGAAGCTTGTGAAGCTCTTGGATTTAAGAAACCTATGATGGGTTCAATAACAGTGTCTTTGCCTACGAATGTCGTTAGGCACATCGGCGATGTAATAACGGTCTACAAATCTCTTGAAGAATTAGAAAATCTCAAGGAGTACAAAACACAGTAAAAGACAGAGAATTGTCTGATTTTTTTAATTAAATTTTACTCTTTCTCTCAATTTATAAAATACTCTTACTATACTACTAACCCTTAAGCACCCGCAGCAACAAACACTATTCGTAAATAATGTGTCTATCTGTCAGTCACTGTCTATCAACCTGTAAGCCAGTCTGTTTCAGCCCGCGCGTGGTTGTAGTTGTTGTTCCACAGTCACATATCGTTAAGTAGACAATGGGTCAGTTATAGAAGGGGTGATTGGACAAATGAGGTTTTTGCGTAACTTAAAAGCTGGTTTAGCTGGGTGGCTCTGGTATGCTATTGTAGTAGTTGTATTAATAATAATTCTTGTTGCTGCTTTGAAATTTCTTTTTAACTTGATATAAGGCAAGTTGAAAGAAATTAGGAAGATATAGTTTAGGGCTTTTTATGAAGCGCCCAGTCTTGACAACCAGACAAGACAAACAAACAACGCGTTTTTTAAAAATAGCCAAAGTTTTATCTGGAAGTTATAAAGCTATAAGCGTGATAGTTGCGTCCCATTTTTAGAAAAGAGAAGGCTTGGCTAAGATATCTCAAAACAAAGGAATTCCTTTAGACCAAAGGAACGCTGGAGTAGGCGAATCTGCAACAGAGGTCGTTTTGAAACCCATTGCTCAGGTCTCAAGTCCCATCCGTCTATCAGAATACGCGATTGATTATATTTGCAGATTGTATAAAGAAAACAAGCCTTCGAACGAAATTTTTTTTGTTGAAGTGAAAACACCTGCTCGATTCACTTCACATTGGAGAAGGAAAATCAGTCGAGACGCCATAGCATTTTGGCTTAGTCAATTCTATCCAGTATATATTGTCGTATATGACCTACAAAATGATATCTGCCATTGGATTTCCGCGCAAGCTAATCGAGAAAAATGGAGTAAGCAACTGGAAAAAGGAGTCAAGAGCATTCATTAAGGGTTGATGGTTCACAGGTCTTAAAAAAAGCACCAGACCCAAACACTGATTTTCTCCGCATTATTGAACAAGATACAGTTCAACTTAGCTCATTCTATGGCATTCCGCGAGTTTTATATAAAGGAGGAAAAGGGATTAAAGGAGTCTACCACTTCGATTATCCAAATTTGGGAGTCTTGTCCGATTCAACTCGAAGAAAGTTCCAAAATACCATTAGGTATTCGCTATATCTTCTTGTTAAAGATGGACTTCACAAAGAGATGCAAGAAGCTTACAGATTATCCAGAATATTGACAGAATTTGATAAGGGACACTATGAAAATTTTCGTCTGAGAGCAGAAGTTTGCATACAACATAAAAAATGGAAGGAAGCTCAGCGTTATTTCAACAAAGCAATTAGATGTCTAAAACAAGACCTAATTTGGGACGATAATAGACCTGAGGGAGAAAAGTCGAGGGCAGAACTTATTTCAGAAATCAAATGTGAAATAGCCAAAATACCTTCCAATTAGGGAAATTATGATTGAATACGGTGAAAATCGAATTCCAGCACCATCCTATTTGTTTATCGTAGTCATTGGACTACCAGCCTTGGCGTCCACTCTTTCTTTTCATTTCTCAGATATCTTCCAAATAGAAGCGCTTCTTCGCTAATTAGAGTGTCAATTGTTTGTCTATTTCCAACTTTGATTCTTTCAATATCAACCATGCGATCAAAGAATGCGTTTATATCTTCAGCTAAACTGTCAGTCTCATACTCTTTTAGGTGAATCTTCTTGCCCATTCAAAAGAAAGAGGTAGAACGGTGCGCTTACCCTCTTCGCCTTGATGTTTATGGCAGTGGTTGTGACCATGATCGCTGTTATTGTTACGCAAGAGCCCAAATGTTAGTTGGAGGCTGGAACAACAGCAAAAATCTCAAACATCCTATTCCAAGGATAGCCGATCCCAAATGTTTTTCATATGGTTTGGATGGTTGGATAGTAGAATATTGTAAGGGGTAAAAATATTAAAAAAACTTACCACTCATAAAAAGCAATGAAACCAAGTATAATTGAACCAGCGAGCATGAAATCAATCGCTGTCTGTTATTTTGGCTTTTTGTTCGGTTTGTTTCTTGTTTAATCGTATTATGAGTTTATGGTTTTTCTTTTCAAGAACCACATCTTCCTTTCCAATGTTATCTACAATTACTTCCCCGTTATACTTCATGCAACTGGTATAGCCCAGGTCTTTTAACTCTTGCATGAGTCGTTCGCGAGATTTTTTCAAAAAGTCACTTGATGTTTCGGGGTTTCTGTTAAAACAAAATGTGATTGTCTTATTTGATGAGTCGTAATTTGCTTTTGTGCCTTTGCCAATTTTTTCCACTTGCCCCCATATTGCCTCTTTTTTTGTATCTTTCAGGTCAATCAACTTCTATTTTTCTTTTTTAAACACTCGCTTCAGTTTTGATTAGGACTCAAAGAATACTTGGTGTTCCGAACTTTATTAGTGTGTGCATTAAAATTCAATCCAACTAAAAATGCCAAGATATTATTATTTACATTCACTAACAAGTAAAATCTTGAACACTAATAATTTCTTCTCTATTTCTTCTTTGTTTAAAAATTAGAGAGTTATAAACAGAATTGTTTAATTATCCAAAACCCTATCTGGACTTTTGTCTTTCAAGCCTGGCAGACTTCTTATCTTTACGTTTAGCCTCTCTATCCTTCTTTTTCTGCGGCTGAGGTTTTGACCGATCCTGCTCTCCAGTTTCTCCTCTCTTACTCATGTAATTATCTCCTTCTAATAATAGAATAACACTCACGGGTTCTTGAAGTTATCTTTGTGCTCTCTATTTAGGCAAAATAGCAGGGTCATCTGCAATTATTCCTGCTTAGCAGAGGAACCAATCAAACATAGAAAGACAAACCAGTGTTATTCTAAGGAAAAAATTTGCAGTTCTAGGCTCCAAAAGCTGCTTTCTATGCACGAAAAGTTGGTAGAACAACAACAAGAATTTTTAGAGAGAGAGAAAGATTAAATTTTAGTCTTTTATCTATTTTTTATTTATTCTTCAAGAATTCATTGCTAAACTGAGTTTGTGTTTTTTGCGGTAAACCACCAAACCAGCAACTACAACTATACCAACTGTAAAAACAGAAACGAAGTCAACTGATAGAGTGTCGGGAAAGGCTATTGTTTAGCGATGGCAAAATTGAAGGTTGTTAGAACAAGGTTTTTAGTTAGTCAAGAAATCTTGACAAGAAGACTTTTAAACTTACAGAAAACAGTATGAGACAGGGAAAAAAATGAATGAGAAAAAGATCTTAGGTTTAGTTGCTATTGTTATAGTCGTAGCTGTGGGTTTACCTACTGTTTTCTTTTTAGATTCTTCGAATACGTCGACTCAGCTGCCTACAAAAGAAATGGATTTTGTTGTCTCCGCAAAGAGTGATTGTCTGCGATTTCTTAACAGTTCAGTTCCAACATTTTACGTGCCTTTTACGGTGGCTGCAAATGAGAACTGGCAGCTAACGGTTAATTGCACCAAGATGCCTGGTGGCGCTAATGGCTGGACTGACGTTTACCTATACAAGGGCTACTGGGATAGGGGAAGTAACAATACTTGCAAAGCCGGAGATCTGTATCCAATTATAAGTGATATACAAAACGCAGATTTTGAGATAAAAGCCAGCCAACCTTACATAGAAACCTTTGGCGCCTCGACAGAGCAAAGCTATACAGTGTTCTTTGTGGTTCCTCCTGGCGGACCCTCTGAATTTCACGTGGCTTTAAAACAATTGTAAGGGGACTCTTCTGAATTTTTCTTTTTTTGCGTTAACCCTTTCTATTTTGCTTTTGACTCCGTTTGTTGGTCTTGGTCAAGCAGCCCATGTATGTTCTGAGTCGTTTCCGCTAGTTGAGTCTGCTTCAGTTACAAGGGCAGTTTTTGCCAACGAAGGCGACAGGATTGTAGGTAACTTTGCAGTTTCCAATGTACCTACTTGGACTGACTTCTCCACCAAAAATACAGAGACAGTTCAGTACGCATTTAAAATATCGAAGATTGAAGGGTTAGAAAAATGTCCAACTGACATCGTGCTCTACGAGGTCTACCAAACAAGTCATGCTGCATTTGACGTTTACTGCGAATACACTGGTGACTATCGGTTTCGCTTCAACGTTGGAGCCGGAGATCCGAATTTAAGAATTGGAGACATGGAGGCAACCCTCAACTATGCAATTGTTGAAAATTCATCTATCAAGGACCCAACCGAAACCCCAATTCCATCTAACAATCAATCTAACTTGGATTCTCCTCCTTCTGAAACTGAGTTTACTTCACCTTTATTGGCTGGATTAAGCGCTTTGATTGTCATTTTCTTAGTGGTGGCTGTTTATGCGGTGACGAGGGCAAAAAGTTTTTTTCATCGCAGTAAAACAGTATCACGTTTATGTTTTTTGGGGTAGACCAATAAACCCTTCACCACGATAGGTTTTTGCATCAGTATTAATCATTGGATGGGTTTAAGGAACATAGGTGCTGTATTGTTGGGCTATTGAAATCGAATCATCCAAAAAGGGGTGTGTAATCAGCAATGTATCCCAAAACCCCTGCAACAAAGGAGAGCACCCAAAGAATAACCGTTAACTGTACAATCCTTCTGCTTTTCGCTGGAAACGTTGACGAGTTGGGGCGCCAAATAGCCACTGACCAAACGCCAAATGCTATTGCCGGAATCGATAGAACGCTGTGTGCAACGATTTCTGCTACCTTCAACGGAGAAGTGAAGTATGAGCCCATGGATCCACCGCTAGGAGGAGACATAAGCAGAACCAAAGAAAAACCCACTACAGTGGCGACGACAACCACCGCCATTACTAAGCCATGCACGAAGTAATTGCCTACTTTCCTAAAACCCATGCTTGCTATGATTAACCCAATCCAGTAAGACTGAATAATCAGGTTAATTTGGGCATCACTGAGACCGACCTCATTCCAAAAAAAGAAAATAAGAGCTAAAAAACCCATCCCCAACATAAGAAACGTAAAAACCCCGACTACCAACTTTTTCCCAATTATAGGGTAACGTTGAGTAAGCCTCCTTAATGGTTCTCTTTTAACGATTATTATTGCTGAAGCAAATATCACCGCTGCCAGCACTATGCCTGCCGCAACCAAGGCAAAAACAGCTTGGTTTCCCATAATTTGGGGGCTCCAAATGTTGGTGGCGACTGCTTTGGTGGAAACAGTTAAGTCATCAATATACCAACCATCCTTGTTTGTGATGTTTTGGATGACTTCTGAGGAACCGATAAAGAAGCCGGAGGCTTTGTCCCATTCTTTAATGTGTCTTATTGAGTCGTTTCCATACGTGACAGTTCGGGTTGCGCCTAGCACGATTTTTTGCTCCTCCCGCTGTATGGTTACGTTGACGGGTTTATTGTTGTGAATTGAGAAGTCATAGAAGGTTTCTCCAGGGCTGAGGTTGGCTGGGATGATTGTCCATCCTCCGACGTTGCCTTCTGTGAAGTTGTATTTCCAAATGGCGCTGCCTACAGTGCCGTTGGCGTACCTAGCGGTAAGGTTCACCGAGAACGCCGCCTCATCAACAACCAAAACTTCTATCCTCATCGACCGCACGTCATGGGTTGGCGGCGCAGTACCAGTACCCTCTATCGTGATGTCGTATTCGATCCAGTCGCCTTCTTTGACTCCCACACAGGGCGCACTAGACGCAAACACAGGCGAAGCAGTCAATGAAATTGATACAATTAAGGTTGCCAAGATTAAGGCTGTGTAAGCTTTCATTTTCATCGAAACTGCTTTTGAAGATCCAGTCTTAAAGTCCTTTTCATCAAGAAACCTTGACTAAACTCCCAAAAAACCGAGAATATTTAGTCAAACTTTCTTGACTAACTAAAAAAACCACCATAGACTGGCTTTGCTAGGACGCTACGTAGGAAGGATCATGAAGCATTCAATTCTCTGATGAATATGTTTCGAAGCTATGCACCTGGGCAATTGCTCCTATCCAACCTTTTTGAACCAATGCTGATTTGTATACTGCTTAGACAACACGCAAAGATCCGAGGATCAAGTATAAGTTGCAGGATTTGATCTGGCAAAAAGCGGAGAAATAAAACTGAAGTCAGGAAGGAGGAAACCAAAATATCAAACGCAAAAATTAGCGGCTGAGTTTCATAAATCTGTTTTAGCTGGGCGTTGACATCACAGAAATTACAAGAGTTTAGATCTCGGAGGCTTTTTAGACTTCTTGCTCTTGGGTTTTCGTAAGCGTTCACCACATCGGGGACAGTATCCTCTTCCATTTGAAACGATGACAGCTCTACCGGCAGACCAAAAATGGCTATGTGGACATATGAGGTCGAAATTGAAAGTTTGTGTTTCGTAATCTTGGGGGTTGTTAATGATGTCTTCTTCGAGGGATACATTGCTTTTTATGATTTCATGCGGGGGGTTAACCGTAGCGGGTGAAGGAGTTTTCGGTTGGATAATTGATTTGGTAGGAGCAGTGGCTTTAGATCGGCCACCCTCCTTGACGGGTTTATCTTGGTCAATGACTTTGATAGAAATTATGATGGGTTTGGCGGGGATAATAGCCTTAGCTACCTTCTTTGAAGCAGTAGCTGCAACTGAATGGCTAACTGTTGCTTTTTTGATTTTTATGAGAGGAGCAGTGGTTGATGTTCTGCATTCAGGGCAACTTTCACTATACTCGGCGAGTCTACGTCCACATTTTCGACAAAACGGCATATGTTCACTTAATTTTTTATGACATGATGTTTTTTGCAACCTTTAAACATTAACCTAACATCAATATACAAACATTGTTTACCAAGTTACTTTGATGTAAAAGCTTTTAAAAAATTCAAAAGCGTTGAAGTTCTTTTTTCTGGCTAACTAAATGGGTGATGAAAATTTCAAAACGTACCAAGGAGAAAATTAAAATTAAGCATCTACTAGAATGTACTTGATGATTTTTATGGCAAAATACAAAGTTGAAGTTGACCTGAACGTTTGTATTTCAACAGGGGCATGCTACGCAACGGATGGACTGCATTTTGCATCGGGGCAAAATCAGCAAGCTAGAGTTGTCGGCGGAAATACAGACGAGGCAAAATATAGCAATGAATTTGACGATAACCAATTAGTCAGCGCTCAAGAAGCAGCTAAATCCTGTCCTGTTTCAGCTATAACGGTAACCCCGCTGTGAAGAAGCCCTAAAGATAGCGCTTGTTTGTACAATAAGACAACAACATAGGTTTAAGAAATCAGAATACCGATAATTCATAGTGATTAAGTTGACTTATAAAACCTCAAAAAAAGATAGTTTGCTACCGATGCCTAATTCTCCTGATCACCCAGAGACTCCGCCGCCAAACATACCCATACCAGGCAAACCTGCGCAATCTGAAGAAAGACAAAGTTACAATTGTGAAATATGCGGCAAAGTCTTCAACAGCAAAACAGAGATCGACCTACACATGTCAATAAAGCATGGTCCCTAGAAAGAGCTTAGATAGTGGCCGCTCTTTTACGAAGTTTGTGTTGATCAAACATATTTCGAAGCAATCTTGTTCATTAATCGAGGTGATGGGTTTTGAAAAAATGGTCAAAGGTAGTTACTGAACGTAGTAATGCTTTGGATTTAGAGCAAGGCGTATTCACTTTAAAGGATCCAAATGAGATAGCTTATTCATTAAAAAAGTCGGCTGAACAAAGCATCAGGCGAAAAGGTACAGCGTACCAATCAGCGATGAGTATGCTAAACTTCTACGTCAATCGCGCCGGCAAGAATTTGCCTGATGAGCGTAAGCAAATTCTTGAGCAGGCTAAAAATGAGCTAAGAAAATTATTTCAAAAAACCCCAATTTCCTCGAATCATTAATTATTCGCTTATGCAATGAGAATATGGTTCTGCCTTAAGGTCATTAATTTGTAGTTTCTTTAAAAGCACCAATATAATTTTCTAATGCGCCAGATTCCAAAAAAGATAAGATTGGGCAACTCTTACAGCCACATTTCGGTGCACCAACTAACGTTCTTTTTTTCTCAAGATGTTTTTTGTAGCTACCACGTTAACACCAGTATCAAAAACGTTCTGTATGATTGGTTCTCCAATTTTAACGGGTGCTTCTAGTTCAATTTCTGCCAACAAATTCATTACGTCGAAGATTCTGTCTTTGGGTATTGGTTTGTTTGTTCTCACACTGACTAAAGGAAGATGACCATGTTTCACTTTCACGGTAGTTGTAAGGGTTCGTTCAGGATTTGAAATCTCTTTTTCCGCGTATTTCAACCCCACTTTGCATCGATTTCCCCTAACGTGGCGTATTTTTGTTCCCACATGGTCTACAGAGATATAGCAGCCCATAGGACAACCGATGCAGATCATTTCATTTTTCATTTCTTTAAAACCTCAACTCTTAGAGAATTGACAGCACTGGTTTCGCTTCCCTTCAATTTTATTTTGATCATCTGAGCAGGGTGAACCTTGCGAAACTTTTTTGTCTTTACTAATGTCTCTCCATCAAAAAAACCAAGTTCCACATCTTCATTGGGACTGGTTACACGAATAGACAACTCAAGGTCAACACCACGGCAGATGCTTTGAGGCAAAACATATCGAATTTTATCACCTATTTCTATTGGGATTTTTTTCACCCTTCTAATCTTTCCGAGAACATGTTCCGCTGCGCTTTTTCCAGCCTTTTCCGCTTCAAGTGTAACAAAATCCACTACATCGTGAACGTGAAGGGCGTTCCCGCATGCAAAGACTCCAGATACTGAAGTTTCAAGCTTTTCATCCACGATAGGTCCTCCAGTAATTTGACTGAGTTTAACATCGAAATTTTTTGATAGATCATTTTCTGGAATTAAACCTATAGAAAGGAGGAGAGTGTCACAGGTAATTTTTTGTTCTTTACTTTTGATTGGTTGTAAATCCTTGTCAACAGGTGCGATTGAGACTGCTTCAACCCTATTCTGCCCATGAATTTCTGTAACGGTGTGCGAGAGAAGAAGAGGAATGTCATAGTCAATTAAACACTGCTGAATGTTTCGCGGCAAACCATTGGTGTGAGGGAGAATCTCAACCACAGCGTGGACTTTAGCGCCTTCCAAAGTAAGTCGACGCGCCATAATCAAACCTACGTCGCCCGAACCGAGAATAACAACATCTTTGCCAACCATCACATTCTTCAAATTAATGAGATTCTGGGAGACACCAGCAGTATACACTCCAGCAGGTCTTGTTCCTGGAATGCAAATCTGTCCTCGAGTTCGTTCACGACACCCCATAGCAAGAACTATCGCTTTTGCGTTAAAACAAAACATGCCCTTTTGATCAGCAACGAACACCTTTTTTTCAGGCGTAATCTCAAGTACCATACTATCAAGCATAAATGGGATTTTTAATCTCTTCAGCTCATCGATGTATCTTTGAGCATATTCTGGGCCAGTCAATTGTTCTTTGAAGATTTCAAGGCCGAAACCATCATGTATACACTGAGGAAGAATGCCGCCTAGCCAGCCATTCCTTTCAACGACAACCAAATTTTGGAGACCGTTTTTCTTTGCACTGATGGCTGCAGCTAACCCGGCTGGACCAGCCCCTATCACAAGTAAATCAACATCTTGAACCTGTAACTCACTCACTTCTTTTATTCTCCCTTAGCTCTTTAGTTTCACCTATAAATAGAGACGAATCTTTATTCTTCAACTTAATCTCTTCAGGGGACAAACCGTATTCCTCTTTTAAAATTTCCACAATTCTGGGCAAGCAGAAACCCCCGTGGCATCTGCCCATACCTGCTCGGGTACGATATTTTACGGCGGATATTGTTTTCTCTGAAA
This sequence comes from Candidatus Bathyarchaeota archaeon, assembly GCA_963775465.1. GTDB lineage: Archaea > Thermoproteota > Bathyarchaeia > Bathyarchaeales > Bathycorpusculaceae > Bathycorpusculum. Next base: position 33,060 of record CAVZIW010000004.1, on the reverse strand, counting down.
TTGGATTGTTTAGTGCTTCCAAGATTTCTACTTTGGAAACATGTTCACATCTACAGACGATTTCACCGTATGCGGGATTCGTCTTAATCAAAGAAGTTTGCTCTGTTCGTGATGTTTCACTAAAAGGAGTGATTCTTCTGCGGATAGGATTAAAATCTATCTTATCTTCCAAATCCATCTTTTCTTTAATCATTCGAACAACCAATCTTGCGATGGCAGGAGAGGAGGTAAGACCAGGGGACTCCATCCCTATCATGTTGATAAAGTTTTCGACGTCCTCCTTAATTATGAAATCACGCGACCCCTTCTCTTCTGGCGTAGTAATTTTAGATCTCACTGCAGAAAAGCCGTAGATAATTTGATTCAGTGGAATTGACGGGAGTAAACTTTTAGCCCCCTCAATTAGTTGCCGAATCTTTTCTTTGGTTGTTCTTGTGTCTTCTCTATCGCTTATGAATTCTTCACTAGGTCCAATCAATATGTTTCCATCCAATGTAGGCGTGAGATGAACACCCAAAACTCCAGCAATTTTTGGGGGCACTGGATAGACCATGCTGCTGATTAGATCACGGCAACTCTTGTCAAGGATGAGATATTCGCCACGGCAAGGATAGAGTTCATAATCATCAATGCCGATCATAGCAGAGACTCTGTCTGCGAAAAGACCTGCACTATTCACGACAAAGTCTGCATAGAAGACTCCCTGATTTGTCGTTACTTTGTAACCGCTATTTACTTGTCTTATTGCGGACACTTCTGCGTTAACATGAATTTTCACGCCGTTGCTTAAGGCATTCTCAGCCAAAGCAATAGTGAAAAGATAAGGAGGAATGATTCCAGCAACAGGAGAATATAACGCATAGAGGGCATCCAGATGGGGTTCTCGCTCTTTCAGTTCTTTTCCAGAGATTATGGTTACTTCTTTCGCTCCATTGCCTACCCCAACCGCTTTTAAGCTTTCTAAGTCTTCGAGTTCTTCTTCTGTTCGGGCAATTACATGTTTTCCACAGAATTTGTAGGGTACATAAAGTTGATTTGCCAACTCTGGAAACATCAATCGCCCTTCAACGCACAGTCTAGCCTTCAAGCTCCCTTTGGGATAGTAAAGACCTGTGTGAAGGACTCCACTGTTACCTTTGCTTACACCAGAACCAACGTCTGGTTCCTTCTCTAACAACACTGTTTTGATTTTAAATTTTGCCAGTTCTCTTGCGATAGCACAGCCAATCACGCCAGCACCTATCACTAATACATTACATCTGCTGCTCACAGTGAATCATCTCTTTGCTTATCAGTAACTAGAAGGAGAAAATATCATTTGCTGCGATAAAAAATGTTCTGGTTCTACATGTTCCACAACTACTCAAAAAACCACATTTATTCGCATGATTGTTAACGCCTACCATGCTTCTTTAAATAACATTTTCCGCAGCACTGCTTTCCCTCTTCGAAAACATTGGCGTTTTCCCCGCAGGAACACTTACTACTCATCGCAGCCAAAACTTCACCACCCTTGTTCTCTTTGCATATAGTCGTTCCATCGTACTATGTTCTCTTCGCTTCAATTCGATTTAAAGCAGATTTCTCTTGCCACAATATGTCGAAAAATGAACCATAAAGACAACTATTGAATGAAAAGAGCTCAAGAAAAAGAAAAAAATGCGGTTTCCGAGACCAACCCCACTAGTTTGTTTTATCAAAACCCTGTCTGCTTGTTCAGGATCTGATAAATATGCCTGGTCTTTTTTGCACAGTAATTGTCGATTGATTTTTGTGCTAGCTTTCTCCTTTATGTAAGCGGTATTTGCCGAAAAATCGCTTTTTCATAATTTTGTTCAAATAGTTTTAAGCATCATGTTTCAGGCAATTGTGTCCATGGTGTAGTTCGTGCAGGAAAACCTTCACGGTTCTTCAGCTTTCTCTTCTTTTATTATTCCCTTAAAAACCTCTGCGCTTTTTCTGCTTTTCCGAGACTTACTCTCTAAGTCGACAGAATACAACCCGAACTTCTGTCCAAAACCCTTTGCCCATTCATAATTGTCCGTAAGAGCCCAGTGAAAATAACCGCGAACATCGATTTTTTCCTCGTTGATGGCCTTTTCTAACACTTTTAGGTGTTCGATCAAAAATTTGGATCTGAGCACATCCTTGAAATCTGAAACGCCATTTTCAGTTACATAAATAGGTTTTCCAAAATCTTTCATCGCTTTTAAAGCATCAAGCAACCCTTCGGGGTACGACTCCCATCCAAATGCCGATGTCGACAATCCGCTAGCTGACTTAGAATAAGGTTTACAGGTAAAACCGAAACCTGGAACAGCCGAAGGAATTACAGAAGTTCCAGCAAAAAATTTTGCCAATTCAAGTGATCTTCCTTTAACTACAAGTCTACTATAATAATTTACGCCCAACCAATCAAGCCTATTTCCAATGTATTGTTCTATTTCGCCCTTCTCTTTTACCTCATTTAGGTTTTCGTCCAGCCAACCTTTGGATATAGCTTGTACGAAGAAGAGGTTATGTATCATGTTCATGTATTCAGCAGCTTTTATGTCAGACTTTTTTTCTGGTGACATAGGCATAACCGGAATTACATTATGAATCAAACCAACATTAGCATCACTGCAATTCTTCTTAATAGCATCATAAGATCGGGCATGAGCGACCACAAGGTTCCTGGCGACCCTTCTAAAAACTCTAAAAGCATTACGTAGTCCGGGAGGAAAACCAGACTCAGCTATCATATAACCGCCTTCAGCTACTGCCATGGGCTCATTGAAAGTAGCCCAATTCTTGACCAGATCTCCCAACTTGTAAGCTATGTATGCCGCATACTTTGTGAACTCAACTATCGTGTTCTTATCAACCCAACCTTTAGGACCCCTGTACATTCTAGTCTTGCGAACGGCTAAGGGGTCATGAATCCACAAAGGCAGCGTAAAGTGATTCAAACATACAAAGACTTCTAAACCCTTGTCTTGTAAATCTTCTATAACATCTCGATAGTGGAGTACTGCGTCTTTGTCGGCGAGTTTTTCGAGCCTCTTTAGAGCACTCTCATCAACATCTACATTGGTAAGGTCCCCATCAGAGGTTTTTTCAACTGGAACTTCAACTACGGAGGTGCTCGTTGGAAATATTCTGCTCCATTCAATACCTATTCTGTAAGCATTTAAGCCAAGTTGTTTGGCAATTGTGTGGTCTTGTTTATAGAGATTCCAGTAGTCTATGCCTTTCTCAGGCAGATCGCCACTGACAATGCCCCTTCGAATATTGAAGGAGTTATGTACCCAGGCGTACCAGTCCGTATTTGGATCGATATTCCTTCCGCTTGAATCGCCCATTTCGAATTGGAATCCGCTATTTGAAACTCCCCACAGAAATTTCTTCGGAAAGCCCATAATTCGTCAAATCGATAGTACGTATATGTTACTATTAAATTTGATCAAGTAATATAAAACGGATTAATTCCCTGAAAGTTAGAAAAAGAGTTTTAAATATAATCTTTGTATTTAGGGATTGGAGAAACGTAATGACAATTGCAATTCGACGAGTCTTAATTGAGGCTCTTAAAGCACGGGAAACCTCTCTTGTGGAACTATCCCAGGCAATTTGTGCTGCAAACGGGGTTGAAGAATGTGATATCGTGGTAACTGATGTAGACGCAAAAACTGAGACAATAAAACTCACTGTAAGAGGAGCCAATATTGAATATAGCGGAATTGTGAGTATTTTGCAGGAAAACGGTGTTTCAGTTAAAGGCGTAGACGAGGTTAACGTGTCTAAGGTAAAGCAGATTTCACAAAGACCAACTGTTTAATCGCTATTCAAATGAGTTGATGTAAAAGAAAACCTATGGCGAAAGCAAGCAGTCCAAAGGCGACCATCCTTAGCCCTTTTTTAAAAGGATTTGTTTTTCCGATTCGTCCCATGTAAACACCTGCCCCGAATAATGTGCTCAAGGCTAGTGCTACAGAAATCCAACCTGCTACATATAGAGGCAATATCTTTATTGAGGCAAGAATAAAGGGCGAGATTGTTACAGCGCATGAGAACAATGGTGTTGCAAAGTTAATCAAAGTGGCAATTATTATGATGGTTTTAGCGTTTTTTTGGATGCTTGTATCTTTTAGGTCAGTGAAGAGTGCTTTTTCTAGTTCTGCGATTTTTCGTTCTTGTTCTAAGCTTTCAGCTTCATAGACGCTCACACCCGTTGAGATACCTAAAGCAAGACTTGTTGTTAGCATTGTGAGTATGATTATGTTCAAACCAGCTGCTATACCCGCGAAGGCTGAGCCCACGACTATTCCAAGCAGCATAAAAGTTGAGTCAAATAATGTGTTAATGAAGAACCTGCGAATTATGGGACCAACGCTTTCCTGTTTTAGTGTTTCTCGTAGATTTTTCAGCCGCTGCATTTTTTTCGTTAGTAACCAAGTTTAACATAGTAATAAGGTTTTTTCGATTTGGAGTCGGTGTTTGGCTAATATTTGTCTGCTTAGGCAGTTTAGGTATTAATTTGTTATATTTGAATTGATACCGAATATTTGGGATGAATTATTTTATCTTTAAACATTTCTTGGAAAAGCTCGCAGTGGGTTGTGTGAATTGGGATGATTTTTACCGGATTTATTTTTTCTATAAGCTCTTTTAATTCCGGTTTGGATGCATGTCCCGAAACGTGTCTTCTCATGAAAATCTTCTTTTTTCCCTTGATTTCAAAATCGTAATCGACGCCAAAATAGTCGAGCCATTGAAGCATTTTTGTTTCATCAATCTCCATTTCTTCGCTAAAGGGCTCAGTTGATGCGGAAATATACCTTATCTTAAAGTTGGTTTGGGGTGGAATTAAGTCAAAGAGCTCGTTTGAATCCCAATACGAAAACATCAAGACATACTGTTCTGGCCTTTGCCTTATTTGGTAGGCTCTAACTCCGTTGTCTAAGTGGTGTGTTGCGAGGGAATAGACCTCTTTGAAATCGTATGGCTCATTTTCGCATGTAAGGGGTAATGGATTTTTTGGGTTGTCTGGATTGCCGCCAACTCTGAGCCTTTCTGCGACACGTACAATGTTGCAGTCGTCTTGGGCTATGTTTCTTCCATGATAATGCAGGTAACCCATTTTGTACTTGTCGTAGTCAGCTTTGGAGTAAAGTAGGTCGCCTTCTCTCTTCAAGTAAACCTTAAGATATTCCATTGATCTTGGGTCCTTGTACTCTTCTGGAAAACTACAACACATCTCATATAGCAGGTACGCAAGCTTGGGAGAAATTACTAAGATGCGACCCTTTTCTTTGGCTGCCTGGTACACAGTGTTGAATCGTGTCAAATCCTTCCAGCCAAAGTTAATTAGAACTAACCCTTTTGCTCGCCCAATGTCAGCACTAATTTCTTTGCCTACCTGTTTTTCCGTTAAAACTTCATCTTCGTCAACTCTGGTTCCTTCTGTAATTAAGACATCGACAGGACCACCAATCGAGCTGACATAATCATCGATTGAAACCTCGCTCTCTCCATGGAACCTTACATCTCCTGTATAGAGAACGCGTTTGCCGTCTGGAAGAGTGAGCAGAATTGAGCAGGCGCCGGGTACTGAGTGTCCAACGGGAATCAATTTGTACTTTATGCTTTTTATTTGCCCCTCAGGAGCAGTGTTAAACTCTCTGAAGTTTGGTGCTATATCGTATGTGAATTTGAATTTGGTTTTGTGGTCTTCAACCAGTGGGTGCTCTTTTTCTTTTTCTTCACTGCACGCACATTCACCTGGACAGAGTGTTTTGAATAGTGGAGCTTTTTGTTTTATGATGACCTTCTTGGTGATTTTGTAGTATTGGTCGTCGACTCCGGAAACTGAAACATCAGTCATTGCCTTAGCCAAAACCTTGGTCTTTTCCGTGCAGTAAACCGGAATACTTGGATCTAGAAAACTAACGTCTTGAATATGATCGAAATGTGCGTGCGAAACAAAAACCCCCTCGACAGCTGCGTGCTCAGGGGTGCAAGGGCAAACATCTGTGGTTTTCCAGTAATCCAACGCTTCATACAAGGGAACCTTCTTGTTAACCTGCTCGTTCTCGAACAATAACGTCATATCAACCAAATAAGGAGTGTAAACGCCGTCGATTTTGGGCAAAATTTTCAACCGAAGCAAATCCCGCAAAGCATTCTTGGAACGGGCAACCAGGAATTCGGAGAAGAACTTGCTGTATTCATTCATTCGGCGGCCAAAATCCAAAAAAACACAGCCGTCTTCTGTTTGGAGCAAGATCTTGTTGCCACCAATTTCGTCGACTCCACCGTAAAACGTTAGTTTGGAAGTCATGGGTTGTCCCGTACGCCATTTATGTTCTTACCTATTAATAATTAATTTGTGTCCGAGGTACTTTTGTGGTTTGTTTATCTGCTTTTCAGAAGAAGATTAGTAGCCAAAACCAAAAGGAAACAATTCTTGCCCACTCTAGCTTGTTGAAGCGGAGTGATAGTTGTCTGCAACCTCTTTCTTTTGTTGAAGCTGGTCTATCAGGACCTCTCGGATTGTGTCACATGCTCTGTTGATCTTTGGGTTTGTTACTCTGTGGAAGACATTTGTTCCTTGTCTTCTAGTTCTTAGGATGTCGACTTGCCCCATTAAAGCTAAATGCTGGGATAGGTTTGACTGGCTAATTCCCAAGATATCGACAAGTTCATTGACGCTCTTCTCTCCGTCTCTTAGTGTGTGAAGAATTGCGAGCCGGATAGGATTTGCCAATGTTTTCGATATTTGTGCTTGCATGTTGTATATTGTCATGTCGATCTCGGGTTTTTCCGTCAACGTTTTTTCCTTCGAATATTCTAACATGTTTACGCCCTCTTAAATTTTACCGAATTAACATCTAAAGAGAATATTCTTGCAACGAAGCCCAGATAAAAGCTGTGGCAAACCCTTCTTCTTCACCTTACATGTAACATGTCCTTCGAACTGTAAGATAGTTTCCTGAAACACAGCTGAAAAAGTTACTTCATAAATTCAGCAATAAAAAGCTTAAGACTTTCCATAAACCTTATTTCGTCGCATCAAGGTTCATTATTTATGCGAAGATTGCACATTTTGCTGTTCATTCTGATAGTTACCTTAGCTGTTCTGTTAACTCTTGCATTGATCGCTTACTATTTCTCCGTCACTGCACCATCCTATTATGATTCAAGTTGGATGAGTCAAATGTGGGGTCCCCACTTAGGCACAGATAGCAACTATGGAATGGGCGGAATGATGGGCGCCGGTGATTCTGGAACTGTCACAGCATCATATTTGTGGATAATTCCTGTGGCGTTAATCGGTGTCGTTGCATCTGCAATAATAGGTATAGGATTCTACTTGTATTTGCCTGAGCTCAGATACGTTAAACCCAAAGACGCGTGCACTCCAACCAGTATCACAAAGGGGAATGTTATCGCTAAAGCAAAGGATTCACTGGTTGCTTCTGCTACTGAATCAAATGTGTCGAACAGTTGTGATGTCCTTTTGAAAACTATGACTTCGGAAGAACAAAAAGTGATTAACGTTTTAATCAACCACAAGGGAAAGTACCTGCAAAAATACGTTACAAAAGAAGCTGGGTTAAGTAGACTAAAAACCCATCGCATCGTGGCTCGATTTGCCAAACGAGGTATCGTAACTGTCAAAGAGTTCGGCAACACTAACGAAATAGCACTCTCAGACTGGGTGACAGGGTCTATCAATAAGAATCCTGATGGGCAACTTTCACCAAATTAATAATTCTACTGGAACAGAAGGTTTCCTAGGATTTACCTGCAAGCAAAAGAAATCAAAGCTATACTCTGCATCCAAAAGTATCAAAAATATAAACAAAGTGGATGTAATTTAAAACGATCTAGAGATCAATTTTTGCTTTGATAAAAGTAGCTAGCTCTGGCTTGTTGAGTCTCTAAAATAAACAGCTATAAGAAACAAAAGTCTATTCATTAATTACGCTATGAAGAGAAAAATGTTGGCATTAATTGCCGTTGTTCTGCTTTTGGTTGTAACTGCGGCAACTGGGATTCTGTGGTTTGAGTTAGCAGGAAACAAACTCTATACTTACCCTATTTCTGTGGGGCAGAAAACCTACACAATAACTGTTTTAACTAACTGGGATTCTGCGCCAAAAGTCACTTTATCTCAATCCAATTTGAAATTTGTTTCGCTTGATTTTGTTGGCTCATGCAGAGAGACTGTTTTCTTTAAGATAACAATTCCGTCGGATTTGCTTTGGGGCAATATCTCATTAGTCTGGAAGTACTACGAACAAAATCCAGATCGCTATATTCTAACTAATGGCGGGGGCTATAATTCGGTTCAGATGACCTTTATGCATACTGCTGCGACTGAACATTTTGAAGTACGCGGAACGGAAGGCGTCTGGTGAGTTCTTCCTATTTTATTTGTATAATCTTCGTTAACCTTTGAAGCATGTAAATCGAGAAGCGAAGATCTTTGTTGATTAAAAATCAGCCTTACAATCAAGGATATCAATGGTCAAAAGATTGCTTATTGCAACTAGATGTTTGGTCAGAAACGTCAAAAACAACTGCAAGGCTCATCGAAGCATTTTCATCTAACAAGATCTCTTTGAAATCTGAGAATGCGCAGTTTCATGGTTCTTCGATTGGAATGGCTTTTTGCTCGATTATATTTAGTTTAGGAGCGTGCAAAAATTAGTTGCGCCATTATTTTCAGTTATTTTGTTTGTCTGCTAGAACAACAGAACCTAAAAAATTCTTGTTGTTCTCTTGTTGTTCTTCCGATCTCACATGTTCGGCCATATATTTAATTTTTTTATCCGGCAATTAAGACAGTTTTATTCTTGATAGATTGAAGGCACAAGGTTTTCAACTATGCAGATGCCTTTTTCTAAATTTTTAATTTCTGATTCCCTTTAGACGTGTATATCTTGGGTTTTCCATCTTTTGGTTTTTTTGGAATGGATTGATTTGTTGACGATAAGTCTTACAGCTTCTTGGGTTTTCATGAAGATGAAAAGGCGCATACTGGATTTAAAATTATGCACACATCCTATAAAACCAAAGAGGGTATACTGGGAATATAAATAGCTGGGAATATTGAGGCAGTTGGCAAAGACGTGATGCTGTCCAAGGAAAATGTTCAAGTTTTCGAAAATACTATTAAAATTGTTTGGCGATTAGACCCATAGTAGCCCATGGGATTCTTTGTTTAAGTAGAATAATGCCTATATTCAGATTCAGAAATTCTAAGATAGGGAGGTTATTATAGAATGAACTTGAATGATCTTACCATTAAGTCGCAGGAAGCAATTGAGAAAGCAACCCAAATTGCAGCGTCAAACCAGAATCAACCAATCGAAGCTGTGCATATACTAAAAGCAATATTAATGGTTGACGAAAACGTAGTTCCATATTTGCTGCAAAAACTAAACGTTAACCTTGATTCTTTCTCAAAAGCACTTGATAATCTAATAAGTTCTTTACCCAAAGTATCTGGAGGACAACAATTTCTCTCACCCAATTCTAATCGGGCGCTTCAGAAAGCCTCCGATTTAGCTTCAGCATCAAAAGACCAATTTATCTCAATCGAGCACATGCTATTGGGAATCTTATCGCTAAATGATGCCGCATCAAAACTACTTCAATCCTACGGCGTCACCGAAAAAGACCTGAAAGAAGCAATCAAACAACTCCGCAAAGGATCAAAAGTTACTTCTCAAACCGCAGAAGAAACCTACAACGCACTCAACAAATACGCAATCAACCTAAACGACATGGCAAGAAAAGGAAAACTGGACCCTGTCATCGGACGAGACGAAGAAATCCGACGTGTCCTTCAGATTCTATCCCGAAGAACCAAAAATAACCCAATTCTAATCGGCGAGCCAGGAGTTGGAAAGACCGCAATAGCAGAAGGAATAGCCCACCGCATAATAAACGGGGACGTCCCGGAGAACCTGAAATCAAAACAAATCTACTCCCTGGACATGAGTGCTCTTATTGCAGGTGCAAAATTCAAAGGTGAATTCGAAGAACGCCTAAAAAGTGTGGTTAAAGAAGTTGTCGCAGCTGAAGGGGACATCGTGTTATTCATCGATGAGATTCACACTCTAGTCGGAGCCGGCGGCGGTGAAGGAGCAATGGACGCTGCAAACATCCTGAAACCCGCCTTAGCCAGAGGCGAACTGCGTGCAATCGGTGCCACCACTCTAAACGAATATCAAAAATACTTTGAAAAAGACAAAGCTTTGGAAAGACGTTTTCAGCCAGTTATGGTCAACGAACCCGACACCTTGGATGCAATTTCTATTCTTCGAGGACTAAAAGAACGATACGAAGTATATCACCACGTCAGAATCAAAGATGAAGCCATAATTGCAGCTGTAGAGCTTTCCCAAAGATACATTTCTGACCGCTTTTTGCCGGATAAAGCAATCGACCTAATTGACGAAGCAGCATCAAAACTTCGACTCGAAATAAACTCTGCACCCGAAGAGCTCGAATCATTAGACCGAAAAATTCGCCAACTAGAGATCGAACGAGAAGCTATAAAACGCGAAAAAGATGAAGCAAAACTTAAGTCGCTAAATGAGGAGATCGCAAACCTTAGCGATGAGCGCAATCAACTTAGGGCAAAATGGAAATCTGAAAAGGAATTAGTTGATAAGATTCAGGTAAAGAAAAACGAAATTGAACAACTTAGATTCGAAGAAGAAACTGCTAACCGCACGGGCGATCTTGGGAAAGTTGCAGAAATTCGCTACGGCAAAATTCCCGAAGCAGAAAAAACAATTGTAACGTTAAAGAAAAAACTCTCGGAGATCCAGAAAGAATCAGCCCTAGTCAACGAAGAAGTTGATGCTGAAGAAATCGCTGAAGTAGTTTGCCGGTGGACAGGTATTCCAGTTAGCCGAATGCTCCAAAATGAAAAACAGAAACTGCTTAACCTAGAAACAGAACTACATATACGGGTTGTCGGACAAGAAGAAGCAATCAGTGCAGTGTCGGATGCGATTAGAAGGAATCGTGCAGGCTTGCAAGATCCCAAACGACCAATTGGCTCATTCATATTTTTAGGCACGACTGGAGTTGGAAAAACCGAATTAGCAAAAGCTCTAGCTGAATTCCTATTCAACAACGAAAACAACCTAGTTAGAATTGACATGTCAGAATATCAAGAACGGCACACCGTCTCAAGACTCATAGGTGCACCGCCCGGATATGTAGGCTACGAAGAAAGCGGACAGCTAACTGAAGCTATCAGAAGAAAACCATACGCAGTTGTTCTCCTTGATGAAATCGAAAAGGCACACCCGGATGTTTTCAACATATTGCTTCAAGTCCTTGACGACGGCAGACTAACAGACAACAAAGGCCGAACCGTAGACTTCAAAAACACGATAATCATAATGACCTCAAACATTGGCTCCCACCTAATCCAAGAAAACCTCGAAAAAATCAACGATCAAAACAGAGAAGAAATCATAAATCAAACACGAAAACAAGTATTCGATTTGCTGAAAAGAAGCATTAAACCAGAATTCCTAAACCGCATCGACGAAATAATCATGTTCCAATCCCTAACGCAACAAGAAGTGAGAAAAATAGTGGAGCTCCAAATAAATCTCATCAAGAAAACACTTGAAAAAAGCAGCATAAACCTAGACGTCACCAAAAAAGCCATAGACTACATCGCTACCATCGGATATGACCCACAATTCGGTGCCAGACCAATAAAACGAGTGATTCAGAAAAACTTGCTAAACGAACTATCAAAAATGATCTTAGAAGACAAAGTAGACAAAAACGTAGCCATTGTAGTCGACGAAAAAAATGGGAAATTAGTTTTCAAGAATAAATAACAGAAAAATTAGAAAAAAGAGCTGGGTGTTTATCTTGCCCAGCAGGGTCCGTAGCCATAACCATATCCATAGTTATAGCCGCCTTGATAGGGGGCAGGCGCAGGAACTGATCCATCTGTTGGCGCTTGAGGCGTAACATATTGACCATTGTAGGGCTGGTTGTATCCGTATCCGAAGCAGTTGCCTATCCAACCCAAGAATCCATTGTTCGGGGCTTGGTTGGGGGTTGTGCTTGTGTAGGTTTGGTTAGCGCCAATTTGGGCTGAAGCTAAGCCGACTGCGACCAATGTTAGTGCTGCGACTGCGACTAAGGCTATTGCGATTTTTGTTTTCTGCATTTTGTTTTATCACCATATTAGTATATGTGCATAAAGGCTTATAGTAGTTGCCTGAAACAGAACTGAAACAGATTTGAAACATTACAAGAGAAGCAGAAATGTGCTATGCTTATTTGTTTGGTTAGCTAATCCACAGTTATGATCTTACAACGACCCTTCTATGAACGTGACACTATAACAGTTGCCAAAGACCTACTTGGAAAAATCTTAGTTCATGAATCTTCGCAGGGCACAACAACGGGCAGAATAGTTGAAACAGAGGCTTACCGGGGACCCGAAGACCAAGCCGCGCACAGTTCAGGAGGACGAAGAACACCTCGAAACGAAATAATGTTCGGCCAAAAAGGGCACGCCTATGTATATTTTATCTATGGGCTTTATTACTGCTTTAACATAACAGCCGGCAACGTTGCCGGAAAGCCAGAAGCCGTCCTTCTCAGAGCGCTCGAACCCATAGACGGCAAAAAAATTATGGCTAAACGCCGAGGCGATGTTGCAAAAAAACTCATTAACCTAACTAGTGGTCCAAGCAGGCTTTGCATGGCAATGGATATATCAAAAGCTCAGAACAAAATAGACATAACTTCCCCACCACTCTACATTAGAGAAGCACCAACAATACCTAAAAGGGACATAGTGGAAGCTACACGTGTCGGCGTGGATTACGCGGGTGAATGGAAAAACAAACCCTGGCGTTTTTACATTAAAGAAAACAGCTTCGTTTCAAAAAAGTAGAATCACTCCAAAAAACAACTAACAGAAACGTTTCGCTCCTTTACTCAACAAATGGAGAAAACGCTCATTTTTTAGCAAGAATTGCATTCCAAGGTGATTTATGCTTTCTAAATACCTTCAAACTCACAAAACTCTCCGAAAGCAATAACTCCTTAATCTCAGCCAACGGCAAAAGGTGAACGTGAGTCTTAGCAATAATTTCAGCGTTCTCAACCTCGAAGACTCCGTCCTTAACCATTTCATTCACAATAAGCAGAGACCCGCCGGTCTTGAGGATTCTTCTTATCTCATGGAAAGTCTTTGGAAGGTCGGACCAAAAATAGTAAGTCTCAATTGCCGTTACTAGATCAAAGAATGTATCCTTAAAATTTGTCTTATCGACTGAGCCTTTGAGTATTTCTACGCGGTTTTGGGCAACGAGTTTATTGTTGACTTCTTTTGAATAATTCACCATGTCCACTGAGTGGTCGATACCGTACACTTTCCCTTCAAAGGCGCGCCTCGCAAGTCTGCTTATGGTTTTTCCGCCTCCGCAACCTACATCTAAAACAACAAACTCTGGTTCAACTTTAACGTGTTTCAGACCCCAAGTTGTCAAGTCTTTGTGTGCTTGGTTCATATGTGCGGCGACTCTTTTTCCTTGAAAGCCAGTTGGGTACCTATACTGGTCCAAATGGTTAAAGTGGTCCTTTTTCTTTTTGGGTTGCATTCTCAAAAATATGAAAAAGCAATCTAATAAATACATAAACTCACTACAGAGGTCAAAAGAATTCAAAAAATTTTAATAACCTTTATCGGACTCGATTTGGTCTCTAATAATTCATTGCTTTCTACGAACTATTGCGACGAAATAAGAATAGTGCCATTTTGAGACTCCTCTATTAATCGACGTTTATTTGACTTTTATTTGTAGACGCTTAAAGAGGGTCAGTCTTCTACATTGGGTAGTCGAATGCGCTGTCCGATTCTCTTGCTAGCTGGTCATCCCAGCATTCCCAGCACATGCCTTCATAGTTGTTGTAGTCTTCTTTGGTGATTTCCCTACCGCACACTTCACAGATTGCTTTTTGTTTAGAGCTCAATAGGTTCACCCTTTTCTTTTCTTGTTTTAAGTTCTATTTTTATTTTACTCAATAATAGCTGATGGTTTACGATTTAGCTGGTCTATTCTTATAGAAACTGATAATGCGAATGTATAGTATTTTTTCAGGGTACCCTCGGAAGAATAAAAAAAGGTAGATAGAAAACTCTGTGTAAATACGACTGTTCGAGGTAGTCTGACGGAGAATTAATAATGAATTAAGCACTAGATATAAGGTTGTAGTTCATAGAGCGTTAGCTTTTTGCGGGACTTTCAGTATTCCCACATTGTTGCTCACTCAACTAACCTGCTTTCAAACCTTATTCTGGACGTAACAACAGACACAACTGCATTGCTTGCCGATTGTGGGGAATGCTTGCTTTCAGCTAAACATACATTAGATGCATATGGCGACACTTTGTTGACGTCGGCAAGTTATAGTGTGAAAACCTACGCAAACGACCTCTACTACAGCGTTTGTGTTGTTGGGTGGCGAGGTAGCTCAGCTCTCTATTTTGACACTTCTTATCCCTATGAGCAAAACACGAGCATTCCGTTCAACTATAAGGAGAAAATCAGCTATACTCAGGCTCTTTGCAGTTGGGCAGTCTACGAGTTTGCTGCTAGTGCATATTTAACTGCGTCTGATTATCGATCAGGGATCTGCGAACCTTGCCTTGATTATATTGTTACAGTTGCTCGGGGTTCTTGGGGCGGAGAATATTTTTGTCCTTACACTGGGGGATCGGGCGAATCACAGGATGAATTCGCAGGTTATTCTGGCTTATTATGTATTGCCCTATCTTAATACTTCCATCCCACAAGTGCAGGCATCATTGCTTCGGATAGGCCTTACTCACAGTTAATCATTAAGTGTGGAAAGTTTCCCTTTTCGGTGTATTCCACTAGCTCCAACTGAGCTCAATGAAGGCAAAGACAAATAGGCTGTTTTTAGGGCACAATGTCTTTGTATGCAAATGGTATCTATTGTATACGGTGATGTGTGTTGACTCTTAAACCATTAGCCGTGCGCGTCCCAGCTGATCTGACGAAGAAATTTCCATTATCATAAAGAAAGAAAAACTAGACAAATCAACAGTTGTCAGAAATCTTCTTGAAACAGGCATCACCGAGTGGAGAAAACAACCGCCCTTGATCTCTTAAGCAAAGGGAAAGCAACTTTTACTCAAACCGCAGGATCGCAAAGCTTTCTCTTTGGGAATTTGCCGATTTAGTGAAACATTGCAACGTTGAATGGGTTCCATTTGAACCTGAAGACGTTGAAAAAGAATTCAAAGAAGCTTCAAAACAGAAAAGGTCCAGAAGCGAATTTGTTGAGTTGCACTTCGAAGCTATTTTCTTCGCTAAACAAGAACTTGAGAACTAGACCTTATTTGTAGGTCCATTTACCGTTTACTTCTTTGGGGGGGGGTAAACGCACAATAAACTTTGTTCCCTTGCCAACTTCACTCTCAAAAGTGACCTCTCCACCCAACGCCTCAGTCATACGTTTAACTACAGCTAATCCAAAACCTTGACCTTTAGCTTTGGTAGTGAACATTGGTGTAAACAACTTTTCTTTCACTTCACCAGCAATACCAACACCAGTATCTTCAACAGTGATAACAACGTCACCTGCATTCTTGTAAGCTTTAATAGAAAGTTCTCCGCCTTGCGGCATAGCCTGCACAGCGTTAGAAGTAAGATTGATAAGAATACGTTTTAGCAACGCTAAGTCAGACATTAAAATTTTTGCTTCAGGCTCTATTCTACAAGAGGCTTTAATATTTTCTGGAACGCCATTCTTAAAAAGCACCTCTTCACAGAGGTCTTCTAAATCGACCACTTGAGCAGTTGGAGTAATTGCTCTTGCAAAATCTTGCAGGTCAGCTATAATCTTGTTAATGTAATCAACGTTTTTCTCAATTTCCGCCAAGGTCTCATGCATCGCTCGCTTGCCTTCATTATTTGGGATCTCGCTTATTTCTTCTTTAGCAAGGTATAAATCTCCAATAATGGCCTGCAATGGATTGCGAATGTCATGTCCAACCATGCCCGCTGTTGCACCGATAGCGGCCAATCGCTCAGAATCTTGCAGCTGTTTCTCCAATTCTTTCCGTCCAGTAATATCCCTAAAAAGTGTCCCAACGACATTTTTGGAATAGGGGAAATAGAAACAATCTAACCACTTGCCAATATCCTTGTTATACAGCTCGACATGCTCTGATAACCCAGTCTTAGCGACTCTATCAGGAACATCAAGCCAATGAGGTTCAACGTTTGGAGAAATGTATCTTGCAGTTTTGTCAAGAATGTCGTCTGCTTTAACACCTATTATAACTTCGTAAGCATGGTTAACTTTCAAGAACTTATGATCTATTGGATTCCCATCTTTATCGTAAATTAACTCAATTAACTGGAATCCATCTTGACTATTGTCAAATACAGTGCGGTAGAGATGTTCGTTTTCTTTGAGTATTTTTTCAGCTTTCTTAAGCTCAGTAATATCATGGGAGATACCTACGTAAGATTTTAAAGAGCCGTCTTCAGCAAATTCAGGTACAATTCGCAAATTGAATGATCTAATCCCGATTGGTGTATTAAAGTCAAATTCTGCTTGTTGAACTTGTTTTTCTGCTTTTGCCCTCTCAAACATCCTATTCCATAATTTGCAGAGTTCTGTCGGCATGCCCATTTCTTCATTAGTCTTTCCAATAAACTCGTCAAGAGTTTTGCCTGTGGCAGCCAAATCCACAGGGTTCAAATAGAGCACCCGCAATTCTGGATCAAAAAGCATGATAGCATCAGGAGCATTCTCAGCTAACGTCTTAAACTTAGCTTCACTTTCTTTTAGTGCTTCTTCTGCCATTTTTAATGCAGTTAAGTCAACAGTGGCACTTGTGACTCCAACAATTTTTCCCTTACTATCCCTTAGAGGTGACCATGTAATACCAAGATAAATCTTCCCAGAAGGTCTATCAAGCCACATCTGCTCCCGAATCTCGGCGCCCTCTCTAATTACCCGTTCCTTGATTTGGTCTACGTGGTCCGCTTCTTGCGGTTTGAAAATATCCCTATCTGTTTTCCCAATAATTTCCTCTGGGGTTGAGGTTTTTTGGTTATATGCCCATATATATTTGTGTTCAAGGTCTTGGGCAGCTACCGAAACAGGAGCGTTCTTCAAAGCAATTCGGAAGCGTTCTTCTGCTTGTCTTAATGCTTGTTCAACTCTCTCGCGTTTACTAATTTCCAGTTCCAAACCTTTGGTATATCTTTTGATGTCTTCCTGCATATGCCGGGTTAAATCAGTGAAAACCAAAAAAGTGGTTTTTACATCATCTTTTTGAAAAGAATTAACTGACATGTATGCTGGCACGGTAGCTTTATCTGCAGTTTGAAGACTAACTTCTCCAACTTTCGACCCTTCACCCTTGCGACCAGAACGCATCAATTCTTCAAAAACTGAGCTATGAGTTGGGGAGATTATTTCTTGAATGTTGGTTCCAATGATCTTGTCAAGTGGTTGCTTGATGATCTCTGCAAATCCAATGTTGCAGTAAAGAATAATGTTGTTTTCGGAGAGCATAACTGCGCCCTCTTTCATTTCTTCAATTAAAACGCGATAGGGTTTTTCTGCGCCTGTAATTGAATAAACTTGCTCGCCTTCGGGCGTAGAAACGACTAAGGCGTCAACTTCTCCATGCTGGATAGCCCTCAGCGTCTCCTGCGCTTCAGCTAACTGCTGACGCAAGGTCTCATTTTCAGCGAGAATATCGACTGCTTTATCTTTTGTTTTCATCGGTGTTTTGCTTCTACCTCTTTTTTTCAGGTTGATTCTTTGGCATTAAATCTAAACCAACCAGAATACGCTCCTTATTTGACATGTCGCCAATAAGCCGTCTAAGAGGTAGAGGTAGTTTCTTTATCAAGGTAGGCGCTGCAAGAAGCTGCTCTTTTTTAGCGTATTCAGGCTGCTGATAAACATCTATCACCTCAAGTTCATATCGACCCTTCAGGCTGTCTTCACAAATCCTTCGAATGTTCTCAATAGCCCTAACTGACCGAGGCGACATCCCAGCGACATACAAGCGCAAAACATACTTTTCTTCTCTATTCTTTTCTGCGGCTTTTTCAAAATCTTGAGTAGAATCTTGGGAGTCTTCTTTTTTAGTGCTCAAAATTCTTCCCGCCCCTTATCAACTCTTTTTGTCTATAAATTTTTTTTGGGTCGAATATCTAATCCCACGAGAACTCTTTCAGTATTTGAGAGGTCACCAATAATTTTCTTCAAAGGCTCAGGTAATTTACGAACAAGAGTTGGAATAGCTAAAATCTGGTCATCCTTGGCTAACCGAGGATTCTTTACTAAATCTATAACTTCAATTTTATATCTTCCTTTCAAATGTTGTTCAGAGATTTTTTTGAGATTCTCAAAAGCTTGCATAGATTTTGGCGTTTGCCCAGCGACGTATAGTCTTAAAACATAGAATTCAGCATTCTCTTCTGGTTCATTATTTTGCGCATATTCTTTGCTCATTTTAACCACCTAAACTATTTTTATTCCTTGATCGGTCAATTGTAGTTCTTTGATCTTCTTTGCATGCGCCATTCCTCTGGATTTTATTATGCGGATTCTTGTTTTTACATTGTCATCTTTCAGTTTTTTAGTGCTTAAAGAAATCCAGGTATCAATCCAGGAGGAAATGACCTCGGAGGATTCACCTTTTTTGTCAAGCCCTCTCAGAGAGGTAAAAAGGGTTGTGATTTGCTTTGTTTTCAGATAATCGATCATACGGGTTAGCATTGATTTAACATCGGATTCGATGCCGACGTTAATTAAGTTGGAAATTGGATCAATTATGACTACGCTTGGCTTGACCTCGTCTATTGCTCTTTGCATAATTGAAAGGTGAGTTTCCAGCCCATACAGGGTTGGACGATTTGAATGGATCTGTAAAATTCCCTTTTTGATGTAAGGTTCAAGTTTTAACCCGATAGATTCCATGTTTCGAAGGATTTGGCTTGGTGATTCTTCAAGAGCAAAATATAAGCATCGCTGACCTTTTTGACAGACCGAATTTGCAAAAGCCCACGCAATGCTTGTTTTACCAGTTCCAGCCGATCCAGAAACCATTATCGTACTGCCTCTGTAAAAACCTTGCTGGCTAAGCATAGCATCAAGCTGTGGTATGCCAGTTGAATAACGTTCTTTTGAAGTAGAATAATCCAGTCCAGCAGACGTTATGGGTAGCAGCTGAAACCCATTATTATCAATTATGAATGGGTATTCGTTTGTGCCATGCATGGAACCTCTATATTTGACAACTCTCAAACGCCTTGTAGATATTTGGCTATTGACGCGATGGTCAAGAATGATGACGCAGTCAGAGACGTATTCTTCGAGTCCATAGCGAGTCATCGTTTCTGTTCCTCTCTCAGCAGTTATAACTGCCGTCATACCCTTGTCTTTGAGCCAACCGAACAGTCGGCGCAATTCAGCACGCAAAATAGCTTCATTACTCAATCCGGAGAAAAGAGACTCAACAGTATCAAGGACAATTCTTTTGGCGCCTACAGAATCTATAGCTGAACCTAGCCGAATGAATAGTCCTTCAAGATCATACTCACCGGTCTCCTCTATCTCACTTCGTTCAACACGCACATGATCTATGTATAATTTTTTTTGTTGAACAAGGCTCTTAACGCCAAAACCCAAAGAAACCGTATTCTTTTCAAGTTCTCGCTCTGTTTCCTCAAACGCTATGAAGACGCCGGGTTCGCCATATTTTATGGCGCCATTAACGAGAAATTCCATCCCGAAAAGGGTTTTGCCGCTTCCAGGACCGCCAATAATTATTGTGGGACGACCCTTGGGTAATCCGCCAAAGGTTATTTCGTCGAAACCTTGAATCCCAGTGGGTGATTTCTCAAGAATTTCTGAATCATCGCCTTGGTTATCGGTTGCTGGCATAATAACTGCATTGGTTGATTTGCTTTAATAAAATTTGCTAAGTCTATTGAAAACCGAACTATTAATTGTTCTCTCGGCAACTTAACTCAAATAATAGAAGTCTATAGTCTCTAAACGAACCTCTTCTTCTTTAGCAAAAATTATTCACAATCGTCTTTTAGAAACCATCGTTTTGCCAACTAGTAGTAAGTTAATTTGTTTCTCTTTCAGTCTTGCCCCAAGATTCAACCGCAAATCTTGTGAGAGCCCAATGCCAACCCCGTTTCTCAGCAACTTGTTCACCTAGTTCCTTTTCCAATCGCTTGTTCATTCTCAGGATCCTTCTGCTTATTTGGTGACGAGTGACTTTGAATTTTTCAAGCTTATCCTGCATATCTTTCGGCAGTAGCCCTGGAGATCCAGCCTCATAAAGTAACTGGAGAACCTCTCTATCAATCTCATCTCTGCATGCCATGCGCTCGATTAGGGATTTTTCAAAATTGAAAGAATCTTTCATGCCTGCAAAGATTGTTCGCAACATTATTTTTACCTCTTCAACTTCTGATAGCGTCTGTTTGAGGAGTTGCTGGTTGTACTTCAAGCGGCCTATCTTTTCGCTTTGGCTACGCTTCTTTTTCTGGTTCTGAACAGGTTTATCGCTCGCCTCCATATCAAAGTGCACACTCCATGTTTTCTACTCCATCAACGAATGGTAAAATTAGCAGTAGGTAATCAGGACCAACCAACTGCAGAAATGTGACTTCTGAAAAGCATGGACTTTTCCCATGTCCACGGGATACTGCCGAAATTGCTTTTGAACAGGTTTTCACTGCCATTAGCGTAGAGAACACAGGCGTCAAACTATATACTCCCCAATCTTTCTTTGACCTTCAGCTAGCTTTCTCGGATCACCCTCGACACTGTCTGCTTGCCCAAAGGCTTCGATTAACCGCTCAAACTTAATCTCAAGTCGATCCAATTTCCTATCGATACACTTGACCTTCTCAGGCATCTGCATATAATCGATTGCAGCATCTTTGCCGATGTTTTCAAGCTCACCCTCACCCCAGCTATGATCTATCTTTCGCCTCCCAGCCCTTACACTAAAGTATCTACCGAACAATTTTGCGACAGGATCCTCAACCGCCAACTCCCCACCGACAAACGACCCCTCAGCTAAAACAACCCCATATTTCTTAGCCAAAGACACAGCAACACGATTACTTAGGTTCATAGCTAAACCATAAACCTCCGCAGGATTCTTACCCCGAATCACCGGCACATGAACAATCCAACTCCTAGACGTATGCCTAACCTTAACACCCTGCTCCAAACCCAAAAGAGCAGTCCAATTCACCATCTCCACAGCCCTAAACTGCCCATCAGGATAACGCCCCTCCGCCAAAATCCTAAACGCCACCTGACACTTATCCAACCGGTGCAGCTCGCCTGGAAAAACTCTACCCTCACATGACTTGAGAAGATTTGAGCCCTCAGTTGTTAATGCATAGAATGCGGCGTTGCTGCGTTTTTCTTGATAAATCAAACCAGCCTTTTGTAGCTTGCCCACATAGTACCAGACGTGACTGCGACTTAATCCCAAGATTCTGCCCGCTTGAGTAGGGTAATCGCCCGCGTAAATCCGCTTCATAAGCGGTAAAACCCATGTGCGGACTTTATCGCTATCAAACTGCACGCAACCGTTAGCTTGATGTCTAGTTGTACTTTGAGCATTTTTGGCACCAACTTTTGTACTTTGATCTTCAACCAAAAAATCAAGCCTCCGCCAAGTTGGATATGGCATCGTTAAGTTTCGCTTTGATTTCTCCTCGAAATCGTCAAATGAAAGCGATAGGTCATCTAAGGCGCTATACAGTGTTCTATTTTGTTCCCAAAGCTGTCGATTTTCTTTTTCTAAAACCGCAATCCTCTCTTCATAGGTCAGCAGGATGCGCTGAACTTCTTGCAGGACATCGGATTTTATTCTGTCTCTTATTGAATTGTCGCCGCCCTGAATCATTGCCGACAGCCTCCAAAACGTCTGCGCATAAGATATGCAAACCCAGGGCACGATCCGCCGCCGTGAGTGCAATGCCTATTAGCAAAACTGTATCGCCTGCACGAAATATCGGTGCCGTCGGCGAGCGCCAACTTTGCAAACTTGCAAAAATACAGATCCTTAGAGCAGGTACCGATTATGGCGCAGTCTTTTGATGAAGGATTACTTATGCAAGGATAATATCCCAGTAGACAGGGAGGCTTAAACGAATCAGCTACTGAACCCATTATTGGCTGCCTCCTCTATGCTGAAACTTCGAGCAGGCATCGCTTGAAGCTAACCGATTAATCGCCCATCGCCGTTGATTTAATGGCTCAGAACAACGGCCACACCAAAAAGTGCAATCCATACACTGAGCCGCTTTGCTAGAATAATTGCTCAAAATCTTGGAGCGTGCGCTAAGTAGAAAACTGGTAAAAAAAGAGAGAGGAGAATCTGGAGAATTCAGTATAAATGTGGATGTACATTGGCGGGTCCGACGGTTATCGCCCATGTACATACGCCTTTTATACCACTTTTCCACCTTTTTTGGTTTAGAGACCCATCAGTTCATTGGGGAAGTATTACTTTCAAATAAGTAAACGGTGAATTCACTGCTAAAACCGCTACATCAGTAGACGAAGTCTGCTAACTAATCGAAGTTGGCTTTGAATACTTTTGCGATATGGACGGGCAAAAACTTTTTCGGAAAAGAAAGTAGCTACTTACTGGTCGTTTAAAAAGACCTACTGTTTGGAGGAAAATACCCTAAGTGGCGACATCTCCCGCAAAACTCTCCTTTTCTTTATCTGATTGTTTCCTCCAGCCTATTCAACTAATTTATTATTGACTATGAGAGATTTTTCCAGCATTTCTGAAAGGTTAAAACGGCTAAATAATCTTGCGTCAGAGGAAAGTAGACCGTTACTGTTGGAACAGAAAGCTGGGCAAATTAGCCTATGGATCCACGTTGCGAAAACTTTTGTAGTGATTTATCAAGTAGCGAAAACTTCATTGTCTGCATCTTCGTTTTGAACTTTGAATCTGCTTGCTTTTTTCCAAACATTCTCAAAGTGTTCTTGAAGCATTGTCAGGAAGCTGGGATGATTGGTCAATATAATTGGGGATTCTCCTAAGGCTCTTGACGGATGAAAAGCAAATGTGGCTTCTTTTCGATCAAAAAGGGCGGCGCTGGTGCAGAATGACCCGTTTGACAACTTCATTTCGAAATTCGGTCTTGACAGCAGCATCTGCACATTTTTCTGAGAGGCGATTCCGTTTTCAGAGTTTTCTATGACAACTCGATACCAGACGCCTCTCTCCAATGCTCTTTCATAATTCTCCAGACAGTAGTGAAGGATTAGCAGCCACCTCTGTGGGTTGGAAAGGACAACCACCTCATTTTGTGCATCTTCATGCTGTTGTCTCATCTTTTGGATTATCCTTTCTTTATGGTCAACCATAATAAGTTGATACTCTTGCTCATCTAGAACTTTTTCCGTTTTCTTGTTTTCTATTTTCTGAAGAAGGTTTTCGATTTTGTCTTGAATTGTGTTGAACTTCTCAAACTTCTGCGTCATTAACATTTGCAGCCCTTGTTGAATTGGTATTGCTGTAAAGGTATACGGTTGGGTTATTTCTTTCTCAACTAATCCCTTTTCCTGCAACTCTTCAAGTGTTCTGTAGACTTCTGGCCTGGGTAGATTTGTTCGTCTCGTGAGTGTTTTTCCATCCGTTTTTCCAATTTTCAGAAGGGTTAAATAGAGTTCAGTTTGAATCCGAGTGACCCCTAGCTCACGAAAAATGCTGACTTCTTCTTCAAATCGCAAAATTTGTCCTCTCTTGAGTCACTAATATCAATATATTAAGTTGCAATTAAAGTTTTTTTGAAATAATTTTTCGTTATTAAAAGATTTAATAAGTCTATAAAAAGAGTAGCTTCACTGTACACAGCAATGTGTATTATAATTATGGATAAGAGGAAAAATAGATGTTAAAGAACAAGGTTTTTGCAATTGCAGTTCTTTTGATTTTGTCATCTTCAATATTAATGACGGGTTTTCCTGCAGCTTACGCTAAAGAGCTAAACACCGCGGCTTTCTGTGCTGTAGAACCTAATCCCGTAGGCGTTGGACAAGGAGCCCTTGTTAATGTGTGGGTTCAACCTGAACTGCCTACTGGCACCGATGTTTACCATAACCTGAAAGTGACGATCACAGGACCTGATGGAACAACCGAAAGCAGAACGATGAATACCTACACACATGGCATGAACTTTTTCACGTACACCCCTGCCCAGATCGGTAATTATACCTTCGTGGTTTCCTATCCTGGAGAATACTTTGCGTCAAACGATGTAAACCTTAAGTCATCCACGTCTCCTGCAATTACTCTTGTAGTTCAAAATGACCTGATTCCAGACTGGCCGAATGAACCTTTACCTACTGATTATTGGACACGCCCCATTAGCGCTGAGAATAGACTATGGTCATCTGTCTCGGGCAATTGGCTAGAACTCAGCTATAACTCTACTTACGCCACTTGGTTCCCATCTTGTGCTTACAATCCCTACAGTCAAGCGGCATTGGCGCCTCACTTAATGTGGACTAAGTCACTTGATTTTGGAGGTCTTGTAGGGGGGGAATTTGGAGGAACAGAATATTACACTGGTCTTTCCTACGAAACCAAACTACCACTTACGATAATCATCAATGGGGTACTCTATTACAATATTCGAATAGGCTCTTCTTTAACGCAGGGATTTGCCGCCGTTGATTTACGCACTGGAGAAGAACTCTGGCGGGTTATGGATGACACTTTGAGATGTGGTCAACTCTTCAATTTCAATTCAGGCAATCAATTCGGTGTTAACGCATACCTATGGAGCATGGGCTCAACTTATAAAATGTACGATGCTTTCACGGGGCAACTAACCTGCAGCTTTGCGAATGCATCAACAGGAACGATTTTACGCGGGGATGACGGAACAATCTATGTTTATATCTTAGATGGGGCGAACGGTTGGTTGGCAATGTGGAACTCAACAAAAGCATTCCAAAACGAAGGAATGTTGCCGCAATATCCGGGTAGCCCAGCATCGATTGAGGGCGCTAGCCTGTTGGAGTGGCGTCCTAGGTCAGGAACTTTTGACTGGCGCAAGGGCATAGAATGGAATACGACTGTGCCAATAGAGGTAGCGACTTCACTAGGTGCTGTTTACTACCCACAGATTCAGGCAATCGTGGGCGATGTACTGGTTGCTTTTGCTGGAGACGCCGTACAAAGAATAGCTGGTTTTCCGCGTGCTGATGAACCATTACATGTAGGTTACAGTACAAAAACAGGTCAACTGCTATGGGCTTTCAACCGGACGACCGAACACTCAAACGATGGTTGGGTTTGCGCCTTTGGCGACGGAATGTACGCTGATTGGGATACGTTGAGCATGAGCTTCGTTGGCTACGATGCCAGTACCGGGATTAAGAAGTGGGTCAGTGATCCGCTGGTTTATCCTTGGGGCGATTTTACAACGAGACATATGGTCCTTATTGCAAATAACAAACTTTTTGTCGGGGCATACGACGGTTATATACATGCGTTTGATATCGCCAACGGTAAAGAAATCTGGAAATTCAGCAGTGGAAAAGATAATACAACGGAAACTCCCTATGGCACATGGCCATGGTTCCATGGCATAATAATTGCAGGCGGCGTAGTTTACTCAGCAACAGGTGATCACTCACCGACATCTCCGCTGATTAGAAATCAAAGGCTTTTTGCTATCAATGAAACAACAGGAGAAGGTATTTGGAGTCTTACAGGACTAGACGTACTATCATCTATGGCCGACGGATACATAGTAGGATACAACGCCTATACTAACCAGATGTTTTCCATAGGCAAAGGCCCAAGCAAGATCACCGTTTCAGCACCACAGACTGCGTTGACGCTAGGTCAGAGCGTAGTGATAACTGGCACAGTAACCGACCAGTCTGCTGGTACCAAGGACACGCCAGCTATTTCTGACGAGAGCATGGGCGCGTGGATGGATTACATTTATGCCCAAAAAACCATTCCCACCGACGCAAAGGGCGTTCAAGTAAGACTAGATGTTATTGATTCCAATAACAACTACAGAAACATCGGTACAGTCACTTCTGACATTACGGGTGCATTTGGATATACTTGGAAGCCTGACATTTCAGGTCAATACACAGTTATCGCAACATTCGAGGGTTCCAACTCCTATGGAAGTTCATCCGCGCGGACCTACATGAGCGTAGAAGAAGCATCTCAAGCTACTTCGGCACAAACATCAACGCCTGCTTCGATGGCTGATCTTTACTTCTTGCCGATGTCAATAGGGCTCATCGTTGCCATGGCAGTTGTCATTGCTTTGCTCGCGTTGCTGCTACTGAAAAAACGGCCATAAACATCAAAACCAAAACCTTTCCCTTTTTTTATTGTAATAGCCAAAAAAGTTATTTGCTCAATGCTACAATATACCAATCGTTGTCTTGTTTTTTGTTGTCTATAGAAAGCTAACTCGCTTTGCGTTGTCTTTTCTCCATTGGTGTTGGAGCCAAAAACAGGAAGGCATAGTGCAGTTTGAGTGAAGTTGAAGTTAAAACCGGCAAGAAACCGTCATTAAACCGCTCCGCGAAGGAGCGCAGAAACACGTTATTTCGCGTTTTAGACGGTGTTTTAAGTCTCTCCCATAAAAAAATTCATAATGGCGGAAATAGCGACAAAGCTAAGCAGGGGTGGGCGCGAGTTTTGGTTTCAGCAGTCTCAGCCTATGGTCCATTGCTTAAGGATGAGGAGTTGGAGCTTCGGGTGTTAACGTTAGAGGAGAAGCTCAAGAACAGCATCCTAATACCGAAACCGGAGGACAAGAAGAAATGAACGTTTTAAGCAGGAAACTGCATTTATTGGAAAAAAATGTTTTACCTGAACTCCCAAAAGAGGGCACGACAAGAATAACATGGGACAATGGAGACGCAGAGTTAAATGAAGCAGAAAACGAATTACACAGACGCGCAACCCAAATCTTGCAATACCATGCCGATGAATTGCAGGCAGCCAAAGACCGCGGAGACACCACCTATAATCCGTTATCAACAGATGACCAGGCACTTGTGGACGCAGCGAACCGCCGCTTTATGGCTAGGATACTGGATATTTTCCAAGTCTTCACGGATGCTTTTGTAACGTATAAAGACCCTATGGCTAATTGGGTATTCTACACTCGGTTTTATTGGCTTATAGAAGAAACCCGCAAGTTTAAAGAGCAATACGACGCTGAAGAAGAGATCTTTAGCACGCCTGGCTATTGGGAGCTGTGTGAAGGCGAACAAGAAAGGCTTTTGGCACCCGTCTATGCAGCTTGGAATCATGACCTATTTACTCCAAAGAGTTTTGAGCATTACTGTGAAGAACATCATGTTTTCAAAACAACTGAGGACATACAGCAGTTTATCGCTAACAGGACACCCGAGCAAGCTAGGCAAGACGAGTTAGAAGAACAACAAGAACAAGCGAAAAACGCAGAGATCGATGCACGTAACTCAATTTACCTTAAAGAAAAATGTCCTATTTGCTCGGAGCCATGCGAGTGGTTTAAGAAGAATCCTCAAAGTGTCCAAATTGATCAATCATCGACTGCCGAAAATGTTACGGAGAATCCGAAAATATGAGCCATCGACAAGTAGAAACCGAGCGAGACCAAGAAATTCCGATTCCGATGTCGGAACGCGTGAAAATCAGTGATCTCAAATTTGACCAAGACAATCCCAATATGATGAGCCTTGTGCAGCTTGACCGATTGAAGGCTTCAATTAAGAGATGGGGTGACATCGTTCCCGTAGTAACTAACAGTGAGCTTTTGGTTGCTGATGGGCAGCAGCGTGTTACCGCCATGAAGGAGCTTGGCATGACTGAATGCAGCGTAATCCGTTTGCCCGTTAAAGATGTTGACCGGCGATTGCTGCGGCAGGTGCTAAACAAGCTGAGAGGTAAACACAACATAGAGTTGGACAGTGCTGAGTATTTGCGTATTGTTGAGGATGGCGAGAAGGAGGAGTTGAAGGCGCTCCTCGAATCCGTTGGGGAGAAGCTTCCTTTTGAGGTGGATGATCGTGATATTTCTTTTTCTATTCCTGGAACTTACGAGTTAATTGTTGAGTGCAAAGATGAAGCTGACCAGAAAGCTAAGTATGAAAAGTTAAAGTTGGAGGGTTATAAGCTACGGATTTTGACATTATAAAACGTTGGGAAGGATCTGACTCCTTTAGAGCACATAGCATTGTAGGAAGCTACACGCTAAACGATGTTAAGTTGGAAAAGCGGTTTAAGGGTCATTTGCCGCTTGAGGATTTTGACTGGCAAATAGGCGTGATTGTTGGGCGCAGTGGTTCAGGTAAAACAAGCATAGCCAAAAAACTCTTCTCTGAATCCTATATCCAAGGCTTTGATTACAACAGTAAGTGTGTTCTTGATGATTTTCCTAAAGAATTAGAAACTAATGAGATCACGCATATGCTTTGCAGTGTTGGTTTTGCGTCTCCTCCAGATTGGCTAAAAAGCTATGACTGTCTCAGCCAAGGTGAGAAGATGCGAGTGGATATTGCTCGTGCTCTATCCTTGGACAAGCAACTGGTAGTCTTCGATGAGTTTACTTCAGTTGTGGATCGAGAAATCGCTAAAGTCAGTGCTTTTGCCATTAGCAAGGCAGTTCGCAGATCGACAAGGAAGTTCATAGCTGTTACTTGCCACTATGATGTTGTGGATTGGCTGGATCCTGATTGGGTGTTCTGCACTGACACTATGGAGTTTAGTCGAAAAAAAGAGTCAGGCCGCCCATTAAACTCAGCGTTTATCGGTGCGGCAACAACCTATGGCAGATGTTTCGGCAATATCATTATCTGAACGGCAGTTTAGGTGCAGGTGTTCGCTGCTATGTTGCACTCTATCAAAACAAGCCCATAGCATTCATGGCAGTAGCATGCACCAAAATGAAAACTAAGTATTATCGAGTAAGTCGCTTAGTAGTGTTACCAGATTATCAAGGCATAGGCATAGGCAAACGATTCCTAAACTCCATAGCGGACCTCTACTGTTCCCAAACAAAACTGCCCTTTCTGTTAGTCACAAGCAACCCACAAATCATTCGAGGAAACCTCAAAGGTTGGAAGATAACGCGTTTTGGTCATGCAAGCCGAGGGCGAGAAAACACAAGAATCAACAATGAACTACGCAAAAGCCTTAGCCGAAACAGAATAACGGTAACTCTATCCCGAAGAAAATAAATTCTGAAGATTCAGAAATTAAAAAAAGGAAAGGGTAGTGGATGATTTTTTATGGTCTTTTCCTAAGCAAGAGAAAGCCAACTATAGCTATTGAAATGATTATTGCGATTACTCCAATAGCCAAGTAAGTCACTATGTCTCCTATGGTTGCTAGGTCTGCTTGAGTTGTAGCGGTTGGAGTTGAAGACGTTTGTTCGCTTGCGTGGAAGTATGTTTGGGCGGAAGACCCGTAGTATGAACCTGTTCCTTCGAATGTAGCGATAATTGTGTAATCTCCGGGTATGTCAGGTGTCCACGTGAAGCCGTAAGTACCCATGGCATTGCTTGTAGTGGAACCGATTTCTCTCCAATTTCCGTTGGAATCAACGACGCTTATATCAATTTTGACACCAGAAACATCGATTGGCATAGGTTGTTGCATGTAGACAGCTTCCATAAACTTGCTCATGCTTGCATCCGATACGCATGGAAGACCGTTTGGAAAGTTCGCTGCAACAACTTGTTGCTTCGAGCCAGCAGAGATGTCAATTACTGAACCCGTGATAGTAATTGGTGACGAGGTTGTCACTCCCACGCTAGGCGCAGTAACAGTTGTCTTACTCGGTCCTTTGCCAAAAGCGTATATCTGATTGTCATACGCGTTTACACCTACCAAGATTCCGTCTGCGATTGCTTTGCCGCCGTTAACGAACATGCCAGTTACGTTCCATACTATCTGCCCTGTGTTTATGTCAAATGCTTGCAAATGCGTTCCATGATACAAGGGTGGATTGAATTCGTGTCCTTCAGCAAGGAAGAGCAAGCCATCAGCGAGTACTCCTCTTCCTCCACTACTCCAAAAAGCCCGTGTACCGTATGGGTTTTCGCTACCTGTCGATGGTGAATGATATTCCCATTTGATGTCGCCAGTCTTAATATTGATAGCGTAGACGTCTCCTCCAAAAGTCCAGATGTAGATTGTTCCGTTTGCGACAATTTGCTGCACGCCGAAACTAGTGAAAGGATGAGCATTTGGTAACTTTTCTGGTCCCCATATCTTCTCGCCTGTAAGGAGGTTGTAACCAGTAACTGTCTCCGCGTTGAGGTCGGTTTCTACCCAAGCACCATCTCCGATGGCATAGCCCTGATTGCCGTTGCCTGTAGTGCCGTAAGAAACTCTTGTGCCAACATTTTCAGTTCGATTGATTGGTCCCCATAGAAGTTGGCCTTTGACTGCATCATATGCTGCTTCAATTATCCATCCGCTCTGGAAAGCGAGTCCACCGCCTGTACTGCTGTATTGTGACATGAGTATTACATTGTTAGATAGACCGCTGTAGCTGAGCGTTATGGGGTTCCCTGAAATGTTATTTGCTAACGGTATTGTCCATTCTATTCCTGCGCTAAACGGAATAATGGCGCCTTTCGGGGGGCTCCACATCTCCAGACCAAGAATTTGGAACAAACCTAAATTATTATACTTCAGGATGGCCTTGGTAGAGTTCCACTGGTTCAGCGTTGGAGCGGTAGGAATACTATTGTTTACATAGTAGCCAATCAAATTTCCTTTGTCGTCTTGAGTAACAGCATTAAATGCAGTGCAGTTTGCGATGCTCAATAAATAGTTTCCACTCTTAGCGTCAAACATGTTGTACGTGGTTGTTCCAGTTTGAATCTTAGTAGCGGACGCAACAATTGCAGGGGTTCCAGTGCTCCAAAGGTACGCAAGACCACCGTACTGGTTGATTGAATAGTAATCGAGTATTTGTCCATATGTCAGAGTTGTACTTGCGCCAGCAGTTGGCACTGTATCCGTGGGAGTTATTGGAGTTGATGGCAGCATTTGTGGGTAACTCGAAGTCCATACCGTTTCTCCAGTCCGCAGGTCAAGTGCAACATTACCGGAGGGATAAGTTACAGACCCTGGAAATTCAGTGTAATAGAGTATACCATTGATAACTATCGGTTGGAACATTGTTTCGTATTGTCTAGTTGAATAATAGTTGGCGTCTAGGTCGCCGCCGAATTCGCCTCCCATTATACCTCCGAACGCCTCGACCTTAGTCCACAAAATGTGCGCTGTCTTCGGGGCTAATGTGTAAGGTGCGTAGCTTCCAGTAGCATTGTAAGTTCCTCTAGTGTCATGATGAAGCCAATTTCCGCCGATTGTGTACCAGTTGTTGTTGTTGCCATAGATTGGGCGCGTCCAGTATTCTGTTGGATATGGGTTTACAGGTGGCTCTAGTATTGGTTCCTCCTGCACTAACAGTGTAACTATTTTGCTCTCGCTGGGTTGATAATAATCGCCTGCAGCTGCGCTAGGTCGGGTTCCAGGAGGCGGGTTGGGGTTTAAGGTTTGTCCGCTGAAGAACGACTGAAAAGTGTAATTGCCTACAACATTAGGTGTGTAAGTTGTGTACGATCCTCCAGTAGTATCCGAAGTGAAAGGTCCAAGCGTTTGAGTTTTTCCGTCAGGAGTTTTTACCACAACCGTTAGGTTTTGCCAGAAGTCCGGGTATGGAGGGGCTATTGCTGTTGGCGGAGGGGTATTGAGCCAGAAGTTAATGTTAACTTCCTGCCCAACTCCAGTGGGGTTAGGTGAAACATTAACGTACATGTACGTTGGAACTGACCATGGAGGTGTATGCGCATTTGTTGAGGGAATCAAAGCTAGTTGAAAACTGGTTGTCATCAGTAAGATCAGGGTTATTATAGAAATGGTTTTTTTATTGCTTATTTGCATTTTTTCTTTCTCCGTTTTTAGTACATTTTATGTACAACTGTGGCATATGATTCAAACAGAATTTAAGATCTTGTAAGTGGTTATCCACTGACAAACAATAATCTTAAAAACAAAATGAGACACATATTCTAGGTAGTCTTCATTGGGCTGAGAATAAGAGATAATGGAAAATCTTGAGGAAGATAGTTCAATTCTTAGTGAATTTGGGTTAAGTAATTTGCAAGCCAAGGTATACCTATCGCTTGCTAAGTCAAGAAGTTTGAAAGCATCTGAAATTTCATTATTGTCCAGAGTTGCAAGACCAGACGTTTATCGAGTTTTGATGCAGTTAGAAGAAGCTGGCCTTGTTGAGGCAATAATTTCTCAACCTTTAGAATATCGTGCTGTTCCTATCGAAAAATGTGTTTCTGCTCTAATGCAAAAGAGGATAATTAAGACCGCAGAACTCCAAGAGAAAGCTCTCAGGCTAACGCAATGTTACAAACGAGATTGCGGGAAGGAAGAATTAGATGAAAAATTTCAATTCATGCTCATTGCTAATATAGACGCGGTGTATGCAAAAGCTGAAAAGAATGCCAAAAAAGCTCAGGAGCGTATCTGTTATTTGGCTTCGAAGAGGAGGATAATTACGTGGCTTTTAAATAATGTCAGTATTCTCGGGGAAGCTCTTGAAAGAAAAGTGCAACTTCAGATTATCTTGCCGAAGGTTGATGAGAGCAACTGGTTGAAGAATTTTGAAGCCATTTCGAAATACCCTGATTTTGAATTAAGAGTGATTTCGCAGCCAACTAATGTAGGTTTTGGCGTGTGGGATAAAAATGAAATAATGATAAACACTTTAGCTGTCGATACAACTCTTCCGCACCCAGCTTTATGGTCTAATAACAAGAGCATAGTCGAAGTAGTTCAAGGTTATTTTGATTGCATTTGGCAAAAATCACAAAAAGGTACATCTCTGCAGAATTTCAATGGCAGTTGTTGAATAACAGTTGGCTACGGACCCTGCAGGGTAAGATAAAAACCCA
>CAVZIW010000003.1:0-396204 GCA_963775465.1 Candidatus Bathyarchaeota archaeon | reverse complement strand
AAAGCATTATTACGAAATAGGATACATTATTCAAAAATAAAAAACTCCTTCCTAAAAGGAATCAGAAAGTGACACCTAACAAGGATCAACTGTAAAATAATATATAAACACACCAGATAAACAAAAGCCAACCGTTCATAAGAATCAGTAAGGTCCAAATTTTTTTCAACCCCAATTACTAAAAAAGCGCCTTGTTAGGCATCCTTTGCAGAGCCAAAAAGCATCGTAAACATAAAGATATACGCATGTTGGAAATTTTGCGAAGAGAATTTTGCAAAAACACTTTAACCAAATGTTGACGAAAGTTAAACAAATTCAGGGGGAACTAAGTGATCAAAATAAACCGACTCGTATGCTACAGTTTTTTGATAACAATGCTCCTTATCCCAACCGCAATGTTGACCTCAACAATGACCGTTAAAGCTGCAACAACAAACGATGCCTTCCTAGGACTAAGCGGCTACCCCACAGGAACATCACAGGTACAAACCATAATAAACACAATGAACGCAAACGACTTGAATACCTACAGAATGAGCTTCAACCCGACATGGGCCAGCGGTCCACACCCATACCGCCAACAGTACGTCCAATACTTCCTAGACCACAGCAACTATATGATAATCGTCGACCGAAATCATCTCTATCCGCCAACAGAATCAAGCGCCTCAGCAGCCCGCAGCAACTGGAATGAAGTAAGAAACAGCATCTTCGAAACCCTTCAAACTTGGCCAAACAACCCACGCGTCGCAGTCGAACTCATCAACGAATACGTCTCAAACGACTTCTACACTCTCATGCAACAATTAGTTAACGACATCAGATCAGCAGGCTACACAAACCCAATCGTAGTAGACAAATGGAACCAACCATGGACCGTCATAAACGACCCATTGGATAACACCTACCAGGGCTATCATTACTACTTCAACAGTTGGAGTCCCGGCGGTGCTATGTCACAGATGAACTCAGCCCTAAGCAGAGGCATCAAAATCATAAACACAGAAATCGGCGCAGACTTCAACGAATACAACAGCTACACCTCAGCCACCGTAGATGAACTAAACACCTTCATGGCGCAATGTGCAAACTTAGGCATAGGCAACACAGTGTGGATGAACGAAAACCTAAACAACCTACCGCGATACCAATCATTAGGCATAAGCTTCCCAACAGTGACAAACCCGCAGCCAACATCACCTCCAACCCAAACAACATCTCAATGGACCATCACAGTCACAGCCAGCTCAGGAGGCACAGTCAACCAGAAAGGAACATTCCAAGTCAACACACAAAACACATTCACCGCAACAGCTAACCCATATTCAGGATACAACTTTGACAAATGGCAATTCGACGGAAACACCTACAGCACCCAAACACAAGTAACCATTCCAACACAAAACAGCGGAACAACACATACCCTAAACGCAGTCTTCACACCCGACTCTTCTCCAACACCAACACCCACAACCCCACCACGCCTACACCACCTACGCTACCTCCATCATCAGACACCATATTCCAAGACGGATTTGAATCTGCAAGCCTAAACAGCTGGAGCGACACAACCACAACAAGCCGTGACAGAGTAACCATAGACGACAGCGTCCCAATCCAAGGCGACTACGACGCACGTTTCTACACCAGCGGAAGTTCACGCGGACGAGAAAACGCCTACTTAACCAAAGATGTCAACCTTCAAACAGCAACGGCAACAGGAAACTTCTACATCGACAACAGCTACTCAAGCAGATCAATTCTAGCAGACAACAACGACAGACTCTACCTCATACGCTTAGCCGATGATCACGGAGACATAGCCTGGGCAGGAATTCAAAAACAAAATGGCGTTGACAAATGGGTACTCTACACAAACGGAGCAAGCACTTCCTCAGCAATATCCATAGACACCGATCAATACTACACAGTATCACTGCAATGGGACGCAGCAAATTCCATAGCAGCAATGTACGTTAACGGAGAAAAAATCTTAGAATCAAACACCGGCAGCTACTCGACAGTCACAAGCGTAGACATGGGCATAATATACACCTACCGCATACAGAACTCAATGACAATCTACGGCGACAACTTTAGCATAACGAGTTAAACAAATAAACAAAATGAAAAAGTTGAGAGAGAGCTTTTTCATCCTACTTTCCTTTTTTTAAAACCAAAAATTCTTAGCCAAACCAAAAAAAACAAACAGAATAAACCAAACAGCAGCAACAAACCACAAATTTGCCGCGTTATTACACTTATACCAAATGAACAACTCTTAAGTAGATCACACCGAAATTTCCATCCTAGGACCCATGTTGCAGTATGGACAGAATCCCCGACTTCAAACCCAGCAAACTATCAATTAAAAACTTATTCCACAAAGCCAGAGGTCTTCTAAAGAAAGAAACCGGCTTAGTGTACACCACCATCGGAAACATGGGCGCATCTGTCTTAGGCGGATTATTCTGGTTTGCATTGGCTGGATTGCTTGCAGTCGACAACTATGGCGTCGTCAACTACTACATCGCATTAGCCAACGTTTTCTTCGCCATCGGCTTAGTCGGCTTAGATTCCACGATGATCACTTTCCTGGCAAAAGGCGAAAAAAACATCCACTACCAAGCCACTTCACTGACACTAATTTCTGCATTAGTAATAGGTTTGATCCTTTCAATCTACGTATGGACCGCAGGCATACTAGCAGCATCGATGATCTTCTTCATGATGACCCTAGCAGAAACACTAGGCAAAAGAACCTACCGCCAATACGCATTTCTTATTATAGCCCAAAGAATTGCACAGATAGTATTCTCCATCATCCTGTACTTCCCCTTCGGCATCACAGGTATACTGGTCGGCTACTTCGCAGGCAACCTACTCTTCAGCTTCAAATACCTATCAAGAGCCATCCCGAACTTCACACTACAGTTCAAAGAAATAAAACTAAAACGCAACTTTGCCCTACACAGCTACGGAGCAAACATCATTCGCAACTTCACGCTCTACATAGATAAACTTGTAATCGCTCCACTCTTCGGGTACTACCTACTTGGCCTCTACCAATTAGCTTTCCAGTTCTTCATGTTCTTAAGCATCATACCTCTGAGCCTTTACTCCTACCTACTACCCGAAGAATCCAGCGGAAAAAACAACAGAACAATAAAACTGATAGGCCTTGGATTTTCAATACTTGCAGCCTTAGCGGCACTATTATCTCTCCCCACAGTTATAGAAAAATTCTTCCCTAACTTCTTAGACTCAATACCCATTGTACGAATCATGCGTCTAGCTGTTATCCCCGCCACCGTAGTAGCTATCTTAAACGCTACCTTACTGGGAAGAGGAAGCAGCAGAATCGTCTTCACCGGAGGAATAACCTATATGATCACCCTCATCGTCGGAGTTGCAGTACTCGGACAAGTTCTCGGAGCCATAGGTCTAGCCGTAACGATACTAACAGCCCAAACCATACAAGCAACTTACCTTATATGGAAAAGAAAAACACCACCCAAACAAGAAACAAATCAAACAACAACTCTAATCCCATAAAAATAAACCTAAAACAAAACTATTCGTGAAAGCATACTCCCGATATAGTTCTAATTCCAAACCACAGTTTTGCTCCCGTACCGAGAATTTTATTGGTTATCAACCCTTGGTCCATATGGTATACGTGCAAGAATACTAACAGTCTTTTACTTTTATGAAAAGCTTGAAATTTAAATCGCGGATTCTCCGATAGCAAACAACATCTTTATTATAGTTACAATACTATAATATTATAGTAAATTTACTATAGTGATTAGCGGGAAAAAGCAATGGATAAAGCCACAATTCGAATCCTAGACACAATTTCCTCCAACATAGGTGACTCTTTATCAATTAACGAATTAACCAACCGAATGAAAAGCAAGTATGGATCCGCTTACTACGCAAACATTTACGAGAAACTACAAAACCTAAAAAAGAAAGGTTTGCTCAATCTTGAACCAATCGGCCGATCCTCCAGCATCAAACTGAATTTTGAGAACTACCTTTTAATTGATACTCTATCGGATATGGAAATAGAAAAGAAACTGGCATTCCTATCCAATAAAACGAACCTACTTTCATTCTTTGCCGATATGGACAAAGCTCTAAGTGACAAAGGCAGCATTAGATCAATTAGCGCAATCAACCCAATAAAAAACGCTAAACTAAATCGAATCGAACTGCTCTTGTCCTTAATGAAACTCCTGATTATCTCGACCAGACAATAGAGCTCCAAAAAATCGCTCTAAGCCTACAACGAAAATTTAACCTAAAAATAAACAACCTAATCTTAGATACCAATGATTTCTTTGATTTGTTGACCTCAGATGAAATTAACCCAGTCCGAGAAGCCCTAAGTCAACAGATTACCCTCTACAATCCTCAAGCGTTCTGGCGCCAAATTAAAGAAATAGCCCAAAAAAACCAAATCAAAACATTACAAGCCGAAACTAAACCGCTAAGCATCCCCGATTCAGACCTAAACTTTAACCTTAATAGGTTTGGATACAGCGAATTTGGCACCAACATTGCCCAGGGAAAAAAATTCTGCATTGAGTACATAGCAACCTCTTTGCTTCTTAGGGAAGAGGCACGAGGGACTGGATGCGGTGGCGGTTATTCTTGCCAAGAACAGTTTTAACAGTAACCTGCTAGCGTTTCTTAGCCAAAAGTATGAAGTGTCACCCAGATTTTTGGGAATACTAAACATCCTGCGGCAAACAAACCCTAAACCAGAAGTTGACAAAACAGTAAAAATCTTAAAAGCGATAAACCCACAAGAACTTCCTGCAGATGAAAATAGTATAAGGCAAAAGCTGGAACTCTACAATGCCCTGTGACAAAAGCGCTCTCTTCGACTTTCTAAGCGTACTAAACGAAGACCTAACCAAGAAGATCACCTTGGTTGCTGCAGGCGGCACAGCCATGACTCTACTTGACCTAAAACCATCCACCATCGACATCGACTTTACAATTCCAGGCTGCGACAGAATAGAATTTGAGCAAGCCCTAAAAAGCAATCCACCCGGCTACAAAGTTGACCGATGGACTGACGGATGCATATTCTGCCAAACACTGCCCAACGATTACTTGGAGAAAAGCATCAAAATCAAAGAATTCAGCCATATTTTACTGAGGGCTCTCCAACCAGTCGATATAATCGTAACCAAAATCGGGCGGCTAAACGAAAGAGACATGCAAGACATAGAAGCCTGCATCAAAAAGGCAAACGTCTCAGAAGCTAAAATCAAAGAAAGGGCCATGTTGGTGGTTCAAACTTACGTTGGACCCGAAGAAGACTACCTATATCACCTAAATCTGGTTCTCGATAAATTCTTCAAAAAACAAGGGTAAAATGCTTTCCTTGCAAGCTTTGAACAGCTTTTTTAGCTCTCTCCATATCAAAGTGCTCAATAAGGTTTTCCCGTCCATCAACAAGACCAAACTTTACATTGGGTAATCAGGACTGAGCAACCACAAAAAAAGAGAAACAGCGGAAAACTCGTAAAAAGCGGTGATGCCAAACCCTTATTGAAGGGTCCTAATCCCACTCCACCCCCAAACCATGTCAGACTCCATCGCATTATTTGCCAGTGGTTTTTAAGCTGAAAAGTGAAACAGAAAAAACACTGCCCTAAGACGCCAAAAGACCAAGTAACCTGACAATAAACCAAGAAAAAAACATTCTACCCATCCTCATCCCACCCATCCAACATAACCCACAAGAAAAAAAGCCGCTTCCCCCATCCCAACACTAACAAAAAAACAACCCAAACCAAAAAACCCCCCTCACCCACCCATCCCTGCCAACGAGAAAAAAAGCCGCTTCCCCCATCCCAACACAAACAAAAAAACAACCCAAACCAAAAAACCAAACCCTCCCACAACCAAAAGATGGGACGGGACAACTCTACAAACACCCATCCCCACAAAGAAACAAAACAATAAAAAACAACCAAACAGTAACCACAGAGCTTGCTTGTGTGATTGTTAGACAACAACCACAGAGAGTTATTGCCCTGAAAGTCAACAAACTAACTTGTAAACAAAAACAAAAGCAGGAAGATACAAACTTGGAAAAAACTCAAAAATTCACCATTCAAGAATTAAGTGGTTTTAACGGAAAAAACGGCAAGCCAGCATATGTTGCTTACAAAGGAAAAGTCTACGACGTAACCGATTCTAACTTGTGGACAGACGGCGACCACTTAGGTCACGTAGCAGGCGAAGACTTGACAGAAGCAATGGACACCGCCCCCCATTCCGAAGACGTTATGGAAAAAACCAAACCAATCGGAGTCTTGGTTTAACGCCTAAAAAAATTACCCTCCTTCTGCAAACGACACAAAAAGGAATTAACCAAAACTCTGGAGATACATCATGACCATTTCTCTAAAACGAGTGTATACAAAACCTAGTACTGAAGACGGCAAACGCATTCTTGTTGAACGACTTTGGCCAAGAGGACTAAAAAAAGAAGACGCAAAGATCGACGAATGGCCCAAAGACGTCGCACCCAGCACCCAACTCCGCAAATGGTACAATCATGACCCAACCAAATGGACCGAGTTCAAAAAACGTTACTGGAAAGAACTCGAAGACAAAAAAGAAACCTTATCGAAGTTAACTAAAGAAGCCAAACAGAGCAAAGTAACCTTTGTTTTTAGCTCTAAGGAAGAAAAACTAAACAATGCTAACGCACTCAAAGAATACATCGAAGCCAAATCAAAAATGCAACCTAAAGCGACAAACAAAAACTCAGCAAACAAACAACTCCAAGTTGACGGTTAAAAGACGCTGTACACCAAAACAACAAAGAAGAAAAATAACGTTGATTTCCAAACACGAAGACTCATCAGCAATCTATATTTAAAAACAGCAGGACTTAAAAACATCTTAAATCTCAATAAACAAGCAAGATGACCCTCACTTGAAGAAAACCAAAAAAATCGAGCACTTTCTCACCGCTCTCGCATTCGCACCACTCTCCCCCCTAGAACAAAGAGAAAAGAAAAGAAAACTCCAACAAAGACTAGACCGCCTCAACTACAAACAAAAAACAATCCCCAACTACACAGAACCTTAAGCAAGGGAACATATCCTTACAGAATTTTAAACATTAACAAGCAATTTTTTCTCTTCCGCCTGTATCAGCGTTATCGTTGATTGCACATCATCCAAAACTCTAAGACGATGGCTTAACAGGTCATTTAGTTGCTCCATCGAATCTGTCTTAATCTTGATCACCAAATCATATATGCCATAAGAAAAAAAAGTTTCCTCAACCCCAGCTATGCTCCTTAGTTTTTCAAGCACTCGATCCTCTGAACCTGAACTGACATTAAACAAGACATAAGCACAGGGCATTTCTCATCCTTCCCAACATTTCTGCTACGTAGATATTGCTTTGGTTATTGCTTAAAAATTTTGTGAAACTTCAACCCCACAAATCTATTGATTTCATATGAAAATAATTTTTCACATATAGAGTATTATGAATAAACATATATACGAAAAATATAGATTGCCCATAGAACTAAAGGATGTTTTAACATGAACTTGAGAAAACCAAACGCAAACGAGTCAACCGGCACATTCAACCGATCAAAAGATGTAACGCCCATGTCAGGCATATGCTCAAACTGCATCGATGGATGTAAAGGCGGTTGCGAAATATGGCTATCAACATTCAGAGGACGCGAAGTACTCTACCCCGGACCATTCGGAACAATGACCGCCGGAGCAGACAAAAACTACCCCGTAGACTACTCCCACCTAAACATACAAGGCTACGCACGAGGCGCAAAAGGCCTACCACAAGGAGAACAACCAGGCCCAGACACCGCACTATTCCCAAAAGTCAACACCGAAACACAATACGGATGGGAAAAAAAAGTCAAACTGCGAGTCCCCATATTCACAGGCGCACTAGGCTCAACCGAAATAGCCAGAAAAAACTGGGAACACTTCGCCATAGGAGCAGCAATCTCAGGCATCACACTAGTCTGCGGCGAAAACGTCTGCGGAATCGACCCCCAACTCGAACTAGACAACAACGGCAAAATCACCAAATCACCCGAAATGGACCGCCGAATAGAAATCTACAACAAATTCCACGAAGGCTACGGAGAACTCCTCATCCAAATGAACGTAGAAGACACCCGATTCGGAGTAGCCGAATACGTATCATCAAAACACAATCTAGACACCATCGAACTCAAATGGGGACAAGGCGCCAAATGCATCGGCGGAGAAATCCAAGTTGAAAGCATAAAACGAGCAACGGAACTAAAAAACAGAGGCTACGTCGTCTCCCCCGACCCCACACTACACGAAAACCAAACAGCCTTCGAAAAAGGAGCAATCAAAGAATTCGAACGCCACTCAAGACTAGGATTCGTAACCAAAGAAGCCTTCCTAGAAGAAACCGATCGACTCCGAGACGTAGGATTCAAACGAATCACACTAAAAACCGGAGCCTACTCCGCAGTAGAACTAGCCATGGCACTACGATACGGCGCCGAAGCCAAACTAGACCTACTAACCATCGACGGAGCACCAGGAGGCACAGGAATGAGCCCAAGACCAATGATGAACGAATGGGGCATCCCAACATTCTACCTACAAGCACTCGCATACAACTACTGCCAAAAACTAACAAAAAAAGGCATAAAAGTCCCCGACATCGCCATGGCAGGCGGATTCTCATCCGAAGACGGCGTATTCAAAGCACTCGCAATGGGCAGCCCATACGTCAAAGCAGTATGCATGGGAAGAGGCCTAATGATCCCCGGCATGGTCGGAAAAAACATAGAAAACTGGATAGCAGAAGGCAACCTACCAAAATCCATATCAAAATACGGCAGCACCGC
This sequence comes from Candidatus Bathyarchaeota archaeon, assembly GCA_963775465.1. Classification (GTDB taxonomy): domain Archaea; phylum Thermoproteota; class Bathyarchaeia; order Bathyarchaeales; family Bathycorpusculaceae; genus Bathycorpusculum. The sequence goes on along the minus strand of CAVZIW010000003.1, from coordinate 387,295 downwards.
CAACGAAATCTTTGTCGCATACGCAGAACTCGAAGAAAAATACGGCTCAAGAATGAAAGACATACCTTTAGGCGCAGTAGGCATCTACACATACTGCCAAAAATTCAAAGTCGGATTACAACAATTGATGGCGGGAAGCAGAAACTTTAACCTCTCAACCATAACCCGCAAAGACCTCATGGCACTAACAGAAGAAGCATCAAAAATCTCAGGAATATCCTACGTAATGGACGCATACAGCGAAGAAGCAAACAAAATCCTAGAAGAATAAACCTCCCCCCCAATTTTCTTTCAACCACCTACATTTTTTATCAAACAAACCAAAACTAACCCAAAACACCCCAAAAACAATCCCCTACATTTAACCACCCAAAATTTTTCTGCAAACCAACAAATACCCACCCAACACGAGAGACCCTCACAAATCATTTAAGGCAAAACAAAACATACCTCACAATAACCAACAAAAAACATATGAAATATATTCATTGCATGTGTGTAAAAGCCATGGAAAAAGAGTTAGGATACAGAACAGTGCAGTCCACAGGCAGAGGCACCTTCACGATGTCACTGCCAAAAAAATGGGCTCAAGAGATAGGCATAGACAAAGGAAGCCAAATATCCATAAAAATCAACACAGACAAAGCACTAGTCCTAACCCCCCAAAAGATGGAACACAAAAAAAACACACCAGAAAAACTAAAAGAATACTCTATTGAAATAAACCAAAAAAGCGACCCCGACTCAGTATGCCGCAAACTAACATCGCTATATGCAACCGGAGCAGAACTAATCCACCTCAATTTCAAGAATACAGAAAACAACAAAGAATTCAAAAACGCCATAACAAACCTCGTAAGAAACTTACTTTTAGGAACCGAAATCGTTGAAGAAACAACAGAGAAAATCAGTCTCCAAGTCCTAATCAACCATCCCGAACTACCAATCGAAAAAGCCATCAGCAGAATGGCCAATTTAGCTACCTCCGCACACAAAGACTCCATTGTCGCCCTAAAAAGCCTAGAACAAGACAAAACACGCTATATCTACTTAAAAAAAATGGACGTAGAACGACTAAACCTATACGTTGTCCGACAATTAACATACGGAATCGAACACAATCTATTCGGCGATTTAGGACTCGAACCCACAAAAGAATACTTAGGCTACAGACTAGTCGCAAACAACATAAAAAACATCGCAGCAAACGCAAACAACTTGGAAAAAAACATAAAAACCCTAAAACGACTAATCGACGACAAACTCATAATTCTAAAAGAAAACCTTGACCAAGAAGTCTACAACCAAATCGACTCCTTCAACTCCTTAACCCAACAACTCTTCAAAGAAAGCCTAGAATCACTCTTCAAAAGAGAATACGCACAAGCCGAAAAAATACTCTCCAGACTAGAATCATTTCTCGGACTAGAAAACGACCTCTTAACCCTACTATTCAACAAAAACATAAACCCAAACCTACTCACAATCTACAGATTAGTCTTGGATAACACAAGAAAAATCGTAGAATACAGCAAAGAAATCGCCGAAGTAACCCTAAACAGAACAGTTGAAAAAATAAGCCTTCAACCACAACCCTAACAAAAAACCTAAACCAAAAAACAACCAACAAATCCATCAAAACAAATTTGACGATTTATCGCACACGGATAGTCTTAAATAGTGTCAACAAAATTTTCATTTGTCTCAACATCTCTAAAAGGAATTATATGACCATCAACCAAACCGAAAACACCGTTCTTCTCTCAGAATTACGAGTCCTCCTAAACAAAGTCATCCAAAAAAACCTGGCAGAAGGCTTACTGTTTTCAGCCGGAACAGACACAAGCATCCTCGCCTACGAAGCACTAAAATTTAAGCCAGATCTAAAAGCGATGACACTTATTTTCGAACAAGGAACGCCCGAAGACATCGAATTTGTAAAAAGAATGGTAGCCTATCTAAAACTGGACCATGAATTTCAAATCTTCAACGCCACAGATGCAGCCAACGCAGCAAAAAAGGTAATTGAAATTCTAAAAATATTCGACCCCATGCAAATCAGACATGCAATTACCGAATACATCGGCCTAACAAAAGCAAAAGAAAAAAAGTTAAAAAGCGTCTTCACCGGAGACGGAATGGATGAACTTTTCGGCTATCCATGGCTATTCCACCTAACCGAAAACGAACTCGCAGAAAACCTCCAAAACATGTGGGAAGAAATGACCTTCTCATCAATACCCTTAGGAAAAGCAATCGGAATAGCTGTCAAAACCCCCTATTTAGACCCTGAATTCATGAATTTCGCAAAAAAACTGCCCCTTAGAATGAAAATAAACTTTGAAAAAGGAACCCAATACGGCAAATGGTTACTACGAAAAGCATACGAAGACGCAATCCCCAGCGAGGTTATCTGGCGACCAAAAATCGCATTAGAAAAAGGAACAGGAACAGCAAAACTTCAGAATGTCTTCAGCAAAAAAATTTCAAACGAAGAATTTTCCAAAAAGAAACAAACCTACCTTGAAAAAGACCAAGTCGAACTCAACGATAAAGAACAAATGTTCTATTACGAGATTTTCAGAAGTCGGCACGGTTCCCCAACAGAAGCATACCCAGAAAAGCAAGGAAGACAGTGCCCAAAATGTAAGGCATACGTGAAAACAAAGATTGGTTTTTGCAGAATATGCGGCAACTACCCCATTTAATGGTTAAAATGACCATTTAATCGGAACTCTAAATATATTGAATTCTAAAAAACAAACTAAACAAAATAAAAAAGATGGATCAGAGACCAGGTATGTTTGAGTCTACCAGGTTTACATCCATACTATAGGATTGCCCATCATCCGAAGTAGGAGAAGTTATTACCATCTTTAGCGGCCATTGAAGAGTGCTATCAACGTAGTATGTGGCTGAAAAATCTTGATCGCTGTATTGGTAGACTATGCAGTTTCGGGTGCCAAGGTTTGGCAAAGTTATTTGTGTTGTGTAGCTGCTGTTTAGGTTTAAGCCTTCAGGCTGAAAATTCATTTCTTCTCTGCTAACCCACATAGAAGTAGTGTTTTCTGAGGAACCAAAAGATGAGTCCATATCAAAAGAAGTGGAGATTTCAACATGGGTGCTGTTTACGTCGATTACTTCCATGCGAGCGTTAAAATCTAGGCTAATCGAGAGGATTTCTGCTTGCCCTTCATAGACTGCGTAGGCACCTTTTGTCATCCATGAGGTTGGCGATTGAATCTGAGAAGTAGCGGATGGCTGCGCTGAATCGTCCGCGGTGTTTTGGAGATTATCGTTTGTTGTGTTGTTTGTAAGAGAACCGTAGCTTAATACTGCCACTGCTAAAGCAACGACTATGAGTATTGTTGCGGTAAAAGCGAGTCGTTTATTATCAAAAAAAGGTTTTTTAGCTTCTGGTTGTTGGTTCGAAGTCAAAGTACAACTCCGAATACACCATATATTACTACACCATATATGCTTTGTGGAACACCAATCAACCACGCCTAAACCACCAACACCATACTATCGACATTGCGGAAGACAATTATTAGCTCCACCCCTATCATCTGCCCCCAAAAGGGAATCACACAGACGCTTTCCTGTCTTAACATCTAAAAGCCAGTAGCCAAACTCATCACAAGCTTCGATAACAAACTCAGTTTCACCCAATCTATCAGTATCCTTCAACCTCACAAAAGTCAATCCGTCAAATTTCATAACAAACTGAGATGTTAATGGCTCTGTAAATATCGCCTCAGGAAACAACTGCGCCAACCTCTCCCAACTCAAAGTTTTGCCGATACGAACTTCAACCGTCTTAATCTCTGAACCAAACACCGTTTTATCTATGAACCAATCATCGCTCTTCATCCTCAAGTTGTCAAGAGTAAAGAGCTTCTCATAACAGACAAACTTCAAGCATATCCCAAATACGTCTAAATCAATCGTTTCAAAATTATTAATTTTTCGAGCATTGCACAAGAAAAAAGAGCAACAGTCGCACCAAGTTATTCAATGCTATACAGAGAAAAAATAGTTACTTATTTTACTACCAGAATGAGCAATAACCCAGCTCTTTAGTTCGGCACCGCCACCTTTGTCATATTAACGCTTAACTTATTAGACACTTAGTTTTATTTTAAATTCGAGAGACACAAACCATGAAACGTTTCATAGTTAACTCGAAGGTACCACAAATCCAACTTAACCGCCTCACCTGCGTTATAGGCACCACCAACATATTTGAGAAAAACGGAATTAAAGATGTCATTTTAAAAACTTGCTACTGCTGTGCTCCTGAGTCGAACGCAGAAGTGGAAAAAGCCCTCATCGAATTTGAAGCCCCCTCCAAAAAGGCTCTTGAAGCAGCACTCGAAAAGATCGACTTCCCTGCTGAATCGATAATTGAAGTAACCAAAGTTGAGACTGGCAAGAACTAAAAAAGCCTCGAAAAGCTCCACCTTAAGATGCTGCTAACAAGTGAACTTTTTTTCTCAAGTTACTTAGCTCACCATATTGGTGCTATTTCACTAATTTTCTTAGCCGCCGGGTCCACCATGGAAAGGCGAGCCTTCCCAAAGCATTTCCCACCAATCAGCTTCGGTAATAGTTTCTCTATGAACAATTATCTCCAAAACCATCTTTAGCATAGCATGATGCTTAGTTTCATCGTTCAAAATGGATTTCAACAGAAACGTGACTTTCTCGTTTTCAATAGTAGGTATCATTGTTTGAAGAGTCTTTATCAGCTCCGCCTCAACGTTGATGTGTTTCTGCACCAAAGCGCGCTGAGTATCTAGATTGTCTTGATTTAAAGCTGTAGAAGACTGCGTCAACAAAGTTATAGCAGCCGAATAAAGGTCAGCATGCTTCACAGAATCCAAAGAAACACCTTTAAGCACACTCTTAACCACCGGATTCTTTATATCAACTAGCGTTTTTTCAAGAGAAGCAACAATCTCATTCTCAACAACAACCTGATTTCTCAAAAAGGCAAGAAGTTTATTATTAGACTCCATTCTCAAAACCAATTGGACAATATTAAGCCTAGTTCATCAAGGTTTCGGAAATAGCTATCCAATTCCCATATTTTGATTCAAACTAATTCGAATTTTACAACAATAACAAAGTAAAATACCAGAACAAGAGCACCTTCCAAATTTCATCAAAAATAATACCGAAGGATTTAATTTCATGATTTTTAAAAAAGTTAAATAGGAAATGTTCCTGAAAATACATGAGGAACCCCAGTTGTCATGGAAAATATTAGACGAAGATGCACTTAGCAAAATTAAGAAACAAAAAGAGTTTGAAGACCAAACAGCTAAGAAGCTAACTCCTATGTATGAATCAGCAAAAAACCCAGTCATTAAACTGTTTATACACAGCATAATTTTAGACACGATGAGACACTCAGACACTTATCAAATGCTCATAGACCTTAACTCAAACGCATTAATAGGCGATGAAAGCAAAGCCATAGGACAAAAAGAACTTGCAAGCCACATCGAAGAAGAAGCCCAAATGCTAAAACAAGCAAAAGACATCAGCGAAATTGTAGCAGACAAGAAAATTAAACAACTCATATTGAATATTTTAGAAGATGAGAAGAAACATCACAGAATTCTAAAAGAAGTACTTGAAATTTTAGACAAAGAATCAAAAGAATGGGATAACTACCTGTATGATCTGATATCAGGCTTCCCATAAACCTTAATTTTTAAAGCGCGGCAAGGCTTCCAACTTTATGAATTATGGCTAAAACGAAGCTTAGGCTGTTGCAGTGCATCTTTACAGCAACGCACCCCGGACCATCCTAATGAGCAACCTCTTTGTCGACAATTTGATAATAAAAAAACAAATATAACACCGTTATATTTAATTATGGGCACCCGAATTAAATACGCACAGGAAAAAACAGGTGAATTTTTTGAAAGATGAAAAATTTATTCTATATGTACAAACCAGCGACAACCCCGAAAGGCAATATTCGCCCTTAGTCTTAGCACAAACAGCTAAAGCCATGGGTTTAAACCCCAAAGTCTACTATTTAGGACAAGCCCTAAGAATACTCCACCCCGGTGCAGCTGAAAAAATAAAACTCGGATCATTCCCAAGCGTTGCAGAAATGCTACAAAAGACCCTCCAGATGGGAATTGAAATCGACGTATGTGAAGCATCCAAACAAATGCTCGGATGGGACAACGTAACCCTAATTCCAGGAGTCAAAATTGTAGGAGCCGCAACCCTAAACGACTTAGCGCTAAACGCCAACGCCACCATGTGGTTCTAAACCACAACTTTTCATAAACAAATACTTAAACAGGAAAAAGATCACATGAACCCCAACGCAAACAAGAAACTCGACCTCACAGGTTTAACCTGCCCCGAACCAGTATTCAGAACAAGACCAGAATTAGATAAACTAAACATCGGAGAAACACTAGAAGTTATCGCCGACGACCCCGCCGCCGAATCAGACATACAAAGCCTCGTCAAGCATTTAGACTACGAAATAATCAAAAGCAACAAAGAAGACAAGACAATACACATAATCATAAAGAAAACAAAGTAACCAAGACAGCAGACCCAAACTCTGTCTGCAAACAAACAATGAAGCTACATCAGGAAGATTCATACTTCAACAAAAATTTGATTCTCCTTAACAACATTTCTGTAAACGCGCAAATTCTCTTTGGCAGGTCCCCTAATTAGTTGTCCATCAGTCACTCGAAATTGAGCTTCATGCCAAGGACAAGTTAACAATATTCCATCCAGAGTTCCCTCAGACAGTGGTGCACCTCCAGAATGAGGACACCTAGCACTCGTACAGTAAAACTGTCCATTAACGTTAGACATCAAGATCTCTAAAGACCCAACGTTGAACGCCTTGAGGCTCCCCGGCGAAGGTGCAATATCTAAGTCACAAACTTTGAGCAACACCAAAAATTTTCTCCTCAGCTATCTGTTCTAATCACATTTTCTTAAATTTTTCCACAAATTCACTTGCAGCCAAGACAAATTCCGCGTGGCTCCAAGTCAAGGGAGATACTGAAATTAAATTTCCTTTAAAAGGATCAAGTTGTTCTGCTAAAAGGCCTGTCGGAGAAGCAGTTTTCTCTACCCAACCAAGCAACTCCAAAGGTTTCTTTAAATCATTCTTTGAAGTTGCCTTTGCAATGTACCATCGAGCGAGCCAAAGAGTACAAATTACCCAAGGATTACCTACAACATTTCTTGAAACACGATAATACTCGTCGTTTTCATATCTAGCCATCCCTCCAAAAGAACCGGAATTCCAAAGGGTCTCTTCCAAAGAATTCATTGTCTCCACGACACCTTTATCTTGAACCCCAAAAGTCTCAGACAAGAAAACAAAACTTAAACTACTATCCAAAGTTGTGTCGAGTTGACCGTTCGGGTAGAAACCTCTAATGAACCGCTTAAGATGATCATCATATAAATATTTCACAATTGCAGACTTCATTTGATCAGCAACATTGTTGAGCTCCGTTTGGCGCTTTCTATCATAAAAAACCTCAGCAAACCTAGCCGCAGCAGACAAAGCAGCACAGACACAAGAAGCACTAGCCGTGAAAGTCCCAGCCCGCTCTTCCCACATATCAAATGAATGTTTTGGCAACCCCGTTTCCGGATTAACGTAGCTTCTTAAGAAATCCGCCGTATTAACAATTAATCTAGGGTAAACTTTGCTAATAAATTCCACATCTTGATATTTTTCAAAGTGTTTCCAAAGGGCAATCAAAACAAGAGACGTCTCATCCACTTGAATTGGAAGCTGATGACGACCAGTCTCATCAATTAATGCATGCCAACTGCTTCCCGGAGAGCCATCAGACCAATATTTATGAGCAAAATACCCCTCATCAGAGATTATTCTTTCGCAAAAATTGAAAAATAATCGAGAAATTTCCTGAAAACCTGCAGCATCAAACGCCATAGCACATATTGCAGCGTCTCTTGGCCAAACATAGGCGTATGTATCCTTATTGTAAAATAGAACATCGGAGTCGCATGAGGAGATTATTGCACCGTTGTCGCCAACATGATTTCTCATAGTTAGAAGCGATCTCTTCACTATACTCGATATTTCTCGAGGCAAAACCGAAAGATCGATGCTTCGCCTGTTAGTCCATGCACTCCAATAGTTTTCTGTTTTCAAAAGTAAATGCTCTACTTTTTCTTTCTTAACCAAAACATTCAGGTCTTTAACTTCTTTGATGTTTTGTCCACATGCAATCCAATAATAAATAATGTCTGATGCGTTTGGTTTTAGTTCAAGCTTGAAAGAAACTGTGGAATCAACAGATCCCTGTGCGATGGGGTTCTTTTCTAATTTTCCATCTTCTGCATCCTTCCAAGTGCCTTCTCTTCCGAACGCTTCTTTTTGACCTGTTGAAAACTCATATATCCCATCATTAGATCGAGTTACACCATTAATGAGGAAATATCTGCAACGCTTATAATGCACAATTGACTCGTGGACGGGTTCATAAAAAGCAGTATCTCCCGATTCTTCGCCGTAGATATGAAAGTCATGAGAAAAAAACACTCTAATATCTCGTTCTTTTTCAGACAAATTATTGACAAGAACTTTTTCTATAAATATGTTAAGAAAACTATCCACTGTGTGGTTTATCTTCAATTCAAGTTTTAGCTTCGGGTTAAAAGCTGTACATTTGCTCACTAGAGTATCTGGAAAATACTTCAAAGAAACCTTCCACTCATCACCTACCCACGAAAAAACCCCGTCAACCCACACTCCTAAACGAAATGGATGCCCCTTGGCGTGATTTTCTAAACCTTCTTGGGGGTATGAAAAATCTCTAATGCTCATTTTGCTGTCAATGGCAACTGTCAGGCAACCGTTTCCAAGCACTATTTCACGAGGCATTTTTATCACTTCAAGAATTGTAATTCTAAATCAAACAAATCAAGGGAAAAAGTGACGAAGCTAAACCTTTCGGTTTAACTAACGTTCAAGATTTACTCGCTTCTGCGAAGGAGAAATCGGATTTTACGCCGCTCTATGCTTATTCTATGACTTGAATTGCGCCTTCTGGGCAGGAAGATTCACATGTTCGGCATACAATGCATTCGTCGACTCGCACTGGTACAGATTTGCCGTCTTTCATTTCGTAGACGCATACAGGGCAAGTGTTCACGCATGTTTCGCATCCAGTACATTTATCGCTTACTTTAATTTCAACCATAGTCAAACCTTCTTTTAATATCTTTTTAGTCAAAGTTGTACGATAAAAGCGTTTAGCAACAAAAACCCCTTTTTTGCATTCCAATAGCAACTTAAAACCATCCCGCCAAGCACTGACAACTAGAAAACACCTGACCTTCATGAGCGCAACCTACAAAAGCCACAAACCCTAAATCAAAAAACAAACCAAAATAAACCCCCCATATTTCCAAAAACAACCTTTGAAACAAGCTGGCTGCTGCAAACTAAAATACATTTATTTTGGGGCACTGCATTTTTGGCAAACACCGTATACATCAAGCCGTTGCCCGTTTGGCTTGAAATTTGATACTGCACTCACCATCTTTGAGATCTCCCCTGCAACCGCATCATCTAAGTCAACGATTTCTCCACATTTTAGGCAGATTAGGTTAATGTGAGGCGCCATGTAAGAGTCAAACTTTGCCTGCCCCTTAGGAAAATTAAGCTCCTGCACTAAATCTAAATCTTTAAGCACTTCTAGTGTCTTGTAGACAGTTGCTAGACTGACTGTCGGATGGATCTTCTTAACTTTCTTGTAGATTGCTTGGGCTGACGGGTGATCTCGACTGTTGAGGGCAATTCGGCAGATGGCTATTCTCTGCGGAGTTGCCTTGTAGCCTTTACTTCGCAGAGCTTCAATTGCGGAGGAATCTGATTTAAAATGATCAGTTGTCATGTCGATTATTAGATAATAATAATTCTTAAATAAACCTTTTCCACTATCCTATAACAGACAAAAAGGAGTTTTTTACAGATGAAAATAAAACATCTTTACACAAATCGAGGAGTTGTTTTATCATAACCACAAAAAAAGACGAACAAAAACCCACAACAACCGATGCCGGAATCCCAGTAGCCAGCCAAGAGTTTTCTCTTACAGTTGGACCTGATGGCCCAATCCTGCTACAGGACCACTACCTGATGGAACAGATGGCAAACTTTAACCGAGAGATGATCCCAGACCGCCAACCCCACGCAAAAGGTTCCGGAGCCTTCGGATACTTCGAGGTAACCAAAGACGTCAGCGCTTATACAAAGGCAGCCATGTTCCATCCAGGCACCAAAACCGAGGTGCTAGCCCGCTTCTCCACCGTAGCCGGCGAAAGCGGCAGCCCCGACACCTGGCGAGATGTACGCGGCTTTGCACTAAAGTTCTACACCACAGAAGGCAATTATGACATGGTGGGAAACAACACCCCTGTCTTTTTCGTGCGCGACCCTATGAAATTCCAACACTTCATCCACTCCCAAAAACGCCGTGCAGAAAACGGCCTGCGCGATAACGACATGCAGTGGGACTTCTGGACCCTTTCACCCGAGTCAGCCCATCAAGTCACCATCTTGATGAGCGATCGTGGAGTCCCAAAAAGCTATCGAAACATGAACGGCTACTCAAGCCACACATACATGTGGGTCAATGCCAAAAACGAGCGCTACTGGGTGAAATATCACTTCAAGACAAACCAAGGCATCGACTTCCTAACCCAAGAAGAGGCCGACCGAATTGCCGGTGTTGACGCCGACTACCACCGCCGCGACCTGTTCGAAGCAATCAAAAAAGGAGACTACCCCAGTTGGACTCTACAAGTCCAAATCATGCCCTTCAAAGAGGCCGAAACCTACCGATTCAACCCCTTCGACCTGACCAAAGTCTGGCCCCACGAAGACTACCCAGTACACGAAGTGGGCAAACTGACGCTAAACCACAACCCCAACGATTTTCAAGCTGAGATCGAGCAAGCAGCATTCGAACCAAACAACCTCGTCCCCGGAATCGGACCAAGCCCAGACAAAATGCTACTCGCCCGCCTGGTTTCCTACTCCGACGCCCACCGAGCTCGCCTAGGAGTCAACTACAAACAGATTCCAGTCAACCGACCCAAAGTACCAATCCACAGCTACAGCAAAGGCGGAGCAATGCGAATAAACAACGTCACCGACCCCGTCTATGCACCCAACTCAAAAGGCGGCCCAAAAGCAGACCCAGAGCAGTACCCCGAGGTCACCATCTGGAGCGCCAACGGCGAGTTCACACGCGCAGCCTACAACAAACGCAAAGACGACGACGACTTCGGCCAGCCCGGCACCCTGGTACGCAAAGTAATGGACAATGCGCAACGAGACCGGTTGGTGTCCAATGTGGTAGGACATCTGAAAAACGGCGTATCCGAACCCGTGCTACAACGAGCATTCGAATACTGGCGCAACATCGATAAAGAAGTCGGCGACCGCATCGCCAAAGGCGTAAAAAACGAATAATCAGATCACAGACAAGTTCGACAGGGACGCGAGAGGACCCATAGAAGAAGTTGCTGCACTACTTCGTAGCAACATGAAACAAAGTAATGAACCTCAACCGATTCGACCTCGCATATCATGCAATAAGCAACCATCCTTCACAACAGCTAAGAAACAACATCAAAATCAGGTCAAGGGTATTTCCCGCGATCCCCCTTTTTCTAAGCTAGCCTACAAAGCATTCTTTGCTAAAAAAATACATTAACCATTCTTAGCCAATTCAGAAATTTCTGTCAAAAAGAAAAGTAAACAACCAACCACACTACTTTTTGCCCTTTGCACCTTCAAGCTTAGTAGGCAAATATTCATCCACAATGTAGGTTAATCCGTACCTGCTGAAAGCTTCCTGTTCCGCCTTGCGCTTAATCTTAAGAAACAACTTAATTTCTCGCTGCCACAAAGGATCATTCTGATAACGCGGATCCCTCTGCAACTCATACAGACGCTTAATATCAACCTCATCGAGCGGATCAGTTGGCAGCTTATACTCAACTATATCACTTGCCCAAACTCCACTCCAAACCGCATCAGGCGTATTAAGTTCACGAAGATGCGCAGCATTAGCTGAACCTGAAATGATAACTTGAGCAATATGCATCCCCCACGGGTCACCGTCAGTTAAAATATAAACCGGCAAATTCAACTCATCATGCAAACGCCTAATAAAACTACGAGTCTGCCTAGGAGCTTGACCACCACACGAAATAAGCAGAGACTTATGCTTATTGTGAACATTTTCTTCAATAAACCTCGTAAACAAAGCACCCTTCTCAATCGCAATGACCTTATCAGCCTTAGTTCCTAAAAACTCAGAAGTAGTCAACGCTGGCCCGATCAAAACTCCATCAGGATGGCTAGTCAAGTTAAGCGATTTACCCTCGTAACCTGGAACAGTATAACCGATATCTAAGTCACCAAAAATAGCACTACGCTCTTCAGGAAAAATATGAAAATCCTCTCGAGCAAACCCAGTCAAAGTCTCAAGATCAGTAATTATATTGTTCGATTCCTGCTGATCATTAAAAGTCATCTCATAAGCCTGAGCCGAATAATACACATCTCTCAACGTTGAGGTCTTGCGCTGAGTAGTCAACTCATTACCAAACATCGCCGCCCAAGCAAGCTGAGTAAAAGGCCTTATATGACGAATGTTACGAGCACTACGAGTAACAACCCTTTCACCTAAAATGTACTGACGAAGCGCAGAATCATAAGTAATGTTCTCAGTAGAACGACTCGGCATGTTAATCGTGGGGAAAACACCCTGATCTAACTGATTGTAGATCTCAGTACCAAACCTCTTCAGACAAGAAACAACTTCTTCTTTTCTTTCTGCAACCTTAGCTTTCTTCTGATCCATACTTCTGCACACTCTTTAGTAATTTTTCGATATCAGGCTTCTTCTCCTGCCTCGCAAGAATAGTTGAAAACTCCGCGATCTTAGGCAGAAACTTGCTAAAAATCCCCAACCGCTTCTTCTCCATATGAACATGCTCTTGCCTAGCAAGAAAATGCTGAATCTGCCGTGCAACCTCCCTAAGCGCATTCGCAACCTCCCGCCTTATTTCGGGACGATCACTTATGAATTCCTTGCCCACAGTCTTGTAGGGCACTTTGGTACTGCAAATGTGCACCACAATAGCGATCGGCATCTCAGGATGCACCTTATAACGACGCCAATTCATAGCCGAAATCACACGATAAGAAACATCACTGGCTTCATCATAAAGAAGCGGAATTTTGTTAGCAAAACGATAGATAACAAAAGTACCGCTCTTAGGCACGTTCCCACCGTAAGCCATAGCCATCTCCACAATGAACGGATGACCTGCATAAGTTGAAGGCTTACGCTGATGCACAACCAAATACTCAGGGTTTAACTCTTTCACAACACCAGCCTTAAGCAACTCTTCACCCAAAGGTGAAAGACAGTTAGCATCGGGCGGAAGGAAGTCTTTAAACCTTTTAAGGTTCTGCATCAACCGCACTATTTCTTCATGAGCAAGTTTTTTCGGATTCTTCTTCGGAGAGATACCAGCAAAATCCAAAAACTTTTGCGCCGTAATTTCCCCGACTCTATGAAAATGCCCTCTCAGAAAACTACTCATGTTATTAAATTCAGTAATTTGGATAAGCCGCTGCAACAACTCAACATCAACACCGTAAGGGTGAGGCATAGTCTCTTTGGGCGGATCAGGCATAACTGTTGTTGCCCTTACAAACTTGTAGAGCCTACCCTTAGGATCCACAAAAGTGATATTTGCATACGGGTTAACCATGGCTGTCTGCTTAAAGTAATCAATAATTTTAGGCATAGCACGCAAATAGTCACCTTCCAACGTGAACTCAATTATTGTTCCCTGCCAACGATCCTTATTTATCAGAACTTTACGATCCAAAATTATAGGCCTATTCCGCTGGATATCAATCATCAGTTTAAAACTGTAGATTTTTTCCTGCCCAGTGCTCGAAGTTACAAAAACAGGCTGGTGCGTAGTGATTTGCCCATACAACACCGCCATCTTGCCACCAAGCCCAAAAGTACCTCGGGCCTGTTTGAGCTTATACTTACTGCCATAGAGAACCTGTCCAAACGCGGAAGGGATAAACTTTGGAGGAATCCCACTGCCGTTGTCTGCAACATGAAGCTTATAGATTTGAGTAGCCTTAGTTGCTTCTGACTCAAAAGACAAACGCACATAAATATTCGGAGGAATCTTTTGGCTCTCAGCAGCGTCAAGACTATTTTCAACAACTTCACGAATGGCAACAAAGATGCTACGCGAGGGGTTTGTTAAGCCTGCGATGTCACGGTTACGGTAAAAAAAGTCAGATGCCGAAATTTCTTCGAATGTTGCTTGAGCCACTTGCTGCTTACACCACTTTCCCCGTTTTGTTTTTGCGAATGCTAAGTATATTTGTTGGTGGTTCTTTAAGTTAACTGCACTCTAAGTATAAAAGCCACGTTTTAGAAGCACACGGAGACAGACTTACATGAATATTTTTGCGCTAAAAATGTAAAATTAATGGTTTGACAGCTAAACCTATGCGTTATCTATTTCTTAGCTGATTCCATCTTCTTTGAAGCCTCTTTTGCAGCCTTATCCTCTTTTTCGTCTTTGTCTCTGGTTACTTTTGTATAATAATATTCACCGATGTCTTTTTGGAACTTATCCATCTGTGAATCTTCCTTGTTAACACGAGGCCGGAAGGTAGTTGAGTCTCGTCGGAAAGTAATGTCCATTTCTTTAAGGAATGTATTCATCCCGGCACGCAACGTTGTCGGAGGATGAGCTTTTCCACTCTCACCCGGTTGCCCATTAAAAACCATGAGACGATCAGCGATAAAGTCTTGCGTCACAACATCATGTTCAACAACAAATGCAGGAATTCCATGAGCCTCGACCACACGCCGCAACGTCTTTGCAACGTTTAAACGCTCCTCAACATCCAAATAGGCACTAGGTTCATCGAGCAGGAACAGATCGGTTTTACGGCTAAGACAAGCAGCTATGGCAACTTTTTGAAGTTCCCCACCGCTAAGCTCCATTACGTTACGATCCAACAAAACTTGAAGCCGAAGGGGCTGAGCAATTTCGGTTTTATACCAACTAGAAGTAAAGTTATCTTTTGCCACATTCATCAACAACTCCTGCACGGTACCTTCATAATCTGGAGCTATATACTGAGGCTTATAGCTAACCGTTAACTTACTAAGCTGACGTTTATCGTCAGTTTCTTCAAGACCCGCAAGAATCTTAACAAAAGTTGTTTTACCTATCCCGTTGGGTCCAAGAATTCCGATGATTTCGCTAGCCCTGATTTCTCCTGGTTCGATGGCAAGTTTGAAGCCTTGGAAGGTCTTCTCCATATTATCCCACTTGAGCAAAGGCTCACCAATCAGGGTACCTGCAGTTGCTGGAGGTTTCTCATGAAAAACAATAGATTCTTTTCTAAACAAAATGTTCTCATCAGCTATGTAACCCTGAAGGTATATGTTAATGCCAGTACGCACACCATGCACATGAGAAACAACACCATACACTCCCGGCTCACCATAGAAAACACAGATTTGGTCAGACAAGTAATCGATAATAGCCAAATCATGTTCAGCAACAACTATAGTTTTTTGCTGCTCCTTAAGGCTACGAATCGCCCTAGCAACCACAAGACGCTGCTTCACATCCAAATAACTCGAAGGCTCATCAAAAAGATAAACATCCGCATCACGACTAAGAGCCGCCGCAACCGCAACACGCTGAAGCTCCCCACCACTAAGCACATCAAGAGCACGATCCCAAATTTTCTTAAGCTCTAACTCTTCAGCAATCGCATCAAGCTGTTTACGCTCATCAACTTTTTCCAGTAAATCTCCAGCTTTACCTTCAACAGCTTTAGGAATCTTATCAACATACTGAGGTTTACTGCTAACTTTAAGTTGATTCTTGCTTAACTTCTGAAAATAATCTTGCAAGCTAGAACCGCGATAGTACTGAATGATTTCCGGCCAGTCAGGTGCAGAATCGAATTTACCCAAGTTAGGCTTAATTTCCCCTGAGAAAACCTTCAATGTGGTACTTTTTCCAATTCCATTTTGCCCAAGCAACCCCAAAACAGTACCCGGCGAAGGCATAGGCAAACGGAAAAGCTTGAAACTGTTAGCGCTAAATCGATGACTACAATCCTTTTCAAGCTCATCAGGCAAATTCACAATACTAATGGCCTTAAAAGGACATTTTTTGACGCAGATACCACACCCGCTGCAAAGCACTTCAGAGATAAGAGCTTTGTTACCCTCCACGCGTATAGCTTCCACTCGACTCCGCACCATGGGGCAATAGCTTACGCAAAGTTGATTGCATTTTTTGACCTTGCACTTGTCGGCGTTTAAGACAGCGATCCGCGTCATGATAAACTTCGATTAATGAATCCCACAAGTCAGTTATAAATATAAACCCAAAAAAAACTCAAGACTAATCCAATCGGCAACAAAAAAATAAATCAAAAATAAACAAGAAGAAATTAAAATTAAAGAAAGATTACAAAATTTTCGCACTAAGAGCTAGCTTACCATTCTTCTTCTTCCCATTCCTCATCTTCGCCCTCTTCCCATTCCTCATCTTCTTCGAATATCATGTAACCTTTTCACCTCCAACGAAACAGCATTTAGGATACCCTGCTCTTACGTAAGTTTAAACATTTAGATTCGTCAACTGACGTTAATCGCTCAACAAGCTCCCAAGAAAAACATGTTTTGTGCACTATTTTTTGTACTCTTTTTGAGAAACATAATTTAACAAAAAAGAAAACACACTTGATATAGTTCTATCAATATTCGCAGCTCTGTACCCTGCACCTCAAGAATAACTATTGGGACAAAGTGCAACTGCAATGCAACCAAACCAGACAAGACAGCACAAATCCAACAATCTATACCAGCATATTCAAATAAAGCCGTAATATTAAAATCAGAAGCCGCCAAAACCGCAACACCCGAGCTCAAGATTCATAAACCAAGTTGTTTCGTAATTGACATTTATTCTTTAATCTTTGCAATATTTTATCCCGAACCCAAAATAGATAAATCCGCCCCTACATCAAATTAAGCGCGGGATGATGTGAGGCGACGGCTTCGAGCCCTAGGCTGTGAGAAATCGTCAATCGTCGCTGACCCAACCTCCTAATCTTCAAAAACACAAAACAACAAAACGCTAATCTATCAGCAAAAATCTAATTTTTCGTCAAACTGATTGCTAATATGAATTCAAGCTTCACAAAGCTTTAGACTAAAAACTACCTTACCACAGTTTGGGTTAAGAGGGAATGCATTGGTGGCTCGCCATCACACTTGCATATCCACACAACTCTTACCCGTTTATCATTTTTACACCATATCAAGGAGTATCTTTTAAATCAGTCCCTGATGGCTTAAAACAAAGTTCCCGCAATCTTTCCTCGTCTTCAGGCATCAACTTAAAACCTTCAGAAGCCTCAATGGAGAAACACAACAATTTAAGAAGAAAGTATGCCTCAACCGGATTACTCACTTTTTTGTTTAACATTTGCATAACTTTATCGCCCACCCGCTTGATTTTAGCAAAATCCAAGTTATCTAAATTAACAGCAAAACGTTTAGGCTCATAATCACTCGTCAAATTATCGTCCCTAAAGATGCATAGTTCTTCAACTATAATAATTTAGAAGATTATCGCACCAAAACAAGCTTTTTCTAAATATAAATGGTCCCATAAGCAGATACTAAGGAACAAAATTCTAACAATTAATCAGAAACTACGTTCTTTCAAACAAAGTTACAGCTAAACCTTGGGTAACCCAAAGTTCATAGTCACCTACCTTAATGAACAAAAAGTACCACAGACAAAACTGAAACAGTTAGTTCGAGGAGCATAAAAGGAACAGTATAGCAGTATCTTAACTGCCTTCAACGACAAAAGCTATTTTGACTACAGCTCGGTATTCTGCAATTTTGTTGTTCTCTACCGTTGCTTTGCAGCTTTTAACATAAATAGACTTGATATTTTTAATTGTCTTTGCCGCCTGCGCCAAAGCATTCTTAACAGCTTCCTCCCAATTATTTGGTGAAGTCCCAATTAACTCAACTATTTTCACAACAGTCATTATTTCATTCTCCTCTTAACTATTAACAAATTAACGAATAAGAATATGTGTGATTACAAAAAGACACAACAAATTTGGTAAACAGATTTTGGATTAATGCTTTCTCGAAAAATGAGAAAAGCTAACACTTGCTTTCTTTGACTTTTTTTCACCGACAGAACTCAAAAACCAGCCCAACCCCCAAAAAACAATTGCAAAAGGTAAAAAAATAATCCTAATTTTCGCTTTCTCCTTAGTCACAAATGTTCCCCTTTTAATAAATAAAAATCTAACAAGATAAAACTTGCTATAAAACACATTTCAAAATTTAGCATATCAAATTTGCAGATTCCAGATCGGCCATAGTTAAATTAGAAAAGCAAAAAAACTGTTTCAAAACAGCGTCATACCACTTAAAAGTTATAGATAAGAACAGTCGATGTTTCTTCTAGCAATTTCCACACTTATGAATCATCCAATTTGATTTGAAGAAGACGATTCAGGGTTAAATCCAGAAATGATATGGTGGGGCCACCCGGATTTGAACCGGAGTCTATAGAGCCCAAGTCTACAAGCCTAGACCAAGCTAGCCGATGGCCCCAACTATTTTGCTGTTTAAGGCTATTTTCATGCTCAAGTTGGTCATCATTCTGCAGGTGACCTATATGACCATCATTAGCCTTTTCAGTAGTCACAGAGATAGATTGTGTTTTTAATAAAGTTTTCAGAGTCTCTATGCTTTGAGGATGATATCTCAAACTGAGGTTTATCTTCCTTCTTACCTAAATAGTGTCTAGCTCTGCCATACGCTAACTCTCCGATGCTTCTGAAAAATAACTGAATAGTAGAGACTTTACCACAAACCTCACACACAGATTTAACACATTTATACTTCATCTGTAATCCTTCAGTTTGGGACTGATTTTAGAGGCTTCAAATGGAGACTATCTCATATACGTTAACTAAAACCTTTTAACTAAAACAAGTTGAACAGTATTTTGGGTCTTATTGTGAAGGAGCCAATTGTTAAAAAAGAAATACAAAGTTTTGTCCACAATGTAAAGCTAAGATAGATTCTAAAGCTGAGAAATGCCCCAACCTTGGCTATGAATAGTTTAGAGTGTGATTCCCAAAAGTATTAAATTGATTTGAAATTTGACTTAGAATAGGAGTGGGTTTTATGGATTCAATAGATTTTGATGTTAGGCTTAAGAAACTTGAAAGTCAAGTGTCTTTGTTGGCTTCCATTGCTGATTGTGAAAGGTATCCTTTCATCTGCATATGCATTGAAGCTGGCATGGATACATCTCAAGTTGATAGTTTGCTTGCTTTGGTGACTAAAGTTGAAAATCTAATGGGTTATATCCAGTTTGAAGAAGAGTTGCAGTTGATTGTTCCATCAAAAAAGGGTAATTCTGAATTTGCTAAATCAATTATAAGAGCGTTAAACAAGGAAAACCAATTCCTTCTTCCTGCTCGAAGATGGCAGAGATATCTAAGATAAGTAGCAAACCAGCTGAAACCTGAGGCTAGTTTCGTAGTTATCTAACAATCTTAAACCAATTATGGCAGTTAGAGCAAAAATACTCTTCTACAGTAAAAGAATCATTACCTAGTTCTTTTGAAGGTTTTTCAACTTCATTTCCACAACTAGTACATTTAGCCATTGGTTTCACCTGTTTTGGTTAAGAAACTAGAAGAGGATATGAATGTTGTTCTGAAATAGAAGCCATTTTTCAATAAATATGCTATAAATATGCTCCCTTGGTGCGATACATCTTTAAACATATTATAATTTGCAATCTCTAACAGAAAGCACTCTATAAACAATTTTCCAATCAGCTTTGCACAAACCTATGTTAATTAAAACATTTATTGCAACTAACCCTATTTTCTGCGTTTGTCACATTGAAGCACTTTGGGACAAATCAAGCATTCATCCAAAGTTAATCCACATCCAGGTGGCGCATTAAGAAGCCCACTAAAATGCGCACATTTAGCTGGAGAATCAAAAACAGTTGGATACTCAGTTGCTTTAACTCCAACAATTTTCTCTTTCTCAGTAATAATCTCCAGTTTTGACATACAAAATGGACAAGCGTAATGATTCTGTCGAGGAATAGTTGACGTATCCGTAATCACGGTTGGCTTTTCAAAGTTTTTTTCACAGCCTTTGTATGGGCAATGGAGTTTTTCCTCCGAACCGTGGGAAAAAAGGTGCATCCGACGTTTCCTTCACAATCCTCTTGTATCGCAACATTTAATAAACTTTGTCAAGCACAAAAAAAACAACCCAACTGCACAACACAAATACGCAATAGTAAAAATTATGGAGCCTCGAGCGGGCTTTGATCCCGCGGCCTGCTGCTTACGAGGCAGCCGCTCTACCAGGCTGAGCCATCGGGGCACCAAGATGCTAAACAAGGAAACACCAATTTTTAAATCTTCACAAACCCAAACATAAATCACACAATCAGAACAACAAAGGCGCAGCGAACATGAAACACAAAAAAAACACCACAAAGTTAGGAGAACACAAAATCATCCAAATCATACAAAAAAACCTAACTCTACCAAACATGCCTGTGCCTTTTGGAGATGACATTTCAGCAATAAACATCGATAAAGAAACGGTCGCGGTCCTCAAAACCGACATGCTCGTAAGCAAAACTGATGTACCAAAAAAGATGAGCCTCTACCAAGCCGCAAGAAAAGCAATCGTCATGAACGTAAGCGATTTTGCTTCCAAAGGCGTGCAACCGTCTGCAGCTCTTGTTGCTTTGGGACTTCCCAGGAAATTTACACAAAAAGACATAAAAGAAATTGCCCGCGGTTTAGATGCCGGCGCCCAAGAATACGGCACCTACGTAATTGGCGGAGATACAAACGAGGCTTCAGACTTCATTGTATCAATCTCACTCTTCGGCATAGCAAAAAAATCCAAGTTGATGTTGCGAAACGGCAGCAAAGAGGGCAATATTTTGGCAGCTACAGGTTTTTTTGGCAAACCTTCAGCAGGAATACGTTTACTTCAAGACAAAAACTGCAATGCTGATAAAAAATCGCGAGAGACACTGCTAAGATCCGTCTTTTTGCCCCAGGCAAGGTTGAAGGAAGGATTAGCACTTTCTAAATGCGGCGCAGTCACTGCATCAATAGATTCGAGTGACGGGTTAGCATGGAGCCTACATGAAATCGCTCAACTAAGCAAGATTGGTTTTGAGATAGACAATATTCCAATTGCAGAGGAAGTCGTCGAGTTTGCACTAACAAATAGAATCGAAGCCTTAGAGTTGGCTCTCTACGGCGGAGAAGAATACGAGATAATAGTTACTGTAAAACCAGAGATGTGGAAAGTTGCAAAAGAAGCTGTAGAAGCAGTTGGTGGGCAACTCTTGAGAATTGGAAAAGCAACCAGCAAACAAGGCATATTCCTAACCGCCGATGGCAAACGTCAGGCGGTTGAGGCGCGCGGATGGGAGCATTTCAAGAGCCCGATTTAGCTTGCTGATCCAAAACGTAGTTAATAATCGTGATACAAGACGCGGCAAGGTATGGTTGTTTTCCCAGACTTATTTTTTCGCCGTAACGCAAAGCGAACGTTTCAGCTTTTTTAGGCAGCCCTACATGGTCACCGAGGATAAACAGACAGTTTTCGCCAAATTCAAAACAAGAAATGTCTTTACCATCCTCTTCCAAAACGTAGATCTCGTGAGTTTGAGCTCGCTCCTTCAATAAAACCTCGAAACCGGATCTTTTGGACGTAAGACCTGGGTGAGGCTTACCCGCCATTGTTTTTTTAAGGATTTGCTTCCAAGTATCCATATCAGTTCTAACGTCATAGAGGGCTCTGCCATCGATTTCAATATGCAGAGGAGGGTTTGGAGCGCCATTTAGAATAGCATGAAAAGTTACGTTTCTGCGTAAACCATGAGAAAAAAATAAGCTGCTAACTATACATTCATGCACAATATCCAATCTTCCAGCATCATGCAAGCTGTCAAAGTTGGGACTGGTTTGGCCAAGACGTGAAAACAACAGGAACTCTCGCAAAGCATTCGCCACCTAAAGCCTATGCAGTTGTTGAATTAAAGCACTTCCAAAAAGCTATGCTTCAGCCCCCACCGACAGGGGGCAAAATCGCCAAGACATCGCCATCTTTAAGAGAAGTTTCAAAGCCATCTAAAGTAGACACGCTTACTCCGTTAACAAGAAACTGCAAAAAATTCTTCGGTTGCCCCGTACTAGCGTATAAGTAATCAGTGAACCGGGAACCATATTTTTCAGATAGAACATGAAGAACAAAATTAACTGTAACAGGCTCAGCTTGAGCAAACGTTAGAGTCTCTTCACGATTACCCACAATTTCTCTAAGATTAGTAAAAAAACGAATTTTGACTTCCACTAGACATCAATGCAACTATAAGAAAATAGAGAAATTAACCTTCCGCAGACCAAATAACAATTTTAGCAACAATTCCCACACATAAACGGTGGATGCTACACATTGAAGTTAAGTTTATCCAACGGAATCTTCAGCAAACTCCCGATAAATGAAAATTTCAACGCCGCAAAAAAACTCGGGTTTAAAAACATAGAGTTTAACATGAAATCAATAAAAAAAGAACACGACACAGACGTTTACCGCGAACAAAAAGCGCTATCCACCTCAGGCTTGAACTGTATAACCCATCACGCAGCAGTTCTACATGTGAAAGACCCAATAGAGGTACATCAAGCTGTTTATTATGGCAAAATTTCACTTGAATGCGCAAAAGCCCTCAACGCGCCGTTAATGACTGTTCACTCAAACATCTCGAAAAAGCTAACAACCCGAGTTAGAGAGAGATGTTTAAGGGAAATTTATGGGGAGATCAAACCATTTGCTGAAAAATTGGGAGTAAAGTTGTCATTGGAGAATTTGTCGTTTAACTCAACGGGGTTTGGAAAAAACGTTGAACAAATAGATGAGGTACTGGGCGTCATCGACCCAAAAGGTGAGATGGGCATAACCTTTGATTTGTGCCACGCATTAGAAACAAAAGTAATGGACAGCTTATTAGAAGCTTATGGCAAACGAGTCTGCAACGTACATATGGCAAACAAATCCCACAAACCCTTTATAAAAACAACCTCAGAACTAACAAATTTCCTAAACGCCCTGCACAGCTACAGTTATGATGGTCCCATAACATTAGAGCTTAACCACAACACTTCTACAGAAGAAATCGCCAAAACCAAAATCTTTTTCGAAGACCTACTCCAAAAATATTAGCCATAAAACCTAAAGTTCCTTAATCTACCTACACCCACGAAATAAGGCTATTCAAAAATATTTGTACATGTTTTTAAACCTCAAAACGTTTAGTGGAGTCAACATTCGCCAACCGGAGAGCACCCTAAAAGATATGACAACACAAGAAGCGGGTTTTGATGAAGCTCAAGTGCAAAGCGACAATCCAAATGGAAACGCACAGAAATCCACAAAAGCAATCTATCTCAGAAACTCAATAACCGTCATCGCTATTATGCTAATACTCGTAGGTCTGTACCTTCTCAGCAACTACAGTTATCTACTGTTCCATAACGCTGTAGAAATCTTCACCATCGTAATTGCCTTTTCCATCTTCACCATTGCGTGGAACAGCAGACGCATGGTAGACAGCAATTTCTTCCTATTCATAGGCATAGCCTTCCTTTTTGTCGCAGGTTTTGACCTTCTCCACACATTAGCCTACAAGGGAATGAACCTGTTTCCAGGGTTCCCAGGTTCTAACTTAGCAACTCAACTTTGGATTGTCACAAGATACATACTTGCATTTACTTTAATAATTTCTCTATTACTTATAAAACGAAAGATTAAACCATCCTTCATCGCTATCGGTTATTTCGCAGTTTCGGTTATACTGGTTGGTTCTATTTTCTATTGGAAAAACTTCCCCTTAGCATACATTGACGACGTTGGGTTAACAACTTTTAAGATAGCAAGTGAATACGCAATCTCAATACTGATTCTGATTTCCATAGGTTTATTGATAAAGAATCGAAAAGAGTTCAGCGATCACGTTTTCAAACTGCTCCTTTTAGGCACAGCATTGGCAATCGCCACTGAAATGGCCTTCACACTCTACGTTGATGTTTACGGGATCGCAAACATAGCGGGACATCTTCTTGAAGTTCTTTCATTCTATTTCATCTACAGAGCACTTGTCGAAACAGGACTCACTAGACCCTATGAACTGCTATTTCGAAACCTAAAACAAAACGAGCAAGCTTTAGAAATCCGAGCTGAAGAATTAACTGAAGCTAACAAAAATCTAGAAACAGAAATAAAAGAGCGCCAAACTACCCAAGAAGCCCTAAAAGAAAGCCAAGAACAACTACAACTAAAGCTAAACTCTGTACTTTCACCCAACGTCGAATTAGGCGAAGAAGAACTGACCAATATAATTGACGTGCCACCGTTACAAGCAATGATGAACCTGCTCTTCGACGTTACAAACATGGGATTTGCACTCATAGATCTCAAAGGGAATGTGCTTGCAGGCACAGGCTGGCAAGACATCTGCACCAAATTCCATCGAGTCAACCCCCTAACATGCAAAAACTGCATCGAGAGCGATCTGGAGCTATCAAGTGGGCTAAAAAAAGGCGAAATCCAGCTCTACAAATGCAAAAACAACTTGTGGGACGCAGTGACACCACTGTTTATGGGTGATAAACACGTTGGAAATGTATTCTTCGGCCAATTTTTCTTCGACGACGAAAAAGTCAACAGAGACTTGTTCGCCTCGCAAGCAGAAAAATACGACTTTAACAAAAAAGAATACTTGGAAGCATTTGACCGCATTCCACGATTTGACAAAAAAAGAGTCCAAGACCTGATGGCTTTCTACTCTAAACTATCCGATATGATCTCAAAACTAAGCTATTCCAACCTTAAATTGGCTAAATCCCTCCAAAAACAAAAAGATCTCCAATCAAAACTTGAAATTAAAGCCTCTGAAGTCGAAGAATATGCTTCCAGAATGGAGGATCTAGCTGAAGAAAGAGCGCAAAAACTCAGAGACTCTGAACGGTTAGCCGCTATCGGTCAAACGGCAGGTATGGTAGGTCATGACATTCGTAACCCACTACAAGCCATGATCAGCGAGTTATACTTGGAAAGATCAGATATCGAATCTTTACCGGACGGCAAGGCTAAACAAAACCTGCAAGAAAGCATCAGCAGCATTGAAGAAAACGTGTTTTACATAAACAAGATTGTAGCCGACCTACAAGATTTCGCTAGACCACTAAATCCTAAGAAAGAACATGTGGAAGTCGAACAAGCAATCAAAGACTCTTTAAACATAGTGAAAGTACCCGCAAACATTGTTGTTGAAGTTGCAACCCAAAATAATTTGCCTCTTCTAAATACAGATTCAACTATGCTAAAACGCATATTAGTTAATCTAATCCAGAATGCAGTTCAAGCAATGACTAACGGAGGCAACCTTACAATAAAGACAACAAGTGAGAAAAAGCAAATCAAAATAACCATCCAAGATACTGGCGAAGGAATACCTCAACAAGTCCAAGCCAAACTGTTTACGCCCTTGATAACAACCAAATCCAAAGGTCAAGGCTTTGGATTAGCTGTAGTTAAAAGAATGACAGAAGCCATAGGTGGCAGCATTAGTTTCGAAACCCAAGAATCCAAAGGCACAACATTTACTGTACAATTTCCAACAGACTAAACCTATTTTCTAAAGCAAACTGAAGCATACCCAACAACACTTGAGTAATCACCAGTCACATCACCGCTATTGTGGTAGCTAAGCAAAGTAGCTTTGGCGTTAACTCCTTTAACATAGGTGAGCAAACTGGCTATGGGTCCATATCCACAAGCAGTAATTTTTTGGGTCTCGATAGTTTGATAGAACCGCTTCTCATCCAAATCAACCACAGCTTTCAGTGCAGCTTGGTCCTTAGCCGCAGCTGACTTAGCGGATTCATAGTGAGTCATATCAGAAGAAGCAATAACAACTGTATTTGTTGCATCCAAAGCCTCCACCAATGCCCTACCAACCTCAATTGCTGATTCATAATCTTGCATCAGAAAACTGATGGGCACAATCTTAAACGCGTTGCCATACAAAAACTGAAGAAAGGGCAGCTGAACTTCGATAGAATGCTCAAACCGATGAGCTGCTTCGTCAACATCAACAATTTGAGTTTCGTGCAAAATATTATCTGCCAACTTAGAGTCAACTTCAACATCACCAAGAGGCGTTCGCCAGATACCCTCACTCATAACTGACAGGGCGCTGCCTAAACCAGTATGGTTAGGACCCAAAAGGACAACCGAGTCAGGCTTCCCATCCAAAGCTAACTCGTAAAAACCATGCGCCGCCACGGGACCAGAATAAAGATAACCTGCATGCGGACAAATCAGCCCCACGACATTTCGAGGGTGATTATGAAAATTAACTCTGGGGAGCTTCTGCGGACCAATTTTGTCTAAAAAACAAGAACTAATTTGTGCCTTAAGCGCTTCGGCGTCGCTCTCATAAAATTGAGAAGCAACTGTTGGACGCCGAATCGTTGGCAACTTCGAGCTATTCCTCGTCCTCTTCACGTGTGACTTTGGCTTCGAAGTCTTCGATTGTTGCCGGAGGATCACGATCAGGCGCTAATTCGCCTCTTTCACGAAGAATTTGACGTGCGAGTAACCAGAATACAACTGCGAGAGCTCTGCGACCCTTATTGTTTGTCGGGATAACTAAATCAACTCCAACAAATTCGTTGTCAGTGCTGCATAACGCAACAATTGGTATTCCGACTTTGCTCGCTTCTTTAACTGCCTGAGCGTCTGCACGAGGATCTGTCACAACGATAACTTCTGGATCAATACGACTACTGTATTGGGGGTTACTAAGTTGTCCTGGAATGAATCTACCAATCAGAGGCGTTGCACCAGTTAATTTGCAGAACATTCTGATAGGTTCATGAGCGTAAAGCCTCGTAGCTGCAACCGCTACCTTGGCTGGTTCATAACGTGAAAGGAATTTAGCTGTTGTTCGAATTCGTTCATCTGTTTTTTTAACGTCTAAAACAAACAAGCCGTCAGGTCGGACACGATAGATAAATGGCTCCATGTCCAGAGTTTTCATCCTAGTTCCGATGTGTATACCAGCTGACAACAAAGTGTCTCTTGGCAACAGAAGGGTTTCTTCTGGCTGGCTTTCTCTAACTTCCACTACTTCTTCTTCTATTTCTTCAACTTCATCTTCAACGTCTGTAGCGACGTTTTCAGTTGATTCTACTTCTTCCTGAGGAGCCTCTTCCATAACTTCTTCAGGCTCTTCAGGTTGGTTTTCAACTGGTTGATTTTCTTTTATTTGATCTTCAGACATACGGTTCATCTTCACTTATCGCATTTTTAATTCAGCCATTCTGGCGCGGTTACCGAGGAAATGCTCAATTCGTATTAGTTCGTTTAGTTTGGCTATACGTGCGCCTTCAACTACACCAGTTTTGATCACAGGGCATTTGTAGGCTACAGCCAAATGGGCAATGTGCCAATCACATGTGTCACCTGAGCGGTGGGAAACTACAGCATCGTAACCGTGTCTTTGCGCTAACTCAATTGTTTCAACCGCATCAGTTAAGGTGCCTATCTGGTTGACTTTTATGATGATAGCGTTTCCAGCGTTAATCTTTAATCCATTATTTAACCTTTCAGTATTGGTTGTGAATAAATCGTCTCCGCAAATCATGCAATTCCTTGCTTTCTTTGTTAATTCAGCAAAACTTTCAAAATCATCTTCCGCAAACGGATCCTCAACATATGTCAAATGATACTTTTCGATAAGCTCCAACATGTACTCGAGCTGTTCGGCAGTGTCACGTTTTTTACCTTCCATTTCATAGACGTATTTTTCTTCTTTAGGCTTCCAAAACGATGAGGCCGCAACATCAATGCCAAACCCACATTCAAAATCCATCTGATTACCGACTTCTTCACAGGCTTTGGCAATAACATCGAAAGCATCATCGGTGTCAATGTTAGCAATCCATGCACCCTCATCACTTTTACCGCCTGTAAAAGTAGTACTCTTCTTTTTCAGGGCTGACTCAATTCTTTTATGAATCTGAGTGTTAGCAGTTTGGGCTTCCAAAAAACTCTCAGCACCATGAGGCAGCGCCAAATATTCTTGGATACTTGGAGTCTTGCCGCCTCGTGCATGCGCGCCTCCACTTATACAGTTGCCAAGTGGAAAAGGCAGAGTGTTTGCGGCGTTTCCACCCAAAAATTGGAATAATAATAAGCCATGCGAATTGGCTGCAGCCTCTGCGTTAGCTAAACTAATTGCAAATGCAGTGTTGCCACCGATGTTTTTGAAGTTTGCTGTACCATCAATTTCGTGAAGAGTGTTATCGATTTCTTCCTGAAAATCAGCGTTTAGTCCAGCGAGTTCGGGGGCAATTAAGTCGTCGATTTTCTTTACGGCTGCATCTACGCCGCCTTGAGGGTAATAGACCACTTCAGCTTTTCCTCGACTTTTGCCTGCTGGTGCCCCCGAGCGTCCAAAACCAGCAGTAGTTATAACGTCGACCTCTATTGTTTCTTCTCCACGGTTATTGAAAATCTTTCGGGCAATGAGGTCCTCGATGATTGATGACAATAGGTTAAACCTCAAATGGCTATACTTTTGTCACGCACTTATTTTAGGTTTCGGAACCCTAAATCCTTGATTTAAACCATGGAGAGCCTTTACATTCTGTCTTTTTGTCGGAGCCCCTTCAATTTATGGCGTTCTGGCGTTTTCTTTAATGTTAAGATTGATGGAAACTTAACCAATTCAAACAAAAATAACCAAATTCTCTAAAGCAAACGCGAAAATCATGCTTTTCGATAAAGCTTTAAATTGTGCCTAACTCAGAGAAAAGGTGCAAATCATCCTTTAAGTGGTGGTTTTAAATTGCCGGGGTCTCCTAGCCAGGCAGGGAGCAAGCCTGGAGATTCACTCTTCAGGGTGTACCTGTTAGCTTGTGGCCTCTCGGGGCCGCGGGGGTTCAAATCCCCCTCCCGGCGCCAATTTATTAAAATTTATTCGTAAAACTATTTCGATTAATATCCGCTATTAGGCAATTTTGATAGTCTTTCTGTAATGCAAAAACTTATGAAATGTATTAATTAACTAGTATTAAGGCTACAGAAAAGGAGGTTCTTCATTGAGGAAATTTTCCAAACCCACAGTAGTAGTCTCCAAATGCATTACCTTTTCACCAGTTAGATGGGATGGCACAATAATTTCAAGCGATTTTGTAGAAAAACTAAAACCCCACGTAAATTTTATTCCAATATGTCCTGAGGTGGAAATAGGATTTAGCGTACCCCGCAAGCCAATACGCATTGTGCTAGTAAATGGCGAAAACAGGCTTATGCAACCATCAACAGGTCTTGACTTCACTGAAAAAATGAATGGATTTGCACAATCATTCTTAATCTCATTAAAAGAAGTAGATGGCTTTATACTAAAAAGCGGTTCTCCCAGTAGTGGATTTAAAAACGTCAAGATTTATCCTAAACTTGAGAACTCAGCTTCAATAGGAAAAGGACCCGGATTCTTTGGAAAAGCAGTGCTTGAAAAGTTTCCTTGTTTAGCAATTGAAGACGAACGTCGACTTCTTAATCCAAGAATAAAGGAACATTTCCTAACAAAACTATTCACTTTTACAAGTTTTAGAGAAATAAAAAAATCAGGAAAAATAAGAGAACTCGTCCAATTTCAATCTCAAAACAAGTATTTGTTTACAGCTCATAGTCAAATAGAACTCAGGATAATGGGAAAAATAGCTGCTAACCAAGAACAAAAACCAACTAATGAGATCTTCAATTCCTTTGAAAGAAGCCTTTGCAGAGCTTTTGCACGAATTCCAACCGCTGGATCAAACATAAACGTCATGTTAAAGATTATGGGCTATTTCTCAAATCAACTCTCAAAAGAAGAAAAATCCTTCTTCATCAAATCTTTAGAAAAATACAAAGAAGGAAGACTACCACTAAGTGCAAACATAAATATCCTCAAGTCGTGGATAATAAGATTCAAAAACGATTATCTTGCTAACCAAACATTTCTCGAGCCATACCCAGAAGAATTAGGCGATCTTGACAGCTTTAGTGCCGAATTTATGGCAAAAGAATACTGGAAATAGCAGAAACGTAAATAGGCAAAAAACAAATAAAAACAGATAGAATAAGTACAATCAACAGATTGAGGGATCCATTATGGAAACAGTCAAGATGCCCAAAATGCAAGAACAAGAAATAGAAGAACTAATAAGTCAACAATTTTTGTGCAGAGTAGCTTTTAAAGGAAATAAATACCCCTACATCGCACCCTTCCAATACGCAGTTATTGAAGGGACAATCTACTTGCATTTCACCCAATACGGCAAGAAAATGAATTTTCTTGAGCAAGGTACTCCTGTTTCAGTGGAAATCGAAAGATACACCCAGGATCTTAGCGAATACGCTTTTGTGGTCCTGACTGGAAAGCTTAAACCAGTAAAAAACCCGGAGGAAAGAAAAACAGCTATACAGAAAATGGCAGAGGTAGGCAAAAGCAAACTTTCCTCAAACTTTCTTGTTGCTCATGGCTTTTCAAAGGGATCAGAATGGGAAAAATTTTCAGAAAAACAAGAAATTCTCATAATAAAACTTGAAGTAACTGAAAAGATGGGATTGAAATCACCATAATGATCATCAAATACCATCGCTCTTACAGAAGAAATAAAAAATAATAGAGTCTAGCAATTTTTGTGCTAAAAAAAGACGCCTGCCTCGAAAATTTTAACGAACAAAATGGGAAAATCTTATAATACGAACTCATCCTATAGGAGATAGAAGCAACATTCAGGTGATTATGACATTGAAAGGTATAGCAATATGGGTGCTGGGCTTTTTTTCTTTCTTAGCAGCAGCAAACGTAATTAATGCAACAATAATGTGGTTCAATTCGGGACCGACAGCAACTTTTACGCCTTATTTAGTTGGAGACTTAACTGGAGCAATTCCAATTTATGTTTACATGATAATTTCCATTATCGCAACGCTGGCTTTTCTGGGAGCTACTTCGCATAAACTAGTTAGTGATTTATCTGTTGCAGATGAAATTCTGGCACTTAATGCAAAAACAGATCAGTTACAGGACAGTCAAGAGACCCAACGAAACACGTTAGAAGACGTTCAAAACAAAGTTTCAATGGTTGATGAAAACATTGACCGCACATCAAGTAAACTTTCAAAAGAACTCAATAACCAGGGAGATGCAATTAAGCAGAGCGTGGAAGCTAGTGACCAGAGCCAACAGAAGATGTTAGACGGCGTGCAAGGACGAGTATTGCTTGTCGATAAACACGTAGACGCCTTAAAAAAGACACTTGGTGAACAAGCCACATTAATTCAAAGCATAGGTGCTAATTTGACTGACAATGTACGACCGCAATTAACTGAATTCAAGAATTCTTTAGCTAAACTTGAGTCAAGGGAAGAAAAAACAGGAAATTCCATAACTAAGCAAAACAAAGAAATCGAAGAGATCAAGCTAAAACTGGAAAAATTGGAAAGTTCGTTGATTTGCCCTCAGTCGATGCTCACAAGCCAAAGTAATGTAGAAGATGTAAAAGGGATAGGGCCCAACAAAGCCACTGAACTCAGGGAGATTGGAATAGAAAGCGCGGGAGATCTAATCATGGCAGATCCCCAAGTCATCGCGGAAAAAATGGGTTCTTCTGATAAAACTGTTGAAAAGTTGCAGGGACGAGCACAACTCTCAATGATTCCAGGCCTGAAAGAGAAGGATCTTTTGCTTTTGGAAGAACTCAACATCACAGATCGAAAAAGCCTCGCCCAACAAGATTCGATAGATCTTGCCCAAAAAATAAATGCAGTCTTTAAGGTAAATCTTGCAAAAGAAAAAGTCACAATAGACGATAGACCAACAGTTGAAGAAATTGATTCTTGGGTGAAATTCTCCAGAGCCTAATCGACAAATAAAAACACTGCTAAAAAGAAATATCAAGCAAGAAAAAATCCTCCACTCCTTTTCTAATTTTTTTTTAATATTTTATGAATATTACACCTGTTGCTCAACTCCGCCTTTGCCAAGACCGATGACTCAAAAACTATGTAAACCACTTTTCAAATGAGGTTTAGTCCATCTGCATACAGAATCAGTTTGTTTAAATGAAACTTGCGTTTTTTACTGCCAAAAATCACATTGATTCAATATAGTGGTGAATAATGAAAGTTGCTGAGCAAAATAAATGGTTAGACGTCAGGTTATGTCTTCCTCATCTACATTGAGAAAACGTTTTATCGTTAACATAATTTTCTGCAAAGTTTTCTCAGTTAAAGGTGGATCATACGGAATTCTAAGCACATCCCAACCTTGTGCCGTCAAGAGGTTGTCGATTTCTTCATCTTTTTCCAACTGTTTATC
Source organism: Candidatus Bathyarchaeota archaeon (assembly GCA_963775465.1). Taxonomy (GTDB): domain Archaea; phylum Thermoproteota; class Bathyarchaeia; order Bathyarchaeales; family Bathycorpusculaceae; genus Bathycorpusculum. The sequence goes on along the minus strand of CAVZIW010000003.1, from coordinate 354,631 downwards.
TTTAGAGTGGACGGGTATGCCGTCTATGTAGATTATCTTACGTTTTTCTGTCCAGCAGAAGTCAGGTATAGTTGATTTTAAAATTATTGGTTTTTGAGTAATCATACCAGTGGTTAGTCCAGCCATGCTTAGCGCTTTGAAAACTTCAATTTCTGCTTTACTCACTTTAGGGTGCATATGTTGTTTATAGCTCAAGGTGACTCACGAATGGTAGCATTGCAGTTAACCTTAATAAATTCTATATAAGAATCCAACTAAACACAATCGAAACTGAACTAAAAGCAGGCTTGGCAGATCAACTCGTTAAATCAAAGCACGAATCAAAAATAGCACCCTAATTCTTCTCAGGGATTTTACAGATCCGCGACTTGTTTAACTTTGACCCGCCAAGCTTGGGGGTTTCTCTTAGATGATATTTCTCACAAACTACAAGCCTCAAACGAGTATTAATGAAATTGTGGTTGTATAGAGGCAACAACAAATCTGAATTTGTGCTCTTATAAAAATAAAAAAGGTGTAATTATTCTGTTTTTTTCCTTGCTGTTCTATTAACAGGGTACTCTTTTAGTTTCTCTGCCATTCCGCGCAGTTGCTTGTCCACTAGGTAGTTGACTGTCCCTTCTTCATAGGTTCCGTCTGGTTTGCGCGTTCCAGCTTTGGTATTTGTAAGGACTTCGATGCCTTCGTCGATTGTTTTAACTGAGTAAATACTAAATTTGCCTGCTTTAACTGCATCTAGAATTTCTTCTTTAAGCATCAAGTTCTGGACATTGCTTTCAGGAATCATAACAGCTTGCTGCCCAGTTAGACCTCTGGCTTTGCATACTTCAAAGAAACCTTCGATTTTTTCGTTAACGCCACCAATAGCTTGCACTTCTCCTTTTTGATTCACCGAACCCGTAACTGCAAAGTACTGCTTAATCGGTAATCCCGAAAGTGAAGAAAGAATACTATAGAGTTCGGTGCTGGATGCACTATCGCCTTCTACACCTCCGTAATTCTGCTCAAAAACTAGTCTAGCAGACAGACTCAAAGGGTTATCACGGGCATATTTATCGTTGAGGTACCCGCTCAAGATTAGTACTCCTTTAGTGTGGATTGGTCCTCCCATTTTTGCTTCCCGTTCTATGTCAATTACGCCTTCTCTGCCTAAGCCAATGCTCGCGGTAACACGTGAAGGGGTTCCGAAAGCAAAATCACCTAACCCCATTACAGAGAGGCCATTTACTTGCCCAACCTTTTCTTCGACAGTGTCTATAAGGAATAATCCACGGGTTATCATTTCTTGGATTTTTTCTTGTACGAGTCTGGAGCGGTACAATTTTTCTTCGATAGCTTTTCTTACATGGTTTCCTGTTATAAATTCGGCTTCCTCTTGCGTGGTGTAGTAATTGGACTCTCTGATTATGTCGGCTATGTTATTGAATTGTGTTGACAGTTTGTATTGGTCTTCGATTATTCTTGAACTATACTCAACTACTTTTGCCAGTGCTGTACCATCAAGGTGTTTTAGACTCTCTTTTTCACATAGTGAACAAACAAAAGCGGCATATTGTCGTACTTTTTCTTCTGTTCTTGGCATAGTTGAGTCAAATTCTGCTTTTATTTTAAAGAGCACTTGAAAATCCGCATCCATTGTGAAAAGCAGCTGGTACAATTCGGGGGAACCGATGAGAATTACTTTGGTAGTTAATGAGATAGGTTGGGGTTTGAGGGTTTTAATACTCAGAAATCCATAGCGTTCTTCTGGTTCCTCAATTAGTATCTTTGAGTCTTTCAGATCTCGTTTCAAACCATCGTATGATAACATGTTGCGCAGCAATTCTTCTACGGGTATTATTAGATATCCACCATTGGCTCGGTGGATTGCGCCTGGGCGTATCATGCTAAAATCTGTAGTTAGTGCCCCAAATTGGGCTTCTTTTTCTGTTCTGCCTAAAAGGTTATGGTAAGTGGGATTGGTTTCCATGACTACTGGTGCGCCTTTAGTGGCAGAGTTGTCGATGACTACGTTTACTCGATATTTCTTGTACGGATCTTCTCTCATCCACGGCATTGAAAAAGATAGTTTTTGTTCTGATCCTCCTCGCTGGACAAACTGTGGCAAGTTATCCAAGATGTCATTTTCAACCTCTTCAAGGTAACTAGTGACTTCAGAGGTTGCTCTGTACTTTTCGATTAAGCTCTCTACTTGGCTCCCAATAACATATAGTGCGACTTCTTTGTTGAGTTGTTTGAGCGAGTCATGGATTTTTCGTTCCATGTCGATTAGTTGTCGCATTGCGCTTCTGAATTCCACTTCCAACTTTTCCCGTTTCTCAACTAATTTATCCTTGGAATTCTGAGGCAAAGCCAAAATCTCTTCTTCACTGAGGGGTTTGCCGTCTAAAATCGGAATAAGCACCAACCCTATGGGTGTTGTTTGAATTACAAAACCTTCACTTCGCGCTTTCGTGTTTAATTCTTCAATTAGTTGTTTACGTTGGTTTTCTAATCCTCGAATTGTTGCTTCTCTTTTTGCGGCATAATCATCACTCTCAAAAGCTTTCGGAAGCGCATTACGCACGTTCTCTATAAAATTTTTCATATCCTCTTCGAAAACTTTGCCCTTTCCCGGCGGCAACTTGAGGGCTTTTGGTTCATACTGGTTATTAAAATTGTTAACGTAACACCAATCTGGCGGAACTGGTTGTGTATTAGCTTGAGCTTCCACAAAGCTTTTCACGGCGGTTTTTCTGCCTGTTCCAGGGTAACCTGCAACATAAACGTTAAAACCGTGGTCCTTGATACCGAGTCCGAATTTCAGGGCCCGAACTGCTCGTTCTTGACCGATTATTTCGCTAATCGGAATCAGGTCTTTTGTTGATTCACAATGCATAAAACTGGGGTCACAGACATTCCTCAACTTCTCGACTGGTAACCTATTAATCAAAATGTATCCTCCGCTAAATAAACTACAACAAAAACTTACATTTAACTTTTAACTAAACCCACAAATCGATAAATCCAGTAAAATCCAAGCCTGAGTACCTGCCATTGTTAGCATTTTTATTTGCATGGAAGTAGCGTTATTTTTCCATTTGCAGAAAGCGTTTTAAAATTTCGGGGTTTCTAACTTCAGGATGGAAAAGAAGGCCATAGATGCTTTTTTGTTTGTGTTTTATTGCTTGGATACATTTGGCTGACATTGCAAGCGTTTCGAAAGTTTGCGAAGACGCAACTGAGTAATTATGAAGAGTATAAGCGTTAAAATTTCCGTGAAATAGGGAGTTTTCTCTAAGTGTTTTGATTTCTGCCATTCCCACCTGCAAGCAAGGTTTTAACGGTTCGTTGAAGGCAAGGTTGATGGTTTGCATTCCCGCGCAAATACCCAAAATGGGCTTGTGGAATTTTGTCAGCCAGATGAATTTTTCTACGTTCTTTAAGGTAGCATTATCTTTTAGAGGTGTCCCAGAAAGAATAGTCTTGCTATAACTGCTTAGGTGTGTAGGCTTGATATCTAAGTAGTGTTTGACCTCACAATCCTCGAAGGCTTCAACTGCAGAAATTATTGGCGAAACAAATTCAGAAAAAGACAAAGAATTTCGTTTCCAATTCAGGTCAACAATCAAAATCATTTGGGCACCAACTTGGCGCGCTTAATCTGAAAGGTGCCACTGCTTCCCCGCCAATCAATCATCGAATCTGTAACAGCTATTTTCTGCGTGAAAAGAGGCGCATCCAAAACTGTCGTCTCGATTTCTCCGCCTTCTCCCGAAGGACTAATTCCATACTGTTCCTGAAGAATAACTATCCTCTTTATGAATTGCTCATTTATTGGTTTTCCAAGCCATGTCTCATCGAGTGGATAAGCGAAAACCCCAGAAATTATGGCATTGAAGTTTTTTTCAATAAGCATTTCTAGAAGCATTTTTTGGTCAAGCTTCCATAAGGGGTTAAAACACCATAAACCCAGCTTGTTGCATATGCGTTGAACCCGGGAAGCTTGGTAAACGGATTCTACTGCTCCTGTAACTACGCCGTCTATTTTGAATTTGGTTTTTGCATCTACAATAGCGTGCTTCAAGTCGGCAAGTTCCTCTTCTTTTTTCCCTTCAGTACCAACTGTAACTAACCTCAAACCCAGAGCTCTAGCTTGAAGCTCTGTAACGGTAATGTTTGGAGTATGAAACATGTAGCTTTCCGGGTTCTTTGAAACAAGAGTGATTAGACAAACTACTTCCTCCTTTTCTTCTGCCAGGTGAAGGGCAAGTGTAGAATCCTTACCACCTGAGAATAGAACACCTAATCGCATGGTAATTAAAAAGAAGAATGAGAGGTTAATATTCCTGCTTGAATCAGACTTTGGACTTAGATTTTCACAGCACACACGTTATCTATTTTTTTGATAGCTTGCAGAACCTTATCATCAACCTTCTGGTGAAGGACATAAACAGATATTGCATAGCCGCTTCTGCCAATTTGTCTTGAATAGTTTGCCCGGATATTAATGTCATTATCCGCTAAAACCTTGTCGATGTTTGCAAATACGCCTGGCACATCTCGATGGTGGATAAACAGAGTGTGAACGGTTTTTTCTTCAACCTCAATACTTTCCCCTGCATTTATGGCGTTAGTGAAGTCGCCACCTAAGAGGTAACCAGAAATTACGCGGGCAATCTCGGTTGATGTTTCACGTTGAGCTTCAATTGTGGATGCACCAAGGTGGCTGCTTAACACAACATTATCTAAGTCAATCAATTTGTCTTTGAATTCTGCACCCTCGACTTTGGGCTCTTCAGCGTAAACGTCAGTTGCAGCTCCTGCGATTTTACCTTCTTTCAGCGCTCTGTATAGAGCTTGTTGGTCAATGTTACTCCCTCTTGAAGTGTTAATTATGTAAGCGGTCGGTTTCATTAGGTTAAATTCCCTTTCTCCCACAACTACTTCCTTGCCTCCAGTGTGGATGCTTATGTAATCAGCCTTTTTGAGAACTTCGTCCTTTGTCAGAAACTTGATGCCTGATTCAAAGCACGGTCTAATATCATAACCGATGACTTCCATTTCAAAGCCGCGTTTTGCGATTTGAGCAACTTTTTGTCCAATTCTTCCGCAACCTAAAAGCCCCAGAGTCTTGTATGCGATTTCGTTTCCTTTGAGGCTGTTTTTTTCCCAAACTCCATTTTTTAGGGAACTATGAGCCTGGGGTGTCTTTCTTGAGATGCTAAGCATTAAATCAATTGTTAATTCTGCGACGGCATTGGTACTTCCATAAGGCGCAATTTTTACAACTACTCCAAATTCCGAGGCAGCAACAATATCAATATTGTCAAACCCAACGCCGGCTCTGCCAACTATTTTGAGTTTACCTCTCGCACCAGCTTCGAGCACTTCACGGGTGACTTTAGTGGCGCTCCTTACAATCAAGGCGTCATATTTACCGATCTCCGAGATCAAAGTGGCTGAATCGCGTTTTCTTGTGTCTGTTTCGATGCCAGCTTCTTTAAAGAGCGCTAAACCGTCTTTCTCTAAACCATCGTTTAACAATACTTTCATCAGAGATTCTCCACGGAAAAGTTGATTGTACAACTGAATAATAAAGCTCTCTGAAAAAAGCCGTAGACTTATGCGTTAAGCTTTCTTTTTCGTTTCGGCTTTTTGTCTGCTAACTCTCGTTGATGCTATGTCATATGTGGATTTTATGTGGCAGTATGGACATTTCAGTTGCCTAGTGCTTCGGTTAATAAGTGAAGTCAAGGTAGCACCTGGAACCCAATGGAAATTGAAGCTTTTTCTGCAGTTTGGGCAAGTTAGTTTTGAGATATAGTGTGGACCGTACCTTGGAAGCAAGATGAACAAAACCACAATGCCTATGGCGGTTATTAAGAAGAGCATTGAAAGGAGATCAAAGGTCATAAGTTTTCATTGCTAAAATTAAAAGGTATCTTAATTAATGTTTAGGGGGTAAAAGAAGAAAAATGCGTTAAGCCCTTTTTATGCAATGCAAAGCTTCTTCAACAGTTTGGAACCCATATTTTACGCCACAAAACTCTTTCTTTAGCCCTAATACATCCATTTTGACCTGAGTAGGTGTGCGTTTGCCTTTGATTACATCAATCATAAGGTCACAGAGATGTTTAACGTCGCCTTCACAGAAACCTCGACGAGTTATATCCTGAAAACCAACACGTAAACCCGAGGGATTCTCTTTGCTGCTTTGGTCATCGTAAGGCAAGAGATTCTTATTGAGAATTATGTTTGCGTCTTCGAGGTCTTGGGCGATTTTGTTGCCACCGCCAAAACTTCGGACATCAAGGGCTATTTGGTGACTACGAGTAAAGCCTTTTTGTTCAGCTAAAACTTTGACGCCGTTTTCATAGAGATATTGTGCCGCCGTTTGAGCATTCTTCACAATTTGACTTGCAAGCTGTTGTCCAAAAAGCTTCATTTCTAAGGCTGCTATTCCCAAAGCAGGCAGTCTACCTAAATGAGTGCTTGAAGCACTAAGGGGAAAAACTGCGAATTGAATTTTCTTTACTGCTTTCTCCAGTGCAGGGGTAGTTGGGCTGCCTAGTATAACTCCGCCTTGGGGTCCAGGGAAAGTTTTGTGGGTTGAAGAAGTGATAAAATCAGCTCCTTCATGGAGAGGGTCTTGGAATTGTCCACCTGCGATTAAGCCTAAGACATGTGAAGCATCAAAGGCTATGTAGGCACCAACTTCATGGCAAACTTCTTTTAATTCTTCGATTGGATGTGGGAACAGAAACAAGCTGCCGCCAAATGTGACTATGCCTGGTTTTGCAGCACGGATGACATACGCAGATTTTTCGGCATCGATATTGAATTCATCAACATTGTAAACATGGTTAATATTATCTAAACCCAGAATGTTACCGGCTAAGCCTGTGTAGTCGTGGCTTATATGGGCACCACAACTCAGCGGGGTTACCACCATCTTATTGTTTTTTGAAGCTAGCGATAAACCTTTGAAGGTTGCAAGGTTTGCATGGGTTCCTGAAACTAAACGTACATCTGCCCAAGTTGCTTTGAAGAGGCTTTTCATAATGTCCGTTGCACAGTCTTCAATTTGGGACATGTATTTTTGCCCTTGATAGTAACGTTTTTTTACGTGCCCCTGGGCGTCGTTTTCGCCTTCTGCATATCGTGATGCGAGGTCATGTGAGAGATCTAGCATTTGACTAACTGCAGGTGATTTGAGTCCTTCGCTAGCTATCATGTTTATGCATTGTTTATCTCGGTACTGTTCGTGTTTGCGGCTTGCTTCAATTAAGTCCGCAACTAATTCGGGCAGGTCTTCCATTTTCCTGTTTCACCTATGCTGAATCATCAACGGAAGTAGGCTTTGCAGTATTTAGCCATTACTGGGATGGGTGATGTTGAAGGATTTGGGTGATTTATGATTTTTTTAGTTTTTTTGATCAGAATTTTTTAGGCTTGCCTAAACATTTATTAGGTTTAAACCACAAATTTAGGTATGCCTAAAAAAGGTGAGTAAAGATGGCACAAAAATCAACCCAAGACTACTTAAAAACTGTCTACAGTTTGTCAAAAAACGAAGAACTCGTTAACACAACAGAAATCTCTGAAAAACTAGGCGTAGCTCCAGCTAGCGTCACTGAAATGCTCAAGAAACTCGCTCACGAAGGTTACATAGACTACTCACCTTACCACGGCAGCACCCTCACCGAAAAAGGTCTTGAAGAAGCAAAAAAAGTAGCCCGAAAACACCGCTTACTTGAAACCTTCCTGTCAGACATCTTGCACATAGGAAAAGATAAAGTCCATACCCAAGCCTGCCAAATGGAGCATACCCTCTCCGACGAGGCAGAAGAATCGTTATGCCGTTTCTTAAAACATCCCGATACATGTTCTGACGATGGCGAGACAATTCCAGCATGCAACTTACCTTTTTCTAGCTGCGAAGAATGCATCCAACTCCACAATCAAGGTCTAGAAGAAGTAGGTAAGAGAAGAGAAAACCTCATTGCTTTAAGCGAACTCAAAGAAGGACAAACTGGCAGAATTTCCTTCATTAGAGGCGGTCATAATGTTCTTCAACGACTCTTAGATATGGGGCTAACCCCTAGTACAAAAATAACCTTGATTAAAGCAGCACCCTTCGAGGGCCCCATTCAAGTTTTAGTTCGAGGCTCTAAATTGGCATTAGGCAGAGGTATAGCCTCAAAAGTTTTCGTTGATCCTCAAGGTTAAGAAAAGTCTAGGTGATTAATTATTCTGACTGATAAGAAAAATAACAAAACAGACAGAAATTTATTTACTGCAGCACTAGCTGGAAACGCTAATGTCGGAAAAAGCGTGCTTTTCAATCAGTTAACTGGTTCAAATCAGATTATCGGAAACTGGCCGGGAAAAACTGTTGACCGCGCAGAAGGTACCTTGCACTATGAAGGTTATGATATTAGGGTAATTGATCTGCCTGGGATTTATTCTTTTTCAACTTTTTCGATGGAAGAACTTGTTTCACGCGATTATATAGCTCTTGAGAAGCCTGATGTTGTAATTAATGTACTTGATGCTTCGATTCTTGAACGTAACCTTTTCTTTACAATACAACTAATTGAAATGGGCGCCCCATTAGTTGTTTGCTTAAACCAAGTGGATGAAGCTAAGAAAAAAGGCATAATTATCGACAAAGAAAAGTTGCAGGAAGCTTTGGGCGTTCCAGTCGTGTTTACTGTTGCTACCCGTGGTGAGGGAATCTATGAACTCATGGGCGAAGCGGTGAATGTTGCTCTTTCCCATCCCAAAACGCAACCTCTAAATTACAGAAAAAACGTTGAAGAGAGCATTAAAAAGCTCGAAAATATTGTTGAAAGAGAAGGGATTCAACTTAATTATCCGCCTCGGTGGCTTGCTATAAAGTTACTGGAAGGCGATACAGAAATTATTAAGATGGTCTCCGCCCAATCGAAGGTGACTATAGAGTCTGCATTACGAATATCGAAGGAAATGTCGACTCTTTGTCAAGAAGCATGCTTTTCAGTCATTGCGTCTGAACGTTATGCCATTGCGAATTCTATCGCAGCGTCTGCTCTTCAACAAAGCGAAGTGAAAAGCACTTTTTCCGACAAGCTTGAGTGGTTAACTACTCATCATATTTTGGGATATTTCACTGCAGTTGGAGTCATTGCTGGTTTGTTGCTTTGGACGTTTTTTGTGGGTAATGGTTTATCAAACTTAATTTCAGGGGCGTTGAGTGTAATCAAACCTGTTGACCCTGCTTTGTCGGCATCCCAACCAATTTTGTCGATAATTCTGAATGGGGTTTGGGGCGGATTCAATGCAGGTTTGACCTTGATCATCCCATTCGTTATCCCGTTTTATTTTCTTTTGGCGGTAGTTGAAGATTCGGGTGTTCTAACACGAGTGGCGTTTATGATGGATAGCGCAATGCACAAAATGGGTTTACACGGAAAAGCACTAATTCCAATAATTCTTGGCTATGGGTGCAGTGTACCAGCAATTCACGCATGTAAAATTATGGAAACCAGACGAGAACGACTTTTAGCAGCTTTTGCCATAACATTCGCGCCTTGCTCAGCAAGAACAATTGTGCTGTTCGGCATGGTTGGATTATTTGTCGGCATACAATGGGCACTACTTCTCTACGTTGTTGATATTGCCATTATCTTCGCTTTAGGCAGAGTCGCCATGAAGGTTGTTCCCGGTAAATCTACAGGCTTAATCATGGAAATGAGTTCTTTCAAAAGACCTTCCATAAGGATTGTAGCAAAGCAAACTTGGACACGAACCAAATCAATAATCTACATTGTCTTTCCCATATACATCGTTGGCAGTGCTCTGGTTCAAGCGCTCTATGTCTACAATGTGATAACGCCGATTAGCAATGCACTGTCACCTTTGACTGTTTTGTGGCTTGGACTGCCAGCTGCTGCTGGAATTCTACTAGTTCTTGGCGTGGTACGAAAAGAACTAATTATTTTGGGTGCGGTAGCAATTTTTGGCTCCACCAATCTGGGTCTCTTTTTTACACCGATCCAGCTGATTGTTATAGCGCTTGTAGCGATGCTGTATATACCGTGCTTGTCGACAATGGCTATTCTCGCAAAAGAATTCGGTTGGAAAGCCACAACGGTGATTACAGCAGCCAACATAGGCGCCGCCCTTCTAATCGGGGGCTTAGCGTTTAGGCTGCTAGCACTTTTTCTTTAGACTTTCTAAAGCTCGTACATTTAGCAGATAAACTAATTCACCTGATAGAAAAGAAACCGCCACATTGGGAAGTGAATCTTACTTAAAAACGACTAATTTTTTAGACAACACAATATGCGCACCAAAGCAGTGATCCTCAGCCATAAATGAGCGAGCCAATTTCGGTAGTTTTCCCCTCAATAAAAAATGTTATTGAACACGGAAGTAAATTTCGTACAAATACTTAATGAATATATTCTTAGCGCAAGTAATTATTGGTTATGTCAGTTACAGCGCCTAATTGTCCTTGTCCCAATAGAGATTGCCCACGACACGGTAATTGTGAAGAATGTGTTAGGCATCATAAGGAAAAGAATGAATGGCCTTACTGCGCGAGATAGAACAGATATGGTTAAACCTTCTGAAATTGAATATCAGAAGAAGAGGCAAAAGATTCAGGTTCATTTCTGGGATATTGTTGGCGCGGTCGAACACATCTCGCTACCTAAGCTTGAAGATGTTGTAAAGAAAGAATTTAATTGTGAAGATGATAGGTTTGTTCACACGCAAATAAAGCTCATGCAGACAGAAGGAAGAATCCGGCTCCAAAGTAATGTTAAAGTCTGGATCAGACAGCCAGAGGATTCAACTGAATTTTGAATAATTCTTTTGCATTCATCAAACTTGTGTCGACAGATTGTTTCATTGTGAAAAAAGCACGGAGGGTGACACAAAAAGGACAACAAAACCGCATTGAGCAAACCTTGAAAAAAGCTCATCACACCAGGTATGTTCAATGAAAAACACTTTTTAGTTTTGGTCGTTTAAACAACGGATGGTTTAACAAGATTCTGCCGCATTGCTTTTGTCTCTTTTCTTCACGAAGAGTTTTCTCTCGTTTTTGCTGATTTAAGCTGCATCATAACAACATTAAGCAATAATGGGGAGGACATTGAAAGTGACAGACAAAAGGAATTGTTTAAGATTGGGCTTTTCTCATTTCTTTTTGTTGCCTAAGTAGTGCAGTTGCAGATATTACTAAGAAAATAAGTGCAAACGTCAAAACGCCTATTCCTAACTTGAAGGTCCAACTAATGTCAACATAATAGATCGTTAAAATCGACAACAGCAACAAACCAAAAACTAATGCTTGCTGAATCGCGCTTAATTCTTTCAGCCCTCCAAAACTCAACTCTACTTCACCTTACACTCGCATGTTTTGAGTAAGGGCGAAATATTAATTTTCTGCCTTCAACTCGTTTTATTTTTCGTAGAAAACATGAAATTTCTATTTCTAACAAGCAATACAGTAATATTGAAAAAATAAAAGTTGTTAAATAATTCTCAAAAATATCCGCCACTAACGAAAAATAATTGGTTTCGCATTATTCTTAAATATTCCGTGGAGCTAAGGTAGTAGTAGATACTGTTTTTAAGAGACTAAAAATGAAAAAGATAGCTTCAATGGTATTGATATTGACCTTCTTGTTAGGGTTTATTCCAAGCATTATTGTTCAAAACGTCAATGCTCAAACTCCCAACATTTTAGATCCAATGTCGATTCCTCAGTGGACAAATAAGTTGGAAATTCCTCCTGTATACACGCCTATAAACATCACTGATACTACAGGAACATTAATTCGCCAAGAATACGCAATTAACGTAACTGAATTTAAACAGCAAATACTACCTACGCTAGACTCCGATGGGAAACCAACAGACTTTAAGTTAACTACAGTTTGGGGATTTGAAGGCGAAGCAAGCAATTCAATTTCGGGGATAAGCTTAGGTTCAGTTCAAAGCACTCCAGGAGGAACTTTCGAAGCAAACCAAGGAATACCTATTCAAGTGAAATGGACAAATGATTTAGTTGACACATCTGGCAATCCTTTAGTTAACCTGTTTAAAGTTGACCCAACTATCCATTGGGCAAACCCAAATAGCATGGAGATGCCAAACCCAGCAACTGCCTCAGAATTCCCGTTTGGATATACTGATGCTCAAAGCCCTGTACCGATCTCTATTCACTTACATGGAGGAGAAACTCCTTCAGCGTCAGATGGAAATCCTCTTGCATGGTGGACGGCAAACGGGTTACATGGTCCTGATTATAACACTGCGGTACCAACAGATATGAATTCAGCGATTATGATTTACCCGAATCAACAACCACCCACAACACTTTGGTACCATGACCATTCATTGGGGATAACTCGATTAACTGTCATGTCAGGTCTTGCAGGCTTTTACCTCCTTAACGGCATAGAGGATCCCATCGCAACATTGTTACCTAGCGGCGAATATGAAATTCCGCTTGTCATTCAAGACAGAACTTTTCTTACCGATGGATCTCTTTACTTTCCCTCTGAAGGCACCGATCCCAGTGTTCACCCCTATTGGAACCCAACTTTTCTGGGGAATACCATTATGGTTAACGGCAAAGTATGGCCAAACATGGATGTGAAGCAAGGTCAATATCGCCTCAGAATTTTGGATGGCTCAAACTCCCGCTACTACACATTACATTTCTCCAACAGCATGGCCTTCACTCAAATAGGCAGCGATGGAGGTTACCTTAAGACTCCTGCCCAACTTACTTCCCTAACAATTGCACCTGGAGAAAGAGTAGATTTACTAGTTGACTTTTCTAAGCTGCAACCAGGAGAAAAAGTAACGCTTCAAAATCAGGGTATATTTTTAAACGCTGATGAGAAAAAAACAGTCGGCCAAATTGCCCAATTTACCGTCGCCTCACAAAAGGGTGAGACACCAAAAACATTACCCACTAACCTAAACCCAACACTCAACGGTGATTTTCCATCCTTACCCGCTCCAACAAAAACCAGAACCTTCACCCTGATTGAACAAGGCGTTTTTCCAAAAACTGTAGCATTGCTACTCGACGGACAACTTTGGGGTGCTCCTACCTCTGAAAAACCTGAATTGGGCACAACAGAAGAATGGGTTATTGTTAATCCAACAATGGGTTCACATCCGATTCATTTACATCTTGTTCAGTTTCAACTAGTCCAACGTCAACTTCTTAATTCTGCGAATTACCTGGAAAGTTGGATTAATCTTAATGGAGAACCGCCACTTAATCACACAACTGTAAATGTTTCTTCGTTAGATTCCTATCTTTTGGGTTCCCCTACTAAGCCTAAGTTAAATGAGCAATGTTGGAAGGATACAATTCAAGCTGATGCAGGTTCGGTTACAACCATTAGAATCCGTTTTGCTTCCGAAGATGGCTCAAACTACCAATTTGACCCCACAAGTGGACCAGGTTACGTTTGGCATTGCCACATACTAGACCATGAAGACAATGAGATGATGCGTCCTTTTGTTGTGGTTAACAGCAGTAACAACAGTAACAGCTTGAATACTATTTACTATTTGATTGCAGTCGCAGGAATTGCAATTTTGGTTCTGTTGACTATTTATAGAAAAAGAATATTCAAACCCAAAAAAGCTTAAAATAACGCTGCTCTAGCTTTCGAGCATTATGTTTTTTAGGGTGCATTAACAGTTTGCTTTTAGGTGCGATCCTTGAGCAATTTTGGTCAAAAATACCTTACGTTAATTAAGATTAGCCCCAATATGGCTGCTAAGATTTATGAACCCTTAATGGAATTCAGCCAACAACCCATCGATGGAGTAAAACTAGAAGAAGCATATCAAATGCTTGGCGAATGGGATTTTGCCGTTTTATTCCAAGCCGACACTAACGCCAATGCGCTGCATTTTGTTAGCGACAAGATTCGCTTAGTTGAGGGCGTGTTAGAGACTTTCACCATTCCGATGTCGCCAATTAAAAATTACCGTAATTGCCCATAAACACAAAACTGCAAATATGTACTAAACGAAATGATAGTCTACCAATTCAAGCTTACTTTAAGTTCCTAAAAAATAATTAAATTCTAAAGATAGGCTTACAGCAGAGATTTCGCCAGCGTTTTCTTTTTAACTCTGGGATTAACTAAATTTGCAGGAATTCTCAAAAGGCTAATTCACAGAAACAAGTGCAAGCAAATAGATCTTAATGGAACAAACCACAGTTTAGACACTCTCAGCCTTCTTGTTTATGTGAAAAATTTTTATGTGAAAAAGCACTTGTAAGTGTATGGCTAAATTTCTCTCTTATTCTGAACTGTATGAAATAATTCAACGTCTATCTTCCCAGTCCAAAGAAACTCTATGGGTAAGTTCTTTGCAGCTTGGGACAGATGCGCACAAGATTCTTTCACAAGAAATTTTAAAGTGTCCTCCAGTAGACATTCGGTTTGTCTTTCCCCTAAACGATACAACAGTAAAGCATAGCGAAATTAATCCATATGAATTTCAGTATTTGCGAGAACACTTTAAAGATAGTGTCAAAGCATGTGACAGGGTTGAGTCAAATATTTTCATATTTGATAATGCTGCAATAGTAACTTCAGCAGAGCTAATAGAAACTGACTTCTCAAGCGGCATTAATGTTGGGGTACTAATAGAAAATGCAGAAATAAATAAAATAAAAAATTTTTTCACTGAAAATTTATGGCAATACGCAAAATCAATAGGCGATTTAAAGAATCACAAGAAGTTGTGGAGCTTAAATAAAAAAAAGGCAACTTGCCGCTTGAAAAAAATTAAGGAACATACCAATATTTTGGATTGGTCAGATGAATGTGCTAATAAATGGTACATCGGAGTTCTCAATCGTTTTCCAGAAAAGACAGTTCAGAAAATAAGAAAGGAAACGAATTTGGGAAAAGAACTTCTAATAGTAGGAGACGTTGGCTATAACGCTTTTAGAGAGCTTAAACTCGGCGACTTAATTTACATAGCTGATTTGAACAAGCAACGTGGCAAAATACTAATTCAATTAGCCCGAGTCTTTGATAAAATCCGGTTAGAAACTGATGAAGGTGACCTCCACCTCGCAAGCCAAGTTTTAAAGAAATTTGTCTTGGAAAGAGACCAATTTTATCACCTACTAAAAAACATCAAAATAAGACCGCGTGCTTACGAGGCAAAATTAAACATTGAACAACTAAAGCTTCTTTCAGAAACACTCTCAACCATAAAATCTAAAAGGAAAAAAAGGAAAGACAAACCTTTAAAGTGCAAAAAAAGCAAGAAAAAGAGAATTAAAAAATAGAATTATGCACGTTCCATTTGGCGCTCATTTTTTATTCATGATTTTAATGTTTGGGAAATAAGTTGTCACAATCTCAAACGCTGAAGTTAAATAATGTTATATTTGGAAAAAGCCTTTTCCGCTACAGCTTTGCCAAGTTGTCTTGCTTTTTCAAGGTCTTCTTCTGTAGGACTACCAAAAAATGAAAGCGGTTCCCCTACTAGTTCGAAACCCAACGTAGTTAGCTCATCTGAGAGTTTTCGCATCGCTTCTCCACTCCATCCAAAGCTTCCGAATCTGCTAGCGCATCTGTTTGAAAATTTTTTGGTCTTAAGCAAATTCAAGAAATCAACTACCTTTGGAAATATCTCATGTTCATAGGTTGGTGAACCAATTATTAATGCTGGAGCCTCTACCAAGGCAGTTAATGCATCGACAGCGGTGTCTTTAGAAAGATTAAAGCTTAGAACTCTACCTCCAACTTCTCCAACTCCCTTACCAATTGCATCCAGGCACTTTGCAGTCATTCCATACATGGTATCGTACACCACGACAACAGTTTTCGTGTAATTACCTTTGCTCCAAGAACTCCATTTGCTTATGGTTTTCTTGACGTTGTCAGTGTAAACTGGACCATGACTTGGCGCTAAGACTTTAATTTCAAGGTTCATTTTGTCAAATTTTTCAATGGCTTTTAGAACCCATTCGCGTTGCCCATTGAAGACTGAGGCAAAGTATTTTTGAGAGCTCGCGTCAAGATTCTGCTTGACCATATCTATATCGGATTCTAATATCGCATCACTGGGTAATTTTTTGAAGGCACCAAAAGCGTCGCAACAGAACAGAATCTGGTTTTCCACGAGGTAGGTACTCATGGTTTCTGGCCAATGAAGCCAGGGTGTTTGAATGAACTTCAAATTTTTGTTTCCTAAGGAAATTTCGTCTGTTTCGCCCTTTACTATGATCGCAGATGGGTCAAAGCCGTAGAACTTTTTAAAGATGGTTTGGGCGATGGGCGTAAAGACGACTTTTGCGTTGGGTGCTTTCTTAAGGAATTCAGGTACGGCCCCTGTATGGTCAGGTTCCATGTGGTTAATGACCAGATAGTCTATGTTTACGAGGTCAGTCAGTTTACTAATTTTGTCAAAATGTTCAGGCGCGAATTTTTGATTGACCGAATCAATTAACGCAATTTTTTTTGAGCCCTTGATTAGGTAAGAGTTAAAAGAAACACCTTCAGGGATGCTCCATAGCTCTTCGAAAAGAGGAGTTTCTGCGTCGTTGACTCCCACCCAGTTGACGTCAGAAGATAAGGGAATAGGTTTGTTATTTGTCACGTAATTACCCTCAGAAAAACACAATATTACACAGACTGAATGATTTAACCTTTACGTGAACCAATATCCTCAAGCTCTATTTTTACCTCCTGCTAATGCTATTTTATCAGGTTTTGTATTTGAAATCCTTCACCCGAGGATAGGAACTCGAAATTTTAACTCTGAGTTGACCTTTTATGGTTTCTATAAAGTTAAAGTGGCATAATCCCCTTGACCATATTTTCTAATCTATTGGAATATAGTTTCGTTTAAAAGGCAGCTCTAGACATATACAGATTTTTCATGCATTTTGAACCGTGCTTCTGTAGTAATACATAAACATCAGGCCCTCTCTATTTGCTAAACATGTCTTCTTTCCTTTTGAAACCAATCATAACGAGGAGAAGTTAAAATTGAATGTGTCTGAGGCAATGAAATACAAAAGAGAAATTCAAGCAAACTGTGGCATAGATACCAAAATGCTAGATACAGCCGATGACGGTCTTGTATTATATATTGAAAAAAATTCGATTGATGCTGGCTCCTATAAGATGCTAGCTAATTTTGTCGAGCAGAACCAATTAATTTTGAGCCTGGAAATTGGAAATTTTATTATTTCGAATAATCCTCTGCCAACCCATTGAGAGCCATTTGTCTAATATTGTAGTCCTTGATAGGGAAGATAAAAAAAAATGCTTTTCCGTTTTCCACGATTTCTTATGTGACTCGACTAAATTATGGAAGTATTAAAAGAATCAGCAAATTTACTGATAATCGTGACAACCTACCTATTTTTTGGGTAAAAGTTCAGCAAGCTCAACATTGGCAACGCACAAAGAGCTATCCGCAGCACCATAATAGATTAGAAGTTGGTTATCCATCATGACTTGCCCGCAACTGAAAACTACGTTTGGGACTTTGCCATAGCGTTCATAATCTTCTGTAGGTGTCAGAATTGGTTCTTCGGAGCGATAAAGAACTTGCTCAGGGTCATTCTTATCCAGTAGAGCAACACCTAATGAGTAGACTCTTTCTACGCTTACGCCATGATAGATCAGAAGCCAGCCTTCATTTATCAACATAGGGGGTCCTGCAGCACCTACTTTCCAGGAATCCCAACCTCTTTCCCTTGGTCCTATGACGTATTTTAAACCATACCAACGGCGCAGGTCGTTCGAACGTGCAATACAAAGATCAGGTTCGAATCTGTGAAACATTACATAGTCACCGTTAAATTTCTGTGGAAATAGAACAGCATCTTTGTTATGGATCCCTGGAAAAGTCAAGATTCTTTCGCCCCATTGCCATCTTCTAGCCAAAAAATCGTCTGTTTTTATGGATGTCAGGGCAATCTGGTAAACTTGATGATTGAAATGGTTTCCAAATGCGGTATATGCCATAATTAGTGTATCGCCAAATAGGCTTAGTCTTGGATCTTCACAACCTTGGCTTTCTGTGTCATTCGATGGGCTAAAAACAGGGAGGGGTAAACGCTCGTCTATCGAATATCCATCAGAAGAGGATGCTAAACCTATGCGTGATACGTTGTCGGTTCCCATTGCTCTGTAGAGAATGTGAACACGGTTGTCGGTGGCAAAAACTGCTGCGTTAAAAACCAAGCTTGATTCCCAAGAATGGGCACCTATAGGCTCAAGTATTGGATTATGAGAGTACCTTTTCACTTATCCTTCCCTCCAGAGTCAATATTTTTTAGCTACAGTTCGTTTAGCTCATCTAATATATTTCTGACGGATATCAATCCAACGAGTTTTCCTTCCTTGGACGTCACAGGAAGATGCCGAATCTTGTGAAGTTTGATAATACTTTTTGCTTCTTCAAAAGTAGAATCTTCGTTTACAGTAAAAGGGTTTTTCGTCATCGCTTTTTCTAATACTGCGTCTAATGATACATTTTGCGCCACTACTCTTATAGCATCACGTTCGGTAAATATGCCTATACAATTTCCTGCATCGTCGATAATGACTATAGAGCCAATATGTCTTTTGAAAAGGAGCTCAATTGCCTCTCTTACGGAGATGTTTCCATATGCAGTAACCACATCTTTTAACATTAAATCGCGAGTCATCATAACTGCGAGCCTCCAACTTTATTTTAGGTTTACGAATTAATAAACCCAATTAGAATATTTTCGGCTCGGAGAATTGAGATAAGTGTTTGAATTGGTACTGTATGTGTCTTTAGTTAACTGCTATTGTGTTTTAGTTCTTCGAGTGTTAGGCGAGCTTGAAGGTAGGCTAAAGTGGCCTCAGCACCTTTGTTCAGATTCAATCCGTGGGGCGTTATACCGTCGCAGCAACTCCCGTTTTCTGGATCGTACAGCGATAGACCTTTTAGATTGCTTCCTAAGAACCAGTCAAAGGCTAAGTAGGCTGCCTCGAGGTAACGTTCGTCTTTTGTGTTTCGATAAGCAGCGATTGCCGCATCTGTGGTACAGGATGCTTCTATGGGTTGTTGATCGTATATTGCTCGTTTAGATCCTTTTTTAAACCAACCCCGATTTCCGATAGGCACAAAGGTTTTGTTTATTGTTTGAGTATTGATTAAGAAATTCATGGATTTTGAGGCTATCTGAAGATATTTATCATCTCTTGTGGCTTCGTAAGCTAAAAAAAGTGAATGAGATAATCGTGCATTTGAGTATGTTAGACAGGATTCAAACCAATCCCAACCATTTGAGGCTTCCAATTCAAATTGTCTGGTTAATTGATTAGCGAGAGCTATAATGTTCAGTTTGAGATTTTGATCCTCCGAGTAGGCTTTCTGATAATGGAATAGACCCATAATTGAGTATGCTTTTGCCCTTGGTGATGTAAAATTAGAACTCCATTTGAACACTTTGTCAAAAATATCCTTAGAAAGAAGTTTCATCTCTTCGGGCAATTTTGAGTTTAAGCAGTAGCCACATGCCCAAAGTGTTCGACCCATGCAATCCTCAGAACCTATTTCATCTAAAAGTTTGCGATCGTAGCTAAGGTAATTGTGCATTTTTCCATCAGATCTTTGCATATAGAACAAAAGACCCAGATACGTGTCAATCAATCTCTTGACACTTAAATCATTAAACCGCATAAGGTAATCCGTGCAAGCAATAAGTGCTCGTGAGTTATCATCGGTTGTGTAGCCTTCTTTTCTATTAGGTGTAGCGTATTTGGAATGTTGAAGCATTCCTAAATCGTCCGTCAGTGCTCTAACAAAATCTAGTTTTAAAGGGAAAGTTGACAATGCTTAGTTCACTCACTATTCTCAGTTACTGCTTCAATTAGGTTTATGTATTTTCTCGCCACGTTTTTCCAGAGGAATCGTCTACTGTATTTGTAAGCTTTTTTCTGAATCTCACTACGGACGCGTTCATCCAAGAGTTTTTTTACAGCTTCTGCTATTGAGGCAGAGTCCTCGAACTTACATAGTATTCCTCGATCATTAGCAAGAACCTCTTGGGCGTGGTAATATGGTGTAGATACGATCGCTTTTCCGGCGCCAAGAGCATAGATAAGGGTACCACTACTAATTTGGTTGGGGGAAGTATAAGGAGTTAGGTAAATATCGGTTACTTGAAGAAACTTTGTTAATTCCCGTTTGGTAACAAATCGGTTTGTAAATCTAACGTGTTCTTCCAATCCAAGTTCACTAACAAGTCTCATCAGTTCATTTCGATACCTTTCACCCTCTTGTTTCCTGACTTCTGGGTGAGTTTCACCAATTATGAGATAGATTATTCCAGGTTCTTTCTTGATAATCTCTGGAAGAGCTTGAATAGCATATTCGACGCCCTTTCCACTACTTATTAGCCCGAATGTGGAAGCGACCAGACGCCCCTCAAGACCTAATGATTCTTTGATTGATTCACTGTTTGTGCAATCGATATTTGGGCAGCCGTGTGGAATAACAACGCATTTGTTGGAAGGTATCCCTTGATTTTTTAGCATGTCAATTGCTGCGTGGGCGATCACCACTATTGATTCACTTCTTTCGACCAGGTACCGCAGGATTTCAATGGATTTTTTGTCAAAATTAGGTTGAACTGTGTGAAGTGTGGTGATGACGGGTTTTTTGAGGTTTTCTAGAAAGAGTTTAATATATTCTCCTTGGTCACCTCCGAAGAGTCCGAATTCGTGTTGCACAATTAGTAGCTGAATATTTGATGAGTTAACGCATTTGGCTGCTTTGATGTAGTTTTCGGCAACATCTCGGTCAACTGTAAATTTAACTCGTTTGTCGTAGTGATAAATCGCACCTTTTTCGTTAATTGCAATTATGTAAGGGGTGCGCCCACCTAATGCATACATAGAGTCAGTTAAATCTCTTGTAAAGTTTGCAATTCCGCATTCTCTTGGAGGGTAAGTGCTCAAATAAGCGACGCGTCTTGCACCATTTTCCAAAACTAATTTTTCAGCAGTCAATGCGCTCATTTCCTATTGTTTATTTACCCAAAAACGCCCGGTCTCACAATTTCATGCGAAAAGAAAAGTTCTCAAGATCAAACCCGCTAAGTTTTGTGGTAAATTGAGATTTTCTGATCGAGACTGTAAAGTGTTATTTGGCCTCTTGGGAAAATACCGTTTCGACCTTTAAGTCTGTTACGTATGTTTACAAACCATTATTATGAAGAAAGTATACTTTCCTTAGTTTCGCGATATGGATCATTCTTCCGTAATTTTTTAAGGGGAAAAAGAAAATAAATAAACCATTTGAATCACTTTAATTTAACCCTAAGGCGTAAAGTTGTAACTGTGGTGCTACAGTCACTACAGTTTATGTTCTAATTTAACATTATAAGATTTGTAAATCCTAATTGAGTGGAATTAATTGAAAAAGAAACTATACGGAAAATGTCCTTGTGGTTATGTTTTTGGCACTTTTTATGGCGAAGAAGAGGCCATAGCTGCGGTGAGGCTTCATTTTGAACGGTTTCATGCCAATTTTCTTCCTTTTGGAATAACTAATGATGAGGCATTAACTCTGTTAATTGAAGTAAGAAAAACGGAAAAACAAAAAGTTAATCCAAATGAATTTTCTAAATTCAATCAAAAATTACCTATTGTTCGATAATATCTTAAACGGTAGCCGGATTGTCTGATGGCATCCGTTTTAACGGAGCCAAAATGTTTTTCTACAAAAAACCTAAAAGGTCCTCGAACCTATAAGATTTCTGAAATCTAAGTGATAGTGTATAAACGCAGAAGAACCGCTATAAGCTTTTATACATATGTTGCTGAGAGATGTTAAAAGATAGATATTTGCTTCCGAGAGGATAAAGACTAAATGCCCTACATAAAAAAAATCGAGTTAAAAGGCTTTAAGTCTTTTGGACCACAAACAGTCAAGGTTAATTTGGACAAGGGATTCACAGCCATAACTGGTCCAAACGGAAGCGGCAAAACTAACATCATGGATGCCCTACTCTTTTCACTTGGGGAACTTAGCACAAAAAGACTCCGTGCCGAAAACTCGGCTAAACTGATTTTTCACGGTTCAGAGAAAGCAGGGCAGGATAAAGCAAAGATGGCAAAAGTAGTGGTCCAATTTGACAACACAGATGGAACCATGCCTGTGGACACTACTACTGTTACAATATCAAGGGAAGTTTTTCGCAACGGACAGAGCGTCTACCGCCTAAATGGTCGCAGAATGTCCCGCACTCACATAACCGAAACTTTGTCCATGGCTGCAATCAGCAGTATAAGCAACAACATCATTCCGCAGGGTACGATTACTCGCTTAACTGATTTAACCGCGGTTGAACGCCGCAAGATCATCGAAGACCTGATTGGCATTGCACAATACGATTCAGAAAAAACTGAGGCTGAAGAGAAACTACGTGCCGCTGACATATCCATCCGCACCGCAATGGGCAGAATCGACGAGGTTCAAAAACGCCTTGATGATCTAGAACGTGAACGCAACCAACTCTTACGCTACAATTTTATCCAAATGGAAACTCGAAAATTCCAGGCGATAAAAATCTCAAGTGAAATTGCCCAACTCAATTTCAAAATAAATGAAAACACAACTCAAACCGAAAAAGTCAAAGAAAAAGTTGTCAAATTAAAAGAGCAACGGGACCTTCGAAGAAATAAGCGTCATGATATCGAGGGGGAATGGCGAAAACTCAGCGGTGAAAGCGTAGAGCAAGGCGGTTCAGAAGTTCTTAAAGTCCAAATTAAAATTGGCGAGTTAAAATCTAAATTAACCGAGCTAGCCACTAAAATCAGTTCTGGGCAAGCCAGTCTTGAAAGTTTTAAACGTATTAAAGAAAACAACCAGACCCAACGTGACTCATTGCAAAAGGAAATCAGGGAAAACCGGCTGAAAATCCGCAGTGCCCGATATGAACTTGAAAAGCTCAACGCCCAACTGTCTGAAAAACAAGCTTCCCACGAGGCGCTGGCAAAGGAAACAGCTCAGCTTTGGGAAGGCTTAGATGACAACAACCAACAAATCCGCGCACTAGATAACCAAACCCAAGAACATCTAAAACGCTTGGCTTATTTGCGTTCTGAATACAAACAGGACAAAGCCGCCCTACGACTCTGTATGGGGCGCATAAAAAACCTAACTGTTCGTAAAGAAAAATTCTTGGCAAGCCAAGTGGAAATTGAAAAATCTCTAGTTGATCTCGAACAAGTGCAAAAAGATCAGAAGGCTCAACTGAAAAACCTTGAACACATAATTGAACGCAAAGAACTCCAAAAAGAAACAGTTCACAAAGAAATCTCTGAAGCAGAAAAAATCGCCAGTTCCGCTAAAGATGCTGTAATAGAGTTTGCTACCCAGCGAGACCTTGCCGCAACCATCGCTGCTGAGGAGAAAGCGCTTCGCAGCATTGAAGAAATGGGTACTGTTGGAGCTATTTCTGGAATTCACGGCAGGCTTCGGGAGTTGGTTAAGATGGACAAAAGCTTTAAGAAAGCAATTGAAGCCGCCGCAACTGGCTGGTTAGACGCGTTAGTTGTTGAAAACATCGACGTTGCTTTTACTTGCACTGAAACGCTAAGACGTATGAAGCTTGGCAGAATCAAAATCATACCTCTTCAAGGTGCAATCAACCTCAAAAACAAAGCACCGCCAAAACGTGAAGGCATCATTGGACCGCTTTCTAGCTTCATGAAGTACGATAACATCTTTGAATTTGCTGTCAATTATGTATTCGGAGATACCATAGTTGTCTCAAACGACAAAATCGCTTTTGCTCTTTCAAACGAAGGCTATCGCGCTGTTACAGTTAACGGTGACCTCTATGAACCGGGTGCTTTTGAAAGCGGTTACTATAGAGCCCCAATCGATTTTTCCACAATAATTCCAAGCGAAGGAGCCTTGAAAAGCCTTGATGAGGCCGTTAGAGCACTTCAAACACACCTTGCACAAAGAGGTACCGACATAGTAGGCATTGAAGAGGAATTAGAAAACGCCAAAATCGAAATAGTACGTTTGGCGGATTCTATCACTACTCTTGACAGGGAAATAATCCGAGTTAAACGCGGTGTAAAACGTACCCAATTCAACGTCCGTCATATCGACAAGTATGGCGGAAAGCTTGAACGTGAAGCAGCCTCATACAAGGGTCGAATGGCGATGTTCCGGAACGAACGGAACTCGATCAAAAACAATCTTAAGAAAATCCAAGTTGAAATCGCAAATCTTCGATTAAAAACCGATGTAACTCACATCCAAGAAATGGAGGTTCAGCGTGAAAAACTTGGCGAAGAAGCCAACACATTGCGTCAACGGTTAGGATCGGTTCAGACTGAAATTTTAACCTACCAATCCCAGTTCGATAGGGTTCTTCGAGTCAGCTACAAGAACACTAAGATTCAGCTTTCCAGAATGGATCAACAACAGGAGAAACTCCAAAAAGAAGTTAGCGAAGCATTGCTTGAACGCGACGAAATCAAAAAGGAAGCCGAAGAACTGGAAAAAAGTCGCGTGTCGCTTGCAAACGCTGTATTATCCGCACGTGAAGAATCTAAAAAATTCACCAGTCAAATTGACATGATTGATGGAGCGCTTAGGCTTCTGGACTTCGAGTATGAGCAGACTGAAAAATTACTAAATCAACTCAATTTGGGCATTCAAACCACTCAGCTTCGTCTGCAGAACCTCCAAGCACAGCTTAAACAATTTGGTTATGAGCAGCCCTTGGAGACCACCCCACGGCAGGTTCAGGACGCTGAAACGACTATTCGTATGATGCAGTTTGAAATGGAACGAATCGGCGCTATAAACCAACTCGCTGCCCAGCATTATGCCGAGCAGATTTCGCGTTATCGTGAATTATCGGTGCGCCTCAACGAGTTGGAGCGCGAAAAGCAGGCTATCGTTTCGTTTATGGATGAAATTGAAGCAAAAAAACGCAAGGTTTTCATGAATGCGTTTGATAAAATCAACGCCAGCCTCACAGTGTACTTTGAAAAGATGACCGGCGGTGGAAGCGCTTCACTTAAACTCGAAAACATTGAAGACCCCTTCTCCGGTGGCATTGATATGCTTGTTCAGTTCCCGAACAAACCTAGCATAATCGTCAGCGGAGCTAGTGGTGGTGAACGTTCCATTTCGGCGGTAGCATTCATTTTTTCGCTTAAAGAGTTCTCGCCAGTTTCATTCTACATACTTGATGAAGTTGATGCTCACTTGGATGCTTTCCATACGACCAAACTTGCCGAAACTCTTCTCGAAGAGGCAGAGAAAACTCAGTTTATTGTTATAAGCTTGAGACCTGAAATGGTTAATAAAGCACAGAAAGTTTACGGCGTCTACGAACGCAACGGTATATCAAATGTGGTGACTGCAAAGTTTCCATCGGAGGCATCGAGATAATGGCTTCCGCGTCAACCGTACCTACCCGTCGACCTTTCTATTTGCGTCCACCTTGGAATATCTTATTCGAACTTAGCAAACTAGAAAAACTAACTCCTTGGAACGTGAATATAGATTACTTGCTTAGGTCGTTTCTTTTAGAGATGGAAAAGTCTTCCCCAGAAAAAGTGGATTTCCGTGCATCTGGTGTTGCTTTGGATTCTTCAGCATTGATTTATTTGATGAAGTCAAAGCTTTTGCTTACATTGCAAGATCCACCCTCACCGCCCCCAAAGATTCCGACAGATTTTGTTCCACCGCCCCTATTTCTTCCGTTACGCCATGAATTAACTTCAACAACCATTCAGCATTTGCTTGAAGTCTTAGATGACGTACTCAAAGGCGAAAAACTTCTTGCCCTAAACCACGTAGTGGAGCAACACCCTGTGTTGCCTGCAGTTACTGATTTATTGCCCAAATTTGACAAGTTCATCGCTGAACTTGAATTTGAAGTCGAAAAATTATACGCCCTTCTGTGCCAAAAAGTCAACGGACAAGGAATTGTTGACTTCACAACTCTCTCCAAGGGTGCGACACGCATCGAAGCGCTAAGAATGTTTATCTATTTGCTGTTCCTTGCGCAGGATGGTTTAGTTAGCCTTTGGCAGAACGAAGAAACCGAAGAGCTCTACATAGGTGTGGGGAAACTAAACGTTGGAAAAATCGAAACAATCCGTTAAATCAAGCCCAACTTCGAATCCGAGTGCTGCGGCATCACCGGAAAACGATCGAAAAACTCATGCTTTAATGCTGCTTGAAGCTGCTCTCTACGTTGCGGGTCGCCCTCTTGAATTAAACGAGCTTTGCCAAGTTGTAGGCAGTCGAAGCAAAAAACGCGTTACTCAATTTGTTAAGACGCTTATAGAGGATTACAAGGTTCGCAACAGCGCTATTGAAATTCTGGCTTTAAAAGATGATCGCTATGTTTTGCAGGTTAAAGCAGAATTTACACCATTAATCAAAAAACTCGTGAATAGGCCATTGCTATCCTCGGGACCTTTAAAGACACTCTCGTACATTGCATATCGTCAGCCTATCTCACAAAAAAGAGTTGTAGAAGTTCGAGGTCAACACGCCTACGGGCACGTTAAAACACTCAAAGATATGGGATTAATAATGTCGGAGCGGGCTGGACGTTCGTTAGCATTGAAGACTACTGATTACTTTGCTGACTATTTTGGCTTGACAACGGATACTGCGATTATGAAGAAGGACCTCAAGAAGATTTTTGGTGAGGCTATAAAAGAAGACCTATCAAAGAGAGCGGCAAAAGAAGAAAAGCGAGAAAAACAAGAAGCTACCGAAAAATAGCAAAAATACAGGTCTGCGAGAATTAGACAGTACTAAGCGTTAGGGCGTTCGTATAAAGCGAGATGTAGCGAGCTAAAATTTGGTCCGAAGTTCGAGATTTCCTAAAAGAGCTGAGGCATAAACAATAGACAAAGCGTAGCTTCGCTTTTTAGATTGGTTATTCGGAAGCCTTTTCACCGAGTCTGCAATTCAAATCAAGCATAAAAACGAAAAAAAGCCTCCCAAAATCCATTGATGGATTTTGCGCAAATAGAGTTTGTATAAAACTGCAAAAATAAATAATGTAAAAACAGTAAAAAAGCATAGAACTGTAGCCTTGAAACAGTATGTTTATATTGGAATCCTCAGTTTTAGTTGCTACGCATTCAAGGAAATGGTAGAATATGTCTACTCATAGCAGTTTACGTAAACGAAAACTTACAGGCGGCAAAAAACGAGCTTACCGCACAAAGAAAAAGTATGAAGCAGGTGGATACCCAGCGGAAACAATCTTGGGTGAACCAAGGCGCAAAATCACACGTGGTTTAGGCGGTAACCTTAAGGTCAAAGTATTAAGCGACAAGTTTGCATCTGTTACTGACCCTAAAAGCGGCAAAACCCAAAAGGCCCAAATCACTCGTGTAGTTCGAAACGGGGCTAATGTCGACTTCAACCGTCGAGGAGTTATAACCAAAGGCGCAGAAATCGAAACCGAACTGGGCTTAGCCAAAGTCACAAGTCGACCAGGCAATGACGGTATGATTAATGCTGTTTTGATTGGCAAAGAAAAAGCCTAATTATTTTTTTAAAATAAAAAAGTATTTTTAGCGTTTAGCTGGCTTTTGAGCTTGTTGGCTTCTAATTTTCAGTAGTTGTTTTGCTAAATCTTTGATTATAACTTCTTTGACTTTTTTCTTCTCAACCAGTAACATACCTGTTTTTGCCCAAGGATTCTTTGGAAAATGTGCTTCTAGGTTAACTTCGTTCTGTAAGCCCAATTTGTCTGCGGCTTCTTTTATTTCAACAATTTTTGGCGATATGACAGCTTGGTTTTTGGGTACTCGGCGTCCTTTTGCTCGTGATTTATTGCAATCGAAATATACTGGCCAGATTATTGCTTGATTGTCGAGTTTTCGCATTTTTTC
Organism: Candidatus Bathyarchaeota archaeon; assembly: GCA_963775465.1. GTDB lineage: Archaea > Thermoproteota > Bathyarchaeia > Bathyarchaeales > Bathycorpusculaceae > Bathycorpusculum. The sequence continues at coordinate 326,711 of CAVZIW010000003.1, read as the reverse complement.
ACCTTATTTTTGAGAGTAGTAGACCACTAGTTTTGGTCCGACTTCGGTTATATGCACAAATCCGAATCGTTCAAACTGTATGATTTCGTCTGGCTTTAACTTTTTGCAGTCTGCCTCGGCAAATCCTTCGGTAGTTGAGGTGTCTTGGTTAATGACTTGGGTTGGGTATTCTTTGCCTTTGAGGACCCATTGTATTAGTTGGACTTTGGTTTTGCGTACTTCTTCATAGGAGGCGCTTTCGAATATGGCAGTGACGCACTTGTCGGTTTTAGACCGGATCCTTATGTTGAATAGTTCAATAAGTCTGATTACTTTGTTGATTTCTATAGCTTGAGCGTCTTTACTAGAGATCCACAGGAACACGGTTTTTTCGTCGCCTTCAGGTTTTATGGTATATTCTCTAAATCCTTTTTCAGGTTTTTCGGGGTGTAGGGGTAGCTTAGCTAGGAAATCCTTCTGAACATCAATCACTTTTAGTTCAATGGGTTGTGCGACAAAGAAATAACGACTACTTGTTGAATCGAGGATTTTACGGTTGTAAGCATAAAGATTTTCCCAACTCAACGTCACGTCGTTTGGTTTTATTCCGACTTCGATTATCATTTTTTTGATGGCTTCGGGGGTAATTCCTCTTTTTTGCAGTGCAGCGAAGGTTCCTAATCGTGGGTCGTCGAAATCTGCGTAGTCACCTTCTTTTATGCCTGCAACGATTTTGGATTTGCTTAATGCTGCGCCTGTGATTTTTAGTCTGCCGTAATGGATTGCTTCTGGGTATTCCCAGCCGAGATATTGGTACATGTATTTTTGACGAACCATGTTAGTGTAGTGTTCTTTGCCGCGAATAATGTGGGTCACACCCATCAGGTGGTCGTCTAAGCCTGCTGCGAGGTTGTATAACGGCCAAACAATGTATTTGCTGCCTACACGGGGGTGGGGGTGCTTTTTTGTGTCTATGATTCGTAGAGCTGGCCAGTCTCGGATTGCAGGGTTTGGATGTTTGATATCAGTTTTAACGCGGACGACAGCTTGACCTTCTTGGTAGGAGCCATCTAACATGTGGTGCCAACGGTCCAAGTGTTCGGATGAAGAAAGGTTTCGGCACGGACAGGGCTCTTTGGCTACAACTTTAACTCGAAACTCATCCGGAATGCACGTGCAGACGTAGGCGTTGGCGTCGCGGATAAGTTTCTCAGTGTATTCATAGTAAATGGGTAATCGATCGCTTTGGATGTATTCTTCATCGATTTTGCAGCCAAGCCATTTCAAATCAGCTCTGATGCTTTCGTAGAATTTCAGGGCTGGCTTCTTAACTTTAGGATCAGTGTCTTCGAAGCGCAGTATAAATTTGCCATTGTATAATCGGGCATATTCGTGGCTTAGCAGAATAGCTCTTGCTGAACCAAGATGTAGGACACAATCAGGGTTGGGTGAAAACCGTGTGACGATCGGCTTGTATTTTTCAGCGTTAGGAAGCGGTGGAAGTCGTTTTTCTTCAGCCTCTTTCTTTTTCTGCGTTTCAGGCCAGTTCTTCTCAACAATCGTCTTCTGTTCTGATAAAGATAAACTGTTAACTTCGTTAACAACTTGATTAATTACAGCGGAAAGTTGTTTGACCTGGCTGCGGAGCGCTGCTTTTTCTCCAAGAATTTTGCCGACTAGGGCGCCTGCTTGTGCTTTTCCTTCATGCCCAACCGCATTCAACAAAGCGGTTTTTCGAATAAACTCGCGAAGTTCATTATCCTGGTCTAATCCCAACTTTTTTACGCTCGCAAAGGTTACTTGTTGCGCTTTATCAAGAATTCGGCGAACGCTTTTAATTTTTCCTTAGCCTGAGGTGTCGGCAACAACTTATCGACTTCCTCCCAGCTTTCTTTTACCATACGAGTGGCGGTTTGTTTGACTTGTTCTATAGCACGATATTTCTGCATTAGAGCGATAGCTTCGTTGCGGAGTGTCTGGTCGCATGTATGCATGTTCAAGATTTCTATTAAGCGGGCTCGATCAACGTTGTTGGCTTCTCTGAGAGTGTAAATAGCAATTAGAGAACGTTTACCCTCAGTTATGTCTCCCCCAACACATCCTTTGCTTTTGGCGAATTCTTTTCCTGTTAAATCTAAAATGTCGTCTTGCATTTGGAAAGCGACACCAATGTTTTCGGCAAAACGACCCAGTTTTTCCACAAGCTTGGGTTCTCCTCCTGCTAAAACTGCTGCCATTTTTGCTGACATACGCGCAAGTGTACCCGTTTTGTAGGCGCACATTTGCAGATAGTCGCTTTCGTCTAGGTCGTCTGCGTTTGCTATTCCACGATGCCAAGTAATGTCCATAGCTTGCCCCATACTTAGGTTGATCATTTCTTGCACGTAAATTTCATAGACATCTCGTTGCATTTCAGTGGGGAGTCTAGTTCTGTGGGTCATCAAGGGTAAAAGCGGCAAGTAGTACATTGCGTTTCCGGCGTTAATGGCGATGTCGTTGCCAAAGATTTTGTATGAGCAGCGTTTGCCTCGTCGTATTTCAGAGGAGTCCTCGATGTCATCGATAACGAGTGTGCCGTTATGGATGACCTCTGGAATTATTGCGAAGTCAAGGTAGTATTCGGCTTTTTTTCCTAAAGCTTCGCAGATTATTAGAAAGAGGGCAGGTCGCCATCGTTTTCCTCCGCGATCGAGAATATCCCAAGTAGGGTCTGCTATTGCTTTGTTTAGAGGTTCTAGGTTGTAGCTGTACATTGGAGGGTTTACTTTGAAAAGAACTGAGTCTTTGCTAAATTTACGTGGAATATAGTTTTCTATAGCTCGGTCGATCAATGGTGCGGTTTCTTCAAGGAATTTTTCTATGTCCAAACTATTGTGCGCCTCTTTTTGCATATTTTTTTATATTAAACCCTCGGGCTTGCAACCATTGAGCGGTTTTTCCCGTAATCACAAGAGGGGTCTTTGCTAAATCGGTTATTTTTTCTGCACTGACAAGGAACATGACATTTCGAAGTTCTTCAATTAGGCAATTTAGTTTTTCTAGAGTTTCCGTTGTTCCTTTAACTGCAGTTTCGAGAATAGGTTGACTGATGCTGGCTATACTTGCGCCCAATCCTATGGCTTTGGCTATGTCAGTGCCACTGCGCACACCGCCGGATGCAATTAAGGGCAACTTGACAGATTGAGCATTCTCTACTAAACTGACTGCTGTAGGTATGCCCCAGTCCCAGAACGCTTCACCTAAGTAAACGTCCTTATGCGCAGTTGAGCGGTAGTATTCGACAGCTGCAAAACTAGTTCCGCCCAACCCGCCGATGTCGATTGCTTTTACACCTGCTTTCTCGAGTGATTCAGCATCTTCAGCTGAGATTCCAGCCCCTGTTTCCTTTACTATAACAGGAATATCTATCGCACCCGTAATTTCGGTAATTCTCGCAAGCACGCCTTTAAAATTGGTTTGCCCTTCCGGCTGCACCGCTTCCTGCAATGCGTTAAGGTGAATTGCGACAGCGTCAGCATCGATCATTTCTACAATTTTCTTAACTTCTTTTACGCCGTATCCATGGACAAGTTGCACTCCACCTACGTTTGCAATTAAGAATGCAGTAGGAGCTTTCTTGCGCGCTATACTGTAGGTTCTTTCAAGTTTTTCATTTTCGATTGCAGCTCTTTGGCTGCCCAAACCCATACCCAAACCCAGTTGCTCCACAGCTTCCGCGATGGATGCGTTTATTTGGATGGCTTCTTTGGCGCCGCCTGTCATAGCCCCAACAATTATAGGTGCATTAAATTTCTTGTCTAAAAAAGTGGTTGAAAGGCTGATTTTTGCTTTGTTGATTTCAGGCAGCGCACGATGAACAAGTTGGATGTCTTCAAAACCTGCGGTGACGTTTTTAGCTTGTGCTTTCTGGTCTAAACAAATACGAATATGATCTACTTTGCGTTTGCCAGTTTTTTCTGCCATCTTACGCCTTCTCTATTTCAGTGCCTAACACGCTTTGGTCTGTTAAGGCTCTGTAAATAGATAACCCTTTCGTGGCGCCTGTGACTGTAACGTGTACTCCTGCTTCGATTGCGGGTATCAACTCTGAAATTTTGCCGGCCATTCCACCTGTGATGTCGGATCCTGTAGCTTTGCCGAGTTTAGGCTGAATTTCTTTAAGTTCTTTTAGGGTCAAGTTTTTGTATGGTTTGGCGTTAGGGTTAGTTTTGGGGTCGGAGTCAAATAAGCCATCGGTGTCAGTTCCTACAACGATTTTTGTCGCTTTGTACCTGATTGCTAAATACGCTACAAGTTGATCGCCTGAAAGAACTGTGAAACCAAGTTTTTCATCCATAACAGCATCACCGTACATAACAGGTGTGAAGATTAGTTTTGCCATGGATTTGAAAACTGTCTCATCGAAGAATTTGACTCTGCCATTTTCTGTAACTACGCAACTTGAAGGAGCAACACTGATGGCTGGAATCTCATGCCATATGAGCGCATCCATAACCAACCCGTTGAGCACGGTCATCATATGATGAGTTTCGGCAAAACCGAACTTTCGAGTCGGGTCTTCTTTATAACCATCTTTTATGCCATATTTGGCAGCAGTTGGGTGACCGAAACTTCCACCTCCATGTACTACAATGAGGTTGTCTAGGTCTGCCCGCTTGATTTCTTCTGCCAAGCGGTTTATGATTTGAGTTTTAGGGGATGCTTCAGCAGTCTTGTCAGTTATGGCTGAGCCGCCGAGTTTGAGTATGATTGGTCTTGCATCGTTCATGAATCGTAACCTACCTATGTTTATTTGAGTTCTGCTAATTTAACATTACAGTTTAACATTGAGAAAAGGTCGGCTTCTAAGCACAAACCGCAAATCTAAAACAGGTAAGAACTGAGAATCAAAAAGCCTCAACTGAAGCTCAGAGAATTTTGACTGTATCAGCTTGAATGCTTACTCTGTCGCCGGTTTTGATCTTTGAAATCTCAACTTTGTCTATGCATGGAATTTCGCTTATGATGGCGCCGACTGCAACGATGGTTTCGCATTCGCGGTTTATCATGCCTGCAGGGGCGGTGCCGTTTTTCTTCATTCGGTAGAGTGTGTAGCTGCCAACTGTGCTGCCTTTGCCTTGTGGGAAAACAAGAATTTTGCCTTTGACGCTTTGACCGTTCAACTGGTGTCCTTTTTCTAAGATGATGCCTGTGTTTGGGTCAACGCCGCCGTAGAACGAGATGGGCATTTCTGAAACCAGTGCTTCCCCCTCGGCTGTGCCTTTGTAGATGATTCTGCCTTTTAGTTGTTCCATTTTCCTGTCACCGCTGCGTTTATGCATTCTTCAACGCTGCCCATTTTGGTTTTCATTAAGTTTTGCCTCGAATAGAAGCAACCTTTCGCTGATGTTGTTGCCAGCGATTTGAACCTTCCTTTCAGCGGAGCCACCGCCATGCAGGTGTCGCATGCGAATTTGCCTCCTGCAGCTTCAATGGTTGTTGTATAGCCTCGTTTGTCTGCAAGTTGTTTAGTGGTTCGGGATGTGGCAACCCAAAGTTCTGTTCCTTCTGCAACTCTCTTGTTCTCCAATAAATCTGCAATCTCAGAGATTTCTTTGATGGAGCAGTGGGGGCAACCGACACAGACAAGCTCGATATCATTTACGTCATCGTTGATGCTGTCATAAGCTATCTTCAGATCACCTTGATCGATTGAAACAGTGTCTGTAGGTTGAGTTTGTAATTCAGCGCCTGGCGTTATGCCTTTTATGTAGAAAAGCGGCTTTGAACCATAAGTGACGACGGATGCACAGAAAGATTTGAGCATATCAAGATGCGCCGTTTTAATGCCTGTTATGTAGGGTATCTTGTTTTCTGCTTTTCTACCTATCGCATAGCCTAAAGCGCCCCAGTCAGAGAGTTTTGTGAATTCAGCGTTGACTTTAACGTGGATGTCTGGGACACGGTTTTCGTCAAGGTGTAACCCGTAGTTGGGGGTTTTGCCTACAAACGCTGCTGCCAAAGCGGAGGGTCCGCCTTCTCGATTAGTTCTTGCGCCTAATACTGAATTGGCAAATGTAACCGCTGAACTTTCTGACCAAGCTACATGTTCGCCGTAGAGCGGCAAATTGCCGATTAAGTAAGGAGTGCATGTGCAGCTGACAAGAATGCCCATACGTTGGAAGGCATCGATAACGAGGTTTTGTTTTTCAGCGAATTCTGGGCTGATACCAAGCTGCTCCCAATTCTCTAAGTCCATGCCTGCAGGGTTGAGGGTTGTAAGAACCTTGACTCTGCCGTCCACTGCGAGCTCGTTTAGGAATTCTAAGCCTGCATCACCAAGGTTATGGTATGAAACGCCTGCAACTTGAACGCTGCCAACATCGATGAGGCTTTTGGCGCCAAAAATCTCGCCTAATGCTGATAGGATTTCCATGCTTTTACGGACAGCGTATCCTTCTTTGCCATCCAACATCGCTTGTTCTTTTTTAGTTAACTCCATGTTTATTCACCATCTTTGTATCCTGTGCTGTTTGCCCAAGTTTTCATTTTTTCGCTAATTTTGGGCTCTCGGGTTCGTAACCGTAAATAGGCGATTACAAAGTTTGCGTGTACATGTCCTAGACCGATGTCGCTTTTAAGCCATTCCAAGAGCTTCTTGTGCGCGGCAATAGTTTTGCCTTCAACAATAAAGCCTTTCTCGCTTACTGTTCTGTAGAGTTCCTTACGGCTTTTGCCTGATTTGGATTTTACGTTTTCCATATAGGCTTTGAAGCTCATGGTCATCAGGCTTTAAGGTATTTGTCGAGGTCCACTTTCATGTAGTCTACTTTTTTGAAGCCTTTGCCTGTCGATACAAGCGGTGCCGTTGCGTCTAAGCCTGCTTTGGCTGTTGTGGCTTTCTTGCCTTCGCTTAGATCGCCTGAGGGATCAAGAGATGAACCGTGCTGGTTGGAGAGGACAACTGCATTCTTGTCAGCTTGGAATCGGGTGGCTATAGCCCATTCTACGTCCTGTGGATCGTAGATGTTTATGTCTTCATCTACAATTACGCAATGTTTTAGTGATCCATGTCCTTTGAATGCGGCTGTTATGGCTTTTTTGCCGTCATCGGAGTTTTGCTTCTTTATCTGGATAACTGCATGTAGCCAACTGCAGCCTCCTGGAGTGATGTAGACGTCTTTGCATTGGCAGACTTTGCCAACTTCGTTGAATATTGTGGGTTCTTTAGGCATTCCCATGAGAAACTTGTGTTCGTTTTTCCCTGCGAGTATGGTCTGGTAGATGGGGTTTTGTCGGTGGGTTATGCATTTGATTTCGACTACGGGTTGTTGGCGTTCACGATCAACAATGCCTGTTAAGTCGAGGAACGGTCCTTCTGATGCTTTCTGTTTGGTTATTTTGCCTTCTAGGACAAATTCGCAGTCAGCTGGAACTTCCAAATCAATGGTTTTGCATTTAACTAGTTGGGTTTTTTCTAGGGCGTTTGCCATTCCTAACTCGTCTACGCCCATGGGCATTGTGGTTGCTGCTGCTAGAAGTGTTGCTGTAGAGTTGCCAAGACATATTGCAATTTCTAGTTCGCCGCCTGCTTTTTTAAGAGCTGAGTCGGTGCCGCGGTTCTCAACTATGCGGGCAACAAAATGTTTTTTGTCTTTTAGCATTAATCTGTGGAAGCACATGTTTCTGCCCAGTTGCGGGTCTTTGACGATTGATACTGCTGAGGCGATGTATTTGCCGCCGTCTTTGTTTGTGTAACGCATGATTGGAAGCGAATTTAGGTCTACGTCTGTTTCTATGACTTCTTGGCATGGCGCTTTCTGCACCATCTCTGGAGCAACAGGGTGTTCGATTGCGTCAAGTAATTTGGGTAATAGTTGATCTTTGCTTATCCCTAGGGAGCGGCAAATTAGGTCTTTTGAGGAAACTAAGCCGGCGACAACGGGATATGTGGATTCTTTAACTTGATCAAAATAGACTGGTTTTTCTGTGAGGGCATTTATGATGCCTGCCATCTCATATTCGGTTGAGACTGGTTTTGTGATCTTTGTTAATTCCCCGTTGTTTTTGAGTTGTTCAATAAAGTCTCTTAAGCCCACTTTGATTCGCCTTCAGCTCAATTTACCCGTCTGCTTCTTAAAAAACAATCGCAAACAAAGTTTTCTTTTTTTGTGGGGATGGGGTGCATTAGGAGTCTCCCGTCCCATCTTTTGTTGTTGGGGGCGTTTGGTTTTTGGTTTTTGGCTTTTTTTCTGTCTCTGTTGGGATGGGGGAGAGTGGGATTTTATCTGTAGGCTATGTTGGGTGGGTGGGATGGGATGGGTGAGTATGTTGGTTTCTATTTGAATCGCTAGTTACCTCAAAATAATGTTAATTTTTTCTATATGTCTCCAAACGACGATTAATGAGGTGTGTAGATTAGTTACGGTTTATGCAGAGCAAATTGGTGTGCCATTTTTTATTTGTTGGATGCAACTAGAGTTAAAAGTTGCCTTTAGCAAACAATCCCCTGAACAACATTGACGGGCAAAGTATGGACGGCTCAAGAAGAAGCTGAATTAAACGAACTTGTCAACGCTAACTTAAACATTGACGAAATAGCGTCTAAACTTAAGAAAACGCCTAAAGCGGTAATTACAAAATCTCAACGTTTGGGTTTGCGGCTTCAAACTGAAGGCTACGTAAACACCTCTATACCCATTCCAAAGGAACTGCTTAGTGTTGAAGAAGCCTTGAAAATGTTAGCAGGTGCCCTAAAGGCGTCTGTTGAACCTGGGCTGAATAGGCTGGAGGTTCAACGTTTGCAGACTGTAGCAAACATTTCTAAGACGTATAAGGAACTTTTAGCCGACTATGTCCATTATCGCGATGTCGAACGAAAACTAGAGGAGATGGAAAAAGAAAATGCGCAATTACAACAGACGCTCAAAGAGCTCAAAGAAAGAAGCTCGAACCCTGCGGCCCAATCAGTTTCTAGCTAAATCTCATGAGATTGAGCAGGAACACCTTCGGTTAAGGCAAACAGCCATTGAAAAGACGCAGCAATTAAGCGTTAATACCGTTGATTTCCTTGAGCAGGTTTTAGGTTTCAAGCCCTATGCATACCAAAAAGAGTTCGCTGAAATCTTTGAGAATAACCAGTTCACCGCTGCCCGGTGGTGCAGACAAAGCGGCAAAACCGCAACGATATCGGCGTTACTTCTAAAATATGCGGTTACACATCCAAAAGCTTCGATCGGAATTGTGGGTCCCTCTTGGCGTCAAACAAAAAGAATCATATCGCGCATAGCAGCATTCGCTCATAAGCTTCCAGCAGGAATTGTTTTCAAGCCACAGAAAACGAAAATCGATTTTGTTAACGGAAGCAGCATTGAGGCTTTCCCAAACAATCCTGAAACCATCAGAGGTCCAACCTTTGATGTGGTTTACGCGGATGAGTTTAATTTCGTGGCTAATGATCAGGATCTCTACGATGCCATTCTCTATACGCTTGGAACGACTGATGGCAAGTTCGTGTGTAGCAGTACGCCTTGGGACACCGACAGCATCTTTTATAAGATTTTTACCCACAAGAACTTTAGCAAATTTAAAACCTCTCATGTCACTATCGAAAAAGCCCTAAGTCCTAACGGACCTCTATTGTTCAATACTTTCCAGGAGATAAAGATTCAGATGGGCGATGATCTTTCTCGTTGGAGACGTGAGATGGAGGCGGAATGGGTTGAGGATGACAACGTTTGGTTAACGCAGAGTTTGATTGCTTCCTGCATTGGCACAGTAAAAAATTGCATGGAAGAGCTTGATCTACTTGATCCTGAAGTTACGCAGGAAGGCGAGTTTTTTGCCGGGTTAGACCTCGCTCAAACCAAAGACTACACTGTTTTCTCGGTGATAGAGAGGAGAAATGATACTCTGTATCTGCGTCACCTCGAAATTTTCAAACAGCCCACGATGTATGCCAACGTTTTAGGCTACATTAAGGCTCTACAGGATCGCTGGGGAGGCTTTGAACGTATTCGGGTGGATTTTACCCGTGAAGGTCCAAGTTTTATTGCTGAAATGGAAGCGGCGGGCATTGAGAACGCGGAGGGCGTCAATTTTAGTGTGCCCCGAAAAAGCGAGATGGCAAGCCTTCTAAAGCAACGCATGACCAGCGGCAAATTCTACTATCCCTAACTAAACTGGGAAAAACCCTGCAGAGGAGACATCTGTAGCGAACTAAATGTCGAACGCTATGAGCTACGCAAAGACGGCACCATAGGCTATTCGCACCCTGGAGGCACACATGACGACGTCTTCTGGAGCATAGCATTAGCCGTGTTCGCATCCGTGCAGATGGAGCCAGAACCATTCTCAGCAGTTATCCCGCGAAACTAGAGTTTTCCTTCTTTTGGGGAAGAATTAGAAAAGCTGGCTAGTGAAGTCAGGAAACAACAAAAAGGGAAAATTTCTGAAAAGGAGCTCCTAAAAGAAATTCAGAGCTACAGGCTTGAGAAGCGAGGCCGAAAAGGCGAATAGAATGACTCTACTTATTGACACTAACGTCTTAGTGCCCCAGCGCTAATTAAAAAAGGAAACCCCTTAGAGCTCGTTCAAAGATTGCTAGACAAACATACGGTAATATTGTCTAGCCAAATGGTGGCTGAGCTTGCTTATATCCTATCAAGGAATAAATTTATAATAACTAACGCTCAAATCGATTTGTTTATTTCACTTCTACTAAGGAAGATCACAGTGACATCTGTTAGCGGCAACCTGAAGGTCATATTGGAAGACCTGACGATAATTTAGTTTTCCTCATACCTTCAATGGCAAGGCAGACTATATTGTAAGCGGAGACAAACACCTATTGACACTCAGAAAGTTTGAACGCAGAGATTGCAACTATCGGTCAGATGCTTGAGATCTTACGTCTCACCTAATAACAATTATTGTGGCTCTTATGCTATTTTTGTCCCCTTCATCCAAACTTTGAGAGTTCGGCTTTCTAAGTTGACGCGTATGCGACGTAGAGATCCCAAGAATACACTGCAAAGGAAGGTGCAATCCAATTTGTTAGAAAGCACTGGGTACAAAAGTTATATAAGTTTGTATAATATGGTATGTTGAGAGGTAAGAAAATAATGACACAAACCCTTCATGAACCACGTCTTGATACTATCCTTATGGTTGAGAATGCTATTAAGAAGTCCGGTTCATACCCTACCAGAAAGCAATTATGGGAAATCCTCCCAAAAAAAATTCAATACCAAACTTTCAACCGCATACTAAAGTACCTTGAAAGCTCTAACAAAATAATCTTTGACGGCAGAAGAATAGTTTGGATTTTTCCCGACAATCCAAAGCTTCAGGAATTACTACAAACAAGCGTCAAACTTTAGATTAAGACGAATATCCAAATCTCTTATCATAATCCTTGTGGCTTGGAAAATACTCTAAAACGCATATAACTTTCTTGGAGTCTTGAGCGATGACCGTATACAATAAGCGACTACCTTTGCCAACCGCTAATCTGTACAGGTTAGTAATTCCATATCTACGCAGATAAACTTCAGGAAACTTGGTTCGCTCAATTTTCTCACCAACAGCAAGGTCTTGGCGCAGAACATCTAAGCAAGCTGTTATTTGCTTGTAAGTTGCAGAGTTCTCTTTTAGGTTCTTATAGAACATCTGAAAATCGAACGTAGCTCTAAGCTCATCAGGTGGTATTCTTTTCTTCAAACTAATCCAGCAAAGTGTTATTCGATTTAGATTTTATAATTTGCGATCAACAGCTTTTTACAAAACCATTCTGGAGTCTTTTCGTACAAGGAAAGCAACACATGGTACTATGAAAAAAGAGATCATCAGAGTTAATATTACCCATGAGGGATCTAGCTTTATCTCTGACATAGAAACAGTGCGGGCACAGAGAACTCCGAAGGTGCCAACTATTTTGTGCTACGTAAAAGCGAGATGGCAAGCCTTCTAAAGCAACGCATGACCAGCGGCAAATTCTACTATCCCTAACTAAACTGGGAAAAACCCTGCAGAGGAGACATCTGTAGCGAACTAAATGTCGAACGCTATGAGCTACGCAAAGACGGCACCATAGGCTATTCGCACCCTGGAGGCACACATGACGACGTCTTCTGGAGCATAGCATTAGCCGTGTTCGCATCCGTGCAGATGGAGCCAGAACCATTCTCAGCAGTTATCCCGCGAAGCTAAAAGACCAAATTGCCTATTTGGGCAGTACAAATGTTGACCACTGGGATTTGAACCCAGAATCGCTCATATACTATACAGTTACCATTCTTCTATTTGTAAGCCTTTAACTCTCTTAAAGTGGCTCTTGTTGCGAGTAACCAGTGTTAAACCGTTCTCTACGGCTATTGCCGCTATCATTGCGTCTCTAAAATCGATTGTTTCTCCTTTGGCTACTAGTTTTGCCGATATTTCGGCAGCTTTCTGTGAAGAAGCAAAATCTAAAGAAAAAATTATGAGTCTCTCAAGTAGTTTTGAAGCTTGCTTAATATTCTCGTCTTTTCTTCCTGATTTGTTGGCGCCGAAGAATAGTTCAAACGCATTCACAGACGTAGTTGCGCCTTTGGCTCCCTCGTCTAGCTCAGCGACTATTCTCTTCGCCTCTTCCTTCCCACGCAAAATAGCGACAAGAAGATCAGTGTCAAGGCACTTCATTGGAAATTCTCTCTTGAACCAGATGCCATCCCTTGGCGAGTTCAACCTTGATGGCTGCTTCCTCTTCGTCAGTCATTTCCCAGGCTCCGAAGCAATCTGCAATTTTGCCTGACTTTTTTGTTATGCGCAGGATTGTGTCAGTAAAGCTCTCCTTGTCAGTTTTTTCGTGGAGAAGTGCTTTATATGCTTCATCTTTTATCGAAATGGTTTTCGTTCCCATGAAATATGTATGTGTACACATACACAGATAAACATTATTGCGGAACATTAATGACCTAACGCGGGGAATTATGTAGCGAATAAAAAGTCGATCTCTATAAGCTGCGCAATGAAGCGCAATATGCCACTCTCACCCTAACTGACCCCAGCGGACGTCTGTTGAACCAGAGTATTAGGCAGTGTTTGTTCTTGATTGAGATCAGAGTTTTTTCTTAACAATTTAGGAATTTAATATCCTGTCAAGATTGGATTGGAACATACTTTTCTGTACATTGCATTGTACTTATAACTTAAATATTAGTACACAGTAGTGTACAGATATGGCGCATTTGCAAAGATTTAATCAGCATTGGGCCACAGGCAAAATCTCGGAAGACTTAGCCAAACCTTTCAAACGAGCCTGTTACTTTCAGGTTTTAGACGAAATAGCGAACAGGCAAATCATAGTTATCACAGGTTTGAGGCGGGTTGGAAAGAGCACAATCATTTTCCAAATCATTCAAGAATTACTATCGCAGGGGGTTAAACCTAGAAATATTCTCTATTTTTCCTTCGATGAAGAAAAAAAAGATTTAGGACAGGTGCTGGAGCATTTTGAAAAAAATGTTTTAATGACAGGTTTCTCATCAATCACAGAAAAAATCTACATTTTCCTCGACGAAGTGCAATACTCAAAAGGTTGGGAAGGAAAACTAAAAACATTCTACGATCTTTACCCAAAAATCAAATTTGTTGTATCTGGCTCAGCTTCGTTACTGATTGAGAGGTCCGTTAGAGAAAAACTGGCCGGACGGTTCTTCTCTGTATCCGTTAGCCCACTTGATTTCAAAGAATTCTTAGGTCTCAAACACATGCCTATTGGACATGTTGAATTTGACTATACAAGTCTCAAAGAAGAATACCTAAAACAAACAAGATTGCTGCCTCTATTCTTTGACTATGTGAGAAAGGGCGGTTTTCCAGAGTTAACTGAAGAAAATAACGAGAAAATGATTGCCGAGTATATTCGAAATAGCGTCACCGATAGAGTTCTCTTCAAAGATTTCGCTTTTCTGATTGAAAAGCGAGATTTTGAACTATTTGAAAAAATAATACAAATGGTTTGTGCAAACCCTGGCATGCTTACTAATTACATTAGCCTTTCAAACGATTTGAAGAGAGATAGAAGAACAATTTCAAACTATTTCCAACTTCTAAAATATGCCTTGCTCCTCCATCAAACATCAAACTATCGGAAAGGCGCAATTTCTATCAGGAAACTTCCAAAAACCTATGTTCTCTCAACAGGCATCATATTCTCACTTGACCCTCAAAGCTTCCAAGAAAAGGAAACATTGTCCAAAGTAATCGAAAACTTGGTGGTAGTTTCTTGCAGAGCAAGATATTATTGGCGGCGAGGAACAAACGAAGTTGACGTGGTTCTTGAACAAAACAAAAAGCTGATCCCATTAGAAATTAAGTATAGAAAAGAAATAGGAAAAAATGAGCTAAAAGGGATCCTCAGGTTTATGAAAGAAAACAAAGCAGATATTGGAATCCTCATAAGCGAAGAATCTCTAAACGAAATCAAGCAGGATGATAAGACAATTTGGGTAATTCCTGCATGGCTGTTTCTGCTAGTTAGCTGAAGGGGCTTAGAAGCAATTTATCCTGTTGCACCAAAATGAAATGACTGGTTTGCTTAAACAGAGACCTCTAAACAACCAAGTCTTCTATCCACTGCTCAACTGGGGGCGCCCATATCGAGGGGATATCTGCAGCGAATTAAACGTCCGAACATTATGAGATATGTAAAGATGACGCCAGATGCTACTCTCACCCCAACGGAAGCCAGCCGACGTCTTTTGGAGTATAGCGCTAGCCGTGTTTGCGTATGTGAAGATGGAGCCTGACCCCTTCTTGGTAGTTTACCCAGATGATCACAAGTATAGCAGAATCTCATCAACAACTTGCAAGATCGCTGTTAAGGACATGATTTCGTCAGGATAGCGAGTAACGTGGAGACTTATGCCAAGATAATGGAGTTAATTGACAAAATTTAAGGTGCCTCTTGAGCAGGTCTAAAAATTGCTAACTAAAATCACATCTTCAACTTTAAAAAAATTGAGAGCAGCTTAATTGAAGCTGAGTGGCTTTATCCGAATTTTGCGAGCACTTCTCGTCCAAAATCGGTTATTTCGACGACGTAGAACTCGTAGGGCGCTATTCTTTTTGGCGTTTCAAGTACGTCGATGAGCTTGGATTTTGACAGGTGTCTCACTGCGTCGTTGAGACCTTCAGGCATTAAACCTGTCTTTCTATGTAAGAGGTCCACTTTCACTAGCAGACCTTTATCAAATTGAGATAGGACTTTGAGAACCTGTTTGGCTTTTTGGTCAAGAATGTCGAAATCGTCTTGTTCAAAATCTTCAACCATATAAAACACCTACGCTCTAGATAAAGCAGGCTTCACATAAAAACATTTGAAAAGTTGGGGCGCCTTTGATAATTATGCTCAAGAGGTCCAGAGTGGCATTTTGGGTGTATAGATAACTTTTCATAGTTTTAAGTTTCCATCGCAATACAGTTGAACGCTTTAGAAACCTATAACTAACAAAGAAAAAAGAAAGAGCTTATTTTCTTCTTCTGACTAAAAACGCAGGATTAGTGTAATGCCAAAGTATCGAAGACTAAACCTTTGCAAATTCTAGGGTACTTTCAATCCCATTGGTTTGAGCTTAAGCGTTATGTTGCTGGAGTTCGAATATGGATTTATCGTAAACGAGGCAATCAATTAGCAATCAGTAGACTAGCTTGTATGTTGCTTCTTCTCTTTCTATCTGATAGTCGTCTACTAATGCGTGATAGGTTCAAGTAGACTAGTAATGGAGATTGCTACGCGTGTTTTTCCATTAACTGCATTCTGCAGCAGCGACCAACAGTATATGTGAGCGTCATGTTTCTCAAAGAGAGCGTAAGAGAGTATGTCTACATCTATTAATCTCATCGTTTCCAAGCTTTCTCCCTTGAGAAAGTCTTCTTTCTCGCTTCTGGATTGCCTGTTTTGCAGGGTTCTCTTAGAGAATGAATTGCTAGGTCATCTTTATCTGTCAACGGAATGAGTTCTATAAGATCTTCTCGGGCCACTAATTCCAATTTATCATCGTCTGAAAGGCCATACTTATCTCTGATTTCTTTTGGTATGACTATGCGTCCTTGCTTGTCGATGGCTACTTCCATTTTGCGTCACTATTTACCATCACCATTACCACGACCTTAACTTTTGCTGTATCGATGTTATCAAATAATTCCTTGCTGCCATTTGCGAGAATCAATCCATTAGTTTTTTGATTCAATTGCATAATCTTAATCTTGAACGACTCATTTGTCGACTTAGGGAAAAGCACATGAAAGAGGAAGAGGCAACAGTTTTATTAAATGAATTAGGAGCTAACAAACTTGTTAATCCCAAGTTAGTTCTTATTGAACGCAACGAATCAGACAGATATCGATTGCAGATTAGAGGCGATTATGACCGTCACGCAATTGCATTATTCGTAAGAAAAAAAGAGTTGACATGTAAAATGAACGACAATTACTTGACTATTTTCACGCCTTAGAGTTTTTTAATTAAATTTAATGCACAAAAAAAAGGTGATGAGTTTTACTTACTCTTCATCTTCGCATTCTTCACAGTTGCAATCTTCATCGCAACCGCAATCATCTTCTTCTTCAAAAACCATGTGACACACCTTGCTTATGCATTTAATTTCGAATTAAATAGCTGTTTCGGAAATTGCCCATTTTAGAATTTTACAAGGACGTAATTATAATATATAGCAAATCAGATCTTCAGAAAATATGAAAACTATGCCTATCGCTATTGTTTACCATTTCAGTTAGAGTTTTCCAGTTTCCGCATGCAAAACATCAATTGTGTATAGATTTTGCTCCTGAAGATCACGTGCTTATGGGTGACTTAAAGTTTAGCTGAGGATTTTAATGTTTTCTTTGACCCGCATGGTTGATGTTGAATGAATCAAGGTTGGAAAAAGACAAACCGTTGACACATTGATTAGTGAAGAAGCCTTGTTTGCAAAGTATCTTAGGCGTTGAGGGGAAAGATTGACTTCCGATGAGTCCCAATCCTCTAACTTTTTGTTAGCCAACAATCCTTGACTTAAAAAAATTGAGGTTAGTTCAGAAACCTTGACAAGAACCCTTTTAACACCACCCAAACAGAGAATAATAGCTGATATTAACGATGAGAAAAGCAGTAATAGTGACGATCCTTATCTCAACAATCTTACTGACGATAATAGCTGGAACACAGTTCGTCAAAGCTTATCCCCCATATGAGCGTGACGCCGAATCGTTAATTAAAATATCTATTTCCTCTCCAGAAAACAATGAACTGTACAATACTAGAACTGTCAAACTCGATTTCAACATAACGCTTGGAGAAACTACAGACCATTCGCTAATTTCTAACATAAGCTATGAGACAGACTGGCAAAAGGAGAACAAAACAATATTTTCATTTGATGGATATTTCCTAAGAGAACTAATGGCTCAGCTTGTTTATCCAAGAACCTTTGTAGAGCCTACTAGCAAATTATTTAGGTCATTAGAATTGACCGATATTCCTGAAGGAAATCATTCTATAATAATTTACACAACAGTGTGGCATTACTCAAGCATCGAGAAACTTGAAGGTACATTCGAGTATTATCTTCAGTACCGTGACCTAACAATGGCAAACAATAGCGCTACAGTCTTTTTTGCTGTGGACACTATTGCGCCGAAAATCACGGTTTTCTCTCCAAAAAACATGACTTATGATTCGAATATTATTTCCACTGATTTTAAAATTGAAGAGTTGTTTTCGAAATGCGCCTATATGCTCGATGGACAAGACAACGTAACGATTACAGGCAACATGACCTTAGCAGGCTTGGTCAACGGTGAACACAACATTACGTTTTATGCAACTGATACTGCAGGAAACACGGGGTCCTCAGAAACGGTATATTTCACCATAGCTATGCCAGAGCCGTTCCCAACTGCATTTGTTGTCGTTGTTTTCGTCGCCGCTGCGGTCTTGGCGGTTGCTGGTTTGTTGGTCTACCACAAAAAAACACAAAAAAGGAAAATTGGGTAGCTAATGCGAGGGATAAAATGAGAAAAAGTGCCGAGTTGGTGGTTTTTCTATTGGTAATTTGTTTGCTCGTAGCAGTTGTTATTGGCATTGCTTTTTCAGCTTTGACTCTCGCGGATCAAATTGACGGCGCCCGAAAGCAAGTAAATGCATTGCGAAGCCAATTAGCGCACTACGAAAATCTGACTGGCAGTCTTCAGACTAAAGCAGGTAGTCTAGAAGCTCAAATCTACGACCTACAAAACCCAATTGTCAATGCGGCGTTCACTGATATTTCGATAGAACCTTGGGTAAAAAATGGAATGAGCGATCCTTACCGCAAAGTTATCAACGTGACATACCAGAATGTGGGAACAACATCTATAGGTGGAGTAACTTTAGCGTTAAAACTTGAAGGGAACACAACCGGCATCGACAATTTTTTTATTAATGTAACTCCTTATCAGCTTGGAGTTGTTCAGGTTAATGAACTACAGACTTCGCAGGTCAGCTTTTTAACTGGTTGGGAAGACCGAAAGCAAGCTTTGTCGGAATGTAATTGACAATTACGTTAATGCTTGATACGCTTGCTCTTGACAGTCAAACGGTGAGTATAGGACGTTGAGGAGATTATGGAGTATAAAATCATTTTTTCGGTTGCGCAAGTTTCTTGTAGTAGTTTTTTCCAGGGTGGGGTAAAATGAATTCTTCAGTTATCGTTAAACACAGGCGGATTCCAGTGCGTAAAATATTTGTTTTCTCTATGCTGTTAATTGTAATATCTACTCTGGTTTTTTCCACATGGATTTTTCAGAGGCAGTTAGGTGATTCCCAAAACCAGATTTTTTACCTTCAAGAACAGATAGAATACTATGAGACCCTAACTGGCGCAATCCAGACCCAGGTGAGTACTCTTGAAGCCAAACTATATGGCCTCCAAAATCCAAATTATAATGTGACAATGTCAAATGTTTCTTCAACGTCTTGGATGAATCTAGTTGGGGTGACTTTATCGAAGGAATTCTACATTACGGTTAAGAACTTAGGTGACAGAGATGTTGGAGGTTTGACCATCGATTTCAAAATCTTGACTAATGGCAAAGTTGCAGACCAGGATGGCTTTGATGTTTATCTTGAGAGACCAGTGCTTGGTGTCCTTAACCCTCAAGAGTCACAGGTTATAACTGTGGGGGTTAATACTGGCTATTCTGTTTATACCAGCGTCGGAAAGAGTATTGCTGTTACATTAATGATGGACAAGACCGTTCTGGATACGCAAAAATTATCATTGTGATATTGCGATGATTCCGTCTGGCTTCTTCAAGAAACGCAAATGCCTATTTGGTCGACAGAGTGAAACTGGCAGGGAGACAGTGGGTGAGTGGCAGTGAATAGCCGTAACGCGTTTGAGTTCGAGAGAGAAAAAAAAGATTAAATTTTAATCTTTTTCTCTCTCTTGCTACTATGTACGTGTGTTTACTCTTATTCACACGCACGCCCCCGTGAATATATAATGTCTGTCTGTCAACCCTGTCTGACTCAGTCACGGTGTCAAACTCTAAAATCACTTTGTCAAGAAAAATCTACTAATCATAGTCAAGCATCCTTTACGAATAGGTTTTTATCGAGTTGATATGCTAATTGTAGGCATGGGCAAAATCAGCAAAAACTCCGTATTAATCTTAACTTTAATCATGGTAACATCAAGTTTGATACTATTTGATTTGATCCCATTAGGATTAGCCCAAAACGGCATCAATGTAAAGGGTATAATAAGCCAAAATACAACTTGGACCAAAACAAATAGCCCATACACTCTTACCGGCGCAGTAGCCATAATTAATGGAGCAACTCTAACTATTGAAGAAGGAGTCACAATAAATCTGGGTAACAACTACATACAAGTTAATGGCACCTTAGTCGCTAAGGGTAAAACAGATGCACCAATTGTCTTTAGTGAGGGATCAAGTTCTTCCTCAACAGGATCCGCAATACTTTTCACCAATTCAAGCGATGACTGGAACCAAGCAACAAACAGTGGCAGCATAATCGAAAACGCCATTTTTGATCGCTCTAACATACAAATCGATGAGTCCTCTCCCAAAATTAGCAACAGCACATTTAACTGCAGAATATCAACCTTTGGAGGTTCACCGCTGATTTCATACAACTTTTTTAAAGGAGGAGACGGCATCGTTCTTTACAATTCAAACGAGACAATAATTGGGAATATTTTTTTTGACACGAGTCAGGCAATATACGTCGGTGGACACAATTGCGCTCCCTCAATCGAGAACAACCTTATCGTCAACAACGGATATGGCATAATAATTCCAAGCTCATCAGGCATATTTAACCCAATTATCAAAAACAACACCATCGCCAACAATACTGAGGCAATCTGCATTGCCGGAGGAGGTAACCCTTCACCCACAATTTCAAACAACAACATCTATGGAAGCAAAAATTACAATTTCCGCCTAGTCGATATTAAAGGCAACATCAACGCCAGCCATAACTATTGGGGAACAACCGACGAAAACAGCATCAATCAATCAATACTCGACTTCAAAAAAGACTTCAATCTAGGAAACGTGACTTACATCCCATTCCTGACACAAGAAAACCCTCAAGCAATGCCGCCCGCCGAAAAATTAACACAATTGCCAACGCCAACCCCCACACCACCTCTAACCCCCACCCTGGAGCCCACTCAAATTCCAGTCCCAAACCAAAGCTTCTTCTTTGTCGAATCAAACAGCACAGTTACAGAATTATTCTTTAATAGCACAAACTCCGAGTTGAGCTTCACAGTCAATGGATCACAAGGAACAGCCGGCTATGTTAAAGTTACAATAGCCAAGAGCCTTGTTGCGAGCATTCAAAACGTCAGAGTATACCTAGACGGTGAGCAACTTGCTGTTGTCATAACTTCTAGTGACGATTATTGGCTGCTTAGTTTCAACTATGTTCATAGCACACATCATGTAACAGTAAATTTGAACACAAACACGGTTGCAGAGCAGTCTCCAATCATGGACTTTCGAATAATAATTATAATAATAATCACTATCGCCGTTATCGGAACTGCTATCCTGTTCCACTTCAGAAAACATAAAAAGTGAGATCTTGCAACGTTTTATAGTTTGAGGGAAAAAGATTAAAATTTAATTTCAACCATAAAGCCTTCGAAAAACGTGTGTAAACATCCAAAAGCCAAGAAAACTAATGTTTTTAACATGAAAAGCCAAAGTCGAACTAACGAGTCAAACAAAAGAGAGTATTAATTTTTAAGAAAAACGGCAATTCTTTTTGTTTATTCTGTTATCGGAACAGCTTCCATTCTGTGCGCAATAGTATGCTCAATATAACAATACTTGCAGAATTAACTATTATGGCGAGTGTTAAAATTCCAGCAATTATACTAGTTATGAATCCAGCAAAAGCGGTTAGGCATATTGCGTAAAATCCGAGTTTTCTCCACATGAAAACTGCTATGATTGAGCAAGTGCTAATTATTGAGTAAATGATAAAAAGCGGTATTGACCAAAGCGGAAGACCACCAGTAGAGAGAACATCGAAAATAGAGAGAAGAATTGTTCCCAAGGGGAAAAAAAGGAAACGCATACTAGGTACTTGAGAAAGCAGAAACATAGTATTTCCAAGCAGAATTATTATAAGCCAAAAAGCTAGCCCCCCGTCACGCTTTTTGGGTTGTTCTGGCTGGTTTTCTGACATGTTTTTCTATTTGTTCGTTTAAGTTTTAAGCTTTGTCTTTTGACTTGGAGGAGCTTTACCATTCCCATTACAACTTCGAAATTTGTATCATCGCAAAATAAAAAATTTAGCGTTTGTTTTTTTTGCGGTAAACCAATAAACCAGTTGATTCAATGAGGTGACCCTGTAAGTATGGAGGAGTAAACTGTTTAGCTGTTAAGCCCGAGTATTTCAGGAATGCTACTTTAGCTTTTTTTAAACCGCAACTATCCATGTGCTTATGATCATGTTTTAATGTGTTTATTGGATTTGGTCTGTCTTTTAATTAAGTTTAAATGCATGATCATCCCACTAATTGTTGTGGGAATTATGGAGGAGGTAAACCTTAAAGTTGATTCAAAAGGAAGAATCTGCATACCTACAGGAATACGAGAACAGATCGGAGACACCGCAACCCTGAAAAAAACAAGCGCTGGCTACCTCTTACTCCCAGGCAAACAAAAAGATGCTATTGAAGAGTTGCATAAAATAATAACATCTAAGCATCGTCGCACAGGGAAACCTGAGAATTGGTCTACAGAAAAGATGAAGTCTATTTGGAGCAAACCCCAGTGATTGTGGGCTTGGATGCAAACATCCTGTGTTATGCCCTCGACGACGCCTACCTTGAACACAAAAAAACAAAAGAGTTATTGCTAAAACTTTCTTCGGAAAATCGAATAGCTGTAAACCCAACAATAATCCATGAAGCATTTCATGTGCTTGTTTACTCGCAAAAATGGCTACCCCAAGATGCTTCAGGCGCCCTAAGGATACTGCTCAAAAACCCATACGTAGAATTTTTTAGCCAAACAAAAAATATTTCCCAAATAGCCCTAAGTTTATCTGAGCATTATAAACTTGGAGGAAGAGATGGCTTGATTGCAGCTAATTTCTTAGCCAACAAACTGACACAGATGTACACCCATGATAAGGAACTTGTAGTTCTACAAAAAATAAAATGGAAAAACTCAACTCTGAACTTTCAAGATCCCATATCTATAAAGTAAAACAAATACGGCAATAATCAACAAATGCTAATATCTCAAGTCTTGTTTGCTATGCCAAATTTCTTCTCTCAATAGTCTGTTTCCCACGTTATGCACGGGATAGGTACTTGAGCAGTCAGTGCCGTCAAGATCAGAAACGGCAACAGATAATGTTAAGTTTATCAAACTTATCTTTTAGATTTTAGTTTAAACAAGCACGTGTCAATGCAATGCCTGGGTTAATCGTAGGCTGTTAGGTAAAGGTCCGTTGCTACTAACACTTTGTTGTTTGCTAGCAATGGAGAAATGGTGGTGTAATCGTAGTCTTGATTTTGTATTATTTTTCCATTTTCTTGGTTGATGATCCAAAGGTCAGTTTGCGCAGTTAGATAAGCGGTGTTTTCTAGTGTAGATAAGCCGAGGACGGGTTTTGGTGACAAATAATCGCCTATGGAACAGTTTCTTTGGATATTTGTCGTGTGTAGAATATTTCCATCTGATAAGTCGAGGCTTGCTAGCACTCCAACGTATATTGTTTCCGTTTATCCCGTTAATTTGCGACTGCGACTGAGTAATAAGAAAACTCCACAATACAACGTTGGTACTGCAAGCGAAAAAAGTTGGAAAAAACTCTTCTGGTCACTATGAAAAATAGACCCGAAAAACCTCCTCGTCTACTCCTGTCCTTGCAATCCTAGTTTCTTAAACTGCTAATCTAAAGAAGACGTATTTCTTTTTATCAATTCACAAAATTTCTTTTCTTGCTCTCCACCCTAGAATACCAACGCCCACTATTGTTAAGCTTATTGCTAATATAACAAATAGGCCTTCTGGATTTATGAGGAGTGAACCAGTCGCTTCCTGATTTCCCCACATATTTGTCTTAATCGCTGTTGCGTTAATAGAATAACTATCGAAGACATCGATGCATTCAACAAAAACGCCTGTTGATTTATCCCAATGCTTAATTCTCTGAGATGTTGTAGCGTTTGTTATTGCCCTTTTATCTCCTGCCCAGATTAATTGTTGCTCGCCTTGGATTATTACGTGTTGACCCGTGGAATCAAGGAAGGAATCTTCCGGCTTGAGGTTGGGTGGAATGATAAACCATGCTCCAACTTCTCCTTTTTCCAAGTTAAGAGTCATTGTTAGACTTGATATTGTTCCGTTGGTTGCTCTTGTGGTGATGTTGGTTTCAATTATTGAGCCGTCAACTTTTACGATCTGCATTTTAGCCCATGTCACGTTGAATTGCTCGGGAGGGTTCCCTGTTGTGGTTACTTTATATTCTATCCAATCTCCTCTGCTTACGCCAACTGAGATTTCTCCTTGGGCAACGCTTGCAGATAGGAGACCGATTAAAATGGCAATTAGGAAACCAAGAAAAAATCTGTTTCTTAGTATTTTTTCCATTTCCTTCCCGATTTTACTCATACATTAGATGCTGATCAAGACTGCCTTTTAGTGATTAGTCACTTGCGTTTTCTTCGAAAAACAACTAACACTAAAACAGCCACCACGATCACTGCAACGACCAATGTGACAATTGCGTAGAAGACGGTTTGGTCCAATCCTAAGATTTGAGGAGCCCACATGTTAGTAGCTGTTGCATATGCGTTTATAGTATAGTTTTCTAGGTTGTCCATTGTTTCAGTGTACATGCCTGTTGCTTTGTCCCACTCTTTGTACTTGTCTGGGTCGCTTGCGTAAGTGATTGTTCGAGTTGCGCCTGCCACGGTTTTTTGTTCTTGCCCTTGAATCGTTACATCTCCAGGTATGGATGCGTCGTAGAATGTGTCGCCTGGATTAAGGTTTGAGGGGATAATTATCCATGCTTGAACTTGTCCTGCAGTAAAATTAAAGGTCCTAATTGAGCTCGATACCTCTCCATTGACGTTAATAACAGTTATGTTGGCATGCAACACTGACCCTTCAACGTCCATAATTTCCATTCTTGCCCAAGTTACATCATGTGCTTCTGGAGGGGTACCAGTTGTGCTGACGGAGTACTCCATCCAGTCACCTGGTTTGACACCAACAGAAATGTCTGCCTCAACCAAAGGGATTAGCAAAATAACAAGCAAAACTGCAAGAGCTGCAACCTTTTTAAACATAAAAATAGCTCAAATAAAAGTGGTATTTTCAAACTAAAATAGCTTTTGTTAGGTGCCTCTATAACAAACTGAATAGGTCTGCATCTCTTCTGGTGTCAGCTAAAATCCTTCAGCATTGAGGAATCTTCGAGGCTTGTTTTATTGTTTGCCAGATTTTTAAGGAAAATTTCGGTCAGACTTAATTTTTGGTAAAGATTTAACCGTTAAGCAAATACTCAACATATTTCTTCCTTCTATATATGATTAGAATAACCGCGACGGCTAACGTAGCCACGATTGTTCCGAAAAGAATTACCTTGGGGGTAAAACCCCATTCAGGAAAAAGAATCTTCAACACAAACAAACTCACAAGCAAAACTACCGCAATCAAAACCGCAATTAAATAAGAGTATAAGATAACACGCTCACTGTAATATCTCATGAGAATAGAGCTACACAGGTTGCTTAAGTTATTTTAGAAGAAACCCCTGCAAGACCCACTTTTGGCATTGGTTGGTTTGATTAAATTTTAGTACCAAGTAGAGAGAGAGGGCATTAAAATTTAATCCACCAACCAACCTGGCTAGGCAGCTAAGGCATTCTTAGCAGTAGACAGGGTTTAGAATACATAGCAGATTAATCATATAGAGATAGTATATACGGAATCGAGTATACGGGATAGAGCAATCAAGTCACTGTAAGATATAATATAAAAGGAGTTGATGCTAGGGCAGTCTTCATCTATAGAATGGTCTTATGAGTTTAGTAATTTCTGTAATTCTTTGAATACGTTTTGGATTTCGTTCTCGCTTTTCCCAAATTTGGTGTTAAAGAAAAAAGGAGATTGAAGATCTAAATCTTTTGTACTTATTGCTTTACCATTCGCTAGGATAATTTACTAATTCATTTACATAATCTAAAACTAGTTGATCATCTGGAGCAACCAAGTGAACGCCATAGTCAATATATGTCTTGAGATATTCTGAACTGCCAGCGGCTGTAACAGCAGTTGCATAATTTTCTATTTGTGTTATTGAGACTAGCAAATCGAAAGGTTGGTTTATAGATATCACAGGAATTTTTATGTCTGCATGACACATAGGCGAGTATCTTGCCCATGCTTCAGGTCGTTCTTCAGGATTACCCTTAAACTCAGTTTCCATTTCATGTGCTAAATCAGTTAAGAAAGTCTGCAGGAAAAGTAGAGTGGCATCATCTGGTCCTATTGGAGGGTTGGGAATACCCAACATTACTCTTAGTTCTGCAACCGTATGACTTGCCCAAAGCGTTCCCCACTCATAGGCAGCAATATTGTCTTTTAATCCGTAAATATCAAGCACACCAGTGTATAGGTTTGGATATTTCTCTCCTAGAAGCAAAGAAACGCATCCTCCTTCGGAGTGCCCGACAAGAATTACTTTTCCAGTTACACCGAAATTGTCTATGACATACTTTGTCAATTGGTGGGTGCGTATCATAGCTTCTTTAATGTTGAAGCCTCCGCTTCCATAACTTGATGCCGCATAAGCAAATCCTCGTTCAATTAGGCTAAAGACTAAACTATCACTTTCAATATCAACAAATTGGTCAAGTTTAAACTGTGCATTCGGTGGGAAAGATTCAGTGCTAATGTAACCATGACACCCAACAACTAACATGCCATTCCACTCAACAGGAATGCGAATTACAAAGCTTGCCCCACCAAGAGTCCCAACGTATTCGGAATAGGATCCCATATCAGTTATTGCTATATTAGGATAGTAACGATACAGTTTAGATTTATTACACTTGCATGCCTCTACTGTTCCAAAAAATGGTGATACAAGCAATATTATTGCCAATAAAGCAATGACAGATATCAAATTTTTCCTTTTCATTTTTTCACCTCCTTTGACGATTCTAACAGAAATTCAATTCTTATCATCGAAAAATTGTTAAGATACTAATTGTATTTAAAATTGGGTTGGTTGCTTGTACAACCATCACTTAAGTAAATTAAGTGAGAAAAATTGAAGAGCACTCTCCAGGAGACATTAAAGAAATTTGGTGTTTCAGAAAAGGAAGCTGAGATATATCTGTTTCTTGGAAAGAAAGGAGCCGTCAAACTTGGAATAATAACCGAATATTTGAAAATGAACAGAGGTCAAGTCTATCGAAGCTTAAAGAGCCTTCAAAAGAAGGGACTAATCGAAATTGTTCTTGAATCACCTGCTCGTTTTGCTGCAATACCTCTTGAGAAAGTAATTGATTCATTTATCAGGTCCAAAAAGGAAGAGGTTACCCAAATTGAAGAAACTAAAAAAGATCTTCTTTATGATTGGAATGCGATCAGCCAAACTGAACTTGAATCTTCAATCGAAAAGTTTTCCGTGATTAAGGGAGAAAAAAAGATATTCCAAAAGATATCCCAGATGATAAAGGATGCTAATAATCAATTCTTAATAACATTCACTGTTTCCGATTTACTTAAAGCTGAACGGTCTGAAGTCTTTGATTACGCAAATAGTCATCCAATAAAATCTAATACTCAATTTCGAGTGCTCACACAGTTGTCAATGCAGAACTTGAAATTATATAAAATCCTCAAATCAAAATTAGACTGTCGACTTGATTTAAGAGGAATAGATCCCAGAATGAGATTTCCTTCATTTTCTAGAATGGCGATTCAAGATAAAAATGAAATTATTATATTTCTTTCTAACCCAGACGAAGTGATTTCAAAAGAATTAACTTGTCTTTGCACGAACTCTAAATCAATCATCAACGCATTTTTTATTGTTTTTGAAAACCTTTGGCAAAACTCGATAAAGCTTTCACAAAAGATAGATGATTTGAAAATTAGTGGCATTTCGAACAAAATTGATCCACACTTGGTTATAACAAAAAAGAAGATTGACAGAGTGTTCAATTCAGCTAAGAAAGAGCTAATTATTGTGACTTCCTCGGAAGGATTGGAGGCACTTCCTGAAAATAATCTTCAGAAGCTTTCCGATTTAGGGATTTCAATAAAAATAATGGCTCCAATTACAAATGAAAACTTGCATCTTTCAAAAAAGTTTCTGGAATTTTGTAAAGTGAAGCACGTTTCATATGGTTATTTTCCTTCAATTATTGTGGATAGAAAATACCTTTATCAACAGAATGCCGATTTTTCAGAATCAGATAGTTTCTTTCTTGTCGGAGATCATGATTATGAAAATAAGACTATTAGAACCTTTGTAAATACATGGAGAACTGCAAGCCCACCATCAAATTCACCGCTAACACAATTTTTAGGTCCTTCTCCCCCTTCAATAGTACCAAATGTGGATGAAAAAACCTATAATGTATACAGAAATTCAATAGGAAAGAGTGAAGAGAAATCACTCGGATTAAAAAATGATAAAGACATTATAATGGAGTTCATAAATGCAAAAGAATACCCAGTTAAAGATATTACAAAGGATGTTGTAAGGGCTTACCAAAGTACTGGACATGCATTAATTCACCCACCTGACTACTTTAATCTCCCTAAGATGCTTTTCCACTTTTATCATGTTGAAAAGAAATCATCACTTGGAAGAGAGGACTTGGTATCAGTGTCTGTATGGATGAAGACTCATCAGGGTTCCACTTTTGTACCCGTAGTTGTTATGGGGGATAATAAGAGGTCGCATGAAGCATATAAGATTTGGTTCAAGGGAACTCCAGCACAAGACAACATCAGACTTGTTGATCACAATAAATTTGAAGTAAGGGTTCATGGTAACGCAATGTTTTCTGCTTGGTCTATTCCCATACCTCTAATAGGGAAATATGTGGTTCCGCCTGCTTGCATTATTATTGAAGGCTATGGTAATCTAAGAACAGGGTCTTATGTTGCAACACTCCCTTCGGGTTATAACTTCAAAATAGACACAAACGGATTTGATGCATTTGTCACATTCATACACCCTAAATCTAAATATTCGGGAGCTGGAACCGAGGGCTATCTAGGGAGAGACGAAATAATGGAGATAATTCCACCTTCAATCAAAAAACCAATTATCCCTTGAGTTTTGCTACCCTCGGGTTCTTTAAGGATACCATACTTGTTGGAGTGATAGACAGATCGACAAACAATATATATATTCACGGGGGCTTGTGTGTGAGTAAGAGTAAACGTACATATGCAGTAGCAAAAGAGAGAGAGCACTAAATTTTAATCCACCACCATGGCTTAGTAGCTAAAGGAATAAGGCAGTATACAGGATTCAAGAGATACGCAGAAGAATAAATCATATAGATATAATAAGAATCGAGTATACGCAATAATGCAGATTAGAATGATTAAGTTTTATATTGAAAGTCACCGATAGTAAAAGTTAGGTTTAAGTCTAAAGGAAGCAAAAAAACATGCCTCCAATATTTTGGACGGGAAAACTCACAAAATCAATGATGTTATTGGTTAATTTTAGCAACGCAATAGCATGGATGAGTGGAAATGTTAAGAATACGACTGCTATGAAGGAACGGGTAAAACAAGGGTATAATGGTGCATTTTCTAATCATGTTGAAAAATACGATGATCTCGGATTAGCATTTCAGCTCAAATCTGCCCGCATGCAGTTAGATGAAATAGATTTCCAAGGGAAAGAGGTTTTGGATGTTGGTTGTGGCACTGGTGTTTCATCATTAATCGCTTTAGAAAACGGAGCTTCAAGAGTGGTCTGTGGTGACATTTCACAGTACATGCTTGATTTAGCCATAAAAAAAGCGACCTCTGAAGGATACAACGAAGAACGAGTTGTTTTTCGCCAACTTGATGCGGAATCATTGCCCTTCGAGAAAGACACATTTGATGTTACGATTACGGGAATGACCTTGGGCTTGTTGCCTGATCAAGGGAAGGCGATTGCTGAGATGGCAAGGGTTACGCGTTCTGGCGGGTTAGTTTCTGTTGGAGCACATGGTCCTGAACATTACTGGGAAGCAATAGACGCTAGCCTCAGAGCCATAACTAAAAGGTACGTCCTTGGTTACCGAATGGAATGGTGGCCACGCACAGACATTGAAATTGAAAACATGCTTACTCAAGCTGGGCTCACAAACACAAGAACATTTAGGGCGATATGGCGGAATGATTTCCTATCTGGTGGACAAGCGTACGATTTTTTTGCTGCAATATCAGCTTCATATTGGTATTCAAAATTTCCTGCGGATAAAATTGTTGCAGATTCTGAGAAGACTCGAAGTTACTTTGAAAAAAAGAAAGTCACGCGGATAACGGACGATGTTATATTCTGTTATGGAACCAAACCCTGATTGATAGTTTGAGTCGTTGGATTAAAAATTAAAATTTAATCTTTACTCTTACTCACACGCACGCCCCCGTGAATAATGTCTGTCAGTCCATCTGTCTCTGCCTGTCTCAATATCACTCAAAAAAAACAAACAATACCAACAATAGGTCGCGGATAGATAACTTAGATCTGTCGAATCCAAGAAATTAGTACGGTGGTTTTAAACGGTTATCCGTTATAGGAAATCGTTATTGTTGCTTGGTCTAGGATTGTGTCATTGGCTTTTAAGGTGGCAGTAAGGGCAAAAGGCTGAACTAACAAGAACCCACCTTGCAGAGAATATGTCTTCTCGAAGTTTTTTGTTTCCTTTGCCTTGAGGCTTTCTAATAAATAGGTTTCTCCATTAACAGTTTCATCAAGAAAGTCGTATGGATTATATCCGGGGATGTTATGACGGTCATATGGGTCTGTGTAATTTTCAGTAGTTTTGCAGGTATTGAGAGTAACCGTCAAGTCTTTGACATCAGTTGTTCCAAGATTAGTATAGCTCAAAGAGAACAAATCAAGCATAGGACCAAGTTTGGTACCATGAAAAACACCCGTGTAGACAAAATGGGTTATCTTAACATTGGGTATTGGTGGAATTGTTACTGTTGCTTGGTCCAATATTGCCTCATTAGATTTTAAGGTGGCAGTTAAGGGAGGCGCATCAAAATCCAAGCTAACAGTCCAGCAGAACATGAAACCTTTTGTTTCCCCTGCGTTGAGGTCCCCTAATAGGCACGTTTCCCCCATCTCAAATTCAACAATGTGATCGTATGGAGGTGTAGAATTGGTGTATATTATTTGTTGGTTGCTTTCAACGGTTGTGTTGGTGCTAAAAGTGATGGTTAGGTTCTCGACGTCACCTGTCCCGTTATTGGTCAGGTTTAAAACAAACCATATATTCACGATGCCATAACTGGAACCAGACGATGTCCCTGCCGAGTTAAAACTCGTTATCTCAACATGGGGTTCAGGAGTAAGGTAGTAGCTTAAGGATAATACTCCAAAAATCAGAACAGCAACGACAGCAGCCGCAACTAGAATCGTTGTTTTCATAATCTCAACCTAAAATTCAAACAAATAAGAGCTTTTTCGTCAAACTTTATTGACTAACTCTTTCAGAGGGTCCGTCAAGATTTCTTGACTAAACCTTCACTTTTGTTTTTTTGTGGTAGATCAAAAAACTAGTAACCGCTAAGGCGACTGCTGCTGCAGAAACAGTGACCACAAGTGTGGTAGGAAATAACTCTATTTTGGGCGGTTCTGGCCCGGTGTTATTCGTTGGAAGTTGAGTAGGGGAGAGTGTTGGTGAGAGTGAAGGTGAAGGTGTTGGGTCGTATGCGTTCCAGTAGAGGAGTTGGCTATATCCATTAGTTCCTTGTTGCAGGTGGTCATCATATATTATGTCGAGTTTTTCATCATACTGCTTTAGGAGTGTACCGATGCTAAGGCTGATGTTTGCTGTGAGTTCATCGGCTTGCCATATGCCCCAAATATGGTCTGTTGGCCATCGAAAACCAAAACCGTAAGCGTCTGGAAGAACATAGGCGACCCGTTCACTTTTGAGATAGCTGTTTTTGGGGTGGTTGTTTTGAACGTAGTTCCAGAAGCGCTGCATAGCTTCAAGATGCTCTGCTTGAAGGATACTGTGACCGTTTTCGTCGCTATCAAAAACAATGACATATTTTGCCCCATTATCGTAGGCTAAGAGCATATCTTCGTAGAGTTGAGTGCCGTTTTCAATCCAAGGATCGTTCGTATAACTCCAAGTAATTATGGCGCCCCAGTCTTTGTTGTGGGCTTGAGCTGCTGCTCTGCAGAGTGCAATGTTTATTTGTTGACTGTTGTTTCCGCCTAATTCCGTCCAGACTGTGTCGTAGCCTGCTTTGTAATCGTACCAGTAAAGTGCATAGTCAGATGTGAAGGTTTTGTAGTAGGATGGTGTTTTTTGGCTGGTTAAGAAATTGGAGATTCCCGAAGTAAACATGTTTGCCGCCTCAGAATAACTGCTCGGAGTACCCGTGTAGTTGTTCCACGTGAAAGTTTGGGTGCCGTCTATCTGTCTTCCGCCTGGCTCATCCATAATGTAAAACCCTAACAAACTGTCCCCCCACCGGTTTTGAGCTGCCTGAAACCATTCAGTCTCGTTCAATTCTGTGGTACTATATCGGAAAAGAGATGGGCGCAAACTTATGATTGACAAGCCTCTGTCGTACGCGTACTGGTAAGTTTCGTTTACTCTGTTCTGGAACCAAGTCACTTGAGTGCTTCCAAATACCACTATGTTTGTGTAGCTGCTGACTTGGTCGATTTCTGCCTTTGCTTCGGCGGTGGATCCATAGGCTATGTCAACGCCAAAGTAGATATTGGGGGTTGTCTTGGCATGACTATTCGCCACGAAAACATTAGGGAAAAAGAGTTGAAGAACCAGAAAAGCAACGACAACTAAAGCGAACTGTTTACTTTTCGTAATGCTTGATCCCCCGAACATTATTTTAACATAAGGCCGCATAAAAAATCTTCCTAAAAGATTGACTGCAAAACTTTATAACCAAACTGAACCAAAGACATTAAACGTTCAAGAATGATCATAAAGAAGTGCCCGCATTGGTCAATATTAACAAAAATGCGCGTAAGGCTTTGATTGTTCTTAGCGCTGTTTTGCTGTTTGCCGTAGGGTTCATGCTTCTCGGCATTTATGTTGATATTCAAATAATCTTAAAATATGATTATACTCCGATTTCATTTACCTTCACGTTTCTGTTGTGCGGAGCCTTATTTGGTTTTTTTGTGGGCGTAAAGAACTGTAAGAAATGTGAAAAATAAGCGTTAATTTCTTTGACCTCGATAGGAATCTTTGTTTAAAGCTTAATGGACCCTGCATTTTAAAAAAGAAAGGTCACATTATTAGCGTGTTTTAGGTTGCAGTAAATGTACTTCAACACCAACTGGACCAGCAATCTGAACTTGCCGAGCAAATTATTACAAAAGTTTATAAAAAATGCTCTTTATGCCATCATAGAGAGAGCATGGTTTGAGAAGATTAGTCGCTGTTTCAGCCGTTTTAGCTATTGCAGCCGTTCTGTTAGCCTCTTTTTTTCTATTCAACAGCGGTCTCTTCGCAGGCAACAGCATCAACGAACCAACTCAGCCGCTGCCAGACGCATCAGTCTATATCGGTGTAACCTATTGCGGTGAGAATGTAACCGAAGCCAAAATGCTAATCGACAAAGTCAAAAACTACACCAACCTCTTTATCCTACAATCTGGCAACCTCCAAAAAAATATTGACGCCACAAACACCATTTGCCGCTACGCAGTCGACAATGGACTTCACATTATTGTTTATTTCAGCGCAGTGCCAACGTACAGGCAATACATCAACGAGTTTCTTTCAACTAGCAATGTATGGGGCAACAATCTGTTAGGCATCTATTTCGACGATGAACCAGGCGGCAAAATGCTTGATGCAATAGATGTTAACATGTACAACCCAGAAACGCATAGCATAATTCGAAAAGCTCAAGCAATAGAAGTTACTGAGGAGAACGGTACACACCTATTTTTTGCCAACGATGGTTACGTACATGTAAGAACTGCCAATACTAGTATATCTTATAACACAGACGGAACAATTCAAATTAAGTTAGGAGATCAAAACTCAAGTGGCCACTTAGAGTATACAGATTATATTATTCAACCTGACGGAGCAGTCTTTCAACTCGATAATGACGGCAATATAGCATCACAACTAAACGACACCAGTATCCTTCCAAAAATTGATTCGTACGAACAGATAATGGCAGCAAAGCCCTTCCAGAACTACGATGAAACAGCACAGATTTTTGTTGGCACAATCCAAAACAGCACCAGCTGGCTACACAGCCAGACAACCTCGAAAGCGTTCACCTCTGATTATGCACTCTACTGGTACGATTACAAAGGTGGCTATGACGTTGTGTTTGCAGAGCTAGGCTGGAACCATACTACCACCCAGGATATTGCTTTGTCGCGTGGAGCCGCATCTATGCAGAGTAAAGATTGGGGCGCAATCATCACATGGAAATATACGTATCCAGAACGCATTAATTTTCCAAATGGACAATACGGCCCCTACTTAGGCAGCGGAGAAGAAATTTATAACCAACTACACCAAGCCTATGAAGCAGGCGCAAAATACCTTGTAGTCTTCAATTACCCAACCTATCCAGCCAATAATCCTTACGGCACCCTGCAGGAGGAGCATTTTGAGGCGCTCCAGAAGTTATGGACTGACACGATTAACAATCAAAGTGTAGTTAATGGCGGTATCGAAGCAGAGGCGGCTCTTGTTTTACCCCAGAATTATGGTTGGGGAATGCGTAACCCACAAGACAACATATGGGGACTCTGGCAGGCAGATACAACATCACCGCAAGTCTGGAACAGTCTGCAGAGTGCACTGGCAACTTACGGTATGCACTTAGACATTGTCTACAATGACTCTTCATACCCTGTCGCTGGCAAATACGGAAAAATCATTTATGCAACCGATTAGCGCTGTCGCTTGAAAAGTTATACACTTTTTTAAGATGTTTCTTTATAAATAACATAAAAAGATATTTGTTTTAAGGGAATTAGTTGAATAGCATAAGCAGGATCCTACATAATGTCCACTTTAAATCTGTCATAGTTATTTTTCTAATTGTTGGTATAATTATCAGTTCTTACTTTGGTTTACAATTAGGTTTGAACACTTCTGTTCCTTTTAGGGTAGTTGAAAGCGGCAGCATGAGTCTTACTCTTAACTTCATAAAGGGACCACCATACTCTCTGAGCGATTTCTTTTTAACTATAGAACATCCCTTTGATAGAACTCTCGACACAGGCGACATAATTGTTATTCAAAAAGTTGACCCAAAAGACTTGAACACGAATTACCCTAACAGCGATATCATAGTTTACAAACCCCCTACTGACCCAACGGGGACTCCGATTGTCCACCGTATAGTTGAAGTTCAAAAAATTAACGGAACATTATATTTCCAAACTAAAGGTGACGGAAACCCGAGTGTTAAGTATCCAGCCATCCCTTCAGAGAACGATTGGGATTCTCACACAATCTGGCATACAGGTAAAGGAGTCACTACCGGTGCTATCGAAGGCAGAGTCATTATGCGTATCCCATTACTTGGTTGGGTAACACTTCTGATGAAACAAAATTCTTTAGCCCTGCCATTAGTCATCGGAATAATATTATTGCTTGTTGTTTTGGAGTTTGTGGTTCCCATCGTTAGAGAAAAAAGAAGAGGGTATGATGCTAAGTACTGATTGTTGGGTTGTCTTCTTTGAATTGTACTTTGATGCCGCCGATTCTTGGTGCAAGAAAGTTGTAGACCAATGCAATTATTGCCCCTTGGATTAAGCCTCCAACAAAAGCCACTATGGGAACTACTATTATGGCTCCAATACCTAAGAAAAGACCAAACACACTTGGAATAACAGTAGCAGAACTTGAGGCTGAAGGGATAGATGAGAGGATTATGCCAAAGGTTACAGCATAGAATATGCCAACAATTATTCCAATGACAGCGCCGATGCATGCAGACATTAACGCAAAAGACAACACTGGAACTTTCTGTATTGTTTTTTCAACTACCATATGGCCAACCTGCTTAGCTTTAGTTTGGCTATTTAGCTTTTAAGACTTGCCATCCTCTTACTAGCTCCTCTTGCATTAGACAACTCTGCTGTCGTGAAAGAGGCTGGATCTAACTATTCTCTTTTGTTGGCCTAGTTTAAAGCATAAAAGCAAATTTATTCATAAAAAATACAGAAGAGTGTCGAAGGAAATGCACCAAAAATTCTGCTAACGGCACCAATGCTTTCTCGAAAATGTAACTTGAGGCATAACGTCAACTTGTAAGTTGAGTTCTTTGAAGCTTCGGCTGTCAATTGGTCCTTTGGCGATATTTGTGACTTTTCTTTTCAGGATATAAACGGTATAGTGAAGTTTTTTCAGATAGCACTTTGAAAATATATTTTGAGCTGGGCTCAGGAAAGTACTTACATTTTTCCGTAAATTCTATTAACCAGAATAATTTTGCCAATTTTGCATTTTCACCTAGTGTGCTCTTAACGCGCCTTTTGCAACATTAGTTAGTTAATGCATACTTGACGCCGTATCGTGTTGATGATTAGGTGACTTGTCCATTGACATTTCGGTTTTAGGTTCATATCTCCGCAGTGTCTGGCTGTTGATTGCCACTAAAATAGTACTCAAAGACATCAAAATCGCACCTACCGCTGGATCAATAACTACCCCAAAATTGACTAGAATGCCTGCAGCTAATGGTATTGCAAATATGTTGTAGCCTGCAGCCCACCAGAGATTCTGCACCATCTTGGAATAAGTTTTCTTGGATAGGTCAGCTACTTTGGGTACATCCCTAGGATCATTCTTCACAAGAATAATGTCTGCACTCTCAATCGCAACATCAGTTCCGGCGCCAATTGCAATGCCAACATCAGCAGTAACCAAAGCAGGAGCATCATTGATGCCATCGCCAACCATGGCAACACGGTAACCTTTCTCTTTTAAGAATTTTATTTTGTCAGCCTTCTGATCTGGAAGGACCTGAGCAAAATAATCATCAATCCCAAGTTCCTTTGAAACGCCTTTCGCAACTGCTTCAGCATCGCCGGTTAACATGTAAACTTTTACCCCCTTCGATTTCAAGTTACTGATTGCTGCACGAGACTCTTCACGTATCGTATCGGCTAAAGCAAAAGCGCCAGCAAGTTTTCCATCGACAACAGTGAAAACTACTGTTTTACCGTCTTCTTGTAACGCAAGAACTTTCTGGTCGTTTAGGTCAATTTTCAATTCGCTTAGAAGGCTGGGGCTTCCAACATACACTTTCTTGCCTTCAACCATTCCTTCCGCACCCTTACCTGGAATAGCTTTGAAGCTTTTTGCTTGAGGAATCTTGATTTCTTTCTCTTTGGCATAATTTACGATTGCTTTTCCGATAATATGTTCAGAATTCTTCTCAATCGAACTAGAAAACTGCAAAAGCTTATCTTCCGAAATGTACGAGACCACATCGCTTACACCAAATTGACCTGTTGTGAGAGTTCCGGTCTTGTCAAAAACTACTGCATTCACGTCTTTGACTGTTTCGAAGGCTTTTCTGTCTCTGATTAAGATCCCACTTTTCGCGGTTATTGAGGTTGATAGAGCAACGACTAGAGGTATCGCTAAGCCAAGCGCATGCGGGCATGCTATAACGAGAACTGTAACGGTACGTGTTAGCGCGAATTGTGCATTTCCCAGCAATGCCCATACCCCATAAGTTATTACCCCCACCGAGACAGCAACATAGAACAGAAGGGCAGCTGCCCTGTTAGCGAGGTCTTGGGTTCTAGACCTACTTTCCTGGGCTTGCCTCACGAGCTTTATTACTTGAGCCAAATAAGTCTCTTCTCCAGTTTTCTCAATCTTGGCTCTGATTGCTCCATCTCCGTTTATTGCGCCGCCAATAACCTTGTTTCCTTTCATTTTATGAACTGGTTTAGATTCGCCAGTCAGCAATGCTTCATTAACGTATGATTCTCCATCAGTAACTATGCCGTCTGATGGTATCTTTTCTCCAGGACGAACTAGAATTAGGTCACCTACCTTCAACTCAGAAAAGGGCACATCTTTGATGTCTCCACCGACCACAACATGCGCCATTGTAGGCATTATCTTCACAAGCTCTTCCAGAGCTCTGGAAGCACCCAGAACGCTTCTAGCTTCTATCCAGTGTCCAAAAAGCATCACATCAATCAAAGTTGCCAGTTCCCAGAAAAAATCACTACCAACCGGGAAGAAGACCGTGGCTGCGGAAAAGAAGAAAGCTACAGATATTGCCGTTGCTATTAGCGTCATCATTCCCGGCTGTAGCTTTCTTATCTCCTGAGTTAGTCCTTTAAGAAAGGGCCAACCGCCGTAAACATAAATAATTGTGGCTAAAATCAGCAATATGTAACTTTGGAAGGGGATGGAAAGGGAGTAATGAAACCAAGTCTGAATAGCTTGGGAGAGAAGCAGAACAGGAATAGTGAAAACAAGGCAGATAAAGAAACGCTTCTTGAACATTCCAGTATGCATCATATGCATTGAGGCGTCATGCTGCATTCCCTTCATGCTTTCCTTTGGCATTTCGTGTTGCATTCCAGCATGCATACTGTGATTTTCTTTCTTCATAAATTGCGTTCCAGCTAGCCAATGTTCAAAGGGTGTATCACTTTCTTCAAAACAGATGCTGAATTTTGAAGCATCTTAATTTCGCTGTCTTCTAACGGTAGTCTAATTGTTTGAGCAATGCCATGTCTATTAATTATTGTTGGAACGCTTAAGCAAACATCGCTGACCCCATAGTAGTCATTCATTAGGCTTGAAACAGTTAGAATTGTGTTTTCGTCTCGGACAATGCTTTCTACGATTCGGGTCAAGCCCAAACCTATGGCATAATAGGTGCTGCCTTTTAATTCAATTATCTTGTAAGCCGCATTTTTTACCTGCTCAAAGATCTTGTCCAGATAGGGTTGGTCATATTTCATGCCGCAGATTGGGCAGTACTCTTTTAGTTTTACCCCTGCTATGTTAGCGGAACTCCAAACTGGCACTTCGCTATCGCCGTGCTCACCTATTATGTATGCGTGAACGTTTCTTGAATCGATCTTAAAATGGTCACCCAATAGCGATCGGAGCCGTGAGGTATCTAGTACTGTGCCCGAACCAATAACTCTGTTTGTTGGAAATTTGGATAGTTTTAGAGCGGCAAAGGTCATTACATCAACTGGGTTAGTAGCAACCAGAAGAATACAGTTCTTGTTGAACTTCGTTATTTCAGGAATTATCTGTTTGAAAATAGAGACGTTCCTATCTACAAGGTTTAGTCTTGATTCTCCTGGCTTCTGAGCTGAACCAGCAGTGAGCACCACAATATCTGCACCTGCACAGTCTGAATATTCCCCCGCTGAAATTTTCACGGGTAACACAAAAGGCAGACCGTGTTCAAGGTCCATGGCTTCTCCTTGAGCTTTTTTCTTGTCACGATCAATCAGGATAATTTCTGATGCAAATCCACGAATCATTAAAGAGTAGGCAAAAGATGCTCCAACAGACCCAACACCTACAATTGCGATTTTTACAGCATGAGAACCAAGTCTATGCTCCAAGAATATTACCTCAAAATAAACCTGTTACAATATTGAATAAGTTGAATATGAAACTATATATTAGTCTTTAGTTGAGATCAAAAAGACCTTTTATCGCTATAGAACTGTAAAGAAAAAAGGAGGTTTTACAGTAGCTCGAAAATATGGGCAAATGATTGATTTTCTATCGGCATTACCCAGATGACAAAATGGTCCTTATGCATTTCTTCCCGCAGTGCACAAGACATTTTTGAAGACCTTTCTTTAACTACGCGACAACTATCAATACCTATGACCTCTGCTAACGTCCCCAAAACAGCATGAGTCCAAACCTCACGGAAAGCAAAGGGTGAAAGTTCAAACGCGCTAAATCCGCGTATGAGAATCGGGGCTATTGTAATATTTATTGAAATTATTCATTTGATGCAATATCAAAAAAAGAACAGGGTTAAAAACCTGAAATTATCAATAGGTGACTACACCTATTTTTGTGGCTAAGAACTCGTAGCCTGCTGTTTTGAATGCAGACGCTACTTTGCCCTGAGCTTCTTTGCCTGGAGTCAACGCGAGCATGCAGCCTCCGCCTCCGCCACCCGTCAATTTTGCTCCGAACGCCCCCTGCCTACGAGCCATATCTACGAGTAGGTCAAGTTCTTTGCTGGAGACGCCGATTTCTTGGAGAATGCGGTGGTTCTCATTCATGAGGTCGCCCACTTTTTTGAGATCGCCGGCTTCAAGTGCTTTGCGTCCTGCGATGGCTAAACTTTCTGCCTGTTTGAATAGGGGATCATATTTTTGGGGGTCTTTCTTTTTACGGTCTGCGACGCCTTCCACCATAGCTTTCGTGTTAGCTACCTTTCCCGTGCTACCTATCACTATTTCAACGGGTTTACGTACGTGGATCTTCTCAACAAGGTCCGAGCCACCTGCAGGATTTTTCTTAAACCACATCAAACCGCCATAGGTTGCGGCAGTGTTGTCGATACCTGACGGGTTACCTGCATAGGCTTTTTCACCTTCATATGCAATAGCATTGATCCTTTCGTTTGAAAGGTTAAGGTTAAGTTCTTCGTTGAT
Organism: Candidatus Bathyarchaeota archaeon; assembly: GCA_963775465.1. GTDB lineage: Archaea > Thermoproteota > Bathyarchaeia > Bathyarchaeales > Bathycorpusculaceae > Bathycorpusculum. The sequence goes on along the minus strand of CAVZIW010000003.1, from coordinate 286,330 downwards.
TGCCCGTGCGATAGCGACACTGCTTGCAGCTGATGCACCCAAACCACTAAAGCCGGGTAATGTACCACCAATCCAAATATCCAACGGAGTTTGAGGGTCTAAATCCATAGCTTTCAACATGCGTTCTATCGATTCGATTTGCTGCAAACGTTTTTCTTCACCATAGCCTTTTGCGGTTTTCCGCTCGTCTTTAACGTTTAATCCTTTGGCTGCTTTCTTGACTTCTGCATCAGTCGAAGAATCAATAGCTGAAACGATACCTGGCACGCCGTGAACTACAAAATGCTCTCCGAACAAGATAACTTTTCCATACCCTGAACCTTTACCCATTTATTTTTCACCTAGAAGTTTAGCTATAGATTGTTTTGAATAAAAACATTGTTTTGAAAGCCAAAATTCACTTCCTAAAGTTGACATTAGACTTAACTTTTAAGGGAAAACATACATATGATCAAATTGAAGTACCTTGCGAGTGAAGAAAAAAGAAAGCGTAGAAGTAAGTGAAGCAGAAACTTTTGAGACTTACAATGAAAAGCTGAAAAAGAAATATGGTGACAACTGGCTAGGGAAAGGCAAATGCACTGGGCTAGAGTTTAAACGTTGGCTAGCACTTCGTGACAACAAAACGGTAATTCCATAATACTGCGCAAACAGATTTTCCCCACAGTTTCAACTTCATTGTCACAGCAAAATTTAAAATAACTCTTCTAGTTTATATCAAAGAAACACATAACAAAACACGCAAAGGAAGAAAATAGTCATGAGCGATGAAGGCGATACATTCTGGGTTTCACTAGCTGAAAGATTCCTTGGGTTTCTACTCATAGTAATTGGTGGAATTATGATTTACTTAACGGCAACAAGCACCGACAATTTAGGTGATTTTAGCGCGTTCTTCGGTTTCCTTAGCGTAATCTTATTGGCTTTAGGTGTGTTTCTGCTCATCGTAAAACCACCACAATAGTTCGCAAACGAGATCTAAACTATCTCTTTTCACCCAGTTAAACAAGTTTATGAAACAAACAGTTAATCAGTAAGATACATAATTTTAATGAAAGGAGATCAAATACATGCCAATTCGCCAACCGATCGTCTGCGTTTTAGGACACGTTGACTCAGGAAAAACTTCGCTTCTTGATGAACTTCGAAAAACCACCGTTCAAGCACGCGAAGCAGGAGGAATGACACAGCACATCGGCGCCAGCTACTTCCCTGTAGAAACCCTAAAACAACTAATCGGACCATACATGAGCAACTTCAAGACAGGCATCGAAATCCCCGGCTTACTAATTGTAGATACACCTGGACATGAAGCCTTCACAAACCTCAGACGCAGAGGCGGAAGCGTAGCAGACATTGCCATCCTCGTAGTCGATGCACTGAAGGGTTTTGAAGCACAAACCTTCGAATGCATCGAAATCCTAAAAGCCCGCAAAACTCCCTTCATCGTGGCAGTTAACAAAATCGACCGCGTACCAGGCTGGAAAAAACAACAATCCACCCAATTCATGCAATCTTACAATGCACAATCAAGTTTTGTTCGTGAAGCATTAGACAACCGCCTCTATCAAGTCATGGGCGATTTCAGTCGACTGGGTTTTAAAACCGACCGCTTCGACCACATCCGCGACTTCACAATCAACATAGCCTTAGTGCCTACAAGCGCAAAAACAGGCGAAGGATTAGCTGAACTAGTCATGGTTTTAGTAGGGTTAACCCAACAGTTCCTAAAAAAACGTTTACAAACAACTGAAGGCTCGGCGAAGGGCGCAATATTGGAAGTTAAAGAAGAACCAGGCTTAGGAATAACATTAAACACAATAATATACGACGGCACCTTGCATAGAGATGATTTAGTGGTTGTCGGCGGAAAAGATGGCCCAATCTCAGCGCGTGTCCGAACCATTTTGGTTCCAAAACCACTTGATGAGATGCGAGATCCACGGGATAAATTCACAAGTGTCGACTGCGTTTATGCGTCTGCAGGGGTCAAAGTTGTTGCTCCAGGATTAGAAACCGCCTTAGCCGGCGCCCCATTTCTCGCAGTTCCCCCAGGTGAAGACGTAACCAAGTATTGTAAACTTATTACCGAGGAAGTTGGCAGAATTCGAATTGCCAAACAAATCGACGGCGTGATCGTCAAAGCGGACACATTAGGCTCTTTGGAAGCTATGGCTGAAATTCTTAAAGCAAACAACGTGCAAGTTCGAATCGCTGATATAGGTGACATTAGCAAACGCGATGTCATTGAGGCTTCAGTTGTGAAAGTTCATGAACCACTCGTTGGTGCGGTATTGGCGTTTGGGGTCAAAATTTTGCCTGATGCTGAAATCGAAGCTGAAGCCAACGGCGTTAAAATTTTCCGTGACCCCATAATCTACAACCTAATCGACAACTACATGGAATGGGTTAAGGAAAAGCGTGAAGCCAAAAGTGAGAAGGAATTTGAAGCGTTGGTTAAACCCGGAAAAATCACTGTGTTGCCTAACTGTATTTTCCGTCGTGCCAAACCAGCAGTTTTTGGCGTGGAAATCCTCGGGGGCAGAATAAAACCCAAAGTTTCACTATTGCGAATTGAAGATGGTTCAGATTTGGGCGAGGTACAACAGATTCAGGACAAAGGTAAAGCTATTGGGGAGGCTAAAGTCGGAATGCAAGTTGCTGTTTCGATGGATAAACCAATCGCAGGAAGACACGTTTTCGAACGAGATGTGCTGTTTGTTAAGGTTCCTGAAGCCGACGCAAAATTGTTGTTGTCAGCTCACTTGGATGACTTGACGTCAGAGGAGCAGGAGGTTCTTAGAGAATACATTACGTTAATGAGAAAAAAGATTCCGTTCTGGGCTGGATCGCTTTAAATTGATAGAATAAGACTGACACTAAGACTACTGTTAAAGAAAATTAAAGTTGAATTCGCTCTGTAATCAGATCTTCAGACATTTCTGTCTCCATCAACACGTCCAACCTGTTGTCTCCTAATCTGATGCAAAATATCTTTGCATCTTTGCCCTCGACCAAAACACTTTCAACGAATGATAGATCAAAGGGTTTGGCTATTTCGACACTGGACTCGCGAATGCAGGTTGACAGCAGAGCAAAGGCATTTATTTTGTCTTGTTCTTCGAAATCTACTACAGCTGACGTCTTGTTTCTTAGAATGGCTCCTAATACGCCTTTCAATTTCCTTATTTCAACCAAGCTTGCTGTCAAATTCTTAAAATCAGAATCTTCATCCCCGACAGATATGACTGCAGCATCTTCAAGTTCTGATTCGGTTTCTGTCCGGTTCATTTTTTGTTTCAAATTTTTCTTCTCCTATTATGCTATTTCTGGGCTAACCATAACAAGCTGGCCTTTGCTGGCTTGAAGTGTTTGCAGGATTTTTTCTGGAATTTGAATTATTCCTTTGGCGTTTGACTTGGATTCTTTTACTGGTTTAAACTTGCAGGTCGTTGTTTTTCCATCCAGAGTTTGGATGTTTATCAAGAGGGTTTTATCTCCGTAGAGTTCGGTCCAGCTCTCAATCACTTCGCTATCTACCCGTACAGTATCCGATGCGACTAGCATGCCTTTGATTTTTTCTATCATAAGCTGGTTAATAGGTGGTTTTGGAAGCACTGGCTCCATGGAGCTTTCTGGCTCAGAGTCTGAATCCATGTTTGGTTCTTCTTGAGATATTACGGAATCTTCAATTGCCTCTTCGTCTGCCAAAGTTTGAAGGGTTTGTGATACTTCTTCACATTCATCGGATTCAGAAGTGGAATCCGCTGTTAGTTCTTCTTGAGATGCGATGGACTCTTCAACTGGCTCTTCTTCTGGTAATGTCTGGAGGGTTTCCGGTACTTCTTGGCATTTGTTGAAGTTTTGTTGTTCAATGAGTCTAACAATTGTTGGAATCAAAACTTGGCTTAACGAACGGAGGGTTTTGGGATTGGCTTTTTTTGAGGAAACCGTAGCCAGATATAGATCATCAATTGTCGATATAATAAGTTGCTCAGAAACGCCATTGATCGTCAAACTCTCCAAGCTACCTATCAGGTCGGTTTTTGCGGCAAGATCGGCGAAGATGGCGATGGCAGGTTTGGTTTGATCTTCAGTTGTAGCTTGGTTTGCCGCTATCATTTCCCCATGTTTTCTAAAAATGAAGACATTTGATGTTTCGGGACTTAGATTGCTATATTCGTCGACGACAGTTTGGAGCACTTCAGGTTGGCTGCAAGTCACTTTTTTAGCAACCTAAGATATTTTAAATAGGATACGTTCAGGGATACCTTCATTTTCAAGGACTAGGTACTTTAGGCCTTCTGTGTCGCCGAGTTGATCTAGCCACTTTAAAGCTTCGCGAACTTTTTGTAGAACAAGCAACCTTTCTTGGTGACTGCGAACCACAGACTCAATAGCGGTTAACTCATGAAACGGGTTAGCATCCAAAACAATGTTCAATGTACCAACCGTAATTTCGCCTTGACTCTCGGTAGGGGCTTTTTTACCTGCTAATTTTAAGACGACTTCGCGGATTTTTTGTGATTTCTCAGCGAGTGTTCTGATCTCGTCGAGTTTTCTTAAGTATTCACCCAAGACACTTTTTGTCTCCGACAGTTCCTTATCTAAGGATTCGGCTATTGCTTGGGCGGATGTATATTCTTTTATTTGTGTTACCATGATTGTTTTACTCCTAATTTTTTTTTCTAAACAGAGAAAGAGGAAAGTTGGGTGAAGACTTGCTTCACCTTACCCCCGAATTTTTATTGTGTCTAAAGGTTTGATATTTATGGGTTGTATGTTGCTGTGTATGCGATTGTGTTTCCCTTTGTAGTAGTTAAGCCAATGTTATATTGTGCGCCTGCAACGAAAGGAGATGCCTTTGTCAGAACGACTGCTGTGTAGTTCCTTTTTCAATTGTTAATGATCCTGAAGTAACTGATGCTACAACGGCTGTTCCGTCTATTGTGCCTGCGGCAGATATCGTTACTGAGGATGCACCAGTATTTCTAAGCGTTAAAGTAACAGTTTCAGCGTCGACAGTATTGACAAATACTGGATTTGTTGCTGTCACTTGTTCTGCGTTGTTCATGAGTCCGAGGGACATTCCTCCCATCCATGCTGCTACGACAACGCTGACTGCTACTGTTACGGCGATGAGTATGATTGATGCGACTACGGGGCTGAGTGCTTTTGAGTTTTTCTTTATTTTTCTTAGGTATGTGTTCATTTTTTTTACCTTTTGTATGTTTGTTATACTTATCGACAAAACCGGACTTTTAAGTATTACGTCTTACTAAACAAGATTATTGAGTCGTCGAACACAACTACAACAAACAAAAAAATGAAAAGAAATAGAAACAAAAAATATGTTTTAAGCGCCTAACTCATCAAAAAATCCGAGAAGAAGCATAGCCACCTTTTCACCCAACTCAGTCTTCACATAATACTTCTTGAGAGGGTCAATACGCTCGCTTTTAGCTAAACCCAAAGATTCAATCTCAATCATTCTTGCCCTAAAGGTGCCATCGCTAAGAGTTAAATTGTTTTCACGCATGAAATCTTTTGCATCCTTCCATTTTCCGCGACCAACATGGAGCAAAAGCAAACAGTCAATAGCATGGTCTTTTTCAAGCATCGATTTTATCGCAGCCATCTTCGGAACCGTCAACACGCCCTTAATCTTCTCTTCATCCACATTCTTCACCATTTTTAGTTCTCCTTTCAATTTTCAATTTATGGAAGAGACGTCAACCCTTTTAAACTATATTACGAATTACGAAACATATCTCCAGACGCCTATCTCCCGAATAAACCAATAAACCAAACCCCTTAATAAAATTATGCAACCAAGCAAGCAAACACAAATCAACCACCAACAAAAACCCCATAAAAATAGAATCACATTCACAAAGAAACAGCAAATTGCTAAATAACAAAATTAACCCAAACAAATTATGCGCCTCGACAAAGCAAATCGAAAACCTTAACAGAACCCCAAACCGTAACCTCAACTAAGAGGCAACAAAGTGGCAACCAACGCAGAATACGAAGTTCCAACATGGAATCAAATAAACGATATGCTCCTAGCCCAAGCACAAAAAATCCAAAATCAACAATTCCAACCCGACATAATAATCGGCATCGCAAAAGGCGGAATAATCCCAGCTCGAATCCTATCTGACCTTATTGAAACCCCACAATTAGCGTCTCTGCAAATTGAATTCTATCTAGATATAGCTCAGCCAACCGTGGAGCCAACCCTAAAACAACCCCTAACCGTTGCCATCAAAAACAAAAAAACCCTAATAGTTGACGACATTGCTGACACAGGCAAAAGCCTAAAGCTAGCCCAAACACACATCCAAGAACAAGGCGCCAGTGAAACAAAAACAGCTACCTTATACTTTAAGCCTCAAAGCATTACAAAACCCGATTTCTACGAGAAACAAACAAACAACTGGGTAGTGTTCCCTTGGGAAATTAAAGAAACTCTACGAAAAATAACTCAAAAGTTTGAAGGCAAAAGGGCTGCAAACCAGGAAATCGCAAAACTCGTAAAAGCGGGTTTACCCAAACAATTAGCTGAAAAACTCCTAAAAACCATTCAGTAGGATTCTAAACATGCAGCATCACTTTGAAGAATTCAACAGATACGTAGAAATAACTGGATACAGAAACATAGCGTTCGAAAAAGTAGAAGAGTTTCTCAAAGCAAATCGGAAACAAACCCTAAAAGAAGTTGACATCCAATTCTTCGAAGCCGACCTTGTTGCAACTGAACAACATTTGTACTTTGCTGTCCTAAACGCCCTAAGAGCTTTCAAAGACAAAACAAACATTTCAAAAAGCCTAGCTATGGAAACCATGCTTTATGCTTCAGCACAACGCCAAATACAAAAATCAATAAACCTCATAGGAATAAAACCAGAAACCAAGAATATGGCAATAACAATCATAGGGAAAAAACCAAAACAGATAGAACTCCTACTGCAAGATTTATCGATATGCGTTGGCAGTCAACCTAACCAGACAACTCTATCAATCACAAACGACAAAAAAGAGAAAATTCTCAAAGTTTTCAAAATAACCAAGGCAGAAATAGAAACACTAAAAGAGTGCGATTTAGAAGAGGCAATAGTTGATTTAGTTATTGAACGAGTAGCATTGTTGTCTACCCAACTTTAGATCAAAGCATCTTTTCTTTTACAACCGCCAAAACATCGCTTGGTTTTAGCAGCGAAATACCCGTTAACCTGCCTAAGATTTCAATCTGCAAAATCCAATCAGGATTTTTAAGGTCAACTCGACGGTTAAGATCCCCTGCTACCGCCTCGATTATATCTTTCGAATGAAGCTCGGTGAAGCGTTTCTCAACCGTAACCCGAAAAGTTTGGTTTTCCCCGATTTTTGATGCCATCTCCTGAGCTGATTTCTTAATCTCCTGCAAGTCTGTCTGCACAACCATTTGTACGGGAACGATTCTTAGGGCATAACGAAACTCGTATGGACGCTCGATTAGAATGCTACGGAATTTTCCTACAACTTCAACGGGGTCAAGAGATGTTTTGCCAACGATTAAGCCACGAATTTTTGTTTTTGCTGTTTGCGCTTGAACGTCTCCAAGTGCCTCTTTGAGCAAGTATAGCAGTTCGTTACACATAGGCCGTTCGTTTCCGCGCATTGTTGTAGCTAAGAGATTAAAGTCATCAATCATAACGCTTCACAGGAGAAGTGTACATATCTAATTATTTCTGTTTTTTCCCCCACAAAGGCATAAAACGAAATTAATCCCACTCTGCAAATGAACAAAACAAATCAACCCAACAAACGTCTAAGTAAGCCTTAAAGTTTATATTTGCGTTTGATTTTTGCAATAATCCGAATTAAACAAGATTCTAGTAAAGTAGGGATAACATATGGCGTATTTAACAACAACAGGTTCAGGACAGCCAGTCCTCATCCTAAAAGAAGGAACAACCCGAAGCAGAGGGAAAGAAGCACAACGAAATAACATAATGGCAGCCCGAGTAATCGGAGAAGTACTAAAAACCACACTAGGTCCAAGAGGCATGGACAAAATGCTCATCGACTCTCTTGGCGACATAACAATCACAAACGACGGCGCAGCCATACTCAAAGAAATCGACGTTGAACACCCAGCAGCAAAAATGATGGTTGAAATCGCAAAAACCCAAGACGACATGGTCGGCGACGGAACCACATCCGCAGTTGTTTTAGCAAGCGAACTACTCAAAAAAGCTGAAGAACTCCTAGACCAAAACATTCACCCAACAATCCTAGTAAGCGGATTCCGCAAAGCATCAGTCAAAGCTATCGAAGTCATAAACAAAACTGCAGTACCACTTGACATCAATGACCGCAAAACACTCCTAAAAGTTGCATTAACCTCCATGAGCAGCAAAGCAGTCGGCAGCGCACGCGACCACTTAGCAGAAATCAGCATTGACGCAGTCAAACAAATCGCCGAACAAAGAGGAGACAAAGCTCTCGCTGACATAGACAACATCCAACTCATAAAGAAAACAGGCAAAAGCCTCCTTGAAACGCAACTAATCAGAGGCATAATAATAGACAAAGAAATCGTAAACCCCAACATGCCAAAGAAGAAAGAAAACGCAAAGATTGCACTGCTAGACTCAGCCTTAGAAATCGAAAAAACTGAAATCTCAGCCGAAATCAGAATCAAAGACCCCTCTCAAATGAAAGCATTTCTTAGATCAAGAAACTGACATGATGCAAGACATGGTTACCAAAATTAAAGCATCAGGCGCAGACGTAATTTTCTGCCAAAAAGGCATCGACGACATGGTTCAACATTTCCTAGCTAAAGAAGGAATAATCGCTGCTAGACGAGTAAAAGAATCCGACATGGAAAAACTCGCAAGAGCCACAGGCGCAATAATCAGCAGCGACCTAGACGACCTAAAGAAATCAGACCTTGGCAGTGCAGGACACGTAGAAGAACGAAAAATCGGCGACGACAAAATGATCTTTGTCGAAAAATGCAAAGACCCCCACAGCGTCGCAATCCTCATCCGAGCGGGCTTAGAACGCATGGTTGACGAAGCTGAACGCGCCATGATTGATTCACTCTCAGTAATTTCAGACGTTATCGAAAACAACAAAATCGTAGCAGGCGGCGGCGCAGTCGAAATCGAAATCTCAAAAGAACTCCGCAAATATGCAACAACTGTCGGCGGAAGAGAACAACTAGCAGTTGAAGCATTCGCAGACGCAGTCGAAGTCATTCCAAGAACGCTCGCAGAGAACGGAGGCTTAGAACCAATCGATATTCTCGTAGAGCTACGTCAAGTACACGACAAAGCAACCGGGAAGAACATGGGAATCAACGTATTCACAGGCAAACTCCAAGACAGCATCGCAGCCGGCGTCATTGAACCAATCATGGTCAAAGAGCAAGCAATCAAATCAGCAGCCGAGTCAGCAGCACTAATACTACGCATCGACGATGTCATCACAGCCAAAGCACCAAAAGGCGCACCAGGCGGAATGCCTGGCGGCATGGGCGAAGAGTAAACTTTCCCCTAATTTCCTTTTTTGTTATTTTTATTATTTTGATTTTTCGTTTCTCTAAGCGAAGCTTGCTTATTGAAGACAAAGATTATTTAGAAATCCACTGTTGAGAGTACCCAGCTAGTTGTCTGCAGTTTCTCTTCAATATTACAAAACGTATTTATTTCAATGAGAATACCCTTTTCGGCGAGCTCCGGTAGTATAGTCCGGTCAAGTATAGCGGCCTCTCGAGTCGCGGACCCGGGTCCAAATCCCGGCCGGAGCACCAATTTTCACTTAGTTGATTAGTTTATTTGTAGGTGAAAGTCGAACAGAGTTCTTCCACAGTTCGGTTTAACGTTAGTTCCGCCATGTTACGGCTGTAGTCCAGTACGCGCCTACAATTATCAAAGATCAATCTTAGCACTGAAAGGATATTTGGGTCAATTTTCTTGCTAGACATTAACATTATTAACTCATTTTCAAGAGGCACTAAAGATTCACGTTTGGAAATTAATCTTTCCGCATCCTTGTAGTCGCGTTTAAAGAGAGCTTTTATGGCATCATCGTATATTTGGTGAGCTTGTACACTAAAATCGATCAATTGATTGTATATTTCTTCATCTATTGGATATTTAATGAAAAGAGTTTGGTCGTTGATAAGTTTCTGGAGAGCCCCAAGATGATTGATTAGATTCATAGCGTTGTCACCGATATTTTCAATATCGTTTACAGCAATACGGTAAAGAAGGAACTCTTTTGGAGTTTTGAACCCGAGCTCTCGGTACAAGTTTCTTTCAATGCCATGCTTCAGTTGCCGGATAATGTACAAACCGAGACGATTTACGTCGTTGTGAGCATTGATGACGCTGTCGAATAATGCGTTGCTTTTGTCATTGAGAGCTTCAATGGCATCCCGGTTAGCTGCAAGAGCTACAATAGCCATTCTTCTAACAGCTTTTTCAATTGGAAATTCGGAGTGTCTGATTAGAATTTGGAGGGTTATTTCATTTTGGGTTTCGTCGATTATTTCTGAGCCTAAAAAGTTGTCGCGAGCTAGGTTTTTTATGTCGTTTTTGTATTTTGAAGCTTCCTGGGACGTTTTAAAATGGACCCTTATTATGTCGGCGCCAATTGCGTAGAGGGAACGAATCATTCGAATAGTTGATTGGAGAGGTTCTTTTGGGTCGACGTTTATGAAGTATTCTTTTGGTTTGGATCCATCTTCTCTGCCTTCTTTTTCCATGATTTTTCGTGGAACAAGTAGCAGAGTGGAATCAGGCTCTAGGTTAAATGCGATTTCACTGCCTCGTTTTAATCCTATGTCTTCTACCCATTCCTTTGGAAGGGATATTATGTATGAGCCTCTGCCGGTGCATTGAACTCTTCGGTAACCAAGGTCTTTTTCCGCCATTTTCAGATCAATCTCGACATATGTTTCGTATATACTGCATAGTTCATGAACATACATATAAATGATTACCAACAAAGTTATATAGAATACATGCTATTTTGTGCGCTAACATAACTAAGAGAGGTACAAAAAGTGCCGCTAAACATTTGTAGAATTATAATTAAAAACAATAATCAAGCAACGACAAGCAAAGGTGTTCTATGTACAAATGACGTAGAACTCCATGTCCAATTGCTCACTTGTCCGCGCTAACTAATAAAAACAAGAGGCCTTATTGATGAAAAAAATAGTTGCTAAACAAGAAGCATGCATGGGCTGCGGACTTTGCGAAGTCTACTGCACCGTTGCACATTCAAAATCCAAAGACATTGTTAAAGCGTACAATAGCGAAAAACCTAAACCCTTAAGCAGAATTAGACGCGAAGTCAACAAACCAATCTCCTTCGCAATACAGTGCCGACATTGCCAAGACGCTCCATGCGTAACCGCCTGCTTAGCAGGCGCCATGACAAAAGACGAAAAAACTGGTCAAGTTACCCACAATAAAGACAAATGCATGGGGTGCTGGACTTGCATAATGGTTTGTCCATACGGCGCTATAATAATGGACAAAGAAGGCAAAGTCGTCACCAAATGTGATCTCTGTAAGGATTTGGAGGAACCAGCATGCGTTGCCAACTGCCCAAACGAAGCATTGGTTTTCAAAGAGGTGAAATCCTAAAATGGCTAAATACGTCATTGTTGGGGCTTCAGCAGCAGGCATAGGTGCAATAGAGGCCATTAGAAAAGTAGACCCAACCGGCACCATCACAATCATAACGGAAGAATGCTGTGCAGATTACAGTCGCCCCATGATTAGCGACCTAGTAAGCGGCAATTCAGACATGCAGAAAATGAAGTGTCGAGCCGACAACTTCTGGACAGAAAACAATGTGGATGCGCGCTTGAACAAAAAAGCAACAAGTTTAGACATTACTGGAAAAACTGTCACATTGGAAGATGGCGAAAAAATCAGTTATGAGAAGCTTCTTCTGGCAACGGGCGGCAAACCTTTCGTACCAAAAATGGAAGGGCAGGAAAAAGATGGCGTTTTTACCTTCACCACCATGTCCGAAGCACAGCGATTAGCAGAAAAAATCGATAACACCCACGCTAAGAACGCGGTGGTTATCGGCGCAGGCTTAATCGGGATAAGTGTAACTGAAGCCCTAGTAAAACGCGGCTTAAAAGTCACAGTTGTTGAGTTGCAGGAGAAAATCCTAAGTTTACTGCTCGACTCCAAAGCTTCAGACATGGTTGAAGCTGTAATCAAAAAAGCAGGCGTCAACTTTGCAACAGGACAATCTGTACAGAAAATACTCGGCAGACCAGACAACGAAAATGCTGTGGGAGAAGTCATATTAACTACCGGTGAAAAGGTGCCTTGCGATATAGTTGTAGTAGCAATTGGCGTTATTCCCAGAACTGAACTTGTTGCGGGAACGGATGTTAAAACTAACCGAGGCATTATCGTAGACAACTTTATGCAAACCAACATAGCAGACATTTATGCCAGCGGCGACGTTGCAGAAGCATACGATTTCATCCTCAACCAGAACCGACTTTTACCTCTGTGGCCTTTAGCAGTATTGGAAGGCCGAGTCGCAGGCTACAACATGGCAGGTAAAAAAACCACCTATGAAGGCGGCACAAACATGAGCAGCCTCAAATACTTTGGCATACCCATCGTCTCAATCGGCAACGCAAATCCAAAACCAGATGATAACACGCTGGAAGTGCTGACTAAATTCGATATAGAAAACAACATCTACAAGAAACTGGTTCTCAAAGACAATGTTATTGTGGGCATGACAATGGTCAATAGCATAGACCGAGCTGGAATCATTTTCAACCTCATGAAGAATCGAGTTAACGTGAAAAAATTCAAACAAGATCTACTGCGAGACGATTTTGGATGGGCAGTCTTACCTATTAGTCTCCAAAGAAAAATGAGTGTGATACAATAATGAACCAAAATGACAGAAAAATAATCAACCCATTCGGAGATGACAAAGATTTCTCAGCCTGCGGAATATTCGCAGCAATGAACACCGAAGGTAAACGCTTCGGCTCCAAAGACCCCGTACGCGCAATGGCAAACATGCATGACCGCGGCAACGGACTAGGCGGCGGCTTCGCCGTGTACGGTATATACCCAGCCTTCAAAGACCAATACGCTTTTCACATCATGTACCTAAGCAAAGACGCCAAAGAAAAAACCGACAGAATTCTCGCTTCAAAATTTGACATCTTCTACGATGAAGAAATGCAGACAAAACCCGCCGATGTACATGACCCCCCATTGGTTTGGCGGTACTTTGTGCAACCTAAAAAAAATCGACCAAAGATTCAAACTGAAGAGGACTACATCATCGAAGCTGTCATGCGCATAAACACTGAAACCGGAAAAGCATTTGTATTTTCAAGCGGCAAAAACATGGGTGTCTTCAAGGGTGTAGGTTTCCCTGAAGATGTTGCAGAATTCTTCTGCTTGGAAGATTATCAAGGATATTTGTGGTCGTGTCACAGTCGATTTCCAACCAATACACCAGGTTGGTGGGGTGGAGCACATCCTTTCAACATCCTAGACTGGACTGTCGTGCACAATGGTGAATTGTCTTCCTATGGCATAAACCGCCGTTTCCTAGAGATGTATGGCTACAAATGCACCATGCAAACAGATACGGAGGTGCTTGCCTATGCAGTGGATTTGTTGATGCGACGTCAACATTTACCCATCAACTTGGTTGCACAAATCTTAGCGGCGCCCTTATGGGATGAAATTGACAGAATGGAACCCAAAAAAGCGTACCTACTTAAAACATTGCGACAAACTTACGGCAGCTTACTTATGAACGGGCCATTCAGCATCGTAATCGCTCACCATGGCGAAATGATTGGGTTAACTGACCGAATCAAGCTAAGACCTATGGTTGCTGGCACAAAAGGCGACCTTATGTTTCTATCCTCAGAAGAAGCACCCATGCGTCTTGTATCTCCTCAACTAGACAAGTTTTGGGCACCAAGAGGCGGAGAACCAGTAATCTGCCGACTAAAACCAAACGCTCAAGGAGGCATAATGTAAATGAAAACGTACGTTCAACCGGAATACTTAATTGAACGCGACGAAAAACGCTGCATTCGCTGCAAAGTATGCACAAACCAATGTACATACGATACACACTCATACGATGAAGAAACCGACACAATTTGTAGCATAGACGAAAACTGCGTCAATTGCCAACGCTGCGTAACTTTCTGCCCAACACACGCCATAACCATCAGAAAAAACCCCAACGCAAGCCGGGATAACGCCAACTGGACCGGAGAAGCCATTCGAGACCTTAAACGACAAGCAGAAAGTGGAGCAGTCATCTTAACAGGCATGGGTTGTGACAAACCTCAGTACAGCTACTGGGACAGATTACTATTAAACGCCAGCCAAGTCACCAACCCCTCAATTGATCCTCTCCGTGAACCCATGGAAATCCGCACATACCTTGGAGCAAAACCCGACAAACTTGATTTGACATATGAAAATGGCGAAACCGTACTCAAAACACAACTCACCCCACAACTTCGTTTAGATACACCAATAATGTTCTCTGCTATGTCCTATGGCGCTATTAGCTTAAACGTGCATGAATCATTAGCGCGAGCAGCAACCGAATGCGGCACTTATTGGAATACGGGTGAAGGAGGTTTAGTTAAAAGCCTCTACAAATACGGCGATCACACCATTGTACAGGTAGCTTCCGGCAGATTCGGTGTTCATTCAGATTACCTGGATGCAGGCGCAGCCATCGAGATCAAAATAGGGCAAGGCGCAAAACCAGGCATCGGAGGCCATTTACCAGGCGAAAAAGTTACTGAACATGTAGCTAAAACGCGCATGATTCCACAAGGCACAGATGCACTTTCACCTGCACCACAACACGATATCTACTCAATAGAAGACCTAAGACAACTAATCTATGCACTCAAAGAAGCAACCAACTACACCAAACCAATTAGCGTTAAAATAGCAGCAGTCCACAACGCACCAGCGATAGCAAGTGGCATGGTTCGTGCTGGAGCAGACATAATTGCTATCGACGGTGTTCGAGGTGCAACAGGCGCAGCACCCAAAGTAATCCGAGACAATGTTGGAATACCAATCGAACTGGCATTAGCGCAGATAGACCAGCGATTACGTGAAGAAGGCATAAGAAATCAAGCAGGCATAGTTGCAGCGGGAGGATTCCGAAGTGCAGCCGACGTTTTCAAGGCCATAGCTCTTGGCGCTGACGCAGTATACATTGGCACCGCGGCACTGATAGCGATAGGCTGCACAGTTTGTCAACGTTGCTACACAGGCAAATGCCCATGGGGCATCGCAACTAGTGATGTATGGATTAGCAAACGCATTAACCCCGACATTGCATCCAAAAGACTAGTTAACTTGCTCAATGGTTGGAGCCTTGAAATCAAAGATATGATGGGGGGCATGGGTATAAACGCGATTGAAAGCTTACGCGGTAACCGACTCGCACTTCGCGGCGTTGGCTTAACTAAAACTGAACTTAAAATATTGGGCGTAAAGATGGCAGGAGCGTAAAAATGTTGCAACAAAAAGAAAAAGCAGAAATAGACGCAAAATACCAACCCCGAGTAACTAACGAAAACAAAACCCTCAAAATTGACGCTGAAAACCTCTACTATAGAGAACTTAATTGTCTAATGCGACAAGCAATATGTAACACCGACCTTGAGAAGATAGAATTGAATAACGTTTGTGGACAAAGATATTTGGGAACAGACCTTGACACTAAAATCCAAATCGACGTTTACGGCACGCCAGGCAACGATTTAGGCGCTTTTATGTGTGGACCAAAAATGGTCATTCATGGGAACGCACAGGATGCCAGTGGCAACACCATGAACGATGGAGAAATCATCATTCACGGACATGCAGGTGACTTAACTGGACACTCTATGCGGGGCGGAAAAATCTTTGTAAAAGACTATGTAGGCTACCGTGTCGGCATACACATGAAAGAGTACCAAAAAAAGATCCCGCAGATAGTAATTGGAGAAACCGCAGGTGACTTCTTAGCTGAGTACATGGCAGGCGGAGTAATTCTAATCTTAGGCTTGAACTTAGAAGGCTGCGAGAAATGCAAGGCGCGATTCGTAGGCACAGGCATGCATGGCGGAGTAATTTATGAACGAGGCGAAATCCTTGAACCAGTCGAAGGTACAAAAACAATGCCCGTGGGCAAACGAGACATACAAGTGATTGAAAACTTGGTCAAAGAATACTGTTGCCATTTTGGCGGCGATCCCGCAGCAATCTTGGCAGGCAAATTCAAAAAGATACTACCGCTATCTAAGCGACCATATGCGAAGCTATACTCGCAATAAACTTCCTTTGTGTCTTTTTTTGGACCAAAATAATGGTCTAACAGGCAAAGAATAAAACCGAAAAAATTTCAGACCACCCTTTAAAGTGCGTTCAAAAAGAACTATCGCTAACACTTTCTCAATTGAATACACAATTCTTTAGTCAATAAGATTAAAAACAGCTTTTTACCGACCTAAAAAAAATAAAAACTATTGTGGATTTTGAACAAGAACTAAAAAAGAAAATTAGTAAAAGCTTCGGGCTTCTTTGCGTTTCTCTGCTTCTTCATAGAAGCGCAAGACTTCGTCGATGATTTCCACGTTAGAGAGCAACATACGTCTGCAACAGTACCGTTTCAAACCCAAGCTATCCAACACGTCACTAGCGTTTTCACCAGTTTTGATTCGGCGAGTAAACTCGTCCCATCGGTCTCCAACCAACTTGCCGCAGGTGAAGCATCTTACGGGGATAATCATTTTGTTTTTTTCTCCTATCGGTAGCTTTTCTGTTTTTTAGACCGAGCGCCTGTTCCGCCTACTTTCTTGGTTTCTTTTGCTCTGCTGTCTCCAGCAATCATTGTACGGTCATATTCGCTAAAGACTGTACGTAAATGAGTACTCCGCGTCCATTTTAGCAAGCCGTTAGCTATTGCCATTCGTGCAGCTTCTGCTTGCCCCATGTAGCCTCCTCCCCTAGTTTTCACATCCATATCCAGTTGCATCCAAACGTCTCCGCCTGCTTGCAAGAGAGGTTCCATGATTTTTGCACGGGCAATGCTGGGTTCAATTATTTCTACTGGTGTTAAGTTTATACGTACTTTTCCAACGCCTTGCTTAATTATAGCACGCGCAGTTGCGGTTTTGCGTTTTCCACTTACAACTAAAACTTTCTTTCCGGGCATAATTATTTCATCCTGTCGTTCCAACCGATTTCACTTGCCAACTCCCCAAGGGTAAAACGTGGACCCTTAAGGTTTGCCGACAAAGCGTCTGGGAAGGTTATCATTTGTTTATCTTTAAATTCTAGCGGGATACCCATGTAAACTTTTAGGCGTTTGTAAGCACTTTTGCCTTTTGGTTGCTTAAATGGAAGCATACCTCGAACGGTTTTACGCAGATAACGGTCTGGTCGCCTGTAATGAAATGGTCCACGCATTGGTGCACCTACTTCAAGGAACAAGTGAGCTTCAGCAACTTTGCTTTTCTTTTTTCCTGAAAATATGGCTTTCTCAGCATTAAGAATAATGACTTCTTCACCGTTGAGAAGAAGCTTGGCAATTTTACTGCACATCCGCCCAACGACTTGAGCTTCAGCATTTACCAGTGTAACTGATAATTTTGCTGGTTTAGTGGTTGTTTGCATTTATTTTCACCGGATAATTTTTACATTTGAGCCAGTTGGATTTTTCTCCAGTAACTCATTTATCGTGAGATATTTCGCTTTTGAAGCTTCTATCTTTGCAATTGCCTGCTCAGATGCTTCAAAAGCAGCAATTGTCACGTCGTGGTCAAGAACACCGGAGGATAAGACCTTGCCAGGAACAACTACAACATCAGCTTTCTCTGAGTTGCGGTTTATGTTACTTAGGTTTATGACGACACGTTGACTGCGAGTTTTAGCCAGGTAATCCGCGACATCATACCATATAGGTGCCGATTTCTCTCTGCTTTGCTTGCGTAGCAATCTGATAAGGTTGATTAGTTGAGGGTTTGTGGTTTTGGTTTCTCTCATTGTTGTTCAGCCTTTATTTGTTCTTTAAGCTCGTTTAGCTGTTTGTCTAAAAGTCTAGTGGCTTCCTTGAGCACACGTTCAGGAGGAAGAGCACCAGTCGACTCAATATTCATAATAAACGCATTTTTAACCCACTCGACCGTCAGAGGTGAAGGCTTCTGAGGACATGCCTCAACACAATCCATACAAAGAGTACATGCCAAAAGGTCCTGAACATCGACTTTTCCATCTTTGAACGAAAAAACTTTTTTGGGACATATCTCGACACATTTTTGACAATCGGCGCATTTCTCTTCGGGAGTGGTTATTTTGGGATAGTACTTGTATGAACACATAGAAACAGGCTGCCATTTTGCATGGGTTTTTCCTATGCCAAGCCTTGCGTAAGCTTCAAGCTTTAACTTCTGGCTCTTAGCCAATTTTATGATCGGAATTTTGTCACTTACTGGAACAACTTCTGGGTTCTCAGACACAACTTCACCTGAGTAAACAGTTCTTGTTCCATCTTTTGCCTCAGCATCCAAAGTTAATGTCACACGACACTCTGAGCATCCGAATTCGCTTTGACATTTACATTCTTCAGGAAGACTATAAGCATCTAAATCAGTTTTTAGAGGGGTAAGTCCGAGTCTATGAGCTATGATTTCATCTTGCAGAATAGAACTATTTTCTATCATTACAACTTCATCGATTGCCATGCATGGAACTTCAGCAAGTGCAATACGACGCAGAGCGTTCATTAAAGTAACATCCGCATCTTTAACAAGTATGCTAAGGGCACTATCGTTTTTTTCTAAGACTTCAATTTTCACTTGCTGAAACACTCCAATAAACTTAATTTTGTGACTTTGCGGTCAATACGATATTTCGCTGCATTATTTGTATTTTTCTATCAATAAAGGGAGATAGAAATAGATTAAACTCTTCGTCCTCTTCTACCGCCAGGCCTTCTTGTCCCATCATGTGGAACTGGTGTGACTTCTTCAATACGTTCAATGCGGAAACCAAACCTTGCTAACGCTCGAATGGCTGCTTGTGCACCGGGTCCAGGTGTTCTTGGTCCGCTGCCGCCTGGAGCGCGAACTTTGATGTGAATGGCAGTTATACCTTTATCTCTTGCAATCTCAGCGGCACCAGTTGCCGCACGCATAGCTGCATACGGAGAAGATTCCATGCGGTCGGCTTTAACGAACATACCGCCGGTCGTGCGGGCAATTGTTTCCGCGCCGGAGATATCAGTAATATGAATTAATGTATTGTTGTAGCTGCTGAATATGTGGACAACTCCCCACTTCTCGCTACGTTTACTGCTTGTGGTGCTCAGAATCTGCGACCTCCTCGTCCGCCTCTCCGACCTCCTCGTGCAGGCGGTCTGATTACAGGTTGTTTAGCTACCACCGCTAATCCAAGTCGCAATGCATGTGTTTGACTTGCAATTGCGCTTTCAGGTGAATAGACGATTTTGGATTCTTCTTCTTTTGGCACGATGAATCCAGGCAGTGTTACTCTACGGTTATCAATGGTTATGTGTCCGTGAGTGATTAATTGACGCGATTGAAATATAGTACGTGCTAAACCTTTGCGGAAAATAATGGTTTGTAGTCTTCGTTCCAAGATGTCTTCGATTGTTAAGTCAAGAACATTGTCCAGAACAGCAGTTTCTTGTAAGATACCAAGTTTCTTTAAGCGTGTGAGAAGTTCGTTTTCCATTTTTTCGCGGTCTTCAGGAGTTTTGCTAATTAGTGAACGAGCGATGCCTCTGCTCTTTGACAGGGTAGTTTTTAGTCGCCAGAGTTCATGTTTATTCCGTAGACCATATTGTCCTAGAAGTTTTAGTTCCTCTTGGAGGATATCTTTACGCCATCGAAAACGTGGCGTATCGAATTTCTTACGTTGTTTCTTTGGATCTCCCATGCTTATTTGCCTCCTTCAGAACCGGACTTTTGCATTAGAGTCTTTTTCTTGACGCCTAAGGATTTGCCTGCGCGTCCTGTTGTCTTGGTTCTTTGGCCTCTAACTTTCAGGCTGTAAGCATGGCGGTATCCACGCCAAGACCTGATTGCTTTGGCTCCATCAATGTCAGTTTTAATTTTGAAAAGTAATTCAGAGCTTATAAGATGGGTATCTTTTCCAGACTCTGTGTCTTTTCGGCGGTTAAACATCCAGCTTGGTATTCCATATTTTGCTGGTTCCCGAATAACGTCTTCTATTTTGTTGACATCTGAGTCTGTTAAAAAGCCTGCTCGCAGATCAGGGTTAACGCCTGCCTTCTTGAGAATTGCGTTCGAAAGGCTTGCGCTGACGCCTTTAACTTCTGCCACTGCGTAAGAAGTCTTAAGGGTACCTTGAACGTCGGCGCCCATGATACGAAGTATGTAACGATATTCCTGTGACATCTAAGTTTTTCATCCGTTTTTAGGTTGAAGCATATACGAAATGAGTCAGTATTTATTTAAACCTTCCTTTCCAAAAACAATCATCAACCGTAAAAGAAAAACATTGATTATTGCAACCTTCATTGAAAAAACAAGATGCAACAGAAACATAAATACAACTACAAAGCAACGAAAGCACCGATTGGAAGCCTTAGCAATCAATTGCTATCGTCTCCTGATATCAGTATTATGTCACTCATGCCGCAAATGGTCAAAGTGTAACAAACCAAATCCACCAGATATTTCTATAAATACATGCATGGTCTTTTAGGATTCGACGTATTATTGATCTTGAGGCTTGTTACCAAACAACATTCTATTCCAGAGAAGCAAATAGCGTATTTTGAAGAATATGTCTTTTTGAGCAGTTAAGAGGAGCTAAATATGTGAATTACATTGATGATAGAGTTTATCCAATGTAAATAAGCGTTCAATATAGCTCGAAGCGCAACCGTATCTTCCGCCTCAAATAACAAAACAAGAAATAATCCGTCTTCTTGTAACCTGACGTTCCCACGATGGCTTAAAGGCGAGTTCGCTTCAGGTGTTAAAGCTTCTAAGACAGCATTAATTTGCTTTTGGTTTGTGAATTTTAATCTTATTTTGGCTTTTGCTCCGATTAACATTCAGCGTCCCAGAACGTAGTAGAAAGTTAAGTTAAATAAGTAAATACTAAAAGAAATAAAAAGTAAAAGAAAATTTAATCGGTTTCTTCTTCAGTTGCCGATTCAACAACGGGTACTTCAGTTGGCGCCGCTTCTCTTGTTTCTTCTTCAAATCGCGTACCTTTGGCTGCTCTTTTTGCTACCACACCGAGTTTAGTACTTGGTGTGTATGCTCCGCCTGCAAAGGTGAACTCGCATTTACTGCACTTCCAGATCCCAACGCTTTCACGTCTTACGCGGACAAAACCGCATTGAGGGCATCTGTGAGGTTTTTTGAGCCCAGCTATCACTCTAATGTAGCGTTTCCGTACTGTAGAACCATAACGTGGACCAAACCCTCTGGTCGGTCCTACTTTCTTGGTTTTCGGCAACTTTTATTTCACCAATCGAACTTTTTTCGCAATTCTGTTGCTTTTGCCAGAGCAATCTTTGATGCTTCTAAAATCTGTTGCGGTGTGAAATAGCTAGAGCCACCTTTCTGAATTGCACAGATGTTACCGTCTTCATTGGTTGCGAAAGTAATACGTGAGTCCATAACAGATTCTTCCTCGATCCACGGGTCTACGATTAGGTGACCGTTGATTTTTCCGATGGTAACAGTTATGGGGTGACTTTTCATAGGAAGAGTCGTGTAGCCTTGTTTGATTTTTAATTCCCCGTCTTTGATTTCATAGTTTGGCATTTTAGTGTTCATTAAAGCAGCGACAGCAGCTATTGCAGAAGCATCAATCAAGTTTCCATCATGATTGAGTACATAAACATCGACAAAAACAACAAAGACTTTCTTGCCAGGTTCGATACAGAGTTTCTCTGTGTCAATAGCATGCGACTCTCTAATACCACGGTCAACAACTCGAGCTAACTCAATACTGTTTTCGTCAGGCGGACCTGGCTCAAAGTTTGGAGAAGCTAGCGGCACAAGTTCAGCGTTGACAGTCATTACACCATTATTTGGAGTGTCAGGGAAGGGTTCGCCTGTTTCAACTTTTACGCCGACCAATACTTGAGTTTTTCCGAGTAGAACTCGAGCTGAGCCTTCTGCTTTTTCGATAACGCCTTGTTCAATCTTGATTTCTCGGTAATCCGTTAAGCTTCGATCATCTAGACGTTTGCCTTTTTCGATGATCTGTTCGATTTGCTTCAATTTAACTTTTGTTACAAGTGAGGACATTTATTCTTCAACCTCTTTAATAACCATATATTTCGTTTTAAGTGCTTCTTTTTGCAACTCATAGATTTTTTTGCATCCATCAATCGCCATGTTTACTGCTTTCTCGAACTCGTCTGGAGTTAGGATACCATCCATCTGAAGCAGAGTAACTGCGTTTAAGTTTGGCATGTAAGCAACTGGAACGTCTGCAGCACCAAGTTTGTCTTCTGCATCGAATAGGTCAAGGACTACTTTATCTTCCACTTTGCCGGCGGCACATGCAACAACTAGGTCTTTCATTGGAACACCAGCGTCAGCGATTGCAAGAGCTGCAGCGGTAATGCTTGCACACCTTGTTCCTCCATCTGCCTGTAAGACTTCAATAAAAACATCCACACCTGTTCGCGGGTAGAGTTCAAGGAAGAGTGCAGGTTCAAGGGATTCTTTGATGACTTTGCTAAGTTCAACTTCTCTTCTGGATGGAGCGGGCGATTTTCTTTCGGGTACGCTGAAAGGGGCCATATGATATCTGCAACGTAGAACCATGCGGTCTGGTTGGGCAAGATGTTTTGGATGCATTTCTCTTGGACCAAATGCGGCTGCCAAGATTTTGTTTTTTCCGTGTTCAACATAAGCTGAACCGTCAGCGTTTGAGAGCACACCTACTTGAAGTTTTATAGAACGCAGTTCATCCGCTTTTCTGCCGTCCAATCTGATGCCTTTTTTGTCAATTAATTTTTCTGTTTTTTCATTCAACTTTGTTTTCCTCCACTTTTGCTTCTGGTTTCTTTTCTTTCAATAACTGGGTAATGCGATCGGTAAGACCGCTAGTGTGGGATTCTGCCTCAATTTTTCGAATCGCGGTGATAGCCAGTTCCTCGTCTTCCTCACTTTTACCTGTAACCAAGATTACACCGTTCAAGCCTAAGATAATTTGGCAGTTAGTCACCTGTTTTATCATTGAAATCATGGAGCCTTTTCGCCCAATTATTCGAGGAATCTTTGTTGGTGTAACATACATTATTTGGCCGCGGGTAATTTTTCCTAATCCTGGTTCTCCTACTGTTAATTGCGGGTCATGTGCTCGATCGTAGGATGCGATTTTGGCGACGATTAAGTCGCCTGCGTTGAGAACTGCGGACAATTCGTCGTTTTGAGGTTTAAAGGGTCTACTTAATACATCTGATGCCCGTAACAGCGCCGTGTAGGGTCCTTTTATATTGATTGTCCAGCCGTTGAATCCAACTTCCGCGACGGTTCCAATTATAATGTCACCCATTTTAGGCACGTAAAATGCTTTCAGTGCAACTACGTTTACTTTTTTATTGTCACTGTCTACGAGTCCAATCCTCGAGGCATAGATCTTGCCTGCTTCTGCATACGTGTTTTCGCCAGGCAAATAGTCGCCTTCAGCGAGCATTTCTCCGGGCGTAACAAGCTGTTTTTTTTCAAAGAATGTTGGCATAAAATCACTTCATATTTTTCGTTACTTTAAGAGATTATTTTTGCTTCTCCACTTCCCTTGGTTACATCACCAAGCTTATTTAACAGTGAAGCATAAACTCCGGCGGGAATTTCTATTTCACCATACCAAGAGCCGTCACCGCGCCACTCTTCTTTTTTAATTGTACCCAATGTTTTGACTGCGCCATAAGCTCTGGCTGCGTATTGTGTTGGGATTCTTACCGCAACAACAACTTGTTCAATTTTTAAAGGCAAAATTGGGCGAAGAAGTTTAACAATATCTCTGGCCTGTTCTTCGACAGGCTTAAAGGGGTCAATGGGGTAACGGATTTGATCCATTGCGTTTTCGATGCGCATTGGGGGATGAGGCAAGTTAGTTTTTGGGTCAACCGCTTGCCTTGCAATAAAATCGATTACTTGTCTTTTTTTGTCATCTACCATTTTTCTTCTTTGGTCAGTCGTTAGTTGTAGAGTACCTTTTTTTAAGATTTCATCAGCAATCTTGAGTGGGTCGACTGTGTTGAAGGCTTTTTTCATTGAATCTTCGGAGACTTTTGTTCCTTTGTTTGCATCAGAAAAAATAATTTCAGCGGCTAAAACCTCAGTTATGCCAGAGATTTTGCCGTTGCGGTAGTCGAGCGCTTTTTGTGGTTTAATCAGGATTTCAAAGTGTTCGTTTTCTCTTGTTAAGCGAGCGACGGTGAACTTTTCACTCATTGGGTTTTCACTTGCTTGAACCCAGTTCTTTTATGTAACCTTCTACAACGTTGTCGTCTAGCATTTCCATTTTCTTAGTCTTTGTCGGGATGATCGCAATTTTTATTCTTGCTGGCAACTGACGTGAGTCCAACGCTTTAACTAAGCATTTTACTGCAAGTTTTGTGGTGTCGGTTAAGCTCATTTCTTCTTTGTATTCTTCTTTTAGAATGTTAAAAACGATTTCCCTACCTGCACCGAGTGCTGTTGCTTTATATCCACGGTATGTTCCACTCGGATGTGTGCCGAAGACACGTGGTCCAGTCTTGTCGACTCCGCCGAAAATTATGCTAACGCCAAATGGTCTTACACCTGCATGTTGGGTGTACATTTGTTGGATATCACAAATACGTTTAGTTACAACTTCTATATCGATGGGTTCATCATAAGTTAGTTTATTACTTTGAGCATAGATACGTGCTTGATCAATTAGAATTCTTGCATCTGAACTTAAACCAACGATGGCTGCTCCAATGTGGTCATCCACTCTGAAAATTTTCCAAGAGTAACCTGCTTCTTCGAGTACTTCAAGGTTCTCTTCGGAACCGAGAACTAACCCTTCTGCGGTTTGGATGCCAAGTATGGTGGCTCCACGGTTCACAAGTTCCATCGCGTATTCTACTTGGAAAAGTCTACCATCAGGCGAGAAAACTGTAATGGCGCGATCATATGCTCCTGGTGCTGCAAATACAGACATAATTTAACCTCACTTTACACTATACGCTTTTTCACAGACTCATACAATAACTACACTAAAAACCTTTCCTATAAAAGCAAAAGTCAGGATAAAGCGATTAAACAGTTTTGAATTGCAACTAAAGAAAAAAATTGACAAAATTAAAGGCAATAATAGCGATATTTTAATAGTTTAGTTCATCACTTCAATGTTCAAAACACAATAGTCCTCAGTAAATACAAGACCACCGTTATTATTTTGATAAAGCTCGAAAATCACCCAGTAACTTCCAACATTATTCTCCGTGACTGTGACCAAATTACTCCAAGTATCGCCATCTGATAGACTCAAGTTATAAACGTAAATCGGTTCAGTTGGAACTGGAAAGGATAAAAAATTCTGAGAAATTTTGACTTGAACCTGATAGGTCTGATTTCGAATTCCGCCCATATGGTTTTCTACATTAACGTATACACTAAAAGTGCTGTTCTGGTCTACAATCAAAACTTGAGGATAATCGTCTGCTTGCTTCTGCGAGTTCAACAAGTAAATTGTATTATATGGTTCCGGCTGGGGTTTAAAAACTATATAATAACCCCCAATGATAACAGAAACTATAATCAACGCTAGAAATATAGCCAGTAAGTAGCTTTTTTCACCGGTTAAGCCGATTCTTTTTCCAATTCTGTTGACACTTTCTAATTGTATCCGCATCCAAAAGCCCCTTAAACATAGTGCTAAATATCTGAATCCCAGATTTAAATGGTTTAAGCTTTGTTTTTCCATAACTTCTATGTTTGTAAGTTGTAGGGATTTCCATCATAGAATAGCCCTCTTTGGCGAACTGTATTAGCATTTCTGTTGCAAACGCCATGTCAGTTTCTTTCAGTTTTACCCTATCTATTGCTTGATGGCTGATTGCTCTAAAACCAGACTGAGAATCACTTAGAAATTGGCTATAACAAAAGTCAAAACAGAAAGTAATCACTTTGTTACCAAGGAAGTTAAAGAAGCCCATGGCCTTTTTGGGGTCGTACATTCGGGTGCCTAAGACCATGTCTGCATCTTTCGCAACCATGTGGTCGAGCAAACGTTGGATATGCTTGAATTCATAAGTTCCGTCAGCATCAACCATAACGATGATGTTGCCTTTGGCATTTTTCATTCCTGTTCTAAGGGCAATACCGTAACCTCGTCTTGGTTCAATTATTAGTCTGCAGAATTTTGTGTCTTTAACAATTTCTATTGTTCCGTCTGTTGAGTTGCTGTCAACTATGATTATTTCGTGGGGATAATGCAAGTTCTTGTGGATGGTTGTGACAGCTTCAAAAATGGTGCCTGCTTCGTTTAAGGTGGGAATTACTACTGATACCATTTCAACTTTTGATGTCATTGACTCTCTTCCATTTTTCAAAGGCTAATATGTTTCCGTCACATTGTTAAATAAGCTCTTCGTATATTTCGATGAGTTTTTCAACATTTGAATCCCAACTGAAGTGTTTTTCGACCATTGCTCTAAGGTCCATCTTGTGTGTAGAGAAATCAATTGAAGCGAAATCCAAAATTGCTGCTGCAAGTAACTCAGGCTGGTTAGGTGGCACTAATTTCCCATACTTTTCCATTAGAATTTCTCTTATGCCCCCAACATCTGTTGCTATCACTGGAAGTCCGCATGCCATAGCTTCAAGAGCAACTAGCGGCAAACCTTCACCTGATTTAGAAGGCAACACGAAAAGGTCAGCTAAGTTATAATAAGAGGGCAAATCATCATCGCTTACAAAACCAGCCAGCCTAAAATTCGATGAAAGCCCCAATTGCGTAACTTGCATCTTTATGTTTTCCATGTCCGGTCCCTTTCCTACAACCAGAAATTGGATAAGGGGGTTCTTTTTGATGATTTCATTAGCACTATCGATTAGTGTGTCTATTCCATTCTTGTAAACCAGTCGTCGAACCGTCAATGCGACAACAGCATCTTTGGGAATACCAAGTTTCTTTCGCATCTCCGCCCGTTTTTCTATGTTTAGGCGAAACTTCTTCAAGTCCACACCGTTGTAGATTACTTTAACCTTGCTTGGTTTGGCACCTAACCTTAAAACATAGTCTTTTGTAGCGCCGCTTATTGCGATGATTTTGTCTGCAGCTTTTAGATTCAGTTTTCCAACGGTTAAATCGTTAAGTCGCTCAACGTAGTCAAAGATGTTGTTGTAATCGATGAAGGTGTTATGTTGGGTAAGCACAAAGGGTTTGTCGTATAGTTTGGCTAACCTGGCGGCTGTTAACGAGGTCAGATATGGGTGTCCATGAGCGTGAACTATTCCACTTGATTTTACTTCTTTAACAAAGGTTTCAAAGCTTGGCACCGTTGGAATCGAATAAGGTATCCCCAGTCGAAATCCCGTGTTCAAAGATTCATAGCAGTTGACAGGTATGTCATCAACCACGTAGCGTTTTGGGGTATCTATTCTGTTTGTTACTATTGTGGGCGCAAAATTTTTGTTCTGTAATCGCTTGCTCTGTTCATTGACCACTTTCTCGATTCCGCCAACATGCGGCAAAAAAGTGTGTGTAACAATACAGAGCTTTGTTTTAGCCATGGAGCCCAACAAGTAAATTCTCAATCGGCACCATATTATAAGCTTCTGGTAAATGCCGGAAAAGCTCGAGTGCATCAAAAATTGAAAGATTAGGGTTTTGCTTTAATATGCTTCAAGGCATTGGTATAAACGTTTGAAGATGCACCCGCAACCAATGCACCTATAGTGTCATTTGTCAAGGGCGGAAGTTTCTTAAGGATACCCGGTTTTGCTTGGTCGAAGCGTACGAATTCAAACATAGCTCTTGACCCGCCAATGTAGGTGGCTAAGGCTACGCCCATAATTTCATCAGCAATTAGTCCTGGTCTACCCATAAAACGCTCCTTTGTCAAGCCTGGAATTCGGCCGTTTTCAGCTTCTTCTTGCGCATGGAAAGCAGCAACTATGAGGGTGGAAACGTTAACGTCCATCAGGATGTTTAAGAATTCTTCTTTTAACAATTCAGTGGCTTTCTTTTCTGTTTCTACACCTGGATGAGGGACATACATTTCTAATGCACTGTCAATTAGACCTTGCAATGAAATGCCTTTGTCCTCAAGGTAAGTTAACATTGGCGGGTTTTGGTTATTCATGAACTTCAACAGCATTTTTAGAGACAAAGACTGTTTTAAGTGTTATGTGAATCTGCTTTACCGTAATGCTTATATGAAAAGGTTGGATAAACCAACCAAACGGTCTGTGTGATAATTTGCTAAACATAAAGAAAACTTCAACTATTCAAGTCAAAGTTTTGCCAAAATACAAATTATCTATAAATTTGACCAACAAAACTTTATTTTTATGCTTATTCGTTTCCGAGCTATTTTCCTTAATATCAAACGAATTTCACAGTCACCTAAAAATAGCAACCCAAGTAATAGAAAAAAGTGAAATAAACTAGGAGAAAAAAGAGATGAAAGTTGTTGCTTCATGGAGCGGCGGAAAAGACAGCGCCTACGCACACTACTTGGCGACCCAGCAGGGACACCAAGCAATCAACCTGTTTACTATGATGATGAGTGAATCCAAATCAAACTTCCACATGATCCCATCTAGTATTCTCGATACTCAAGCTAAAGCTATCGGGATTCCTATAGTCAAAAAAATAACTTCTGCGAAAACGTATGAGAAAGACTTCAAAACGGCGCTTCTTGAATGCAAAGCGCATGGTGCAGAAGGCTTAGTCACAGGAGACATCTACGAAGTGGCAGGACATGAGGAAGGCTGGCTTGGCAGAGTCTGCAAAGAAATTGGTCTGATGCCAATAAAGCCCCTGTGGATGGGCGATACAAAAACAATCTACCTAGATTATCTCAAAACAGGCTTCAAAGCCACTGTAGTGCGCACAAAACTGGCCCTACTTGGCGTTGAGTGGCTAGGTAGAGAGTTGGACAGAAAATTCTATGACGACATCCTAAAACTTGGTAATGTAGATGCTTGCGGAGAAGGTGGCGAATACCATACCATGATAACCGACGGACCTACATTTAAGAAAAAGATTGAAATCCAAGAAACACAGAAACATAAGATAGAAGGCGGCTTTGGATACCTGGAAATCAAAGAATTCAAAGTTTTGCCCAAGTAAAGGGAACACCAATGGATGTCTTAATTGTAAATAACGAATTGAAAGCAAAAGCCTTCATGGACGAAATAGAAGCAAAAAACCCACTTTTCATCTGCACTATAGGCACTACAGAAACCGGCAAAATCCCCGGACTGTCTGCGGCAGGTGCAAACCCAGACTTCACCGATTTCACTCCACCAGCAGATGCGGAATTGTTACTGTTGGGCAAATGTAAATCCATACAAGGCGTACCCATCACTCCTGATGGAATTCCGACACCTGCCTTGATTACGTTGTCGGCTCTACATTTATCGGACATCCCTATGCTGGTCGTTAATGGCGGAGTGAAAGTTAAACCGCAGATTCCCTACGTTGAACTAGGAGGCAATTCTGGCAGAGATATCCGGTCAGGCAACTCAGTTGATAACGTAGAAGAAGTCATCGAACGGGCTAAGATTCTGGGCGAACAGTTAGCTAAAACAGCAGATTATCTTGTTATCGGCGAGAGCATCCCAGGTGGAACAACCACGGCACTCGGTGTCTTGACAGCTTTAGGCATAAAGGCACAAGGAAAAGTCAGCAGTACCCTTCCTGAAAACCCACACAACTTGAAGGCCAAAGTAGTTGAGACTGGCCTCAAAGCGGCAGGTGAAAAATTCGGCAGCCTAAAACGAAACCCGATAAAAGCAATTTCATGCATAGGAGATCCAATGATGGCGGCATTAGCAGGCTTAGTCATCGGAGGAGCAAAGCAAGGCCCAGTTTTGATGGCTGGAGGGACCCAGATGACTGCGATTTTGGCAGTAATTAACGCTTTGAACCCTGAATCACTTTGCAACGTAGCTGTGGGAACGACACGGTGGGTGGCAAAGGATGTAAAGTCTGACATATGCGGCATCGTCAAGCAGTTTTGCCAAGTGCCAATTATTGCAGCTGACCTAGACTTTAGTCTGGCAAAGTACCCTGGCTTGCGAATCTATGAGACTGGACTGGTCAAAGAAGGAGTAGGAGCAGGCGGTGCATCGATCGCAGCGATGGCAAAAACAGGCAGCGCAGTCACAAAGGATATACTTCTTAAGGAAATAGAGCGTAACTATGCCTTACTGATGGGCATAAAGTGAAGCGCTTGGTCGTTAAACAATTAAAAAATCTACTATCTTTCTTAACAGTTTTCCCAGTCGCCATGGATAAGGATATGCTGACTGACTGCGCACGAAACATGTGGGCTTTTCCCTTCCTGGGTGCGTTTATCGGATTGTTAGCAGCCTTGTTTGGAATAGTCTCGTTCCGGTTTTTGCCAGACATTGTGGCAGGCGCGTTAGTTTTTGCATTGCTATTATGGATGACTGGACTACACCACACGGATGGGTTACTGGATTTTGGAGACGGCGTGATGGCACACGGAACGCCTGAACACAAAATTGACGTAATGCATGACCAACTTACAGGTGCGGGAGGTTTATCATTGGGTATATTGACCATGCTAATTACTGCACTAGCAATAGGGTCACTAGGTGTACCAGTTGGAAGATTCAATGTTCCCCTCGTATTCCCCGCAATCATAGTTGTCGAAATGTGCGCAAAACTCTCAATGGTTGTTGCCGCTTGGGCAGGTAAATCCATCCATCAAGGTATGAATTCACCCTTTCTAGAGGCTATGCATGGTCGAGGAGGCAACTGGAGACTACTGGTGGCATTAACTATTTCTTTCATGATTGGATTGATTTTTTTGAGGATAGCAGGTATATTTGTTGTTTTAAGCGCTATTTTAGCTGGTTTGGCAATGGTTGCGGTTGCGCATAAACACTTTAAGGGCGTAACTGGAGACGTCTTTGGGGCAACTAACGATTTAACAAGGTTGGTTTGTGTGATTGTTCTGTTGGCGGTGGTTGTACGGTAACTGCGCTTGTCATGGCTGGCGGAAAAGGCACACGCATGAAACTCAACGAGGAAAAACCGCTTGTTAGAGTTTGTGGGAAACCCGTTATTGAATACGTGCTTGAAGCCTTGAAAAACGCTGAGAAAATCGATAGAATTATAGTTGCTACAACTGAAAATACACCAAAAACCACTGCAATGATGCTTCAGCTTGGTGTGGAAGTGATCCAAACTCCAGGCAAAGACTACGTTTCAGATATGGGCTATGTTGTCCAAACCCTCAAGTTTGGCGTTTTTTTAGCTATCTCAGCTGACTTGCCGTTGGTAAAACCTGAAATGATTAATGCCGTTGTTAACCGCTATGAGGTTTGCGGCAAACCTGCGTTGACAGTTGCAGTTCCGCTGGAAACCAAAGCAAGACTAGGCATGTGCATAGAATACTCTTTCAAAAATAACAACAAAGACGTTGTTCCAGTCGGAATAAATGTTATTGACGGCCACAAAAGGTATAGCGATGAATGGCTTGACCAAGACATTTACTTGATGACCCAAGAAGAACTTGCTGTGAACATCAATACCTTTGCCGAACTTCAACTTGCCGAACGACTATTGTCTAAAAAATAGGTATCTCGAGGGCGCCTTAGTCATTATTGAAATCAAAACGGGTTTCTTCGATTATTATTTAAATTCTTGGGTCATTCTTTTGATGAATTCTTTTAAACTTTCATTTTGCCCGTACACAACGAGTTTACCGTCTTTTTGCGGAGTAATTTGAAGATTTTGCTCTTTAGCTAATTGACCTAAACGCTGAGTTGACAGGGTATTTATTGGTTCTACACGAACCCATTTTTGGTCTCGTGGAACACCTGTGACAAACTTGTTTTCAATAACAGGTTCTTCACAGACTTCAGCGTTTGCTTCCTCTAATCTCCTGAGCCATGAATCCACTTTTTCCGAGCCAAAAAGCTTCTGGGCTTCAGTTACAATAAAGGCTTCGACGTTCGCCGATAATTCTTCAGCTTTCTGAAGAGCGTCACCGGCTCCTTGTGCTTGAGTACAATGGAGTTTTATCATGGATTTGGCGGATCTTAAATCACCCATTATGTTCTCTGGAATACTCACACCTTTTTTCTTTACTTCAATAACCATCTCTTCCAGAAGTTTCCACGAAGCCATATTGTGACCCATAACTTAATTCCTCATTTACAATTACGCCGATAAGCTATAAAATATTACTCTGGAGAAGCCTTAGAAAAGAATAAATCTTAATGGTCGTTGATATTTTTGTTGAGGCTAAATTATTTTGTCGCGGAGAAATAAATCTCAATTAAAGGGTATTTGCCCATCCAGGTTTTCGAAGCACTCAATTTTTTTCTCTGCAATTATCCTGGTGATTAAATGCAGCTGAAAACGATAAAGTCTGAAGGGTTAGCTCACAATAGTTACTTCTTATCTGATGGAAATGAAGCGGCAGTCGTTGATCCTAGACGTGACTGTGAAGTCTACACGAAAATAGCTAGAGAAAAATGTGTTCAAATTAAGTACATTCTTGAAACGCATCGAAACGAAGATTACGTTGTGGGCTCGCTTGAACTTCAAAACATGACAGAGGCGGAAATTGGTCATGGGAACTCTTTGCCCTTCAAATATGGTCAACACAACCTCACCGATGGCGACAGTTTAAACATAGGAAACTCCAAAATCAAAAGTCTCTACACACCAGGACACACAAATGAATCCCTAAGCTACCTTGTTTATCCCCCTAAAAGCTCTGAACCCAATATGGTTCTCACGGGAGACACTTTGTTTGCTGGCTCTGTTGGGCGAACAGACCTTTATGGCAAAACCACGCAACCGATTCAGGCTGAAAAACTTTACTTTAGCCTCCACGAAAAACTACTATCTTTGGGCAATCACCTTCTAGTTTATCCTGGACACGGTGCGGGCAGCGTTTGCGGTCACGGCATAACCGGACAAGAACCGACCACAATCGGCTATGAGAAAAAAACCAACCCGTATCTTCAGCTAAGCAAGGAAGAATTTATCCAAAGGTGTCTTCGCGACGAGTTTATTGTGCCAAAATATTTCAAAAAGATGGAAGAATATAATCAGAACGGAGCACCCCTACTGAACGAGTGCTCTTACCCTAAACCTCTATCAAAATCGGAGTTTGAAGAAGAAGCAGGTAACGAGTTTGTAACGATTGTGGACACACGGTTACCTTACTCGTTTGCAGGTTCACATATCCCGGGCTCACTAAGTATATGGCTTGGCGGAACCAGCATTTACCCAGGCTTTCTCCTCGAAACCAATCAATATGTGCTTTTTGTAAATGAACGACCAGAAGACATGGATGTGGTAGTTCCAAGATTTAGGCGGTTAGGTCTCGACAACCTTTGCGGTTACCTTTGCGAGGGCATAAACGAGTGGCAAGAAGCTGGAAAACCGCTTAGCAGTAACCCGACGATGTCAGTTATTGAAGTTAAAAGGAAAATGGAAAAAGGTGAAGTTACGCTCTTGGATGTCCGCGAGCCTATCGAGTGGAGAGATGACGGCTATATTGAAGGGGCTAAACTAATTTTCTTCGCCGATCTACCAGACAAAGTCACTTCCTTGCCATTCGACAAGCCTATTGCCGTCATGTGTTCAGTTGGAAACCGAACAAGCATCGCAATAAGCATACTGGAACGTGCAGGGATTAAAAACACAATTAACGTTCTTGGAGGAATGACTGCGTGGACATCACTAAGTTACCCCACAAAAAAACAATTTTGATTCCTACTCTTTGGTTTGCTGCAGGGTCTTAGCTAATCTGGTTTTTACGCTACCTTTGGGTTCCAAAAGTTCTCTGACCAGATTATATTGTCGTTGATATATATGGCAATTCTTTGAGTGGAAAATCAGTTTACCAGTCTTGATGGACATATTGCCGCGTTCGTTTATTTCGTTAACGAATGCCTCATTGAAAAGTTGCAGCCCAGCAATGTTAGCAGGCAAACCGCCAAATGCATCCCAACTCCGAAAATAGCAGGTAAAATGCATTCGATTTTCAAGAATTTCGGTGTCAATTAAACTCAAGCAGGGCGGTTCACTTTTTTTATGGTTTTCACTGTATTTTTTTATGTCACTCGGAAGCCTAATTACCATCGTGACCTGCCGATCCTGTTGTTCTTCTATGTATCTTTTTATTGCTTCTTCAACTTGGTCAATCGGATGATTTAGACGACTGCCGTAGGTGTAGGTTTCATCCTCTTGTTTTTCTCCGCACCATAAATATTCCAGTGCGTAACCTTGAACATACTTAAAGTCACATGGCGCTTTTTCGCTTACTAATGGTCTATTTTCAGGGTTTGTGATTTCAATCGAAAGATTCAGTTTCTTAGTCTCAGTCTCCTCTGACCCGAAACCAACTCGAAAAACGTCGCCTTCTCTCCATATGGTATTTAATGTTTTGAACCATGCATCGGGGCAGTCAAATGCTGAAATCTTTACATGCTTCACAGATAGGCCTCCAAGACACAAAAATAAATCTGCAATTCCGAATATAAGGTTACACTAAAAAAATTGCAGTGTAGAAAAACGAGCAAATATACTTTGACTTAATAATTAAACTACTAAAAAGAAAAGTTTGGGGCTTAGTAGGGCATACCGCCCATACCGCCAGGCATTCCGCCCATGCCACCCATGCCGCCCATTCCTCCTGGAGGCATTGGAGGCATCTTGCCGCCGCTTTTTATGCTGATGAGATCGTCGATTTTCAGTATCATGTTAGTTGCTTCTGTAGCTGATTTTATGACTTGTTGCTTGACCCGGAGAGGTTCAATCACCATTTTTTTGTACATGTCAACGATTTTTCCTGTGGTTACTTCGATGCCGAATGTTTTGCTGTTTGGTTTCTCATGCTCACTACGTAGGGCAACCATAATGTCAATGGGATCTAAGCCTGCGTTCTCAGCAAGAGTTAAGGGGATTTCTTCAACTGCGTTTGCGAATGCTTCAACTGCAAGCTGTTCCCGACCTCCGACTTTAACTGCAAATGTGCGCAGATTCTTTGATATTTCTGCTTCGGGGGCGCCTCCGCCTGCAACTACTTTTCCATCCTCAATTGCGTTTCTAACAACACAAAGTCCATCGTGTAGACTTCGTTCAGCTTCATCGATTACGTGATTGGATGCACCGCGGATTACAATCGTTACTGCTTTAGGATTCTTGCAGTCGCGGATGTAGATGAGTTTGTCATCACCTATTTTGACTTCTTCTACACGTTTAGCCTTGCCAAGCGAGTTTGCTGTAAGATCTTTTACGCTCGCAGCTATCATTGCCCCTGTCGCTTTGGAGAGTTTCTCCATGTCACTGCTACTAACGCTCTTGACTGCAATGATGCCTGCTTTGCCAAGGAAATGCAGTGCCATATCGTCAATGCCTTTTTCACAGAAAATTACATTTGCACCAGATTTCTGCACAGATGTAACCATATCTTTAATCATGCGTTCTTCTTCATCAAGGAACATTTTCATTTGATCTGGACTTTCAATGTTGATTTTTGCATCGAACTCTGTTTTTTCGATTTCAATCTTAGCGTTTAAGAGGGCAATTTTTGCTCCATCAACAAGTTTGGGCATACCACTGCTTGCTATTTCTTTATCAATAACCATACCTTTGACTAGTTCTGTTTCGTCTAGACTTTTGCCGTGTTTCTTTACGATCTTAACGAGGTCGATGTCGGCTACATATTTGTCGTCGATTTTTTCACTGACTTGTTTTACCGACTCAACGATTATTTTTGCAAAATGGTCTTCCGCTACGTTTATGCTTTTGCTCGATATGGATGTGATTGCTACTTCTTTGAGTGTCTTGTCATCTTCGAATTTTATGGGGATGGAGATTTTATCGATAATCTTCATGGCTTCGTCGCTGGCTTTTTTATAACCATCGATAATAACTGTTGGATGTATGTTTTTGTCAAGTAAGCTTTCAGCTTTTGCAAGTAATTCTCCAGCGAGGATAACAGCGGTAGTTGTTCCGTCGCCAACTTCATTGTCTTGGGCTTTTGCAACCTCTACTAGCATTTTTGCTGCTGGATGTTGAACGTCGAGTTCCTTCATGATTGTTGCACCGTCGTTCGTTATTGCAACGTCTCCCATGCTGCTTACAAGCATTTTATCCATGCCGCATGGACCAAGCGTTGATTTAACTGATTCGGCAACGATTTTTGCAGCCATAATGTTGTTTCTTTGGGCTTCGCGACCGGTTGATCGGCCTGTGCCTTCTTTTAATACAAGAACGGGAATGTTTCCTGAACCTTGAGACATTTTCTTCACCAATACCAAATAATTCTAAACGGAAAGACAGATCTTTAGGATATAAATTTTTCTCAGAGGTATGTCAATTATTCGGATAAACAACGTTAATGTTGATACAAAATCAGTTTTCTGCTACACCTTCACGCCTACAGACAGGTATTCTCTTTAGTTTCAGCAATTAAGAGACCTGCCCCGCTTTAATTATGTGGTAGCCTGAAGCTTTCCTGAGTCTATTCATAACGGCCAAACCAAGACCTTCAGAGGGCACACTCTCAGTGATTATAACATCAACACCCAAAGCGTCAACTTCACGCAGAAGACGAAATAGGCTTTGAGCAACAGAAACTATGTTGAAACGGCTGCCAAGAGATCGAACAACGTCAGTTGTATAAGCTTCTTGGGTTTGATCGGTTGCCAAGATTCCCACCTTGAAGCCTTTGTGCCTGTAAGATTCAGATAGCTCTTTGATTTTTATCACTGTAGCTTCAATATTACCTTCCACCAAAATCACTTCAGCTTTTGGCGCATAATGTTTATGTTTCATTCCAGGAGACCTAATTTTTTGCAGGGGTAATTCTTCTTCTGCGTCCACAAATGGATGAAGTTCCAAACTGCCAAGGGATCTTTTTAATGTCTCGAAAGACGTTCCGCCAGGTCGAAGAAGCAATGGTGGATCAACGCTTAGGTCAACAACGGTGGATTCTACTCCGATTTTGGTTGCTCCGCCGTCAATTATGACGTCGATTCTGCCGCCGAGGTCTTCACAGACGTGTTGAGCGGTTGTAGGGCTTGGTTTACCTGCGAGGTTAGCACTAGGCGCTGCGATGGGGCGTTGACTTTGATTGATTAATGCTAGGGCAACTTTGTGGTTTGGTATGCGAATTGCGATTGTGTCTAAGCCTGCGGTAGTTAAGCTTGGAACTTTAGTGGATCGTTTGAAAATTAAGGTCAAGGGGCCAGGCCAAAAAGTCTCCATTAGCAATCTGGCTTTCTGAGGAACTTCCTCAACTAAGGCGTCAATTTCGTTCACATTTGCAACATGGATGATGGGAGGGTTGTCCAAGGGTCGTTTCTTCGCTTCAAAAAGGGCTGCAACAGCCTCAGGGTTTAGTGCGTCTGCTCCTAAACCGTAAACCGTCTCAGTTGGAAAAGCAACTAACCCACCATTTCGAATTATTTCCGCTGCAACTTGGATTTTCGTTAGGTCGGGATTTTCTGGCTCTACTTTTAGCAAAATGGTTTTCATGATTTTAGCCTTTTTAATTCAAGAACAACTGAGGTTTCAACTTGTCGGTTGGGAATATTCCAGTATCTCTTTAACAGATTATTTGTTTCTTCTCTCGAAAGTAGCTGAAAACCATGTTTCTGGTAGAATTTGATTGCCCACGGCGCAGACGCCCAAGTGCCTACAAGAATGCGTTGGGTTCTAGCTAAATTCAATAGATAGTTGAGCAAGCTTTCACCTTTCCCTTGTCGTTGGCGACTGGGAATTGTGTAAGCATGCCTTATTAGTGTGACATCTTTAACGGGTTGAATTGCCATGACAGCAATTAAACGGTCATTTTCAAAATACCCATAGAATTGAACTTTGCTGTTGAGGTCCTCCTTCAACTCTGGGGCGTGCATGTATGGTTCTATCCAGCAGTCAACTGGGATTTTTCCCTTGTAGACTATTGCGGCTTGATTAATTACTTCCAAAATCTTTCTAAAATCTTGGTCTGTGATTTTTTTAATCATCAAGTCGCCAATTTATGGGGAATTAGATGGCGGTTGGCTCTTTTTGACTTTCGGCTTTAAGGACCTTGTCAATTAGATTCATGAAAAACTCTTGCGCCTGAATCTCGGTAGCTTTTTCTAGGTAGACTGAGACCACTGCGATTTTGCCCTTTTTTGAGGCCACATATTCAGCAAACATACGTGCTGAAATAATGTTTCTGTCACCCAACAGTATCGATGAGGTGACTGAGCCAACCATGTTTTGGGGTTTGGGTACAGCGATTGCCATTGTTCCAAGTTTGTCTTCTTTTTCGCTTAGCATGACCATACATGAATTTTTAGATTCAACGTAGACTGCTAAGAAACGTGTATCCTGATGATCCAACTCTTCTTTTAGGACTTTAGCGCGGTCCAAAATTTTTCGCTCCATAAGTGTTGGTTACGCAGCCTAGTTAAAAAAGACTTCACACACAAACTACATAACCTTGCAACAATTTTTTTATGCTAAACAGTCTTTGGAGTTATTGTCCTGATCTCGAGTAAGGCAGCAAACCCTTCTATATCAATGATAAATCTTGCACCTCTTGTTTTGTAGGTGTTTTTTAGTTTTTTTACAGAAAATATAAGGGAACGAACAAACATTGTATTGTCAGACTTTAGCATGAGTAGTGTTTCTAAACGAGCAGTAAAAATTGCGAGTATAGTCTTCCTTGTTGTAATTTTGGGAGTTTCCATTTTTAGTGTCCAGTTATTTTATTCTAATGCTACTCCAGCAAAAGCTGATCCCGGAGTTTATGTCGGTATTGCTTATGGAGGAGACACCACAGAAGATGCGAAAACGTTAATCGACCGCGTTGAGGGTTATACAAACCTATTCATTTTAGATTCAGGCAGAAATGCTCTTAGCCGAAACGAAACAAACGTGGAGGAAGTTTGTGATTATGCAGTTGCTAAGGGTTTAAACATAATTGTCAACTTGGGCATTGACGTTGTGGACAATAAAAGTGACTCTACATGGTTTTGGCAACAACCAATCAATGATACAATTGAAAGATGGAACCAACGTTGGGGAGGTAAATTCTTAGGAATATATTACAATGATGAGCCAGGCGGAATCCAACTTGACGGAGACTGGGCTAACTGGTTTAGACTCATCAACGGCGAAAACTTGAACAAAATTGGCTGGGAAACAACAGATCTCCTCTACCAAATTTACCAAAAAATGAAAGACACAATGATTAACGGAACTTTACCTCAAAACTATGATTTAGAAGCTAATTTCTTTGTAAACGGGGTATTAAAATCTGATCCAGGTTTTGTCGAGTTAAACAACGCCGGAATAACCACCTTCACCTCTGATTATGGCTTATACTGGTGGGATTATTTGGGCGGATACAACGTAATGTTTACGGAACTCGGTTGGAATGCCAGTGTAGCCGAACAGATAGCGTTAGTTAAAGGTGCTGCACGCATGCAGAATAAAGAGTGGGGCGCCATGATCACCTGGAAATACGATTCCTCACCTTACCTTGACGAAGGATACCAAATTTACAATCAAATGATGGCAGCCTACCAAGCGGGTGCAAAATTCATCACCGTTTTCAACTATCCATACCAAGACGGAAATTATGGAACATTGGGCAATGACCAATTCTTTTACCTCTACAGATTCTGGAACGACATAACAACTCAGAAATTTCCGGATTTAAGTGGTCCCAACGCAGCTTTGGTGTTGCCACAGAATTTTGGCTGGGGTATGCGTCACCCTAACGACACTATTTGGGGTTTCTGGACAACAACAACAGACAATCGAATAAGTCAAGTTGCAATGATAACAAGCATGCTATTGGGTTACTATGGCACCCAACTGGACATAGTATACCAAGACCCCGCGTTTCCAGTGGTTAATATGGGCTATCGCCACGTTTATTACTGGAATTCAACCGCCCTTTAACTGCTGACTAAATCCCTTTTTAGGTTGGAAATGCTTAATTAAGAGTGCTTCTCTTTTCTGGGTACGGAAGGATTTAGATTTGAGTGATGATCTATCGAAATTACCGCCTAATGTTCAAGAAAGGCTTCTGAGGTTACAGCAACTACAACAGACCTTACAATCTATTTTGGCACAGAAACAGCAGGTTGAAATGGAAAAGAATGAAGTTGAACAAACCTTGGCAGAGCTCACAAAAACGGCTGATGACGCAGTCATGTACAAAGCAATCGGTTCACTTCTAGTTAAAGCTGAAAAAGCCAAGGTCTCTGAAGAATTAACCGAACGTAAAGACCTTTTGGGTACACGTAGCACCGTAATTGCCAGACAAGAAGAAAGGATACGCAGCCAAGTTAAAGAAGCCCAAACAAAACTTCAAGAAGACCTTAGCCCCGTCTCAGGTCAACCGTTGTCCTAAAAGGATTGTATGCTTGATGGTAGAGCTCGGCATTCCAGAGCTAACCACTGAGCAAATCGAACTTTTATGTCAAACCGCAGAAGAAGCAGCCCGAAAATACGTTTTCTCTGAGATTTCCAGCAAACAAGTTGACCGGTTAGACATTAGTGTCGAAGCCGAGGGAACTAAACCCGTAAACGTTAATGTAGAAATCGAGCTAGTCTTATCACCCCAAGCAAAAGATATAGATGCAGAAGCTTTGGTTAAGAAAGCGGTGGATGAAGCGCATAAAGCAACTGAAAACTTTTTGAGAAAGATAAAATGAGCTTTAAAGACATCTTATCAACCTTAAAGAAACAAAAGGCCTCTTTTGTTTTACTTTTGTGTCATCGAAATGCTGACGCTGACGCGATTTGTTCAGCTTACGCCTTGCAGGGATTGTTAAAAAGGTTCTTGCCCGATGTGGTTGTGGAGATAGGTTGCCCACAAGGTATTAACAAACCTTCAAAAACTCTATTGGATAACATACCGATTTCGGTAAATCTTAAACCCAACATCGAATCCGCAGAGGTCATAGTCCTTTTAGATATGAATACCGTCGAGCAGCTTGACGAAGTTGCGGATGTCATAAAGAAGTCTACAGCGCCAAAAATAATAATTGACCATCATGCCCCAAGTGCAGAAACATTACGAGTATGCAGAGTTTGCATGGTCGACGATAAAGCTGCTGCTAACTGTGAATTAATCTACCGCCTCTACAGTCAAGCAGATGTTACGCCTAACCTTAACGAAGCCACTGCATTATTTGTTGGCATCGCATTTGATACACGTCACTTTGCATTAGCTAATTCTCCAACATTTGAAGTTGTTGCCAAGCTGGTAGCTGTAGGCATCAATGCTCAGGCAACTTTAGCCCAATATGCTCTGCCCATTGAGCCCTCAGAGCGAGTGGCAAAACTAAAAGCATGTAAAAGAGCTAAAGTCGTAAAGGTTGAAGGATGGATAATTGCATTATCCCATGTCAGCGCTTACCAGGCTCCCGCGGCTAAGGCGTTAGTGGATATAGGCGCCCACATGTCGGCTGTTGCGGGAAAAAAGAATGGAAAAGTTGAGTTGAGCCTACGTAGTATCCGTCAGTTTAATGAATATGCTGGGGTTCATTTAGGTATAGACATAGCAACTCCTTTGGGAGAATTTTTGAAGGGTACAGGAGGAGGACACGCTATGGCTGCAGGAGTAAGCGGCAAAGGCGAAATCAAAGATGCCCTTGACCAATGTCTTTTGTTGTTAAAGCAGAAAATATCCAAAAAAGTGTAGCTACGCTTAAATGAGAAAACTCTCACGCTTAAGATGAGCATACACAAAATGGCTATAATTGAAATAAAAAACCTCACCTACACTTATCCTGGTGCGTCAAAATCATCCATTGATGATGTATCCATCAGTATAGAGAAGGGCGAGTTTGTTTTAATTACTGGTCCAAGTGGCTGCGGAAAAACTACACTATGTAGAACTTTCAACGGTTTGGTGCCGCATTTTTATCAAGGCGATGTAAAAGGTGAAATCTCTGTTGCTGGCATCAACACTCTGCAACACCACACCTATGAAATGGCCAAACATGTGGGCTTAGTTTTTCAGAACCCCGAAAACCAACTTTTTGCTTTATCAATTGAGAAAGATGTTGCATTTGGCTTAGAAAACAACGGAGTCCCTCGTGAAGAAATGCGTCGGAAAGTTGATTGGGCATTACACCAAACAGGCATATACGACATTCGAGAGCGGTCGCCCCATGAAATTTCAGGCGGTCAACAGCAAAGGGTGGCGATTGCGTCTGTTTTGGCGATGAACCCTGAAATCATCGTTTTGGATGAACCGACTTCTTTTCTTGATCCACTCAGCGCAGAAAAAATTTTTGAAGTCATTCACAGACTAAACAAGCAACAGGGAATTACGGTGGTTTTGGTAGAACACCGTTTAGATTTAACTGCAAAATACACAAATCATCTTATCGTGATGGACAAGGGAAAAGTTCGTTTAGAAGGCAACCCTCGCCAAATCCTAAGTTCCGAAGAAACTCGCTTAATGGGTGTCGGAATTCCTAAAGCAACTCTTCTCTATCAAATGTTAGAGAAAGAAAGCTTTGGTCTTGCCGATAAAACACCGCTGTCATCAGATGAGTTAGCAAATCAACTTTTGGAGACGTTGTTGCCCAAGTGATAGAGACAGAAAACGTGCACTATTCGTATCCCAACAAGGTGGAGGCTTTGAAGGGTGTCTCATTAACCATCCAAAACGGTGAATTCGTAGCGATAATGGGCCAAAACGGTGCAGGAAAATCAACTTTTGTTAAACACTTCAACGGGCTCTTAAAACCCTCTAAAGGAACTGTCTGTATAAACGGAGTTGAAACAACCAAATCCAGTGTTGCCTCACTGGCAAGAAACGTTGGCTTTGTGTTCCAAAATCCCGATCATCAACTCTTCAGTGAAACAGTCGAAGAAGAAATAGGGTTTGCGCTAAAAAATTTTGGTTTTAAGCCTGAGGTAATAGATGAACGTGTCACTTGGGCTTTGAATCTTTTATCGTTAACCCAGTATAGGAAAACCTCTCCGTTTCTGCTTAGCGGTGGAGAACGGAAACGAGTGGCATTAGCTTCGGTTTTGGCGTGGGATCCACAGACACTGATTTTAGATGAGCCAACAATTGGACAGGACCATGAGCAAAAAGAAAAATTGCGTCAATTCATTTTGCAACTGCAAACTCAAAAGAAAACAGTTGTAACCGTAACCCATGATGTCGAGTTTGTAGCTGAATGTAACCCACGCGTAGTCTTAATGAAAGAGGGCAAAATTGTTGCTGATGGTGAAGGTAAAAAAATCTTAACTGATCCAGAGATTTTGGAGATGTCGTCTATAGTTTTACCGCAGATTGCTCAGGTTTTCACCAAACTTTCAGCTTTGGGATTGCCTAAAGATGTCATTGATATTTACGAAGCAAAGGACATCTTAATGAAAGCTAAGGAGAATCGACGCCGTCTATGAGTGTTTTTGACGGCTTAAGGTTCCGAAAAGTCTATTCTCCCATCCACAATTTAGATCCAAGAATCAAGTTTGTTTACGTTATTGCAATCTTTATTGTTGCAATAGTTTTTTCACAAATTATTCCACTGGCGATTCTGTTTTTAATGCAAATTCCTTTCGTTTTGCTTGCTCATGTCCAAAAACAATGGTTAAGGTCTTTGCGAGGCGCCGCTTTTTTGGCCACGTTCATATTTCTAGTTAATGTAGCAACAGTTTACTTTACTTCAGGGTATACAATAACTGCTGAAGCAGTGGAAAATGCGGTTTCATTAACTTTGAGGTTTGTGGTGTTAGTAGAATCGTTTTCAGTTTTCTTCTTAACTACCTCCCCTGACCATTTGGGGTTGGCGCTAGAAGAGTCAAAAGTACCTTATGAATTCGCTTTTGCTTTTACAACTGCAGTACGATTTGTTCCAGTTCTGGCAGAAGAAGCCCAAACAATCATGGATGCCCAAAAAGCTCGAGGGCTCGAACTCGAAAAAGGTAACCTGCTTAAAAGAATTAGAAATTACGTTCCTGTTCTCATCCCGTTAATTGTTAGC
The DNA here is from genome assembly GCA_963775465.1 of Candidatus Bathyarchaeota archaeon. Lineage (GTDB taxonomy): Archaea > Thermoproteota > Bathyarchaeia > Bathyarchaeales > Bathycorpusculaceae > Bathycorpusculum. The sequence continues at coordinate 242,052 of CAVZIW010000003.1, read as the reverse complement.
GCTATTCGGCGTAGCCTTGAGCTTGCAGAAGCCATGGAGTCACGTGCTTGGGGAGCAACAAAAAGACGCAGTAATCTGTATGCTCTAAAACTGCACAGGGGGGATTTTGGTTTGTTGGCAATTACTGCAGGAATACTTGCAGTAACTATCTATATCCACTTTTTTGTGCCCATTCCAAACATAACACAATTTCTCTAAAAAGAAGAATATAAAAAAGTAGAATCTGCACCACTGACTAACTTTTAGAGAAAACGTTATTGCCCACGCAGCCTTTAGGGTGAAAAAGGGATTCTATGGCTGAGCGCACGCGTTTTGGTCCAGCAGGCGTACCCCCAATGTTCAGGATGCTAGGTGCGACTACAGCTGATGTACCAAAACTCTTGCGTGAAGAAGGACTTGACGCTCTAGAGTATCAAGCGTCACGTTGGGGTACAAAACCACAGATAAAGACGGAAGACGCCCAGAAACTTGGGAAGGAATGCAAAAAAAATGATGTTCGCCTCAGCATGCATGGCTCATACTTTGTTAATTTATCAGGAAAAAAAGAAGTGGTTGAAGCCAGCAAACAACGCTTAATTGCCGCTGCAACTGCTGCAGATTGGATGGGAGCTTACGTTGTTGTTTTTCATAGTGGATTTTACGGCAAGTTCGAAAAGGATTTTGCCTTCAAACAATGTTTAACTGCCCTCAAAGAAATCAGTGCTGAAATGAAAAGTCTCGGCTTAAAGGTCAAGTTGGGACCGGAAACAATGGGCAGAAAATTTCAAGTTGGAAACATAGATGAAATAATCGCCATCAATCAAGAAGTCGATGCAACTCAACTTGTAATTGACTGGGGACATTTACACGCGCTGCATCAAGGCGCATTTAAGACAGTTGAGGACTTCCGCAAAATTGCTGAAAAAGTGGAGGAAAAACTAGGTACCCAAACCCTTCGAAACATGCATTGCCATTTCTCTAAAATCGAGTTCAGCGGTCAAGGAGAAAAACGTCACCATACCCTTGACGAAGAGAGGTACGGGCCTGAATTTCGAATGCTGGCAGAGGTGTTCGTGGATTTTGGGATGCATCCAACTATAATATGCGAATCACCTATCTTGGACATTGATGCTCGAAAAATGCAGCAAACTTTAAGAGAAGTCATTGCTACCAAGAACCAAAAGTTGAATCCATGATTTCAGAATATATCAGATAGAAGGAGAGGTTGATAGGTGCATGTTAAGCTCCAAGAAAACTCTCAAGTCGTGTTAATCCAATTATTTCATCGAAATTGAGACCTAAGGCATCTAATACTTGATCAAATGTACTGTGCAGATAGGCAGTGTATTTGTCGACGTCAACCTCGTTTCTTGTTGCTAGCTCTACTGGTTTTACGCGATCTTTATTACTATTGACTTTGACAAAGCTGATGAGATCGCCCGCGCGGAGTTCCTTACCACTTTCAGCTAAGATTCTTGCTGCTTTCACATGCTGAGGAGTTGTTTTAGTGTAATGCTCAAGTGCATCACCCAAAACGACATGGAACGCAAGGTCATTCATCTCGCCCCACTCACGACGTTTAAGAACATTGTAACGTTCCCGAACAATGTTTGCGATATCTTTTCGCGCTTTCTCGAAATCCTCTGGGTTCTTGACTTTTGCTAGCCGTTCTTTCATCTGGTTAAATGCGTCCTTGATGAAGAGGGGTATATGTTTTTTCTTGCCTGTCAACCCTTTTACGTCAACGCTGCCATCTTCTAATACACCCAGATAGTTTTTCTTACGGGAACTAAAGACGGCGTAGCGATACATTTTTTCCATGTCTATACCCATGCCCAACTCGTGTTCAGTATAGTGGACAACGTCTTCGATTTGTTCTTTAGTTGGGTTTTTCAAAAATACACTATCAGTGTCACCGTAAAGCACCTTGATTCCCACTGCTTCAGCATGCTTTAAGATTTGGGTGATACTATAGCGTCCGACAGCAGCAGTTGCTTCCGCGACCGGCGGACAGTAAAGGTCAAAGCTGTCAGCTCCGAAGACGCCGTAGCTGGCATTTAAGATGACTTTGAGCGCTCCCTGCGCGGTATTATACCAGCTGCGCAATTCCGCTGGTAGGGATTTATCTTTGGCACGACTTTTGTACCATCGCACACGCAAATCCCTAAGCGAACCTATAAGGAGACTCTCAAGCGCCCTTTGCTCTATACAAACCCAGTGCTGGGTATCTGGAATCGTGTGCCCTTTGCAACCTGGATGATTGCAGCAGATGGATTGATAACCTAAATTCCAGACTTTGATAATAGAGGGGTACAGACTGGGAAAGTCCATAACGGCAACATTAAAGTGTACGCCCGGCGTTGGCTCCACCACTATAGCGCCTTTGTATTTCTTGCCTTTGATAACTGCGGTTGTGCTGGTTTTGCCTTTCTTAGTGAGGATGTCTTCAGCATTAGGTATAAGCATGTTACGTTTGCGGTGTTCCCGGTGCATAAAGTTGCGTATCCAGCGGCTTACACCTTGTCTACTTACGTCTTCCATTGGCATGCTACTGATTCGGGCAAGTACAAGCAGCAACTTCATGGCGGAGTCGTTGTCAAAACTAGTAAGCTTGTATGTGATTTCAGAATCGCGTAAACAGTAAGCGGCTAGTTCACTATAGTTAAGGTCGCCAAAGTCTTTGTCTATGTGGATTTTTTGTGTGCCGATTAAGGCGTTGCCAACATCGTCGAGGCTGACATCTTTGTAGCGCCCACCGTAAGCGTAGATTTGAACGCTGCGGTTGAAGAAGAACTTGTAGAGGTCTATGTGGATTCCATAGGGCAATAGACAGACGCGTTTGCCGATGTTAATGGGGATGTCTTTTTTGTTAAAACCCAAATTGTAGGCGCGGTGAGCAAGGTATCGTAGGTCAAAATCGTCTCCGTTAAAAGTCAAGATAAATGGGTAAGTCCAGAGTACTTCGAAGACTTTCTTTAGCAATTCTGTTTCCGTTTCGCAGAACTCAACGTCAATGCCTTCAGATAGGGAGCTATCGCCTTGCTGCATATCCTCCCGTTTGAGCACTAGCACACGTTTTTCCCCATCAGAACTGTATATAGAGCAGGCAATTATAGGGCAGGCGCCTTCACGTGCGTCAGGTACACGTTTTGCCAAAGGTGAGTAGACTTCGATGTCTATGGCTGCGCGCCGGAATTTGGGTGCAGGATACTCCAAAAGCTTTGCCCACATTTCAACAAATTCCTGTTCTTCCACTGTACAGTCTTTGAAGATTTCTCGGATTTTATTCAAATTCTCGGCAGCTTGCTCTATGACCGTTTCCACCAAGTTTCCGTCTTTAATTTCGTAGATCATGCCTGGCAACAGCTTTTGGTCGTAAATGTATGTTTGATAATATTTGATTTTGGATTCCCATACTTTGATTTCTTTAGAGTCAACATAGTTTTCTGCAACTTTAGGGAAATCATCGGGTATTATATCTCTGATTGTGCCGCCAGGTCGTCCTCCGATTGCTAGGGGATCTTTGCAGACTACTTTTGTTACTATGATTTTTTTATCCATCAGAGAGTCAATTTTTTCTTCAGTTTCAAAGTGGTCAAACCCTTCGTGTTGCATAACTCTGTCGAGTTTGCCTAATTCATGTACTGAAAGGTTAGTTAATAGGTAAGGCAGATGCCCTGTATTGTCGTACCAGAAGTAGATTTCACCGGATTCTGGCTCATAGAGTTTGATTACTGCTTTTTTTTGTTTCCCATCGTATGTAGCGGATACAAAATATGACGGGGGAAGATTCGCTGGAGCCAAAGGCGGAAATGTTGGACGTTTATGTTCACGTTTTTTCAGTTCTGACTTAGCGTCAAACGTAGCTTTGGGGGCTTGTGGCAACACTGGTTTTGGTTGTTGCTGAGGTTTTTTAGGTGTAACCCAGAAAGAATCTAAACTTTGCTGTGACATCCAAAGTGAACCTTTGCATCCTCTATGGTGAAAACGCACTAAAATCCTTATTGACTAAAAAATGTTGAATTAGTTGAGCGTCTATAGAAGGAGTTTATAGTGTTTTTTGAACGAATTCAGCTCTCTAATAAATTCACTAGGTTACGCCAAGCTTTTTCTGCGTCTTCAGGCTCGGGGTTTCGGGCAAAATAGAAAGACAGTACTCCCAATCCTTTGCAATTTTCAATGTTGCGCTTGGAGTCATCGACAAATAACACCTTGCCTGATGCTGTTTTTGCGACATATTGGACTTGGGCTTGTTTAGTTGGATATTGCTCTCTGGTTATGACTTCTTTGAAGTAGCAATTCAAGCCTTGTTGGTTGAGGAAAGTCTGTATTACTCTTTGGCTTTGCATGGAAACAATGTAGATTTCAATATTTTTCTCCGAAAGTTTCTGCAGGAACTCGGCAACATGTGGGACTGGTTTACTTTTTTTTAGCGCCTCTAACTCGATTTTTTCCGTTTCCGAGCTGACTTTCTGAAAGATGGGGGTGCCAAAGCATTCCTCGTAGAAGAGTAATAAACTTTTGATGTCGTGTCCAACTATCTTTGAGCCTTGCTCAATCGCGTTTTTCCAATCAATTTTCAAGTTAACGATTACGCCATCGAAGTCGAGTGCAACTGCTGAGACTTTGGAATTTATATTATGCGCCATGTCTGATCCTTCTTTTTTTCGAGGATGACGCCTGCATCCAACTGCCTTACCAAAAAATAGTCACTTGGAAACAGATCATAAGTTGGTAAATCTCCATCGGTTTCTCCTTCCAATGCCAATTTGAGGTATTGGTAAGTGATGTTGAGTTCTGGTTTATTGAAGACCTTTGAGAAGCTGTAGCCCCAGAGCGGTGCAGTTGTATGCCATTTACCATCAACTTCTGTGACGGCGCAGTTTTTTTGTAAATCTTCCTTGATATCCGTTGAATAAAAACCATGTGGATTTGGATCGAGGGCTTTAACTGCACTTACCCCGATTCGATTAATCTTTTCATCAATTATTGTCTGAGCAATTGTAGGTGTCCCTGTGATGCCTGAAAGTGAAATGTGCTTTAAGAAATACTCCAACCGTTCTCGGCAATATGATGTAACCAGCTTCCCCTTGTACCAAAGGGAATCAAATGCTAAGTCTCTACCGGGCAGAAACTCTTGAATTACAAAATCTGATACTCTACTTCTGCCCTGCAACCTATTAAGTTCTACCCAATGCATTGCCTGCTCTGCGGTCTCCACTTTTAAGCCAAGCCTTCCGCCTGCGCCGCGGCGCGCTCGAATCCAGAGTGGTTTACCGATTTCTGAAAAAGCTCTCTCAATATCGTCGTAAGTTTTAACCTCAATGGTTTTGGGTACGCGAATACCTTTTTTGCTCAGGATTTTGTATATTGTCAGTTTGTCGGGCATAATCGCTGAGGGTTTGGGGAGGTATGTTCTGACGTTTTTAAATTGCACCAAATTTTCTGAGACCTTCTGGGCTTCACTACTGGGATGAGGATGCAAAAATTCAATGTTGTGTTGACGAATTATTTTTTGCAGCATTGGTATGAAGGCAGAGTCGTCGTGTCGAGGTGAGTGGTATTTTACCTCGGCGTCTGAGAAGTTCAAAAAGTGAGGGTTGTGGTCAGTGCTTGCAACATAGATTTTTATTTTTTTCTGGTTCTCAGCTAATCTAAGTGCCCGGATGAAGCTGATACCGCCTGAACCGCCTGCTCCAGTTACCAATATGTTCGTCATTTCTGTTCAGTCTCTCTTACTTGGTTAAAGGCTTCTAATCCAGTTAAAAATGTTATATCGCCTTTGGCAGCAAGTTCCTTTATAAGTTGGGGGTATGTTCGACCGCCTTTCATCATAACTGAGTTATCGTGCCATAGCAACATGATGAGTTGAACCCCTGAAGCATAAAGGCTTTCAGTAGTTTTTACTAAAAATGGAACGATGGTTTCTTCAGTAAGCCCCATGTAAGTGAAAAGGTATGCGTCCATGAATGTTATAGGGAAAATGGTTACATCGTTTCTATTTAGGTAACCCGTGTTTTTAGGAATTATGTTTCGTTTGTCAAAAGAAATAGAGGAGTCGTATTTTATGCCCGCTGATGCCAAGTTGAGGTATGTGTTTTCGTAGAGTTTTAGGCAATGTACACGGCAGCCGCAAATAGTTTTTCCTAAGGCTTTTTCAATTATGCCTTTTTCCTCTTTCACATTTTCTACAGTTGAAGTGTTGTTTGCATGTAATCCAACTTCCCAACCATGCGCAACAAGATCGCGTATGGTTTGTGTGTATTCGTCGATTTTGCTTCCGTCATCATAAATTGGTCTAAAGAAGAAAGTTGAACGAACCCCAAATTTTTCTTCAATTTCTCTGACCTTAGGCACCCCAAAGTATGGGTTGAAATCTTCATTTTTGACTTTTTGGATTATTTCGGGAGTGAATCTATCTTGCCGGGCCAAAACATGTGTTTTTTCAGGACCCTTAAACGGCCAGTCAACATCATGTGTTAAAACAAGTTTACGTTGATTTTTGAGTGATGATTGTGAATTCACGATAGTTCTCCCTTTTGAGATCTATTTTGATTTGAGCTAATAAATAATTTGCAGATAGGATGCAGGTTGTCTCCGACTTCAATTACGGGATGTATTATCAGACTTCTTCTTTTAACGCCTTAATATTGGACATGTATTGTTTAGGGGTTGTGAAAAGATTTGTTGCGCAAAGCTTGGACTGTTGCTATTGAAACACTTAGTTGGATAGAGATGCGTCGTCTCAACGAGCGGGCTGCCTTAATGCGTACTGTGAAACAACTTGGCGTTAAAGACCCAGACGCCATTCGCTTCGCTTATGGCTTAGTAGTTGAAACGGAACGCCGCCGCAACCTCATAGACAAATTCATCAATAGCGTAGTAACGCCCAAGAAAATAGGGGAGTATAACCTTGGCATCCAAGCCTTCCTGAGATTGTACGTTTATCAGACTCGGGTTACCAAAAACTGGGATAAATTCAATCTTAAAGAAGCTGAGTCTATCGCTAGCCTTGGCAGAGCCATCCTTGGTTGGCAGACTATGCGTGAAGTTGAGCCGTATTTGGGCTTTTTGTTGAGCGAGAAAGTCGAGTCAATCATTAAAGGCGTCACTAAATTGGAGCGGGTTAGTTTGCAGACTTTTCATCCTGAGTGGTTTGTGGAGTATTGTTTCAAACTTTTCGGTGAAGACGCTGCAGGAGAGCTTTTGGAAGGCAGTATGAAAACTCCCCCTAACTATATCCGTGTTAACGAGTTGAGAACAACCGAAGATGACTTTGTGCAAAGGCTAACCGAAGAAGGTGTCGATTTCCAAAAAGTCGAAAAGTTACCTTATACTTACAAGGTAAATTTAACAAAAAAACCTCTAAACGCGCTTACGAGTTATGCAGAAGGCCTGTTCTATATACAAGATAAAGCAAGCTGTTTTGCAACTCAAGTAGCCGCGCCCAAACCTGGGAATACAGTTTTTGATGTCTGTGCTGCTCCAGGAGCTAAGACAACCTTCCTCGCCCAACTTATGCAAAACAAAGGCGCCATTTTTTCTGTTGATTTTTCTGCTAAACGAATGAAAACCTGGAAAAAAGAGAACAGTCGGATGGGCTCAAAAATTGCAGAGCCAGTAGTCGCTGATATTAGGGTTTCGTTGCCAATTGTTGGTGAAGCAGATTTAGTGGTTTTGGATCCGCCATGCACAAGTACGGGTGTTTTTGCCAAACAACCCTCGGCGAAATGGCGCTTAAGCCCAAAATCAATTCAGAACATGTCGGAAATCCAATGGCAGATGATTAATAATTGCGCAGAAAAAGTAGCCGTTGGAGGTGTCTTGACTTATTCTACGTGCAGTATAACCTTGGAAGAAAATGAGGGTATAATTGAGCAGTTCCTTCAGGAGCATCCTGATTTCAAGCTGTTAGACATTGAACCGAAAATTGGATTGCCAGGACTAAAAGGTTTAGTCCAATGTCAAAGACTCTACCCCCACATCCATCAATGTAACGGCTTCTTTATTGCAAAACTTCAAAAAGGAAAAGCGAATTAACTCACTTATTCTTTGGTTCGAAATGGGATCCAAAGTCGCTTAGACTTCTTTGAGGGGTTTTTTTGGCGTATAGTGGATAGGTTATTTTTGTTCCTTCCACGTAGGCTGATTCGTTTAGTTTGTGTTTTATTATGCTGGTTTTACTTATAATATGTCCAACGTCAATATGCCTAACAATTAGAGCGTCGCTGATTAGACTTCTGTGGCATCTCCAAGGCAACGCTTCCGCGCACATCAACACCAAACGGTTTTCTCTGGCCAGAGCGATGATCTTTAGCAAGTTTTCTGTAAACTCTTTAGTTTGCATATAATCGGCGTATCCGCGAAAACCAGCATTTCCCCAAGCTGAGTTTACTGAGTTAGGTTTAGGGCGCCGAAAACCACCGATGTCGGGAATATGAATGTAACCAATGCCACAGGGCTTAAGATTAGCTGGCATTGCTTCTTTATTAAACTGGGGATTGTGTCTGCTATGTGGAACGGTTCGTACATCGACAACTAAGGTGATTCCGTAGACTTCCAGAAGTTCAATGAATTCTTCAAGCGTTCTAGTAGAGTGCCCAATTGTTAAGACAGATAGCTCTTCTTTAGGCATTGCGATCCCTCGTTTCTAATTAATATAATGTAGATTTACAAATAAATCAAGCTATCAAAGAAACATATTGAACTAAAATAAATAGTCGGAGTTAATTTTGCCGAAACAAAATACTTCAGCATCAAACATATTCTCATTGCTCAGCAAATAGTAAGGTTTATAGGAAAAAGGTACAAACCAAAAGCGAATTAAACCTATTTTGGCATAAGTCAGCCAAATCAAATACATTAAATTTATTAACAAAACATTCACTGCTTAAGGTAAAGGCGAAAAACCATGTCCATTGCAAAAAGACTCAAGAGTTTCAACCGCTTAGAATTAGCAGTCATTGCATTCTTTGGAATTGCAGGAATAGTTTTTCTGGCATCTCTACCACTTTCAGGTTATCCTCCACATGTAGGGTTTCTGGCAATTGCGAGTTTAATAACTGCTTATAGTCTTTTCACAAAAAGAGCGTGGGCACCTTGGCTTGTTGCTTTTCTATTCATTGTTAACACAGTCTTCTCTCTCTACACACTATTTGCAGTTGGGTTGAGTAACATAACAGTTGCTTTAAGCATGATAGCATTAGTCATACTAACGTGGTTGGTAGCGATCGGTATGCTTCTAAAAAGAAGAAGCTAAACCCCTCTGCCGAAACCCTTCAATAGAAAAACGTTAATTTCTTGGTCCACATCTACAAACTGTTCATTTTCAGCAATTTCTATAAATCCATCGGCGTTTGCCAAAGTGGTAATTGCGCCAGAAGCGCCGGTTTCCACAGGTGCAGCAATCAAGCGACAAGATTTATCGAACTCTAATTTGACCATCACGAAGGTTCTTCTGCCTCTTGCGCTAAACATCCGGGAACCGGCAATTGCTTTGACCGTCTTTAAACCACCCACTGGTCTTCCAGCCAATTGCAGAATCAGGGGTCTAGCAAGCAAATAAAAAATCAGTAATGCTGAAGTGGGGTGACCAGGCAACGAGAACACCGGTTTGTCTCCAACAAAACCGACAGTAGTTGGTTTACCCGGCTTAACCGCAATTCCGTAAACTACGATTCCAGGTTTGCCCAATGAATCAACAATTTGCGGCGTGTAATCTTTTGGACCAACAGAAACACCGCCAGAAGTAATAACCATATCCGAAGAAGCCAAAGCTGTTTGCAATGCTTTTGTTAAGGCATTTTTTTCATCAGGAACTGCACCTAAGTAAACGGGTTTTCCTCCACTTTCGATAACGGCGGTACTTACACTGTAGGCATTTATGTCGTAGATTTTTCCGGGAGGTAATTCTTTGCCCAGCTCATTTACTTCACCGCCCGTTGAGAGAACTGCAACTATTGGAATTTTAAGCACCTTAACCGAAGTTAAACCTAAAGCTGCTAATACCCCGATTTCGCTTGAACCCAACAATTGTCCTTTTTTAAGGATTAATTGTCCTTTCTTAATGTCTGAGCCTTTCTTCATTACATTCTCATTAGCGGTAACAGCACCAAAAACTTGGAGTTCATTGTCCTCTCGTTCTGTATCTTCAACCATAACAACAGCGTCTGCACCAACAGGAATCGGAGCGCCAGTGACAATCTCTACTGTTTCACCCTCTGCAATCTTGACGGTTGGTTGCTCACCGACATTGGCAACACCGCACACCTTTAAAGAAACAGGCGAGTTTTCGTCTGCTCCAAACGTGTTTTGAGCTCTAACAGCGTAGCCGTCAACGGTTGAACGGTTAAAGGGCGGAATATCTAAAGTTGAGGCCACGTTTTCGCTTAGCACACGGTTGGATGCTTCCAACAACACGATGTCTTCCTCTCCGAGAGATGTGGGTTTAAAATGGTTTTGTATGATTTTTCTTGCTTCATCAAAAGTTAACAGTTTTCTAAACATTTACTCTGACTCCAAACTGCTAAACATCTGGATAAACACTGTTTCATTTTCGCAAACTCCTTCTCGATTTTCAGGAACAATTAGAAAACCGTTACTTTGGGTCATTGTTGATATTGAACCTGAGCCTTTTGCACTTACGGGTTCAGCGATTAATTCGCCGTTTTTTAAGGTTACTTTTACTCGAATGTATGTTTTTCTGCCGAGAGCACTGGTTACTCTTTTTGATAGTTTTGCAGAGACCATGGGACGTGGCTCTTCTTTGGGCATTCCAAGCATTTTGCAGATTAGAGGTCTGCCGAATACTTCGAATCCAATTACTGCGGCCACTGGATTGCCTGAAAGAATCAGCACTGGTTTTTCATCTAAAACCGCAAGGGCGGTGGGCATGGCAGGACGCAATGCAACTCCATGAATAATTACCCCCGGTTTTCCTAATCTGTTAACTGCTTCAGGCAACAAGTCTAATCCGCCAACGCTTGTTCCTCCTGTGGTAATTATTGCGTCGTTACTTTTTAGGCCGCTCTGGATTTTCTCGGTGATTTCATCAAGGTTGTCTTTTGCCAAACCGCAATCAACTGTTTCTGCACCTATTTCATTGCACATTGTTGAAATCATGGTTTTGTTTGAATCGTAAATTTGGTTTGTTTTGCGTTCCGTGCCCAATTCAGCGAGTTCGTTGCCTGTGGGCAAGATGGCCACTTTGGGTTTCTGGGCAACTTTAAGATAAGTGTAACCTAATGCTGCTGCCATACCGATGTGGTAAGGGTTCAATCGTGTGCCTGCTTTAGCTACAGCATCGCCTTTCTTGACGTCTTCTCCTCTTTTTGAAATGTTATCTCCCGGGGCAAGTTGACTGCCAACATTCAATCGCCCTTCATGTTTTTGAGTGTTTTCAATCATAATTACGGCATCTGCACCGTGGGGAATTGGATTTCCTGTCCAAACCTGCTTAGCTTCGTTAACTCCGACTTGTTCTGCGTCGGTTAACTGGAGAATCACAGGTTTAAATTGAGTTGCGCCAACCAAATTTCCTGCTTTAACAGCGTAGCCATCCATGGCTGACTTGTCAAAACGAGGCAAATCTTCTTGTGCAATTAGATCTTCAACTAAAATTCTACTTAGGGCATTCTGTAAAGTAACTTTTGCTACTTTAGGTTTACCAAGTTGCAGTTCGTCAAACCAACTTTGCATTGCTTGGTCAGTTAGAGTTAGTTTTTGGAAGCCTTTGAGTTTCACCAAAACTGTTCCCACATTAGCACTAGCGATTTACCGTAAAAAACATATCGAACAAATGGCGCTGCAATTTTTGTGTGTGCGTCTGATTGCGAAACAAATTGAAAATACAAAATGGTGGTATCGTAGGTAGCTGCGAAAAGTCTAAAAATATTCTTTCATAACGATGATTCATCGTACTTATTGGCTATTATTGAATTTTTGAACGTAGTTTATTCATATGTTGAGCGAACAAATAATATAAAAATCAGCCAGAATTAATTGTTTCAAGTTCTGCAACTGAACGATTGATTAATGATAGCAGCCAAGCGGAAACTACCAAGCACACAGCAGAAATGCTGAATGTTAAATAGAACCCGCCGTAATACGATAAGAATCCTGAAGAGAAAGAACCTAACATAGTTGCTGCTCCTGCTAAAGCGCTGTAAACTCCCAAAGACGACCCGTTTCGTCGTGGACTGAGCGAGTAAAAAATCAAAGTGTTTGAAGCGGTATAGTAAATTGAATAAGCCACTCCAGAGGCTAAAGGGTAAAAAATCAAGACAACAAGTAAAAACGAAAAACCAGTTAAGAAGTAGGCAAAGACGCCTATCAAACCATATGCAACAGCTCTGAGTAATAGCCCCCAAATAGCGCTTTTAACCGGCGATTTTTTCTCAGTGTACGGTCCAGCAAATTTAAACGAAATGATCTGAACGATCATACCTAACATTATCACGGAGAAAATCAATAAATTGGAGACCCCGATAGAGTCTAATGCCGGAACCAGGGAAGTATTAAAGATGCCAGCGGATAAGAAGAAAGCAAAAATGGCAAGATAAAGAAGAGGAGTGTGTCTGATGAGCACATGCCGAAGATGCCTAAATACACTCCTAAAATCCCTGTGCTGAGGAATTTTTAGAAATAAGTATGGAGAATGACGGAGCCTATGGAAAAAACTTTGTTTATGCATAACCAAGACTTGGCGTTCAAAAACGATTTTAGGTTCTTTAATCAGAAATGCTGCCATCCCAGCTGAAATCAAGGATGAAACAGCTAAGGGAATTACCAATAAATCTAAAGGAATATAGAATGTCCACACCATACCTAAAAGCAGACCAAGCGTTTGTCCTATTGTTACGATCATGGAAAATCTTGCGAAGGCTAAAGCCCACTTAGATTTTTGTTCTGTTTCCATAACAAGCAGGTTTAGTGGAGTAGTGGAAGCAGCAGTGGCGAAAGATAATAATGCATACAAGAAAGAAATCGAATAACTCGTTCTAGCAATGAGAAACAATGTTAAAAGTAAAGGTGTTACCAAGAAACTAGCTAAAATCATTCGACGACGCTGTTGAAAGCGGTCCGTTACTAAACCCCAGAACAAAGCAGCTGGAATACTTACAGCGTTAAACAAGGTTAGCGCCAATCCAACCTCCACTACGGTTCCGTTGAAGTTTAATATCAACAACTGAACAAGAGTGCTTACAGGGCCTAATGCGATGTTAAAAGGGAGAACTGAACTAACCCAAGATGACCTATGCACCTTGGAAGAAAAAGCAGAATCCAAGGTCAAAAGATAAAGGCGCTCTCCTCTAAGAAAATGAAAGTCCTAATACCTGTAAATGCTTGTGCGTTAATCATGACTGTAAAACAAATCACAAACAATATAAAAAGAATTATTATCTGGAAATTTGTGCTGTCTTGGTTGCTTAACAATTATTACGTGTGCCGTTTTATCGATAGACTGAAAGTTAAGCCTCAATATAGTGGCTTATACTTAAAGTAACTGAATTACGGCTCCTAAAAGGGTAAAGAGTGCCACAATGCCAGCGATTATTTGAACAATTCGTCGTTCTGTTAAAGGACGGCGGTAAGTTATGGTGGTGACTAGACTTTTTCTGCTGTCTGAGCAGAGTTTTTTTCCGTCAAAGGTAACTGAAGCTTTTTTGTTGACGAAAAAGACTGAGAGAAGTATAATTGAAGAGTTGAAAATGAAAGGCAAAATCGAGATTAACAAGTCAACTTTTAAGTCAGAAATTACAGCGAAAGATGCAATACTTATTCCTATTGCAAAAGAGCCTGTGTTACCTACAAAAATTTTGCCTCTTACGTTAAAATAAGCGAGAAATAACCAGAAAATTAAGGGTCCAATCATAAGAATGTATGAGGGGGAAGGGGAAAGAGCAATCAACCCCAAAATAACTATGGCTGGGCAAATGGTTTCTAGCCCGTTCAAGCCGCCGAGCTGATTAACGGTGTTTGTGACAATCATTACAATTAGGGGGACTATAAGGAAAACGTAGTAGGCTCCAAAAGGTATAGTTCCCAGAAATGGAAGTGATATAGAAGTCCTTATGGCCCCAGTTTGGAGACCCTCAAAAACGTAATACATTAAAGGCAGGGCTGCAATCAGCGGCATGAAGGCTTTGTATCGCCATTTCAAATCCATAAAATCATCGAGAAGTCCCATGAAGCCTCCGAACAGGATGCAAACTGCAAGTGTCAAGGCGGCAGAAACGCTGTTTATTGAGGCATCTATCCCCAAAGTAAAGACTCTATTTAAGAAGTAAATCGAGAAAAGATAGACTATTGTGGCTATGACGTAGATAGCGCCTAAACCATTTGGTATTAAAGGTCGTCCAACTTTGTGCTGGTCGGGAACCTTTGGAAATACCAAGGTTTTCTTCCTGCCTAAGTTGGAGGAGTTATGCCATTGTCTGCGTTGTATGATGCCCAGTCAATTGAGTAGATAGCAACGAGTGGGATTAGTCCGCCATATTGGTAGGGTGATGCGTTTATGCCCGCAAATTCTGCCATCTGGAAGTATTTTGGTTCAGTAGTTGTTTGGTCAGGTATTACTGATACTCCTTGTGAGCTAAGTGCAGCTGTTACAGTGTTGGCATATTGTACTTCAGCGTAGTTCATTAATTCAAAGACAGTACAATTCAAGCCGCGGTCATTCCATTCAAATCTACCTGTCGTTGGATTAGTGGCACCGAATGCAGTTTCATCAGTCCACATGGTTCCGTTAGTTATGTATCCTTGTTCTACTAATCGTTCTGCTCCTTGTCCTGAGATTCTTGCCATCCATACCCATTTGCCTTCATCTCCGTATCCAGCTGGGCTTGCAACATAGGTTGAACTATCCTGCTGAGATATTTGGAGCACTGTAAAGACGGCGATGTATTTGACTCGGTCTTGTCCATAGCCGCTAAGCATTGCTAGAGATTGGTTTTCGGTACCCATGAAAGTGAATCCAACGTTCTGTATTTGTGTAGCATTCACTGTTGTATTATCGGCTAAACTAGTTACGTTTCCTAGGTCACTTAGCCAGTTGCCATAGTCCCACCACATTACCACTGCGGTGGTTGAAGGAACGTTTTCCTTTAGCCAGTTAACTGCTTCCAGCCATGTCCCTACTGGCGCGTTGAGGTTCGCTCCGCCAACGGGAAGACTAGAACCACTGATTGCTAAAGGTATGAATGCTTGATCAACTACTCTTGGCATTCCGCCTGTTTGGGGTGAAAACGCAAAGTTCGTTACAAGAATCATAAATAAAAGAAATACGGCTACACCGCTGTATTCTTTGCTTACGCGCGCCAACTTGCGTTTTGATTTTGCTAATGTTCTTGGTGCTTCCTGGAGCAATGTGAAAAATGGTTTAAGCGTTCCAATGATTCCGATACTTGCTATTATCGCAAATGCCGGTGCGAAAAGCACTAGCAATCGGACCATGGATGTTGCGAAGTAAAGCGATGTTGCAGCAAAAAGCAGGAAGAAGATGTTGCGGTTGGTTGGATTTCGCAATGTGAAATATAGACCAACCAAAAAGAAGAGTATACTGATGCCTAGTTCGATGTAGATGTTTCCCCAAGCTGAAATTCTTTGTTCAGCTACTGAATCAACGAGTGGGTTTGATGCTCTGATGAAG
Organism: Candidatus Bathyarchaeota archaeon; assembly: GCA_963775465.1. GTDB lineage: Archaea > Thermoproteota > Bathyarchaeia > Bathyarchaeales > Bathycorpusculaceae > Bathycorpusculum. The sequence continues at coordinate 226,424 of CAVZIW010000003.1, read as the reverse complement.
GGGTCAATAACCGTTATGAATTTTCCGGCGATGCTACCCATTAAGCCTGTTAGGGATAGGGCGGCAAATCCAGCAATTATTGCAATCATAGTACCTATTGCAAGGGAGAGTTTTGTTCTCATGGAGATGTTATTACGCAGTATTTCTGCAACTATAAGCACGATAAACATTGCCGCCACGGGCAGAACAGCACCTGAAATGAGGTAACTAAGTGATATGTACGGGACTTTTGTTCCTATAAAAAGTGCAAGTCCGAAAGTTATGCTATAGTTGATAAGCATTCTTTGGCTGTATCTTCGAAGAAGAACTAAGACGAAAACAAATAGTACTGATAGGCCAATCAAGTAGTAAGCTGCTCCCCATCCTGCGATGAAATATCCTAATGCTGCTGCTGCACCTAATGAGTACATTATGGATCCGCGCAAAGTTCGATTACCGTCTAATGACCTAAGGAACAAGAAAATGAAAAGAACTAGTCCAAGTACACCGGGGACTTCAGTGTCGAAAAATCCCAGAGAACTTCTTTGTAAAAACGATGGTGCCAAGGCAAGAAATAGCGCCGAGAATAGACCAACAGTTCGTCCACCCATGTCTTTGCCGACTAGATAGAGTATGAAACAGGAAACTACGGCTATTGCAGCTGGAAGTATTGAAGTGAATGTCATTAAATCAATGTTTGCTCCAAACACTGAGAAGATTTGGTAGAGTGCCGCTGCAGTCATTGGCAGAGCTGGAAGTGAAGTAGACATGTCTAAGCCATCGGGGAACCATTTCATGGTGTTTATCCAATGAGTTGGCCAATAAGGTGATAGTAACCCGTCGTTAACCATGTGTTGGGTTATGCTGAATTGATAGTATGGGTCAAACTCATTTAGAAGAGCAGTGCCTCCTGAGAGGTTTTCCCATCGCAGCGGCAAAATACGTATTGTGAAGGCAATAAAGAAAATTAGAATTAACGCTGAATAAGCTATGATTGTTCCGTGACTTACCTGAATACGTAATCCGCTAAAAATAGACAAGCTATTACCGAGTCGTTCCTTAACTGAGTCCCCCACTTTAGCCATCTCTTTCTCTGTATTTTCCGATTGTGTGTATTTTACACATTGGCGATTTATTTATGGCTTTCCAAAACCCATGAAGAAGGCTCAAGCAATTAAGACGATTTAGTTACATACATAATAACCCAGGGACTAAACCTAACAATTCGTCTTAACCCAAAAAATCGCTCAACACCTGCCAAAATAGGAATCAGTTGATTTTGAGAAGTCCTTCCAAAAGGCAACCAGCTGTAACCAGTTTTCATGTTCATTGTAAACCCTGTTTCGGATAAGCATTCTATTACTTCTCGGTAGTTGTGTCGATAAGATTTTCCTTTGATCGATTTCAGTTTTGCTTTAAGACTTGACTTGTTACCGAAAGAGAGAATACTAGAGGCGTTATTTTTTAACGTACGTTTGCACTCCAACAAAGCTTCTTGCAGTTCAGGAATATAATCTAGCACTTCAATCATGAAAACAACATCGAAAAGACCGTCTCTTAGCGGAAGTTTTCGCGCATCAGCTTGAATAATATTGATTTGTTTGTCTTTGAGTTTGAGTCTTTTAAGTGCGTAAGAATCGACATCGACACTCACCACAGTTGCATTGTGGTTTGATGCCATAAGGGAAAAACGTCCTGCTTCGGCGCCAACATCCATCACAGTCAAATTTTCTTTGTCAAGCATTACAGATTTATTGATAAAGGCTGTTTCAAGTTTAGTTAAATACTTGCCCATTTTGGTTTTAGCGGCTGTCTCCCAATGAGTTTCAACTGACAAACCTAAGGATACTGCAGGCTGATTATCCAAGGTAGGTTTCAACGCTTGTTAACTGGTTTAACTTCTACACCAATGGGCAACAAAGAAAGTTTTCTATTACACTTCGGACATTTTCCGCCATTTAGGGTAATAACTTCGTCAGGCGGTTTTAGCTCATTTCCTTCATATAAAATATGACTGCAACCATGGCAAATTACGCGTTGCGGCATCTCAAATCCCCCGCCATATAGAAGAGTATGGAATATTTATTGATTGCTTTATAATTAAGCCTTAACTTGGCTGGATAGAGAAAAGTTACTTTAATACTTGTGATGATTGTTTTCTTTTGAAATGCCAAGTGCGTCTGCTGAGTCTTTGGAAAAATACACGCTTATTATTACTGAAAAGCCTGATGCAGCGAACAAAATAGCAAATGCCCTAGATGAAAATGGAAAAGCGAAAAAAATAATCACTAATAGCGTACCCAATTATCAAGCGTATAACAAAGGCAAAATCGTGGTGGTTCCAGCATTGGGACATCTATATACGATAGCATGCAGGCAAAAAGGCAAACGCGATTATCCAGTTTTTGACTATCAATGGGTTCCACGATACCAAGCAGAACGCAAAACATCATTAATCAGGATTTGGCTGAAAGTTATCTCAGATTTAGCTAAGAAAGCTGAAATCTTTGTAGATGCATGCGACTTTGACATAGAAGGCAGCATTATAGGTTACAACATTCTGAAGTATGCATGTAACGGCAAAGAACAAGTAGCTAAAAGAATGAAATATTCAACACTTACCAAAGAGGAGCTACAGCAATCTTATTCAAACCTGCTGCCACATTTAGATTTTGCTTTGGTTGAAGCAGGTTTAACAAGGCATGAACTGGATTGGCTCTACGGAATAAACTTATCAAGAGCATTGACCCAAGCAGTTCAACGCAGTTCGGGCCATTATTCAACCTTTAGCACGGGGAGAGTTCAAGGTCCAACCTTAAAATTTGTAGAAAAACGGGAAAAAAACATCCAAGCTTTTGTACCCACACCATACTGGACAATAACAGCAAAAGTAGAAACAAACGATGTTACGCTCGACGTTGAATATGAAAAAACGCTTGAGACTTTATCTGAAGTATCTGCGGTTAAGGCTACTTGTAAGACTAAAGAAGGCTTTATAGAAGCTGTTAACATAAGTATGTTTGAGAAAAATCCACCAGTACCCTTTGACCTCACCACCTTGCAAAGTGAAGCCTACCGTATTTTTAGATATACTCCTATGAGAACTTCAAATGTTTTGCAAAGTTTATACTTGAATGCAATGATTTCTTATCCTCGAACAAGCAGCCAAAAGCTTCCAGCCTCAATAGGTTACCAAACAATTCTGAAAAAACTATCCAAAGCACCAACTTACGCCAAAGCTGCAACTGAACTCTTAGCTAAACCCTTACTAAAGCCTAACGAAGGCAAAAAATTCGATCCCGCGCATCCAGCTATTTACCCAACTGGGAATCTCTCTGAAAAACCACTCGGTACTGTTGACAGAAATATCTTCGATTTAGTTGTTAAGCGTTTTTTTGCCGTATTTGCTGAACCAGCACTCAAACAAAGCATAAATGCAAAAGTAAACATAAACGAAAACATTTTTCTTTACAGCGCAGAAAGAACAATGTTCCAAGGGTGGATAAAATTTTACAATCCATACGTTCAGTTCAAGGAAATATCCGTACCTGAATTGGCTGAGGGAGAAAAAGTTAAGGTTAAGCGTGTTGCCTTAAATTTACATTTTACTAAGCCGCTTGCAAGGTTTAATCCTCGCAGCTTACTAATGAAGATGGAGAAAGAACAAATTGGAACCAAAGCAACCCGGGCAACAACTATTCAGACATTATTTAACCGCAAATATCTAAGTGGAACTGCTAACTTTGCCGTCACTGACATTGGTTTTAAGGTAACAGAGGTTCTCTCAAAATATTGTCCGACAATAATCTCTCCTGAATTAACAAGAAACCTTGAGCTAGAAATGGAGGCTATCCAACAAGGCAAAGAAACAAAGCAATCTGTCCTCCAAACTGCAACTGCAACGCTATCAACAGTAGCAGCCACGTTAAAAGAAAAAGAAGAAGCTATAGGCACAAAATTGAGTCTGGCTATCCTCCAATTAAATATGCAAGAAAGAAGCGTTGGAGCTTGCCCAGAATGTGCCGGCGGTGAACTCATAATTCTACGTTCTAAAAAATCTGGGAAGCGTTTTGTAGGCTGCACAAATTATTTTGAAGGCAAATGTAAAAACTCGTTTCCTCTCCCTCAGAAGGGCACTATTAAACCGCTGGACAACTGCAAGTGTTGCGGTTCTCCAACCATCGCCGTTTATGGTCGAGGTAAAAAGCCTTGGAAATTTTGCCTTAACCAAAATTGCCCGACAAAAAGAGAGCCAAAGCGATGAAATGTAAAGTGTGTGATGTAGAAGTCTCTGAAGAGGGGTTTTGCGAGTTGCATTTGAAGGCTTATAGGAATCTTCTAATGAAATTTGAGGTTTGGAAGAAAGCCTTTGATGTTACTTGGACTCAATATTTAGTGCGCATTCAGAAAAATTCATTAACTGGAGAATGGGCTAAAGATGTAGCAAAGTACCTAATTGAGGAAGAGCGCAAAGATGTCTAATAAAATTAAGAAAACTTCCGGAGACTTATCATTTTCACTTAGCAGGTGGTTCCGCAAAGTCTCAACCAACGCACCCTCATCATTCATAGTTACAGTAACAGGGCTCGCATATGCCATATTCCTCTTTGGCGGTGGCTTGTACACTCTGATTGGCCCAGACGCTGCAGCTCATCAACCCTCGGCCTATGTAAACGGGCGATTCTTTTTTCTGTATCCGGATATAAGTCATCAATTCATATCTGATACTTTAATCTCGGTAATATTGTATGCTTTAGGATTTGTTGGATTACTTATGGTTTACCAGAGCTCAAAGAGTGCATATAAACCAAGACAAGCTTACATGATGCTGGTAGTCGGTGTTACATTTTTACTTTTGGCTTATCTGTTCTTAGAAGGCTCTATTGGTTTCAAAGCAACGGGCGGACAGTCTTTCTAAACCGTTCATTCTTTTTTTACCAAGGATTTTTCTTTAACTTCAATTTATACGCACAGAAATTAGTTAATAGATGAATTGGCGGAGTAATAATCAATGCGACCACAGCTATCTGCCAAAAAGGAATAACACCAGTTGACCAAATAGTCAATGCAAGTGGAAGAGAAAAGACAACAGCCCCCACTACAAAATCAACCTGGTCCACAATAGGTAACAAGCCTCCTGGAGCAATGCTTAATCTACGTTTTACAAAAGCCCCAGTCAAATCTCCCAAAAGCGCTCCCAACGGAATAAGCAAAGCAAACAGAACAGGAAAATTTTCAAAACCGAAAACAAATCCTTCCATTAAGCCAACAGCAAACCCAACTGCCCACCCGAAAAAAAAACCGCGGAAAGTTTTGTTATTGCCAAAAACGCGTTTGCCGTCGATAAAGTTTTTGCCAAAATCCATTTTGGTTCCGCCTCCAGCAAGGACAGGTGTGCCGTTGGCACAATATGCTGGAAAAATGAATTTCAAAGCTTCAACGAGTAGCAGTGCAATATCCATGACTTTCAACCATTAATTAGGGGTTGCTATCTTGTATTCCCATTTCCCCTATTTGTACATAACATACAACTTCATTATCAGTCTCATGCTTTTTCTCAAGAACCGCCTTTATTATTTGAGGCTGCTCAGTTGGTTTTAATGCAATTATGGTTTCTGCCCAAAACTTTAAAACTCTAGTCGCTACAGGTCGAACATTATCTTCTTGCTCGCCTAAAATGCTTCGGACTTGGCTGGTGATTATCAGGGGGATTTTGCAGATTTTTACAGTCTGCGCCAAAATAGCTAATTGCCTGTTTAATTCACGGTTAATAGAGAAAGTTTTACTTGAAGTTTCGCAGACTTCTGCTCCATAAAGCGAAGTCAAAGTGTCAAATACGATTAACCCGACATTTTTGTTTACGTAATCTTGAATTTGGTCTATAAAAGCAGTTTGCTCACAAAAATTCTTGGGCTTAACTAAAATAATTCGTTCAGCAACCTCATCAAATTTGTCCCCAGAAATCTGGGCAAGCCGCTTTGTTGAGAATGTGTTGTCGCAGTCCACAAAAAGAACCTTCAAGTTTTGAATAGCACAGTTAACGGAGCACTGCATTGCGAGGGTAGACTTCCCTGTTTCCGGAGCTCCATAAATTAGAGTTATGACGTCTTTTTTGATTCCGCCGCCTATATTAGTATCGATGCAACTGCAGCCTGTCTGGATTTCCACCATTTTTTCACGTCAGGATTATTAACTTGAAGATAATAATGAGTTTTGCACTTAAACGTATACTTTAAGGATTTCTTTATGAAAGAAAAAGTTGCAGTTGCAACAATCCAAGGCAAAGCATACTTCCTAATCGTTAACGCACTAAAAGAACAAAACATTGCCTTCAGCAGTATAATCCCAGGTAATCCAATTTTTACCAGAGTTAAGATAGTAATAACAACCGAAAGAGAAAAGAGCCTGGTAAACTATGGAAAAATTCTTGTTTTTAAAAGCGAGAACGAGTTAGAGAATTTAATTAGCGAGATCAAAAGGATTCTTCTCGGAAAAGAAATGTTTGATAGAATAGTTATTGGAATTGACCCAGGTGAGACAATTGGATTGGCTGTTTTGGCTGATGGAAAAGTAATTGAAGAAAGTAATAATTTCAGCGTTCGTGAATTATCTAATAGCGCGCTTAGGGCAACAAGAAACGTAAACTTTGAACATACACACGTTGTGGTTAAGATTGGAAATGGAACGCCCATTTACAGAGACCTGGTGATTGATCTAGATAATGTTCTGCCAATCCAGGTAAAGTTGGAAGTGGTGAACGAAGCAGGAACTGACAAACCCCAAAAAAAGCATACCCGTAAAATTAGGCACATTTCTTCAGCCATTCGTATAGCAGGCAGGTCTGGGCACGTTTATAAAAGGAGGAAGCTTATTGCGACAAACAATTCGTAGCAATTAGGCAACTTTTATTTTACAAATTTACCTGGGTTCACCTTGTTTCTGAAAAATATAAGCACTCGGCAAACAATCGCAGAAGAATAACAAAGTGCGGGTTCATCAGGAAAAAAGACGAAAATCATTTTGAAGCCAACGAAGGATCTGTGTTTAGAAACGTTCTAGCAGATATGAATATTAAGGAAGCTCAAGATTGATTTCTAAAGAAATCGCTGACTTCGACTGCTAAAACGTCCCTTTTATCAGGTAAAACTTTCATTGAATTAGTTATCCATGATGGTAAGAAGTTTCGGCAGTAAGTGGTAGAAAAACGATAGTCCAAAAACACAATAGCTCCCTTATCTTCTAAAGTTCTTATGGGTCTTCCTGCAGCTTGAGAAGCTTTTTTCATTGCTGGCAAAATGTAGCCATATTCGCGGCCTAACCCTGGAAAACATTTCTCATAATAGTCAATTTGTGCTTTGACTCTTGGTGTCGGCTCTGCATAAGGCACCCCTACAACAATTACCGAATCCATTTGGTTACCAGGAAAATCCACTCCTTCTGAAGTTCGTCCACCTTGAACCCCTAGAAACACAGCGCCGCCTTTGCAGCCACAGACTTTGAAATCCTGAACGAGCTTCTCATTTGCCTTGGAGGTCATACCGCGATGTTCGTGAAATAAGGGCTTAAGCAATGAGTCCTCTAACCCTGCCTCCAACAACTGGTTTAGGACTTGAAAAGAAGCTGCAAAAACTCCTGTATTGGTGGGGGTGCTGTTCACGACTTCGTTAATGCGTTCTATCATTGTTTTATACATTAAGGGAGTCCTTTTTTCCATAGAAGTAGTTACGCCACAGCTAACTGCTGAGAAAACATGTTCTTTGGCAAATGGCGAAGGTGCAAGAAACCTTACAGTGCTTTGAGGAAGCCTAGTGATTCGCGCGTAAGCTTCCAAAGGCTGAAGAGTACCTGACATGATAACGTTAGCATAGGTTGACGCGAAAATGGGCTCAGTTATTTTGGCTGGGTCAAGGGCGACAATTTCTAGTTTTGCAGTTTTGTTATTTTCTTTGGTGAAATAATGGCTTGCTACGTTGATGAATGAGTCATCATCTACAGTATCATGCCATTTTAGCAAAAATTCACCCATAGCATGTACATAGGAACGGGGATTTTTGCCTTCAGCTAAAAGTGTTTTCTTAATGGCTCCTCCTTCATCATGCATGTGTTCAAAGAATTTTTCGGGGTTGGCGATGTTTCCCTGTTTTTGGATGATTTCAATTAAACTGTCAGGAGAAATAATTTCTTCTTTGCTGACTTTGTCAGTTATTTTTTCGACTTCATCTCTAAAAAAACTTACAAACTCTTCAATATCTTTTTTGCCGAAGTGCTTAGCTTCTGACTCAGCCTGTTTCATCACGAATAACGAAAGGGAGCTACTTGAAATATCCACGGCAGTTTCAGGCAAATTGTGGGCTTCATCGACTATGAGTATAATTTTTCCCAAGTCGGTTTCTAGATTTTTTAAAAAAGCATTTCGTATTTGCGGGTCAAAAACATACAAGTAGCTTAAAGCTATCACTTTTGCGTCTGAAACAGCCCCTTTAACGAGCTCATATGGACAGAGTTCTTTTTTTCTGCAGAAACGCAGAATTTCAGATGCCATATATGGGTGGGTGGCAACTTGCTGTTGAAGCTGGAGATAATCGTAGGTTCGATTGTCCACATTAACGTAGAATGGACACCTCCCCTTAGCTTTCAATAATTCGCAAACCTCCATCATGGACTTTGAATCAAATCCTCCGTCAGCAGCAAACGCGTTAAGACACATTTCATTTCGTCCCCGAATAGAAACACCAGAAACAGGGTGACGCTTGTAGACTGCCCGAAGCTCTTCAATAACACGGTCATGCTGACGATGGGTCCTAGCAACATACAAGATTTTTAGATTCTTTTTAATGGCTACAGGCAAACAGGCTGATAACGAAGAAATAGTCTTTCCGAGCCCGTTGCTGCCCTCAATTAGAACTGAACGTTTGTTATCGACTGCGCTGTAAACTGTGCTTATGAAATCATCTTGGTGGGGGCGTACACTATTGTAAGGAAAGTATGCTTCAGCTTCACTTGGAAGCTTAATCATTGCTTTACCCCTAAACTGTTTTTGGGGCAATCGGAGTTAACGGAGCATTTTGGACAGAGAGGTCTACGGGCTTTGCAGTATTTTCTGCCCAGCGCAATCAGCAGCAGATGTACCGATAGGTAGTCTTTTGGTTCGAATATTGCTTGAAGACATGCGCGCACTTCTTCGTAACCGCTGTTAGATGGCGCCAAACCAAGCCGCTTTGAAACCCGATTCACATGTGTATCGACTGGAATAGTGGGTTTATTTGCAGAAAATAATAAAACAACGTCTGCGGTTTTAGGACCGACACCAGGTAAGTCCATAAGAATATTTCTTGCTTCGTCAATGGGCAAAGACAAGATGGGGTTAAGTGAACCTTGAAACTTCGCCATAATTGTATTTGAGGCATTTTGTATTGTTTTGGCTTTATTTTTGCAAAGTCCCGCAATTTTGATGCATTCTTCAATAGCACCTGTTTGGGCTCTGGCCAATATTTTAGGAGTAATTTCGAACTTTTTGGAGAGAATTGTGAAGGCACGTTCGGTATTGGTATCGGTAGTATTTTGTGAAATTATCGTTACGACTAATGTTTTAAATGGATCGGCGTTAGTTTCTACGAGTTTGGGCAAATCCAGCGTATCCTCTAGCGCCTTAAGTATTGTCGTTGCAAACTTCTGAGTCATGGTTGATTCATCGCCTTAAAACATTGCCAAAGTATGTTTTTCTGCATATAAATACCAATTGTGGTCACAAACAGAAACTTGCGAGCATATCGTTTAGCAAGACTACTTGCGAGTATTTTTCAGTTTAGCGTTTGGCGTAATCTCATTAGAATTTGTGTTAGAAACAGTATATTGTAAGTTTGATTGGGTTTTGCTTTGGCGTTGTGCGTATTCTTTTTCTATAGCCACTCGATGCACATTGTTGTAGGCGCAGAACGGTATTATTTTGAGGTCAGGGGTTATGTAGTGAACTACACATCGGCGGACGCGGTTAACGTCAAAGTTGAAAGAATCCATAAAGGCCATGCAGCCTAACAGGAATATTCTGCGTCGAATTTTTCCCAACGACTGGTACGATGGTGAGAGATGCATGCGCATGATTGATTTAACAAGTGTTGGCATTCCTACTTCCTTTGTAACTAAGAACATGTCCATCGATAGCATAGATGCCATGAATAGTGACGAAAGCAAGGACATTTTGCCTTTGGATTCAGCTGCCTCCGCGGTCTTGCGAATGCTGTTAAAGAAGCGGTCAAAATTCACGAAGCGGTTTATTGGGAACATTTTGCCGTTTTTAGAAACATAAACCCAGTTTACTATACCGCACTGTGGGCTACACGAGAACAACGGCCAAGGTTTTTGCATGAATTTACGCATAATTTTAATTGGCGAAGTCATAACCGACATCGGATATAAATCAGTAGCTTTTATTTCACCATCAGTTTGTTTTTCAACACCTTCGGCAAAGCTCCATTCGCGGAAGTTTTCACGGAAAGGATTTTCGGTTGCTCTCCCTGTAAACGCGATGGGTTGGAAGATTAAACCTCTAATTATATCGGTGTTTTTGGCGGCGAACCGTATCATATCACCAACTTCTTTGTCATTGAGGCTCTTCATGAGCGTATTTACAAGAATTATTTCCATATCATATTTACGGCAAACTTCGATTGCCTTAAGTTTCATGTCAACAAGCTCAAGTCCCCGCACTTTTTTGTTGAATTCTTCATGAAAACTATCAAATGACAGATAAACGATGTTTAAACCGCTGTCTTTTAGTTTCTTGGCTAAGCCAGGAGTGTCAACTAAATGGGTTCCGTTAGTTGCTAAAATAGTCATGAACTTCAGTTTATGAGCAGTAGCGATTATTTCAGGCATGTCTTCTCGTTCAAGAGGTTCACCGCCTGAGAAGAGAATGGCTGGAGGTTTAGGATTTGCTTCGCTTGCGAATATCAACATATTTTCGAGTGCTTCTCTTGTTGGTTCATAATCTGAGTCTTGTTGGGGAAAAGTAGAGAAGCAAACTGCACATTTGAAGTTGCAGCGTTTGGTTACGTCAATTACGCCTATAACCGTGCCTGAAGCATGTTGAGTGCAGGTTTCGCACTTATAGGGGCAGCCATCAGGGTTTTTGGGTGCATTTAGGTCGCCCAGATATTGGAATTGGTCGTATTTTTGCATATGTTCAAATATGGGCTTACTTTGCCAGTGGGTTGCTTTAAAGTCTCCATGTTCTGGACATCGCTTAGTAATTTGTATTTTGCCATTAGCTTGACTTAATTGGGCATCGATTTTTTTTTGGCATTCAGGACATATGCTTTTTGTTTCACTCATGCTAATAGCCACCCAAGGACTGCTTCAATGATCAACGCAAGAGGAAGCAATATCATCGACATGGTTACGATACGTTCGTATTTGCGTATGTTCTGCACAGTTGAAGCTGAAGTCATTAGACGTATAGAAGCATAGATTAAAAGTATACTCCAAAGTAGAATGAGCGGCAAATAATAAACTGTGAAGTGACCCGCAAAGAAGGGTATAGCTGGCAGGGGCGCTAACAATCCTGTTAAGAGAAAAAATATCGCTCCGACTTTAGCTGCACTAATTGTCCCGATTTTCTGTGGCAACGTGGGATATCCAACTTTAGAGTCACCCTCCAGGCTAAGAATGTCTCGAAGTACGTTGCCGCCAATGGTGCCAAACGCAATTGGATAAAGTGTAAAGGAAGTTAAGTTTATAGTATCTGAAATGGTAGCTTGCCCATAAATAAACGCGGTACCCGTTAAAATCCCCATTAATAGGTTTGCTGCAAAACCTGACTTCTTCTTGACCATGTACGAGTAAAGCAACAGCAAAAGTGAATCAATAGCAATGATAGTAAAGCTAAGCCAATTTATGAATGATGAAAGAATCAATCCTAACGCAAAAAGTGCCCCGGAAACAAATACAACCTGTTTGAGTGAGAGTGCACCTGAAGGAATAGGACGTCTAGGTTTAATGACTGCATCGCTTTCGCGATCAAAATAGTCATTTATGGCAAAACCTGCAGAAGCTATAAATGCCATGGAAAAAAAAGTTAATAATGCAACCAAACCGAAAGCCATATTGCCTATATTGGTTTGTATGCTCGAAAAGTCGCCTTTTAAGATGGCAAACGCCGTTAAAACTGCTAATCCACCAGTCATTAGCCAGTAAGGAAGTCGCAGAAGCGCTATCAGGCCTCTTGCTGGCTTGACAGTACTCATATCTTTATTTTCCTGTCAGCGATGACTTCTTTAATAGCATCTTCCAAGGTGACCTTTGGGTTCCAGCCCAGTTCTTTTTTTGCTTTTGAGTTATCAAACCAAATAGTGTGAATATCGCCGTGCCAGGATACACCGGTAGTTGTGATCAGGGTCCTGTCATGAAGCCCAAGAATTTTTAGCATCATTTTTGCGAGGTCTATGATCTTGGTTGTTTTTCCCAAGCCCACATTATAGGTTTCTCCATTTACTGATTGAAGCGAGCCAACAGTAATCAATAGGTCAACGACATCAGAAATATGCACAAGGTCGCGTGACTGCAAACCAGTACCGATGATTTCAAGTTTATTGGGGTTCCTAGCAAGTTTGTCAAGAAAATCATGGATAACACCATGGCAACGCAATCCGTAAACGTTAGCAAACCGAGTGATGACAACATCTAAACCATATTGCTCACTATACATTTGGCAATATTCTTCCCCAACAACTTTGGATAAGCCATAACATGAAACCGGATGAAAACCGTACTCTTCCGTGGTTGGCATTTGGGTTGGGTTGCCATAGACAGCTGCGCTAGAAGCAAACACCAGTTTGGCATCATCTTTGCGGGCTTTCTCCAATACGCTAAGCGTGCCTTTGGCGTTTGTTTCAAAATCAATCATAGGATTCTCCATCGAATACGGCACAACAACCTGAGCAGCTAAATGGTAAATTAAATCCTGTTTGGGTAAGTCAAAGAGACCTGTTAGGTCAAGTATGTCACCCTTCACGAACTTTGCTTTCGAAACATCATTAACATTCTCAATCTTGCCGCTCGATAAATTATCATAAATCGTTAAGTCATCGGTCAAATTTTGGAGTTTATTACACAGGTGATAACCTACAAAACCTGCTCCGCCAGTAACCATAACTTTTTTTCCTTTTAGGTCAGCCATCCAAGTCACGACAAAGCCTATATTTTCATATAGGTAGTTGTAAGCTATATGTCGCCTGTGAAAACTATAAAAACTTTTAGGGATTTGCTGTCTTTCCTAACCATCATACCGGTTGGAGGAAAAGAAGACTTCATCTTGACAACAGCAGAGAATGTTTGGCTTTTTCCGTTAATCGGCGGCTTTATTGGTTTACTTGGAGCATTTTATTTTATTGGTTCAAACATAGTAGTTTCGTTTATTCTCGGGTTAGCAGGAAATATTGTTGCTTTGCCCACAGCAGTACTAGGGAACCTAATTCCTGCAGCCATGACGATTGCTTTTCTCTCTGTTTTAACTGGGCTTCAACACTTTGACGGTTTAATCGATTTAGGCAACGCTATTGGTTTGCGAAACGTCCATGACCGAAAAATGAAGGCTCATGCTTGGACCGTTACTTACGCAGGCGCAGTTTTAGCGTTAGCTGTGGAGTTTTTAGCGTTTGCTGGCTTGTTTTTAGTGAATCCAGGGTATGCATTCGGAGCGGTTATTGCAGCTGAGGTTTCGGCCAAGCTTTCAATGGTAACTATTATTTGGGCAGGCAAACCATCACATAAAGGTTTAGGCTCAATTTTTCTTGCTAAAGCCAAAAAGAAACTCAACGTCGCCGCTTATGCAATTGCCGTATTGATAGCGTTCACCTGCTTCGGCTTTTTCGGCAACTTAGTTTTGGGATTAGCGAGTGTTGGAATGGTTTTAGTCAGTATTCCCGTTGCATTTGGAATGCGAAAAGTCTCATACAATGTTTTTGGCGGAGTTTCAGGTGATATGATTGGAGCAACAAACGAGGTTGCACGAGCTATAACGTTAGTTTTACTTGCCTTGGCACTCATGGTGATCGCATGAAGGTTCCTTGTTTGATAATGGCTGGCGGAATGGGAAAAAGGATGAGCTTGTCGTCTGAAAAACCAATGTTACAGTTTTTGGGCAAACCTCTGATTGACTGGGTTGCCGAAGCAGTTGCCAGCGCGAAAAATGTTTCAGAATTCTATATTGTCACGAGCGGTAATACATCTGAAACTGAGCAACACTGTCGCAACAAAGGCTGGAAAATCCTGCGTACCAAAGCCAAAGGTTACCATGATGATTTGAAGCAAGCGGTTTTCAATCTGGGCTGGACTGGTCCAGTGCTCACGTTGCCAGCAGATGTGCCAGCTATTACAGGGAAAGGTCTTGACAAAATCGTTAGCGAGTTTGAATTCTGCAAAAAAGATTTTTTGGCGGTTTTTGTTCCAATTAAAGCAAGAGAAGACGCAGGTCTATCGATTTCTTCAATCGATGAATACAATGGAATTTGGTATGCAGTATCGGGAATCAACATCATTAACGGGACTAAAATTCAAAGCGAAGGCAAAATTGAAACAAGCGCAATAATCTCGGAAGAAACAGAGTTTCTCCTGAACATCAACACAACCAAAGACCTTGAAATCGCCCAAAATATAATGACAAGAACAAAGAGGCTCTCTAGGGATTAATTTAAAACTTCTCAGAGTTAAGCACTTCGCTCTAAAATGAACACTTACTCCAGAGCAGTGTACCTTCTATTAATAGCCTTAATGCGCTTAAGATTAATTGTATGCGGTTAGTTGGAGGTCTGATGCCACAAACATCTCTTCGTCCGCCTCCACTGGCGCTAACACGTAGTGGTCGAAGCGTTGGCTTCTCAGCCAAGTTACCGTTTGCGGCGTTAAAAACCCAAAGAGCATTATTCTCGGTCAAAAACAGAGCGTCCTTGTTGATAGCTGAAGCCGTTTGGCTGTCGAAGGAGAGGGTGCTATCTTGGATTTGTTTTGTCCATTCAACTTTTAGTATGGCTAAGTCGAGGCTGACTATAGTAGCTTTGAATTGGTTTTGTTCTGTGATGCCAAAGCTCCAATATATCCGTTGATTTTGAGGGTCAACCTGTATGGGAAAAACTGTAAGGGCATTGTCGCTGTTAACGAGGGAGAAGAAGTTTTGACTATCAACTTTGGTTGTGGCAGATATAGTGCCGCTCTGTAAATCGAGCCCATAAAAGTTGCCGTCTGAGGCTCCGAAAAGAAGTAAACCTTGATGGGGGGCGGCGGAATGGATTCGGGCGCCAACGTCGATGTTCCAGAGGCTGTCGCCTGACGTGGCGTTGAGACTTAGGATTTGGTTGCCGCTCTCTACGATTAGTTGCCCTTGATATATTGTTATAACACTTGGAATCCCCACGAATGATGTTAGGTTGCTGTGCCAAAGTATGTTGCCGTTGTTCGTATCCAGCTTGAAAATATTTACCTCAGATTCGTTGCCGCCTAACGCATAAACGTTGCTGCCGTCAAAGGGGTCACCTCCCAACGGATAACCGCTTACCCACCAAGTCTTGGAGTCAGTTATATTTCCAAATATGTCAAATCGGTAGGGTGTTTGCCATAGAATCTGCCCATTTGAAGCGTTGAGGGCAGTAACTCCTGCTCCGGGGCCTTCTGCAATCACAAACAACTGTCCATCTTCAACGATAAGATTATCAGGTGCTTGATTAACGCCAGCGGTATAAATAAGGTTCCATTGAAACTGCCCTGTTGCCTCATCTAAACATCCAACGGAAGCATGCCTGTAACCGCCGTAAACCCTGCCTTCCGCCACTGTGAGTTCTGCAGCGAAATAGCCACCCACACTGCTACCGTTCCAGATTGATTTGCCAGTTTGATTGTCATAACAATTGACGTTCCCAGAAATGTCCATCGTAAAAACCTTTCCATTATCAGTGGCTAAAGCAGTGGCAAAATTCTCAAGGTTGCGTTGCCAAAGAACATTGGAGCCTTCTGGGGTGAGCACGCCGTGTTCGTAAATTATCAACGTGGATACCACTATAACTGCAATCAATCCTATAGTTGCAATCAGCAGAGCACTTCTTTTCAATTTCTTCCCTGAAATATATTCCGAGATTTACAATCTTATATCGTTTTGCGACCTTAGTCGATTATTTAATTATATTGCCTTTTGCATCATTTTGAATCGGCATTGCGATTAGAGAAATATTTAACATCCCACACACTCAATTTACTACCAAAGCGGCACGGAGAAAACTGTATGAACATCCTTAGCTACGATATATTTTGGAATGCAGTCATTTCTCTGCCTATGACCAAAAAGATGCTCCAGCTCTCGCTAAAAAAATGCCCCAAATGCGGCAGAACGGTGCTGGAGGCAGCACTTGACGATTACGCTAGCAAAAAAGACAAACAATGCGGGCAATGCAGTGGTTTCTACTCTCAGGTTATTAGTTTTTGGGTGGAGTTTCTGCGCAGAAGTCTCGGGTTTAAGCGGGCAAAGGTTAAGAAGCTTTTAGCTGACCGCTATGCGCAGACTGCCGTTTTGAATTTAGTTCGGTCATTTGCTTATTTTGGCATTAAAAGACCTATGTCGCTTTCCGCGCCGTTTCTGGTTGTTTGGGATTTCACTCATAAATGCAACTTAGTCTGCAAACACTGTTACTCCAACAGCGGCGATATCCAAGAGCAGGAATTAACGACTGAACAGGCGTTGGCCGTTGTTGACCAACTTGCAGATGCAGGTGTAACGGCATTGGCGTTTAGCGGCGGCGAACCCTTAACCCGCAAAGACTTCTTCCAAGTTGCACGATATGCTTCCGATCGTGGCCTCTACGTGTCACTCGCTTCAAACGGCACCCTTCTCACCAAAGAAAACGTACAAAAAATCAAGGCAGCAAAAGTTAACTACATCGATGTAAGCATCGATGGTGCATCCGCCAAGACACACGATGATTTCCGAGGTGTCCCCGGAACCTTTGAAAAGGCGGTAGCTGGACTTAAAAATTGTGTGGACGCCGACTTGTGTGTATGCATCGCGACAACTGTTGGCAAAAACAACATGGCAGAGTTACCTGCTATTATCGATTTAGCAGAGAACATCAAAGCTGAACGATTTACTTATTTTAATTTTATTCCGACAGGACGCGGCAAAGCACATGTTGACCAAGACTTGTCACCCAAGGAACGAGAGGAAGTTCTCCGTTATTTACTTAACCGCATGTCAGCCGGATGTAAAACAACAATCCTTGCGACTGCACCGCAGCTGGCTCGAGTGGCTTTGCAGTGTCAAGGTTTAGGAGGCACGGGTGAAGTCACGATGTCAATGGCACACATGCAAACCGTCAAAGTTACCAAGAAAGCTGTGCCGCTTGGTGATTTCATCGGCGGATGCGGAGCAGGCAGACTATATTGTTCGATCTCACCACAAGGAGACATGCATCCATGTGTTTTTCTGCCTGTAAAAGTCGGCAACCTAAAATCCCAAAAGTTTCACGATATCTGGCTAAACGCACCCCTTTTCAAGAAGTTCCGCAACAGAGCTAATTTGAAAGGGTCATGTGGCAAATGCGACTATAAGTTTATCTGCGGCGGATGCCGAGCTCGATCAGCTGCATACCATAACGGTGACATGCTGAATGGAGACCCCGGTTGCCTCCAGGGAGTGAAAACAAAAAATGCTTGAGCAGCAGCAGAAAACAGTCAAAATCTTACGCGCTAAAGATGATATAAGCAGCATTTTGAAGAAGGCAGTTGCTAATTCCGGGCTACGAGGCAAAGGCAAAATCTTCATCAAACCAAACCTAAGCCATCCAGAATACTTGCCCGGCGTCGTCACCAGCCCAGAACTCATGCAACAACTTGTTGGGTTACTAAGAGATGGTAACAGTGAAGTAGTTGTTGGCGAATCCAACGGATTCAACTACCCTTGTTGGACTGCTTTTGACAAAACCGGCACACAAGCTGCAGTTAAAGAGGCAGGTGGAACCGTAATAAACCTATCCGAAGACAAAGTAGTCGAAGTAAAATTCCAAGGTAACACACCACTTAAACGCCTGTTTCTACCTAAAACGATCCTTGACGCTGATGCAGTGGTGGATTTGCCGTTGATGAAAACGCACGAGTTTATGGTTTTCAGCGGCGCCATCAAAAACCTGTTTGGATGCGTACCCAGCAACAAACGCATCTACCTCCACCCATACTTGCCTGAAGTGTTTTATCGTATCTACACACTATTTAAGCCACAGTTAACGATAATGGATGCGCGAACTGGTATAGAGGGCAATGGACCAACAAAAGGCAAACCAGTCAAGATGAACCTAATGTTGACTGGGGATGATGCGTTAGCAGTCGACATAATCGCTACCAAAATCATGAAACTTAATTGGAAAAAAACTTATCTGCAGTACATCGCCAATAAAACAGGTTTTCTCGAAGAAAAAATCAGAGTTGAAGGTTTGCCCATTTCTTCAATTGCCCACCGCTTTGAGCCTCCACGTATTGACCTACCAGTAAAGGCTCAAATGATGGTTTATCAGCATGAATACCTAACGAAAATTCTCTTCTGCTCTTTAGATATCGTTAGACTTTTTCAGAAAGTTACGATGGCGTATCGGGGCAGATCAATCGAAGTTGGTTAACTTAAAACTTCATTGTAGACTTTTATTGCATCTTTTACAACTATTCGCCAATCCAATTGTTGCTCAACTGTCTGCCGGGCTTTTTTGCCCATCTCAGCTGCTTCCGTCGGATGCTCAAGAAGAAATAAAATTCTGTCGGCGAATTGACTTGAATTGAAGGGCTTAACGAGAAATCCATTTTTTCCGTTTTCAATTGTTTCAGGGATACCGCCCACAGTTGTTGTTACAACTGGTAAACCTGTTGAAAGCGCTTCTAAAACCGCAAAGGGATGGTGCTCATAAAATGTAGAGAATGCAAATATGTCGGCGGCTTGATAGAGCTTTGGCAATTTCTTGTCGGGGTAATAGCCTGTGAATATGATATTGTTTTTAACACCTAGAAGTTCCGCATGAGTGATGAGTTTGTGCATTTCGTCGCTTTGCCCTTTGCCAGATATGATGAATTTCGCATTTGGGAACCTTTTTACGATTGCTGGCATGCTTTCAATGAGGGTGAACAAACCTTTTCTAGCGTATAACCGACCTACAGAGAGGATTGTCAGATCGTCTGGGTTAAAGCCAAGCTCTGTCTTGATTTTGCGTTTATCAATTGATGGGGTGAACTTAAAAATGTCCACGCCATTATGAATAACTTTGATTTTACTTTCGGGAATTTTGTAGTAATTCATCAATTCCCATTTTGTAAAGTGACTAACTGCAATAATTTTCCTCGCCCGGTGCAACATGCCCTCTTCGAAAAAACGTAAAAACCAGTTGAAACTAACCAAGAATTTTTCATTTGGGTTTAAGCGGGTATATGGCTCACTTTGGATTGCTTTAGCTTCGCCTTTCCATGTCGAGTGGACTGTGCAAACAAGAGTTTTACCAAAATTAGGTGGCACTGCGAAGTTGGGTGTAAGGGGAAGTTGTGGATGAGTAATGTCGACATTAGCAGTATTTTGTACACTTTGAAGTTTGCGATTGCTGTTCCCTGCAAGCATGAAGGATTTAACTATGGGCATTTTAGGAATCTTTAGAAATGAAACATCAAGTTGAGGGTTGACTTGTATGTCTTGTGTTTGATTTGATCCTGTAACCACATAGATTCGGTAGCCGTTTTTGAGCAGTTCGTTTGTGAGGTAATAGACATAGCTTCCTGTACCTCCTGTTAGGGGCCAGTATTCAGGAGATATAAAGCAGACCTTATGCGACATCATTTGCTACTCCCAGTTAGGTAGCGCAAAGTTGTGATGGTTGCGCCGATAAACCATGCTCCCGACCGAACAAAGTAAAGCACAAAAAGACGCATCGCCGACCAGTCTCCAAACTTTTGCGAGATCTTTGCTGCAGAAAAAATAAAGTAAACCACCATCGCCAACAAAATTAATCCAGAGGCAACCCAGAGCAACCTTAACAGGGGAAGGATACCCAATAGGAAAGAGACCACTGCTGCCAAAATCAGGATTGGCTGAATGTTCATTCCTACATCTGTAATCTCGTCGCCTCTTGCTAGTCGTCCATGTTTAAAATAAAGTTTCAAGGTGTTTTTTCCATACTGCAACTGTTGCCTATAAAATGCTTTCAAAGTTGGACGATTATAATGATAGCAGAGTGCGGTGGGGTCATAAGCAATTTTGTATCCTCTTGCACTTATTCGAAAACCAAGGTCAGTATCGTATTGACTGGGCAGCTTCTCATCCCATCCGCCTACTTCTTCAATCGTAGCCTTTTTCATAAGCAGATTCATGGTTGCAATTCGACCTGTGTATTTGCCGATACGGTGGTAGCGGTTTTTTAGTTCGTATCCGATGCTTCTAGCCCATGGGTTGTCTTGGTTCCAGGTTTCAATACTCCCGCTAACACCTACCACATTTTGCTCATTTAAATGAGAGACAAGTTTTTGAAGCCATTCTGTTTCAACTTTAGCGTCAGCGTCAATAAATCCTAAAACCGAGTATTTGGCGATTTTGTGAGCGTAGTTGTAAGCAGCTGGACAGTTAAGGCGAATTGAAAACACTTTAATTGGAAACTGTTGGGCGATTTTGACAGTGTTATCTTTGCTACCCCCGTCCATAACTATTATTTCTAATGCGTTTGCGGGGTAGTTTTGTGCCAAGATGGATTTAAGGCACTCCCCTATAGTATCTTGGCTATTGTAAGCTGCCACAATAATTGTAACATTAGGTGTTGAAGTTTCAGCCATTTGTTTACCCCTTCACATATGAAAAGACTATGGATAGCAATATTTTGGCTCCGTCTATCATTGGGTCAACACCTGACCTACCATAAGTCCTTTGTTCAAAACTAATCGGCACTTCTGTTACACGAAAGCCTTGTTTGGCAGTCTTAACTAACATTTCAGATTCTATCTCATATTCGCCTGATTTCAATTTCTGCTTTTTCAATACTTCAATCTTCATTGCTCGGAAACCGGACTGGGAATCAGTTATACCAACACCTGTAAAAAGCTGGATTAGATAATTGAAAATCCGAACACCAAATGCGTTGAGTTTTCTCGCTGCCACGCTGTTGTGGTTCAAGTAACGCGAGCCTATAACTAAGTCGGCTTCATCCTCCAGAATAGGTTCCAAAACTTCACTGAGTTCTTCGGGGCGATGGGAAGCGTCAGAATCGATTGTAACAATAATGTCCCCTTTAGCTTTGGCAAACCCAGCTCTCAAAGCGCAGCCTTTCCCTAAATGCTGCTTTAAACTCAACAACCGAACATTGCGTGTCTTGGCAACTTCAAGCGACTTGTCGTAAGAATGGTCATCCACAACAATAACTTCATATTGCACACCAATCTGATCAGCCGATGTTTTGGTGCGGTCAATTATGTTGCCTATTGTCAATTCCTCGTTAAACACGGGAATTATGATGGAAAGCAGCATTGAAGATCGGCTCATTTTATTCTTAATTGCCAATGGAAGCCCTTATAAAGTTTGGCTACCCCAACTTTGTAAGCAACAAAAGCTAAGAAGTTTGAACTTTCATGGAAACCGCTATGAACAATAGAATTTGTCCTGACAGAAAGGTGTGGTTTTCCATGTGGTTCCTTGGCGCAGTAGTAACTTTCGGCATAGCTTTTTTTCCCATGTTTTATCGTTTAGTTGAGAGCAGAAACAGGCATTTCGAAAAGGAAACTATGTTAGAAACGCAGATTGTGACTTATCTGAAAAGCAAAGGAAGAGAGGCACCAATTAAAAGCCGAGAAGTTAAGGGAATGAACCCAGAGGCGTGGGCAGCCAGCATAATTTTTGTAATACCCATTTTCTTCATTCTTTACAGGTTATCAAGAGACTTGCTGTTGCATGAAAGCGACCAAGATGCCTTTCTCGCAGTTGCGTTTCCAGAACGGATGTTTATGCCTCAGACAATACCGATAAAAACATTTGCTGCAATAACAATAATTACGCTAGGCGTTGGCGCAGTTTACTGGCTATACAAAGTCGTGAACTTATACAACGCACACTTTAAAGCTCACTTACTGGTAGAGAAAGAAATTGCAAGATTAATGGAGACATAGAGTTGTCGAGCACATGTAAAAAACGAAGATTCGTCAGCCACGGTGGTGACATCTGGGGATTTAGCAGAAAATACAAAATACCCCTTGAAGAAGTACTCGAATTCAGTGGACCCATTAACTTCCTCGGACCTTCACCTAAAGCTGTAGAAGCCGTAAAGCAGAATTCTAAACTGATAAAATTCTATCCCGACCCAAACCCAGTTGAATTCAAAACTGAAATCGCCAAATATGTTGGCTGTGGCATTAGAGAAGAAAACGTGCTACTGGGTAATGGATCCATCGAACTCATATATATGATAACTGAAATTTTGCCACGTGGGCATGGAGCAGTGATTCCTGTTCCCTCATTTTCGGAATATGAGAAAGCAACCCTTCGGGTAAATGGTGTACCAATATTTGTTCAGCTGCCAGAGGATTTTAGTCTTAATTTAAACAAAATAAAAGAGGCAGTTACCGACGACACAAAAATTATGTGTCTCTGCAATCCTCATAGTCCATCTGGCAAGCTCTACAGCAAAGAAGAGCTCCTCGACTTGGTTAAATTTTGCAACAAAAAAGACATTATCTTTAGTGTGGACGAAAATTATATCGAATTTGACAACAAAAGCTTGGAGGACACACTGGCTGGTATGGTAGAAGACTACGAGAATCTTTTTGTTATCCGTTCAGTTACTAAATTCTATGGTATGGCGGGTATCCGTTTTGGTTACGCTTTGGCAGCACAAGATTTAGTTGCCAAACTTGAAGACAAGCGACTGCCTTGGAGCATCAACGGCTTAGCTTGCCAAGTAACCATGGCAGCTATTAATGATATTGAATTCATCGAAAACACCAAGCAAACTATCGCCAAAAACCGCCAAATCCTCGCCCAAAAACTAGGCCAAATTCCAGGATTATATATCTATCCATCAGTAACCAATTTCATCCTGGTCAAAATTCTGAATGATAAAACCAATTCCACAATGCTCAAAGAACTGCTCGCCAAAGATCATATCCTAATCCGTGATTGTTGCACTTTCATGGGAATGGATAACAGTCACTTCCGCGTCACAATTCGTTCGGAAAAAGACAACCAACAACTTGTCGAAAAAATAAAGCAGATACTAATTGAAAACGAGTAAAACTTTCATTTTCGCCAAAGAAAATTTTTTAGCAAACAACTTATGTCAAAGCAGATCTACTCTAAAACACCGCCAGTTTTTTAAAATTCAGTTTTCATGTTTTGGTGCGCTTTTTGCAACTTATTTTTAATTGATAACTGATAAGGGCATCTTGATTCACATTCGTCACAGTTTCCTGCACATTTGTCGGCTTTGACTTTTAGACCGTTGTAGAGTTTTTTGGCCCAGACTTTTAACCCTTATGCTTGGTCAAGGTTATAAAATCGGAGTATTGCCGGAACATTGACATTTTGTGAACAAGGGAGACATTGCCCACAGCCTCGGCAGCAATTGCCCAAGTCAAATGAAAAGCGCTGTTTTCCTCGACACTAAGTGAGGTATATTCTTTTCCAAAATTCGCCGTAACCTCAACCTCATTCAAACTGCTTAGACCTAGAATGACAACCGAAACATCGTTTGATAATACATACCTTAACGCGCTTCGCACCATCTCATCGGCAGATTCACCTAAAAGCGCTTTGAGTTCGGGTTCTTGAGAGATTAAAGAGAGCGAGGGTTGGTAAAGGCATGTTATCAAATTCGATGTTTTTGCGGAAAATGGCTTCATTAACACTACACCCACATCATTCACCTTGGCAATAGACACCAACTCTTCCAATGCTTGTCGAGTCACAACATTAATTGGAACCAAAACCGTGTCAAACTCGCCACTCTCGACTGCTTTAACTAAAATGCGCGGTTTATGTCCTGTTATTCCAATGAAATTAACCAAACCCTGCTTTTGCGCTTTCTTGCAAGTTTTAAGTGAACCATTTGGACCCATGGCTTTGGCGAGAGTCGTCTCATCGTCTATTCCGTGGAGTTGAATGATATCTAAGTGATTAGTTTTAAGACGTCTTAAACTGCTTTGAATGTCTTCAATTGATCCTTGTTTTGTTCTTGAGCCTGTTTTGGTGGCGATAATACACTGATCTCTAACGCCTTGAAGGGAAGCACCTATTTTTTCTTCGCTGTCACCGTCGAGTTTAGCGGTATCAAAATAGCTAATACCAAAATCAAAAGCCCTGCGTCCTACTGCAATTGCGCCGGAAATTGGAAGTTCGGATATCCATGTTCCACCAAATCCTACCTACGAAGCCTCAAGGTTTGTTCGTCCAAGCCTCCGTTTCTGCAAAACAACCACTCAAGCCATTCCAGAAGTCTTACGTGTGCCACCCAAAAGTCTTCGTTTGGCAAAATTCAAGGCACCTTCTCGGCGAACACGTTTGAGAATTTGCCTCGGTGTCATGTGGAATTCTTTAAAAAAACGTCGCTGGATAGCCTGCAAATCCTCGTAAGTGTATTCGTCACTCTTAACGCTGAGCAAGAACTCGTCAAGCTTCACGTACTTTCCGCTCTCCAGCAGTTCATTGTAGAGACGACTATCAGGATAAGCTATGAATGTGTTGAATTGGCACCAGTCGGGATCGATTTTTTTGGCGAATTGCAAAGAGGCTTCCATATCCGCGAGAGTTTCACCTGGCAAGCCGAGCATGAAGCTGCAAGCGGTTTTTATATGATTTTTCTTGCATAACTTAAAGGCTGTTTCAACTTGCTCTAGTTTTGTGTTTCTGCCGATTCGTTGCAGAACGCTCTCAGAAGCTGACTCCACACCAAACCATATTGTCTTGCAACCTGCTTTGCTCATTAATGCTAAAAGTTCATCGTTGACCAAGTCGACACGTGTGTCACATACCCATTCTAGATTTAACTTATCTTTAAGCATTAAATTACAGAGTTCAGTCGTTTCTTTTTTTCTGAGCGTAAAGTTGTCATTGATGAAATAGATCCCTTTTGTGCCATACCTACTTTGCAGGTCTTTAATTTCACCAACTATCCGCTGCGGGCTAAAGCCTCGACACATGTTACCCCAGAGTTTTCGCGTTTCGCAAAAGCCACAGTTAAAGACACAGCCTCGACTAATGCTCATAACATCTGCTGGTTTGACGTCTAGATACTCTATGGTTCTATCGTAGAGTTCCAGAGGCAATAAATGTCTTGCTGGATAGGGGATTTCATCCATGTTTTCTATAAAAACGGGTTGGTTTTTGATGTTTGATCCGTTGCGTTTGCAGGCAACACCAGCGATAGTCTCTGCTTCTTTTTCAGTTCCGTTGGTGATAGCGTTTGCGAGTTCAATAATTGCGCGTTCGCCTTCGCCCAATACCACATAATCTATTTCAGGGTTATCGAGGAGACTGTCGGGTAGGTATGATGCATGCCATCCACCGACGACGATTTTACAGTCTGGTTTGACTTCTTTGATGACTTTGGCAGTCTCAATACATTTTGGATATGTAGCGGATCCGCAGGTTATGCCTACAATTTGGGGTTGAGTTTTAACGATTAATTGCCTAATTTCTTCCACAGGTTTCTTCATAAGGTAGTTGTCGAGCATTTGCACTTCAAAACCAGCTTTTTCCAATGCTGCGGCAACATACATTAAGCCGATTGGAGGCAACCGCTTACCGAGATACCATGCGCCACTTTCAGGCGGAGCAGTTGTCATCAAAAGAATCATGTTAGATCTTGCTCCTTAAAGTTAGAAATCTTGTCTTCGAAGATGTGCATTGTTTGCCTCTCTAGTGTGATTGTTCTTTTTTGATATTTTGCGAAGTTAATAGCTTTAACGGAAAGCAGTCAGCGATCCAAGTCACAACGTTTTTTTGCAATATCTCACGTTTAGCTAGAGGCGGCTTGCCTTGTTTGAACGTTTACCCTCCATGATCTGATCTTCTATTTTGATTTTGAGGAGTTATTTCTTTGCTATCCAGTAACTCATTTCAGGACTGCATAAAAGTCTATAAACAATTGAAAGTGGGTTGGGAAGCCATGTTGCATGGAGGTAATGGTCCATTCTTTTGTAGGAGGTGAACCGTGCTTCTTTGAATACCTGTTCAATTTCTTGGTGGTTTAGAGCGTGTTCTTTCTTGTGCCAGTAATCTGATAATGTGTAATCGATTACGGGTACTTTCAAGCCGATAATTTGGAAGTACAGAGCGTTGATTGTTGGGTTAGAGTGGAAATAGATGGCTTTTACAAAGCTGGCAAGACTGCTGGGTTCCCCTTTCCAATACGAGGGGGAAGCTTCATGGTCAATGTAAATTATTCCTCCGTCTTTCAGGTAACCTACTAGAGTTGTTAAAGCCGAAATATAATTAGGAAGATGATGAAGAACAGAATAGGAAGTTATTAAATCGAATTTATCCTCGTCAAAAGCTAATTCTTCAATAGGGGAATTAACTATCGTCAAATGTTTAGGTATGTAAGCGCGATATTTCTTCCGTAGAATCTCGCACATTTCAGGTGAAATGTCAGTTGCTGTTACCTTATACCTTAGCGACAGAAGCTTGCTAGTTAGGTTACCTGTTCCTGCCCCAATATCCAAGGCATTTTTCTTGGTGCCTGTGATTTGTTTGTCTATGGCACCAAGGGTTTCCCATATTCTTTTTTGTTCTTTTTTGCTGTAAACTTCTGGATGTAATGCCTCATAATATTTTGCTTCAGACCGATGGACTTCGATGTTGGCTTGGTGGATTTGTTCTTTTAGTGTTTGGTCTTGGAGCAAGTTTTTTTGCCTCTTGATCGGTTTTAGCTTCGTCAGTAAGTTGCGACTTCGAATTAATATATAATTTGAAGAATTGCTCGCTTTAAATTAACGGAAAATAAACAATCCAATTTATTGAATTAAAAAAAGTCGTTTTTTTAAAACTTTTTTTCTTTGGTTTAAAGGCGAAATGTTTAAGCATAAAATATATTCATTGTGAAGATTAACAGTGAACTCAATGAAACCTCACGTAACTCTAGTTAACCCTGCTGCGCCAATTGGCGCCGCCATGCATATGCCATTTGCACTTCTTGGTTTAGGATACTTGGCAGCGGTCTTAGAGAAAAACGGTTATCAAGTTGACGTTATCGACTGCCAGATACTGAAACTGTCATTTGAGGATTTTCGCACTGAAATAAGCAAGCGCAAACCAGACATTGTTGGGGTCACTTCGTCGACGTTGACTTATCAAACCGGTTTAAAGCTTATAAAAATCGCAAAAGAAGCTTTACCTAACGCTGTAATAGTTGCGGGTGGTCCACATGTTACTTTTTGGGATGATCATGCACTTGAAGAATGCCCTGAACTTGACGTGGTCGTGAGGAGAGAAGGAGAAAATACTCTTTTAGAGCTAGTTCAACGAATTGAAGCCGGTAAAAGTTACCTAAATGTTATAGGTACAACAGTTCGAGCAAACGGCAAAATCTTGCGGAATCCAGACCGCCCCTACATTGAGGACTTAGATAGTTTGCCATTTCCTGCAAGACACCTTTGGCCAATGGAACGATTCCGTGAACTTGAAGACATACTCTACTTAGCAGCCAGCAGAGGGTGCGTTTATTGGTGTGAGTTCTGTACAACAGTGCGGATGCATGGGCGAAAATATCGAATGCGAAGCCCACATAACGTCGTTGACGAGCTAGAGTTTTTGTATAAAACGTATGGTATCAGAAAATTTACGTTCTGTGATGATGCTTTCACTGTGGACCAAGAAAGAACCGAAGTATTATGCAATGAAATTCTCAAGCGCGGGTTAAAGATTGAATGGAATTGCGGAAGCCGCGTTGACATGGTTACCAAAGAGTTGCTAGCGAAAATGAAAGAAGCGGGGTGTGTCTCGTTCTGGTGCGGTCTTGAATCTGGAACGCAGCAAGTTTTAGATGCTATGAAAAAAGGTATTACCCCGGATTTGACTGAGAAGGTACTTAGCTGGGTAAGAGAAGTCGGTATGAAACCTGTGCCAAACGTTATTCTTGGCTTTCCAGGTGAAACTAAAGAAAGCGCTTGGAGCACCATTAAATTCGTTGAGAAAGTTGCTCCCGACGCTGTCGGCTTCTACAATGTGGCCACACCGTTCCCAGGCACACCTATGTATGACATAGTTAAAGAGAATGGTTGGCTCCGAGTAACCGACTTTGATCTCTACGACACTACCAGACCAATTTTTGAGACCCCACATCTAAGCATGAAGGAGCTGGGTAAGCTACGTGAAGGTGCATTCCACCATTACTATCTACGGAGAGCATACTTCCTTGAGAAAAGTAGACGATTCAAGCTTTCAACTGCCATTATTGTTGGCATGCACTTCATTGCAAACATTAAACTTAAGCTGAGAAGGAAATAGCCTTCAACGAGCTTTTTTTCTAAATCGCAAACCTTCTATTAAGAAAATAAGTGCACAAGCAATAGTCATCGCAGTTAGGAACCAAAAAGACTCCTCAACAGGTGCACTCACAATCAAATGGGGAATCAAAACTGCAATCTCTGCGATTAGAAAACCAACAAAAATGAATCCAAAAATTGCAAAGGTGGGAATAAGATTTTTTCCAAACCAAACGTAACCTTTCATGCTCAATTTCTCTTTTATGACATAGTCACCATAGTTATCTTTGACAACTAAACCTAAATCCATCAGTTTTTGGAGGTTTCGATAAGCAACGCTGGGACTGCTGAGGTTGGCACCACGCATCAAATCTCTAGGTCCGACGGGTTTACCAACCTTGACCAGGTAGAGGTAAGTTTGAAAGGTCGTAGCGTTTAGTTCTTCTTCTGGCTCCAAGGTAAGCACTGCATTCTATAGAGATGTTTATACTAAAAAAGCAAACGCAACTCTTAGAATTGAGCTCCAGCTTCTAACCGTAATTGATATAAACACATTACCGAAAGTATCGAAACAATGTGGCTCGTCATCGATTCTTTGCTGACGCAAAACGCTCTAAACAGTATAGTCGCAACTGTAATTCTAGTTTTTGCGGTCTTGCTAGCATATATCTTTGGAGACCCTTCGCCCAATTATCCTGATAAACTTTCCTTCAAGCTGCATCCAACTGTGCTTATGGGCAATTTCATACAAAAAATTGAGCCTTACTTCAAGAACAAAGACCAAAACACTGAAAAATTCTTGGGCGTTCTGCTGGGTTTAACAGCGATCGCAACCTTTGCGTTACCAACTTTCTTTGCATTATGGGCAATCTATACATACTTACCCTTTTACCTCAACATCCTCGTATACAGTTTCATCGCCGTAATCCTCCTAAAAATGACACTATGCATCAAACTTGAAACAGATTGGGCAAAAGCCGCAGCTAAAGCAATTCAAGCAAACGACTTAGAAGAGGCAAAAAAATATAGCCACTTCTCCAGACGTGACAGCCGAACCCTAAACGGTTCCCAGATAAGCAGTGCAGTAATCGAATCAATGTCGGAGAACCTTATCGATTTTAAACTATCACCAATGATGTCGTTTGCTTTATTTGGCATTACAGGTGCAATTGCTTTCCGCGCCATAAACACACTCGACGGCATGGTTGGCTTCAAAACCAAAGAACACATAAACACAGGATGGTTCAGCGCAACTCTTGACACAATCGTAAACTATATTCCCACAAGGCTGACGGCGTTGCTTATGATTATGGCGGCAGGACTTCTGCACATGGATGCTAAAAATGCCTGGAAAATCGCTAAACGAGACCATCGAAAAACTCCTAGCAGAAACCATGGCTGGCCAATGGCTGCTATTGCCGGCGCACTCAGAGTTCAGTTAGAAAAACCTGACCAATACATCCTTGGTGACAAACAAGAACAATTGACCGGAGAGAAAATTTTAAGTGCCCTACGAATTAGGGACATTACGATTGTTTTATGGGGATTATTATGTATCGCTTTAATCGCAGTTATGCGGATTTGGTTTTTGCCCATTTAGGAGTTTTGCCTTTTCTATTTAGAAGCTTAACAAATAGTGCATTTCAGCCACAAAATTTACATCTTCTAAAGGCAAATCCTCAACAACTTAACCTAAACCGCAACTAAAAACACCCAGAAGCTTTCAAGCCAGATTACGACCCTCAGGCAGCAACCAAAATTTCTACACCTGTTGCAAAAACTAAAACGAGAAGCCTATTTAGTGCAAAGTTTTAATCAAACCAAAAAGCTATTTCTGACTAAGAAGTGCAATCAATGCGAGTTTGCCTCATCAACCCACCAAGAATTCAACCCAAAGCATGGGGAAAACCTAACGTTTTTCCACCCATAGTAATAGCTTCCGTTGCCGCGGTCTTAGAACAAAAACACTCAGTAAACATCATCGATGCCCCAACTGAAGGTTGGGAAAACCTCCTAGAACTAGACGAAACCAAATACCGAGTCGGGCTGTCAGCAGAAACCATTGCAAAACGCATCGCCAACTGGAACCCCGATGCCGTCGTAATAGAGATTCCTTTTTCAGGCTGGTCAAAAACAGCCTTTGAAGTCGCAGCCACTACTAAAAAAGTCAACAAAAACATTATTGTTGTATTGTTCGGTTTACATCCATCTTCGAAGCCTCTTGATTGCCTACAAAACGTTGATGTAGATTTTGTGGTTGTGGGTGAGCCTGAAAAAACCATCTCGGAATTGATGAGCACTCTTGAGCAAAAAAGCGATTTTAAAGAAATCGATGGTTTAGGTTTCAGAGAAAAAAACCAGTCAATATTGACAGGCAAACGTCCAGTAATTGATGACTTAGACACACTGCCGTTTCCAGCAAGGCACTTACTCCCCATGGAAGTTTACGCCAAAGCCGTTAAACAAAATCCCCTGCGAGGAGAAATCACCAAGCCCTATACAATAATCATCACTAGGCAGAGGGTGCCCCTACAATTGCGTGTTTTGTTCAAGCTGCGTAGTCTGGGGCAAGAAGTGGCGTCCACGAAGCGCAAAAAATGTTGTGGAAGAAGTAGAGCAAGTAGTCAATAATTTTGGGATCAAACAAATTGATTTTTCAGACGACAACATGACGTTGGATAAACAACGCATGATGAAAATCTGCGATCTAATTGTGGAACGCAAAATTAAAGTTGAGTGGTTTACGCCAAACGGAATCCGAGCAGACAGCCTCGACGAAGAACTACTCCGTAAAATGAAAAAAGCAGGATGTAAAAAAATTCGAATCGCCCCCGAATCAGGCGTACAACGAATCGTAAATGAAGTTGTCAAAAAAAATCAGGATCTCAAAGCCGTTGAAAAGGCTGTTATCTTAAGCAAAAAAGTGGGCATTAAAGTCGGCTGCTTCTTTGTCATCGGACTTATCGGAGAAACCAAACAAGACATCGAAGAAACAATTAACTTCGCCTACAAACTAAGAAGTTTAGGTGCAGACACCTTTATCTTCAGTATCGCTATGCCCCTTTACGGCACAGAATTCTACGAGCAAGCCAAACAAAAGGGTTTTCTTAAAGAAGGCTTCTGTGATTATGCGTTAGCAGCTACAGAACCACAGGTTGAAACCCCAGATTTTTCAGCGCAGGATTTACAGGAGCTTTGCATGAAAGCAAACATGGTAAATCCAACCTTCACTCGAAGCAAGGTCTTAAGAGCAATAAAACATCCAGTGAAGACGACCAGGATGCTGCTAAAAAAGAAGTAAAAAGCTATAGAAGTATCCCATTAACCACAACATGCTCAACCTTTGTATCCTTGATTTTATCAAGCGCAACTTCAGTTATGTCATTGGAGAGAACTGTCAAGTCTGCAAGTTTACCTTCTTCGATGGAACCCTTAATTGCTTCTTCACCTGAACTGAAAGCAGCATCCAAAGTGTACATCTTGAGAGCCTCCTCAACGCTTAAACGCTGCTCAGGAAAGACCTGCCGAAGAACAACTTCTTGAATCCCCAGCAATGGATTTAGGGGTTCCATAGGGCAATCAGAACCTCCAACAACTTTAACACCGGCAATTATCAGAGTTTTAAGTGGGTGCAACCATTTTGCACGTTTCAAACCGAGACGCTCAACCGCAGACCAAACTGAAAATTCAGTTGAGATAACTTTAGATTGAACTGACACAACGACCTGTTGCTGCTTAAGACGCTGAACCAAGCCTTCGTTTAAAACTGCAGCCTGCTCAATACGAAAACGCGCGCCTTTAGGTGACTTCTCAATCACCCTTAAAGCCAAATCAACTGCTCTATCACCCATAGCAACAATACACGGCTGCAACCCCACCGCCACAATTTTGCCAACAGAATCCGACAACATATCCTCAGAACAAAGCGTTTTGCCGCTGTTTTGCTGGTCGTCACTGTAAGGTTCAAACAATGCAGCTTCTTTAGAATCCAAATACCCATCAACATTTACAGTAACGCCACTAATACGTAACTCCAGTTGGTCAAAAGGTTCGAAATTCCCAATTTTGCTCAAAAGTTCGAATGGAACAATAACATTAACTCTGAAAGGCAAACGTTTCTGTTCATACAATTTTTGAATAATCGGCAACTCATTTTCCGACAAAACAAGCCAATGCACACTGGTTAACCCTGCTTGAGAGATTTTTTGGCAAGCCAACGCTGTATTATCCAAAAGTTCCTCTTGACTGGGTTCAGGCACAGCTTGCCAGATTAAGTTGGTTGCAGTGTCGCGGAAAATTCCGGTTGGTTTCCCCGTTTTTGAGTCTTTATCGATTGATCCTCCTGAAGGGACAGAAATCTGCTCCGTTATACCTGCAAGTTCTTGCGCTTTGCTGTTTGCGACACAAATCATTGCGGCTTCGCGATAGAGGATAACTGGGTTGTCTGGCACTGCCTCGTCCAGGTCTGCAGTTGTTGGCAAACGTTTTAGACGATTTTCATTCCAGCCTTGCCCAATAATCCACTGCCCCCTTTGCATATTCTGACCTTTTTCTTTTAGCATATTTTGGAGTTCAACGATAGATTTGGCATTCTTTAACTCGAGCCACATTAGGTATCTCCCAAAATCTGCCACGTGGATGTGCGTATCAATTAACCCAGGTATCACCGTTTTACCGTCAAGGTTGATGATCTTGGTCTTTTCGCCGATTAATTGTTGAACCTGCTGGATTGACCCAACCTTCACGATTTTGTTTTCAATAATAGCTATTGCTTGAGCTTCGGGCTGGCTTGAGTTCAGGGTTCTTACGTTTGCGTTAAAGATTACCAAATCAGCTGACAAACCAATTTTCTCCAGGTAACAATGATACTAGGGGGTTAGTTGAAGACTTTGCATAAAAAACCTTGCGTTATTGGCAGATTCTGAGGGATTGCAGATTTTACAAAACACATAATAGCATCAACAACCGTTTTTGACTACACTAAGTTGGGGAACCAAGTGAAAGCTCACGTAGCACTCGTAAATCCACCTTACCCAATTGAGGCACCGCAAGCTATCTTTCTGCCTTTAGGTATTAGTTACTTAACAGCGGTTCTGGAAAAGAATGGATACACCGTAGACGTGGTTGATTGCCAAACTACTCACCCAACCCAAAAGGATTTGGAAGACAAATTTCGAAGCCTCAACCCCGACATAATCGGCGTAACATCCGCCACATTAACTTACAATCCAGCCTTGGATATTTTGAAAGCCGCAAAATCTTCCCTGCCAAACGCAGTCACCATGATTGGCGGACCGCATGTAACAGTCAGAGATCAAGAGACTTTTACGGAAAGTCAGTATGTTGATATAGTTGCCCGCGGCGAAGGCGAAATGACCATGCTAGAGCTTGCTCAACTAATTAGCGAGGGAAACCAAAAAAAACTCAGCCAAGTTGCAGGTATAACATTCCAAAAGAACGGTCAAGTCTTCCGCAACCCCGACCGCCCCTTCATACAAGACATTGATGCTCTTCCCCGCCCAGCTCACAATCATTTTGACGTAGGCAGATACAAAATTTTAAACAAAACTTATCTCCCAATCATCACCAGCAGAGGTTGCCCTTTTAGCTGCGCGTTCTGTGCAGCGTACAAAATGTGTGGAAGAGGCTTCCGTGCTCGCAGTCCAGCCAATGTAGTCGATGAGTTAGAATGGCTACGTGACGAGTTTGGAGCAGGCGCCTTTGCATTTTATGATGACACCTTCACCTTCGACGTACCCAGAGCAGTCGCAATTTGCGATGAAATGCAGAAACGCAAGCTTGATTTACCCTGGGATTGCCGAACTCGAGTTGATAAAGTCTCCAAGGAACTCTTAACAAAACTGCACGATACATGCTGCCAACTGATTCATTTCGGAGTTGAATCAGGAAACCAACAAATACTTAACCTAATGCGCAAAGGCACAACCGTTGAACAAAACGCCCGAGCAATAAAATTAACCAAAGAAGCAGGCA
Organism: Candidatus Bathyarchaeota archaeon; assembly: GCA_963775465.1. GTDB lineage: Archaea > Thermoproteota > Bathyarchaeia > Bathyarchaeales > Bathycorpusculaceae > Bathycorpusculum. Next base: position 191,990 of record CAVZIW010000003.1, on the reverse strand, counting down.
TCTCAGTTGCTATATCCCTGGTTATCGGTTACCCTGGGGAGACATCTCAACAATTGCAGGAAACAATAGATTTTATCTACAAAACTAAACCCGACTACGTCTACATGTGTGAAGCAGTTCCATACCCAGGCACAGAACTCTACGACTATGCAAAAAGTCTAGGCTTAGAATTAGCCTCTGATTGGAGTCAGTATCATGAACAAACACAGGTTTTTAACAACAAACTTTTGCCGCTGGAAAAACTTGAAGAAACCAAAAAAGAATTCTACGACAGATACCTCTCTCCAAGTTTCTACCTAAAAAAGAAGCTAAAAGGCGACTTTTACAGCCAAGTCATGGCGCGCATGACATTAAACCATATAGTGTCTAATAATCGCGTTGCAAAATGGGCAGTTCGCAGGCTCTATCATCCAAAAAAGAAGGCTGGAGGGCACAGTGCACCCATTAACCAGAATCAGGATTAGCGGCAAGGTACCAATATGTCGAAGGCATTATCAAGACAAGTCTCGGGCATTAAATACTTGCTAACCCACCCACATCAACTAAAATGGGTAATTGAGAGAGAGATTCATTTTGGGCAACGAAAAAAGAGTAAGCGCAAATGGATCGAATGGCAAAAATACGATGCAAACATGCATATTTTGATGATGCGGGCGCACCCCGAAGCTATGAACGTTAACGCCTTAAATTTGGATAGACTCAAAATTTTCGGCAACATGGTTGACAGCATAGGTGTCGATGACTTGCGGATTTTAGATGTCGGCTGTGGCGACGCTGTCATAAGCGAACCGCTGATAAAGAAGGGACATTTTGTCGCAGCCGTAGATTTACCAACAGTGACGACCGCAGGACAAAAATGTAAAGTTTCCTCCGTTATGGCAGGTGATGCAGAAACCTTAGCCTTCACTGATAGAACATTTGATTTGGTTATTGCTTCCGAGGTTCTGGAGCATCTTTGGGCACCTGAGAACTTCATATCAGAAGCTTATAGAACTCTAAAGTCGGAAGGTTACTTGATAATAGAAACTCCCGAAGGCATAGCCGGATTAAACTACGATTCCCACATGAACTTCTACACTGTTGAAAAATTAGTAAAATTGTTGGGCCCCAATTTTATTTTAAAAAAGGTGGAGAGGTTAGCTGCGACGGGTTCAGCACAAACACCGACAATTATTGTTTTTTTCGAAAAGAAATTATGATTGTTGGTTTTTTTGGGCTTTTATTTTTCGGAAAAAGTAGGTACCGCTTATTGCAGCCAATAATACAATTGCGATGATCAACACGGCAACTACAGCAAGTGAAGGTTGATACGGCATACTATCTGTCGGCTGGGAGTTTTCAGTTACTGATATTTCATTCGCAAAACAATAGACATTCCAGTCGTGGTTGCCGATGTATAATCTTTCGTTAGCGATAGTGGGTGAAGACCAGCTGCCCGAAGGCATCTCATAGCTATCAAGCTTTGATCCGTTGTTTTTAGCATCAAGAACGAAGATATGACGCTGACTGGTCATCATGTAAATTTTGCCATCCGCATACGAAGGAGAAGCATAGAGTTCATCACCAGTGAAAAAGCTCCAATTGCTCTGTCCGGTTTTTGCGTTAAGAGAAGTTATGCTGAACTTGTCGATTACGTAGAGTTGACCATTAACGTAGATTGGGGAGGAAACAATGAATTCCATTGCGTCAGGGTCTCGGAAAGTCCAGATGATGTCGCCAGTGTTCGCATCTATACCAAAGTAGGTTCTCAAGTCCGCAGATGCAAACACCATACCAGCAGCAACAGAAGGCGAACCAATCATCTCAGTTCCGCCCGTAAATTGATATTCAAAGGGCAAATCTTGCTTCCAACTTAAAGCCCCACTGATGGCGTCTAATTTGTAGAGGACCCCTGTATTGGGCTCTTCTGAAGTAAAATAGACGCCTCCATCATCAATTGCTGGTGAAGATAGAATGTGTCCACCTGTTTCATATTTCCAGTCAATCTGGCCTGTGTTCGCGTCAAGTGCATACATATTGCCGTCCAATGAACCAACATATACCCTGCCTTCAAAGACTGCTGGAGAAGATTTGAGGACAAATGACCCGTAAGTGTAGGGTAAGTTACCGTCAACAAAAGTTCTCCAATATAGGGTACCAGTATAGGCGTCAAGGCAGTAAACGTAGCCATCATCACCTCCGGTGTAGAGTCTGGCATTGCTGATCGCGGGAGAAGAAACTTGGGCATCTTGTGTTGCAAATTTCCAGATTAGGTTTCCGCTAAAAGCACTTAGAGCATAGATGTTTTTGTCTTGAGAACCAACGTAAACTATATTGTTTACTACGCTGGGCGAAGATATAACGGAGCCGTGGGTAGTGAAATTCCATGACAAAGACAAGTTGGAAGGACCAACTTGTGCAGTTGAAGAATGAGAAGGATCAGAACGCCACATAGGCCAGTTGCTGGTTACAATTTCTGGTTCTCCTATTGCCCAAACTTGGTCGAAATTGGCGTATTCATTTCCTGAAATGGAGTCAACAGCATCAGTGACAGTTCCTGGAATAAGATAGAGATGACCGTAAGCAACAGCAACGGATTCTCTAGGTGCCAACGCTTCGATGGGTAACTTCCATTTTACTGCTCCAGTGTAAGCGTTTAAGCACACAAACTCGGAAGTGCCAACCTGACCACCATACTGGGCAATCTCACCTGTTGTGGCGTATACTTTCCCATCTGCAATCGTGGGATACCCGGGCCAAAGAAGTGTACCTGGACCCTGATACGTCCACACCAATTTACCCGTTGCTAAGTCTACTGCGTAGAGATTACCGTCTTTATTGAGTTCATAAACCATCCCGTATGCAATTGCCGGTCCCGTTGTAAAATATCCGTCCGATGTTCCGGGAGAGTAAGTCCATAGAATTCTTCCATCAGTTGCATTAAAACAGTAAAGGGTGTTATCGTCTGTTCCACCTCTTATGAATCTGCCATCAGAATAGGCGCCTTCAAAAATCATCGGACCCTTAGTTAAAGTTGTCCAGACCACTGCACCTGTTTTAGCATCAAGTGCCATCTGCTGGTTCATAAAAGAACCTACGAAAACTAATCCTTCACCATAAGTTGTTCCGATTCCAGTTTTGCCACCGCCTGGAACATAAGTCTGCCAAACCATAACAGGAGGATTGGACGGATCAGCAAAACTCCAACCTTGAATGAATGAGTCAACTTTAATGAAAAACATTCGTTCTTCTGGGCTGTAAACATTGGCGCTGAAAATACCTGTATCCTCGTTAAAAGCGGAACTAGTCCAAAGTATTTTGCCTGTTTTTGGGTCCAGACAACTATTCTCTACAACCAAGTGTGAGCCATCAATTTTGTAGGCGATTGGCCAAGAACGAGGCATCGGAATAGTCGTTTCCCAAACTATACTTCCCGTTTCGCCGTCTAAAGCCGCCACAGAAGTGTTTGTCCCAACAAATATCATACCGCCAAAGGCTGAAAGGTAAGTTTGTATGCCAGTGACATTGGCTTTCCATAGAATATCGGGTTTGTCTGGGGCAGGACCAGGGTTGAATCTTGTAAAAGAGGAGTCTCCCATAAATTGAGGCCATTCATACTGCAGCAAATTGCTATTAGAGCTTGTCTGTGCATCCACAATGGTTTGATTTGATTGTACAGCAAGACCTGCTGAAACTGAAGAAACAAGAAGGAGTACCAGAATAATTGTGACATGTATTTTCGTTTCCATTGGATCTTGCCCCGAGATTGAATGTCTAGGTTGTGTTTCACTATAAACCTTACGGAAAGCACGCTAAAAACAGATACATTGATTTAGTATAACCCAAAAAGGGCAATAACCAGCAGAAAACAGTGAAAATCCAAAAAGCACCATTAGCGCACAATCTTTTTTAGTACGAAAAGTGCCCTTAAAGTAAACATGAAAAATGCTCACAGGTGTATTTTGTTTTGACAGAACATAAAGGTCCATTACTTATGACCTCGTGGAGGGCCACAGGCGCGTGCAACGCCAGATGCAAATACTGTAACGTAGATGCTACAGGCAAACACGCTGAAAGAGAAATGACCACCCAAGAAGCCTTTCATCTGGTGGATGAAGTTAAAAAGTTTGGTGTCAGATGGTTTGGCATTAAAGGCGGCGAACCCTTAACGCGCCCAGACATTTTCGAAATCGTCACTTATGCCAAAAGCAAAGGATTAAATGTCTGTCTCTTGACCAACGGCGTTTTTGTTGATGGATCAATCTACGATAACTTGGTTAAGAACCAAGTCTGGACTTCAGTCAGCATCGATGGACCAGAAGAAATAAACGATCAACTCCGTGGAGTAGGGTCCTACAAGAAAGCCCTTGCTGCCATCGAAAAACTATCTGCTGGCAAAATCTTAAACGGTTTAGCCTGTGCGATAACAACTATTAATTACAAGTACCTTGACCACGTCGCGGAGTTAGCTGACAAGTACCATGCAAATTTTGTCTGGTACAATCATCTGGTTCCAAGTGGACGAGCCAAAGAAACTATGGAACTAACTCCAACGCCCGAACAGTATGAGTGGACTCTAAATCACATCTGGGATATAACAACAAAGTATAAGGGTAAATTTGAGGTTCATGTACATTGCCCCCATTTCGCACGGGTTGTATGTCAAAGACTGCCGGAAGAAGAATTCAAGGAATGGTACGAAAAAGAATTCCACGGTAAATGCACCTATTTCGCGTTTGGCGGATATCTAAGTGTAACCGAAAACGGTGATCTAATTCCTTGCTTTTATACGGATTTACAACCTTCTGAACCCATGATGCTGGGAAACATACGGAACAAAACCCTAAGTACTGCTTGGGAAGAAATCAAAGCTTCAAAATACTACAACAAATTCCAAGACCGCAGCGTCCTCAAAGGTAAATGCGGAGTTTGCGAATACCGAGAAATTTGCGGTGGATGCAGAAACCGTGCTTACGCCTACACAGGCGACATAACTGAATCAGACCCCGCATGCATTTACATTCCCAAGAGCCTACGGAAAGAGTGAGTAAAGGTAAAAAGGGATGAGCACTAAAAAAACCAAAGTTGCTTTGGTAACTACACCACTCTTAGAGAATGTTGCTCATCACCCGCTTTTTCCACCTCTCGGCTTAGCTTACATGGGGGCTGTTTTAGAGCAGAATGATTTTGAAGTCAAAATAATCGATTGCCCAGTGTGCCAAATAGACCATGAAAAACTCAAAGCTGAACTTGCAGCTTATGATCCTACTATAGTAGGCATAGGATCTATGACACCCACCATTGTTTCAGCTCTTAAATCGGCGCAGGTAGCCAAGGAAGTCTGCCCAGACGCCAAAGTCTTAATGGGAGGACCTCACGCGACTTTTGCAGATAGAGAAATTCTTATTGACGAAAAAGCAGTCGACATAATCGTTAGAGGAGAAGGGGAAGAAACAATCGTTGAACTCGCCAAACAAGCGCCAAACATGCAAAAACTAGGTGACGTCAAAGGTATAAGTTTTCGAAAAGAAAACCAAATAATTCAAACAGTCAATAGGCCCTTTATTCAAGACCTTGATTCTCTTCCACGTCCAGCTTACAAATACGTTCCCATGGAAAAATACAGAATCACAGGTAAGACTCTTCTACCAATTATAACGAGCAGAGGTTGCCCTTTTCAATGTTCCTTCTGTGTCGCCTCACAAATGTTTGGCCAGAGATTCCGAATGAGAAGCTCAAAAAACGTTCTGGACGAGCTTGAGTGGCTAAGAGATGAATATGGAGCTGAAGGGATAGCTTTCCAAGATGACACTTTAACTTTCGACAAGAGACGTGCCACTGAAATATGTGATGGCATAATTGAAAGAAAAATCAATTTGCCTTGGGGTTGCGGAACCCGTGCAGACGTGGTAACAAAAGAAGTCCTAGCAAAAATGGCGAAAGCCCACTGCAATGAGACTATGTTCGGAATCGAATCTGGTTGCCAACGAATGCGGGCTGTCCTGAAAAAAGGAGTCACGAACGAGCAGTGTTGGAACGCAATTAAATGGGCTAAAGAAGCAGGCATGTTCGTAACCGTCTCAGTCATTTTAGGATATCCCGGTGAAACCAAAGAATCATTGCAAGAAACACTAGATTTTGCTCGCAAACTAGAACCCGACGACGTTTGGCTTTGCCATGCAACGCCATATCCAGGCACCTATCTTCGTGATTTAGTTAAGAGCTATGGATGGAAGATGTCAGATAATTGGGAACTGTACAATACTATGAACCCCATCTTCGAAGATCCAGCTCTCCCAGCCAAAGAAATAGCGGCAATGAGAAGAACATTCTACAACAAATTTTACTCACCACGTTACGTAATGCGTCAAGCAGTAAAAGGTTACATCAAAGGCAACTTATATAGCAAGATAATGACGCGAACCGCCGCGAACTATATGCTTTGGCGAGCAAAAGCTCGTGTCTAACAATTTTTTTGAATCTTGATTAAATAAAGCCATTATTGGGCTTGATAGATTTTTTGCGGAAACTTTATTATGTCAACGAACGGTTTAGAACCACAATCACAGAGGAAACGTAATTGACAATAGCTTCCCAATCAAAAGCAGAAGCATATGAATCCAGAGAAAACTGGCCTCCGTACACCTACAGGGATTACCCAGGCATAAAGCCTGAAACATACGATGCATTCTTGAATTTTTTGGAGACTGAGAACACCTCAGGCAGACTAATGGAGTTGCAGCCCTGGATTTCTGTTTGCGATAGCCGATGTGCTTTCTGTTATTTTCCAACTACAGCCTCAAGTAAAGTACAACTTGAACCTTACCTTGACCTTCTTAAAAAAGAGCTTTCAATGTACGCTAAAACCAAATACGTCAAAACCAGCTATTTTGACGAAATCGTTTTGGGAGGTGGAACCCCAAGCGTATTAAGCGCTGAGCAGATTATCGACTTAATCGATTTCTGCAAAGCCAACTTTAACACAAGTAAAGAATACTTTATCAAAGTAACCGGATCCTCAAAGACGCTTGCACTTAAAAAAATCGACAAATTAGCAGACTATGGTGTCTACCAAATGGACATGGGTGCCCAAACTTTTGACGACAAATTACGCAAAGCCCTATGCCTCCCCGATAGCGCAGCTGACGTTGAGGCAGCTATCAAACATGCACGAAAACTAGGAATGGTCGTATGTGTCGACCTTATGTATAACCTACCCGGACAAACCATGGAAAGCTGGATAGACACACTAACGAAAACAATTGAGTTAGATGCAGAAGTTGATGCTTACTCGCTACATGTTGATCCAGGAACTATTCTTGAAAAGATGATAAAAAATGGCCAGTCTCCTCCACAGGGTAACGCGGAGTTCGAGAAACAAATGTTCCTAACAGCGCACAAGATGCTCACAGAAGCAGGTTACAAAGCTGTCGGTCACGACCGTTACAGCAGAGTGGAGTGGCATATGCGTGAAAACTGCCTTAACGGTTGGCCATGGGGAGGCATCCTAACCACAGGCGCAGGATGCTTCATGGGTTACTTGCAAAAATTCTCTTACTCAAACCTAGAAAACATCAATGATTACATGGCAACGGTAAAAGAGGGCAAATTACCAATTTGCAGACTCTCTGAATCCTCAACTGAAGACATGATGCGCCGATCCATGACACGACTATATTTGCGGTTACCAGTAAGCAAAAAAGAGTTTATGGAAAAATTCCAAACCACTCCCGAAAAGGTCTTTCCGAAACAGTTGCAAAAACTAAAGGACCAAGGACTAATAGAAATTGATGATAACGAAGTTCGCTTAACTAAGAACGGTGAGCTATGGAAGGGAAATATCGCTTGGGAGTTTGCTCCTAACCAAGCTAAAACTTAATTTTTTATTTTAACAAGAATTTTAATAGATCAATATAAAAAATTTCCAGTTTTAGATTATAAAATATAAAAAGAAAAGAGGTTGAGAGATATTTTAGTGCCTTGTCGGTTGAAGACCATACCAAGTCATTACTTTTGCAAGTATTGGTACAATCACACCTAACGCAATGCTCGGAACGAAATTAATCAATATAGCCTGTCCTAGATCAGTTGCCCATAAGCCCTGAGCCATTCCACGCGAAGGGTCAAGCGAGACAGTATAGTTCATGTACGCCTGGATGATAGCTGTTATTATTGCGGCTGTTAAACCTGCCATTAGCATACGTTTGAAGTTTGTTGATCCGTTAGTGAGTGCTCCCGCCATATAACCGATGATGACACCGTTTACAAGCCAGAAAAGCAAGCTAACATCGCCAAAGTAGTTGTATGGTGGATTTGAACCTGCAAAGTATCCTGTGTAGAGTCCTGCCTGAGCAACATAATAAAGACCGCCCATGATGAAGCCTGCTGCTCCACCCGCCCACTTGTTCCAAAGCAAACCAAGAACTAAGGGAACACCTAGAATAATCATTTGAGCAAAGCCTTGCGATAGGATAACAGCGATCGTTCCGGTTGTACCTGCAACGCCGAGAACATGGTTTTGTCCACTTGGGTTCACATAGACAGCGAGAACATAAATCAAGAATGCGAGAAGGAACGGTATTACTATGCCGTATAATATGTCTATTAATTTGAATCTTTCTGGTTCCATTCTTTATCCCTTTAAGATTATTTTCTGCACAAGTCGGTAATAAGCTTAACCGTTACTGTTTAAGTATGTTGTATAAATCAACTGAATTTCGAAAGGATTCTTACCCGTATATCAAAAGAATAGAGGAAGCGTGGGAAAAAAGAAATGGCGACTATAGGCGTAGGTTAAATGAAATACAGAATTATGGCTTAAGCAGAATCGATAATTTTACACCACCTTCGAGGATAAAAAATATCCAAGCAAGCAATTAAGAACTTTTAAACAAGAGATAATTTACAAGGCATGCGATCAATGAAATAATAGGATTTGAAACATGCAAAAACACAACCAGCAGCAAACATACATCAAAGGAAGTTAAAAACATTAATCAATAGTTGGAGAAACTTGGAGTAATAGGAACAACAATGTCTTTTTTACTTAAAAGGCTAATCTTGAAAAACCAAAGTCTATAAGAATTTTTAAATAATTCCTACTCAAAAAAAGAAAGAAGATGTAGATTAGTGCCTTGTCGGTTGAAGACCATACCAAGTCATTACTTTTGCAAGTATTGGTACAATCACACCTAACGCAATGCTCGGAACGAAATTAATCAATATAGCCTGTCCTAGATCAGTTGCCCATAAGCCCTGAGCCATTCCACGCGAAGGGTCAAGCGAGACAGTATAGTTCATGTACGCCTGAATAAGAGCAGTTGATATTGCAGCGGTTAAGCCTGCACCTAGCATACGTTTGAAGTTTGTTGATCCGTTAGTGAGTGCTCCCGCCATATAACCGATGATGACACCGTTTACAAGCCAGAAAAGCAAGCTAACATCGCCAAAGTAGTTGTATGGTGGATTTGAACCTGCAAAGTATCCTGTGTAGAGTCCTGCCTGAGCAACATAATAAAGACCGCCCATGATGAAGCCTGCTGCTCCACCCGCCCACTTGTTCCAAAGCAAACCAAGAACTAAGGGAACACCTAGAATAATCATTTGAGCAAAGCCTTGCGATAGGATAACAGCGATCGTTCCGGTTGTACCTGCAACGCCGAGAACATGGTTTTGTCCACTTGGGTTCACATAGACAGCGAGAACATAAATCAAGAGCACTAGAATTATTGGTATGACAATGCCATAGAGTATGTCAACTATTCTGAATTTTTCCTGTTCCATTTTTATCCCTTTGGACTATTTTACGTTGGGGCGTGTTAATAAGCTTAATGCTTACAAGCGCTCTGCAAAGAGTCTATTTTCCAAGACCCATGGCAAAACCAGGATAGCAAAAATGGATGATTCTATAAGAAATATAAAAAACAAAGAAAAGGAAAAGGGAAATTTTCTTGTGTTTACTGGTGTTCTTGAGCACGTTTCTTCTTGTTTATTGCTAATTTAACGATTTCTTCTTTCTTGACAGCGCCTTTACTCAAATCAAGACCTTGTGCTAGTTTTGCACCGACATCTGAGCGCACAATTACTGTTGATTTGCCTTGTTCGCTTCCTACTGAACCGACAGAAATATCTGCATACATCGCTGCAAAGTCAGGACAACGTAAGCAACCTTTTTCCACTGCTGCATTCAAATCTTTGACTGGCACCGAGCTCTCTTGCCCGTTAATGGTCACGATGAATTTGCCTTTGTTAATTTGCGTCTTCTCAGCTTGATCTAAGTCAATGTTTAGCAGTCTTTGTATTTCTGATTTGAGGATTCGATAGTAGAAGTCTTCATAGCAGAATAGACCAATCATAGTTAGTTCTAGGTCTGGGCAATCAGTAAACATTTGCTGTTGAACTCTTCTTGCTGCACGTATAACACAAGGCATACCCACGATTGCAATTTTGCGTTTGCCTTTCGATATTAATTCGCCTAGTTGTGCCATTATTCTAACACGCATGTATTTTGTTCCGCTTGCTTTTATTATGTCATCAACGCTTTTAGCTACAAATGCTTCTGCAAGGTAACCTTTGCTACGTCTAACCACTATAGCAGAGTCGAACATGCCTTTTTCCATGCCTGAAACCAGTAATGCGGTTACGACACCACCGTCTTGGCCACTATACTTGCTTTTTGCCGAGAACATGTCTTGGTAAATTCCTATGTTTTCATCTGCTGCACCACTAAGGAATGACTGCTCAATTGATTGTATTTCTTCATCGCCAAGTGGAACATTTATAATATTGCTTCTAAGGTCGATTCTTGCAGGACAAACGTAATTGCAGTCCATACATCCAGCACAGAAGTCAGCGTCAAGTTTCATTAGCTCTGTGAAGTCGTTTTTGTCACGGGCTTGTTTGATTAGGATCGGACTTAGTTTGTTGCAGCAAATTGTCATGCAAGCGCCGCATCGTATACAAGCTGTTGTTTTGACTTTTGGAAAGACTTTGCCTTTGGGTAGTTTTGGTTCTTTTCCGCCTTCTATGGGTTTTTGTTTGCCGACCTTGTCAAGGATTGGACAGGTTAAGTTCATTATAACTAACGCTAGAATTGAACCACCGAAGAATCCCGTGTATGTTTGAATTAAAACCGTAAGCACGGCTAAGCCAGCTCCGAATATTATTTGGCCCATATGCGTGATAGGTGTAGTGGCTGGATCGGTTGCCATAAAGAACGCAAGGAATATTGAACTGCCCATGAAGATTTCAAAGCCGAGTCGTAGTAATAAGTCGCCGCCTGGATATGCAAAGTTGAGGACAACTGACATTAGGGCAACAGTGACAAAGTAAACAGTGGTAATTCTCCATTTGATATATCTGCGAGCTAAAGCAAACAGTGCAATACCCACGATTATGACAGCGATGCTTGAAGCTCCGCCTGCCCAACCGTGGAATTTATCAAGAATCAGTAAATTGAATATGTCGCTTTGCGTAGGTGTCGTTGGAATTGGCATGTTCGGACTTCCGAAGCATCCAGCAAGATAAAAGCCAAAGCCTGCTGCACCGTTGCCGTTTACGACGTTATAGCTGATTGGTCCAGCCAGTGAAGGTACCTGCAGTAAGCCTGAATTTAAATGGTCTTTTGGAATTAGAACTGTGAACAATCCAACAATGCTTAGAACGACAAGTTTGGCTGTTGCGGCGGGGTTGAGGTATTTTCTGCCTTTAAGTCCTGCGAGTTTCTTAAAAACAACCATGCCGATTATAGTAATCAGTGTTATGTATAGGAATGAGTCAGGGCCAAGCAAAGGAAGTACATCACCTGCACGCATCTGGGGTTCGCCGATAGTGTAGCATAATGAAACAATCATGCCAAAAACTGCTGCTGACCATAGGTTGAGTGGGCTGTCTGAGGCTGTCTTTGCCAGCAAAACGTCGATACCGACTGCGAGTCCTACTGCAATAAGGCTGTTTAATAGAACAGTTAAACCGTAATTCCAGCCAATTTGGTTACCGGTTGCTGCGTCTACTGCATAAACGTCCCACCATAGAATGGTGGTTACTGCGGCGATGATCGCCAATGCAGCAAAAGTGTAAATCATTAGTTTATCTTTAGTCATCAATGAATATTCTTGGGGTTTAGACATTTTTTATTGATCTCCTTAATTTCTGTTTGAATTTAGCGCTGATAGGTTTTATAAGACTTTCCTAAAACGTAGTGAAGGTTTAAATATCAACATCGAAAACGGGCGTGGTTTACTCGGTGATTACCTGAATGTATTTACAGATGCTACTTTCATAATGCTTAACCAAAAAGATAGAAATCTTGGGCAAAATTAATACGACTAAAAGCAAAACTATTCTTCTGTCTAGAGGTTAAAGTTAGTTTGACTGGAGACAAAAAAGAGGAACTGCAAGGAATCACACTAAACGTTTACTTGTACGCCTCAAAAAAGGACAGCCCAGTGGGGCCTCGAGACGCCATGAAAAGTGTTAACCTCAGCAGCCCCAGCGTCGCATATCGTCACTTGCAAAAACTCGAAGACGCAGGATATTTAAAGAAAAACGAGTACGGCGAGTATATTGTTGCAATGAAAGCCCGAATCAGAGGACATATTTGGCTGGGAAAACGTTTGATGCCTAAGATGTGGCTTTATTCGTTGATTTTTTTAGCGATCTTAATTGTTGAACTTGCAATTTTACTTGTTCATTTTTCGATTGAAACCTATGAGTTCAAGATTTTTTTCCTGCTTTTGGCTCTTATCACTAGTTTGGCGCTGACGGTTTTCACTGTTGAAGGATTATTGCAGCGTAAACGGATAAGCAATCTAAAAACGGAATAGTTTGATAACAGTGGTTTTTGAGTACATCCGGCATTCTTTCTGCGGATTTTGCCAAAAAGTGGAAATCTATTTTTTTAGAGTAAGTTTTATATCACAACGGCAAATCTATTCTCACCTGTGAATTAAATGAATCCAACCACAACGCCGTTGTTTATGGTTGTTTGGCGGTGTACACGTAACTGTGTTGGCACTTGCACTTATTGCAGTTACATAAAAGATTACGCTAAAGACCAAGAATTAACCACTGAACAAGCCAAACACATGGTTGATGAAATGGCAGATTTCGGCTCACAATGGTTCGGAATCAGCGGCGGAGAGCCTCTGGTTCGTCCAGACATCTGGGAGATTATTGAGTATGCAGAAAAAGAGCACGGTCTTAATGTTAGTTTAATCACAAGCGGCTATGCTTGGGATGAAGAACGCTTCAATAAACTAACAAAATACAACGTTAAAACAGCCATCAGCATTGATGGCGAAAGAGACACAAATGATAAGATAAGACGCAAAGGCGGCTACGATAAAGCCATGAATGCAATGCAGAAACTTAGCAGCGTTGGATTACTTGACTGTCTTGTCACAACTATGACTAAATATAACATTCATCAGATGGCTCATACCGCAAAGTTAGCGGAAGACTACAAAGCCCGCTCAGTCGTATACCACAACCTTGTTCCAGTAGGTCGAGCAGGCGAACATATGGAAGATCTAGCTCCAACCGCTGATCAGTATGAAGTAGCATTCAACGAAATATACGAAATACAGCGCAGACTTTACGGCAAAGTCAAAGTCAACGTTTACGCCCCCTTCTACGCACGCATTGTCCGACAAAAGAACTCCGTAGACTTCTGGGACTGGTATAATGAAGGCTACCTTGGCAGATGCACCATCGGCGGCAACTACATCGGAATAACTGAAAACGGCGACTACCGAAGCTGCGGCTTCCACGAAGGCTATCGCATCGGCAACGTCAAAGATACAAAACTACGCACTGCTTGGGAAGACTTGCAAAAAAGCGAGTTCCATCTCAAACTACGTGATAAAAACAACCTCAAAGGAAGATGCGGAGTCTGCGAATATCGGGAAATCTGCGGCGGATGCAGAACACGCGCAGAATACTACACAGGAGACCTGTTTGAGTCAGATCCAGCATGCAACTACATACCCAAAGTTCTACAAGAAGACCCGAAATATCTTGAAAAACTGCGGGCAAACCCAATGGGGAAACAATAAAGCAACCTTTCCTTTCTCACCTACTTTGATATTTACGTGGAGCAATCAGAGCATTATTTCATAGAAAATTAAAATTCTGGGCGAACTTGTAAGGTCGGAATAACAACAACAAGAATTTTTTAGGTGTGGTTGTTCTAGCAGACAAACAGATAAATGGGAAATAATTATACAACAAATTTTGCACAGCCCTATGATATTTGTTGAAATGGTTGATGGCACAAAATCGACATTAAAAAAATTTAAAGCTGCCTTAGCGTCAACGATCAATGTTTGGACTAAAAGACATGTCCTTTTGTTTTTCAGAAAGGTTATTATCTGCATCATAGTTCTCACGTAGAACGGAGAACATTATGCCTCTAGCGTTTATCATTGGAACAGCTGGATCAGGTAAATCCCTATTCACAGCAGCTTTTGCCGAATGGCTAAAAATGAGCAAACAAGACGTAGCAGTGGTCAATTTGGATCCTGGCGTCTTAAAGTTGCCCTATCAACCAGACGTTGATGTTCGCAACTATGTCGATGTAGGCGATTTAATGGAAAAATATAACTTGGGACCTAACGGCGCACTCATCATGGCGGCTGATCTAATCGCTGACGAAATTGAAAACTTAACTCGAGACATCGAAGAAGCCCATGCTGACATCATCTTGGTGGATACTCCGGGGCAAATGGAATTGTTTGCCTTCCGAGCAAGCGGACCATACATCGTTAATGAACTCACCAGAGAACCTAAAGCGTTAATCTACCTCTTCGACGCTGTATTCTCAATAAATCCTCTCAACTACGTCTCGAACATGTTCTTGGCAGCAGCGGTTTATAACAGGTTCTTCCAACCACAAGTACATTTACTTTCAAAGAGCGATCTAATTCCAAAAAAGGATGTCCAAGCAATCGCAAATTGGTCAGCAAGCTCCAAAGCCTTAGAAGACGCAATTGAAGAGAAACTAGAAGGCACAAAACGATTATTCAGCCGCAACATGATGCAAGCAATCAGCAAACTAGACCTGCAGTTCCACTTAATGCCCGTTTCCTCCAAATCAAACGAAGGCATGGTAAACATTAACACGCTACTCGAACGCATACTCAACGAAGGAGAAAAATACACAACCTAAAAGCTGACAAGTGACCAGCTCGCAGCAAAAGCTCCCCGTTTAGCCCTCAACAATGAATCTGCACCTGCAACAATAATGACATCGTTCTCTTTGGGTGCCAACTCATCTATTATTTGACCAGCAATAATAGGATAATCCTCTTCAATATGACTGCTAACGGATTCTATGCACAGATGCCCATTTCGGTAAACAATAACTAACGCGTTTCGAGCACCTGCAAAAATGGCTGCATCACGCTGGTTAATCCCTGATTTAATTTTCTGCCCGCAATTCTTGACCAAAAAAGCATAATTAAATTCTGAAGAACTCAAATCAGATTTCGGAAGCGCCATTTGTTTAGGAAAGATTTCTTCAAATTGTTTCCAAACATCTAACCCTTTCTTAGTTAAGTAACATCCATGCTTGGATGTTTCAATCAAATCCGCCTCTTTGAGTCTGCTTATTATGGTACGCACCGCACCATCGCCAACCGCGAGTTTTTCTGCCAACTTGTTTCTCCCCAATGGCTTCTGTGCAATGAGCTCCAAAGCATAGAACATATGAAATACAGTAAACGTTGTGGATGGTCCAGGAGCTTTTTTCCCAGCGATTTGGTGGATGAATTTCTTTATGGACACTGGCATGTTTTGCCCTTACATAAATAAGCGGCTACAGGGACTTTTATAACTTCTCAAAACAAACCATCCAGTTTCTGTGAACCCACAGAAATTTCGATTAAAACATCTGCTGCTTTGAGAAAAGACTACTTGAATAGCGTAAATATGTTCCTATTGGTCTAAATGCATTCAGAGCTACGATTTTTTTTTAATTTTTCGTCTTTACTAGAGAGCAGTGTAATCGTTAAGACAGTTCTTGTTATTGCATCATCGCAATTAATTGATTCAATCCGTCTTGCATTGTAGAAAGCCTTTTAAGAAAAACTCTGAGTTACCTATGCTATCACACGGCAAAATCGGAAAGATTCTTATGAAAACAAACGGAAAATATTTGTTCACATCTGAGTCAGTCGGAGAAGGTCACCCAGACAAAGTTGCAGACCAAATCTCAGACAGCGTTTTGGATGCAATATTTTGCAAGGACACAAAAGCTCGAGTTGACTGCGAAACCCTAGTCATGCAAGGAACAGTCGTTGTCACAGGTCAAATCACAACAAGTACCTACATTAATATTCCCAAGATTGTTCGCCAAACCCTCAAAGAAATCGGGTTTGACAACGCTAAAGACGGATTAGACTGGGAAACCTGCGGCATACTAGTTTCATTAACGGAGCAGTCTCCAGACATTGCCAGGGGAGTAAATGAATGCGAAGGTCACGAGCAAGGTGCTGGAGACCAAGGGATGGTTTTCGGTTACGCTTCAAACGAAACCAAAGAACTTATGCCCCTGCCAATAATGCTAGCACAAAAACTTGTCAAACGTCTAGCTGAATGCAGAAAAACAAAAATCATACCCTGCCTAAGACCTGACTGTAAATCGCAGGTCACAATCGAATACGAGGACGGCAAACCAAAATACGTTAAAACTGTTGTTATTGCTGCGCAAAACAACGGAACGGTTAACGATGACACCCTAAAGAAGGAAATCGTGGAAAAAGTAATCAAATATGTCATCCCAGCCAACCTACTGTCTCCAGACGTTAACTACGTCATTAACGGCACAGGAAGATTCGTAATAGGCGGAACCTTAGCTGACTCAGGTTTAACAGGCAGGAAAATTATCGTAGACACCTACGGAGGAGTCGGAAGCCATGGTGGTGGCTGCTTCAGCGGCAAAGACCCATCAAAAGTAGACCGCTCAGGCTGCTACATGGCAAGATACATCGCCAAGAACGTTGTGGCTTCAGGCTTAGCAGATCAATGCGAAATCCAAATAAGCTATGCCATTGGTGTTTCCCAACCAATTTCAGTTCTGATTTGCACTAACGAGACAGGCAAAATAGCAGACGAACAAATCCTTGAACTCGTCAAGAAACACTTTGACATGCGACCCAAAGCAATAATCGAACAACTTGATCTTCTAAGACCTATCTACAAGAAAACGGCCGTCTTTGGACATTTTGGAAGAGAAGACGGAGACTTTCCATGGGAAAAAACAGACAAAGCTGAAATTCTCAAGAAAGAGCTTGAAAAAGTTAAACAAGCATAATTTCCCTTTTTCAATTTATTTTCTTTATATTCCTTGTCCAGTTTTGCTTTCATTGCAGAAAAGCAGTTTTAAATTGCAAATTTCTGAGTCGCGCATTCCTGCGTTTTGTCAAAGTCACAAGACAAGAGTTGCACAAGTCAGAGACAAATATACCATTACAGCGTTCACATCGATTCAGCTAAAAAAAAATCAAGCCCAAACCGAGAGCAAAACTAACAAAGTCAAGGCTAACAAAAAGACAAACTACTCTCTAAAGGCAACCTTACTTTTTGCTCAGGTACCATTTGAGGTATTCTTTTCGGCGGTTCGCTCGCACTTCTTCCTCAGTTTCTTCGGCTGGTCTGTTCTTGTCATGGAGGTCGTTAAGTTCCTGTCCTGTGCAGGATAATCCGCAACTTTTGCAAACATAGTGCTTGGTTAATGAAATGTAATGTATTTCTCCGCCGCATTCGGGACAGTAATTTACCATTTTCGGTTCCTTTTTAGTTTTTTATAGTAAATCGATTCTTGGGAGATATTAATTTTCGCATTAATTTCGATGATTTTGACCCAGAAAGTTGTTTTAAACATGTGTGTACATTTTGTCGATACTATATCGACCTGTGTCCATTTCTTGCTCGATTTCCTTTAAAAGTAAGATTCGTTTGAACGTAGGTGGGTGAGTAGCAAAGAGGCTGTTCATTTGAACCCATGTAGATTTAGATTCTTTTTCCATTGCCATCTCTAACTCACGCTGGTCTAAAACACCATCGTGATCCAAATCATACTGGTTTTTGTTTTCCATTATGCGTTGAATCTCCTGTTTTGCCATACCAGGGTCTTCAATGTAGAATGCTCGTACGCCTTCAGGTGGTTTAGGCGATATCGATAGGCCATAGGTAATTTTTGCCAGAGCACTCTCCAGTTCTCTCGGTGAACTCGTCGCATATGCAGAAAAAGCATCAGCATAATGTTCGCGGAGACGACTAAGCCTCATTACGATTAAGAAAGTGATTATGTAAATGGCAAATGAAATAGCCCCGATAACAAGTAGGACAACACCGGAGTTGTCTTTGTTGTTCCTTCGGGATCCGCTACTAAACACTCCGGCGCGCAGAGTAACTTGGGCAATAATGTATGCAATCAAAGGTAAAGCAGAAAGTACAGTCATGACAATGTAGTCTTTATGCTTGATGTGACCTAGTTCGTGAGCAATTACACCTTCAACTTCAGCTTCGGTTAGTTGCCTTAAAAGTCCTTCATGTACAGCTAAAGTAGCGCTACTAGTAGTTCTACCAAAAGTGAAAGCATTAGGTGTGTTATTTGGCACGATTGCGAGTTTCGGCATAGGTAATCCACTTTTATCAGCAAGATTTTTGACAGTTGCCTCAAGCCACGGGTTATCTCCTGCCTTTAGGTACTGCAATTTTGTAGTTGTTGCAACAATGACTGGACCAATCGCGTACTGGAATAGAATAAAGAGCGCCGATCCCCCTACAGCAACAAGTAACCCAGTAAAAACATCCAACTGCAAAAAGAAAACAATGGCAAACACAAATAGGCCAAAAATGAAGGCAGATAGAAAAATGGAGGTTGCCATTGCAAACTTGAGTTGGGAAAGACTAGCCAAACATGATACCTTGCGTTGTTTTTCAACATTAAACAAATTAAAGAATTAAGTCTTTCCCAAAAATGCAAAAAAATCTCGAAAATAAAGAAAAGAAAAATTAGATTGGGTAGGCTCCGCAAGTCTTGCAGAACTGTATTTTAGTTTTGATGTAGCTATGGCATTTTGGACATTGCACTGCACCTTCAATTTTTGGGAAAACATCTTTGGGCTTGCCGAACTTTTGGCGGAATACCTCGTAGTAGAGCAATTGCTCTTTGTCTTGGATTTCTACATCGTCTGATACCTTAATAGCTTCTTTTTTCTCGCTGAACTCTTTATCGGTGATCATATCGTTAAAATAGGTACGCAAGGTTTCTGTTCCTGTACCTGCTTCGAGTGGTGCTTTTGGCCTCCATATGATATCTTTGGGTATTACATCCTCGTAGGCCTTACGCAGAATCCATTTGCTGTATTTTACACCGTTGTACATGTTAATCTTATATTTGATTGGTAGCTTCATTGCCCAATCCATAAATTCTGGGTCCCTATATGGTGCTTTTATTTGCATTCCAAGAGATTCTGCCATTGGGAAGGAGGAAAAACCCATTTCGGCCCACATTTCCTGCTGCTTTACTGCAAATTGTTCTTCTGACAAATGAAATTGCCACGGATAACCGAAAAGCTCGTCTAATGCATCACCTGTAAAAACAGTCTTTATACCCTTTGGTTTCAACAATGTTAAACCAATGTAGACGGGCAGGCTGTTTCGGATCTCCATAGGATCATATTTTTTTAGTGCTTCCACAACTTTGGGGAAAAATTTCATTACGTCCTCTTTGCCAAATTGGTAAGTCTCATGCTTTAAGTGCAGAAGCTCAACCATTTTTTTAACGTATTCAGTGTCTTTTGGTTGGCCATGTTTAAAAGCTAAGGTAAGGCAAGGTATGTCTGGATTGTACTTTACCGCTTCGTATGCTATAATTTGGGTGTCTGTTCCCGCTGAAAATAGAAAGCCATCAGCCATGTTTTTCTTAACGACTTTATTGACTAACGTCTTAACGTCAGGCAAGAGTTTGTTAACTTCTGATTCATTAAACGTCATTTCTGTCCCTCGCATTACACTGTTTGTCACTCGTCTTCTATATAAGTTTATCCGTATGCATATAAAAGGTGTTAATTACCCGACATTTGTGCATAAATAAACACAATAATTTGACAAATGCTTACAAAGGAGCTTTGTTACACATTTATGCGTCAAAGAACTATGTTTAAATGTACAAAAACAAACCAATAGAATTGCCAGAGGCCACCTCTTTGAAAGTTAGCATCTTACATATGGAAATCCGCCAAACCCTAAAAGACAACATCGCCGCAGCAAAAACCGCCGTCTTAAAAGCAGCAAAACAAAACCCAGCCATCATTACTTTACCAGAATACTTCACTGTCCCCAACTGCATGGCAGACTTTACCGACGCCCCAAAAATCAGCAAGCAAACCGCTTCCAAAACCATTGCTTTCCTGGAAGAAATCTCCAAAGCCATTGGCTGCATATACTTGCTGGGCGGAACAATCTTGGAGAAAGAGGACAACAAATATTACAACACTAGTACACTTTGGAGAAACGGCAAACTAATAACAAAATACAAGAAAATCAGTCCTATAAAAGCTGAACTTGAGGCAGGTGTCTCCAAAGGGTCTATACCAACTGTCATAGACACAGAATTTGGCAAGCTCGGTATGATTGTATGCGCAGACACTTTTAACCCTGAAGTCGTCAATGCTGTTGCCGATTTAGGCGCAGAAATTGTCTCTTTACCCGTGGCGGCCATGGGAACACACCCAACAGTTCAAGGCCATCCGCTTACAGTTGGAATTGCTCGAAACTTCGGTTTCTACATCCTTAAAGTTGGCAATGTATGTTCAAACATGCGGGGAGGTCGAAGCGCTATCATTGCACCATGGGGAATCCTTGGAGAGGTCACCGACTCACCGAAAGACTCTATCTTGAATGCGGATCTAGACATGAAAATACTAAGAGACTACCGAGCACAACTCAGTAAAGTTTAGCCCACCTGTCAACGATTCTGCTCATTTCTTCAAACTCATACTTTGCAAACCACTCTCGTAAATCATTGTTTTGGACAGCAAATTTTGCGACTTGTCGGGCGTTTTCTGAATCATGCACCAAAAGAAGGACAGCATCCAAGTTGTGACGAGAAATGTAAGCTATCGTTCTTAGAAGAGCGTCGAGTTTTTCGTCGGTTGGTATTTCACCACTTAATTCAACCACAACCGGCTTTTTTAGCGTTGCAATGAAATCTCGGGTTATTATATCTACCCAGTAGCTAGTCAAATAGTCGCGTGATGATAGAGGTACATGGAAGTAGTCCACTAATTTACCGACAGCTTCAAGGTCTATTCCAAACCGCTCTTTAGCTAAGACGGGGTCAGGGTAAATTTCTACGGCAAACGTGCCTTTTACTTTCGATTTAGCTTCTCTTAGTAACTCAGTGATAGTTTGTGCTCGCCATTGTATCCAGTTTAAGCCGCTCAGCTTCCATTTCTCAATGCACCGTGGACAAATACAAAATTCTTGATCTGGAAAATGATAGAGGTTAAGCGTTACTCCAAGAATTTCTTCTTTACTTAAGCCTTCGATGTAATCCATAACTCTACTTCTATAACTTGGATTTGTCGGACAAACATAGTCAAAAACAAAATGACTTCTTTTATTGCGGCGTAGCGCTGGACCGTTTTTTGAGAGAGCGACAATACTGGGGTCTTCACGAATTGCTTTAGCGTCACAAAGGACTGACACATCATTCTGCATACCCTTTGCCGCAGGAAAAACTTGTCCGTCTACCCATTTAGAATAGTAAACATGTAGGTCAAAACCCTCAACAAATTCGGGTTTGTATGTGACTAAGCCTATTTTCATGACTTTTACCTTGCTCGCAACAGATATATTGTTGGCGCTTATTTAATTGTTGATTCAAATGGGCAAACCCAAAACCTCAATAATAATTGATCTATCCAAATGCCCACCTTGCACAGGACAAATCTGTATCGGCGTTTGTCCACAAGGAGTCTTAGAAGAAGGAAAAAATCGAAAACCTCAAGTGATTGACGTAATAGAATGCACAAGCTGTGGGATATGCGTCAACCTGTGCCCATCCAAAGCCATCACTTTAAATCCGAGTAGAGCCCAAAAATAGCATAAAGGAAGCCTGGCGGTTTGCGGGATTTTAGCCTTGCAGAGGGAATTAAACTCATAGTTAAAGAAAATGTACTAGCCGTATCTTGTGATAATGCTTTAAAGACTCTAAGTTCAGCGTTTTATTGTGGCGGGCACAAACAGGTAAAAACTGTCCTCAATGTAGGGGTGCCGGAAGGATACAATGACCTCTCCTTGCACCTAGACCCGCTGAAACTAATAACATCATCTGCAGCCAAATTAGGCGTCACAAAAGATTATTTGGCCATGGTTACAGCAGCAAAAATCCAAAATTTCAGCCTTGTAAGCCAAAAACTTGACGATTTCTCTGTAAGCGTTATTGCAACTGCAGGCTGCAAACATGGCGAATCCGCAGGAGAACAAATGGATGTTCAAGAAATCGGCGGTACTATAAACATAATTGTCATTATCGATGCAAAGCCATCAGACAGTTGCATGGTAGCTGCACTTATCACCACAACCGAAGCTAAATCAGCCGCACTTCGAGATCTTGATGTTAGAAGCTTCTACAACGGCGAGCCAGCAACGGGCTCTATTACTGATAGCGTTACGCTAGTTTCATTAGACAAAGGTAAGAGAATCTCATTGGCTGGTCCGGCTTCGAAATTAGGCAAAGCAATCGGGTATTGTACAAGGCGCGCAGTTACTGAAGCCTTACTTAAACAGGAACCGTTTTGGGAATGCCGAAGTGTGGAGGACAGGCTCAAGGAAAGACATTTGCCTCTTGATAAATTGGCAACTGAACTATCCAAAGTTGAAAGCTTAACAGTGGACACTACAACTTTAGCGGATATTCTTGCGAATAAACCAGTCTTTAACGCGTATCTTATGGCGGCTGCAAAGATGGATGATGACTATAAGAAAAACTTGCTTCCCACCAACTTCGCGAACTGGAACGAAGCAATCAAAGGTTTTGGCAACTCTACTGCATCAAAAAAAGATGACTCTAAACTGCCAAATTACGAAAAGATAAATTTGCCGCCATTTGTAAAACACGTTTTAATCGGTATTATTCAAGAAAAACATAAACAGGGATTACCTGAAAAGACTTAAATAACCTGCACTTTTATTCCGTAATAAAACAACCGTAAAAATGGTGCATATAACTTGAAATCTGGCGTATTCCTATATCAACCTGAGCCTGTTGAAGGCGTCGATATCAACTTTTATCGTCAAAAATCTGAGTCAGGAATCGTGGGCAAAGCCAACCCAAAAATGTACACTAACATCGCAGTTTTTGGCGACAACAATATGGCGGCAAAACGTCCCGACTGGATCTCAGTAAGCTCTTTTGGTCCAGCGCTTCGAACAAACAAACGATTTAACCTTCGCTGGGACGTCGTTTGCATGACTAACCCAGAAGCGCGTGAATACAACCTAAAGATTATCGCAGAATCTACCAAACTTACCCCAGGAATTAGCATTAGCAGCCAACACTTTGCAGACCAACACTTCTGCACTTGTCCGAGATGTATTGAACAACAACGTAAAAGTGGATTAAAATGGGTTGACTGGAGAGCAAAAACAGTAACAGATTTCCTTGCAGAAGTTAAAGAAATCGTCAGCGGCAAACCACTCTACGTAAACATTCTACCTGACCCATTGATGGGAAAGGAACGTTTTGGCTACGACTTTGACGCCATGGCACAATACGCCGATTATTTCGTTATCCCAATGTTTAGTAAATCATACCCAACTCCATGGTACTGGGAAACAATAGCCCGTGGATTTAAGAACCAACTAAAGAAGCCAATGTTCGTTAACTTCTATGTCCGCGGCCCAAACGAAACATGGGATACTGTTGCAACAACCAAGCAAATCATGACAGTTGCAACTCGTGTTGCACGTCAAGGCGTCGACGGCATCATCTTCCTAGCTGAAAAAGCTGAATACATCCAAAAATTCCAGAAAGAAGCAGCAGCAGACAAAGAAACACGCGAATTCCTCAAAGACCACGGAGGAGACGACGTCCTAGAACTGTTCAGCGATTGGGAAAAACTCTACAAATAATTCCCCAATTTTGTTAACCAAAAAATTTTCATTTTTTTTTCAACTTTTGTGCTTTTAGATTTTTTGAGTTTATTTACAAAAACAATATATTGGTTTTTAACGTGTAACCCTTCACCAAAGGCGCATCACCTTGAAAATTACTCTGGTTAATCCACCTTATCCTCCAAATGCCCACAGCCATCCACCTTTCATACCATTAGGTTTAGCTTATTTAGGTGCAGTAGCAGAACAGGCTGGTCATTTAGTCACAGTCATCGATTGCCAAGGTGAAAGACTCAACTACGAAAGCTTCCGCCAGCGAATCGCAGGGGTTCCCTCAGACGTTGTCGGCGTAACTTCAACTACTCTTCTTTACAACTCGGCAAAAACCATCATGGAGGTCGCAAGGGAAGTTCACCCAAAAGCCGTCAATATGATCGGAGGAAGCCATGTAAGCTTCTGGGATGAAAACGCACTTAACGAAACCAAAGCCTTCGATCTAATCGTCCGCAAAGAAGGCGAACTCACTTTCCTTGAGTTGCTTGATCGAATCCAAGCCAATAAGGGGTTTGAAGACGTTTTAGGCACAACCGTTCGAACGAAAAATGGTATTCAACGTAACGAAGATAGACCGTTCTTGCATGATTTGGATTCACTGCCTTCGCCAGCATATCACCTGTTACCTCTTGATTCTTATCATCGCATGGGTAAAACCATTTTCCCCATCGTTACTAGTCGCGGATGTGTCCAGTGGTGTGACTTTTGCAGCACTGTGCGCATGTTCGGGAGAGGATACCGGGTACGGAGTCCCAAAAAAGTAGTAGATGATATGGAGATGCTACATAGTAAGTACGGAGAGAGTCAATTCACTTTTTATGATGATGCATTCACGATTAATCGTAATCACACGTTGGAGATGTGTGCAGATATTAAGGCACGTAAACTCGACGTGGAATGGGACTGCGAAACCCGGGTCGATGCTGTCGACAGAGAACTATTGGAGAAGATGCGTGACGCTGGTTGCATAACTATATGGTTTGGTGTCGAATCGGGCAGTGAGAAGATTTTGGATAAGATGCACAAAAAAATCAACCGTGAACAGGTCCGTGAAGCGTTTAAGATGGCTCAGAAAGCCGGCATGATGACAATTGCTAGTGCAGTTATTGGCTTTCCGGAAGAAACCGAAGAGACTGCATGGGAAACCATCAACTTCATCAATTCCTTAAACCCCGATGATATCGGTTGTTATATCGCAACACCGTACCCAGGAACACCCATGTATGAGGAAGTAATAAAGAACAACTGGCTACGGGTGACCGATTTCAACAAATACGATACAGCCACTCCAACATTCGAAACACCGTACTTAAGCATGGACAGACTCCGAGAAATCAAGTACAAAGCGCACCAAAAATTCTACCTACGACCACGCTATGTTCTTAAAATGATGCTCAAAGGCGGAACATACGGCAGATCAGGATTGAAAACATCAGCTGCATACGCTCTAAGAGCCATGCATATTAAACTCTCCTAAACTTTATGTATAATTCTTTTCAGTTGGCAATGAAATCTTTGCTGTTTGTTAACTTTGCTGAAGTATGTTTTGCCAATCTTCTTTGCCTGTGACTGTTGCAACAGGCGTACAAATAATGGTTGTAGCAACAGCAACAACAAATTCTTTAGATGCGAAGTGCATGTTTACAGCCTCGTTTTTTATGGTAGGTTTTAGAATTCTATTTCGATAACTTCCAAGGTTATACTCGCTAAATCTCCAGTAAATATTGCTGATTACGTTTGCAATCCTTTCAGAATAAATTAATCAAATTTACCTAAAATCAGAAGAAACCATTTTAAAAAAGAAAGGCGCGTTAATAAGAAAGCAATATATCCCATCCAACCAAAGACATCCAGAGAAAGGCAGACTGAAATGAAAATAACGCTGGTTAATCCACCTTATCCACCAAGTGTTCATTCCCATCCAGCCTTCATCCCGCTCGGCTTAGCTTATCTTGGTGCAGTCGCCGAAAAAGCAGGACACCAAATCACTATAATAGACTGCCAAGCTGAAAAACTCAACCCAGAGGCTTTCCGCAGGCGCATCGCCCAAATAAGCACCGACATAGTTGGCGTAACCGCGACCACACTACTTTACAAGTCAGCCATGAAGCTTGTATCCATCATCAAAGAAGTTCATCCCCAAGCAGCTACAGTTCTTGGCGGTTCACATGGCACTTTCTGGGACGAGAACGCTCTCAAAGAGTACCCCGCTTTAGATATCGTAGTTAGAAGAGAAGGCGAATTGACTTTCATGGAACTTGTCGAAAAAATAGAAGGTTCTATTAGCCTTAAAGGTGTTTTGGGCATCACGTACCGAAGCGACCTCCAAATAGTTCGGAACCCAGATCGACCTTTCATTGAAGATCTTGACAGTTTACCTTTCCCAGCGCATCACCTGTTGCCGCTGGAGAACCTAAAACACAACGGCAAAATCATCTTCCCCCTTGTCAGTAGCCGGGGATGTGTCTATTGGTGTGACTTCTGTAGCACAGTAAGGATGTTCGGAAGAGGTTATCGCATGCGTAGCCCCAAGAACGTCGTTGACGAAATGCAGCTTATCTACGACAAATACGGAGTTGACCAAGTAACCTTCTACGATGATGCATTTAGCGTTGATCGTAACCGAGTGGTCAAAATTTGCGAAGAGTTACATGCAAGGAAGCTGCATTTGAAGTGGGATTGTGGAACTCGAGTGGATATGGTGGACCACGAACTTCTCAAAACTATGCATGATGCTGGCTGCTTTGCAGTTTGGTTAGGCGTCGAGTCAGGTTCAGAACTTATCTTAGGTGCCATGAACAAGAAAATAAAGATAGAGCAAACTAAAAAAGCATACAAAACAGCGCACCAGATAGGTTTAATGACTATTGCCAACGTAGTTTTGGGTTTCCCAGGAGAAACCGAGCAAACAGCTCTTGAAACCATTCGTTTAGTAAAAGAGCTAAATCCCGATGATGTGGGCTTCTACATAGCGACTCCTTATCCTGGAACTCCCATGTATGAGCAAGTAATTAAAAACGGCTGGCTACGGGTTACTGATTTTGACAAATACGATACTGCTGGTCCAACCTTTGAGACCCCCCAGTTGAGTATGGAAAAACTTGCTGAGCTACGGGCTAAAGCCTACCAAGATTTCTATCTCAGACCCCGTTATGTATTAAAAATGATGGGTAGAGGAGGAGTTTATGGAATGGCTGCTGTGAAAACTTCAGGGGCTTATTTGCTTCGGTACTTGCATTTTAGGCACTGAGAGTTCCCGTGTTTTTCGGATGAAGGCTATTGCAGCAAACATCATAACTATAGCGCTCAATGAGATAGTTATGGATCCGAAGTTTATTCCTATAGGGGATAAGCCCAAGAATAACCCTACTAGACCGGCTAAGCCAAAGCTTAAGGCAACAGATAACACGAGTTCTTCGATTATGTCAATCTTGTTCTTACCTAAAAACAGGACTTTAACTAAACAATATCCAGGCAAGAATGAAATAAAAATGAAACTTAGAATATAGCGAGGAACTAGAATAAAAGAAAAAGTTTCGCTACTTGGACTAAAATAAGTTATTATTATCGTTAAAAATGTGAAGGAGACGATTATTTCAAACCATCTAAGCGGTTTCAGGATAATACCTTCAAGTTTATATAAAAAATAAGGAAGATGTTATGCAAACATCTTAAAGATTGGATGCGATTCTTCCAGGGGTCTTGTTCCTAGATCGCCTGCAGCAGATCCAATGTACGAGTCAGTTACTGCGACAGCGGGGAATACATATTCCGCTTGTTCAGCTGGTCCAATCATAAGCCAGTTAGCGCCTGCCACTTGCATAATTGAGTTTGTTGAAGTTCTGCATCCATAACGGAACTCTTTAGCAACGTTTGCTTTGACCCAACCCATGGTTGTGACAACGTTTCCGCTTCCTAAGCCGACTGGGTGACCATACTTTTCTTTCATGATTGGTATAGTTCTGACGGCTGTTCCCATGTCTGGTTCGAATGCAGGGATAGCTGTGTCAATGAGTGGTTTTGTGATACCGCCTTTATCGGCTAATGCAAGTGCTTCGACTATTACATTCATTTTGCCTTCAAGGGTGGTGTCTTTTGGATCGTCTGCGAGAACTATGGACATTTTGATGCCACTGTCTTTTAGGTTTGCGAGTTCAGCGTCTGTGACTCCTTTGTAGACAGAGTTGTAGAGGCAATTGTCTGCAAGACCCATTTTCTTTGCTAAGGTTGCTGCTGCCATGCGAGTTCTTGGGCTCATTGCATCGAGCATCATAGGTGCATCCGTGTGTTTTGGTACGAAGTCAATGTATTTTTCGAACGCTGCTTCAGTCGTACCGACTATATCAAGAGCGAAGGGGACACCAGTTTTGTCGCTTTGGGTTTGGCATGTATTTATTATCTGTTCGGCAACTTTTGCATCAAAAACTCCTTTGTTTGCATCAGTAACCATTTTTTGGCCTAGCCAAAAGATAGAGCCGATCAGAAAAGTGGGTAATTCGCCCGGTTGACCGCCTACTTTAACCTTACCAAGCTCGTATACTTTCTGTTGTGTTTTGAATTGAAAGGACATTTTTCCACATCTGAGGGATTTATTTCTTCAATGCTTTCTTTGCAAGTTCTGGGGCTTCTTCTTTGTTTTTGCCGAAGAGTGCGCCGAGTGCGTCTGCGTCTTCTTTTTTGACAGCTGCGCCGCCCATTATTATGCCTATTTTTTCTTTTAGTCCTGATGATTTGAGCAGTTCATCGAGTTTGGCGAGATTATTCTTTGCAGGTACTGTGTTTACGGATATAGCGATTATGTTTGCATTGTTTTCTTTGACTTTGTCGATGAATACTTGGGGAGCAACGCTTTTTCCGACGTCAATTGTTTTGAAGCCTGCACGTTTCAGGGAGCGCCTGACAGCTTCTTTTGCTGTATCGTGCATGTCTGGTTCGATGTTGCCGATAACTACTATACCTAATGGATTTTCTGGTTCTGGTGGTTCTTTTTCCATCATAGATTTAAGCCAAGACATTTAAACACCTTTTTTTCCTTTTTAATACTCTGGGCTTTTTATACTCGAAATCCATATTTAACCTTTTACCAACAATTCCAATTTAACTATATTAAGCGGGAAAGTTAATGCTCAAAGCAAACAGAACATACTTCGTGTTGTTGTCAGTTTTTGTTTTCTCTTTTGTTTACCGTTTGCTATTGATGCTTTGGGAGGGATTCCCCCCAGGAGCGGATATTGGTTTACACAACAGTGTTATCTACTCGATTACAGGGTCAGGAAACGTAAATTTTTTCTATAATGCTTTCCATATGGGAGGAGGTGTTTCGCTTACTTTTCCAGGATACCACATTTTTGCTTCAAGTATAATGTTAATGACAGGATTGCCAGATTATGTCGCACATTCAGCAATCGTCTCTTTGTTTTCATCGCTTGTTGTCTTGATTGGTTATTTGATAACTAAGCGTGTGTGGTCCGAATCCGCAGCATTAATAGTGGCTTTTTTAGCGGCGATCTCACGCTTCGATATAGAAATGTTGATGTGGGGTGGCTATCCAAACGTAATAACTTTGCTGCTAATTCCATTAACGTTTTATTTGTATTTACAGAAGGACAGAATTTCAACAATGCCATTTCTTGTGTCAACTTCCATTTTAGCTGGATCAATATTTTTAACGCATTCACTAAGCGCTGCAATGTTTATAGCCATCACTTCTGTTGTTGCGTTATTTGTTCTTGTCAAACCAAAAATATTCGGTACAACGCGTAAAACCGGTCTCTACTGGTTTTTGCCGATTATTCTTGGAGCTTTGCTTTTTTTCCCATTTATGATGCAGGCGATCCCAGAATACCTAAGCAACAATTCTTCTCTATCTTCTGACTCCACAAGTTCGATGGCAATAAAGGTCGCAACGATCGCGACTCAACAGCTTCCGCTCAGTTTAGTTCTGCCATTGTTTGGTGTCCTTGCAGGATTTCTTATTTTTTCGAAAAAATATGCTGGACGGTTTCTTGCTTTGCCAACGTTCCTTCTTTCAGTATGGACTTTTGTGCCATTGGTATTGTCACAGACTTATTTAGTTGGGTTTCCTATCGATTACAACCGTTTTCTTTACTTTCTGATCTTGCCCTTTATAATTTTCATCGCAGTTCTTATTGAGCATGGTTCCAGCTTTTTTGCCAACCTTATAACTACATATCGAAGTTTTGCCAACCAAGCACAAAAAACCAAGAAGGGTTTTAACAAAAGAATAGCCAAGCTTTCAGCTACTCAAACTCGCGGGAGTATATATGCAGGATTTATAATGTTTCTTCTGATGTTTTCATTTACTGTAATTCCAATCTTTATGAGCCCAATATACTACAATGGTGGCCAAACAATCCAAAGTTTCTACCAACTCATGGACAACCAACTTTGGGACGCGATTCAATGGGCAAAAACCGACACCTCCACAAACTCAGTGTTTGTTTCCGATGCATTGTACGGATGGTGGCTCGGTGGATTTGCCCAGAGACGAACATATAGTGCTGTTGACCCCCAGTATCTTACAATCAATAGTGAATATAAAAAAAGCCTTTTTGCTAAGAGCCTTCTTGATACCGATTATTTAATTGATAATGGCTTAATTCAGGTTCGAGAGGATGGCGGATACATTGCTAGGCATAATCCTGAGATAGTGGCTAAACTTAATTGGACATATTTTCCGATTTCATTCTTCGTTTTTTCCAGTAACGAAACAAAAATTTACTACTCAGTTGATGGAGATGCTCGTTCAGTATCTTTGGATACGCTTAAAGTAAAAGATATGTCAATGAAAAATGCCACACAGCACGTAAGTATCACTGTTACTAGAGGTAACGACTACTTCAATTACACTCAGCAAACAACAGTCTATAAAGGACTACGTCTTGTTAACTTCACTACATCTATAGACAGTGTAGTTCCAGATGTTTCTATGGATAGAGTGATTATAGACGTGCAAAGTAAGGTGAACCAAACAATACCTTATGACAACGATAGAACTATTGGCTTGTTTGATGAACCTATGAAGGTTTTCGCACAGTTAATTTTTAACTTAAACCAGCCAGCAACTCCAATAATTTTGGAAAATGGAACACAACATCGCATACACCTAGATTATAACTTGAATGGAAAACCAAATTCTGAAATTCAGATTTTTGCAAGTGCATACTCGGTCAGTGATGACCTAAACATTTACAATAATGCCAGTACTAAAAACACTTTTTTAGGAAAACAAATGACAGATAACTTGAATTCGAAACAAACTCCAGATAATACAAAAGACTGGGTACAAATCTTCAACTATCAAGTAGAAATACAAAACTACGAGGTCTCATACATTGCCTGTCGCAATCCTGAAATGTTCCCGAAATTCCTCAAAGATCCCTCATTTAACCTTGTATTTATTAATAACGAAGTTGCCATCTTTAAAATCAATAGCAACCTCAATCTAGGTTAGGTAGGTGAGCACTTTCGCTTTGAAAAGCGCGAGACCAGATGAGAAAAGAATTGAAATAGCGTTTATCACGATTTTTTCCGTGCTCGTACTTGCGATTTTTTACGTGTTAATATCGATGAATGGTGTGGTTTTGGGTAACGACCCCGCAGTTCACCTTGAAAAAGCACAGATTTTCCTTAACACGGGCAAAATTTCTTTGGCGAATTTGGGTTGGACCCCTCCGCTATATGAAATTGTGTTGGCAATGTTTATTTCCGTGACAGGCGCGATCAATATAGGGCAGTTTATTTTCTTGGTTAAAGTTTTAACCGCGATTGTGGACTGGCTCTTTTTCATGGGAGTTTACCTTTTAGCTAAAAGATTTTTTGATATACGAGTTGCAGCCGTAGCGGTTGTTTTTTTATTAATGTGTTTTCCAGTATATGAGATGAACCAGTTTGGCGGTTCAACCACAGTACTGGCTCTAGCATTCATGTTCTTAGTATTCCTCTACACCCCTTTGGCAGCGGAACGATTGGGGTATCTTACAGTGGCCTTTTTTGCTGCTTTCGCTTTAGTGCTTTCACATCAACTAGCAGCATTTCTATCAGTTTTTATTATGCCTCCAATTTTGCTTCTTATGTTGATCAAGTCAAAAGGTGCACACCTCAAAGTTGTATTCGCTCTAATTTTAGGTGGAGGCATAGCTTTCTTTCTCTATTATTTCCAAGCGATGTGGGGATACCTCGATCTTGTTATAGAATATGTGTTTTTTGCGGTGAAAACTTATGCATACCAGATTCCGTACACAAGTTTTAACGCTTTTATGATTAATTTCGGTTTTATTTTCTTTTTTGCATTGGGCGGACTTGCGATTTCGTTCTATTTGCTAAGGAAGCAAAAGAAACCAATTTTTCTTTTAACAATATTTCTGAGCTTATTTGTTCCGTTGTTTTTCGCTGAATCGTGGCTTTTCGGTTTGTATCTGCCCTTTCAATGGTTCATGTACTATTTGACGCCCACATTAGCGGTTCTAGCAGCTGTCTTTGCAGTTTTTCTATCTGGAAAATTCTTTCTATTCTACAGTAAAAACAAGCGAATATTTAGGAAGAGTTGGGTCAGAATCGCCACTGTTTCTATGCTTATTTTGTTGGCTGTGATGCTTGTTTATCGTTCAGATGTCGTTTATGGCAACATTATGGAAGCTAGCGTTTTTTATGCAACAACTGACGTTAAAGCTTACGATGCAGGGGTTTGGCTTAAAGCTAACTATGACCAAAACGCAACAATAGTTACCACAGAAATTCCTGGTTTTTGGTTCCAAGAATTCTCCGGCAAGAACGTGATTGCACAAACAGACCCAACTGTTCAAAGAAATGAAATCGCGGAGGCAGTTCTTAGTCTGTCCTATGAAGTTGAAAACTCACAGACAATGTTGAGAGCATATGAAGCGAAAGGAGATATTTCTGAAGAAACTTTCATCCCCATAGATCAAGTTTGGGATAGAATTTCACTTTGTTCGGGAGCTGGTGATTTTCTCAACTATACAGCGGACGGCATCGAATACAAGTTGACTCTCTCTCAATTAAACAAGCAAATCATTTTTGAAGATCAAAACAATCCAAAAGAAATAGTTTTCATATACTCAAATGACTATATTGCCCTAACAAAAACCATAAGAGCAGAAAACAATAGCTATTCAATAGGCGTTTATTGGAAATTAACGCCACTTAAAAGCGAAATACACAATGTAATCTTGTATTTGAGCACGTTTTTTGACTTGAAGTACCACTTCGATGAGGCAGAGATACCTCAGTTGCTGAATTGGACAAATCCTTGGGATGCACCTGACTCCATAAAAAGTGTTCATGGAAGCGATTGGGCAGTAGTCAACTTTTCCAGGTCAGAACTAAAAGACAACTACATTGGTTTGTACGACACAAACGATAATGTGGCTTTCGCGTTCAAGTTTAATGATCCCCCAGATTGGGGAAACATCGGCGTTTTAGGCAACCGACAAATAGATGCTGTACGATTTCAATACCAATTCAGCAACTTAAACGTAAACCAAACAGTTTCCCGTTCGTACCAGACCTTAGCGATGTCACAAAACAGTTACCCAACACTAAAAGCTGACAATTTGCAGGGATTATTTGACCTCAAGATAGCCGAATTTACAGTTGCCGCCCGAGACTTTACCGATTACATAAAGAATAACAACATCGGGTTTATCGTCTACGATCGAAACCAACTCGATATTCAAATGATCCACAGTAAAATCCTTGAATTGATTTACTCAAACGACCGATATGTCATATTCAAAGTCATCAACTAGTGGTTTATCCAGAAGTGTCAGCTTTTTATGTTTAAATCCTGCTTATGACCGCACTCAGGGCAAAATCTGACTTTTTCTTCGATTCGGTTCTTGCAATTGAAACATATTTTTAGAACTGTTGTTTGAATCAGGATCATGCCACATGAATTGCAGTATTTGTAAAGAAAATTCAAATGTGACCCACAATTAGGACACGTGAAAAAATTTGAGTAAGCTGGAACTGAAACTATAAGATAAACGGAAAGAACAACTATCACCCACTAAATTATTTGATAGTTAGCCATTTTTCTCTTTTGGAGGTCTTTACTAAAATACATGAAGGCATTAAAAGCTTCGGTTAAATGTTGGGATGCTTCAGACTTTTTAGTTTATTGCGAAAGATTAATTTTACGCTAAATGCTTGAGAAACTTTATGAGAAGCCATGAATGTGTCTTTGCTCCAAATATTCACCTGAAAACTAATCGAGATTTAACTTATAAATCTAATAAACTAAATGTTTTCAACGATCAAAAAAGCGAAAGGACCTTGAATTAGAAGTGGATATAGGAAAGACTATTGTTTTTTCAGGAGAGCTCCGGTACCTAAGAAAATGGATTCCAATAGCAATTTTGATAGGCGTAGTTAGCGGTTTAGGTGCTATACTATTTGATGATGCAATCGCCTTCTTCAACAGTCTATTTCTAAACAGTATAGCAGGTTTCCAAGCTCCTACACCTTTAGGAGAAGGAGGATTACTGCCGTCACTAACATTTAACCCATATCTTCTTGTACTCGTAACAACGTTGGGCGGACTCTTTAGCGGCATGTTAGTCTTTGGCTTAGCCCCAGAAGCTGAAGGACATGGAACAGACGCCGCTATAGACGCTTTTCATAACAAAAAAGGAAACATTCGAGCAAGAATTCCATTAGTCAAAACATTGGCGTCTGCCATAACAATTGGGTCAGGAGGTAGCGCAGGAAGAGAAGGCCCCACTGCGCAGATAGGCGCAGGATTCGGATCATTCATAGGAAAAAGACTTCACTTAAACTTGCATGACCGCCGTATCGCACTAGCAGTAGGCATCGGCGCCGGCATAGGAGCAATCTTCAAAGCGCCCTTTGGCGGTGCAATTTTGGCGGCTGAAATTCTATACATGGGTGATTTCGAAGTAGATGCTTTGCTTCCAGCGTTCATTGCCTCAACGATTGGCTACAGTATTTTTGGATTTATCAATGGATGGACACCTGTTTTTGGGTTAGTAAATTTAGGCGCTTTTCAAAATCCCTTAGACTTACCATTTTATGCGTTATTGGGCTTAGCTTGTGGGCTTCTTGGAATAGCTTACGTTATGAGTTTTTACGGAGTTAAAGAAGCTTTCCAACGCCTTAAGGTTCCGAATTATTTTAAGCCGGCAATAGGAGGATTTATAGTTGGAGTTATCGGCGTTTTTTTCCCTCAAATTTTAGGTGTAGGATACGGCTGGCTTCAGCTCATAATGAATGGTGACTTCACTCTTTTGCCTTTAGTGTTTTTGCCGATAATCATCGTGCTGAAAATTCTTGCAACGTCCCTTACGATTGGGTCTGGAGGAAGTGGTGGAGTTTTCGGTCCAGCTTTAATAATAGGGGGTATGCTTGGAGCCATATTGTGGGGTATCTTGAATGTTCTAATTCCTAACTTTCAACCAAGTATAGCTGTTTTCGTTATTGTTGGTATGATGGCCTTCTTCGGGGGCGTAGGAAAAGTTCCCATAGCGGTAATTTTGATGGCAAGTGAAATGACAGGTTCATATACACTTTTGGTTCCGTCGATGATAGCAACATCAATTGCTTATGTTATGGCTGGCAAGATAACAATTTACAGAAGTCAAGTTCCGACAAGAGCTGAATCACCCGCTCACAGGGGAGAATATTCTTTTTCATTGCTTGAGAAACTTTTGGTAAAAGACGCGATGAGCAATTACGTAGTCACAGCTAATCCTGATATGCTGGTTTCAGAAGCAGCAGAGATTATGAAAAAGCAGGGAATTCGAGGGCTCCCTGTGACAAATCGTCACAACGAACTTGTAGGTATTCTAACAGTTACAGACATTCTGGAGATGCATCCAGACAACAGAAATAAGAAATCAGTTTCATCCGTAATGACAAAAGACGTAATTGTAACAATTCCAAGCGAAAATTTGGCTAATGTTCTTGGTAAATTGACAGGCAATCAGATCGGAAGATTACCAGTTGTTAAGACAGCCAACAAGAAACAGTTGATCGGTATAGTTACCCGAGAAGATGTTTGGAGAGTTTATAGAATTGAAATTAACTCTCGACTCGAAGAAGAAACAGCCCAATGAGAGAGTGCGGTTGCCGGGATTTGAACCCGGGTACTCAGCTTGGGAAGCTGATGTCCTACCGAGCTAGACTACAACCGCAAATGTTCCCTCTTATGGAGTAGTTAATTGATAGGGTAGCTCATTTCATATAGAAACTTTGCTATCAAAACTTCTATTAAGCTACTTTACGATTCTGGCGGCTTCGATTCTAAATCCGTGACTAGATAATTCTCGAATGAGGGTAAGTTTCCAACTGCCTCGATCATCGAAGGCTACAGTTTTTAAACCTTCGAAATCAGGGACTTGAAAGTTTTCGCATTCCCTTAACAAAACAAAAACATTGCTTTTGCCAAGCTTGCCTAGAAGGAAACCGAGCTGGAAAACCACATTCTGCTGTGGTTTGAGTTTGCGTTGCGTAGTTGTCTCATTTCTGCAATAGACAAAATCATCAGGGGATAGCAAAACCACCGCGAAAGCCATATCTTCATAGTCATTGAACCGGTCCACTATTTTTCTTCCTTGGCTTGGCTCTTCACAAGTTAGCACAGGCACTATTTTGAGTTTGGCCAAAGCCCCCAATACGGCTTGTTTCATATGATCATCAGAACCAGAAACAACAAAAATTCTTTGAAGTGCAATCCTTGAAGATGCAACAATTGGTTGAGCGAGAACCCGGATTTTTTCGGGCTGCAAAAATTCCTCAGTGCAGGGGTAGACGCCTTTTACTTTATTTTGAAGAATGCTTTCGATGAGGTATTTCTTGTCTTTTACGACTACGAGGCTTTCATGGTTGGGGAGAGTTAGTTTGTCGGCTGTTTCATAGGACCAGAAAAGGACAGCTTTAATGACTTTAATAGGACTAAGGAGTCTGCCCATAAACCAGAAGGGTTGACCAACAGCGAACGGTGTTGCAAAGACGCGAAGAAGCTCTTCGTGGGAAACGTTGAAACGAATTCCAGACTTTTCGGTCTCTGAGTATTCTATGTAGATATGGTATTTGGGTACTTGCACAATAATCAAGGTCTAAATACCCAATAAGCAGAAAAACTTTACCATGACAAAGAAGGATATTAACGATTTTGAGAGTATGGCAAACAAAATAATTATCAGACAGCAAACTACACATTTAGCGTACAAGGAGAGAAGTGTCTATGTCCAAAAACTACACCTATGACGATGCAGGCGTGAACCGTAAACAACGCGTCGAATCCAAAAAAAACCTGAAAAACCTACAGGAAACATACAGACATAGCCAATTTGACGGAGTACTTCATCTACCTTACGGCAACATCTTTGCAGTAGGCGAAAACACATTTTTGGACCTTGTAATTGAGGGTGTTGGCACAAAGGTTCTAATCGCTGAATTAGCCCAGAAATACGACACCATAGGAATTGACGCAGTTGCCATGGCAGTCAATGATGTCATCCGTTCGGGCGCTAAACCTTTAGCAATTGCCGACAATATTCATGCGCAAGCCAGCGAACCCAAATTAGTAAATGCATGGTTAAAAGGCATCATTGAAGGCGCTCATCTATCTGAGTGCCCAGTCACAGGAGGAGAAACAGGCGACGTAGCGGAAATCATAAAGGGCATTACACAAAATGCTGGATTTGATATGGTTGTGGCTTCCGTGGGCAAAGTGGAACGCCAAGAAATCATAACAGGAGAGAACATAGAGCCAGATGATCCAATAATTGGGCTATCCAGCAGTGGCGTTCACAGCAACGGTATTACGCTGGTGCGAAAGATACTCTTCAAACAGTGGGGTGGAAAATATTCACCAGACGACGTCCCAGAGGGCTTGAATAGAGAAGTTGCGCTTGAAGTTTTGGAGCCAACCAAAATTTATGTTAAACCAATTCTCAAACTTGTTCGTCAAGTAAAAGTCAAAGCCGCCGTGCACATAACGGGAGATGCATTTACCAAATTTAATAACTTAGCCAACTATTCACCCCAAATAGGTTTCAAATTTGACAACTTTAAGCCGCAACCTGTCTTTAACTTAATCCAGAAAACAGCCGCCGAACTGGGATACACAATAACGGATGAGGAGATGTTTAAAACATTTAACATGGGATGGGGATTTGGAATAATTGTGGACAAAACGGATATCGATCAAGCGATAAGTGTGCTTGAACAATGCGATGTGAATCCTGAACAAATAGGCAGAGTTACAAACAAAGATCGCGTTGTAGAAATCAATTATCGAAATAGACATATGGTTCT
Organism: Candidatus Bathyarchaeota archaeon; assembly: GCA_963775465.1. GTDB lineage: Archaea > Thermoproteota > Bathyarchaeia > Bathyarchaeales > Bathycorpusculaceae > Bathycorpusculum. The sequence continues at coordinate 153,512 of CAVZIW010000003.1, read as the reverse complement.
AACGTAAAATTTTGTAGTTTTCTTTACGAAAGTGTTTAAATTATCTGTGCATAATTTAAGGATCTATGAAATATGTTGCCAAAATTGAGGTTAGCCTTAAACCAGGGCACAGTAACCCTGAAGGTGAAACCACAGCGCGATTACTCGTTGAACTCGGTTACAAAGTAGCATCTGTAGATGTCAGCAAAGTCTATATTATTACCTTAGATGCATCCTCGCCTGAAGAAGTCAAAGCAAAAGCAGAAGAAATGAGCAAGCGTCTATTAGCTAATCCAACCAAAGACAATTACACCATAAGCGTCGTTGAAGAGAAATGAACCCTAAACTAATCACTCAACGCAAAAGTAACTCAATATTGGAGTTTTCAATAGCAAGAGCCACCGAAGAGCAGCTTGCCGAAATAAACAGTGAACTTTCGCTTGGGTTTAGTGCAGAAGAACTCAAAGTCATTCAGGCTTATTTCAAAAAAGAAAAACGTAATCCAACTGATGTGGAACTGCAGACAATAAGCCAAACTTGGAGTGAACACTGTTGTCACAAAACCTTTAAAGGCAAAATTGAACTCGACAACAAAGAAATCCAAAGTCTCTTTAAAACTTACATTGCCAAAGCTACCAAACAAATAAGGGCGCCATGGTGCGTTAGCGTTTTCGAAGATAACGCGGGTATCGTGAAATTTGATATGGGGTATGGTATAGCAGCAAAAGTGGAAACTCACAATCACCCCTCTGCAGTAGAACCATTTGGGGGTGCAGCTACCGGTGTTGGTGGTGTTATTCGAGACATCTTGGGTGTGTGGGCTGACCCGATCGCATGCACTGACGTTTTGGGTTTTGGCCCATTAGATTTCGATTACAACAAGCTGCCAGCAGGTGTTAAACATCCAAAGTACGTATATATGGGTGTAACAGCAGGCATCAGCGCTTATGGAAATAATATGGGCATCCCCACCGTCAATGGCGCCATATACTTCGATGACAGTTATACTGGAAACGTTATCGTTTACTGTGGCTGTATCGGGTTGTTACCCCTAAAAAAATACGCCAAAAATGGTAAGGTCGGCGACTTTGTGGTTTTGGCAGGCGGCAAGACAGGACGCGACGGCATCCACGGGGTGACTTTTGCCTCAGCAGAACTCACCGAAAAATCTGAGGAGATCTCGCGCCCAGCTGTTCAAATTGCTGACCCCATCGAGGAAGAGAAAGTTAAACGTGCAGTTGTGGAGATTCGAGACCTTCAGCTGGGTTCGGCGGTAACAGACATAGGCGGTGGAGGTTTATCTTCTGCGGTAGGCGAAACCGCTGAACGATTCAACTGCGGTGTATCAGTAGACCTTGCCAAAGTACCTTTGAAATACCAGAGCATAGCCCCTTGGGAAATCTATCTATCCGAATCCCAAGAACGCATGCTATTAGTAATCCCACCTGAAAACTTGGAGAGAGTTATGGAAGTTTTTGAAAAAGAAGACGTTGTTGCCACAGCAATTGGAACTTTGATTCCCGAGAGACGCCTCCGACTCAAGTACAAAGACGACATAGTTAGTGATATCGAAATGGAGTTTATGTTCAATCCTTGTCAAAGCTCCAAAGTTGCAACCATTAAAAACAATATTCTCAAAGAACCAGAATTTTCTGAACCAACTAATTTGAATGAAACCCTAATAAGATTACTTTCAGCCCCCAACATTGCGAGCAAAGAATCTGTGATACGCACCTATGACCATGAAGTCAAAGGTAACACACTCCTTAAGCCCTTGCAAGGCGATTATGCTGGACCAAACGACGCGGCAGTTCTCAAACCCCTGGATGATTCATTTAAAGGGCTAACGATTTCCTGCGGCATGAACCCTAACTATGGCAAAATCGATGCTTATTGGATGGCAGCTTCGGCAATAGATGAAGCGATACGCAACAACGTCGCTGTGGGCGGAAGGAGGATTTCGCTTTTGGATAACTTCACTTGGGGTAATCCGGAAAAACCAGAACGGTTAGGCTCTCTAGTTCGAGCTTGTGAGGCATGCTACGATTTTGCTGTTGCGTTTAAGACGCCGTTTATTTCTGGCAAGGACAGCCTTTACAACGAATCCCCAATGGGACCCGTGACACCTACTCTGCTCATAACGGGGATTGGTGTAATTCCCAACATCCAAAATACTATCAGTGTAGATCTTAAAACTGTGGGCAACTGTATATACATTGTTGGCGACACCTTCAACGAGCTAGGGGGATCAGAATACTACAAACTTAAAGGCTACCTCGGAGCATCCGTGCCCAAAGTCAGAGGCGCCAAAGCCAAACGAACTTTCAAAGCGGTCACCTCTGCAATTGATAGAGGCTTAATTAAATCATGCCATGACATCTCTGAAGGTGGACTAGCAGTTGCGGTAGCAGAGATGTCGTTTGCAGGTGGTTTAGGCTTAGAAATTGAACTCAAAAAGGTTTCAGGCAAAGAATTAACTCGAAATGATTTCGTGCTATTTTCTGAATCTAACAGCCGCTTCATCGTTGAAGTCACAGAAGCAGACAAAGAAGATTTTGAGGATTTGATGAAAGGCAAAGTCTGCTCATTGATTGGCAAAGTAACCGAAGAACAGAAAATAATAATCAAAGGTTTGAACGGAAAAGTTGTTATTGACGCCTCTCTTGAAACACTTAGAAACAGTTGGAAGAAAACCCTTAGCCCTGAGGAAGGACTGAATTGAAGATAGAAGACATCAAAGTCTGTGTTTTACGTGTTGGCGGAACGAACTGTGATGTAGAGACGCAACGGGCATTTACAGAGCTCGACGTGAAAGCAGAAATAGTCCACTTTAACGAGCTGAGCAAAAGAAAAAATCTGCTTGATTACAACATTCTAGTGTTTCCGGGAGGATTTTCGTTTGGTGATTACGTGCGCTCAGGCGTCATCTTCGCTAGGCATCTCTCAACTCAATTAGGCAAAGAAATGGAAAAATTTGTTGATGAAGGCAGACCAATACTCGGCATCTGTAATGGCTTTCAAATTCTCGTAGAATATGGATTGCTTCCAGGTTTTAATGGCATAAGCATTTACCCTGAAGCTACACTCACAACCAACGAGCCAGCAGGTTTCAAATGTGAATGGGTTTATTTGAAACAAGAAAATCAAGGTAAATGTGTTTTTACAAGCAAAATCCCGGCGGGAAAAACAATACGACTCCCGATAGCACATGGAGAAGGGCGACTGCTCTTCCCTAAAAACAAAGAACAGTTGCTCCTAAAGAAACTCGAGGATAATGACATGTTGGTTTTTCGCTATTGTGCCAAAAAAGGCGAAGAAGCCAACGGCAAATACCCATCCAATCCTAACGGATCATTCCATGACATCGCAGGGATATGCAACAAAGAAGGCAATATATTCGGCTTAATGCCCCACCCTGAGCGAGCCATGTACTGGTGGCAACAACCGGACTGGACACGAGAAAACCTTAAACGGCAATACGGCGACGGCAAACTAATATTCCAAAGTATAATCGAGGAACTAACCAAAAAGTTCTAAATCCTTTTCATAAGGCAAGCCAGCTCTGGCACCCATTTTCATTATGCTTTGGGAAGCTACAAAATTTCCAAGCTTACCACATTCAGCTAAAGGTTTATTGTTGATTAAGCCGTACAAAAAGCCTGCGTTAAAAGCGTCACCTGCACCTGTAGTATCAGCTACTGGAACTCTAAAAGGTTCAATAGTACGCTTTTCTTGACCGTTGGTTATGTAACAACCCTTCTTACCAAGCTTGACAGCAACAATTTTAACACCCATATCTAACAGATGCCTTGAGCCTTTCGGATAATTACTTTCGCCTGTTAAAAGTTCAAGCTCCAACGCGTTTGGCATCATAACATAGGAGTTTTGTATTATCGGTTCAATCGCAGCGAAGCCTTTTTGCGCATACACTGAGCCTGGGTCAAAGCTGATTTTGATGTTACTTGGCAAGGATGTTAAGAGTTTTTTTTGTGTTCGAAAAGATTTTTCGCCTACAAATGATGAGAGGTGAAGAAATTGCGTTTGGGAAACATATTCCCACTTTAATTCGCGTGGCTCAATTAGGTCGTTAACACCTGAGTTGATGTAGAGTGCTCGTGCACCTTTTTTATCTACTAAGCCAAGCACCATTCCACTTTTGCCTTTGTTTGTTTGGATAATTCCTCCTGTGTCTACACCTTCAGTTTTGAAGCAATCAATTTGAAGGCTACCTTCGTGGTCATTCGCGACTTTACCTATGAAGCCCACTTTGCAACCTAAACGAGCCAGCGCTACCATAGTGTTTGCAGCTGAACCGCCGCATGCCTCTGTGTAATCACGTATGTAACTTTCCTCTTCTGCGACAGCAATTTTGTCAACTTTTAGAAGAGTATCTACGTTAAGAGCGCCAAAACCTATTACATCAAACTTTGTCATTGAAAAGCTCCTTGAGTTGAATTTTGTATTGCCCAAGTTTTCCGTCGTAGTTACCAGCGGAAACCCGCATAACGCCTTCAACATCTAAGACAGCGGCTATCCCTACTTTCGCGGCTTCTTTGATTGCTGCCAATGATACACCATTATAAACGATTTCAGCGATGTACTTGACACCCTCTGGAACCTTGGATTCTTTTCCTAACCGAGTCCTAAGCGAGGGACAATAGAGATGGTTTGTAGTTGGTCCAATCTTTGGAAAATGGGTTTCAGGTTTTGAGCCAGCGGAGCAAATGTCAAAGGTCGTTACGACACCGCTAATTTGGTGGATAGCATCTAAAGCTTTTTCCCCCGCTGTTTTTAATGCGTGCTTAGTGGTACACATTACCCAAAAGTTTCCACCCATCACACCACGGGAATAACCTAAGCATCGCTCAATAACAAAGTCAGGAACCATTAAGGGCACAACAATAACTTCTCTTCCATGGCGTTTCTCGATCCATTCGAACCCGTCCCCGCAATGGCCAACCTTTTCCATCATATCTAGTTTGCCCGCGGGATTTGGCAAAGCGTCAAAAACTGCCGTGAATGGTTTTACGAGGATGTCTTGACGGATGCGATAAGAAAGCTCAGTTTCAAACTTGTTTAAGGACTCTTGGAAGGTTTTTTTAGGATTTATTTCGCCCCAGAACTGCAAAATCGCACCAATACGTTTGTCGGGAGTTTCGTTTGGGGTAAGGTATTTTTCAATTCCACCCTCTGTTCGACCGATAACTACTGATGGCGTAGAAGTGGAATCCTCAGCAGCATGACGAAGAGTGTCATCATCATCTGCAGTCACGATTACTCGACAAAATATTCCTGCAAAGGTTTCTATGAAAGTATCTTCAATTACTGGTTTACCCATTATCCAAGTCTCCCTACTGCCGTTCCGCGAACCTTTTTTCGGAATTCACAGCTCTCTTCTACGAGTGATTCCATATTTTCTGCCGTAACTATTTGAACTTTCGGCAACCCATTGCTTTGTGCTAAAAGTTTTTTCAGTAAGATCGTGTCCACCTTATCCTTTAGCGCTTCTATGTTCCAAGAATTGAATATTTTGAGACTTTCCTTTGTGCCTAACTTGCAAAATAAGTCAGCAATGACAGCAATGACAAGGTTGCTTTCTGACATTACCGCAACTTCTGCGTTCTTAAGTGCATAACCGTTACCGTTAAACGATACACTTAGACCTCCGTTGCTACGGACGAGTTTGAAAGCTTCCCCATCTGTTATGCTATCACCCACATACATGACATCTGATAACTTGGAACATAATCGTTTAGTTGAGTCACGGATAGCGTCAGCTTTCTGTTCCCCCCCAACTGTTACGACATCGAGAAGGAATTTTCCCACAAACATTTTTGGGATTATGTCCCAGAAAATTTCGTTTAATCTTTGAATTGACATCCTATCGTTAGCAGAAAAGTCTTTGGGAGTTTTCGTGTTGGGAGGAATGTCAATTAGGGGCATTTGAGTGATTTCTTGAGCTATTTCTTTGAGGCGTTCCTTTTCTTGTGGAGTGATACCTAATTTGTTGAGGTTCACTTTGGTGCAATAGGTGTTCTTGTAGGGGAAATCCACTGCTTTGCAGAGAGCTTTGATGTAGTGTTCATAGCTGGTGCTTACAATAAAGGAAGAGGTTATGGATTGCACGTAACTTAGCGTTGTTTTCGTGTTCGTGATTAAGATGATATTTTGGGCTGAAAACTTTTCCACCTGTGCATCTGTTATTCCATAGGCTTTGAAAAAAGGTAAAATTAATTTAAGTGTGCTTCCAGCGCAGTAGTTTGGTTTACGCAAAACATCTGCTAGAACATCGTCGTACTTGCTTATGTTTGCAAAGAGTTTGTCTCCGTTTGGAATAAAATTTTCCGTCAACTCAAACGCGTTGTCATTTTTTGAGATGGGCCCTTCGCAGTCGGAAACAAAAATTCGTTTCAAACCTTGCGCCTCAACAGCTCCATATGGGCGATGCTTCTTTGGATGTGTTGTTTTGCTGCAATGTCGGTACGGTTCCAGAGTGCACCACCCCTGACTGCTTGAGCACCTTCTAGGCTAATTTGGCGAGCTTCTTCAATATTGTCAGCAATACCTAAGATTCCGATGGCACGGGATTTTAACGCATAATTTTTGCCTTCACGAAGTTCCATAGAGCCAGGATAAATACGAATGTTATCGCCGAATTTTTCAGAGAGCGCTTCTGCCTTGATCAAGTCGACGGGACCATCAATTGAGGATTTATCAACTTTATCTGGGAATTCTTGCAGGTAACCACCATAGTCTGCAGGCACTTTGTAGGTTAAAACTGTAGCAGACTTATCTGTGGCAACACCCTTGAGGCTGCCATCCACCATCTTGAGACATACATCGACAAAGTCATCTTTGATTATAGGAAGAAGGTTCATAATTTCGGGGTCGCCTGGACGACTGTTAATTTCTAGAACCTTAATTCCTTTGCCTGTATGCATAAACGCGAGGTATAACGGGACCCCTCGAAGGGCTTTATCGTCGGGGATTTTTGCTTTCCAGCCTTTAAAGATCTTGTCGGCTAAAGCGATTTCTTGTTCACGGTCGGCTGCAGTTAAAAAAGGCAGATAATCGGTGATGTCTTTATAGGAGCCCATTCCGCCCGTGTTGGGACCTTTATCATCGTCGAATGCACGCTTGTAGTCCCGAGTATCCGGCAAAGCAATAAAGTGCTTGCCGTCGGAGAATCCTATGCAGCTGGATTCTTCCCCAGGAACTTTTTCTTCGATTAGTACTGAACTGTACAGAAAGTTAGACATGAAAAACTCAAAAAGCTGCTCTCGGTTAACAAAGTGGTCGCCCCACACACCGACACCTTTTCCTAAAGCTGGCTTATCGGGTTTGACAACAGCTTGGTTGCCTAATTCATCAAGCCATTTGTAAACGTCACTTTTTACGTCTCTATGCTTATAATCAGCTGGGTCAAAAACTTTGAATCGCGGATTGGCTTCTGGCGCAATTTCTTCAAAGAGCAAACGCTGCTCAACCTTGCTTTTCTCGATTGCGTAAGCTTTCATTGGACAAATCACGGGTATGCCAGTCTCTTTTTCGATTAGATCGCGCACACCATCAATTATTGGTTTTTCTGAACCGACTAAAACAAAGTCAAGGTTATTCTTGTTGGCTTGAGCGAATTTGCATGTTTCCTGGATATTAAGACTTGGAATCACAACTTGTTTGATGGAGTGGTTTGCGTTGAAGGGGTTGCGTTGTTTGTCAACAATATAAAGCTCAACCTGGTAGTTTTGACTCCGAAGCAGTGTGTCGGCCATAGCAACTTCTCGTGCACCATAAGAAATCAACAGTACTCCTATCTTTTCCATCAGAGATACAACCCCTTGACGACCTATTCTTAAAGATAATTCTTTATAGCGGTTACGGCTGAATTTCCTCAGATTCGTAAATTCTGCCTTTTTCTTCGTAGCCCTGAATGAAACGTTTTTTCATAACATCTGCCATTCTTTGCGCGCATGACGTCGGATATTTGCCAGTTACACAAGCCAAGCAGAGTTGCCCTTCGGTTTGTCCAGTGGCTTGAATTAAGCCTTCAAGTGATTGATAACATACGCCGTCGGCACCGATAATTTTGGCTATTTCTTCTGGATCATGTCTAGAGCCAACCAGTTGACCGTAAGTTGACATGTCAATACCGTAAAAGCATGGTCCGATGATACGGGGGAAAGTTACGAAGAGGTAAACTTTTTTGGCGCCTGCTTTACGGAGTTTTTCTATTATAACTTTGGTTGTGTCACCTCTAACTACGCTGTCTTCAACTACTATAACTCGTTTGCCGGCGACTTTGCTTCCAAGGATGTTGATTTTTTTATCTATGGTTGAGTATCGTTCATTGTTAAGAAGTATGAAGGCCCGTTCAGTTACATAGCGGTGTCGTCTTGATGAACGTTCCCAACGCAGACCTGACGCTTCATGTACGCCCATGGCAGGGTCGTCCCCAGTTTCAGGCACCGACATTATGATGTCGCTGTCCTTAACAACATCAGGGAACTCTTTTACGAGATTTCTTCCGAAGGCTTCACGTATTTCATAAACAAATCTGCCGTCGAAACGTGAGTCAGGTCGGGCAAAATAAGCGTATTCAAAACAGCAAAAAGCTTCGCGAGGATTATCGATTAGCTGTGTACGTTTGAATCCATTTTCGGAAGCGATTACCAGCTCACCTGGGGTGAGTTCAAAATCTCGTTCAAAACTGTTCATATCAAGGCTTACGGTTTCGGAGGAAAAGGCATAGGTTTTACTTTTGGGGTCATGTCCCGCGCACAGAGGCTTTATTCCATGGGGGTCTTTGAAAGCGAAAAATTCACCATTGCCAGTTAGTCCAGTTACGGAGAAAGCGCCATCCAAATTCTCCATAACGTTTCTGGCTGCATCCTCCAAAGTTTTGCCATTTTTTAACTCAAGGAGCATTTTGTGGCAGACGATGTCTGAGTCACAGTTGTAGAGAAAGTTTTCGAAGTTTTGATTAATTTCTTTTCTAAGAGGCAAAGTGTTAACGATATTGCCGTTGAACGAAAGTGCGAGCTTTATTCCACCTGCAGATGCTACGACGGGTTGGGTGCCATCAATTATGGAGACATCATCGCATTTTCCTGAGGTTGTATATCGCACATTTCCGATGCCTATTGAGCCTGGAAGGCGACTGAACCATTCGTTTATAGTGGTTGTCTTTAGACGCGGAACTAAATCAAGAGCTTTATAGGTAAAGAATTGGTTGTTGTTGCTTGTGAGGAAACCATGAGATTGGTGACCTCGATGATTTTGAGCACGTAAACCCCAGTAAACGTAGGGAAAAACTGGTTGTTTCTCGTAGTTTATTGCACCAAAGATACCGCAGCCTATTTTTCAGTCCCTTCTACCATTAGTACTCATGTATTGAAAGAAGATGTTTATACGGCTTTAGTACAAATTTAAGTAGAATTCATGATGTTTTTAACATAATACAGATTATTGCAACATACATTCGAAAGGTGAGAAATATTAGAAAATTAGAAAGTCGCGGTGTTTGCGTGCTTTTCAACCTTTCTCTCAGTTATTTTAAAATAAGAAGTTAGAACAGTCATAAAATCATCATTCTAAAGCGTGTTCGGATTATAAAGAAATTGCTAATAGATATGTTAGTTAAAAATAAAATAAAGGAAGGAGTTGGTTTATGGTTGCCATTTCTCTATGAGATACTTGGGTATCTCACTGCTATCGCGTGGACCAACAAGGACTTTCCAGCCGCTGAGTTCCTCAATTTCCCCGCTTATGCGTGAGGCTTTGCCTGGACTGATGATTCTCTTATGCTTTACTTTGCTTTCGATGTTGCTTTCTTTTATTGCGTCTGCTACTTTTTCGGCGGTTAGTTTGCGTCCTGCCACTCCGCTGTCTATGGCTGAGCCTTCTGTTTCAACAACGATTAGGTAGGCGTTGACTTTGTTGCTTTCGATGTCTGAGGCAACTGTATAGTAGGTTAAAGCGAAGTTTGAGGTGAAGAGGACTGGTGAGTTTTCATCGGGGGCGCCGAAGACTTTGAGGCCTGGTGCAACTGCGACGGGTTTGCGGGGATCTGTGTAGATGTTTTGTCTTAGTACTGTTATTGGAAGTAAAGACCAACCATCATTACCGTGCATTATGAGTACATCTGCGTAGCGAACTACAAGCATTGATGCGATGTATGATTCGCGCCATTTGATCAGGTCTTCTGCGGTGTCTCCTTTGTCTGTCCATGCAACCATTGGAACACCGAGTAGTGGTAAGCCTGCAAGTTCTTCTCCGCCTTTGGTTGCTGCGCGTCGTAACATTGTGAAGTTGTTTATGGTGTCGCCTATTCCTTCAGCTGGGAAGGTACCAGGGTCTAGTACTATGTCGGTTACGCCATAAGCGATCAATGTTTTTGCTAAGGACACAAGTGTGCTCAAATCGTTTGGTGCAGATGCAACTATGGGACAGTTGTACATTAAGGCGAGTTCTGCCATATCTTTCCAGTTTTCAGTGGTTGCTGCGAAAAGTAATGGTCGTGCTTTGGGTGCCGCCATTAAGCCTGCTTCAGCTATGGTGGGGTTTAAGGTGCAAAGTATCATAGGTAACTTTGTTGATTCCGATACTTTCTTAACACAAGATTTGAATTTGTCTGGGTCTTCGCTAGTACATCGAACTGCAACCATATCGAGTCTTAATGTGTTGCCTATATATTCGAAGCTGAAGTTTTCTGCTTTTTGAACGCGGGTTACAACTTCGTTTTCAGGCATTTCGTCGGTTACGTCAATTGCTATGGCTGTTGGGTTCTTGTAAGTGAATTCGTGGCGGTACATAACGAGTTTTCCGCCGATTTTTTTGGCTTTGTCTCCAACGCCGACGGTAATTTCTTTGACTGCAGGTTTCAGGAGGTCTTTGAGTTTGGCATAGTTTTTGGCGTTTTCTGGTTTAAGGAGGGGTTTGCAACTGTCAATTTCGATTTCGCGGTTTACAATTTTGGTAGCGAAGGCCATGCAGTTGTCTTGACCGCATTCTTTGCAATTAGTTTTCGGGAGAAGTTTGTAAACGTCTATTGGGCTTAATTCTTTTAGTCCAGCTTTCTTTTTCTCGCTCATCTGTGTCATATCTCCTTAAGCTTTTACTTTGACCCAACTTGCATATTTGGTTGGATCTGCTTTTTTACCGCTTGTTAAATAATTGGTTACATCTTTGAGGGTTTTTACTGCAGCGGGATGCATCATCATAAACAAGTCTACGCCTGTTAGTAACAGGGTTATAGCCGTTGTTACTTCCCAGAGGGGACCTCTGAGTTCACGCGGTTCCCATTCAGCGCCCATTTTGAGCCATGCTTCACGGGCTGCCCAAGCGTTAGTTGTACCTGACGACATCGGGTGCGCAAGTTCAGAATCGCCCATTAAGCCACCCATTCTTGCACGCTCCATGTTTGTGAACGCGTAATCTAAGCCGTATCCTAAGGCGGCAGTCGTCAAGTCCATAACGATGTCCTCTCTTGCAACAAAGTCGTAGAGGCGCCTGTTAAGTTCACGTGCTAGGTTAAGGTCCATGGGTGTGAATGAGAGTATGGCGTGGCCTGCTTTTTTGATGAATTTTGCGCATTTTTCTACATCCATATCCCTTGTGACTGAACTGATTAGAAACCGTTCTCCTGGGAATTGAGCACATACTTCTTCGAAGACTGCCGTATCTTTAACTGGGTCTCCGCATCCCCCGATAACTAGTGGCACGTTTACGGCTTGTAGGACTTTTTCTATTGTTTTGCATGCTTCTTTGGGTGACGCATCTTTGAGAAGTGGGTCTACACTGATTAAGTGCATTGTAACCATGTCTGCACCGAATTTTTCAACTGCAAGTTTTGCCCATGCTGCCGGGTCACCAATTACATCTTTAACGTGCATCTTGACTGCTTTAGACAATGGGATTTCCATGTCGAAAACGTCTAATGTAACCACTGGTTTGTGTGGCATTGGGTTTTCAAAAGTGTAGAAAGCAGGAGAGACTTCTCCGCCTATAGTAAGTGATCTGCCGCGTGTGCCGCCTTCGCTTTTGGTTGCCCCAAGTTTTACTTCGGTGATTTTGTTGGGATAGGTTTCGATAGGGGGTAAGAAAGAAGCTTGGAGCAGGCTAGTTGGTTTTCCACCTGTAATAGCTGTTGGAAGCTTTAGTTTTGGCATTAATTGTCCTGCTGCACCTGCTTCGAAGATGATTTCTAGTTCTTTAGCGTCAAGTTGAAAGTCTTCCAGTTCGATTGTCTGGAATTTTGCTAGGGCTGCAAGTAAGTCGTCGCTTAGTTTCAGGCCTTCAGCGTCTTTTTTTTTGTCTGTATCGTGGTGCGTCGTCGAATATCACCGTTTGTCTTTATTGTCTTTGACGGTTGTTATGATAACTTTGTTCGCGTAAATTTTTGCGTCTTTGAGTATTATTTTGAATCCGCCTGCCATTATTGGAAGTGAGCCTGCTGTTGCAACTGGCATCATAGTGCCTGCTGCTTCCTCGGATATTTGGACTGCTGCTGTTTCTGCTTCTGGTGCTGCTTCTGTTTCCCATTTGGCAACCACTGGGTGGTTCTTTGCTTTGAGGAAAGCTTTGAGTTCATCAACGTTTTTTGCATCTTCTTCAGTTGCGATTTTATCAACGATGTCTGCGGGGATAAAATCTTTAACGCGATCTTTAACTTCTTTAGGCACCCAGACAATGCGATTCCAACCACCGTCTGCTGCAAAGAATTTCTTGCTTCGCATGTATTCTATGGACATTCCGTGGAATCCGTCGATTTGTCGTCCGCCTGCTGCGGAGTCTGCTATGGTGCTGAAAGGTAAGCCGTTTACGGTTGCGCCTTTGAAGTTTCTTTGGACCACACCTAGTCCGTCGACTTCTGGGATGTAGAATGCTACTGCCTCGAAGCATCCGCATGAAGTGTGTGGATGATCAAAGGCTGTGTAGAGCCATACTTTGTTAACTTCACCCATGCTACGTGTCTTGGCTGCTTCGTTAACACCACTAAATTCGCCTTTTTCTTCGTTGATCATTTCGCCTCTTGGAATTGCGAATACTGGACCCTTGGGATCGATGCTTGCGGAAGCTTTACCGTCAAACCAGCTGATGGCGCCACAGTTACTGTATCTTTGTGGTGTGATGACACAAACGTGGCTTGGTGCGAATGATTGGCAGAGTGCACATCCGTAGAATGTATCAACTTCACTGTCTTTGAGACCTCTTGCTTTTGCATCTCGTGCCTCGTAAGCTTGGACTGCTTCTGGGTATAGCTCGTCTAGTTTTGAGGTGTCTGTTATGAACGTAATTTGCACTTTTTCAATTATTGGTAGTTCACTTTTGAATAAGCGGAAGAGAACTTTGCCGATTGCTTCAAAGCTGTTTAAGCCTTTTTGGAAAGATTTTTTGCCCAGTCGTATCCAGATGTCATAACGTTGGTTCAAGTGCATAAAGCCCTCAATGTAGTTTAGGTAACCGTGAATACGTCTTTCTATGACACCTTCAAGACCTGCATCGAGTTTTGCTCCTGCCGCTTCAACAAGAATGCCAAGGGGATATGCGCCGCCTTCTTTCATGTCTTTAATATCTGGACCGATGATGGTGATTTTGCCATCTTCGATCTGATCCATGGGTTTTACTTTTGCTAATTCAAACTTTTGTTTGACTGTTGGTCCGCCAAGTTCGATTTGCATGTCGTTTCTTCGGATACGTTCTCCTTCGTAGATTACGCCAACTTCAACAGGGATATCTTTAAACATTGACATTTTTTAATTTCCTCCATTATTTTCAAATTTTGATGTCATTACTTTGAGATTTGAAGCCCAATCCTCTAGGCTTGCATTTGGAAAAGACCAGCTTGCATGTGCATGATAAAGGTTGTCGATGGTCATTGTCTTTTGGTCTGGTGCGAAGTGTTTGAGTCCCGAAAGGATGAGTGCTTCCATATAGTAAGGCAAGCCAACGAATATAACAAGATCTGGGTGACCTTTTCCGTCGATACCCTGCCAGGTTGGGTCAACAATTCTTTGACCTATGTCCATCGCGGTCATGAAACTTGCAGGAGTATACCCTCGTTTTAGGAATTCACCGACCATGTGAGCTGTGGCTAACACCGGAACTTTAGAAGCGTTAGCGAATTCGATGAGGTAATCGATCAGTTGTCGACCTTCCATCCAACGTTGAGTAGCGTTACTTCCAACAATAAGTAGGGGGCGGGCGGCTCTTTTGATCATTGCTACTGCTATCTCGGGTTTTTGAATGGGGTTTGCTTTTTTAGTGGCAGCTATTTCTGAACATTGCCATGGTTCACACGACATTCATGATCACTCCTTAACCTTCCTAATCATTCTAGGAAGCATTGTCGGATCCGGAATTATTGTCTCCTTCCAATCTTTTGCTTTCAGAATCTCAGTGATTTCATCTTTCATTGTAATGGGTATATCTGCTGTTGTTCGAACAAACATGTGAATGTCTGGAGGCATTATGCCATAGTGACGCTTGTGCAAGTCAATGTAGTGGGTAAGTTTTCCCATCCGTCCTTTCCATGTATCGTTGGGTCTTAAGCATAGTTTTGCAATTTGGACCATTGCTTCCTGCGGGGTTTCAACTGTTTGGAAGAGATGTTCGGGTGCTGGACCAACGTTAACCGTGTCGCCTGAGCGTGCATCGTAAACTTCCCAGTTTTCAGGTTTGTCTGATCTGCCCATTAGCATCCGACGATATTTGCTGCCGTGGGGCCCTACAAGTACTGGAACACCTAAACTCCAAAAGCCGGAGGCGATTGATGCTGCTTTCTGCGAGTATGCGCCCCAAGCTAAACCGACTGCTCCTACTCGATTGTGTATGTAGTCAGCGATTTCCTCGTAGTTACCTCGTAGATTGCGTTTGGCAAAGATGTTTGCTACTTTGATTGCTGCGCCTGCGATGTGTGGGTTAGAAACGCATGATCCGACATTTAGTACACCGCCAGCTTCGAAGCCTCCTGGGAATTCTTCGTAGAGTGTCTTGCCTTCTTCGTTCTTGTAGGATCCAGCGGACATAGCCGAGCAACCGGAAGTCACTACAATGTATCGTCGTGAAGCGAATTCTCTGGCTATGTCATATACGTCTTTACCTCCGTGCGGATAGTTAGCGCAACCTACTAGTGCAACAATTCCTGGAATTTCACCTAGAACTATTGGACCACCAACACTTCTAATTTCAACGTCTGAGACTGCTCCTCTACCAGATCGACAGAAGTTCTTCTCCTCAAGCATTTTCTTCTCACCGACTTTTAGTATGTAGCTATGTATTTCTAGTTTCACTGGACAAGCTTCTTCACATCTTCCGCATCCAATGCATTCCTCGTATAGTGCTGCAAGTTTAGAGTAGTCACCCTCAGAGGCAGCTTTTACCGCGGGTTCAATACTAAGGTCTTGTGGACAACTTCTCTGGCACATGTTGCAATGTCGACATTTCTTAGCTAGTTCTTTAATTTGATCTAACTCAGGAAGAGACTTCATCTTTTTGCGCAAAGGTGCTACTTGTTGCGCTACGCGTACAGCAACTTCACCGACTTTTTCAGGATCAAGTATTAGTACACCAGGCACTTTACCGCTGACCAGATCTGCAACAATTTGGTCTGCCGGATCATTCGTACGGTCTTTGTAACCTATACAATTTTTCTCTGACGCCGCAATGACTGGTGCTTTTACACGTTCGGCTTCCAGGGAAGCATCTGTGCGTACACACTGTTCGTCTAAAACTACCACATCTGCAAATCCGCCTCTAATGAATCGGAGTTCCCATGAAATTGGTCCAACGATTTTTGCGCGATCGAAATACCTTGTGTTGTCAATGGCAGTGCAACATAAACCAACTACTTCCATTTTATCATCGACTTTCTTGTCTTTCATGTAGTCGATAATTCCAACCGAAGGTATTACGTTGTGTCCGATGCACATAATAACTGGCTTCTTTGGGTCAACAGTACCAATACCCATCTGGATTAGTGGAGCTTCAGGTTCTGCTTTTGGAAAACCAAGAGTTGATATCTGAGCTAGGTCGGCTATTTCCATGCCCACTTGATCCATTCTACCTGCATGGAATGCTTTTGATTCAAAATCTAAATTGTTAGCTTCTTGACCTGTGTGTGCAGCAGAGAGGCAATGGGTAATTTGTGATTCAGTGTATGCTAAAATGTCGTCCAAGTCACCAAGGGTTTCAGGTTTTACTCCAGTGATAAGTCTTGTAACTGGAGCTTCAACTTTAACGTTTAATCCTCCAACATCAAGGGGGAACCTGCGACCATATTTTTCAATCAAGTGATCAACAACATGTCGGGCATGTGCATTGTGGGTTGCAGCGCCAATACAGCAAGCAATAAGTACGATGCGAGAAGACTGGTCAGCTATGTTGAGTCCACAGGCACCGCGTTTTCCAGCTGTCAAGTCACATTTGCCATATGTACAAAGACAACAGAGATCGCAGTCGGGCATGTAGAAGGGCTTGTATTTATTGAGAAGTTTCATATCCCAGTCGCGAAGAGTGCTAATGTGGGGCATTGGAGTTGGACCCATTGGCTCAGTCCAATTGTCGTTGATTACTTTGCCAATAGATAATTCAAGATTTTTAATAAGACCGCTACCGGTCTTCATTTCGTCTATTTTTACATGGACGTTTTTGCTAGTCAAATTGTAAACCTCTGTAAAGGTTTATGTCTAAGCTGCATTACAGACTTTTTAAACCTTTCCAGTTTTTTTTGGCAAAAGTCACGGTGTAGCTGCAAGTATGGAAGGTTTGCTAAAAATTAAGTAAATATTTCGGATTATACGTAACCCAAGTTTTTGAGGATTTGTTTCACTGAGAGGTAAGCTTGGTTGTCGTTTGAAAGCTCTAAAAGGTTTTTTCCGTCGAGAACATACTCGTCTAGTTGGTCATCAGCGTTGATCTTTCCTAAGTATTTGAATTTCAAGTCAGCCTCAGCCTGCTTGCCCAATTCGTTAGGGAAACGGTAACCGCCAACTATGTAAAAGTTTTCGAATTTCATGTCAACTTCTTTAGCTATTTTGTAGGCTCGTCTGACATGATCTTGAGATTTCTTCGAATGATCAAGAATATCAAAGATGTCGTTGACTTCCGAGGTTATACGTCTATTTAGGTTCTCTAGCCCCGCGGGTGAATCGACAAGCACGTATTTGTAGTTCTTTGTTAGAGAGCCCAAGGCGTTCTTGAGCGCCGAGTTTGGCATACAATAGCAGCCTTCCACCCATTTTGTGCCAACAGCCATAAAATCAAAGTTCTTGCCTTCGTAGAGACCTTTTTCCCAAATACGGCTCTCAATGCGTTGGGTTGGAGGAACACCAACAGTTGTACCGCCTTTCTCGATGAAGGTACTCACGATGAGATCAGCTATTGTTGATTTTCCTGCCTCTTTTAGGTCTACTCCAAGCATTTCAGCAAGGTTTTGGTCAGGATCTGCGTCAACAAGAAGAATCGGCGATATGCCCGCTTCTATGAAGCATTTGGCCATAAGGGAGGTGAAACTTGATTTTCCTGTTCCGCCACGACCAACAGTAACCAAAGTTTTCATACAATAAACCTCAAAGCGCTATTCTGTTTTCTTAATTAAAAGCTCGCATATATTGTCTATGGTCTTAACTGCGGAGATTTCTTTGTTTTTAAGGGGGGTTTCACCCAGCATATCTGCTTCAATGACTTTTGGGTCCCAAGGCACAAAAGCAAGCACCAAAATACCGTTTTTATCTGCAAAATCCTGGATTGCTTGTCTTTGGGTTTCATTCATGACCCGGTTTCCGATTAGGAAGAGCTGTTTCATACCTGCTGATGCTGCAAGGTCATGTATGTGTTTAGCTATTTCCAGTGACTTTAGATTAGAATCGGCGACAATTAGGAGCGCGTCAACTTCCCGCGCTGTCCCTCTACCAATGTGTTCTACGCCTGCTTCCAAGTCTAAAACTACTGCTTCGTTTCGTTCAACCACTAGGTGTCTTAATAGTGCTCGGATGACAGCTGTAGGAGCACACATGCAACCTGCTCCCATGGAGTGAACCGTACCCATAACGATCAGATTAGCGCCTAAAGGTGTAAGTACAGAGTATTGCTTGACGATATCGTCAACATTGAAGTTTAGGTTGTATACTCCTGAATAGCCTGTGCTGGTCTTTGAGTCAATTAAGGGGGTATTTTCTGAAATCGGAATTAGTTTACGGGTTTCTTCTGCGTTTAACCCTAATGTTAACCCCAAGTTTGGCGAAGAATCCGCATCTATCGCTATTGTTTTTAGTCCACGTTCAACAAACCCGCGTGCTAAACCACCTGCGATGAGGGTTTTACCAACGCCGCCTTTGCCGGAAATTGCTACCTTCATAAGCTCACATTTTTAAAATCCGTCTTTAGGGTTAATTTACATTTCCTTGAATACTTTGAATTATTCACATCTTACATATTGTTTCTATTCAAGTTCATGGCAGCCAGATTTGAAGATCAAACATTAGAAGTAATAGTTCTCCGCGGCAGTTTTGATACACAAAAGTTGAATTCACAAATGAGATTCTCTGCTTTAAAATAATAAGTTAACCAAAGAAACTAAGTGTAATCTGAAGAGACAACGTTTTATTTGTCAAAAGAAAGGCAGACTGATCAATCTAGTACAAGTCTGTACTTAAAAAGTGTATTTCGAGAAATAATTATAAGTCCGTTATACTTTGGAATAAGCTATTCGAGGAAGTAAATATGTCAAGCCCCAATCTTTGTCCCTCAATCGCAATAATTGGAGGAACAGGCAAAGAAGGAAGCGCCTTAGCTAAACGTTTTGCAAAAGCAGGAACTCGAACTTTAATTGGGTCACGTGAGGCTGGAAAAGCGCAGAAAATGGCAGACTCCATAAATCAAATGTTTAAAACAACTGTAGTTGAAGGTTACACTAACTTTGAAGCTGCAAACAAAGCCCAAGTGATCGCTATGTGTCTACCCTATTTTTGCATGATGGACGTCTTGACCGAAATAAGAGGTTGCCTCGATGGAAAAATCGTCATAAACCTCGCCTCTTCATTAGATCCTGAAAAGAAAAGTCGAGCAAAAATAAACCCCCATGGTTCGATAACCCAGGAAGTGCAGGATTTTTTAGGTGAAAACGTTAAAGTCATTGCGGCATTTCAGAACATTGCACCTGAACAATTTGAGAGTTTAGAGAAAGTTGAGACAGATGTTCTGGTTTGTGGCGCAGATCGGGAAGCGCGCGACACGGTAATAGGATATATCAGGGGAATAGGAATGGAAGCTTTCGATGCGGGACCGATCCAAAACGCTGTAGTTGTAGAAACTTTAACTGCAGCATTGATATCAATCAACATAAGATACAAAATTAAAGGCGCTGGCATCCACATAGTGGGCGTACCACGAGAATAGCTAACTATTTTTTAATAACCCAACCGTTTCCTGTTTTTGATTTTCGCCAGTTAACTTCTCTATAACTTTCTTGCACTCTGTATCGCTTTTAATTTCAAAAAGTTTGCGCAAATCTTTCTCGGAATCAATGTCCGTTGAAATTCCTGGCGAAAAATGAATCCAAACAGATATACCGTTGCAGTAGGCTTGACGTGCATGCTCGATGAAACTGTTGGATCCAAAGTGAGCAGAAATTTGCTTCGTCGACTTCTGGAACAAGGCGTTTGTCCCCAAATCCCAAGAAGGACATATAACAATTAATGATGATTCAGCGCTGCCAATATTGATTACCTGATTTATTTCTTGGCTAGTTAAAAATGGGAGGTCAGCTGGCAAAACGAGAACTGAATCGGCACCATCCTTGATGCACCAAGTTGTTGCTTGATCGATAGCCTGGTTTAAGCCATCTTGAGACGGTGAAAAATAAGCAATGCTTAATTTTTCGGCAATTTGGTGTACTTCTGGGTCAGTTGCAGAAATGACGGTTTTTTTGATCTTTGAACCTTTTAAGGCATTTAAGACATCGTTAAGCATGGCTAACGTTAGCTGTTTTCGTTCTTGCGGAGTGAAAACTGATGAAAGTCGTTGTTTTGACTCGTTTAGAGTCTTTACAGGGATAACTGCGTATACAGCCATCAGTAGATCCTCAAGGTTTCCGAAAAATGAAGTATTTGTAGCCTAAAAATATTTAGGGTATGGCGCAAAGAAAGCGCCTGTATCACGGGGATTTTTAATCCTTGAATTGGGGGATAATCTTTTGGCCAATCAAGTCGATGGCTTGTTTTACGTTTGTACCGATTGGGGAGCCAACTACAAATTGTCCTATGCCGATTTTTTTGAGGGCAGCAATCTTTTCAATGCAAACATCTGGTGTACCGCAGATTGAGAAAGCGTTAATCATTTCTGGTGTGACTGCACCGATAGCTTTGGGGAAATCTCCTGCTTTTAGGGCTGCGCGGATTTCATCTGCTTTACCTGGGATAATTCCATGTTTTTCAAGCACTTGAGCAGGGCTTCCTGCAACGATGAAGGCTACAACTGGTGAGGCAGCTTTTACTGCTTTCTTTGGGTCTTCATTAACGCTAAAAGAAGTGTACGCTGCAATGTCTACATCTGAAGCCGATTTGCCTGCTTGTTTCATACCCTCAGTTGCCATTTTAACTGCGAAGCTAATATCGGTCGGATGACTTGCGTTCACGAGAACGCCGTCGCCGATTTTTCCAGCCATTTCTAGCATTTTTGGCCCTTGCGCACCGACGTAAACTGGAATTATGTTTCTTGTCTTAAAGTTGAATTTTGCGCCTGCAGTCTTGAAGATTTCGCCTTGGTAGGCAACGTTTTCGCCTGTGGTTAGTTTTCGGAATATTTCTATGGCTTCTCGTACTGCAGCCATGGGTTTTGCCATTTCTACACCAACTGCTTCTAAAGTTGTTTTGTCGCCTGCGCCGATGCCAAGCACCACTCTCCCAGGTGCTAATTCATTGAGAGTAGCGATAGATTGAGCAGTAATAACTGGGTTAACCATCCAAGGGTTAGTTACACCCGTACCGAAAGTGATCTTCTTTGTGTACAGAGCTGCGGCAGCTAAGGTAACATAGACATTGCGATTTCCGAAGTGGTCTGTTACCCAAAGGTTACTAAAACCCTTGTTTTCTGCTTGGATTGCGTAGGCAGCTAGTTTCCAGTAAGGGTCTTTTGGAACGAATTCTATACCGAATTTAAGCGTCATTCTTTTTCTCTCCTGAAAGCATATTTTGAACTATGAGTTCTGCTACTTTTAACAGTTGCAGATCACCAAGTGCGCTAACGGTTTTTTCCGCGGCCACTAAGACTGCGGCTTCCAAAAGTATGGTTAATCCAGACTTTGTGTTTGCCGTTCCGTTCTTCATCTGTAGAAGCATGTCGTTAGCAAGGGTATTTGGCATTTTATCGTCGCTTTTTGAGTTTAAAATTACACCGATTAAATCTTCAGATAAAGGACCCCACTTCTCAGCAGGAACCAATTCAATTAATTTAGGGTAATCCATCAAGGTTAACTCCTATAGCGAAAATTAAGTGCACACAATGTTTAAAAAGCTGTCGTTTAAGACAAAGCTAAAGACAAGACTATGACCTCGTCTTCAAGATTCTCTGTTTTGAAGCCTAAACCCTCACATAAGTTGAGCATCTTATAGTTGTCTGACATGATATAACCGTAGATTTTTTCCAGATGCTTATCTTTAGCGATTTGAACCAAAGTTTCCATAAGTTTGAGACCTACTCCAAGGCCTTGCCATTTGTCGCCAACTAAAACGGCGTATTCTCCCCTTTTGCCGAACGGGTCGATTATTAAGCGTCCGACACCGATTATACATCTATTCTCAGGAAGTTCTGCAACAATTGCAATTTCCCGGTCATAATCCAAGTTACAATAACGTGTTAAGGTTTCATGAGGCAGTTCTTTGATAATTTCGAAGAATCGATAACGCATAGTCTGTGGTGATAGAGATTTGAATAGCTCGGAGAATCTTACTTCGTCTTCGGGCTTAATTGACCGTAGCATTAGGATGTTACCGTTTTTGGCTGTCCAACTACAGTTGTATCTTCGGGGGTAAGGAGCGATGGCGAGGTGTTCATAAGAGCTTTGGCTTTTTATTTTTCGGTTCTGGTCTATGACTATTCGTGCATCAACAGCTATTGCATCATTTTGGTCTACTATGAGGGGGTTTATGTCGATTTCTTTAATTTCGGGAAAATCAATTACTAGTTGAGAGAGTTTTACAAGGGCTTCTTCGATTGGTTTGATGTTTAGGGGTAATCCTGAAAGAGCTGTTTGTTTATAGACGAGTGTATCTTCTATTATTCGTCTAGCTAGCACTTGATTTAATGGTGGAAAACCAATGCTTACGTCCTTCATCATTTCAGTGTTTGTTCCACCTCTTCCAAACAGGATTACTGACCCAAATTGGGGGTCTTTTTTAGAACCAATCAGTACCTCGTAACCTTTGTTGAAAACCATAGGCTGAATTGCCACACCATGAAATTCTGCAGCGTTTCCTAATTCTTTTATGTTTTTAACCAGTTTATCAAAGCGTGGACCGACTTCAGATTTGGAACAAACATTCAGAATCACACCTGCGATTTTGGTTTTATGAGTAGCTTGAGGAGACAACGCCTTCATAACAATTGGGTAACCTACTTTTTCTGCGACAACTTGTGCTTCTTTCGCTGTTTTGGCAACCAAAGTCTTGACAGATGGGATGTTATACGCCTCTAAGAACCGTAGAGATTCAACAAGACCAAGAACTCGCTGACCCTTACGGTGAGCATGCGTTAAAATTGATTTTAGAGCTGCAGAATCCGTTGGTTCTACAGAGAGTTCTTCGGGTGTTTGGTAAAGAAGCTCCAAGCCCTGGGTATATCGGTACATATACATAAATGTTGAAACAGCCTGCTCGGGAGTTAGAAAAGTAGGAATCCCGTGGCTTTGTAGAAAACTGCGGGCTTTTCGACACCTATAATCGCCGCCCATCAAGCAAGTTAGTATGGGTTTTTTTGTCTCCTTAGACTGCTCGACTATTATTTTTGCTAAGGAAAATGGGTCGGTGGCAGCTTGAGGTGCGTAAATAAGTAAAAAACCGTTGCTGTTGAAATCTTTTAGCGAGAGTTCTATGACATCTTTGTATCTTTCAGGTGTTGCTTCCTCAAAGATGTCGATTGGGTTTGCAGTGCAACAGTAAGCTGGTAAAATGTTTTTTAGCGCTTTGGTAGTTTCTTGACTTAGAGGCGCTATTTTTCCACTTTTGCTTATGAGATGATCTGTGGCCATTATGCCAGGTCCCCCCGCATTTGTAATTATCGTTAGGTTAGGTCCTGTTGGATTAGGCTGCATTGCTAAGGTTTCAGCGCAGTTAAACAAATCAATCATTGTTTCTACTCTAACTACTCCCGCTCGTTTGAACGCTGAATCATAAACGGCGTCCTCTCCGGCTAAAGAACCACTATGAGAAAGCGTAGGGATTACGCATTCCTGAAAACGACCCGCCTTAACGACTATTATTGGTTTGCTTCGAGCGAAACCTCTTGCAGCGCTCATGAATTTTCGAGGGTTTTTTATTGCTTCAACATACAAAACTATGCTTTTGGTTTGAGGGTCAACACCAAAATAATCAATCAAATCTCCAAGGTCTACATCGAGCATTGATCCGGTTGATATTACAGCGCTAAATCCTACGTGAGCTTCCGTTCCCCAATCTAGTGCAGAGGCACATAGTGCTGCACTTTGGGAGATGAAAGCGATTTTTCCCGCAGATGCAGTTGCGTCTGCGAAGGTGGCGTAGAGATTTATTTTTGGTCTAATTATACCGAAACTGTTTGGGCCGATAATGCGCATACCATATTTTTTTTGGGTTGTTGCAATTTTTTCCTGTATTGCAATGCCTTCTTCGCCAGTTTCTTGAAAGCCTGCCGAACAAATAATTAATCCTGAGACGCCTGCTTTCCCGCATTCCTCAACAATCTGAGGAATTGTGTGTGCTGGTGTAGCGATTATTGCTAAGTCGACTACGCGCGGGATTTTGCTGATGCTTGGGTACGCAGTTATTCCGTGCACGGTATCGCTAAATGCGTTAACTGGGAAGACTGAACCCTTAAAGCCGACGCCGATAAGGTTTCTGAGAATTTTGCCGCCTATGGAGTGGTCTCTGTCACTTGCGCCTATCACTGCTATCCGTTTAGGATTAAACAGATGGTTAAGTTTCTCGATGCCCATCTTTAACACCATAGAAAACGGCTAGTTACTCCTAATAAGGCGGTAAGTGGATTTAAAACTTGTCAATTATTGGCATTTTTTACCTTAATAAGATTGAGTTGTACAGTAAGCTTTAAAGCTAATTTTCCGTAGCAATCTATAAACTCAGGAGAATCATAGAAGTGGACGCTATACAGATAATTGCCGTTGAAGGTCTACCTTTGATAGTTACGGGAGATGACTTAGCACAGCTTATTTCTAACGCTGCAGCAAAACAGGGTACGCCTATACTTAGAAAATGATGTTGTTGTGATCACCCATGTTGTGGTTTCCAAGGCTGAAGGTAACATCGTCAATCTTGACTCTTTAATTCCTTCGGAACAGGCGAAAGAAATCGCTGTGAAGACAGGTAAAGACCCCGCTATGGTTGAAGTTGTCCTAAGAGAATCCAAAGACATAATCCGCATTGGAGAAAACAGCATAATAACAGAAACCAAGAACGGTATAATCTGCGCCAATGCTGGAGTGGACAGATCCAATGTAGCAGGAGAAAGAAACGTGGTGCCACTTCCTAAGGACCCGAACTCTTCTGCTGATAGAATAAAGCGGGATATAAAACGTTTAACAGGGGCTAATGTTGCGGTTATTGTTTCGGACACTCATGGCAGACCGTTCAGAAACGGTGAGATTAACGTGGCTATTGGCGTTTCGGGAATCAAGCCTATTCGAGACAGGCGAGGAGAAAAGGACCTTTTTGGTTATGTCCTTAGAGTTAAGCAAACTGCTATAGCAGATGAGCTAGCTTCTGCCGCAGAGTTGGTGATTGGGCAAGCTAATGAAGGATTTCCGGTTGCGATTATCCGTGGTTACAGTTACCAAGTTGCAGGTAAAGCGGTACCAACAGATATGACCAGGCCCAGGGAAAAAGACCTCTTCAGGTAGAGTAGAAAAGTTTCAATAATTCGGTTATATGGTTATAGCATCAAAAAGTTGGGTCGAGAAAGATGGAAGTAAAATCGCCTAGAGAATTCTTCGATAATGCTTTGCCAGGGCGGTTTAAGCCTGAAAAAGCAAAAGACATCGACGTGGTTACTCAAATAAATATTACTGGGCCCGATGGCGGCAACTGGACAGTTACTATTAAAGATAAAAAACTACAGGTAACCGAGGGAGTAGCGCCCTCGCCGTCTTTGACTTTAAAGATGAATGAGAATGATTTTATGGATTTGGTCAACGAAAGATTGAGTGCTGAAAAAGCTTTCTTTACTGGCAGAATTCAGTTCAGAGGTAATATAGCTACGGCCCTGAAGCTCAAAGAAGCAGGTTTTCTATAAAACTTGTTTTTGAAAGCTTTTCTGCGGTCACGTTGTCTTTATGTTTGTCGTCACATCATCAGTTAATTTATTTCGATAACGGCATCTATTTATTTTGATGCTTCTTAAACAGGTATGTAGGAGAGATTTTCTTGCCCAAAGAAGTACATAAAATAGCTGTGAAAGACTACGAATTTACTGAGAAAATGACTGTGAACGAGTTGGTTTTGCAGATGGGGGCCGCATGGGGATTTACTGCCGGCAAGCTCGCTACAGGCGTTAGGATCATGGAGGATATGATTAGCAGCAAGGGGTGTGTAAAGTTTCTTTCTTTTCCTGCTGATATCTGTGCCACAGGCACTCGAGGCGTTATTAAAGAGTTGGTGAAGCGCAAACTTGTTGACATCGTAATCACCACTTGCGGCACTCTTGACCACGATGTTGCTCGCTGTTGGAAAGATTACTACAAAGGCAGTTTCATAATGAATGATTCTAAACTTCATAAAGAAGGACTAAACCGTCTTGGCAACGTTCTTGTGCCGAATGATAGTTACGGTATAGTTATCGAGCAGAAAATTATCGGGATGCTTGAGCAACTCTACAAGGAAGGTAAAAAGGAATTTTCCACCACTGAACTTTGTCGTGAAATTGGCTTACGTTGCTGTAATGAATCATCGATTCTTTATTGGGCAGCTAAAAATAACATTCCAGTTTTTGTTCCAGGCATAACTGATGGTTCAGTCGGATACCAACTCTGGTTCTTCAGTCAGGATCATAAAGATTTCCGAATTAACCTTCTCAAGGATGAAGATGACTTGAACAACATTGTTTTTGACGCAAAGAAAAGTGGTGCCCTAATCGTCGGCGGTGGGATATCTAAGCATCATACGATTTGGTGGAATCAATTCAAAGATGGTTTAGATTATGTGGTCTACATTTCAACCGCTGATGAATGGGATGGTAGCCTTAGTGGTGCTCGCCCAAGAGAAGCTGTTTCGTGGGGTAAGATTAGTGAAAAAGCAAAGCATGTAATGATAGAAGGTGACGCAACCGTTATCATGCCGATATTGGTTAGCTCGCTTTTAGATAGAACAAAGAATAAGTAAAAAATGTTGGACAAGAATTTATAGCAGTTTTTTTGAGTGATTTAGGGTTTGTTGGTTTCTGGTTAAGCCAACAAGGCAAAATGATTTAGCCCTTGACTGCTTATGAATTTAAAAGGTTAGATAAACGTATAAGAAAAGTAGGGCGTTTATTTGACGCCTTTGAATAGCCAGCTCATGTCTGGGCCTTTACGTTTTTCTGGTACACGTTCAGCAAGAGCGTGAGCGATAAGTGGTAACGCGATGGTTGCGTCACAATAGCATACGGCGCGTTTTCCTGATTCGCTGTTGATTTTGCCCCAGCTAATTGCTTCTTCCAATGTGCACCCGCTTAGTCCGCCCCATTGGGGCGAGTCAGTGGTGATTTGGATGGCGTACTTGTGGGGGTAATAGTATTCTTGTAGGCTTTTACGTAGACCGCCTTTTCTGCCGCTGACTCCTCTGTCTTCGGTCATGGGTGAAACCGATATTGCGATGAGTTGGGTTAGGTCTTTTGGGACCCCTCCACCTATGTAGACTACTCCGACTTCTTTTGTTTTGGTGCCGATGGTTACGAATTGGTCGAATTCTTTAACGCTGTCGATGTGGACATTGTGACCTTGGTTTTTGGCCAAGAGGAAGGTTTCGCCGTATGCACTGTCAACCATGGCTGGACTGAAGATTGGAACGCCATTTGCTGCTGCTACTGCGGAGATGGCGGGAATTTTTTTCTTGTCAAGGAATTTCCCGAGTCCGTATAGGAATTCAGCTGAAGTGTAATTATAATCTTGCTTGCAAGTCATGACATATTCTGTGACTAGGTCTTCCATTTTGCGGTAATCGGTTTCTTTCCCGTACACGTCATAATACCTGTTCACATCATCTTTGAGTAACGTTAGGTCGTCGGCCATGTGGTTTCCCTGCCAGTAGCCCAAACCCATGGCGTCAACAATGTCTTCGCTGACGTTTGCACCGGTGGAAACTAGAACGTCTATGAAACGGTTTTCTATGAGCCAGTTGATAATTGTCCATTGACCGGCTGTGCTCATTGAACCCGCGAAACCCATGGCGATGACCGTGTCTTTTTCTTTAATCATGTTTTCCCAGACATCGACAGCTTCACCGAGCTTGCGTCCCTGGTAGGCGGTTTTTCCCATTTCTTTTAGAAGTTGTGAGATTGGTTTTTGTTTTGTAACCTTGATTGGTTCAAGTTTATTTTTGAAGTATGATTCGTTACCCATTGTTAATTTGCACCTTTCGTTCTATGTTAATAGGCTTGTATTTGAAATTTGTTATGGCAAATTATAGCAAAAATATTCATTGCTACCTATAGAAAGATGCCTCTGGAACTCAGCAATCTTATTAGTGATCTACATTTTTTCTGGTGCAACAACACCAATCAGGCTAAGCGCATTATTCATTACGATTTGAACCGCCTGGGTTAAAGCTATGCGTGCGTCGATTAGTTGTTGTGTATCAGCTTTTAGGACGGGATATGCGTTGTAGAAGGTGTTGAATTTGTCAGCTAAGGTGTTTACGTAGTCGGCGATCATATTGGGCTTGAGGTACTCTGTTGCTTCTATGAACATATCAGGGAAACTTGCGAGGTTTAAAACAAGTTCTTGTTCAAGTCTTTCTGTGAGCGAATCAAACCCTGGATTTTCCAGTTCTCTTGGTGCTTTGCGTAAAATACTGCAAGCTCGAGCGTGGGTATATTGAACATATGGGGCACTATTGGTTTCGAAGTTAAGCACACGTTCCCAAGTAAACATGACTGGCTTTCCAGAATCCACATCCACTAATGCATATCGGATAGCACCCAAACCAACGAAATCTGCGATTTTGCGTTTCTCTTCCTCTCCTAGTAGGGGAGAACGTTTAGAAACCTCTTCATAAGCCCGGCTGACCGCTTCGTCAAGTACCTCGTCAAATGTAATATAATGGCCTCGTCGGCTGCTCATCTTGTAACCGGGTAAAGTTACCAAGTTGTAAGCAAAATGCACCAAATTGTCAGCTGCTTCAGGGTGACCCAAAGCATAAACTGCTAGTTTGAGCTGGAGTTGTGCAAGCGACTGCTCCATACCAATCACATTGATGACTTTCTGGGCATGCTTAAATTTCCATATTGTGTAAGCAATGTCTCGAGTAGTATAGAGAGTTGTTCCGTCAGCGCGTACAAGCGTTAAAGGAGGGACCTCATTGTTGCTGCTTAATCCAAGTTTGTCTTTGAGGTCTAGAATTTTGGCTGCTTTGTCAGCGTCAAATTGAAGCACCCCTTTTTCGTTGAAAATAAATGGCGACGTCTTCAACCGTTCCAAAACATCATTGACCTGCATACTCCACACAAAGTCGCTTTCCCAATCCCACGAATCATACGTTACTGAAACACGCTTCATGGTTTCGCGAAAGCCCGCCAAGCAGAGGTCACTGACTTCGCGGATAATGTCTTTGGCTTTCGGCTCACCGTTCTCGTATGCAAGGTTTAGGCGGCTAATTTCTGATTCGGGGTTCTGGTCTTCAGCGATTTTGACTATTAATGCTTCAAAAAGCTCTGGGTATTTCTCTTCTAGTTCGCCAGCGATGGACATCCATTCGTCGATGTCTTTGTTGATTTTGGCTAATTCTTCGATCGATTGATTTTCAATTGCAGATTGACGCATCTTTTTTAGGCGATTAATCTCCACTATACAAGAAGTAACTGTGTAAATTTTACCAACGAATAAGTCTGCTTTCTCTGTGGGTGTAGGTTTTCCAAGTTTCTCATAACCGTAAGCGAGAACCGAAGATTGACGTCCAACATCGTCGATATAGTAATGGCGTGAAACTATGTGTCCTCTGCGTTCCAAAATTCTTGACAATGCATCTCCAAGCATAGGGTTTCGAGCTTGACCAATGTGGATTGGATGTAATGGGTTAACGCTGGTGTGTTCCACGATGATTTTTTTTGGTTCCGCGGTTTTGATAAAACCATAATCGTTTTCCAATTGTTTTATTGATTTCAAAGTTAGCTCTGAGAATTTAGGGAAGTTTATGTGAAAGTTTATGTAACCTGCTCCAGCGGGTGCAACTTTTTCGATTAAGTTAAAGCTTGAATGGTCAATCGCGTCAACAACCTTCTGAGCCAATATAAGAGGTTTTTGGCCGAGTTTCTTTGACAACTCAAAACATAACGAGGAAGATAATTGCCCGAATTCTATGTTGGGCGTTTTCTTAAGAGCAATAACGGGGTTTTTGATATTCGGCAAGGTTTTAGCAAGTGCATTTGCTAAAGCTATATAGCATTCTTGTCGAAACAGGTCAAAGGGATTCTCTGAAACCACATTTTTCTCTCCGATTTCCATTTTAATAGGCAACTTTGGTTGGGTTACGTTTTTAATGTGTGCTCGCATTTATCTGTGTACTGGATGCATTTATCGATGAAAACTAAGATAGTCTACTCAGAGAAATGTTTAGGCTATGGAACATGGCATGTAGAAGGACCGCAGAGAGTAAAGGTCGCGCATGACATCTTAGAATCGAAGGGTTACGAGATTGTCAGGCCACAACCAGCAACCGAAGACGAATTATTGTCAGTTCACGATATGGAGTATCTTTGGAACCTGAAAAAAGGTTTAGTTGAAGATCCTGACACACCTGCGTACGATAACATTTTTGAGTTTGCAAGACTTTCTGTTGGCGGTGCCCTTTTAGCCAGCAAAATTGGGGGTTTTTCAATAATGCGTCCACCAGGTCATCATGCTGGAAGAAACGGTGCTGCGCTTGGAGTTTATACGCGTGGATTTTGCTACCTAAACAACCTGGCCGTCGCAGTAAAGGAGTCAGGTAAAAGAACATTAATTCTAGATATTGATGGTCATCATGGAAACGGAACTCAAGAAATCTTTCAAGGCTATAAGAAAGTGTCGTATGTTTCTCTTCACCAATCTCCAAATTACCCGGGAACTGGAACATTCACAGAAGGGAACTGCATTAACTTTGCTTTGCCGCCTAATTGCGGTGGAAAAATTTACATAGAGACCTTCGAGAAAGCGTTGGGTATGGTTGATGCTGATAAGTTTGAGTCGGTTGCGGTTTCCGCGGGGTTTGATACGCATATGGGTGATTTGGCATCTTTGGGTTTACTTGAACAAGACTACTTCCAACTAGGCAAACTCATCGGACAGCTCAAAAAACAATCCTTCTTTGTCTTAGAAGGGGGTTATGTTGGCGAAAATGTTGGCGGCGATATTGATAGCTTTCTGAGAGGCTATGAAGAAAATAGATAAAAAAAAAAGAAGAACATTCCTATTTTTTGCAGATTTTAGCTGTTGCTTTCTTGTTGAGAATTTCGAGTTTTTCAGTGATCTTCTCAGAGCGTTTCTCGGCAACTGCAAGCATTGGTCTCCAATCTTTGCTCTTTATCGTTGCTAACAATTGCTCTGTTTGAACTGGAAGCTTTGCTAACGCATCGTTGAAAAGTTTTTCAGCAGCTTGATCAGAATCAACTATTGACAGGGCTTCCTCTGGACATGAATCGACACATTTTGGTTCGCCTTC
Organism: Candidatus Bathyarchaeota archaeon; assembly: GCA_963775465.1. GTDB lineage: Archaea > Thermoproteota > Bathyarchaeia > Bathyarchaeales > Bathycorpusculaceae > Bathycorpusculum. The sequence continues at coordinate 122,439 of CAVZIW010000003.1, read as the reverse complement.
ACACAGATTACATGCTATGGCTTTGCCTGTATCAGCGTGAATAGTGATTCCACCGTGATCGCAGGCTTGCACACACCAGTCGCAGCCTTTACATCTGGATTCATCCATTATCAATAAACCTGTAGTTTCTGACTGCGATAAGGCTCGTTCAGGGCATGCTTTTACGCATTTTGCGTCATCGCATCCTCGACAAGTTAAGGCAAAATTGAAAACTGGAGACATACGCACGACTCGAATCCTGGAGCGAATCGGATTCCAGATGCCTTCTCCTTTTTCTACTGTACATGCATATTCACAAATTCCGCACCCGATACATTTACTCGGATCAACTGAAACGAATTTCCTTGTTTTATTTTTAGCGGACATTCCAGTACTAAACCTTCTTTGACGCTAAAGTATGTGAGTACATCATTGGCTTTTAACCATTACTTAAGAAGATCAGAATTTTTCATGGAAAACAATAACGTGTGGAAACCTTTTCAGCTATCAAAAACGTAGCGGACCAGCAAACAAATGTAATTAAAAACCCTGAAATCGGATTTACTGGTGCGGAGGGTGGGATTTGAACCCACGAACCCCTGCGGGATAGGAGCCTCAGTCCTACGCCTTTGGCCATGCTGGGCGACCTCCGCGTGTGTTGCGAAAATATAGGAACAAGGCTCATTTAAAGGCTTTACTTTGTTTTAAGCGCAATTGTTTTAGGTTTAGTTTGTATTGTTGTTTTATGAGTTGTGTTTGTTGGGTTGTGGCAATGTTTATACCAGACCTTCCATAACACTGTTATAATACTGGTGTTGAGAATGAAAGTATACAAAAACGTCTTAGAAACAATCGGAAAAACACCCCTAGTCCAAATAAACAACCTGTCAAAGGGCGTTAAAGCCACAGTGTTGGCTAAACTGGAAGCCCGAAACCCAGGCGGCAGCGTAAAAGACCGAATCTGTCAAAGCATGGTAGCTGAAGCAGAAAAACAAGGCCTAATCAAACCAGGCGCAACCTTAATCGAACCCACTTCAGGCAACACCGGAATTGGCTTAGCCATGGTCGCAGCTGTAAAAGGCTACAAATTAATACTAACAATGCCCGAAACCATGAGTCTAGAACGCCGCCACCTTCTCAAAGCATACGGCGCACAACTTGTCCTCACACCTGGACCCGAAGGCATGGGAGGAACAATCAAAAAAGCCGAAGAACTCAACGCATCAACACCAAACAGCTTTATGCCCCAACAATTCAAAAACCTCGCCAACCCAAAAGTCCACCGAGAAACCAGTGGACCTGAAATCTGGGAAGACACAGACGGCAAAATAGATATCCTCGTTGCAGGAGTGGGCACAGGCGGAACTATTACAGGAATAGCACAATACATTAAACCTAAAAAGCCAGAGTTCAAAACCATAGCGGTCGAACCAGCAACTTCACCGGTACTCAGCGGTGGACAGAAAGGACCACACAAAATCCAGGGCATAGGCGCAGGATTCAAACCTGATGTGCTCCAACTTGACTTGGTAGATGAAGTCTTTAAAGTCACTGACGACCAAGCTTTTCAAACAGCTAGACAACTTGCACAAGAAGAAGGATTGCTTGTGGGCATCTCATCAGGTGCAGCGGCTTATGCTGCTTTAGAGATCGCAAAGCGACCTGAAAACAAAGGAAAACTAATTGTTGTCATATTGCCAGACACGGGTGAACGTTACCTAAGCACCGATTTGTTCCAAGAATAAGCCTCAAAAGCGGCTTAAACCCATCTAATCAGCGTTCATTAGACGCTTTTTTTATATTCACCTTAATCCTCATAGATAGACAAAAGGGAAAAAAATGCCAACAAATCCAAATCCCAACCTACCTAAAGAATGCCAAGACTGCAAAAACAAAAACATTGACGTTGATTGCTGGAATCCAGACAGAATGCTAGATGCATTAATGCAAAACCAAGGAAAGGTTGAGCAGGACTGGGTTGAAAAAGGAGTCCCAAAACTGGTTGACCAAATCATGGTTAACTATGAAAAGTTCGGCGGTATGGATCACCTCGAAGGGAGAGACCTCCCGTCCAAAAAAGTGGTTATTGAAGTCTTGGAAGATTTGTTAACTATTTTGTTCCCTGGCTATTTGGGCGATTCAGAAATCACCAAAGCTAACATAAAATATCAGTTGGGCACAAAGCTCACTTCGGTTTACGCACGTCTGACAGAAGAGGTAGAAAAAAGCCTAAAGTACATTTGTAGAAAAATCAGTGAATGCCCACGTGATGTTTGCCAAAAACGTGCACGTGTTGTGGTAAAAGAACTCTTAGAAGACCTTCCCGAAATTCGTTCAATGCTAAGTAGCGATATCCAGGCGGCCTTCAGCGGTGACCCCGCTGCAGTAAGCACAGAAGAAGTTATCTTAAGTTATCCATGCGTTTTAGCGATAACCACATACCGAATATCTCATGAACTATACGTTCGGTGCATACCTCTGATTCCAAGAATCCTAACTGAACATATGCACTCTTTGACAGGTATTGATATCCATCCAGGAGCAAAGATCGGCAAAAGCTTCTTTATCGACCACGGCACAGGCGTTGTTATCGGCGAAACCGCAGAAATCGGAGACAACGTTAAACTCTATCAGGGCGTAACATTGGGCGCACTTAGTTTCCCAAAAGACGAGAAAGGCAACATCATAAAAGGACGCAAACGCCACCCAACCATCGGAAATAACGTAATTATTTACTCAGGCGCAACCTTACTGGGAGCGGAAGCAATCATCGGCGACAACGTTGTGATCGGTGGCAATGTCTGGTTAACTGGCCCTATTTCTTCAGGAACAAAAATCACCCTAGCAGCACCAGAACTCAAATACAAGATGGAAAGCCATAACACAGAAAAAAAATAAGCCTAACTTTGTTAAGAGCCTCAAAAACTCTCCTTTTTAAAAAAATGAAAAAAGATAGATCAGAGAAGGCGAAAGTTTTCTTTCACAGTATTGAGAACCACATGGGTGTTAGTGCGTTCAATGTATGGTAAAGATAGCAGCTTTTTTGTGAATATACCTAGCTCTTCTCTACTTTTAAATTTGGCCACAATAACTGCATCAGTTAAACCTGTAACGTCATAGACTCCACAAACGTTGGGAATTTTGGCGATTTCTTTTTCACTTTCAACAAGTCGACCTTTATTGACAGTTATTTCAGTAACTACAGTTAGCTGATAACCTAGTTTTTCGTGGTCTAAAACCACTGAGTATCCTTTGATAAGACCGTCATCTTCCATCTTCTTAATTCTAGATAATACTGTTCCAACAGATACACCAACGTTCTTAGCAATTTGTCTGCTTGAAAATCTTGCGTCGTCTAAGAGACCTTTTAATATTTTTACGTCAGTATCGTTCAATTGCATGACTTTAACTCCTGGACGTTTTTTCAGCCTAAAGAGCTTTTTAGGAACATCCATCTGATATTCAGATAAATATGTTTATAAGAGTTTAGTTATTTTGCCCGTGTAATAAATGAAGAAACATTAAACGAAGAATTTGAACTCGTCTTTAACAGAAAGTAGACAGCAATCTTAAATTAGAGCAAAAACCCCAATAATTCTGAGCCAAAAAAATGCCAACGAAATATGACACCATACTCGTCCTTGATTTTGGTGGACAATATTGCCACTTGATCGGTAGAAGAATCAGAGAACATGGTGTTTATTCAGAAATTGTTCCACATGACATTTCACCTGAAGAAGTAGCGGCTCTAAATAAGAAATTCAACGTTAAAGGTTTAATATTCTCTGGCGGGCCTTCAAGCGTTTATGGGACAAGCGCACCCAGACTTCATCCACGTATCTTAGAGGTTAATTTGCCAATTTTAGGCTTATGCTATGGGCATCAGCTTCTGGCACAGATAACTGAAGGCAAAGTTGAACCCGCAACATGCAAAGAATATGGCATAGCTCAAGTGTCAATTGACAAACCAGTGGGAATATTGGAAGGCTTGAGCGACAAAGAAAAAGTTTGGATGAGCCACGGCGACACCGTCATGGTAGCTCCACCCGAATTCGAGTCCTTAGCTCACACAGAAAACTGTCCAGTTGCAGCATTTCGCCACAAAACTAAGCCCATCTACGGTCTCCAATGGCACCCAGAAGTTATCCACACTGAAAACGGCATGCGGATGCTTCAAAACTTCATTTTTCAAGTATGCAAAGCTCAAGCTAACTGGCAAATGGAAGACCTTATAGGAAAAATGGTCAAAGAACTTCAAACTGAAACAGCAGGAGCTAAAGCCATAATTGGCCTAAGCGGAGGAATAGATTCCAGCGTCGCCACGGCACTCGCAGCAAAAGCACTTGGAGAAAAGCTAACTGCAGTTTACGTTGACCACGGCTTTATGCGGGAAGGCGAAACCCAAGCAATTCGCGAAAGCTTCCAGAAATACCCCATTAAATTGATTGTGGCTAATGCCCAAGAACGATTCATGAACAAACTTCGTGGAGTAACAGAACCAGAAACTAAACGAAAAATCATGGGCGAAGAATTCATCAGAGTTTTTGAGGAAATAGCGAATGAATCAGGAGCCCAATACCTTATCCAGGGCACCATTTACCCAGACCGAATTGAATCAGGTTTCCGCAAAAACTCCGACAAAATCAAAAGCCACCACAACGTTGCAGGATTACCGGATAAAATTAAATTTAAAAAAATCCTTGAGCCCCTATGCGACCTTTACAAAGATGAAGTACGAAAAGTTGCAAAGATGCTTGAATTGCCCAAGGAAATCGTTAACCGCCAACCATTCCCAGGACCGGGTTTAGCTGTCAGAATAATTGGACCGTTAACAGAAGAAAAAGTCGCAATAGCAAAGAAATCCGATAAAATTGTCCGAGAAGAAATAGAGCTGAACGGTTTGGGTGAGAGCCTTTGGCAGTACTTCTCAGTAGTGACTGACACAAAAGCTACAGGAGTAAAAGGTGACTCTAGAGCGTACGGATACGTGGTTGCGGTACGAGCTATGGAAAGTCGCGAAGCCATGACAGCTAGCTTTGCTAAGATACCTTATCAAGTACTTGAAAAGATATCGACCCGAATAACAAATGAAATAGGGCAAGTCACTCGCGTGGTATACGACATTACTCATAAACCACCAGCAACAATCGAATGGGAATAACAGAGTTAGTCTATTTTTAGCTATGAAAACCGCCATTGGTCTTACCCTCAACCTTTGTGCATAGTATGCGATTAGTATCTTGAATTTTTCCAAACCGTCTATTTATCACTCGTACAAAGTCAGTATTAGAAGGAAATGCTGATTATTTCGCCGTAATTGTTTATATAAAAATCCGACAATAGATTATAGATCATCTGGTGACATCTCTGAAAGCAATAATCTTAGCAGGCGGCTTCGCTACAAGACTGCGCCCCTTAAGTTGCACCCGACCTAAAGCCCTCTTCCCGATAGTAAACAAACCATTACTCCAATGGACTTTTGAAAGGCTATCTAACAATGGGGTTGACAAAGCTGTTCTTGCAGTTAACGCTTTAACTCAATTCTACATACAACAGAATCACCCAGCAAAAAGCGGTTTAAAAATAAAGTTTTCAATAGATCCACCAAAGAAACCTCTAGGAACCGCAGGACCGATAAAAAAAGCAGAAAAACTCATTGGCCACGATGAACCATTCATTGTTTTAAATGGCGACATTTTTGCTGACATCAACTACAGGGACCTCATTGCCACTCATAAAAAAACGAAGGCTCTTGCCACAATTGCATTATGTACCGTTGAGGACCCTTCTGCCTTTGGAGTTGCTGAACTAGAGGGGAACCGCATCAAAAGGTTCATTGAAAAACCAGCTAAAGGAGAAGCATTGAGCAACCTAATAAATGCAGGAGCATACGTCCTTGACCCTAAAGTCTTTGACTATATTCCCGAAGGAAGACCCGTTTCACTGGAACGTGAAGTCTTCCCCAAGATAGCGCAAGAAGGCAAACTTTATAGTTACAAAACTGAAGGGTTATGGATTGACATCGGCAAACCCAAAGAATATTTAGAAGCGAACAAAACCATACTTGATTTAATCGTAAAGTCCAAAAGAAAAAAAATTCCCAAAATTTTTGAAATAAAAGACCCCACCGCCCTAGACAAAGGTATAAAAATCGATGAAAAATCAGTAATAGGTCCTTACGCCATTATAGGCAAAAACGTAAAAATAGGCAAACACGTACAAATCACCAACTCTGTAATTTTTGAAGACACAGAAATAGGCGATGAGACAATCATTGACGGCGCAATAATTGGTGAAGGAGCAAGAATAGGCAGTCACGTTAAAGTAGGAAAGAACTGCATAGTTGCAGATCAAGCTAAAATCCGCAACAACGTTAACCTTTCGCATAGCATAGCAGTCTGTCCAGCTAAAGAAATCCACTGAAAACATTTTAAGACCAAGATGATCTGTTAAATATTTACTGAGTTGAAGAAGGATGAGCGCAAAGAAACTTTTCGGAACAAACGGCATCCGAGGATTAGTCAACGTTGAGTTGACACCGGAGATGGCCATTAAAGTCGGATCTTGTATCGGAACTTTTTTCGGAACAGGAAAAAATTTACTTTTAGGATTTGATGCTCGAACTAGTGGTCCCATGTTCGCTAAAGCAGTCACTTCTGGGCTAACAGCCACAGGCTGCAATGTTCACTTCGCAGGTATGGCATCAACACCTGCTATTCAATTTGCAGTTAAAAACCACAAAATGGACGGTGGAGTCATAATATCAGCTTCACACAATCCTCCCCAATACAACGGAATCAAAGTCATTTGGAGCGACGGCATCGAAACCTCACATGAACAGGAAGTGGAAATAGAGAACATTTACTTCGACAATAAAATCGTCTTTGCTCCTTGGGACAAGTTGGGGGAGAAACGTGAATTACCAGCAATAAACGAGGAGTACGCAGAAGCCATCAAAAAACATGTTGATATCGCAAAAATTGTTAGTAAACATTTCCATATTGTCATAGATGCAGCTAACAGTGTTGGAGGAATTGCTGCACCAATATTATTTAGAGACCTTGGATGTAAAGTCACGACTATAAACGCTAACATCGACGGTACATTCCCAGGTAGACTCCCTGAACCCCGACCTGAAAACCTTGGTGACTTGTCAGCAACAGTCAAGGCCGTAGGCGCTGATATAGGTGTAGCTTTTGACGGTGATGCTGATCGCTCAATCTTTACCGACAGCAAAGGAACGATCTATTGGGGAGACAAAACTTTTGCCATAGTCATAAAACAGTATTTAATCAAAAATCCCGGCGCAAAAATAGTTACCCCTGTTAGCTCATCTACACTGATTAAAGATATTGTGGAAGTCTACAAGGGAAACCTAATTTGGACCAAAGTCGGCAGCGTAACAGTTTCACAAACCATGAAAGCGGAAAACGCTAATTTGGGCGGGGAAGAGAACGGAGGAATTTTCTATAGACCACATCAAGCAGTCCGAGACGGAGCCATGACAACCTCATTACTCCTCAACATAATGGCTGATACCGGAAAATCTCTAGCTGAACTTGTAGCTGAACAACCGCAGTACTTCATCGAAAAAGGCAAAGTCGAATGCGCCGATGAGAAAAAAGCAGCAGTGCAAAAGGCAATTTTTGAACAAGTGAAGAATGAGAACGTAAGCACTATTGATGGAGTAAAAATCTGGTTTAACGACGCAAGCGCTATATTGATTCGACCAAGCGGTACTGAACCAGTTTTCAGACTCTACGCGGAAGCAAAAGACCAACAAAAGGCTTTACAACTCGTCAAAGACTACACAGATAAGCTTAAGAAAATCCTGCAAACAGTATAGCAAGTCCCAAATTGTTTAAGAAGAGACCTACAAATGCCTCCGATTCTTAACTTAAAACCGGAAGATCTGGATTCCATTGAGAAAAGATCACAGTTCACTGTAGGCATTTTAGGGTGCGGACAAAGAGGAATCTTGTACGCGAACGCGTTTGCAGAAACGGGTTTTAAGGTGTTATGCACAGACTCCGATCCAAGCGTTGTTAAAAAAGTCGCCAAAGGAAAACTTTCGTTTTCTGAACCAGAAGTTGAGGCTACACTTAAAAGCCAAATCAAAAAAGGACAAATAGAGGTCACAGATGACCTAAAAAAGAGTGTTACACAAAGCGATATAATAATAATCGCTTTTACAGCTAAAGTTAACAAACAAAAAAAAACTGATATCACACAAACCGTGAACGCGTGTAAACAAGTTGGAGCAGCACTACATGAAGGGGTACTCGTAGTTTACGGGGGAATTGCAGGATTTGGCTTTACCGAAGAAATCATTAAAGAAACACTAGAGAACACATCTGGACTCAAAGCAGGACAGAACTTTGGATTAATATACAATCCAATCCTTACAGTAAAGGAAACAATGGCTAGTCAAGAATTAAAAATCGCAGCAAATGACAATCTAAGTCTGAACACAGCTTTAACCATCTTTAAGACCTTAGCAAAAAACGTAAACCCAATAAATAACGTTAAAACTGCGGAAATCGAAACCCTTTTCACACTTGCTAAACAAGACACCAATGTTGCATTAGCTAATGAATTTGCGATTTTTTGTGAAAACGCAAAAATAGATTACTTTGAAATCTTGAAACTTCAAGATATGAAAGATCGGAGTTTTTGGCCAACCATCGGAGAAGCAGAGAACTATACTGAAGCCCACCTTTTACTTGAAAGCGCGGAAAACTTGAATGTTAAACTTAGGTTACCAGTTTTGGCTAGGCAAATTAATGAGGAAATGGTAAAATATGCAGTTAACCTAACTCAGGATGCGCTTCGTAGCTGCGGCAAAACTTTGAGAAGAGCAAGGGTTACTGTTTTGGGTTCAGCAAACCCAGTGGGGACCCCAAACATTTTTGTTAAAACTATAGAGCAGAAAGGTGCTAAAGTTAACCTCTATGACCCAACCACCAAGAAGGATACACGAAATCCGGGACTGTTGAAGTCAAGTTTAAATGAGGCAGTTGAGGGAGCGGATTGCATTGTTATTTTGTCAAGCAAAGCCCAAATCAGTCCTTCAATTTTAAAAAGAATCAAGGCACTAATGAAAAGTCCTTCAGTTATTGTTGATTTAACCGGAAAAGTTGAGCCCTCACAGGTTGAAACAAAAGGATTCTTATACCGAGGGCTAGGAAGAGGAACTGATACGAAATGAGAAAATTGGGCGTAGCAGTGATTGGTACAGGCCAGTGGGGCAAAAACCACGCTAGAGTTTACAAAGAGTTATCCTCAACCCAACTAGTTGCAGTATGTGACGTTAATGCTGAAAGAGCCAAAGCCATGGCAGCCCAATATGGTGTAAAAGCTTATTCAGACAGCACCCAAATGTTAAAAGACAAACAAATCGAAGCTGTGAACGTTTGTACTTGGTCAACGATTTTAGCGAAAGAAGCAAAAAAAGCCCTTAATGCGGGAAAACACGTTTTAGTAGAAAAACCTATGGCGACAACGCCCCAACAAGCCCAAAAACTGGTACAGACAGCACAAGAAAACGGGCTACACTTAACGGTTGGATTTCTGATGCGGTTTATTCCTGGTTTGCAGCTTATTCGCCAATCTGTAGAGGAAAAGAAAATTGGAGACCTTGTCTGTGTCACGGCAAAACGTGTCTCCCAATGGCCTGAACGTATCGGCGATGTTGGAGTCGTGAAAGACACGGCTATTCACGACATCGATGTTATGCGGTTTATTTCTAAGCAAGATCCCGTCTCAGTCTACGCCAAGATGGGGAGTATGAGAATCAAGAAATTCGAAGATTACGCCCAAATAATGCTCACCTACAGAAATGGTGAGAGCGCCTTTATTGAATCAAATTGGCTTACCCCCTATAAAACCCGCATGTTAACCGCAACTGGAAGCGAGGGCATAATGCGCTTGGATTATATTACCCAGGACCTCTGGATTGAACAGAAAACTGAAACGTTGCAACCTCGACTTCCTTTCCAAGAACCCCTAAAAGCCGAGCTACAACACTTTGTTGACTGCATCGTAGAAAAGAAAAAACCCATCGTGACAGGAGAAGACGGGGTAAAAGCGCTGGAAATAGCTACCGCCGCAATCCAATCGTCTACTAAAAATAGGGCGATACAACTAAAATAGAATTTATTTTAGATTAAAAGGCTTGCCTTCAGAAACAATTGCTTGAGGAACCTGCGCCTTCCATTTTTTTAGAAAGGGCAAATCATCTGCTTCTTTTCGAAGTTCGTCGGGGAGCATTTCTGGGATTTCATCGCGGATTGGATACCATCGCTGACATTTTGGGCAGACAATTAATCCTTCTACGATTTCGTCTTTTTCTTCAAAAACGTGAAGCTCAAGCGGGTGGTATTTGTCGATTGGGCAAGCCAATATTTCCATTAGTTTACGTTTCATTTTGAATCCACAGTAGGATAATTTAGGTTCAGTTATTAAAACTTGCTCGGTAACTCTATTATACGAATGTCTATGACAGTCTGATACCAGTTTGGACCAGTAGGGCGCATAACTCGAGAATTAACAAATTCATATCTTATTCGCAAACTGTCAAGTTTTTCAGTAATCTTTAATTTGGTTTTTTCTATTGGATCTTCTCTGCCTATTGCGTGTTGAAAATCATAGTAGTGAATCCACCCGCCCGAATTTTTAAGAGCAGACAATGCCACCGCCAAATATTCAAGGGCTTTTTCAGGCAAAGGCATCAAGACTCTGTCGGCAACGCCTTGTAGTTGCCCTTCAATGATTTCTCGTGAGTCACCTAAAATTGGGAAAACTCTGCCAAAGACACCATTTAGTCCAATATTTTTCTGCATGTACTCAAACGCCACGGGGTTCATATCAATCGAGTAGACTTTAGTTTGGCTTTGTTTTTTGGCAAGCGCTATACTAAAACAGCCTATACCAGCAAACATGTTAACAACAACTTCGTGGGGATTAGCAAGTTCTGCTATCCTCGAGTGTTCATATGAAAGCCTAGGAGAATAATAGCATTTTTCAACATCAACACTAAAAATGCATCCGGATTCTCTATGAGTCGTACTTGTTTTATTCTCTCCAGCTAGAAGTTTTAATTTTCTAACTCTAAAATCTCCAGTAATTCGGGTTACTGGAGTGAAAACAGTTTTTACGTTTTTGTGTGTTGCAAGGATTTTTTTTGCGATGATTTTTGCGTTTAGAACGTTGTTGTGTTTTATTATAGCTATGTCTCCAATTATGTCGAAAGAACTGTAAACCCTATCGCGTTCCTCTAAGGGGAGTTGTGTTAGTTTTTCTTTTAGCCGTTTTCTCAAGTTGCATCCTCATATGTTGCAAGGTATTGGAAACGTTTAAAAGTAAAATGCTTTTCTTTGTAGGAAGAGAGATTTCCTATGGAACAAACCGGTATTGTTTACGAATGCATGAGATGCGGCTCGAGAGTGCCCTCTGAAGAACTGGAGCTCCGCGGTGGAGAAACTAAATGCATCATTTGCGGGTATAGAATTCTAAAGAAAGTTAAACCGCCCGTTGTAAAACGTGTTCAATCAAAATAAATTGGAGAAAAACTCGTGTTTTTGCACGAGTAACTTTTGTTTTTACTATTTGTCATCTTAGTACAAATCTTTGGTTCCGAATTTACGCAATGCTTTTCCTTTAAGCATAACCGAGTCATCGTAGAGGTCGTCATCTAGATCTTTCTCAACGGTTTTCCGCTTAACGGTTTCGCCGCATATACCCCCAGGGAGCAAGCGACGTTTAAAACACATTGAGTAAGTACATTTTGCGATGTTGCATGGTTCCTCGGTTTCTCTACACCAAACAGAGTCTCGTCGGTACATCAAAGAGTTTTTGCTACATTTAAACGCAGAACATGTTGGAGAACAAGGTTTTGATTGAGCCATTGGATTTACCTCAAATGTCAAATCAAAATAACGTTTTTGTATAGATCTTTAGTTTTCTTTATGTTCCTGAAAAGCAATATAAACTTTTTTCTTAAAAAGGGTAAATTAGCTTGGTGAAGTTGGTTTGAGTCTTCTTCGTCGAACGACTTCAATCAACGCAAACAAGATTATTGCTAGCAAGATAATGAGTATGGTGATCAACGAGCTTGCTTGTATAAGCAATGAACCCAAAGCAACGTACTTGTCCATTCTAATCTGCACAGTGCTTGGTTGGTTAACGTTTACTGTTATAGCTTGATAAGCATTTGGAGTTCCGGAAGCTTGAGCGATTATTTGCATGTTTCCACCTACTATGTCGTTAAATGTTGCTTTCCCATTGTTTTGTGTAGACTCGGATAGTTGCTGTTGACCGTTGATTGTGACTTGAACGTTTGAAATCGGGGACCCAAAGAAGTCTACTACTGACACGGAAAGGTTAATGCCGTAAAGATCGGCCCGGATTTGTTTTTGGCCTGAACTGAAAACCTGAATGTTTGTTTCGTTAATTAGGAAGTTATCTTTGAATAATCTTGCACGGTACATTCCAAAGGTAGCTTTTATGGTAGTTGCACCGTTGCTATCAGTTGTAGCACTATAGAATAGGCCATTAGATAATTCGACTAATTCAAGACGTGCATTTGGTATGCCTTGTTGATTGTATCCTAAAACGTTAAAGGTTACGCTTTCATCTGGGCAAATTATGGATACTTGTGAGGTTGCTACGCTGGGGAGATTACTTGCAGTGTTGTTACCAGCATTAAATATTTGACTATACACTGATGCATCAATTGTGTAGGTTGCTCCTGGCAAAACTGAGTTTAATGTGAAGCTTCCTGATGGCCCCGTTTGACCAGTTGCGCTTCCAGTCTTTGAACCACTGGGGGTTTGATAGTTGTATGTTATGTTTAGGTTTACAAAGGGCATATCGATACCTTGTGCATTTTTAGTATTTATTTTCAGATTAGTTAGTTGGCAAGTCATAGAAAAAGTCTGGTCGCCACTGACTGTTATGTTTGTTTGCCCCACGTTTACGGTGTTCCAAAATGCGGTTAGAACGTTGGTTCCTGTTTCAAGTTTAAGGTTTGCAGTTCCGTCAGGTCCGCTTGTCGCACTATAAACAGCTTGAGTGTGAGCATCCTCAGCCTGAAGAGTTATTGAAGGAACAATTTCTCCTGCCAAATTGTATGTTATAACTTTGACAGAGTAGCCTATAACGGAGAAGGTCTGTTGGTCAGCTATGGCTTTTTGAGTACCTGAAGGATTTATTCTAACAGTATAATTTCCTATTGAGGCTGCTGAGGAAACTACCCACGAACTGATTATTATACCCGCGGAGGAGGCAGTAACTTCTGCAGATTGAAGGGTTTGACCTGTAGAACTTATTACTGTTATTGTTGCAGTTTGGTCTGATTGGTAGCCTGTGGCGCGTATGCTTACTGTTTGACCTTTGTGGTAGGCGTTTGAATCAAGTATGTTTACGTCAAATTTTGCTGTTGCCAAAGACTGGTTAAACGAGACGCTATAACTTCCAGCGTAATCAGTAAGTGCCCCTGCAGGTTGAAAACTGGCGTCTGGAAAGCTAATTTGCAAGCTTGCAGTTCCTTCATCATTAGGTGTTCCAAGAATAACGGTTCTTGAGTAAGTTGTTGCTGAGTTTGGAAGGCTCACAACAATGTTTGCTGAGTACGATGTTCCTTGTTGACCTCCTTTAACAGCAACAGTTAATGTTACGCTGTTTCCCTCCTGAACGGAGGCGGGAACAGCGGTTATTGAGTAGCCTGTTGTAATCGTAAACTCTTGAGGATTTGAGCTTGAGGATACTGCCACATCTTTAAGAGTTAACGGATACGTCCCACTTGGCAAATCTGGAACGGTAAAGTTGTCATTAACATAGAAGCCATCAGCAACACCACTCTTAACGACGGTTGTGCCAAGGATAAGTTGGAAGGATCCGTTGGCTGTGTAGAGTGTACCTTGTACGTTTACACTTGAACCGATGGGAGCTGTACCTGTAGGTGTTAATTGAAGAATGGTGATACCAAGGTTTGTATTCTGTGCGGAAACTTCAAAGGGTATGAGGATCGCGGCAGCTGCAATAAGCACCAAAATAGAAAAGGTAATACCTTTGTTCAAACCTCAAGCACTCCCAATCAGATAGCCTTCCATTACTACGCCTCATGATTTAACAAAGAGAAGGATTTTAAACTTTACCTTTTAACATCTATGAAAGATAGAAGTTGGTCAAGAAACAGATGAGAGCTTTTTAATGCAGAAAAATTGTCTTGTGGGAGATTACTTTTTAGAGAGCATACATTTTAGTGTTAAACAAAAATCGGTGTCAAATTTGTCAAATCCTGAGCATTCACTTTTAGGTGCCTTGAAAAAGCAAAAATACCATTTGATAGGCAATCACTCTGCTGTGAAAAGGTGCAAATGGCTATACGAATCTCTAGTTAATGGCAGAGTGTGTTATAAGCAGAAGTTTTACGGGATACAGTCTCATAGATGCATCCAAATGACTCCTTCGCTTTACTATTGTACGCAGCAGTGTCTGTTTTGTTGGAGGGCACAAAGTGGAGACATGCAAGTTACATGGGATGAGATGAAAAACCCAAGTAACGATACGCCTGAACAAATTGTTGAAGGATGCTTCAAAGCGCAGGATAAAATAATTAGCGGCTATAAAGGCAACCAAAAAGCTGATTGGCGCAAATTTCAAGAAGCCCAAAGACCTAAACATGTAGCCATAAGTTTAACCGGTGAACCCACCCTCTACGAGTCGCTAGGTGATTTAATCGGTACTTTCCATAGTAAGGGTTTAACAACTTTTCTGGTTTCGAACGGCAATTTACCCAACAAACTCTCCAGCCTTAGCCAAGAACCAACCCAACTATATGTTTCACTCTGCGCGCCCAATGAGCATGTATTTAAACGCGTTTGTCGACCTGAATTTCCAAATGCTTGGGCAAAACTCAATCAAACCCTTGAGTTGCTACCAACTTTTAGGTGTCCAACCGTACTTCGGATGACTTTGGTAAAGGAGCTCAATATGGACATGGTGGAAGACTATGCTAAACTTGTTAAGAAAGCAAACCCCACTTATATCGAAGCTAAAGCTTACATGCATATCGGTTTCAGCAATTTGAGACTCGGCTTTGACGCTATGCCTTCGCATTCTCAGGTTCAAGAGTTCGCAAAACAGCTATCTAAGAAAACAGGTTACAAAGTTTTGGATCAAGCATCAGAGAGCAGAATAGTTCTTCTGAGTAAATTGGACAAAGCGATTCAAGTTTCTTCTAAATGAAGGATTTGATAAAAATGAGAGTGTTAAAAATAATCAAATAGACGCCTCTAAATCGAGCATCTTGTATTATTTCTTGCATTACTATCTCTTAACCAAGCAAGTTTAGACAAAAAATCATTGTCTGGTTATAATATGGGATACAAACTCTGAAAATAGAACGAATAAAATGATTTTAACGAAATCTACAGCAGATAATTATTTGAATCAGAGTCTTCTCAGCTAGTTTATTGAAAAGTTGTTTAAAAAAGAAAAAAGGAAAGGATGTTGCTTGTTGTGGGTTGCTTTTATGGCCGTTTTCTGAACATTAACAGTACTACTAAGACTAGTACTATAATGATCAAAACGAATAGACCAGCGATTGCAGGTACAAAGTACATGTCAGCTGTTGATTGTGGCGGTGCTTCTGTCGGCGCTGCTGTTGGCGCTGCTGCGTCAACTGCGAATGCGGTCTCTGAGTATGATGGCCAATAACCGTTAGTTCCATGGAAGGTTGCGATTACTGTGTATTTGCCTTCGATATCGGGAGTCCACTGCAAGTTGTACATGCCTGTCGCGTCTGTCATTGCGTTGCCAATGTTGCGGTAGTTGCCGTTAGAGTCGATGACATCAATTGTGACTTCTATACCTTTGAAGTTTGTTGGTAATGGTTTTTGCTGGTAGACATAGCCCATCCAGTCCGTCATGCTGTCATCAGATGCTAATGGAACTCCGTTGGGGAATCGTACTGCCTGTTCATCTTGCATTGTGCCTGCTGAAAGATCTTTAATGCTCCCAGTGATGACTAATGAGCGACCGAGTTCTATCGAAGCTTGTGGTGCTTGTACTGTTAGTGCGCTGCCACCTCTCCCGACTGAGTAAATAGAGTTATCGTAGCTGTTAAACCAAGTTGCATATCCGTCTGCGACTGCAAAGCTTGTTGTTGTGAATTCAGTCACATATGATGAAAGCGTCCAGATTTCTGCACCTGTGGTTGCGTTGATTGCACGGGTCATTGCACCTTTGAAAACGGGCATTTCAACTGTATGCTCTGAAGTTACTGCATATACCACGTCGTTGCCGATGGCGTTAACGAATGTTGGGTAGTTACCTGGTACTTGGAAGCCGCTATTTGTATCGTTGCCTGGAACACCGCCATTTCCGTATGTCCATAAAGTTTCTCCGGTTGCTGTGTCATAGCAGTAGATAATTCCTGCATATGCGCTGCTATACATTTTTCCGTAAGCAAATGTTCCACCTAAACTACCTGAAGCTTGGCTGCCGTAGTAGTCAAAGTCTGCTTGTGGCTCGGTTGTCCATAGTTTTGTTCCAGTGTCCATGTCGTAACCAACGAATTGTTGTGTTTCTCGCAAGTTTTCAGTAAAGACACGGTTGACAGGGTCAATTCCATTTAATAGAACCGTAATGTTACCTGGTGGGGCATCATAGTTTTTCATCCAGAGTATTTGACCTTCGTGACCTGGTTTCAGGCTAACTGCAGAGTAGGTGTAGGAGTCAAATCCTAGTTGACCCATGAAGGTTGCACCTTGTGACGGAAGAGAACCGTTTTCGATTATCATGATGTCATCTTGGATGACTCCGACAACAGTAGGTGAATTTGGCATTGTATTTCGCCATGCGATGGGTACGCTAAAGTCGAAGCGGTTTTCTGGTTCGGATGCATTGTTAACTCCTCCATCAACTACGAATGTTGCGCCATATTGTGAACTTGTAGGTGAAGGCGGAACGGTTGTGAGCAAATTATTTGATGCGTTTATGATCGATGGAGAAAGTAAGCTGCCGCCTGTGAATGGGTTGGTTCCGAAGTTCCAGAGTTTAGTCGAGTTCCATCTTGCTAAAACCCAGTTTGGATTTTGGTTTGTGCCCTGGTTCTGGAATACGTATCTGAGTTGTTCACCGTTTGGACCTATTGCGGATGACCACTGGGATGCTGATGGTACACCTGTAACGTTGAAGAGAGGTTGTCCAGTTTCTGCGTCATAAAGTCGACCAAAGTTTGATGAAGCTAGAATTGCTGGGAAAACACCGTGTTGGTTGGGGTCTTCGTGGTCCCAAATTAATGCGAATGAAATTTGTGGAATCGGCAGAGACCAGATTAGTTGGCCTGTTCTTAGATCAACACAGTCCAGTGGACCGTAGTTGTGGCCTGTAAAGGATATTGGTTCATTAAAGTAGATCTTACCGTTAATTACTATCGGGTTTTGGTATCTTTGGTTGTAGGCTGAGCCTTCAAAGTATGCATTTCCTGCGATTTCAAAGTTGTTGCCTCCGACTACACCGCCGGTTTGAAGCTCTTTAGTCCACATAATGTGACTAGTGAGCGGCCCTACTGTGTCGCCTGCATAGAAAGGTGCACCGTTACCACCCAAGTTGAAGCTGGCTGAGAAGCCGCCGTATCCAGGTTGACCGGTACCTAACCAGTTAGAGGATACAGTAAACCAAAATTGGTTTTCACCATATATTGGTCTTGTCCAGTATTCTTGGGGTAATGGGTAAGAGTCGGGGTAAGTTTTGATTGGTTCTTCTTGAACGACAAGTTCAACTGAAGCCTCGCTTGGCAAGTAAGTGTCGTTAGCCATTGTTGTGGTTGGGCTGTGTGGGTAGTCGTTTACTGCTTGTCCTGGGAAGTTGAAGGTTAAGATGTATGTTCCCACTTTTTCAGGTGTGAATGAATAGGATTGTGATGAGGTTGTGTCCTGGATTGTTTCGAAGGTTTGTGTGGTTGTTTGTCCGTCTGGGTCTTCTATGGTTAGTTTGTAGTTGTGGAACCTATAGTCGTTGCTTACAGCAGCGTAGTGAATGGTACCTCCTGGTTCACCTGATGGCCATTGTCCGAAGACTCGGTTGAGCCACATGTAGATGAGTGTGGATTGACCGACGCCGACTGGATTTGGAAGCGAAGCGATGTAAGCGTTTGTTGTAATGTCTAGTGGTGGAGTGTGAGCGCTAGCGGCCGGGATCATCATTGTTATTGATGTTGCAGTTGAGATGGCGAGAAGAATAACCAAAGCTAAAGCTGCATTTTTACTTTTAGAAAAGTGCATTTTTTCTCTTTTCTCCTTTTTCTCGGTAAAAGTTATTGATTAGTGAAGCCCGTATTTAAGCATTTATTAAGATAATAAATCCCGGAAATAAATCGCCATTTTGTCAAAAAAGTAGCCTGTTTGAGCAATACTGTTATTCGCAAAAGTCTCTGAAAAAGGGTAAAATAGAAAGAATTATACAGTCATTAATCGTTATCAAAGAGTCAATCAATTCAAAAGGGGTATTAGTCTTATCAATTCGAATTACTGCTATTCAGGCTAAAATTCTCAAAGAGTTAATAGTTGATGGACGAAAGAACGTGAATGAAATAGCCCAAAAAATAGGTTCACGTAAAGAAACAGTAAAAATTAACTATCAAAAATTGAAAAAAGCAGGTATAATCAAAGGATCAACAATCCATATTAATTACAGACTTTTTGGTTTTGAGGCAGTTGCAAACATCTTAGTAACTGTTAAACCAGAACAAGCAGACCAGCTGCTTGAATACTTGAAAGGAGTACCAGAGGTCTATGCCTTTTACACTAGAGGAATTAAAGACAAAATAGGAATGATTACAACACTAAGAACTCTCGAACAACTGAATACTATTAAAGATACCATAAAAAGAATGTTTTCTGTTTCTGAAATGAAAACCATCATCTGGACAGACGTAAGAGAGATGAACGAAAACTTAGCAATAATTGACGATAATCGAAAAAAAGCCAATGAACCAAAAAGTAATCGAACTAAAATTAATTTTTCGAAGAGCATCATTGATGAAATAGACCAAAAAATGGTAGACAAACTCGCGGAGGATGGCAAGATATCAATGCAGTTGCTCGCAAAAAAAATCGGCATCTCAACTGCGACTGCTAGAAGAAAATTTGAAAATTTAAAGAATATTGGTGCATTAAAAGTAACAATTCAAATCGACCCTGCAAAAATTGGCTATCAGGCATTATGCATCTTCTTTATAGTTGCCTCTGAGAAAGAAGGGTCACAAATTATCAAGAAAATTAGCGCAATACCTGACGTCATAAGCATTATGAAAACAACCGGTGATTATGATTTTGAAATATATGCAATGATTCAGAATTTGGAGCAATTGCTGTTTATCCAAGACGAGATTGGAAGAATCGAAGGGATAAATAACATAGAAACCGACATATCGAGACTGTTGTTTGATAAATGGCCCTCTCCAAAACAATATATTTCCACATTCTAAGAAAAATAACTCGCTCTATTCGAAATTTATTCCAATATTTGATATAACTGAAATACCTATCAAAAAAATTAAATTCGTAAAAGTGTTGAAAAATCAATTGAGGTCATTGCCTGAAATTAGCGAACTGGACGCAAAAATATTGCGAGAGCTATTGAAAGATGGGCGAATGGGTTTTGATGAATTAGCCAAACAATGTGATGCGTCAACAAATAAAATTTGGAAAAGATATAAGGGTCTGGAAAAAAAAGGAGTCATTAAAGGAGCTACAACTCAAGTTAATTTTGTACATTTAGGTTATGCTGCTTTAGCTACGCTACTCATAAGTGTAGATGCTCACCAAATAAATCAAATTATGGACTACATAGGAACAATAAGTGAGATCCAGGCCTACCGCCAATACAATAGCATATACAATATTAGAGCAATAACAAACTTGCAAAATCTAAATGAATTGGATCAAGTCAAGCAAATGATAAGACAAAAACTCCCAATTGTAAATTTAAAAACCTATTTATGGACAAGTGTCAAAAACATTCCTGAAAATCTTAACACTAATAATTCCTCAAGAGAAAACAGTACAATCTTCCAAGAACTTTCAAAATTAGTTGCGGTAGTACCAAGTGATAAAGCAAGTGTAGATGCAATAGATAAAGAATTAGTCCAAAAACTTACACAAAACGGAAGGATGTCATTCTCACAAATTGCAAAGGAAATGAAGATAGCAACCAATACAGTTGCCAGAAGGTATAATAATCTGAGAAAAAATGGAACGATGAAAGTTTCAATCCAAGTTGATCCCGAAAAACTTGGGTATTGGGCAATCTTAGACTTTAATTTAGCATTTGCTTCTCAGACCACCACATCATCAGCTATTATCGAATCATTCATCAAAATACCGGATATGATAATAATTACGAAAACAAGTGGGGACTACGACATGCAATTAACAGCAATGGTAAGAGATTTAGACCAAATGTTTAGAATTCAAGATGAAATTTCGAGTATATCAAGCGTGACCAAATTTGAGGTTAGTGTGAGAAAAATTCCTGAAAAATGGCCGACTCCAATGCAAAATATTTCTACAATGTAACTAAATTTTCCAACTTATTGCAAAAGTAAGCCCGAAAATGCATTAAAAAGACAGTAAGTAACAAGGTTTTCTGAAGCGCTGTCAACTAAATGAAGAAAAGAGAAAATACAAAAAAACAAAAAAAGAAAGAGGGTTTGTTGTTTTGTTTTTGTTTTCTTATGGTCGTTTTCTGAGCACTAATAATACTAAGACTAGTACTATAATGATCAAAACGAATAGACCAGCGATTGCAGGTACAAAGTACATGTCAGCTGTTGATTGTGGCGGTGCTTCTGTCGGCGCTGCTGTTGGCGCTGCTGGATCAACTGTGAAACTTGTCTCTGCGTATGATGGCCAGTAACCGTTTGTGCCATGGAAAGTAGCAACAACCAGGTAGTCTCCAGGAATATCGGGCATCCATGTTAAAGTGTATGCTCCGCTTGCGTCAGTAGTTGCAGTTCCAATGTTGCGGTAGTTGCCGTTAGAGTCAAGGACATCGATTGTAACATCAACACCCATGAAGTTGCTTGGTAATACCTGTTGTTGATAAACATAGCCCATCCAGCCTTTCATGCTTGCATCGGAAGCGCATGGAACGCCTTTTGTAAAGCGACTAGCTTGCTCGTTTTGTTGTGTGCCTGCGGAAACATCGTATAGTGAACCGCGAATCACGAGGCTTGAGCCCAGTGTGCTAGCAAGTGTGGGTGCTTCTACGTTTAGAGTTGTTGGTCCTTTGCCTACGCTGTAGATTTGGTTGTCATAGCCGTTGAACCAGGTTGCGTAACCGTCGGCAATTGCATAGCTCATGGCAAAGAACTCGCCAGTATAGCTTGAGAGAGTCCAGATTTCTTCGCCGGTTGTTGCGTTGATAGCTCGTGCTAGTGCGCCTTTGTAGATTGGGGTTTCGACTGTGTGCTCTGAAGAGGCGAGGTATACAACATCGTTGCCGATGGCTTGAACGAATATTGGGTAGTGGCCTGGTACTTCAAAGCCGCTGTTTGTGCTGTTGCCTTCTCCGCCGTTGCCATATGTCCAGAGGAGATCGCCTGTGTTTGTATCATAGCAGTAGACTATACCTCCGTAACCCATGGCGTATAGTTTACCGTATGCTATTGTATCGGTTATGCTGCCTGAAGATGGGCTACCGTAGTAGTCAAGAGCTACTTGAGGTGGTGTTGGTCCCCACATTTTTGCGCCTGTATCTAAGTTGTAGCCGACAAAATTGTTGGTTTCTCTTAGAGTTTCAGTGAAGACTCGGTTTATTGGGTCAACACCAGATTCCATTACAGTAAGGTTGCCTGCTGGTGGCTTAAGTGTGTTTGACCATAGAAGACTGCCTTGGTGACCTTCAGCGAGACTGATGGCATAGTATGTGTAGTCATTGAAGCCCAATGTACCCATGAAAGTGGCTCCTTGGGAGGGTAATGTTCCGCTGTAGCATAGAAGTACATCGTTGTATAATGCGCGAACCACAGTTATTGATCCTTCTGAGTTAAGAGCTGAAACTGAGACATTCCAGTCATATCGGTCGGGAGTGCTACCGTCGGTTGTGCCCGAAATGGATGGAGACAAACCAGTGTAACTCCAAAGCTTAGAGGAGTTCCATTCGGCCAGATACCAATCTGGACTACTACGCGTTCCCTTATTTGTTAAAATGAACCGTAGCTGCTCTCCCTGTGGACCAAGTGCCATTGAGTATTGATTTGCTGATGGCACACCAGTTACGTTGAACAATGGGTTTCCTGTGTCTGCGTCAAAAGCGCGTCCAAAGTTGCTTGTGAAGAGTATTGCTGGGTAAACACCGTGTTGGTTAGGATCTTGAACATCATAGATGTAGGCAAAACTGATTGCGGGAACATCATCTCTTTGCCATATGAGTTCTCCTGTTCGGAGATCAACACATGTAAGTGGTCCTGAGGCTCCGAAGAAGGACACTACGAAAGATGTTGTTTGTGTGTAGTAGAGTTTGCCGTTCACAATTAGTGGGTTTGTAAATCTTTGGTTGTATGCTGAGCCTTCGAAGTATGTGTCACCTTGGATTGCAAAGTTGTCTCCTCCAACTACTCCGCCTGTTTCATATGGTCTAGTCCACATTATGTGAGAGGTCATTGGTCCAACTGCATCTTGTGGGCTTACTAGCATACCGTTTCCGCCTGAGTTGTAACTATTTGAGAAGCCACCGTAGCCGGGTGACCCGCTGCCAAGCCAGTTAGAGGATATAGTAAACCAGTTGGTGTTCTCGCCGTATATGGGTCGAGTCCAATACTCGGTTGGCAAAGGTGTTAGAGGCAAGTATGAAATTGCTTCTTCTTGAACAATTAGTGTTGTTGTTGCGCTGCTGGGCAAGTATGTGTCGTTTACATATTGCGAGTTAGCATTATGGGTATAGTCGTTTATGTTTTGTCCAGGGAAATTGAAGGTAAGGTTGTATGTTCCGACTTGATCAGGGGTAAAACGATAGCCTTGGTTAGATGTTGTATCCTCGATGGTATCAAAAGTTTGGGTTGTAACTGTTCCATCAGGGGCGGTTATAGTGAGTTTGTAGTTGTGGAACCTATTTTCGTTGCCGATTGCTGCACCATCGTAGACTCTGTTTAACCATAAGTAGATAAGGCTTGACTGACCGACGCCTATAGGATTGGGGTTAGCTGCTATGTAAGCATTAGTTGTTATATCCCAAGCGGGATCATGAGCAGAAGTGGTGGGCACTAGCATCATCGAAGCTGCCATTGAAACTGTTAGCAATATTACGATTGCAATAGAGATTTTTTTGTTTTTGCAAAATTCCATTTTTAATTTTCTCCTGTTTTTGCAAAATCTAGGTCAACTAACAGGGTATTTAAAAGTTTGCAATTTCGACAAATCCTTTGCACAAAATAGCCAATTTTACTAAAATTTAGGCGATAACATTAGTCGCTCAATCGCTCAATTGAGTTTATTTAATCAATAGATAATAAATCAATTGAAAAGTTATGATAGATAATTGGGCTTATTCTGGTGATTGAAATAAATAGCTAAAGTAGCATTCTACATGTGGTGTTTTTTTTGTCCTCTTTGGAAAAAGTACTACAAAAAATAAAAGCCGATCTTATGGAGAAAAATCAGCTTCGAGAAGAAACTCATGAGAGCATGCGCAAAGCTACAAGCCTTTCAAAACAAACTATCTTGCTAATTCACCAAAAAAAGATCACAGAAGCAAAAGAAATGATTTCTGCCGCTAAAGATTTTATTCTAAACCTTCAAGCCAAAGCTAAACAATACCCAGAGATAGTATACAGTGGCATGTTTACCGCGGCGCTGCAAGAATACGCGGAAGCCAACATCTTTCTGACTTTAATTTTAGAAGAGCGATTTATCACACCAGAAGAGATTAGAGTCTCCTCGGTCGATTACGTGCTAGGTTTGGCAGACGTTATCGGTGAATATAGGCGTTTGGCGCTAGACAAGTTACGGGAAGATGATGTAAAGGGAGGCGAAGAATGCCTAAACATAATGGATCAAGTTTTCATTGAATTATTAGCTTTGGATGAAGCTTACATGCTGGTTCCAGGTCTTCGGCATAAACAAGACATTGCCCGAAGAATAATCGAAACCACCCGAGGCGATATCACTCTTGAAGTGCGCCGAAAATCGCTTGAAGACTATTTGAAACAATTCAAACCTGAAAATCCTAAAGCAATACGAAAACAAAAAAAGGCTAAAGCTTGAAAGACAAACATAGAAGAGAAATTCTACATTCAAAAAACTCAAGAAAGCCTTTTTGCGAAAAAAGCAAAGTAAATATCCAAAAAGAAACTAACTACGCCAGGGACGTGAACACGTTAACAGAAGAAGTCTTATTTACCGAATTTGAAAAATTCGACTTTCGCATCGGAAAAATAATCGAAGCAACCCAAGTATCAGACTCAAAAAAACTGATCAAAATTCTCGCCGACTTCGGCAATGAAAAGCGCCAAGCAGTTGCAGGTCTACTTAAGTTTTATAAGCCCGAAGAGTTAGTGGGCAAAAAATGCGTTTTTCTCCTAAACTTGCAGCACCGCATGATAGCAGGCATTGAATCGCAATGCATGATTTTAGCAGCTGAAGATTCCACCGGCAACGTTTCAATTTTACAACCTGAAAAAGACATAGCTGAAGGCAGCAT
The DNA here is from genome assembly GCA_963775465.1 of Candidatus Bathyarchaeota archaeon. Lineage (GTDB taxonomy): Archaea > Thermoproteota > Bathyarchaeia > Bathyarchaeales > Bathycorpusculaceae > Bathycorpusculum. The sequence goes on along the minus strand of CAVZIW010000003.1, from coordinate 97,752 downwards.
AATAGGCTAATTTCTGTAGAAGCAGTTAGTTTTCTTTCTGGGGAAAAGATAAATTAATCGTAAAATAAGGTATTGTATTACTCATTGTTGAAGGTTACTTTAATGGCAACTAACGAAGAAACACTTATGTGGGTTGAAAAATATCGACCAAAATGCCTTGACGAGGTCGTCGGCTTAAAAGACATCGTGGAAAGCCTCAAGGCGTTCATGAAAAAACCCAAAACTATGCCACATCTAATGTTAGCGGGCATCCCAGGCACAGGCAAAACCACCATTGCCCTTGCCATTGCACATGAATTATACGGAGCAAATTGGAAAAACTTCACACTGGAGCTTAACGCTTCTGATGAAAGAGGCATCGACACTGTCCGTGACCGAATCAAAGATTTCTCACGTTACAGTCGTTCAGGGTTCGGAGAGATACCTTTCGCCCTAATTATCCTCGACGAATGCGATCAAATGACAGGTCCAGCACAAACCGCACTTCGCCGAATTATGGAAATAGGCTCTCGCACATCAAGATTCATCCTAATATGCAATCAATCAAGCAAAATTATCGAGCCCATCCAAAGTCGATGCGCCATTTTCCGTTTCTCACGCGTAGATCGCCAAGCAATGAAAGACCAACTACAATGCATCGCTAAAAAAGAAAACATCACTCTGCTTCCTGAAGCTACAGAAAAAATTGCAGATTACGCGGAGGGCGACTTAAGACACGCTATTAATGCCCTACAAACCGCTTCAGCCTACAAAGAAGGCATAGTTGACGAAAAAACAGTTTTGTTGGTAATCGGAGAAGCAAGTCCCATGCTAGTACAAAAAATGATTCGCAAAGCTTTGTACGGCGACTTCATTGAAGCACGAAAAACCATGTATGACATCATGGGCAACTTTGGATTTTCGGGCTCAGAAATCATACGACAAGTGCAACGCGAAATCTTTAAAATGTCAGATTTAACACCAGAACAAAAAGCTGACTTATCCGGCTTGATCGGTGAATACGATTATCGCCTAACTCAGGGCGCCAACAGCGACATTCAACTAAGTGCTCTTTTAGCACAATTTGCAAAATTCGGAAAAAATCTAGAGGAAAAATATGCTGAGAAATGAAATTCTATGGGTTGAAAAATACCGCCCCACAAAGATACAAGACATCATAGGAAACGAAGAAGCTAAAGCAACTTTTACAGAATGGTTACAAAACAAACGTCACAACAAAAAAGCAGTACTGCTTTATGGCCCCCCAGGTGTGGGAAAAACCGCGTTGGTTAATGCCTCTGCAAAAGAATATAACTTTACCATAATCGAAATGAACGCCAGCGATACCCGCTCCGAAAAAGCAGTTAACGCTGTAGCCAAACCAGCAACCTCATACAGGGCACTTGACAATTTTTCAGGAACAACTAAAACCAGAGGAAACATGCTTTTTCTTGATGAAGTAGATGGGATCGCAGGAAACCAAGACAGAGGTGGAGTAAGCGCAATAATCCAGATAGTAGAAGAATCCCTTGTGCCAGTCATAATGGCTGCAAACGACCCCGATATAAGCAAACTACGACCCCTAAAGAAGGTCTGTTTGCTAGTACGCTTTCAACAAGTGCGGATTCCACTAATCATCGCACTGCTACAAAAGATTTGTCTTCTAGAGCATGTTAAAGCAGAGTTTGAAGCACTCGAGAGAATTGCCAAGAACAGTCGCGGTGACGTTCGCGCTGCCATAAACGATTTACAGAGCTTAAGCGAACAAAACCATACCCTAACTTTACAAGACACTATGATGTTACGCTCTCGAAACAAAGCCTTAAGCATGGACGAAACCCTTAGAGGCTTCTTCACAGCAGAATCAATCGCCGAAGCATCCCGTTTATTTAGCTATTCAAATGTTGACTACGACGATTTTCTGCTATCCGTCAGCGACAATCTGCCAAAAAGATATCTAGACCCAAATGAGCTGGCCAAAGCATACAATCTCATTTCGCAAGCCGATGTTTTCCGTGGAAGGATTGGCACAGAGAACTGGCATTTGCTAAAATACTTCTATAATGAGCTAGCAAAAGCCGCCTCGGTGAACCACGAATCCTACAAACCATTTGAATTCATCTCACCTCCTATACGCATCATCACTCTCTTCTGGACGAAAGGAAAAAGAACAATGCTAAATAACATCTGCCTAAAAATTGGCGCTCAATGCCACGTATCTAAAGAAACTGCTAAAAATGATTTTATCCCATTCATCAAAGTAATTCTCCAGAAGAAAAAATCTAGCGGTCTTGTTGATTGGTTCAAGTTTACACAAGAAGAAGTTGACTTTTTAGCTAAAATGAGTAGGTTCTGATTTGATGGTTATTGTTTTGAATAAGAACGGTTTCAAATTGCCTCGGATGGATAAAGATAAATTTGTCAACCTTATGCGTTTGGGGCTGGATTATAACCGAGACATTGCCCTTTTTTCAATCAAAAGCTGTAACAACATTGAAAAAATAATGGAAGCTGTGAGTGCCATCTTGGGAAGTGAAGTGGTTTTTCTGCAAAGCTGCATTCGTTGCGGAAAAGATTTCCAATGCAATGGATGCAGTTACATTGAATTATGTACAACAAAGAATCTTCCATTCAACTGTGTGTGTCCGCGGTGTTTAAGCGATAAAAAACATTTCGAAGAAACAAGTCTTAACCTTGGTTGAATAGCTAAACTGCTTACTCCCACATTATCCAAACAAAAATATCACATACATTTCAATATTACTAACATAAATTTTATCAAAAGACACTAATAATACCAAATTTTGTGCAAATTGACAATAACAAGTGTAGAAAGAACTAACTTCTAGAAGACAGGTCAATACGGTATACAAAAGCATCAACAAAACACACAAAAAAGCACGGCAATTCTTATCTAACCATTCGCAAACTTAACAAAAGTAATTGAAGGGTTCATTAATGTCTGAAGAACATTCAGGATTAGAAGTAACTTTATCCCAACTCAAACTTGCCACAAAAAAACTGGGGCTTGACCATGGCATACAAAAAATGCTAAGCCAACCTAAACGCTCAATTTTAGTCAGCATCGACATCCGCCTCGACAACGGCTCTGTAGGCGTCTTCAACGGCGTCAGGGTGCAACATTGGGATGCACGTGGACCCTTCAAGGGAGGAATCCGCTTCTATCAAAATATAACCCTCGATGAAGTCACAGCACTCGCAATGCTTATGACCTGGAAATGTGCCATAGCCGACGTCCCATTTGGCGGAGCAAAAGGCGGCATATGCGTCGATACAAAAAAATTAAGCAACCACGAACTCGAACGCTTAACACGAAGATACGTAAGCATGATTTTTGAGTATCTTGGTCCACAACGTGACATTCCAGCGCCTGACATGTACACAGACGCACAAACCATGGCATGGGTCATGGACACCTACAGCCAACTAAAAGGATACAGAATCCCTGAAAGCGCCACAGGAAAACCCGTTGAAATCGGCGGTTCATGGGGCAGAACTGAAGCCACGGGACGAGGAGTCATTCATTGCGTTAAGCAAGCTGCAGAAAACAATGGCTTGAAACTTAAGAATGCCTCAGTAGTCATCCAAGGCTTTGGCAACGTTGGCTACAATGCTGCAGTAGCAGCAAAAGAAATCGGCTGCAAAGTAATTGCAGTTAGCGATTCAACAGGAGGCATATATTGCCCAGATGGCTTAAACCCAATTGACGTGCTGATTCACAAAGGAAAAACCAATTCTGTACAAGGATACAAAGACTGCAAAAATGTCACTAATACGGAAATTCTGGAACTTGAATGTGACATACTAATACCCGCAGCATTGGAGAACCAAATCACGCGCAAGAACGCCGACCAAATCAAAACCCACATGGTCGCTGAAGCCGCAAACGGACCAACCACACCAGAAGCTGACAAAATCCTGTATGAAAAGGAAATTTGCCTTATCCCAGACATTCTTGCAAACAGTGGCGGAGTCACCGTCAGCTACTTTGAGTGGGTCCAAAACCTAACCCGTGAACAGTGGCCTCTTGAGCTCGTAAACCAAAAACTTGAAACAAAGATGACAAAAGCCTTCAACGATGTCGAAGCGATCGTCACCAAAGAAGAGAGCGACATGCGAACAGGTGCCCTAATGCTCGGGGTCGGAAGAGTAGCAAACGCCATAAAAACATTAGGACTCTGGCCATAACACCTTACTAAAAAGGTTTTTTGAGCCAAATTAAACCCTACTTTCCTTTTTCAAATACTCAACCTTTCTATGCAAACCCTTAAGAATTCTCCTGTCATATGTTTTGAATCCCTAGTTGGGTAAACTGTGTTGAGATTGAGAGGGTTTGGCAGCGAAAATATGCACAATAGACTTTTACTACGAGAACTCAATGGTTAAAATTGTTGCTAACCGAAACTGCCCCGAAATTAAGCTCTCTGGGATGTCAGTAGGTCCATTTGATGAAGGCAATGAATACGAAGTTTACTTCTGGGTAGCAAAAGAACTTGCTTCAGCCGGTATGGCACATTTCCGAGAGGACGAACTTTTAGATTCAACCAAACTTTTCAAAGTTCAGTGGAAGGAAGGCGTACAGATTCCAGGCCAAATCGGTGAACTACCCGATGATTTCTACCCTAAACTACGCAGATATATAACAGAGTTAAAAAAACAAGCTCAGAAACAATCCGAAAAATATCAAGAATACGACCGCGCAAAACAGTTAGCCCGCGATATAGTGAACTCACGACTTAAGAAAATAGTCGCGATCTCATCTGCCCCAATACAAAGCGAGCAGGTTTTAAAAAAATTCACGAATGAAGAAAAAATCATGTATGACCAACTATTCAAAATCATCTCTGAATGGAAAACCAAAATCTTAGAAAGCGGGGAGAAACAACCTGGCTAATAAACTAGAAACCATCGATCCCCAGCAGCGATTCCAAGAATTCTTTAAAAAAGAAAAGTACCGCCAAAGAATCGCTCAGTTAGCCATCAACGGTAAAGGTAGCTTAAGAATCGATTTTGAGGAGCTTTACGGCTTTGATCAAGCATTAGCTGAACGTCTGTTAAACAAACCTGAAGAATTCCTCCAACATGCAGGTAAAGGTGCCTATGAACAACTGAGAATAGAGGACGTCGAATATGCTGAGAAAATCGAGAAAGTAATAGTTCGAATCGTACAACTACTAGGTAAAGAGCAACTTCGCAAACTCGGCAGCAAACAGATGACAAAGCTAGTTATGGTAGAAGGCATCGTTGTCCGTGCAACCCCCGTACGACCAATGGTTCAACAGGGAGCATTCAAATGCAAACGTTGCGGCACTCTAAATTTGGTCGAACAAACCGGACAGTTCCTTAAAGCTCCATCAGTATGCATCGCCCCAGACTGCGGCAGAGATGGCCCTTTTGAATTTTCCCAAGAAGAGTCAACATTCATAGACTCACAAGACCTAAGATTACAAGAAAAACCTGAAGACCTCCCACCTGGACAACTACCTCGAACATTAGCCGTGAAATTGGTTGGAGACGAAATCGTGGATATTGCAAGACCCGGAGACCACGTTTCTATCGTAGGTATTGTACGTGCTTTTGCACCTTCTCTAATGGGTATGGGAAAACTACGCACCTTTATCCTCCAATTAGACGGCAACTCTATCGAAGTTTTAGGCAAAGAACCCGAAACATCACCCCCAACACCCGAAGAAGAAGCAAAAATTCTCGAACTATCAAGGGATCCCGCAGTACATAAAAAAATTATGAGTTCGATCGCGCCCTCAATTTTCGGTCTGGAACACCTAAAGGAAGCAATCATGTATCTGCTCTTTGGCGGAGTCTCAAAAAGCCTCCCAGACGTTAACGTAAGAGGGGAAATGAACGCCCTCATCATAGGTGACCCAGGTACAGCCAAATCCCAGATGTTACAGTACGTTTCAAGAATAGCACCAAGAGGCCTGTACACTTCAGGCAGAGGAACAACAGCCGCAGGCTTAACAGCAGCCGTAGTTAGAGAAAAAGGCGGAAGCATGAGTCTAGAAGCAGGCGCACTTGTCTTGGCAGACAAAGGCATCGCATGCATCGACGAAATGGACAAAATGAGACCCGAAGACCGCGTTGCGATCCACGAAGCCATGGAACAGCATACAGTCTCAGTCGCCAAAGGAGGAATCGTCGCAACCCTAAACGCCCGAACTGCAGTTCTTGCAGCCGCTAACCCATCTCTTGGAAGATATGAACCTAATCGAACCGTTGCTGAAAACATCTCACTACCAGTTACAATCCTCTCTCGTTTCGACCTAATTTTTGTGCTCCGAGACGTACCAAACAAGGAATCAGACGGCAAAATGTCACGCCATATCCTAGAAATTCACCGAAGAGGAACAAGCCCCGTTGAAGCACAAGTCGACGCCGAACTTTTACGCAAATACGTTAGTTACGCCAAAGGCGTCAAACCGGAACTTAGCAACGACGCCCTTAAGCGACTCAGCGATTTCTACTTAGCTATGCGTAACGCAAGCGAAACCGAAGGTTCCCCAGTAGCAATCACAGCCCGTCAACTGGAATCACTTGTCCGAATAGCAGAAGCCAGAGCACGTGTCGCATTGCGAAAAGAAGTAACCGCTGAAGATGCGGAAGCAGCAATTGCCATAATGAAACGCTCACTTGAAGAAGTCGGCATCGATTTGTCGTCCTATAAAGTTGACATCGACTTAATAATGACGGGCAGACCCAAGAGCATCAGAGATAGACTCGGCACAGTTATTGCCACAATTATGGAGCTGGAAAAAGTCACCGGAATCGTTGAAAGAGACACACTCGTCAACGAATTGGAAACCAAACACAAGATTCCAAGAGGCGAAGTAGAACGAATGATATCCCAGTTATTACGCGAGGGTACTATTTATGAACCTCGAGAAGGGTCCTTAAAGAAAACCTAGAGGAAATGCTTTGAAACCAATCGTTGTGGTTGCGGGAACCCGCCCTGAAATAATAAAGATGGCACCCATAATTCGAGCCCTAAAAAAAGCCCGCCTTCCCTTATCATTTGTACATTGCGAACAACACTATGACTACAACATGGCTCAACAATTTATTGAAAACCTTGAACTACCGACACCAGACTACTCTGTGAAGATTGAAAATTCTTCGCCTGGAGAACAAACTGCGGAAATCATGATGAAGATGGATCAACTTATCGGAAAGGTTGATCCCTCTGTTGTCTTGGTTGAAGGCGACACCAACACAGTCCTGTCAACAGCTTTAGCTGCTAACAAGCGAGTCATACCAATTGGACACGTGGAAGCTGGACTTCGAAGTTTTGATTTGCGAATGCCCGAAGAGCACAACCGACGATTGACTGATCACCTATCCGAATACCTATTTGCTCCAACGAAACGTGCAGAAGCTAACCTCATCAAAGAAAACGTTTGGGGAAAAATCTTCATTACAGGTAACACTGCTATCGACGCAGTTGTTGAACACTTACCTATTGCGGAAAAAAAATCAACAATAATGAAGAATGTGCCCTTCAAACAATTTGTTTTGGCAACAGCTCATCGAGCAGAAAACGTGGACAACACAGAAGTTCTAGAATCCTTTGTTGAGGTTTTCTCAAAATCTCCACTTCCTGTAGTTTACCCGATGCATCCGAGAACCAAAAAGCGCTTACAAGAAAACAACATGCTCTCAAAGATGGAAGCACTCAAAAATGTGTTGATTTTGCCACCGTTAGGTTATTTAGACTTTTTATTATTGATGAGAAATTGTTGTTTGATTCTTACGGATTCAGGCGGCATTCAAGAGGAAGCAACCGCACCTGCCATCAGGAAAAGAGTACTTGTTATCCGCTTGTCGACTGAACGTCAGGAAGCAGTTGAATCTGGTTTTGCTAAAATTGTTGGAACCAACAATAGCACTATCTTAAGCGCATTAAAAGAAGCAATTAATAAAGAGGAAGTTTTACCGTCTGTATCTCCTTTCGGAGACGGAACAGCAGCTCAAAAAACTGTGGAAATAATAAAGAAAAACTTTTCTTAAGAGATATACGTGGTTTTCTTATCTTCTTCCTTCTTTGTTTCCTCAGCTTGAATGGCACGTTTTTCTTCTATTTGCTGAAGTTTTGTAGCCATTGTTTCGGCTTTGGAAATTTCTTCGTTTAAGCCAGATAAGTCTAATTCAAAGTTGAAAGTCGATTTCAAAACCTCAAGCACGCTCTTGGCAGCAAGCGGGTCTGGAAGGTAACCACGAGTTTCTCCAAGTAAACATAACGCTTCCATCTTTTTGAATTTAGACAAGCCAAGAATTAAGCCTGCGGTTCCCACAATGGGGCTTCCAGTTGAACTCAGAATCGCACCTGATTGTAGAGCCTTGTTTAGCAGTTCAGGATTGGTTGCAGCAATGAACACCTTGGGTTTATCTTCTGGTTCCATACGGTAGCCACCAATGGTCGCGATGCTTTTGACCCCATGTTTTTCTGAGAAGTCAAGCATGCGGTCGGCGATTTCATATTGTCCTTCGATGGTTTGACTTTGGCTATCGCCAGTGAAGAGAAGTATATCGTTGCCTTTGGGGTTCTGATAATAGTAAAACACTCCTCTGAGCAAACGCACATTACCTTTCTTGTTAACGAGCACAAAATAGGGAAAATGAGGCGAGTAAAGATAAGCGATCTTTTTAGCTTTAAGTTGCTTGATTAAATAGCGTAATGCAATTTTGCCCACTAACCCAAGTCCCGGCAGCCCTTCAATTAAAACGGGATTATTGGGCTGGATTTCTTCAAATTCTTTAATGTATGTTTCCTTCATTGTTCTTGACTCCTTTTCAGTGCCATACGATATTTCAGGTACTTGTCATCTGGAGAAAACTTTGCGGGATGTGGAATTTTAACTGGTCCACCGCAAATCGGACAAGTATCTTTATGTAAAGTGTATGCACCACAGTTCACGCACTTGCGTAATTGCCAAACCACTACTTTTCCCTTCTAAAACTACCCTGTCCACCAGCTTTGGCGACGCTTGCGATAACAGTCTCGGCGGTTTTCTGCATAACTTCTTCAGCACGCTTGTAGTTCTCGGCTTGAACTTCAATGTTATATTTTGGTGCAGCAATAACATAGAAAGTAATTTTGACATCTTTAATTTTTTCGGCTTTAGCTTTATGAAAAGCTTCTTTGATTACCTTGACACCGTTGGGCTTCACCACACGCATTTCCAAAATACCCTTAACTTTAACCATTTTTACGTGAATGCGTTCCTGTGCAACTTCCGAAAAAGCTTTTGCAAAAATCTCTGGTACGCCAATCTCAATCAAGACTTCAGGTCCTTCGAAAGCTGCCTTCTCAAAACCCTCATATAAATCAAGCTTCTGCTCCACGACTGCACCTGCTTTCTGATAAACTTCGTCACTTGTTAAGCCAAGTTTTTCTCCAACTCCACGAAGAAGCGCGTCGGCTTTACGATCTTTTTTCCATGAAAGAACTTTCTCGATACGTTCCCGCTTGGCTACACGTCTCAGCGAAAGGTCAATATGACCTTTTTCCATGTCAACTCGAAGGACTTTGAGAACAAGTTTTTGCCCGTCACGCACAAAATCACGAATGTTCCGAATCCACGAAGAGGAAATCTCAGAAACGTGTAAAAGCCCACGTTTTTCATATTCATCAAGCCTAGCATAAGCACCGTAATCAGTAACTGTTTCGATAGTGGCGATAACTAAGTCGCCGACTTCAGGCCAGTTAGGCTTACGCTCAGCCATCTAACGGGTCTCCGCTTACTCGAGTACCGCTTGGACATCGCCGTTGATTATTGCTCTTCCACCAGTTGGTTGCGCCAAGTTTTCACCGCAGACGTTACATGTTATGATGTTGGTTGTATTACTGAAGATTAGTTGTTCGTTGTTGCATTTTGGGCATTTTACGCGGAGAAAGACGCTTCGTGGCTTGGGGATAAGCTTATTCCATTCAGACATTTTTTCTTAATCTCCCTATAATTTATTGGATTGTTAATTTTCTTAGACGGATACCATCTTTGTGGTACATATAACTACAAACTTTGCATTTTAAGCGCAGAGTTTGCTTCTTGGTTGTTTTGGCAAATTCATGCTGTAAGGGGTATTTTTGTCCGCCGTACCCTTCCTTTTCGCGTTCGTGGTGTCTTTCGCCTCTAGCGAGCGCTCGGCGTTTACCAGCCTTATAGAGGGATACAGTGTGAATGCTGTGAGCTTTACATTTGGGACAGTACGTATTGATTTCTTTGGGAACGTTCACGTTGTTCACTACCAGCTTTGCATAAAAGAAACATACAGTCTCTTATACCTTTTCACATATACAACAAAAATCAACAACTTGCACGAGGAATCGCTACGGCAGCTCATGCAGTAAAAACAAAAAGAAGTGCTATCAGAAATTAAAGGCCTCTAACCACTAAATATTGCTAGAAAATAACCCTTCACAAAAACGTTACAACCAGACAAAAACCAGCGACTAAATTTATTAACTCAGAGTGTAATGTTTAGCATACTACCTGAATGGATATTGCGAGGAATAGAAGGATATGTTCAAGCTTAAAGTGTCTGACGCTAAACTATTAAGAGATATGGCTAACGCCATTTCAATTCTTGTCGACGAAGCAACATTCAAAATCGACCCTGAAGGCTTAAAACTCCGCGCCATGGATCCGTCGCGTGTTGCTATGATTGATTTCGAATGGCCAAAAACAATATTTCAAGAATATGTCTGCAATGAGCCGACCAAAGTTTGCCTTAACATAAGCGAACTTTTAAAACTACTCAAACGTGCAAGCAAAGACGAATCCGTTGAACTATCCATAGACGACAAAACCGGACGTTTATTAGTAGTAATATCAGGCAAATACAATCGAAACTTCACTATGCCAACACTTGAAGCCTCAGAAGAAGAAGTGCCTACACCAAAAATAAGTTTCAACGTCAAAGCTAAAACCACAACACAAGGCTTAAGCCAAGCAATAGAAGATGCACAATTAGTCAGCGATCATGTGCGCATAGAAGCAGAACCAGAAAAAATGATCTTGTCTGCTTCAGGTGATTTGATGGGTGCAACAATCACGCTACAGAAAGGCAGCGATGCTCTCCTCGACTTAGAAGTTAAAGAGAACGCTAAAGCAACTTTTAGTCTAAGCTACCTCTCTGAAATCATTAAAGCAGCTTCCGCAACTTCTGATATCGCAACCCTAGAGTTCTCAAGTGACATGCCAATCAGAATCGACTTCCAACAAACCAAAGAAGGAAAGTTAGTCTTCTTCTTGGCTCCAAGAATCGAAACAGAGTAAGGAAGTCAAATTGCAGTTTGAATCGGCATTATCTTCGGAAGATTTTGCCAAATATCCTTTTTTAAAACAAGCCTCAAAACAAATAGCAGAACTAGAATTTACGATTGCAGGTTTATCTTCAGAAGAACCAATTTTTGACCGAGGCAAAAACCGCGTAGAAAAAGCGATTTTGGAATTAAATACGGGAGAAATGGTAAAGGATAAAACCACAGAAATTTCATCTTTCGCAGCATCACTTATTCTAGTTATAGCTACCAAAAATTCTTGGATAAAAAAAAGGTATGCGGTCGCTGTGGCAAAAACTGCTCAGGTTCAGATGCTCCAAGAAAAAAAAGAAAAAATTGTCGCCATCGCAAGAGATTTTGACTGGGATATTAGTGATGGGATGCCGTACAAGGATTTTCGTTTGGGGTTCAATTTCTATTTGAAAAATGCCGCACATATACATGGATCGGAATGGAAACTGGTCAACCAGATTATGGATAAAGGAAACGTTTTTTTGAATAGCGCCAAAGCAGTTCGTTTGCTTCAAGAAGAAGTAAAAAACCGCGTGGAAAAGAGGTTGGATGTTGCGGAAATCAGAAATCTACCTGAAGAAATCAGCCTCATCGTGGATGATCTACTGAAGTTAGCTCAAGACCAGATAGGTGAAGAAATGGATGATATGCCAAAAGTTGTGGTACAGTCAGCTTTTCCCCCATGTATTAACGCGTTATACAGTGATGCATCCCAAGCACATCATCTCTCACACATTGGCCGATTCACACTAACTTCTTTCTTAGTAAACATAGGAATGACGCCTGAAGGATTAAACGAACTCTTCAAGACCTTCTCAGACTACAATGAGCGCTTAACCCGATATCAAATTGAGCACATTGCAGGAGAACGAGGTTCAGGAACTAAATATACGTGTCCACAATGTTCCGTGCTCCAAACTCACGGGGTATGCAAGAACAAAGATGACCTATGCAGCCGTATTTACCATCCGCTTAAATACTACACAAGAAAACAAGCTGCACTAAAGCCAAGTTAACCGTTGTCAACCTTTATTAGGTCACTTTACAGAATATAGAAATGGTTTTCATGGGTTACCGACCAGAGAACAACAACGAATTTAACAACTCTCAAATTGGAATAATCCTACCGACATATGGAGAAGCCCAAAACATTTCTAAACTAATCAACGCCCTCGAAGACCTAAATATTGATGCAACCATCCTTGTTATCGATGATTCGAGCCCCGATGGAACAGCAGAAATCGTCCGCCAAAAACAAAAAGAATACAAAAATGTAGAGTTACTTATTAGGTCCTCTAAATCAGGATTGGGAACGGCAATTACGGATGGCTTTAAAATCTTCCTTTCAGGTCAGCACCAACCAAAATATGTCGTCACAATGGATGCTGATTTTTCACACAATCCACAAGAACTGCCAAACCTTTTATCCACCATAAGTAAAGATAAATGCGCTATTGTCATTGGAAGCAGGTACTGCAAAGGCGGGCAAATTTTAGGTTGGCCAACCACAAGAAAAGTAATCAGTAAAACAGCCAACTTCATAGCAAGAGCTTCGTTGGGTCTAAAGATGCACGATTGCACCAGCGGTTACCGGTGTTATTCCACAGAATTTCTACGTGAAGCGGTAGACACCTTGCATAGCCACACCTACGAAATTCAGATAGAGACAATTAGGCAAGCATATCTAAGAAAGTTCGTTGTAAAGGAAACGCCTATAGTTTTTGTGAACAGAAAAAGAGGTAAATCCAAGCTAACATGGACTGAAGTTAAAAGTTATTTATCCTACACTTTAAAAGCAGTCATGAATTAGAGATACCAAGTTGTATTTGACTGCTGTAGCAGAATTAAATAGGTCCTAAGTGCTATTTTTCGCAACGAGAAATCAAAAAAATGAAGTTTGGCTCATACAAAATTCTCTTACTATCAGCCATAATTCTGCTAGTGCTAAGCATCAGCCTGTCGCTTACAAGTTTATATTCCAACTCAACCGACGGCATTCAGTCAAAAAGCATAATTGACAATTCTTTTAGACTACGTCAGAACGAGATTTACAGACAAGGCCTGGGCGCTTTCCACGGAGGAGAAAACATAACTCTTACTGTACAATGCCCAACCACATTTATGAAAAAAGTTTCAATAATAACCTATAACGGCCCCATATACGTCAACTCTTCAAAACAGAACATTTTACATACTTTTACTGCAAACACAGTCTATTATGAGGCTACCTTCTACTCAAACTCACCAAACGCAAGCTGGGTTAACTTTAAAGTCTCAGTCCAAAAAACACTACTTAACTCGCCTTATTCGTGGCTAACTACACCAGCGAAAATATCGTTCTTAATGGGCCTAACCTTGGCAGTACTCGCATTCCTTAAAGTTGAACTTTTCAAACAAACCAACCCAATTAAAAAAGATCATTTTTCAATACAATTAAACCAATTTAACCGACGGCTCTTAGCATTTGTGTTAGCCTCGCTGGCTTTATGGCTTTTACTCTTGGCAATAAACTCAAATCCGCTGGCAACCCTTGAGAACTGGTACACCGACCATGCAAGACACACATATGTTTCAAACTTATTCATTAAAAACGGCTTTTCAGTTTTCAGTCAACCCTTAGGAACTCTTTCAAGCCTTGACAATTCGCACTTTATGTTTGTAACTTGGCCAGAAATGCCACACCTATATCCTTTAGGAAGCATCTTTTTGTTTTTGCCTTTCGGCACTTTGTTGAAAAACGGTTTCGACGCCACATTGATTTACAAACTGGAAATTGGACTCTTTCTTGTTGTTGCCCACGTTTGCCTCTACTTATTCTTGAAAGTTTTCTTGAAGAAAGATATGAATTTGTTCTTGAAGTTAATCGGCGTCTATATAATTTACGATGTTTTGGTAGTTTACGCAGCAAACGGCATGTTTGATTCAGTCGCGTTCCTTTTTTCACTTTTTGCAATAATAATGTTCGTAATTGAACGTTACGACAAGTTCTTTTTACTTACATCGGTTTCAATCTTTTTCAAATATTCAGCAGGCATCTTCTTCTTACCCCTGATCATTTTTGGCATGTTAAAAATTTTGGGGAAAAATCGATTCAAAAGTTTGCAGGGAAACAGGGGACTTGCCTTTAGCGCTTTGTTGATAGCCATCAGTGGAGCAACTGCCTATTCAAGCTTGCCGTACCTTACCCAAACTAAACCAGAATTCATAATGAACGGCATCAACGCCTTCTCGCCTCACGCTCAAATCTCATGGAACCTGCAAGCATTCTCAGTCATTCTCACCCTGAGCGCAACAATAGTCTATACTTTTTACATGCTAAACAAGAACAACATACTTTCGCTTTCAGCGCTTCTTCTCTTGCTACCCAGTTTCACATTACCATACTTTCAAAATTGGTATTTCCCGTTCATTTTCGTATATATTTTGATTCCTCAACGCCGAAAAGAAACTGAAGCAACAATTATTTGGTTAATCTTCATGGTGGCAACACTTTCATTTGGCAGCGCCGCCTTTGACCCTCTGAAGATTTGGGATACTTTTAGGGTTTTACTTAGAATCTAACAATTAGTTTTTTTGTCTATATATAGTTAAATTTGAGGTGGAACAATACTATCACATCAAAACGGGGCAAGGGATCATGGAAACTTCTAGGGAATGGGTTTACCAAAAATTTTCTGAATATTATAAAGATCCCGCCGCAAAGGTTCCATCACCGCCAAACACTGAGCAACGGGAATTCGGCTACCTAATGTTCAAAGAGCGCTTCATGGTTAGACATAGACGTTTCAACACTATAACCGACCTTAGGGCTGTGCTTGCAGAGACCGTACCATCAGATGTTTACCATTCATGTGCCTATTATAAGAATCCAGACTACGACATGGACAAAAAAGGTTGGCTCGGCTCAGACCTTGTCTTTGACATAGACGCTGACCACATTCCTACCTCATGCAACAAAATTCACGATGAATTCAGATGTGTCAAATGCGGCTTTAGTGGGCGCGGAATCACACCCGAAACTTGTCCATGTTGCGAAGCATCAAAATTTGATAACAAAATTTGGGCATGTGACCTATGCATACAATCCGCTCGTGAAGAAGCTGAAAAACTTCTGGACATACTGGAAAACGACTTTGGCTTTTCTCAAAATGAATTGCGCGTGTTTTTTTCTGGGCATCGTGGCTACCACGTACATATTGAAAACGAAACAGTACGATCGCTGGATGCAATGGCACGTAAAGAAATCGTTGATTACGTAACTGGACTAGGGTTAGCAATCTTAGACAAAGAGAACAAAAAAAAGCGCAAACGCCGTAGCGGAGCAAAAAAGTTTAATCTCCACAATTTTGGCTGGAACAGGCGAATAAAGATAGGGATGCAGGATCTTCTATTAAATGCAAACATGCACGACCTGAAAGCTGTTGGAATAAATAATAAAGCCCTTCTAGAAAATAAGGACACAATCATTAAACGAGCTATACAGGAGGGAAAATGGGAAAGCATCAACGGTGTCAGTGTGGCAACATGGCTAAAACTTGCAGAATGCATTAAGGAAAAACAAAGTTCAAAAATCGACACCGTAGTTACCACCGATATTCACCGCTTAATTCGCATGAACGGAACCCTGCACGGCAAAACTGGACTAAAGAAACTCGAGTTTCCAGCCAAGAAACTGCAGGATTTCGACCCTTTCACTGAAGCGGTAGCTTTTAAAAAGGGCGAGATCAAAGTGTTGATCTCTGATGCACCAGAGTTTAGGTTGGATGGAAAAACAATGGGTCCATATAAGAACCAAACAGTTACGTTACCCGTTGCCGCGGCAGTAATGTTAATTTGCAAAAGAAGAGCAGAGGTGGCGCAATAGTGTACGATCAGCTTTTTGCGGCTTGGCGAAGAGAAATTGAAGATGCCTCAATAGGAGGGTTACCACCTGACTTCTATGGCAAAATCGCAGAGTATATGCGATGCATCAAAGAAGATAACGAACTCGACCAAAAAACTATAAAACTAAATCTGCTTGAGCATGAAGCCCAAAACGTTGAGTTGATGCTTGCAGAATTATTAGAGTTAAGGTACAAAAAAATCATAAAAATTGTCACTAAAAATCAAAAGATTCCCCTTGAATTGTTAACGGTCGAAGAAGGCAAGATGGCTGAGACGTTTGCAACTTTTTCAGCGGAATACCAAAAATTCAAAGAAGACTTAAAGCAAGGACAACTAGCACCACCGTCACCAATCAAAGTTACAATAGAATCAGATACCAAACTAACTGCAACCCAAACTATCCCAGCTCGAAAACGTTTGACTATTCGCTTCACAAAAAACATTCCCGCTATTATGGGAGCAGACATGAAATCTTATGGTCCATTTAACGCTGAAGATGTTGCTTCGTTGCCAACACTTAACGCACAGATTCTGGTTAAACAGGGGTTAGCGGTGTTGATTGAGGTGTCCTAGTTCTCGTCCATAACCTATGAGTTCCCAGCAAAATCAAAGGGTATGACACAATCCACGCCATTGTATAGAGGGGTCCATAGTAGAAGTGAAACATTTGAACTTGATTAGAGGAAGCACCAAATTGCATTCCGATTGTAAAGATTGTTGCTATTCGTAAAACATTTATTAGATAGGTAATGGCTGCCCCAAACGCAAATAAACCCAGTTTAGTTTTCCATGAAACGGGCAAGCGCTTAAGAAATAGCAAAGTCACAGCTGTAAAAATTAAAAGACTTTCAACCCCGGCACAAGGCCAAGCTATTGCAAACTTTGCCGTACCTAAAGACCCGGAAGCCTGCAAGGTGGGCATACCATTTTCGGTACCAAAAACCGTATTATAACCAATGATGCCTAACACGCTGGAAGCTAACAATGCAGTGGTTGGAACTAGAAGCTGAAACGGCGTAAACTGCCCGTAAGGAAATACATTATCGACAGTATACAAGGCACCAACTAAACTAACAAACAAAGCGGGTAAAGCAAAAATCTTCAAACCCTTTCGCCCAAAAATTGCAAAAGTCAAAAAACAGAAGAAAAACGCAAAAACAAGATATTCAACCGCAAGAGGCATAGATTCAAAAAAAACAACCCCGCTTTGAGATGCCCAATTCGCGATTACGTTATTGAAACCAAAATAGTTCTCTCCAATTACATAAAGAGAAGGAAGCAAAAGACCAATTACATAGAAGAAAACTACTGCTTTGTTGTGTTTGCTAATTCTTAGCTTAATAGTTTCCCAACTAAGAATTAACTCTAAAGATAGCAGCCAAACAAAGAACAACTGGAAAGTTCTACCTTTCCACATTAACTGGAAAGAATCCTGCGCCGACAGTTTCAAAAACGGATCAACAGGGTTTAGAACAAATAACAAAACTATCGGAGCAACAAAAGCAGCTAGCGGCAAAATTTTGATAAGAGCATGCCAAGAGACTCTATTTCTCAGCAAATACAGTGGGTTCAAGAGGTGCACACTATAGAAGTGTGGATTCAATTTTAAAAAGAATGTGCAACATCAAAGCTAAAGAAAAAAGTGAGCGTTAGCTGTATTCTCGGAATGTGTAGCTGCATTTTGTGCAACGCAAAAACTGAGTTGAAGACTCATCTGCCCCTCGGGTTTGAACTTGCCAAACATATGCATTATTGTTACCGCATCTTGGGCATTCAATTCGAACAGTTGGAAGAGTGCTAAGCTTCTGCTCTTCTTTACCGATTACTGCTACAAACTGCTGGGGACTATGCTGAATAACTTTTTGGGCAACTTTGGGCTCGACCTTGTCGCCATCTGTCTTCTTATAACCACATTTAGGGCAAGCTAAAATCAGCGTTGCTTCTTTTCCACTTTTTGATTTCTTGGGCTCAAGACGGGAACCGCATCTAGGGCAAAATTCCATGTTTAGTGACTCCAAATATTGTTCCGTTTTGGGAATCCATAGCGCAGTAGCTTTTAAACTTTGTCCAAGTTAAACTCATCTATATTGGAAACTCCAGACGCAACTAAATGGGCAACCCGAAGCGGCTCCGGAAAACTGCTCCTTGTAGATGCCAATTCAACAATCTTTTTTGCATCCTCTAAGGAAATTCCCGCTGTTTCCATGTAAAGATGGACACCTTTGTTGGTGATTTCATAAATTTCCCCTGCCGCTTCAACGATTCCCCACCGCTCATCACTTTTGGGTAAATGCGTCAATGCACTGCGAATTGCGTCCAAGTTGGGTTTGTCCCGAGTTAACGCCAAAATAGGAAGGGAAGTTGCTAAATGAAGCACCTTAATGTTTACTAAATTGAAGCCCCCTAGAGTTATTCCATTGAGCATAACCAAACGCAGCTGCCGACAATGAGGGGAATTGCTAATCATTTTAGCCAACTGCTCAGTCGCATTTGAGCCATCTATGTCTACGGTAGTATGCATTACCCCCTCAAGCCACAAACCGCCACGAAAAACTACACCTACAACAATTACAGTTCCATTGGTATGGGGCATAAATTTTCCATCGTCAATTCCAAGAATCCGAATTTCTGGTTTTATCACACGGAAAAGTCTAGAGTTGGTAGTCAAAACCCTAACCTAACTATAATACAGAGTTTCTAATTTAAAACCACTCTATAATTTAAATAAACGTTAACAATTAAACAAAAACTAAAAGGCATTAAGCCTTCATTGCACGTTCAAGTTCTTTACCGAACGCGCTATTGGTTTCTTTTACTTTTTCGACGGCTTCAATCAATGCATCTTCTGGCTTGTTGGCACCCTTCATCCGAAGATAGATAATTGGGCTTGACGCCAAAGGATGCGGCACATCATAACCAGCAAAGTCAACTCGTTTGTCTTCAAGTAGTCTTTTCTGAAGTAGATTGCAAAGTCCGTGGCTTGATCCCTGGATTTCGATCTTTAGCTCATTTTCTGATTTCTTTAACACTTTAACTTTTATTTTACTTCCCTCTCTATAATGGTTCTTTCCCATAATCTGGAGCTAGTTTACGTCTTTCAATATTACCACATTTGGGGCATTTAAGATCATAATGCTGCTGCTCAAGTAGAGTGCTATCCCTTGAACAGAAAGCATGCAAAATGCCTAAGCTCTTATCATTGGTAGACAAATGGAAAGCCTGATTTTTTGCGCTGATAACTTTGGCTCTGACGATGTCACCTGGCTTGCAAACATCACTCATTGAATCAACGTACCTGTCAGAGACGTCAGAAACATGTAAAACACCGCCGAAGGTGCCGCTGATTTTTTTTCGCCCAACCATAAAAATTTTAACCAAAACGTTATCGGATTGCGCATTGCCGATTTGCCCAAGCACTATTGAGCCTACTTTGGGTACAATTACGCCTTCAACCACGGGGTAGACCGATACGCGTCTGTTTTGTAGGTCCACTAGTGAGCGCCCGACAATCTCGGAGTATATAATTCCGTCTTTAACGTATGTTCCTGAGTCAGGACTGAACTCTTCAATAACACCTAAACGTTCTCCAGGAAGTACTAAGTGACCGCTTTTTTGTTCCACAGGTTTCAATGACATACTAATTCCCTTGTAAATTAGCCTAATTTTAATAAGCGCATATCCTTATCTTCCAACCCTCGCAATAAACCTTTTGATAAATAAACAAAAAACAGCTAGCTCACCATCAAACAAAAAAAAGGTTAATGATGCTTCTTTTTTATGACATATAAGTCGACGACAAAGTCATGTTTTATCTTCTTATGAAAGTCGAACAGTCGTGGAATAGTCATCAACATAGCGTACACCGATTCAACATAGCCATTATTCTTTTCAACAAGTCGCTCAAGAAAAGGAGCCGCTTGCAGAGATAGAAAACCTTCACTGGATTTTAGCCGCTTGATTAACCGATCATCAACTTCAGGATGACTATGGAGGGAATACACTGAAGAACCAACTTCTAGAGCCTTCACTAAGAAGGGACGATCAGCTTCACGTCTTTGAACCCCGAAAGGGGGATTTTGCAGTACAGTATCGAATTTACCCGTAATTGAACTAATATCACCAAGAACCCACTGGACTTTACTCTTTAAATTAGAGGCCTTTGAGTTTTTAGAAGCTGTCTCTACAGCGGACCTATCGATGTCAATTCCCACAACTTCTCCTGCGCCCAAAAAAGCAGCACCCAAAGCAAACCTTCCTGTGCCGCAACCCAAATCCAGCACTTTTTTGTCCAAAATATCGCCGTTTGAGTAAGCAGCAATATAGAGCATATTAGCTGCAATATGTTCTGAGATTGTGTACTGCTCAAGCTCAACCTTCGGCGAAGGCTGAGGCACAACCTTAGAAAGAAACCGTTCCAAATCTAGTTTTCGAATAAGCCTTTTTTGAGCAAACTCTCCCATGAAACCTCGCCGCAAACAACCAAAAACTCGTTAACTGTCAAAATCGGCTTTTGAAATTTTCCAGGAGCATCCAACGAAATTCGCGGACACGCAGTGTTTACGTATGCATCAAGAGTTGGAAACTCTAAGAGCGTTTCAGGAGTAATCTCCCGCCCTGCAAGCAAGAAAGCCGCAAATGAATGTTTATCTGCCATCTCTCTAACCCTCAAAGCAGCATCAAAATGTTTTTGCCCTACCTTAATTCCAATTAGTACCCCGAAAGCTTTGGCGCTTTTTGCTTCTTGAATACTGGCGAAACGTTGTTTGAGGATCTTGTGAACTTCGTCGTCAATCAGGTAAGCTCTATTATCATATGGGTCGGCTACTACTGTGGGTTTGGAAGTATTCAAAGCGATCCCCAAAGCATGAAACAACCCGCCACCTAGAAAAATAAAGACATCAACTTTGTCAGCGATGGTTTTTACGTTGCTGTAGTTGCAGCCACTAACTTGTCCAGCATACTCCATTAAACCCTCATCGCCTATGACTACGGTTTTTCCAGCGTCACTTAGAATTTGTTTTGCCTTATCGAGGTCTTGGATATGTTGAACTGAAGTGGCTAACCCAACTCGATTATAATTGCATAAAAACGGCAAAACCTGCGAAATAGCGGAATCGACAGCTAAGTTTGCCCGGGCTTCGACATATAAAGTTGGAACACGAGTGTGTTTGATCATCGGTGCGTGACCAAAATGGACAATCAAATCAACTGATAAACCTTCAGCTTCGCTTATTTCCAAGTCACATGCACCATAACATGGGTCAGCAGAAATTATGGGCAAAGCACCAGTTTCTTGTATTTTTTCAGCTATCTTAGGAGCCTGAGGTTTTAATCCCTGAGGAAGTTGCAGTAAAACACGTTTCGCAGCAAGCCTGGTTATTTCATATTTGATTCGCTCTTCCTCAAAATCAAACTCTAACATAATCTACCCTCGGGTTAAAAACAATAAAAAGAAAAGAAACTAATAGGTTAGACGGTTAATTTGTTGTTTTACCATTCCCAATCTTGGGGTGGCTTTTTGAGAGGTTGACCGTTCGCTATTGCGGCTTGCTCGGCTAGACGTTCAAGAATTATCTTTTGCTCCACACTGGCAACATGTTTTCTTGTTTGTATCACAGCGTCATTGTTGACAGAGATGCTATCGATACCAACACGAACTAGGAATTCTGCAAAATCAGGAAGGTTTGATGGACCTTCACCACAGATGCTTACAGTACAACCGTTTTCGTGGGCAGCTTTTATCAGATGTGCGATAATGCGTTTGACTGCTGGGTCGCGTTCGTCAAAGTACCCCATTTGCCCTAAGCGTTCAGAGTCGCGGTCAATCATCAAAATTCCTTGGGTCATGTCATTTGAGCCGATGCTAAAACCGTCGACAAGTTTGCTGAATTCATCAGCCATGATCCCTATTGAGGGCGTTTCTGCCATGAACCAAACCTTAAAGTCTCTGTTGCGCTCTAAACCTTCTTCTTTCATTATTTGAAGGACAGCTTTGGCTTCCCAAAGCGTTCGTACCATGGGTAGCATGACATAAACGTTTTTGAGCGACCATTCAGTGCGGCATTTCTTGATAGCTTGACATTCCAAACGAAATGCTTTGTCGTACCATTTGCTTATGTAGCGACTGCATCCTCTCCAACCCAACATTGGATTTTCTTCTATAATTTCGTATTTTTCGCCGCCTTTTAAGCCGCGGTACTCATTAGTTTTGAAGTCGCTTAAACGAACAACCACGGGTTTTGGCTGGATTGCCCTTGCTACGGTAGCTATGCCGTCGGCGAGTTTGTCGACGAATTGTTGACTTTGACCTGCATCGACAAACGCCATTGGATGTTGACCTATAGCACTGGCTAAGATGAATTCGGTACGCATTAAACCGATGCCCTCGAAAGGCAGATTCTTATACTGCTCAATCATCTCGGGGGTTCCAAGGTTCATGTAAATTTTTGTGGCTGTTACTGGAGCAGCTTCAGCAACTTGCATAGATAAGCTGCCGTTATTCGATGAAGTTGGTTGAACTGCCTGCGCCATTATACCTTCATATATAACGCCGTTTCTGGAATCCACAGTGTATTCTTGACCTGTTTTCATTAATTGAGTAGCGTTTTCGGTGCCCACCACACAGGGGATGTTAAGTTCTCGACTTACGATAGCTGCATGTGAGGTAATTCCACCCTTGTCAGTAACTATAGCGCTTGCCATCTTCATGAATGGAACGAAATCAGGATCAGTCATTCCTGTTACGAGAATATCTCCTTTGCTCATATCACGGTTCGCATCATCAAGGTTCAGAACAACTTTAGCTTTACCTATTCCATAGCCTCGTCTTCCAGCGGAGATCCCTCGAACAACTACCTTAAGGTCTTGAGCTTTGTTTTCCTCCATTTTAGATTCTTCCGTTGTTTTTGATCCGAAAACAGTTTCTGGTCGGGCCTGAACTAACATCATGTTTTCGGGGAAAGATAGGTCTTGGTCAATTGCCCACTCAATATCCATAGGTTTGCCGTAATGCTTTTCTATTTTCTTGGCAAGCTTTGCTAGAGCGGTAATTTCTTTGTCATCTATGCAAACTTCTTTTTGCTCAGCTTCAGGAATCTCTAAATGCACCGTTTTGCCTGTTTTCGAATCGCGGATGTATTTGATTGTTTTGCGGGCAATTCGACGCTCTTTAATTTGAAGATTGTTTTTGTCAACCACAAAATCATCTGGGTTAACAGCACCTGAAACCACGGTTTCACCCAAACCGTAGTTGCCTTCGATAACGATTTCCTCATGGTTTCCTGTAACAGGGTTTATCGTGAACATAACCCCAGCTGCGCGTGAGTTAACCATTTTTTGAACGCCAACACTTATGAAAACTTTCTCGTGTGGAAAACCTTTTTCATTTCTATAAAAGATGGCACGTGGAGTAAAAAGGCTTGACCAGCATTTCACTACTTTATCAAGCAAGTCGTCTGAGCCTTTAACGTTTAGATAAGTCTCTTGTTGACCGGCAAATGATGCATCCGGCAGGTCTTCAGCTGTCGCACTTGACCTTACTGCAACAAAAGTTCCTTTTAAACCGAACCGCTTGTTTAATTTAGCATAAGCTTCTCTGATAGCTTTTTCAAGGTCTTTGGACATCGGAGTTTTTTCGATTAGTTCACGAATCTTCTTTGACGCTGAGTCGTACTGCTTGGGATCATTTGGATCCGTTACTGTGTCATTAATAATTCTGTAAATCTGCTCAGCAATTTTTTTCTCTAAAATAAATCGTTCATATGAATAAGCGGTCACTGCAAAACCAAAAGGGACAGGTAGACCCGCATTAATCATTTCACCCAAGCTAGCATTTTTACCGCCAACAATGGATACATCAGTATTTCTTAAATTATCAAACCATAAGACCAGCGCTTTCTCTTTGACGCTCAAATCGTCTCCGTCTCCGGCTGGGCATTCTCTGTCTGGCTTGGAGAAGCTTCGATCTTGGAGATTACAATTCTGCAAGGTATGGGGAGTTTTGCGCTTCCTCGTTTAAGGGATTCTTTAGCCACCTCAGCTTGACCTGTTTTAACACGCACTGTTATAATGGGTTGACCAGCTTCCACTTTGGCGGCAGTGCCGATTGCTGACCCAAATGAGCGTCGCATACCCTGTTGAAGACGGTCTGCATGCGCTCCGAAAATCATTTTATTTTCACGCAAGATGATATGCGGATACGGATGAACAACCATAAGGTAATCGTTGACAACTTTGTCCATCAAAATACGGTTGGTTGCCACACGCATTGCTTCCAAAGCGCTATGGCGTATCTGGGCCCGCTCTAAAGCGATGAGTTGCCCTTGAACTTCAAAAACGCCTTTAGTGTCACCCATTGTGAACTTTACGATTTTTGGTGGCGGAAAGCCTCTTGCATATTCTTTCCGCGTGTAGGCTCTATTCTTCACGTGCCGGTAGTTTTTTGCATGCATAGGAAAGTCCCCTTGCGTAGCATACTCTCATCTTTAGCGATATTTAAACGATTTGTAAATAAACGTAAATGCTGCCGTGTTTTTTTGAATTCCAATTGTATCCTTAAAATATTTTATTCTAAAGGCAACCTGTTATCTGCTTAAATACTTAGATTACGTTTGATTTCCGAGATGTTATCCTACTCGTTTATTTCGGGAAAAAACTGGATCCTCTCTTTAGCAGAACTATCCGCGTATTTCCAAACGAGAAAAATCAATTTCGCAATTCAATATTTTAGCCGAGAATTCTTCGTAATCAACTTTGAACAAAAACTTGACACATCAATAATTGCTGATTTGGGCGGAACCATAAAAATCGGTGAAATAAAAACAATCTTAGCAACTCAAATCATTAAAGACGCTTTTGGAGAAAAAAACATACAAGCTCAAAAACAAATAAGCGAAAAAATAGCCTCAAGCGAAGCAGCAGACAGGATAGCAAATTCAGCTGAGAAACCATTTTTTGGCGTAAGCGTTTATTGTACAAACAATTATTTGCAATCATCGCTTGGAAACATTCAACGGTTTGTCGGAAGAGCCGTAAAGGAAAGGTTGGCGGAATTAGGGAAAAAATCGCAGTTTATGGGGTTTAGAGACAAAAAACATGTCCAACTGAGCCACGTGGAAGTAATAAAAAAGGAGTTAGTGGAAAAACTATCTGAAGTTCTCTTCTGCATAGGAAAAAATGAAACATGGATAGCAACAACAATAGCGGTGCATAACCCTTTCGACTTCCAGAAAAGAGATATTTACAAGCCAAACCAACGTGCAATTTTTGGCATGCCACCTAGGCTAGCAAGAATTATGGTAAACTTGGCTTCCTGCAATGCTGGAAAAACTCTGCTGGATTCCTTCTGTGGAGTAGGCACTATACTCCAAGAAGCCTTGCTAGAGGGAGCAGCAGTAGTTGGCATAGACGTTAATTCCTGGTGCGTGAAAGCAGCTAGTGAAAACCTCGGCTGGATAGTCCAAGAATACGAGCTCAACAATAGCGATTTTCGAGTTATACAAGGAGATATTGACAGATTGGCTGAAAAAGTTGGGTTGGAAACTATAGACTGCATAGCATCAGAACCCGACTTAGGACCAGCATTAAAACAGTTTCCCACAGAGCCGTACGCGCAAAAGATTATTGAAAAACTCGAGCCTCTATTTAACGATTTTATCGAACAAGCATACAGAGTTCTAAAGCCAAATGGTCGACTAGTACTTGCTACTCCCTTCATTAAAACCCGCTCAGGACAAACAACAATTATGCCCATCGACGAAACATTAAGAAATGTCGGTTTTAAGCGAGTCTATGTTTTCTCAAATGATCTCTTTGCTAAAGGGCTAGATGTAGGCAGATTAGTTAATACTGTTTCTCTAATTGAAATGGATGAACGTCACAAAGTAGGCAGAGAAATCCATATACTCCAAAAATAAACTTTCACGGCATGTAGAATTTATTAATTCGTTTGATGAACTATTTTTCTAAGAAACATATAGAAGGCAAAATACGTGGAGACTAATTTTCGACCGAATTGGGACAGGTATTTTCTAGATTTATGCGAGGCCGTAGCCAGACGTGCGACGTGTAATCGCGGTAGAAGCGGCTGCGTAATAGTTAAAGATAAGCGTATAATGACCACTGGGTACGTTGGCGCGCCAGCAGGGTTGCCTCACTGCGACGAATCTGGGCACGATTTGCGTAAAGTCTTCAACTCGAATGGAGAAGTAACCCAACATTGCGTTCGAACCTTACATGCAGAACAAAATGCGATTATTCAAGCAGCGCGGTTTGGAATTTCGCTGGAAGGCTCCACGCTTTTTTGCAAGATGACGCCTTGCCGAACCTGTGCGATGATGATAATTAATGCGGGGATCAGGCGAGTTGTTTGTGCTAAACGGTATCATGCAGATTCAGACACCATTGAGATGTTTAAGCAAGCAGGAATTGAACTGACCATCGTTAATGATGAAGTCGAAAAATATGATAAACAATAAATATAAACGGAAAAAGTTTTTTATTTAATTTTTGAAAATAAAAATAATGTAAAAAAGATTGAAAAAAGCCGAGTAAAGCAACTATTTCTTTTCAGGGACAACAATCCATTTAATATTATTAAACCCGTATTTGGAAATTAAAGGGTCTATAAAGGCAGGCGCTAAATTATCGTCAATTTCTGCTAAGACCACGGAGTCACCGATTCTGTAAACAATCCCTATTTCAGTCAGATCCTTTAAACCAGCGTATTTGCCCTTAATATCCCAATATCCAGGCTCATCTTTACCTACTTCCATAATCCAAGAGTATTTATCTCCAGGATGTTTGCCCTCCGTATAGTTGAAGGCGCAGACAATATCTCCCACAACTTTTGGATCATCATCAGTTTTAACGTAAAACCAAATGGTCATATAAACACCAGATAATATTGAGGTGGTTCTGCTTTAAATTATTTCTTTGCCAGATTATCGTTTAGCTTCAATAAGTGTCAAAGTTTCAAAGAAAGGTAATTTCTTTTCAGCTTTAACTTTTGCCGTAAGACGATTTTCATCAAATTTTCTGAGAGTTTCTTCGACCCCAGTAAGGGTTGATTGCATTAAAAGCACTCTGCCTTCCGGTTTTAAATGTGGAGGCACTTTAGTAATAAATCGGTCGACAACATGCCGCCCATCAAAGCCTCCTGCCCATGAACGTCCTATCCAAGAAGTAAACTCATCCGAGCCAGAGGGTAAATAAGGTGCATTGAACAAAATCAAGTCAAAGGTCGCTTTATCACTAAATGCTGAAAGCAAATCAGCTTGAAGAAAAGCCATCCCTTCACGCAAATTATTGAGTAGAGAATTCTGTTTTGCAAAACTAACGGCGATCGGATTCAGGTCAACTGCAAATACAAAATCAGCTATTTTTGCCGCCAACACTCCAAGAATACCACAACCAGTACCCAAATCCAAAACCCACTCATCTTTTTTGACATCAAGGTTTTCGGCGAAAAGAAAGGTATCTTCAGCTGGCTCGTAAACTTCATCACATACATCAAAAATAAGGTTCTCAAAGTGCACACGTTTAGTCGGGCAGTGCATTTGCTATTACTCCGAAATCTTGAGGTGACAACTCTCTAACTCTTTTATTATGGAATGGAATATTAAAGGCAATTTCTTCGGCATCTGATTTAGAAAACTTGAAATATGTTTTTATGTAGGGTACGAGTGCTTTGGCAAGTTTTTTGTTACGTTGAGTAAAAAGCCACTTAACTAATCGTACAAATAATACTTCATTTTTCACTTCGAAATGTCTAATATTTTGATGCTTTAAACAAAGAATTACAGAGTCCACTTCAGGAGAGGGATGGAACATCTCTTTGGGCACTGCATCCAAAAGCTCAACTTCTGTACACTGACTAGCAACAACGGTTAACCAGCCGTACTCTTCACTACCAACAGTTGCAACAAGCCTGTGGCTGAACTCTTTCTGTAAAATCATAACTGCAAGGTCAACTCTTTTTTCCAAAATCCATGTTACCAATCTAGAAGACAGATAATAAGGGGGAACCGCAACCACTTTATTGAACGGTGGCAATTCCGCTTTTAACACATCTCCTTCGATTATAAGCACATTATCCAAGCCCTTAGTTTGTTCTTTGAGAATTTTTGCAACCTGTTGATCTTTCTCTACAGCAATTACACTCTTACATCTATCAGATAGAAAACATGTCAGAAACCCAAAACCGGCTCCAACATCTAAAACTACATCAAACTTGCTCAATTCGGCATATGTACTCATTTTTTGGTATAGTGAAGGCTCAATCAGGAAGTTTTGCCCTAAAAATTTTTTGGGGTTTATATGATGAGCATAGAGTAACCGCCTGATTTCCTCAAGACTCATTTTTTATGCCTTACTGCGTTCGCGTGAATAAACGGTACTTGCTGTCACCCTCGAGCTCTTCCAGCACTCTTTTCGTAATCAACTTTACAGGATTTGGCAATTCTGTTCGTTTCTGCAAATCTTCAAAGCTTTCAAAAGGTTTGCGTTGTCGCTCATTTATAACTTGCCACATATATTTTTTGCCAATGCCGGGAACAAGCTCTAAGGCATGCATACGGGGAGTAATTGCTTGCGTGGTGTTGAAGAAGTGGACAAACCATTTCTCGCGGTTCTGTACAATCTTACTAATAACAGCGGATAGTTCTGCTCTTGCCGAAGCTGTTAATTCCTCATAGCCTACACGACCAATGATGTAGGTAACTTCGTCCCGAGAATCCTTACCCACGTAAACGCGGTCACCGGGTTTTAACATTAAACCCTCTTTAACTAAAGCTTCCAAAAGGGTAAAGAATTCTTCCCCTACACATTGAATGAGAGCTCCTGCTCGGTAACCTGCACGTCCAGTTGGACGAAAACCTGCCTTACCATGGGGCAGAAAATCTATTACGTAAGCATGCTCTTCATACCGCTTTTCCATAACAATCACAGAGTCCTCTAACTGTATTCTCGCTTTCTGCTTAAAAATACTTGTTTGCTTTCCTCTACTTGAGGATCCTGTTTTCATTTAAAAGTTCTACAATTGAATGTAGTTTAGAGGTCTCGATAATTTTTTTGCCTCCTGCTAAGAAAACTCGAAGCTCATCCACTGTTTCTGGCATGCAATTAATAATTTGCACTGCCTCAGCTTCGTTAAGCTCGTATTCTTTAATGAGGGTTTGCAAGAGATCTTCAGCTTTTACAGCGTCAACTTTAGCGAATTTACACGCATAATCGAGGGTTCGCCGCTGGAATTGATCAAGGTTTTCTTCACCGACGGTTTCCAAAAGCTTCTTGACCTGTGGAATCGTTAGACGAGTTTCACTGACTTCTCTCTTACTCATGCTTTTTTCCTCAAGTACCCGTGTAAGGTTCTATATGTTCGGGTCGTACGATTATATCTTTTATGCTGTTTCCTTGCGGAACGCTAACAACATATCCTCTGCCGCGTTTCTCTTTTATGGTGCCGATTTTGCCATGGAAACGTTTATGGGGCATACTCTTTTGCATACTGGAATCCATTTTAATAATAACTTGGGAACCTAAAGCGTAATCCTGAAGAATTTTTCCAATATTTGGTTTTCCTTTTTCGCGAGTTGGCTTGCGCAGCAAACTGCGAGTTCCAGTGTAGTAGCCTTTTGAACCTCTCATCTAATTTTCACCTATTTATTCCATCATTACGTTGATAACGTCAAGCTTAAGCGTCTTAGCGGGGTTTCCGAGTGAATCTGACACGTTTGGGATTGTGCGTCCTTCATCTCCAGATACCAATTCTTTCACATAGAGCCCGCCCTGGCAACGAATTTCCAGCAGAGCCCTCTTAAGCGACACCTTCTTAACTTTAACCTTATA
Source organism: Candidatus Bathyarchaeota archaeon (assembly GCA_963775465.1). Lineage (GTDB taxonomy): Archaea > Thermoproteota > Bathyarchaeia > Bathyarchaeales > Bathycorpusculaceae > Bathycorpusculum. The sequence continues at coordinate 67,715 of CAVZIW010000003.1, read as the reverse complement.
TATGTACCTTTCCCGTACAATATCTGCCCTTCGATGCACAACACGCAAGGGGGTCCGCTGCTTAATCGTGACTTCAGAAAAGTCCTTTTGAATTATACCCAGATCTCTGTCGGTGAGATCTCTTTCAAATTCAGCAAGTAATGCATACTCTTTCTGAGCATTCTCGCCTTTCTTGAGACGTCGAACAACTTCCTTAGTTGTGAAATGAAGCCCTGAAACTTCAATTTTTCCGACAGCACTAACATTAACTTTTTTCTCTAAAGCCATCAGATTCAAAAAACGTTTTTTTGGTTTGGAGATTTCAATCACAAATGGTCGTCCGTTTCCTAACATTCGTGCATCAATATCTTCGCGACCTGAAGCATGGAAAAATACTTCGTGACCTTGTAAAGCTTCTAGAAGCAGTTTGGAAGACAACGATTCTACTGATTCAGGGTACAATTTCCCTGTTTTACCACATTTGTTGCAGCCTTTACCTCGGCAGTCTGAGCAGAACCAAGTGGATTGAGGAATGTCCCGCAAGAATTTGCGGTATCTGCCTGCGATGAATAAGGGGTTAATTTGGAGGCGAACTTTTTCTAAAAAAGGATTAACAACTATTACCAAATCAGGAATTAAATACTCAGCCTCTTTGCATGTAGCTTTGGCAATTGCTTTACCAAAGATTCGACCAAATTCGTGACGCATACTTTCGCCGAAGTTTACATTGAATCTAGCTTTAAACTCATCTTCGCGCTCCTCAACTTCAGCAGGCATTTCAATACCTACAAGGAAGGTGGTAAATTCGTGGTTTCCGATCACTTGAAGAGCCTTTAGGGTTAAGTTCTCAACTGACTTGAATTTGTCTTCACAGAGGAAACAGTTAGTTTCTTTGTCATACTTTTGAAGATGTTTAAGATTTTTCAGGGTTTCTTGAGCTTCCATTGAATAGCCATTGGTAGCTAAAACTTTGAGCTGTTTAATACCTTCATCATCATTTTCATTAGCGCGATCGTTGGCTTGCATGGTCAAACTAATTTTTAGCGCTTGACCACGAACGTTATTCTCCATTCTATAACCAAGCTGCGCAAATTGTCTACCCAAACAGTGGTCACAAAGGGGATATCTACTGAGCATCTCGAAGGCTTTTTCTAAAACACCCATTATCCGTTGCCTACTTATAGCCTGACGGCATACCCATTCCTTTGCCCCCCAAGCCAAAGGGCAGCTTCTTTTTGCGTTTAAACATCTTTAGCATTTTACGCATCATAACGTACTGCTTAAGAAGTTCCTTGACGTCTTTTTCAGTTGTTCCTGACCCACGAGCGATCCGCCTTGCTCGCGAAGAATTTAGCAGTTTGGGATTCTCTCTTTCTCTAACAGTCATGGATTGAATAATAACTCGCCATTTATCCAATCGCCCTTCAGCTGAGTTTAGCATATCGTCAGGAATATCATAGGACATGCCAGGCAACATCTTGAGAACTTTACCGAATGGTCCCATATTTTTAACTGCACTAAACTGTTCATACATATCAGTTAACGTGAAGTTTCCACTCATGATTTCCTTAGCTTTCTTTGGGGGGACTTTAATTTCAGCTTCATGCACTTTCTCCAACAAGGTTTCTAAGTCGCCCATTCCTAAGAGGCGACCAACGAATCGTGAAGGGATAAAGGCTTCAAGGTCTTCGATTTTTTCGCCTGTACCGATAAACTTGATAGGTGCACCAGTCGCTGCAACCGCAGAGAGAGCACCACCTCCACGAGATGAACCATCAAGTTTAGTTACTATAATTGCTCCTATTGGAGTTGCTTCGTGAAAAGTTCTAGCTTGGATAAGGGCTTGCTGACCTATAGTACCGTCGATAACCATTATAACTTCGTCGGGATGGATGTGTTTTTCAAGGTCTTTCATTTCCTTGATTAAGTCCTTCTCTTCTTTGTGACGACCAGCTGTGTCTACAATTATGAGGTCTTTGTCATTGAATTGTTTGAGACCTTCCTTAACCACCTTGACTGGGTCTTTAGCTTTGGCATCACCAAAGATTTGTAGGTTAATTCTCGCTGCTAGTTGTTGAAGTTGAGCAAAGGCGCCTGGACGGTAGGTATCTGCGCAGATCAAACCTACTTTTACACCACGTTTTTGGAAGTATCTAGCTAGTTTTGCAGAGTGTGTGGTTTTTCCTGAGCCTTGAATGCCGACAAGCATTATAATTTTCTTTTTTCCTGGCTCCACTTTGAGTGGAACCGGTTTATCACCAACAAAGCGGGTTAACTCTTCATAAACTACTTTGATAACGTGTTCTCGTCGTGAGATACCTGGCGGCATTTTCTCTTTCAGAGCGCGTTCTTCAATACGTTTAGAGATTTCCAAGACAAGTTGCACGTTTACGTCTGACTGTAAAAGTGCACGTTGGATGTCACGGACCAGTTCTTTAACTGCCGCTTCGTCTACTAAGCCGGCTTTAAACAGTTTCTTTATAGCCGAGGTTAACGAGGAGCCTAACTTGTCGAGTGCCATCAGATTCTCCAGCGCTTTAACATTCGTTAATTCTTTTAAATAAAGATTACATTCAAAAAAAAGGTATTTCGGTTATTGCCTAAGTTACCAGGTTTTTTGAAGCCTCAGTTTCCCCATTTGAGTATTCTTCACAATTCAGACGGCTCTTCATGCATCATTGGCTTCAGAGCAGAAAGCTTTGATCTAGAAAATAAACTTTAATTAATTAAATAGAAGTGTGTATAATTTCTAATCCAGTTAGCGCCTTTTCATCTTCATGAAAGCCAATGAAACTGTCAGACTTTTAGTCAATAAAGCAAGTGCACCAAAGAATAAAAAAAGACGGACATCCCAAGATATGGACAACCAAGAGCAGTCAGAGTTCTTGCAGATTAAGGGTTAAAAAACAATACCGTAGAGTTCTTTTAAATTACCCAAAAACTAAGCCATCCACATTATCTATAAGAATAGCAAAAAATCCCGAGAAAAATTTTGCAACAACGAGGTCCAAAAACTGCTCTCCCTCTACGCACGGAAGAGGTTGGTAGAATAACAACAAGAATTGTTAAGTGTTGAAGTTCTAGCAGACAAACAAAATAACGCAAATAAATAATCCATCAGAATTTTGCATGATCTAAAATAAATAAATACAAAGATAACTTTTATTCAGATATTTAATAAAGAAAGGAAAGAACTAATCGCTGAGTTATTTTGCTCTAACGATTTTTACTCTACCAAGGATCTTCCAATATTCGATCTCTGCACCGGCAACGAGTTTTGCTTTAAGGTCTTCCTCCTCGGGATAGGGAGCATCAATGTATTCATATGTTTCCAAATCCATGATTTGGACTCCTGTTGGGTTGACTGCAAAAACTTGACCTGCACGTTTGTCAACTATTGGCACTTCTGCACTACCATCCACTGATTTAACAAATTGCCTTTTTTGATTATCAAAAACGCCAATTGCTACGATTCTGGCTTTTGCCGCCCCATGTTTTCCGGGCTTTGATTTTGCAATGTCTACGATTCGGCATGGATCTCCGTCAATCATCATATAACCACCAACGCGTAAACTTCCGACATCTGTAGGTCTGCTCATACATTCACCACAATTTTATTCTTACTCTCTTCATTCTGAACAACACCCATATATAGATTAAGGTTTTAGCTAATTATTCAGCGGTGGAACAGTGTACAAAAATGTTGGAATAGTGGCACGATACGACAAAAAACCAGCCCTAAAGCTTACGGAAGAACTAGCAGAGTACCTCAAAAGCAAGGGGTTGAAGGTTTACATCGAAGACACACTCAAAGGCAAGGTCACACATAATAGAAGCTTTGTTCCACTTTCTAAAATTAACACTGACTTTATAATAACGATCGGTGGCGACGGCACAATATTGCGCACTTCAATATCAGTGTCTAAACCTGAACCACCAATTTTAGCTATAAACATGGGTGTACGGGGATTTCTAACCGAAGTCGAACCAAAGAACGCTTGCGAAGCAGTAGAAAAAATTCTCCAGGGCGATTTCAGAATAGAAAAATGCACTAAACTATCTGTTTCAATCGGTAACGAAGCCCTTCCTGACAGCTTAAATGATGTTGTAATTTCCGCAGGAGAACCCTCAAAGATATTTTACGCCCAGATATGCAAAAACGGCAAACCAATCCTAAGATGCCAAGCCGACGGCTTAATTATGGCGACCCAAACAGGTTCAACTGGGTATTCCCTTTCCGCGGGCGGTCCAGTTCTGGATCGAGAAGTCGACGCCTTTGTGCTAACACCCATTTGTTCCTTGACAACGTTAGGTTCGTTGGTATTTCCAACGGATGCCAAAATCACCTTTAACATAATTAGACCAAAAGAAACACTTATTCTAATCGATGGAAACTACCGCAGACTAATTAACTCCCAAAAAATGGCCATTAACGTGACAAAATCAAAAAACGTGACCTCATTTATCCGCTTTGAAAGTGACTTTTACGACAGGCTTCGCAATAGATTGCTTTTTAAGGGAACAGAATGAAAACTAAGCCAAACCCTAAACACAATCGCGTGATTGTTTTAGATACTTCAGCTTTTTTGGCTGGGTTTGACCCCTTCTCATTCTGGGGAGAGTTTGTGACTGTACCCAAGGTTGAAGAGGAAATTCTAAGAAATTCGATTGTAAAAACGCGTTTTGAAACAGCCATTGAAAGCGGCAAACTAAAAGTTCAGTTACCTTCAGAAGAGTTCTCCCAAAAAGTTGAATCAGTTGCATGCAAAGTTGGGGACTCGTTTAAGCTATCTAAAACGGATATGCAGCTTTTAGCGTTGGCTATGCAGTTAAACACAGAAGGCGCCATTCCGCAAGTTGTGACAGATGATTACTCAATCCAGAACGTGGTAAAGCAGATGGATATAGAGTTTGTAGCTCTCGCAACACTTGGCATTAAACATGCCTTAGAGTGGATTAGGTATTGCCCCGCATGTTACAAAGAATATCCTGCCAGCACTAAATCGAAAGAATGCAAAGTTTGCGGCACTGAATTGAAAAGAAAACCTCGAAAGCAGATCAAAAGATAGACAACGTCAGTAGGCTAGAATAGCAGTAAAAGCAAGAGCAGAATCAAACTTTCTAATCCAAATAGTGGAATAGCCATCTGCTTTGCTTTGGCAATTGATTTGTCGACAAGGGTGGAAATTGAGTTTAGATGCTCCTTGCCTATCACCCTAACTTGCGGTACACTGAAGCTTTTGCAGCCTACCTTAGCTTCTTCAAAGTTATCCATAGCTTTCTTGGCAGCCTCATCAATATATCTAAACAGAACATCGTGATTTATCACTTCGCCAATAGGATGATAACCACGCCGCCCAGTTACCAAAGCGCTAACTGAATGAGTGTCTGTTGTGAAAACTTCGCTTTGGTCAAACCCCAAAGAAAACAAATGATCAAGAACTTTCTCACGTAAACCCGAAACCATGTTATTACCATCAATTACCACATAAACGGTTTTCTGCTTGCCTACTTCAAAGGCTATTGCAGTAATTCCACCTGCACCCATACCTTGCTTTAAAGTAAATTCTTTAGCGTAAACAGTTGCCGAGCCAACCATAAAAGGTGAAGTTGGAAGTGACGCCACTTTTTGGAGACATTTAGATGCTGCAACTTGCAGGGCAGCAATATTTTCTTCTGTATCAATTATGTCGTTTAAGCTATTGTGTGCGTTAACTACAATTGCGTGTTTTAATCCATATTTTCTGGCTTCTTCACTAACCATGTGTCCTAATTCTTGAGGCAAATCCTCTGTCGTTTTAGGCGCAAGTGAAAAAGAAACGAACACAGTGTCCCCAAAAATCTGGCAGATTGCGTTTGCGACCCCTTCCTGAACTCTTACAGATGGCGAAGCCAAAGCATTTGTTGGTGAAAAGTTTGCCGAAGCAATCACCTGAGAAATAATTTTGTAATTCTGTGTTTGAGAAGCCAAATCAAGTTCATGGCCGAGAATCCCTAAAGGCACACACGCATCACAATTGAACTCTTTTTCGAAACAATGTTTCAAAATCGACGGGAGAAGGCTGCTTCCAATGTTCTTGAAAGGACCAGGGTGAACCAAAGGAAGAATAATGGCGGCCTTAGGTTTAGATGAATCAAACTTGAGAAGAGCCACTTCAATGTTTGTGTCTTCACCCATTTCTTCAAGAAATTTCTCGAGAGGTTGGTTTAAGTCGGTTACCCAGTTGAGTAAAAAAGCCCTAAACAAAGGTAGTGCAGCCAAAGAATACTTGCTTTTCCCCAGTCGCTCTATTGAATTCAGCATCAAATACACGGCGGTGTAGGAGATTATGGGAGTTAATACTATGAAAAGAAAAACTTGCAGAAAGAAAGCTGAGGCTATACTTATCCAAAAAACAAGAAAAACCAAAATGCAAAGTGTTGGCTGAAGAAAAATTGAAACCAACTGGCGCCATTTTGCCGCATTAGATGTTGCAGTGAATACAAGAACTCTAAGAGTTAAAACCGTCGCATATCCTAAGAGGGAAAACTTGACCCAAACCAACCATCCGAACCATAGGCTTAACCCGCCCCCCAAAGATAGGAGCAAAAACCAAAAAAGCCAGCCAACTAAGGAGAGTACAAGAGTTCGTCTCATTGTAAAAATTGGATCACTGTTTAAAACAAGTTGGCTTACTGCTGAATCAGCCAAAAGAGTAACAGCGAAGAGGGAAATCCCAACTAAAAGACTCATGATGGATGGGAAGAGCGCAAAAGCAACAACACTTACCCCCGCAACACAGATAACACCAATAGCTAAAAGCGCTTTTTTTAATGATGGCAATGAGAACATAGAGGAATAGTGTTTCTTAGCGCTGTCCAAAGATGTGTTTAGGGAACGATCATTCTCCATTCTTCCACCTTAAATTCGTCTTTTAAGGAAGGACCCTTAACTATTAAATTTTAGCTAGATTAGACTACGATTGCTGCACATTAAAGACATTTTTTTCTATAACACAAAACAGACAAGGCAACCATTTATCATGAAAATATCAAAAGGCAAGGTCCTCAAAGGATCTTTAATCTTCATGACCGAAGAAAGCAACATACAGCGATAGGGGAACTGTTTTATCTTTAGATGCACAATCATATTAATTTGCTAGGCTTATGCCAGACCAAAATTTGCCTCCATCGATATTTCACATGCTGGAACGAAATGTGGGCAATAAAATTAGAGTTATTTTAGATCCCGCCTACGGTTTTGAAGGTACATTAGCTGCAGTTACGCATGAGCCTTCTGGAATATGGCTATCTGATGCTGAAGCAATCGTTCTAAGATCAACCATAGCTCAACCTATTCCTCAGATTGCTAGTCGAGAAGAAAGAAGCGAACTATTTCTACATTTAAACTCTGTTCAGAGAATAGAAGTCTTGCACACTGCAGCGCCAAGACGCTAATAAAAAATTAGCCTCCAAAGAAGATTTTAGCTAAAACAGAGACAACTATCAACGAAACAGAAAGAACCACAAGTAGCTCAGGCCTAATTTTTACACCTTCAGTTTCTTCCTCGAAGAAACGCAACAATCCCGCACTAGCAGCAGGCATCGGCCCTGTTTCTTTCTTTTTGCGTCGGCTCACGTTAACATCCCTATAACAGATTATTTTGATACATGCCTAATATTGCTTGCACTAATTAATCTTGCGCCGACATACCCAATAAACCCAAAATACTCAACAAAGGGGCATTTTTTTTGGAAGTCAGCAGGTCAACTTTGAGAGTGTCGGTATACAAAAGCATCAGTCAAATAAGAATAGCCTAAACAGTTTTAACCTTTATAACGCCCAAGAAATTAACCCTAAACAGTGAATTTCAATGCAAATCCGAGAATTTCAAGAAATGATGAAACAACTCTACTTAAAAAGAGATTCTAAGAGAGGAGTAGAGGGCACATTTAATTGGCTTGTTGACGAAGTCGCTGAATTGGGTGAAGAACTCAAAGGGTGTAACCGTGAAGCAACAGAAAAAGAGTTTGCAGACGTCATTGCTTGGCTTGCATCCCTTGCCAACATAATGGGAATTGACTTAGAAAAAGCGACCGCTGACAAGTACAGCTATAAATGTCCAAAATGCCAAAGCTTACCATGCTCATGCACTTTTTAACTTAGACGTTTCTGACCATAACCAGACGAAAGCCAAACATACCGCCTTCTGCCTTTCCGTTCCACTGTACCTTCGTTTTTTAAAAGATGAAGGTGGTATAATACAATACTATAGGTTAAAGCACCTTTTTCGGCAATATTGATTGCACTAGACCCTTGTTCATCCAGCAACATGAGGATTTTGCTTCGGGCAGCAATTCCACTCTTTACGTTCCTTATGTTCTTAAGGTAGGCGTTAGGATGACATGTTTGATTAATTTTTACTCACCGATAGAGAAGATGCTGTTTGGCTTGAAAAGCTTTAGCTACTTAAAGTCAAAAAGGGTTGATTGTTTGGGTTTCTTATTATCAAACATAGCTGCAATCTCTTCTTTAATCAAATCCATTCGTTGCGTGTAATACTTGGGTAAACCATATTTATCAACAAGTTGCTGGGCAGCAACAAGATACTTCTCGATACCTCCACGATATACCGTAAGCGTCAAGTTTCCACCGCAAAAAGGACATTTTCCTTTAAGGGGTAAACGACGAAATTTCTTGTTACATGATTTGCAGCGAAATCCCTGTGTTGAAAAGGCTCGCATGTTACCTGCAATATCACGCATGAAATGCGTATTAAGAACCTTAAGAGCAACACGCCTAGCATCAACCGCATCGATTTTTTCTCCTAACGCCAACTGCATATCTAGCTTGTCAATCATAGATTTGAATTCCTTGTAGGAACTGTTGGCGTTTCCCAAATTGATGTTAGTGCATGGCGTGGTATATTGAAAGCCTTCAAACTGTGCTTCAGTACCTAATCGATGGCCGACAACATCCATAAGGGCGCTAGCTGGTCGAGCATCATACCTTTCCAAAGTCTTGTGGTAGAACTCTATTGGATAACTAGAGCTAACGTCAAAGTCGTGAGCTTGTCGCTGTACTTCCTTAGTGTTCACGAAAGGAATGAGCAAGATTGGGGCATCCATGATTCCCCCAATTTGAGCTGGAAGATAGACCCTAGAAAAGTTGATGAGAGTATCAAGACCAAGCATTATTGCATCTTCATCACCATCACAATCTCTGCGTTTGGCTGAATGCCAAACTGGGTGAGCATAGATAACATTACGATCAGTAAATCCAACCACTCGACCTAAGATACAAGCACAGGTATGAGGCGCTAACCCGAAAATAAGTTGCCCAACCATGTCCGACGCATCTTTTACATTATAGAATGCTGGTTGCTTGTAGACCCGAGTCAAAAGATCATCGATGAAGTTAGCTATCTGAACAAAATATTCGCCTGCCCGCCAAGGTATCACAACATCTTGTATCTTTAATTCGCAAATTTGCATAAGATCAGTTAAGGGCAAGCCATTAATGTCTGACAAATAGCCCATCTGATGCATTTTCTCTATAGAGACACCAATCTCGCTTGGTGAAATATGAGTTAAGGGCGCGTTGGTTGCGTCAAAACGTATAGTTCCATCTTTATAAACAGATAGACCATGCTTTGCCCTTAGGATCCCTTTTTCGATAATTTCCGGAGTCTTATCCTGATTAGTTAAGCCCTTAACACCACGCAACATCTTGGGAAGCTGACAACCGAGAACGTTAGCGGCGGTTTCCAACATTTCCTTAAAATTTACAGGTTGTTTATGATACATGACTCCATCGGTTTTGCATATTGGGCACCCTGCGTCTTTTACGCTTCTGCCGCAGCGCGGGCAACTCTTCTCTGGCATAGTTTCGCAGTTACAGTTTGGACAATGAATCTTTAGACTATAAGTTTTGCAGGTTGGGCATTTACGTTTAGCTAATTCAACAAACACTGGTCCTTGCCGAGCAGCTTCCATCAAATCTCTGTGAGAACCGCCCTTCAAACTGACTGGAAAAAGGACGTGAACTAGGGGTTTCATTTCGCGGTGTTTTGCTTTTTCGGGTCTGCCCATGCGTCCCCCCACATAAGTTGGCGCTTTATCCTTGATTTGAACATCCGATAATAGATTCAGTGCCTCTAAAACCGTAACTGCTGGCAAAGGTTGCGTCAGTCGTGATGTACCAAAACCAAGAGTAAACCCAAAGGCAGCAGCATCTTCACCGTATAACACCACTTTTCCATCTACGATTCTATGTGGAGCTAAAATTTTTCGGAGCGCCTTGACGACTTCATTATTATCGGGACCAGCTATTTTGGAAGCAACTCCATTTTCAACGGTGACATCACAGCAAGCCAGCCATTTTTGCAGCGCTTCAACTTCCTTAGAACTGGTTAAACTTGTCCAGAAAAATGTGCAGTTAGGAGATAGTGGAACACCCAAATTTTGACTAAGAACAATTGCCTCTTTTACAGTTGGCTTGTTTTGGAAGGGATCAAATATGAAAGCCTCCAAAGTCTCTATAGATAAAGTAGACAAATCTGAAGCTTTTTTAATGTTATCTTCAAATTTTGAGTTAATTGCGTTCTTGAGATCTTTTGCCCACCATTCTTCAACATAACCAGACGGTTGAAGCGTTTTGTTGCAATAGAGGAAATCTCCAAAATCTATGAGTATGTCCCCCAAGAAGAGTATTTTTTGAATTTTGCCTTTAACTTCTGGATAATTTTGAAGTGATACCCGAACTACAGAACCATCTTTGAGCAAAACCACGGGCTTCTCGATGCTATCTACAGGCATCGTAACCCCGCCTTTACCGGGTAGTTCCAAACGCATTTGTGTGCCAGCAGCAAGAAACCTTTCAACTACCAACATTGTTGCAGGATGAATACCTACAGCCGAGAGCCCAGTGTTTCTTGACCTACCATATCTCAGTCTGAAACCACCACGAGTAGATGGAAAAGCAAAAATTGGCCGACCTGCAATAACATCATCCATAAACCCTCCGGATTTTTTTTCAGATTTCTTCTTGAAGTTTTTTAGCCATTCCCAACCTTGAAAACCTAACTTTTCAATGATTACGTACACTTTCTGGGCGCGCCCAACAATTCCGTCGTTGACAACTCTTAGAGCGCCTCCCCTAACACGGTTTGTTTCAACTCTTTCCAAATTTCTGTAGGAGGAAACTTCAACCGGGTCTGATTCAGTACCTGTACATTCAACTGGAATTAGGTTAAGCGCTTTTCTCAGCTCCTCATCCGGAATGTGATATTGAAATCGTCCAACGGAGCGTTCGTACAGACGCAGTTCCTCAATAAAGCGGGAGACTTCTTCCTCGGTGGGTTTATATTTATCAAGATTAAGTTCACGTCGCACATAATCCCCCACGACTAGTGTTAAGGCTTGGTCAGTGCCTCCTGCTGAACGAATAGGACCAGCGAAATATACTGCTAGGTAACGAGTTCTGTCAGCGTTTGTTTTTACTTTTACTTGAGCGATACCTTGAATTGGTGCTGCAGTTAAGCCTTCAGTAAAAATTGCAAGTGCAGTTCTAATCGCTTGTTCAGCTAATTGTTCTTGCCCTTGCTCGCCTTGAGCGAATTTGCCTTGAGCAATTTCTTGTGCAACCTTAAAAGCAACTTCTTCTCTGGGCATCTTCGAACTGTGTTGGCGGATGCTAAGAGCGACGTGTTTTGGTCCAACTAAACCCTCGACTAAGTCTGCAATGTCTTGAGCGCGTATACACTCAGTTCTTAGGGCGGGATCAAGTCCTCTGGATCGAGTGCTGTCGCTAATGGTGTATAATTCCTTTAGTAGTTCATCTAATGTGTCTATATAATTTTTATAGCCGTTGCTAATGTTCAAATCTACAGCACACCTGAACGAATAATAATGAATAGGTTATTTTGGCTTTCTAAACTATCCTGAAAAATTCAGCCTTGACTTTATTATCAAGCCTGAGTTTTCTTTGATCCTTTAATTGTGCTTACCATTTCTGCAATTCTTTGCGTCGCATCACTGGATTCCGTTACGTTTCCTGTTACAATTACGTCGGCACCTGAGGACGCTGCTGCTAAAGCTTGCTCTTTGGTCCGTATCCCTCCACCGACGATAAGAGGAACATCGATCAAATGTTTAACTGCTCTAATCATTTCTGTCGGTACGGGAATAGCAGTGCCTGAGCCCCCTTCTAGGTAGATGAATCGCATACCAAGATATTGCCCAGCTAAAGCATGTGCAGCTGCAAGGTCAGGCTTGTTATAAGGAACTGAGATTGCTTTTCCTACTACGCCAGCTGCTCCTCCGTCACCTACAATAATATATCCCATCGAAATTGGCTCCACACCATATTTTTTAACTAGTGGAGCACCAAGAATTTGAGCTCCTATGAGGAAATATGGGTCAACTGAATTTAGCAGGGACATGAACCAAATAGCGTCAGCGTGACAACTGATACCTGTGACGTTGTTTGGGAAGAGTATAGCAGGGATGTCTATTTTGGATTTTATTGCTTTAACTACATCATCAAGGTGGCTTTGTGAGGAAAAGGTTGATCCTCCAATCATTATTGCCGTTGTTCCACTGTTCTTGGAGTTTTCAGAAATAGTAGCGGCCCCTTCTGCTGTAACTTTTTCTGGGTCAATAAGGGTTATGTGAATTGAGCCGTCTTTCTTAATTTTTTCAATCAAGTACTTTTCTATATGCCCTACCATGGCAGTAATATCCTTCAATTACTCTTCTTTAGAGTTTGTTACAGGTGTCCTTTTTTGTGATCCGTAGATTCTATCGGTCAGCATACAGTAAACGTCAACTTCACCTTGAGCTTGTTTAATTTGAAATTCTTCCTGAAGTCCGCAACTGCTGCATTGTGCAATTGAACGACCTCCATCTTCTCTATTTATCTCCACGCGCACGGTTTCTTTTCCGCATGTAGGGCAAGAGAAGAATTTAGGTAAACGTTTCTTTGGAATGTGAACAACTTTTTTCCTTCTTCGCCCCATCTTTTAACCTTCTTCATCTTTCGATAATGGTCATTAAATATTTACGCTTGTTCTTAAATACTTGCCTACAAACTTTGACAGTGAGGCTGCGTAAAACGTGAAGTTAACGCCTAATGTACTAGACATGGATTTTTCAACGGTAGAAAAAAGAGTCTGCCGTTTCATCAAAGAATACGTGGAAAAAGCAGGTGCTCAAGGCATCGTTTTGGGACTTAGCGGTGGAGTGGATAGTGCAACAGCAGCCGCACTCTCAAGCAAAGCCATAGGCGGAAAAAATGTTTTAGCACTTATGCTTCCGGAGAAAGAGACCTTTAAACGCAAAGATATAGAAGACGCCCAAACAATTGCCGATCAATTCCAATTAGAAACTCAAACCATCGACATGACAGACGTCCTGAAAAGCTTCTATCAGAGAATCCCTGCGTTTGATCCTGTTGACCGTCTTTGCAAAGGAAATATCAAAGCAAGAACAAGGATGATTTTACTATACTTCTATGCTAATAAGCAAAACCGCATAGTCTGTGGAACCTCTGATAAGTCGGAGACAATGATGGGCTACTTTACTAAGTGGGGAGACGCCGCAGCTGATATAGCCCCAATAATCGACCTCTACAAGCTTCAGGTAAGAAAGCTAGCGTGTCATCTTGGAATCTCAGAAGAACTTGCGTTAAAACCCTCTACACCAGCACTTTGGCCAAACCAGTTAGCCGAGTCAGAGCTTAAAATCAATTACGAAACACTTGACCTTATTCTGTATGGACTCGAACGATTTATGAAGAGTAAAGAAATTGCTAACCAACTTGATCTCGATCTCACAATCGTTGACAAAATCAAAAAACGTTGGATATCAAACGAACATAAAAGACGAATGCCTCTTCCTGCGAAGCTAGGCTTTCGAACGGTGGGAAATGATTTTAGGCTCCCTAGACACACCTACTAGAGAGGACTTTGATGAAAGATAAAATCAAACTTGCTCTCTGTCAAATAAGCAGCAAAAGAGAAAACAAAGCGGCTAATCTGCAGAAAATCGAGGAGCTAACAAAAAGAGCTAAGCAAAAAGGAGCAGCCCTAGCGATCTTCCCTGAAATGTCACTAACAGGATACGTACTTCACGATCAAGTCTACGAATTAGCAGAACCAATTACAGGATCATCAGTCCAACAGATTGAGAATTTAGCAAAGAAAACAAAGATGCACATAATTTTTGGGATGCCTGAGCTATGCGAGAATACCAAAGCGACCATCTACAACACCAGCGTTATAATTGGCCCCAGGGGTTTAATCGGCAAATATCGCAAAATGTACCTGCCGACCCATAGCGTGTTTGAAGAAAAGAGGTATTTTCGTTCTGGTCATGAACCAGCTGTCTTCCAAACCGACTTGGGCAATATCGGGTTAACGATTTGCTACGATGTTTTCTTTCCAGAAGTGTTTCGGCTATCCCGTTTGAAGGGCGCGCAACTCTTAGTTTGTATTTCCGCATCACCGGCAGTGCGCAGAAGCTATTTTGAAATACTAACCGCTGCCAGAGCACTCGAGAATACGGCTTACCTTGCCTACGTTAACCTATCTGGCGTGGAGGACGGCTTGCAATTCTGGGGTGGAAGTCGTCTTCTAAGCCCAACAGGTGATGTATTGGCAAAGGGAAAGTATGACGAGGAAGACTTTGTTCTCTGCGAAGTGGATTACGCTGATTTAAGGACTGCTGAAGCATTTATTCCAACCCTTCGAGATCTGCGACCTGAACTTTTCGAGAAACTAAAGCAATATTCTGAATTACTCTAACAAGTCACATACAAGCGATAATCCGTGGAGTTCGAAATCACAAGGTGATCACAGTTATGTGATATCAAGTGATTCATGCAAAAATCACGGTAATTTCGCTGTGAGGAGTGACGTCACGACGGCTTTCAAGGTAACCACGGGTAAGTATTTGATCGAAATTAATGCTTTGACGTTTGATTGTCGTTAAAAAAAGTGTGTTTTAATTTCGTAATCTATGTTAAAAAAAAGGGCTGCTGATTATAAATGTACATTTTTATTTAAATTTTAAATTATTGGCTCGAATAATAAATCAAGGATTTAGCCATTTTTTGTTAAATATAGCTAATCATCGTCCAACTCAGCAATTGGGCAAACTATTGGTTTGTTTTTATATTTTATCTTAATTTTAGGTGTTTTATTATTAACTATTGTACTTTTTATTGTTGGATAAAGGTTAAAAACAGGAGTTAGTATACAAAACTGTATCCATTCATAATATGGAGATAAGTAGTAATTTGAAGTTAAAAGACAGTGTAACAGCATGGTTAAATGGCGCTTTAAACGACCCTATTGTCAAAATCTTGGCTAAAAACAGCCAATTATCTAAAACACAGCTCGAAACGCTTCTTATTGATGTTTTAGCAGAAAATTTGTCGGGGAAACAGCTAAAGTACGACGAAAAAGCTGCTTTACGATTAACAAAGGCTAAAATAAGCCGCGGCGCCTTTAATAGGACCCTAAAACAGTCCCGTGAAAACGTAATTAAGTCCATTTACACAGTACTGCTTCTAGGTTATTTGGGTGTTTTTGATACAACAACTCTTGACCCTTACCTCGAAATAGCCAATAAACTGCATGAATATGTGGAGGCACACCAAGATATTCCTAGTAAGGAAGAGGAACTAAAAGACCATCTAAAGGTAATAGAAATCATCAGAATAGAGCTCGAAACGAGCCTAAAACGCCTTTCAAACCCCTAAGAATGATAGGTGTGACGTCACAAATCACATATTTTTTCGCATTTCCATGGAGTAAATATAAATACTCTTAAACGCAATATTCAAGTTCTAATTATAAAAATAAGCCTAAATAAGGGCTATTTATAGATACACGAGCATGATAAGCATCGTTAATAATGAACTGTGATGTGTGATGTCATATTAATAATGTGATAAGATCACCATAAAACTTAATAGTCCATGGAAAATACTGTGATATGTGATGCAACAACTTAAATCAGAGGAAATCACGTGTGAGTCACGGATACATCAAAGGAGGAGAAGATCACGGTTGATTTCACAATAATAGTCTTTGGTGTTCTATTATCTGTAACAATTTTAGCTGCATTCGAGTACTATAAGCAAATACGCAAGGCCCATATAGAATATGAAAAAGCTAGAGGCTTCGTTGAAGATATAGTACTAAGCTTCGACCGTGAACTAAAGCGTGAATCTATCAGGTTTGAATCGATGGCATCCAAGGTCGATGGAAGCTACTCCACTGCAGATGCTAGCTACAGAAGGGCAGATAACCTTGAAAAAAGAATAGTGCCTTTTGAACAACAACTCAGTACGCTCAGTCAATCAATCGAATTGATGTCGCAAACCTTCTTAGAGAACACTCAAAAAAACACCAACTTTCTCTCTGAATTGGGAGGATTAGAATCTAAAATTAAAGATATCGAAGCCACCCAAGAAACTTTGGGAAATAAATTAATAGTAATTGAAGAGGAAATCCAGAAACTTTCCTTTGCGCCAGCGCCGCAGGAAAATAAAAATGAAATCATGTTAACGCCCTTACTAATAAAACGAGATAAAGCGTTAGCGGCCTTAACTGACACCGAAATAACAGTTTTGGAAATGCTCCATAAACAAGGTGCGAAAACGGCACCCGAAATAAAAGAAAGAGTACGTCTTAGCAGGGAACATACAGCTAGGTTGATGAAAAAGCTCTATGAGGAAGGATATCTAGAGAGGGAAGCAGGAAAGATTCCTTTCCGCTACACCATCAAGAAAGAGATGGAAGCGCTTCTACAGAAAACCGAAAACCAAACTGCATGAAATTCAAGTTAAGGTTGAGATTAATAAGACTAATTTCTATGAATTAAAAATAAAGTAGCTTTGAAACTATTTCGTTCGCTGTTTTAAAGTTGTTTGAGGGATATTTGGAGCTGTTTTATACTTGAGATTATTCGAGTTACCAGTACGCATTAGTAAGCCCTTAGTCGTCATTCTGGACAAGTATGTGGATATGGTGCTCAGGCTAACTGGCTCTTTAAGTTCCTGTTCATAAACGGTTTGAATATCCTTAGACGAAAACCAGACTAATGGAAAGTTCTTCTGAATGACTGACTTAACCTTTTCCAAACGAGATAAAACACGGTTAGGTATGTTTGGATTTGTATTTGCAACTTGACCTTCATTCGGTGTACCGCCTAGCAATTCGACAAGATCCAAAAGACGCAGAGCTTTATCGCGGGTTACTTGACCCTCAAAAGCTATGGTATATCGATTCCCATCGCTATCGAACAGCTCAACGCGCATTTTCCGAGCCGGCATTTGATGAACACCTAGGTTGTTCACAACTTTATTGCTTCACTTCATATAACTGTGATGGTGAAAACAGATAGGAAAAAAACCTGTATTAAAGCTTTTTATTATTAAATACCTAAATTTTAGAGCGTATTTGAGATTACCAACTTCACATAATAATTAAATGGTAAAATAAATTCAGTTAGTGCCTGGTTTGGGTTTTCCAGTAGAAGTGTAGGGGTGGCTTATTCACTGTTAAAAGACAGAATTAAAACAAATTATCCTAAAAGGGGCTTGTTAAAGCGACAAATTTATTATTATTTTACATGTATTCACAGCTTTGTGAATGCAGAGAAAAGAAAAATTGCACGTAAAAGTGTCTTGGATGTTCATACATTAAGATATTACAAGAGTATGAATAGACTAGCAATGCAATAAGCAATTTTAATTTTTTTATGATGGATTAAGCTCTAAAGAGACACCCCTACGTTTCCTTTCGAGGATTTTGAGCAAAATGAAGACTGTAAAGAGAGAAAAAAATATTTGAAGAAAAATAGTTTAATTTCTTGGATAACAATAATTAATATATAGAATTTGTATTTACAACTCAGAGTATATTATTATAAGTAGTAATAATGTGTTAAACTTTATAGCATCCATTTTTTCCAATAGAAACCTGGGGGTGCGTGTTTTTCCTTTGTTTACTTGTCTTTGCCGATGTATTTTCATTTTTTTTAGGATTGTTGTGTTCTAAGACCAGTTTTTTGTACTACATCCTTTATCTGTTCCATAAGAAGTAACGGTTGTACCTCTGAAGAAAAGCGGTGGGTAAGATGGGGAATTCAAACGTATTAGATGATGTATTCGACAATTTTGTTAATGGTATTAAGCTCTTTAAAGACCGCGAAGTTCTCAGACATGATTATCTTCCTGAAAAACTGCCTCACAGAGAAGATCAGATTCGTCTCTTAGGTGCAACTGTTGCACCTGTCTTAAAAAATGCTAGATGTTCAAACATATTCATATATGGTAAGACAGGAACAGGAAAAACAGCTGTTGCAAAATATGTTTTAAGCCATTTAGAATCCAAAGCCAAAGAATATGGTGCACAAATAAAATTCTGCTATATCAACTGCCGTATGACTGGTTCTGAATATCGTGTTTTTGCTAGTTTAAGCCAAAGTGTGGGGTTAGCAGTACCGTTCACAGGACTCTCAGTTGGTGAAGTCTTCGATCGGTTCCGTTCATGTCTTGACCAATCTCGAATTATCTTTATAGTAGTTCTGGATGAAGTTGATGCTTTAATCAAGGAACGCGGAGATGCTTTCATGTACGAACTTACAAGAATAAATGAGACACTAAACAAAAGCAAGGTCTCGATAATTGGCATATCCAACGATTTACGTCTCAAAGAGTTTCTCGACCCTAGAGTCTTCAGCTCTCTTAGCGAAGAAGAGCTGGTGTTCAGACCTTATGATGCAGGTGAACTTCGTAATATCCTTCTCGAACGTTCAAGGCTAGCTTTCCAAGAGGGCGTTTTATCTGATTCAGCCCTGAGTATTTCTTCGGCCCTAGCAGCTGCAGAACATGGCGATGCAAGACGAGCATTGGATTTGCTGCGTGTAGCTGGTGAAGTGGCAGAACGAGAGAATGCAAAGTCAGTTACTGAAGAGCATGTACGTCAAGCAGAGAAACACATTGAACACAATCGCGTTCTGGAAGCGTTAAAGAATTTGACATTGCATTCAAAACTGGTGGTCTTGAGTGTTTACCACTTAAACAAGTCTAGTGCCACAACTGGTGAAATTTATGATGTCTACAATGAGTTATGTGGCGAGATGGGTGCAGGACTTTTAACTCAAAGACGATTGGGTACCTTAGTTAATGAGCTAGACTCGATGGGGCTAGTGAACGCCAAAGTCGTAAGCATGGGTAGATACGGAAGAACTAAAAAAATTCGCCTTGAAATTTCCCGGGGGTTAATCCGTGACGTCTTTGGTGACGACAACCGCTTTAACCAATTGCTCAGCTATTCTCCCAAAACTCCATATAAATTACAGAAATGAAATAACTGTCGTTTCCATCGTTTGCAGGTTCACAACTGGCACTTTGCCAGGTGTAGGAACTAATCCCAACTTTTCCATATAATCAGTTTGTTCCTGCCAGCCTCCGGAGTTGACCACGAGAACCCCCCTATAATTACATAATCCATTAACATGCACATGTCCAGCATGGAATATGTCTGGGACCTTATCGATAACCAAGTAATCTCTGTTTTCTGGAGAAAGCATCGTTTTCCCTCCATAAACGGGAGCCAAGTGCCTTCCTCGCATAAGTAAACGCATTGACTTTTCTGGATGCTGATGATCCATACCCGGGATTACGGCAATAATATCATCTAGACTTCTGCCATGGTACATGAGAACGTCAACACCATGCACGCTAAGATAACATGGGCTACCGACTGAATGAAAGTTTTTTTTGCCTTGAATTGCAGCCAAATATCCTTCTGGTATGGCGGGTTGGGGCAGCGATTTCCGAGATGCATCATGGTTCCCTGGTGAAAGCACTATTTCTATATATTCAGGTATTTTTTCTAGGTATTTGATTGCGTAATTGTACTGTTTATGAACATCACGAATGGTTAGCTCTTTCTGTTGGTCAGGATAGATTCCCACGCCGTCCACAATGTCCCCTGCAACTAGGACGTATTTGACTCGACTAGCAATTTCACGCATCTCAAGTGACCCATATTTCCCCCTTAACCAAAGAATAAATCTCCTGAAAGCTTCTTTGGTAAATTTTGTACTTCCAATATGAATGTCAGATGTGAAGACGGCGTAAACGGGTTCTTGGGCACGTTGAGGTGGTTTCTTTCCTACTTCAGGAAAGATTATGTCCTCTGCCATCAGCAAGTTGCTCCTTGTCTTTGCTACGGCTATACATACAACTTGATCTGGTAGGAGCATTAACGCTTTCTTTTTGACGTCTTCGGAGGCTTTCTGCGGCACGAGTACGGTTGCACTTGCATGCAAATCCTCAACTGAAAGAATAGTGTTGTTTTTCGAGTCACGTTTTTCAGTCAACATGCAAATGATTTTCAGCTTGGTTTTCGGTGGTGACTTTAAAGCTTCTGCAATAGGCGTTGCTGCTTTTACATCAATCCTTTGCCTTAACAATCTCTCTATTCGCTTAAAGCGGTCTTGGAAATATAGCACATATTCGCCAAGCGTGCCATTTGAGGTTAATTTTCTGGTTGCATCATCGAGAATTTTCAGATCCGATGGGATGTCTCTTGCATATGGATAAAACTCGGTTTGATTCCCTGTTAGAATTTCTTCTAGAGGTCGAATTTGAGGCTGAGGAACATATGACTGTGATCTGTTCTGAGCTGACGGTTCTGGAACTTGCATTTGGGGCGCCAGAATTGGCGCTTGAACAAGTGTTTCTAGAAAGCCTTTTTCTATAAACATTGGTTTTTCCCGCAACGCCTGGATTTTTTCCAAAGCCTGGCTTACGATACAGACAGGATCATTGCTTTCAGAATTTTTGCACAAGAACTCAAACGCTTCACTATTTATTTGGTAGCCCGCCATGATGATCGATTCTATTGCTTGTTGAAGTTTTTCTAAGCTCATCTAGTTCTTGCGCCTGCCCCATCTAAGAGGTCTTTTATGATTATGCTTTTATGCTTCGGAGTTATTTACTGTTTTTTATTTGGTTAGCAATTTACTTATTGATGGGTGGGTACCAACCTTTTACGAAAAATTATCCTTTTCTTTGATTCAATTCTGCAAACTGCTAAATTTGGTTCCGTTTAAATAATTCATAAATAGTTTAGATATGTTACAACTTGGGGTAGCTGAATATGGGTGAATCTCGCAAAGTTCAACAAACGCCAACAGGAACCTTCTTTGTTTGCCTCCCTCGTGACTGGGCAAAACAGAACAATCTTGCGAAGGGGTCACTGGTTAATTTAGAGACCACAAGCGACGGCAAACTTCTTGTCGACCCCAAATACGATACTGAACCTCAACTTAAAATTGCCACTTTAGGTGTTGGTCCATTTCTGGGTCGTGAAATTGTTGGTCGTTACCTTCTTGGCTATGATACCATAAATATCGAAGCTAAAGACCGCATTGACGCAAACGCAAGGAACATCATTAAATCAACAGCTATTTCTCTCGCAGGTTTAGAAATCGTTGAAGAAACAATATCAAAAATTTCCTTGCAAAGTATCTCTCAACTACCTTTCGGGTTTTTGCCGGGAAAAATATTGCAACGGAACTATGGACTTGTTACGGGAATGATTAGGGATGTTTCAAACTCGTTTATCAATGGCGATCTGGAGCTTGCAAAAAGCGTAGTTGCCAGAGATAATGAAAGCAATAGGCTATATTTTTTACTTGTTAGAATCTTGCGTACAATAATTCAGAACCCGCGGCTAAGCGATAAGCTTGACATCACTCCGATTGAATGTCTAGATTACCGTTTAGCTGCAAGTTTAATTGAAGGAATCGGGGATTCTTGTGTTCAAATAGCTCAAAATACTTTGGCCCTCAACGGTATAAAATTATCTGATGAGGTGAAGAAATCACTTGTTGAATTGCAATTGATTTGTTGTGAAGCTAACGAACACGCTTTCAAGGCTTTCTTGGTTAAAGACATATCTTTAGCTGAACAAGTCCGAGACTTATATGGCAAAGTGGAGGCGAGTTCTTCTACCGTTGAGCGAGTTGCTAAGGACTTATCGGTGGACTTGTTGCCTCAGCTTCTAGCAGCGGTTTCTTTTCTGAAGCAGATTTACGAGCGAAGTGTGGATATGGCGGACTTAGTCGTTTAACCCTACTACGTCGATTTTGAAAGAGACTTGGCGCATTTTTTTTAGGAGTAATTGCCAATCGGCAAGGGTTAAATTCACTAGTTTGTATTCACAATTTAAGGAGAAAAGTTTCATGACGTCTAATATCAGTAAAATTGCTAACGCTTTATACTTATCAGGTTGCCTAAGGTTTGGATCTTTCAAAATCAAATCTGGAGCAAGCAGTCCTTACTACATTGACCTATCACGCGTACTATCCGATCCAAAACACTTGTGTACTGTCGCTGAGGTTGCGTCAGAAAAAATAATGGAAATAGCAAAAGAAGAAAAAATAGATAAGTTATCTTCGATTGAGCTCAAAGGCGCCCTAATAGTGCCCAGCATCGCATGCCAACTAAACTTGCCATGTGTTATTATACGAAAGGAAGAGAAAGGTTATGGAGTCACAGGCAGAATTGCCGGTGCAGATGTAAAGAAAGGAGACAATATTCTTTTTTTTGATGACGTTGTAAGCGAGGGGCTCTCTAAAATCGAAGGGCTAAAACCTCTTCACGAACTTGGTGCCAACGTAAAGCATTTGTTGGTTGTGGTTAACCGTCAGCACGGTGGCAAAGAAAACTTGGAAAAACTTGGCTACAGAGTCCATGCATTAGCTACTATCACTGAAATAGTTCATTCCCTCAGCCAAGATAAGCATATATCAGAAGAGCAAGCAGAAAAAGTCTTAAAATATGTTAAGAGCTTTCAAGCTTTTTAGTTTTGAAAGTTTAGTTTTTACATTTCTTACTCGATTGCTATTTAGAGCGCCTTTGCAATGGTCATTGATTTTTTTCTTCAAATTATCCTCTAATTCCAATAAGTGGCAAACTTACTTTTAACCTGCTGAAACATAAGCCTACTTAACCAATCAATCACTTACTTACCCCTAACCTTTATTGGTTGCTAACTCAAAGAATTATATTTTAAGGAAGATTTCGAATGCAAACTCAAAACAAAGTTGTTGACGCCTTACTTAGAACTGATTCCTACCCTGAAGAAACAGGCAAAATAGAGCTCATTCAAACTCACATATCGTTTGTATTTGTAACAGACAACTTTGTTTACAAAGTAAAAAAAGCAGTTAATTTTGGATTTCTGGATTTCTCAACTCTTGAAAATCGACATCTTTATTGTCAGAAAGAATTGGAAATCAATAAGCGACTTTGTCCAAAAATATACTTGGAGGTTGTTCCTATCAACCAAAAAAACAAGATTAAGATAAAGGGCGAAGGTGAAATAATTGAGTACGCTTTAAAAATGAAGCGTCTCCCTCAAGAAAGAATAATGACTATTTTACTAAAAGAGGGCAAAGTTTTCAAGGAAACTATTGACGATATAGCCAAAGTTGTATCTCAGTTCCATTTGAAGGCACAAACAAACCTTGAAATTAGTCAATTTGGCACCATTAAAATTATTAAGACCAATTGGGATGAAAATTTTTCCCAAACTACAAAATATATCGATCAAACAATCCCAAAAGTAACCTTTCAATTCATCCAAACTGGAATTAACACTTTCATTGAGAAGAATAAGGCTCTTTTCGAGGATAGAATTGTTAGTAATAAAATTAGAGACTGCCATGGAGATCTTCATTCGGGCAATATTTTCATAACTGATCAGATTTGTATATTTGATGCAATAGAATTTAACGATCGCTTCCGTTACTCTGACGTCGCCGCAGACGTAGCCTTCCTAGCAATGGACCTTGACTTCCAACAAAGAACAGATCTCTCAAACTATTTCTTAGAACGCTACCTGGTTTATTCCAAGGACAAACAGTTAATGCAGCTTTTAGCATTTTATAAATGCTACAGAGCCTATGTACGTGGCAAAGTAATAAGCTTCAAACTAGATGACACTAACATTGAACAAACGGAAAAAACATCTGCAATTAAAGAGGCACAAGCTTACTTCAAGCTTGCCAATGAATATGTTAAGAGTCTCTAATTAAACAAAACTATAAGTCTGTATTTAGTTCGAGTTGTTTCAGCCAACATTTTTGCTTCGTTTTGGCGTAATTTTTTTCTTTTTGAGGATGGGTTATTGTTGAAGTGTTCCCATCCAATCTTTTGGTGGCGGGGAGGTTTGCTTTTTTGGTTCTGAATGTTTTTCAGTTGTTGTTGGGATGGGAGATGTGTTTTTTTGTTTGTAATCTATGCTGGGTTAGGTTGGATGGGATGAGGATGGGGGAGCTTGTCGTATTTCTATGAAGGGTGGACTATATTTAGAAACATTGGTAAAACTAACCATTAAAGCTAAATATACACAACTATGAAAACTGCTTTCTTACCCAACTCGGAACATCGACTGTCCCCATAATAATTGGTTTTTGGTGGCAATCGCTTCCCCCCGTCATAATCAACCCGTGCTCTTTGGCAAAAGCGACATAGTGATTTGTGGTTTCTAAGGTGTGCCTTGAATGCCAGCATTCAACTCCATCAATAGAAGTTAACATTTTTTCCGCGATAATCTGTGTTTGCTCAGTAAGTACATTGGTTAGAGATGATAGTGATGTTCCATGTGGGTCGTTTGGATGAGCAATCACCAATTTTCCGCCTGCATCCTTTATGAGTTTTGCAGCTTCTTCCAAATACAGGGGAAACTTTGGCACATCGCATTTGACTAGGTATTTGTCGAAGGCATCTTGGCGTGATTTAACAATATTTTTCTTTACAAGATAATCAGCTATGTGTGGTCTTCCAATAGAACCGTCGACTGTTTCTTCAATCTGGCGTAAATCTGCCTTGGTCAATTCGACAATGTTTTCTTTTTGGAATTCAGCATTTAGGTTGTTCAGGATTTTGGCTGCTCTTTCCTCTCTGTATTTTGCAAGTGTTTCAAGTTTGTTCGATAATGCTTTGTTTTTGGAGTCAAATTGGTAACCTAATAAGTCGAGTGAAACAGTTTTGCCATTCAGGAACTTGGGATGGGAAAAAGCTATGTTTAGCTCAACACCAGTAACGTAGTTTATGCCGATTCGTTTTGCTTCTTCTATGGCTTGGGGTTGGCAAACAATAGAATCATGGTCTGTTATTGCTATGAAGTCGATTTTTCTATCTATGGCTTCTTTAAAAATATCTTGAACATCCATCTTTCCGTCCGAGCTTTTTGAGTGGATGTGTAAGTCTATTTTCATTGGTTGCTGCTCTTACCTTTTATCCATGTTAACCACATACCATTGGTCAATTTCATCATGGCATGTGTCAACCATTAAATGGAGCATATTAAGTGATGGATATTTTCTATTTAGATCATCTAAGTCAACAGGTTCGAATTTGTTCTTGTTAGCAATATATGCCTCTTCGGTCAAAGCGTTTGATTCGTATTTTTCTTTTGTTCGCCTCATAATTCTGGCAAGAGATACTTCTTTGGGGCAATTAGTTTGTAGAATAACAAAGGTCATTTTGTTTTTCGCAGCTATTTCGGCGGCGCGTTGTCGAAGTTCTTGTGTAACAAACGTGGCGTCTAGGATTAAGCCATCGTTACCCTTTGCAGCCTGTTCATTTGCCCTTCTAAACAATTCATCATAGACAGACAGTCTTTTGTTCATGTTTCCTGCGACTTTGGCATCGAAAATGTCTTCGTTCTTGAGGACTTCTAGTCTAATTAAGTCACTTCGAAGAATAGGGTATCCTTTTATTTTAGAAACTTGCTCTGAAGTTTCTGTTTTATAACTTGCAGGCAACCCACATGTTATCAATAGAGTTCTGGGGACCAATTCTTTTCTTACAAACGATGTAAAAGGCTCTTTCATTATGCTCCCTCAGAGTATCTCTGGACAATGCATAATTAAAGTTTTTTTAGCGCTAACATCTAAAGCTTGGTCATATTGGGAGGAAATTCTAATAAGTAGAGAATACAATGTTTCAGAAAAAGAAGGATTTCAGATGGACCAATTTCAAATCAAAGATAAGAGTCTTGCACCTCAAGGGCATTTACAGATTGAATGGGCAGCAAAACATATGCCTGTTCTTAATATAATTAAAACTCGGTTTGAAAAGGAAAAACCTCTAAAGAACCATATTCTAGCTGCATGTCTACATGTGACAAAGGAGACTGCTGTTTTGGTGAATGTATTGGTTGCTGGAGGAGCTAAAATCGCTCTCTGTGGCTCCAATCCACTTTCAACTCAAGATGATGTCGCTGCTGCATTAGCTGATAGTGGTGTACACGTTTTTGCTTGGAGAGGACAAAATACTGAAGACTACTATAGATGTATTGAAAAAGTTCTCGACTTTAAGCCCACCATGACTATGGACGACGGCGCCGATGTAATTGGTATGTTGCATAGCAAACGGCAAGAGCAAATAAAAGACATCAGGGGTGGTACTGAAGAAACAACAACTGGCGTTGTTCGATTGCGCGCCATGGAATGTGATAATACTCTAAAATATCCCATAATAGCCGTCAATGATGCATTTACCAAATATCTTTTCGACAACCGCTATGGCACGGGTCAAAGCACAATCGACGGTATTCTGCGGGCAACTTCAGTTTTGCTTGCCGGCAAAAACTTCGTTGTTGGAGGCTATGGTTGGTGCAGTCGTG
Source organism: Candidatus Bathyarchaeota archaeon (assembly GCA_963775465.1). Lineage (GTDB taxonomy): Archaea > Thermoproteota > Bathyarchaeia > Bathyarchaeales > Bathycorpusculaceae > Bathycorpusculum. Next base: position 41,034 of record CAVZIW010000003.1, on the reverse strand, counting down.
GCATAGCAATGCGTGCCCAAGGTTTAGGAGCAAATGTAATTGTAACTGAGGTTCAACCAACTCGAGCATTGGAGGCAGCCATGAATGGATTACGAGTTATGCCTATGTCTGAAGCAGCACCGATAGGCGATATATTTGCGACAGCAACAGGTGATCTTAATGTTATTCGCAAAGAACACATGCAGAAGATGAAAGATGGCGCTATCCTCTGTAACAGTGGTCACTTTAACGTAGAAATTAGCATATCTGACCTGGAAGGCCTCTCAAAATCTAAACGTACAATGCGTCCAAACATGGAAGAATATTCCCTTAACGACGGGAGACGATTATATCTGCTCGCTGAAGGCAGACTAGTAAACCTTACAGCAGCAGAAGGGCATCCATCCGAAGTTATGGATATGTCTTTTGCCAATCAAGCTCTCTGCGCAGAATTCATAGCCAAGTCAGATAAGCTCCATACTAAAGTCTATGGTGTTCCCAAAGAAATTGATGAAAAAATAGCTGAATTAAAACTTCATTCCATGGGGATCAAAATTGACGAGCTTACTGAAGAGCAGAAAAAATATCTTTCGACTTGGGAAATGGGCACCACCTAATCAACGGCTCAATTGAAAATTATGACAAACTTTAAATTGTCTAAGAAGATACATGGCTATAAAGTGGTGAATCACTAAATGGTTAGCAAAGATCAAGGTATAGGTGGAGCAATACTAGTCGTTTGTGTTGTCGTAGCTGTTGGTTATCTGGTTACATTATTCTATCCGACTTGGCTTAGCACTATCGGTTTAATCGCAAATACGGCTGCTGCAAAGCAAAACGCCCAATTCTGGACTATCGCAATACCCGTCTTCATTGCATTCGTGGCTATTCTTTTCATTGGCGCCTGGATCGGTTGGACAATGGCAACAACCCCGCCTCCAAAACCAATCGAAGAAATCACAACCGAAATTGAAGATAAGAAGGAAGAGCCCAAAGCAGAAACTGAACCAGAAAACATGTCAGAAGCTCCTGCAGCCGAAGAAAAACCTGTAGAAAAGAAAAAGTAATAGTATCTTGAGTTTTTTCTTATTTTCCTTTCAGTTTTTTTGATTTATTTTTAACCCGCTATTATAGGAAGAATTGTAAATATTACCTGCTTTTTCTTTTCATGCAGTCAATGACATTTTTGCAAACAAGACAAGGTTCAGGAATTTCATCACTTTGTGTGCGTTCACTAAGGTATCCAAGGTGATGTTGACATGTTTGCGACTTTTCCAATATCTCTTTTGTTTGCTGTTTGTTTTTGTATTCAGTTTTTTCAGGTGCCCTCTTTTCTATTCGAGTTTTAGTATCGGGGTCTTCTATTTTGGTTAAGCAGTAAGGGCAGGCTAGGTACGGTTCAGGAAAGATATCCCGTAAATTAACGGTTTTTAGGGGTGTTGCAAAGGTTCTTCTACAAATAGGATTTTGGCACGTTAACGTTATCTCAACCCCTCTTCAAATTAAAGTAGCTTTCTTTTGATTGGTTACATTTAACTAGCTTATAGTTTTGATGGGGGCGAAAAGAAAAATTCTTGGTTTATTCATCTTCGCAGGTTTGAGCAGGAGAAGCCATTTTTCTTAAAGCGTCAGCTCCTTCAGCGTATCCTGAAGCAACTAAAATGTCATCTGTTTTAATTACTGTGTCTGCCCTCGGTCGAACACATTTATTATCTCTTTTTATGACTAAAATCCACATGCCGGTTTCCTCATGCACCTGCGTTTCTTTCAATGTTTTGCCTATAAGCAGCGAATCGGCAGTAACACAGGCTTGAGCAACAGTATCTTCAGCTTCTCTTATTGCTAATTCTAAGATTGGATGTGGTTCTATGCCTCTTAATACAACCTCTGCCATGTCAGCTGCTGCGTCAGCTATTTTCTCGGTTGCAATGCCAAGTCTAATTAAGCCGAGAAAGCCTGATGCTTCTTCCTTCTTGAAATCACTGTTTAAGGCAAGTAACTCAACGTTTGTGTGCAGCTGGTCCATGTGTTCCTCTAGTCCTTCTACTTCTTCGGCGAGCTCTTTGCTGTTTAGCATTAACGCTGAGTAAGCTAAATCCAGCATTAACTCCGAGGTGTCTTTTAGCTCCACGAACTTTGTAACTATTTCTTCAAACTTTGCTCGTTTATCTACGTCTAATGTTGCAAGTTTTCCTTCTGCTAAATCTTTAAACTCTTCAACTCCCGAGGGTGCTCCACGAGTTATTAGAATGTCTCCCTGGAAAACTTTTTCTTCGCTAGTTGGGTTTAGTAACCAGTCGCTGTTTCTACGAATAGCAATGATGTCTACCCCCATCTTTACTTCCAAATCCAAATCATCAATTCTTTTGTTTATGATTGAAGAATTGGGTTTGACTGTGACTTTCATTAAGCGTTCTTGTACTTTTTCAAAGATTTCACCCACGATAGGATGAACTCCTATGTTTCGGGTTACTATCGCAGCTATATCGGCTGCGGCGTCAGATATTTTATCGGTTGAGGCTGCAACAATTGAAACACCAATTAATGCCTCTGCATCTTTTGCGTCTCTGGCAGCAATCATTATTTCCATTTCTAGAAGGTAAGATAAATTATCAACTCTTGATTCTAGTGCAAGCACGTCTTCCGCTAGATCTTTATCATTGTATAATGCTGACGAATATGCTAGGTCAATCATTAACTCAGAAAGATTTTTCATTTCAAGAAGAATTTCTCTAACTGGGACTGGTTTATATTCTATTTTTTCAAATTGGGGCAATGTTAAATGAGCGCTCCAGCTAAAGGATACCTTTTCCTTATATTTTAATTATGGCGAAGAGGCGTTAAAGAATCACGATATTTAGGACGGCAAATAGAGCTATGGTTGTTATGCTGTCTGCTAAAGTGCTTATGACGGGGATGACAAAGTTGTCAGGGTCTAAGCCTCTTTTGAAAGTAACAATGGAAATTGCATAGGATATAACAACAATTCCAATGAAAGCAATTATGTTAGTTAAGAAAAGAGTAGGTAGAAGGCTCGAAATTCCTGGAAGAGACAACTTGTTGTTTATGGCTAATGCAAGAACACTGAGGACTCCAAATAGTAGAATTGATGAGAGCCATGTGCTAAATATGTTTTTGGCATGGCTTTTTATTGATGAAAAAGAAGGAGCAAGTGCCCCCAATGCAAGTTTTGTCGTGGCGGCTGATCCAACAATAAGACCCACGTCTCCGATCAAGTCAATAATTGCTGGATAAACTATGAAGATTTCTCTTCGAATGCCTGCTAAAGCATTAACGCCTCTCAGAGCCGTGCCAGTTATATTTACGACAAAAGCGATTAGAAGCAGTGTTGCCAATGATTCCTTAATTATTCTCAGAAAATCTGCTTTTCGAATGAACCTATATAGTGTAATTAATACCAGTCCGACATTGAAGATTCCGAATAAGATGATAGTCCACTGACCGAGGTCGCTTGAAAAGTATAAGTTTAGAACCCCTATGTACATGAAAGTTATTACAATATCTGCCATCGTAGAGATTGCTGGGAAAACGATTACCTCTGGATCAAGGCTTCTCCTAAAAGAAATGAACATGACTTTTGTTGTAATTAGGGTTGTGAGTAAACCCAAAGACATGGTGGCGACCATAACTGTTAGGATAGCAGAAAAATCAGCTAATGTTATTCCCCAAAATAGTGTTCCAAAGAGTATGGCTATAACGCTGATGGTTGCGCTTGTAGTAAGAGTTAGAACCACTATTGCTCCGATGAGTTTATAGAAGCTTTGAGTGTTCCCAAAAAACTTGGGGTAAACTGTCCCGAGGTGTAATGCTGTGCTTAGACGCCCTGTTAGTAAACCTGTAGTGACTCCTTTGACGCTAACTACTGCAGGATAAAGTGCAATGGCCCAAGGTGAGAGTTGAAATATCCCGAGCTGGAGAGCTATTGCAAAACCGGCGATTAAGCCGCCTATGTCAAACACGCAAGACAGGGTGGCCTCTTTAAACATTCCGAAGAAATTCTTAGAGAGACCGGCATGTGAAATGCTGGGTGCCTCCTAATGTCTGCTTGTTTTTAGGTGGTGCAACTTAAAAACAGTATTTGTCTTTTTGATTGTCGAAGTATTAGTTTTATTGAGTAGAGCTTTTTCTATTTCTGCCTTGGCTAAATTTATTGTGGTGTGGACTCCGTTCATTTTTTCGCCTTCTTTTTTGTTTTGGCGGTCCACAGGCACTGAAACGCTGTGTTTGCGGGCTGCCAAAGCCTATTTAACTGCCTGTTGAAGTTTTTGAGAGTCGTCTTTTGCTTAAATAGTTTTTTGGTTCATAGACACACCACGGATCTTCAGCTAAGTAATCTCCTTTTATTTCCGATGGAACATGCAAATCGCCACAGTAGTCTATGAAGTCGCTTGACAATCCGTAGGCCCGGGCTCTGCATCCCCCGCAGATAATTCTGTATTCACAAGCGCCGCATTTGCCTTTTAATGTATTTGAATCACGCAGTTGTTTGAAGACTTTTGAGTTGAACCAGATGTCTTTGAAGGTGTTTTCTCGAACGTTGCCGAGTTTTATTGGCAAGTAGGGGCATGGTGTTACATCTCCGTTTGGGTAAATACGGCAATAGTACAATCCAGCAATGCATCCACGTATCCATTGTCGCATGTCTAAACCCATACCTTTAGCAATTCGCATGAATTGCGGGGCGCATGAGGGTCTTACATTTAATCTGTGCTTGTTAACCTTTGCAAAGGTCTTTGTTATCATGTCCTCGTATTTTTGAGGTGAAATATCGGTTAATTTTACGCCTCGTCCTGTAGGGACAAGGAAAAATAAATGGAAATTTTCGACTCCGATATCTTCGGCTAGTGACATGATGTCGTCGATTTGATCGTAGTTGTGGTGTGTTAATGTGGCGTTAACTTGTACGAGTACATCGTTTTTTCGTAGAGCTTTGCATGCGTTGACGGCTTTTTCAAATGCTCCCTTTACACCTCTGAATTCATCATGTTGGGCTGGAACGTTTGAGTCAAGGCTGATTGAAACGGTTGCGATTCCGGCATCTTTGAGTTTCTTCGCGATAGAATCGTCGATTAGGTAGCCGTTGCTTCCCAAGCCCATTTTCAAACCTTTGCTTGCACCATATTCTATGAGTTCAAAGATGTCTTTACGCAGGAGTGGTTCGCCACCGCTGAGAATAAGTAAGGGTTTACTGACTTGACAGATTTGGTCCATGAATGCTTTTGCTTCTTCGGTGGTTAATTCATTTTCAAGCTTTTTATCTGTGGCATTAATGTAGCAGTGGCTGCATTTCATGTTGCATTCACGCGTTACGTTCCAAGACATCACAAGGGGCACAAACTGTTGAGTTAAGTCTGCGATGGGCGAGTATGCTAGTTTTAGGTAGAATTCGCACTTGCTATCATTTGCGATTAGTTTTGGTTGCCAAAGAGTGAATGGGAATGGTAAAACTGTGTCAAGCATGGCTTTGGCGTGGGCAAAGCAGAATTGGCGGCAAAATAGTTCTGATACTTCCTTGGGGGTGCCATATTTTTCTTGAGCGTACTTATGGCTGCCGTATATGGGGCAGTTCAAAAACTCCATGTGCCCGTCTAAGGTTTGGGTGCTCATTGTGTAGTTGATGAAGTGGTCGCTTAACATGACTGATTGTAGTTTTTCGCGGCGCATGCCAACTTTCAGCGTCACGTCAAGAGCGATTTTGACGGTTTCTTGACCGAACTTTTCTTTAACCCGACTCATGGCTGCTTCAAGCGTGGGCAAACCAATTTTTTTTGCAAGTTCGGTGGTTACGAGTAGTCCCTTAATTGTTTCATATTCTTGTATGAGTCGCATCTGTACAACGTGTTGGGTCCAGTCGAGGAAGGCTTTTTCAAGTGCTGCTTTTGCTTTGGGGTCTTTCTTTCTTAGTAGATCTTCTGCGATTTTGGTTTCCTGTTTGAGCTTAGTGAAGAGTGATATTTTTTCCTCCGTTGCTAATCGTTTAGTTTGGATTGTTTGAAATGCCCTTGGAATTGAACCTAACGGTTTTGTTAGTTGTTTGGCGTCAGATTCGAAATCGCTGTAGATCCTGTTTAAATCTGGTTCTATATTTGGTAAGCTGACCTTTAGCTCTTCGAGAAGTACTTTGCTTTCGGATTCCATTTTTGTAACCATAGCCATGTGATAGAGGAGCGAACCTGACATTCCTGGGTCTGTCTGCTTTCCGCCAAGAGATCCATTGAAAATTTGATTGGACGCTTGCTTCGCAGCTTCAAAATCTTGGCGGTCAATGTCTGCGTAAGCTTGGTCGAGTTTTTGTTTGCGCTCTATAAGAAGTTGAGCCCATTTATGGCATTGTCTAACGTCAAAGTTGGTTAATGAATCCACACCCTTTTTGGCTTTAGATTCTTTTTTGTAAGTAAAAAAGGTTAACGGTGAGGTAGTTGGAAAGGATCAATTAACTTTGAAGGTTAATTGGATTTCGATAGACTAATTAAGTCCAACGGGAACAATGCCCCCTGTAGACTAGGTGATGAGATTGAGTTACGATTTGGTTTACGCGTTAGTTGGCTTTCTAATAATGTTGGGTATGCTCGGCGGTATCGGTATAAATAAGCCTCGCGGGATGAGTGTTAAAATGTGGTGTGTTGGTTATCTTGCTGTTGCATTGGGTTTTGATGCGTTAGCTGTTGTAGGGTTAGTTGGGGGCTATTCATGGTTGACCTATTTGCTTGTCGGGCTTTCGGCGGGTGCAGCTACCGGTTTAGCTATCCACGTGATGCACCACATCAATGAAGAAGATGCCCATCCGACGTTAATGGGCTAACAAGTTTTTTGTTTGGCTGCTTTTTCAGCCAAAGGCTCTATATAGTTATTCTGTGCTAAACCAAATAGGTGAAAATATTTGCGAAAAACGATAATCGCCGCTTTCGCAATAACCTTGTTTCTTGTTGTCTTAGGCGGATATTTGGGTTTGACATATTTTTTGGCTCAAAACCATGATAACTCAAGCAACACGGTTTTTTTCATGGAACAGATTCGTGACCAAGTAATGGTATACATTGCGGCTAATCACACGGTGACTTTTCCTCTAATGCAAAGCCTTTCTTGGAGCGAAGGCAGAGAAGCTTCTGGATTGCTTGGTTCAAAGACATATATGTATCATAGCGGGAACTGGGATATTTCGTTACAGAATCCTGTGGTTGCAAAATCAATTTACAAAATATCTGTCAATTACTCATCAGATGGATGCGTCTTCGATTGGGTTGGAACCTACAAAGATGGCTTGATATCCGAAACCAGCAACACTATCAATAATGTCCCTCAATTAGGTTTAGATCAGGAACAAATTAGAGATTTAATTATGCTGTATATACAGGCTTACCACAATCAGACCGACCCGTACATGCAATCGTTAACTTGGATCGGCGGCAGAATGACTCCGATGGGTATGATGGGTTCTGAATTTTACTCTTATCAAAGTTCAGGCTGGAACGTCACTATGCAATATCCTGTGACGCCAAATCCAATCTATACAATAGAGGCACAGTACAAGCCAATGCAATACTGGAACACTGGAGATGTCCTGATATCTTGGCAGGGTAAAATGCAAAACGCTATCATAACGGAGACTACTTACAAATTTAATCCGTAGCGGTTTTTTCTATCGATTTTTCCTAACTCGCAAAGTAATCAAAAATTATCATTTTGCTAATCCTTTGACTTGCACAATTTTTGGGCGGTTTTAAGACATTTTTCAAATCCTCCAAGGAAAGTGAACAATTGAGTTGCAGGTGACTGCTCAACCACTAAGCAATCGCTGCTTGCATGCACACAACCGTCAAGCATTAAATTATCCGTTAACTCCATTTCTTCAACTAACATACCGTACGAATCTCTTAGTTTCCCGTCCTTGTCTCTGTCAACTTTGCAGTTGAGTGTTCTTATTGTCCGTTCCGTAAAAAGTTCAGTAGTGTTAGTGTAAGCAAATACTTTTTTGCCAAGTCCATGTGCAAACCCCATTTCATAGGCAGTTCCTACATCGGCACTTGGCCCACGGAAGGGCGTAATATTTGCAACAATTATATCGCAGGTTTTAATCAACTCTTCATTCGCTGTGTTGATGCAAAAACCTATCTGCATTGGGATTTTACCCGTAGTCTCTATCTCATTATCCAACGGGTAAATACCCTCAAATCCGTATTGTTTGCAGAGTTCTTTTTTGGCTTGACCAATTTCTTTTGCGTTTTTTAGAAAAACTTCAGGGCCTGCAAGATAAACACGTATCTTCTTCATGAAATATCTTCTAAGATAATGGCTAGTGCACCTAAAAAATTTTGGTGGGTTATGAGGTGGTTCATTTTTTAGTCAAGAAAGTTTGACTAAGGGTTAGTCAAGGTTTCTTTACGAGAACGCTTTTTACAGTAAAAATATGGTTCTGTAATTGTCGGACTGGATGGGTAGATGGCATTCTCAAGCCTGCCCATTGTGCGTTCAAGTAATCAAGGCGAATGAATGATGAGTAATGTCTTAACATTGCTTCGAAAAAAAGAAAACAATTGCGCCCTATCTGGAGTGCTTACTTCTCTCGATGCTGAATGCAAAAACTGTTCTCCAATATCTCCTCTTCAATGTATAAACAGATGTCAGGTTTACAAGTTGAAAAATGAACTGCGTGGATTAGGACAAGCAATGGCTAATCCCCACTACATTCGAGACCTTTTCAACGCTCTTAAAAGCGAAAAGAGGCTTCAGATTTTAAAGACAATTGAAAACAGCCGTTTTTCCCTAAAGCAGCTTCAGCGGGAATTAAGAAAAAGCAAGCATAAACATGATAAAATTGCCATTAGTGAAGAATATCTTCGTCCTTTAATGGCAGTTGGCTTAGTTTCTGAAGTGCGAGAAGAATATTATGCCTCCTCTTTTGGGATTCGCCTAACAGAACGACTCGGTTGTTTTCCAGATTTTGTGGATACCCTTCCTGCCCACTCTGAGGGTCATGAAGAGGCCCTTTTGCAATTCTTGATTTCGGGACCTAAAACCTTCGAAGAAATTGAAGGTGTTATTGAACCAAGCGTGGTCTCTCGGACGCTTAAACGTTTGCGAAGAAATGGTCTGATAAAAAGTTCTAAAGAGAGGGATTACGTTTTTTTCTTCAAAACAATTAGACATCCTGATAAAGAAATCCTCACAATTAACGAAAGGAAGGTTCACTCTGCAGTTTTCTGTGACGGTATATCGGCTGGAGAGCTTTCAAAGAGACTCAGAATCTCTAAGCGTTTAATCTATAAGTACCTAAGACGCTTGAGAGGAAAGAAATTGGTTTTTGCCCGAAGAACTCCCAGAACTTACCGTTTAACTTGTAAAGGAAAAATTTTAGCGTTGGTGCTTCAGAATATCCAGCGCCTAGTTGAAGATGCTTGGGCCTCTTCTCAGCAGGTTATTCAAGGTACAGATGAGTTCTCAGCTAAATCGAGTGGATTATCAATAAACCCATTCTTACATTAAACCTCTCATTTAGCCCTTTGGTGGAGAGTCTGTCTGCTAGAACAATACATTTGAAAAATTTTGATGTTGTTTTCCCAGCTTTCAAAGCGGAGAGAGGCAATTCTTGGTGTTTGTGCTGCAAAAAGTTGCCTGGAAATTTGCTAAAAGTATGTTGTTGGCGCCGGGGAAGGGATTCGAACCCCTGCGAGCACGAAGCCCACCAGCTATCTTGCCGTTTCATCTGGCTGCCCATTTTTAAGATCTCGAGGCTGGCGCGATAACCACTCCGCCACCCCGGCTCCAGCCTAAAGATTGTGATTCTGGCTAAAAGAGTTTTCAGTTACAGAAAGAGCTTTTTTATGCGTAGGAAAAATTATTTAACTGTTCTTTGGTGCCAGAAAATTGCTTCAAAAGGGTCAGCGGTCAAAACTCTTTTTCCTTGAATCTGAAATGAATATTTTTTATCGCACAATAACATAAAAGAAGTCAAATTAATTCACATCAAAGTCTCAAAAGACACCCCGAATTAGGCAATTTGTTTTTTCTTCAAATAGTTCTATCTTTTGCGTTTTAAATGGCAATGTTTATAACCCCTTATACTATTTGCTAAAGGCGCGAAGCGGAAGTACTATGGGACATCGTAAAACTCATGCTCCAAGACATGGTTCATTAGCTTATTTACCTAGGAAACGTGCCAAGAAACCAGTAGCGCGCATACGATACTGGCCAAAAATCACGGCAGACTCTCCTAGACTCTTAGGTTTCCAAGCCTACAAAGCAGGCATGACATATATCTTCACAATTGAAGATAAGAAACGTTCGCCCAACTTTGGGAAAGAAGTTGTACGGGCAGCTACCATACTAGAAACGCCACCAATCCTAATTTGTGGTATTAAAACTTACACAAAAACACCATACGGGCTTCAAAATATTACTGAAGCTTGGATGAAAGAGCCTCCAGCAATTCTTGACCGCTTGCTGGTCTTGCCGGACACCTTTGATACAGATGCGATGCTCCAAAAAATGCAAGACTCCCTCGAACAAACCAGCATCGTTCGAGTAATCGCTGCCACACAACCCAGCCAAACAAGTCTTGCAAAGAAGAAACCCGAAACCAGTGAAATCCAAATTGGCGGAGGAACCATCCAGCAGCAATTCGAATATGCCAACCAACTCTTGGGCAAAACCGTTACACCTGAAGAAGTCTTCAAAGACGGGCAATACATCGACGTAGCCGGCATCACAGTCGGTAAAGGCTACCAAGGCCCAGTGAAACGTTGGGGAGTAACCAAGTTACAGCACAAAGGTCGAAAAACCAAACGCGGTATCGCCACAAACGGTCCATGGAACCCTCACCATATCATGTACTCGGTTCCAAGAGCAGGACAAATGGGTTATCACCAACGCACAGAATACAACAAACGTATACTAAAAATCGGCAAAGACGGCAAAGAAGTCACTGTCAAAGGCGGATACATCCGATATGGCGAAGTAAAAGGACCATACATCTTAATCGAAGGCAGCTTACCAGGAACAGAAAAACGCCAACTCCGTTTACGTGTACCAGCACGACCACCAACCGAAGCACCCGAAGCACCCCCACAGATAACATATGTCTCACTGGAATCACCACAAGGAAAATAGGTTGAATAGTCATGGCACAGAAAACCGCAGAAATTTTCAATTTAAAAGGAAAAACCACCGGCAAAATAGCTTTACCAGACGTTTTTCAAACACCCCTAAGACCTGACGTTATTAAACGCGCAGTCTTAGCAATACAATCTAATCGATTACAGCCACAAGGTAGAGACCCAATGGCTGGGAAGAAAACCACCGCTGAATCACGCGGAACCGGTAGCGGTACCGCAAGAATTCCACGCGTTAAAGGCGGAAGCGGAAGAGCCGCATTTGCTCCAAGCACTGTTAAAGGACGTCAACCACACCCTCCAAGAGCAGAAAAAATTATTGTTAAAAACATACCTAAAAAAGAAGCTAAACTAGCTCTAACATCAGCCATCGCAGCAACTGCACAAAAAGAAATCGTGGCTTTAAGAGGACATAAAATAGAGAACGTCGTTGCATTGCCTTTGGTTGTTGAAGACGCGTTTGAAAGTTTATCAAAAGCCAAAGATGTTGAAGAAGCGTTTACAAGTCTTGGAATTGCTGACGACCTTGGAAGAGTACGTGATAGCCGAAATATTCGGGCAGGAAAAGGCAAACTCAGAGGCAGGAAAATGAAGCAAGCCGTTGGGCCGCTAATTGTAGTAGTCGACGGAAAAAACATAGCTAACGCAGCAAGCAATATTCCAGGCGTACAGGTAACCACTCTTAGTAACCTAAACACCGAGATGCTTGCTCCAGGAACCCATCCTGGCAGGTTAACGGTTTGGACTAATGGAGCAATCGAAAAACTAAACATGCTTTACGGGGAAATAGCATAATGAACATTGAAGAAATAATTTCTTTTCCATTAATGACTGAATCAGCTAGCGTGATGGTTGAAAAAGACAATAAACTCATCTTTATCGTTAACATCAAAGCTGGAAAAGCAGACGTTAAACGTGCTGTGGAGCAACTCTACTCAGTTAAAGTTAAAAAAGTAAACTTGCTCATTACTCCTCAAGGCGTAAAAAAAGCATTCGTCAAGCTTACTCCAGAATTCAGAGCGTCAGATGTAGCAATTAAACTTGGAATACTCTAAACTATTAGAAGGTATGATTTATGGGAAAACGTATTCGTGTTCAAAGAAGAGGTCGCGGTGGTCAAAACTGGCGCGCTTCAACTCATAAGCGTGTAGCTCCAGCTAAGTACCCTACTATTGCACCCAAAGAATCTTTTGATGCCGAAATTATTGGTACAATAGTTGATTTGGTTCATGATCCAGGTCGCGGTTCACCCCTTTCACTAATAGAATTCGACAACGGATTATCTGTTTACAGCATCACTCCAGAAGGTGTTTTCACTGGGCAAGAAATATGCTATGGCGGAAAAGCTCCCGCTGAAATTGGAAACATTATCCCATTAGGAAAGATGCCTGAAGGAACTTTAGTCTGTGACCTTGAACTTCGCCCAGGTGACGGAGGTAAAATGGCCCGCTCTTCAGGTGCATACGCAACTGTTGTCGGCCACACACCACAGGGTACAATGATACGATTACCTTCAGGAAGAACAAGATATGTTAATGATTACTGTTTAGCTACTGTTGGCGTAATTTCTGCTTCTGGACGAACAGAGAAACCGTTCCTTAAAGCAGGTGAAAAATTCCATCTAATGAAAGCTAAAGGTCACAAGTACCCAAGAACCAGCGGTCGTAAAATGGTTCCAGCGGTTCACCCATACGGAAGCAGCAAACGAAGTGCCCGTAGATGTACCACAACTTCCCATGGTGCTCCTCCTGGACAGAAAGTCGGTCTTATCGCGGCTCGTGGTCCAGGACAAAAGAAAAAACGCGCACTTCGAGGATAAATATAATAGAGATAATTGAAATTTAGGTGAAGATGAAAAATGCCGAAAGAATTTAGCTATCGCGGATACAGCCTTGACAGTTTAACAGGTATGTCTATGGATGAATTCATTAACCTGCTTCCTTCACGTCAACGCAGAACCCTACAGCGCGGCTTAACACCAGAACAACGTATCCTACTCGAGAAGCTGCGTGAAGCCAAAGAATCGCAACAAGGAAAAGAGAAGGGCATCAAAACCCATGTACGCGACTTGATTGTCTTGCCAGAAATGGTGGGCGCAAAGATCAGCGTTCATAACGGAAAAGAATTCGTTGCAATCGACATAAAACCCGAAATGATAGGTCACTATCTTGGTGAATTTGCCATAACCAACAAACCTGTGCGACACGGAACGCCTGGTATCGGTGCGTCACGTTCATCAATGTATGTGCCGCTGAAATAAACCCAGCTTTTTAGCTTCTTTTATTTTCTTTCTGTTTTTGTCAATACAAAAATGTAAATAAATCCAAATCATGGATTAATAGAGGGGGGTCTGCTTTCGATTTTGCATGTTGATTGTGATAGCATCGATTATTCGTTAAGACCATGGAAACTTCGTGGTGATCCATTGTTTAACGATTTTTTCAGGCGCTGTAGTCTCGGCCTTTAGGTTTTGTGCTTGGCGGTTTTCCCGTTTCAGATATCTGCGGCAGTGGAATCGGGGGAGGAATGTTCAGTGTTCTTGAAATAAGAACTGACTCGATGAAGACTACATTGGATATTGACTGAATTATTATCGGCGCAGGAGGTTTTTTTTGTTCATAGTCTTTTAGGACTTTGTCAACTTCTCCTTTTTCGCCTGTCACAAAAGCGTTTCCTTTGATGTTCATTTGCGCTATTGAAGGATTGTAGACTATGGATAAGACAAAAGGCACTTCTAATGTTTCGTCTTGTTTCTTTTCCATTCCCACAACGTTGATGTTCGTGTTGATTTGAATCGGTGGAATGGGTTTACGGATGTCCCAAAAACGTTCTGCTGAAATACTGCTGATAACTACATTAACTCTAAGCATGATAGGTCAAAAAGAATAATTGTGGTTGGGGAATTTAAAACTGCTTATTTTTGCTTATAACGTGTGAAACCGCAATGTCCACACGTGTATCTTGCGTGATGATCTGCCATGAAGTAGCCTGGTCCGCAACGTTCACAAGTTGGGCGTGCTCGTGAGAGTTTGTCTCCTTCAATTTTGTACATCGTTTTGACGCCTTTCTCTTTTTTGTGCGATTTTTCTTGTTTTCCTTTTTCGACTTTTTTTGCCCCGGAAGCTGCTGCATCATTTGGTTGCGGCATTATGCGGTGGCCTCTTCTTTAGGTTTTTCAGGAGGACTGTTTCTTTTTAGAATATAATTGGGTTCCACTATTTTCGCTTGACCGACGGATTGGTAAATATTTGCTACTCCTTGAGTGGTGCTTGTTCCTGTTTTGGTTCGCATTTTCTTTATAAAAACAACGTCATTTCCAACCTTTAGTTCGATGGCTAAGGCTTTCTTTGCTTCAAGCCGTTGTGGAGTTTTCTCTTTTGGACCCTGAACAATGGTGAAACCTACTTCTTTCCGTTTTAGCAGTGGGTTGTCCTTTGTGGTTTCTATTTTAACTTGCATTAATGTTCACTTAAGGCGTAAGTTCATACAGTATTCTTCTTATTTAGCTTTTCGAAGGTTTCATACTGTTTAGGAACGCTTTTACTTGATCTTTTTTCTCAGGTGTGGCTTGAATGATTACAACGCCTGTGTAAGGTTGTCCATAAACAACAATAGATTTTTCTGGCGCATACAAAACAGCGATTAGGGCCAATAAATCTTCTTCACCGTCAACAACAATGTGTATGTGTTGATTTCCCTCCAGTGCTTCTTTTACTGCAACTATTGCTTCATTTGTTATCGTTCCTTGAGGATTCTTAACATAAACTGTTTTATCAACTGCAGCTTCTTTTGGAAGTTTATGGTCTCTAAGCGACACGTTATCAATAATGGTTAGCTGCGGATTAATGTTGGATTTATGAAGATTTCGGGAAACTATGTCTCCAACAGAAATAATCCTTATTGGTTTTTCAGCTTCAACAAGGTTCTTTATTTTGTTCATTGTTTCGAAAAATGAGCCTTGGATTAAGTTACCGAAGGGTTCTTTCAGCTTAACACGCAGTTCAGGCGTAATAGTGTACGCAATAGTCATCTTTAAAGCCTTAAAAATAAAATACTCGGTAGGTTAAGAAGCTACCGTGTAATTTGAACATGGATCTCTTAACGAACTTTTAGGGCGTATCGACCTTTTTCTTTAATGTTCATAGCTTTGGCGATGGCTGAATTGTCTGGGTCAAACATAACAACTAACCCGCTGTAGTCTTCGCTAAAACTGGTTGATTTACACTTTGGACAAACATTCTCTTTTGTGATGAAATGACAATTGGTACAGGCTTTTTCAATCACTCAAAATCCACCTTATGCAGCTTTTTCTGGACTCTCTACTGGCTTTTTTTCCGCCGCTTCTTTACTTTGGTCAATTTTTAGCCAATCTAACTTTCCTAAGAATGGTTGCCTTGCGGTGACTCCGATTTTTCCAGAGCTTCCAGCTCTGCCTAATGACACTGCTGTGATTCTAACTCTAACTTGGTCGCCTGATGTAAGTTTACGTTTAGTTTCTTTACCTAGCAAGACACCTTGTTTTTCATCATATGAAATGTAATCGTCCATAAGCTGTGAAACGTGCAGTAGGGCATCGACTGGTCCGATTCGAACGAATGCGCCAAAATCAGCGATTTCTACAACGTCGCCTTCCACAACTTCTTGGATTATTGGATAGAAAGTTAGAAGTGAGAAGTTTACTTTGTGATAGGTTGCTCCATCACCTGGGATTATTTTTCCGATTGGACTTACTTCTATTCCTGTAACTGCTATAACGTATCCCAATTCTTCATCCACGATTCCTTCGTATTTGTGTTTAACTTGGTCTCGTCCAACTTTTTCAAGTGGGTTACCGAAGGTTTCGGGTGGAATGCGAATAGTATCTTGAAGAGTAATTAGTTTGAACATCTACGATATCAACCCGTCTATGTCTAGACGTGAGTTTTGTCTCACATAAATCACTGGGATGCTTATATCTCTTAGCTTCTTTTTTAGTGGTCTATCATTCGTAAACACCATAGAATTCCAACTCTTAGCCACCCTGATAATAACTTCATCTACATCTTCGCTTGTGACCTCTATTGGTACAAATTTACATTTTTCTGCCAGCCTTAGAGCATAAATCGCTTGTTTACTTGCCTTGGGCGCATTTCTAGATGCAAGAATTTCAAGTTCATGCTTAACTGGTGAGAGCAAAATAAACTCTACATTTCGATTTACCAAACGACTAACTTCCTCAAAAATATCAATTTTGAACTTTAAAGATGAAAAGAAAGCGTTTGAATCTAAAATCACTTTTTGGGGCGTTTTTTTCTGTAACGGTGAAGCCGACACTTGGCAGGGCTCCTGTTTTGTTAACGTGGGTTTTCTAGTTTAAAACGTTTTGTTCGTAATCAAATTTTTTGCTCATCCTAATTTTTGCTATTACTTTAAATACCAAGAGTCGATGAATTGGAGCATAATTGGGTGAGTATATTGCTTCGCGAGAAATCATGTGGCGCTGTTGTCTTTATAAAGAAAGATGACCAAATACTCTATTTACTTCTTAATTACGCTGCACACCACTGGGACTTCGTGAAGGGTAACGTGGAACAGGGCGAAACCGAAAAACAAACAGTGACCCGTGAATTGAGGGAAGAGACAAGCATAACTGATGCACAATTCATCGAAGGTTTTAGAGTGCCCATATCTTACTTTTATCGTCGGCAAGGTTTAACTGTCCACAAAGAGGTGGTCTTTTTCGTAATGGAATCTCAAACAGATAGAGTAGTGATATCTTTTGAGCATGTTGGCTACGTATGGCTTACTTTCAAGGATGCTATGGAAAAATTAAGCTTTAAAAATGCCAAGGATGTACTCCAAAAGACACATGATTTTCTAATCAAGAAAGGAATAATAAACGACTAAACGTTTTTTATTTTATCAATCCGTATCCGATGAGTCTCCACCGGGCAGTAATTTTCCTGCTTATAGCAACTCTTGATCCCGGCAAAGCGCAGATTGGCCTTGTCAACTTTACTTTGATTGTATTTTGTTTTATTCCAAAGACTTTGCCTACGTTTACTGCAGATCCAATATGAAGCAACAATGTTTCATCAGGATTAATTTTTTCAACTTTTAAAAGTTCTTTTGTGCCTACCGCTCTTTCTAAAACGAATGTTTCAAGTGTTAGTTCAGTAAGAGTTGGTGGAAGCATACCTGTTTTGCCTGCGATGCTGCCTGTTAAGCCATCCGCTTTTGAGTATGATGGATCTAAAAGTGTTCCAACTCCAACTAATCCGCCGCATGTAGCTTCTTCGACACTTTGTTCGCCTGAATGTAAGCTGACTATTTCACTGATTAGCGGGTCGTATACTGTTTTGCCTTCTCTCTCTGCCATGATGCCTGGACGGATTTCGATTTCTTCTCCTACTGCAAATTTGCCCTGTGCTATGGTGCCTCCGATTATACCTCCTTCAAGGTCTTCGATTGTTGTTCCAGGCTTGTTTACATCGAATGATCGAATGATGTACATTATGGGTGGCAAGGTTGGGTCTCTCTTGGGAGTTGGAATGATCGTTTGCATGGCTTCTAGAAGTACATCTATGTTTATTCCCCTTTGTGCTGAAACTGGAATGATTGGTGCGTTTTCTGCAACTGTGCCTTTAACAAAGTTCTTAATTTCCTTGTAACTTTCTAAAGCCCTCTTTTGGTCAACAATGTCAATTTTATTTTGAACGACAATTATGTTTTTTATGCCGCTAACTTCTGCTGCTGCCAAATGCTCTCTCGTCTGGGGTTGAGGACAAAATTCATCAGCTGCAATAACTAATATGGCGCCGTCCATGATCGCTGCGCCAGATAGCATTGTAGCCATTAATGCTTCATGTCCAGGGGCGTCGACAAAGCTTACAGCGCGGACAAATTCAGCTTCAGAGTTGCATGCCTCACAGTAAGGTTTGATCGTGTAGCTTTTTTGAGATGGACATTTAGGGCATTTATATATCGGCATGTTTGCATAGCCTAATTTTATAGTAATGCCTCTTTTGAGTTCTTCACTATGCCTTGACGCCCAAGTGCCAGTTAAGGCTTGAACTAGGGTTGTTTTTCCATGGTCTACGTGACCTATGGTTCCGATATTAACTTCTGGTTGCTTTGGCAAGGCTTTTTGAGTGTTACTCATACGATTTTTCTTTCCAATAAATGTACGTTAAATGAAGAATGAATTAATTATTGGCTGTTTATAAGGTTTAAGCCTGCGCACTAACAGCATTATTGTTATTGTGGTGCTGGCTCAGGCTTAACTTCGGGAGCTTTTACAGATGATGCTGGGCGTTCAACGATTTTCATATTAATTTGTGCAATTTCGTCCGTTACTGTGTCTCCACGAACAGTTTTACGTCTTCGTTCTCCTTTTCTTTCTGGACTAAAGCCTGTTCCTCCGCTTAAAACTACTGCTCTGCGTCCGCCTCCATGAACGTCGGCTCTCATTGGAACGCCATCTTTGTCTGAACCGCCCAAAATTTGTACTTTGTGTGCTGGCAAATCGACTATTGCGCCATCAAATATTTCGCCAAGTTTTCTTCCTATTAATGGTGCAGCGCGCGCTTCTTCTATCTCAACCACTTTAGATGTTCCAGCTTGGGGGTCGGAAACTATTACCTTAAACTTTGCCATTTACGAATTGTCTCTCCAGCGAAGTAAGAAAGTTAGACAACTCTCTATTAAGGATTTAGCAAGAAGAGATTTAATTTACTAAAGACGTCTTAGGCCTATCCTGTTTTATGCTATTGCGTACAAGACCTTGTTAGATCCATATGTTATATCGGTTAACGCTTTAATATCAACAAAATGAAGAAGGCAAAAAAACAAACACGATCTACCATCGCAAATCGATATGATAATTGCTTTCTTAAAAGAAGAGCTATTCATTGAAGAATTACCTGTTCTCCACAATATTTACTATTGAAGTGAGTCAATCTTAAAATTTTTTCAATTGTACGGCTAAATGTTTTAATCTCTCTTTGGCGTGCTCCTCTGGCTATGTGGCGGTTAGGGTTCTTCTTTCACGATATGGCTTTTGGGTTACTTACAGTTTTCATACCGCTATACGTTGTAGTTTTCAAAAACACCAGCCTATTAGGTGGACCTTTGCTTGCTCTTGGAGTCATGACTTCTCTTGCTATTTTCTGCTCTATTCCCGCTTCGTATCTTTGGGGATACCTTTCGGATAAGACGCGTCACTATAAAGCCTATATTCTACTTTCTTTTGCCTCGATATCGATAATTCTTTTTCTAATGACACTTCAGTTTGCCCAAGACATAGTCTTTTTTGTTATTCTGTATGTTGTCATGCAAGTGCTTCATGTCGCACATGAATCGCCAAAAAATGTGCTTGTGACGGAACACTACAGTCGATGTGACTGGGAAAGCTCTTTTGGATTCTATGGAGGAGTCACCAAAATCGGTTTCCTAATTGGGTTAGTCGCTGGACTGCTTCTATTTTCATTTGGATTACTGTCCACATACACTTTCTATCTTTGTAGTATTCTAAGCGTGATTTCTTTTGTTTCTTCACTGGCACTAGTTGCCGACCCAATTATGGTTTTTGAAAGACGTTTAGTTGGAATTGAAAGAAAGGTTGATTTCACCTGCCGTGGAGTCGAAGTCACATCAAAACTTATTGACGGGGTTCGTTGGAATGGATCCCTCAAGCAAGACAGTTTTCTAGGGTTTGCTATAGCAATTGTACTCTTCTCTTTAGCAACAAGCCTATTCTTCACGCCGCTTCCCATATATCTCAAAGAATTGTTCAATGGGCAAGAACAACTCGTTTATCTTGCCTACATTCTTAACTCCATTGGTGGGATCGCTGGTTACTTTTTAATTCGACGTACTGCAAGATCCATGGATATAAAAAAGCAAATGCCACGATATATTTTTCTAAGCAGCCTTCTTACGTTTGCTTTAATTGCTGTTATTTCACTTGCCTTACTGCCCATTGCAATGACCGGTATTCTTCTTCTAGGTTTGGGTTTTGCTTACGCCATGTATTACATTATGATGATTTCGCTTTCAATGGAGTTAATTCCTCAAGGAAAAGCAGGTGTATTCGATGGATTAGTGAGCTTAGGCGCCGGGGTAGGTGCTTTCTTTGGACCCTTCCTTGCTTTTAACTTGAATTATTTGCCAACTTTCATTATTGCTGCTTCAATTTTCTTAGTGGCCTATTTGACTCTAAAAATACTTCATTGAAAAAGTAGAAAGAAGAGAAAAAATATTGGTGGAATTTAGTTTTGCTTTTATTTTATTCTGTGTGGACGCGGAATAAGTCGATGTCTTCACGCATGCTTGGTGTTAGTTCAAGGAAGTCTCGGACTGCTCGTTCGATGTCTCTGCTTTGAGTAACGTATCTGCCAACGATTAGTATGTCTGCGCCCAACTCAAGTGCTTCTTTGGCTGTTTCTGGAACTATGCCGCCTGCTACTGCAATTAGGAATTTCTTGTTTGGGAATGTTTGTCTTATTAGTTTTATACGTTCAAGTCCACAGGTTCTGCCGCTTTCTTGGTCAATGCCTCGATGTAAGATGACGATATCAGGAAATTCCTTAAGTGACTTTAGCTTAGTCATTACATCGTCCACATTTAACATGTCGATGACTGCGTAGATTCCAAGACGTTTGGCTTCGTGTACTGTTGCGTCAAGAGTTTCTGGTGGGGCTAAGCCCGCTGCTACAACTGCGTCTGCGGTGTCTTCGTAAGCAATGTCGGCTTCGACTTTTCCTACGTCAAGGGTTTTTAGGTCGGCAATCATGAATTTGTCTCTGGCTGCTTGACGTAGTTCACTGATTACTCTTGTACCGTAGCGTTTGATGAGGGGCGTACCAACTTCGATAATGATTCTGTCACTGCCTGGAAGGGATTCGAGGACTTTCTTTGCTCCTTCAACTGAGGGAGCGTCGAGTGCAATTTGTAAGTATGGTGGACGCCAGAGACGTGGGACTTTGAAACCCATTATTGGGTGTTTCGCGCGATCCTTGTCATAGTTTATTTTCTCAAGTGACGGATACATTTTAAGAGCGCGTTGAAGGGCCATTTTTGTTGCTCCGTAGTTGTATTGGTAGATTTTTCGGAAATCTTTTGCTTGAGGGTGGATAAAGACGCTGCAGATTACGACCCACTCATCTAGTTTGTCAGTTGGGATGATGCCTTCTTCTGCGGAGTCAGCAATGGCTTTAGCGACTGCAGCTTGGGCAGGACCGAAAATTTTTCCTGTGTCTTCCATGTTTTTGACGGTCACTTTGGGTACAATTAATGTATGAGGTTTTGGCGGAAGATTAGGTCTAATGACTGCTAGTAGAGGTGTATGACCTGCAGACAAGCTTGTCATTCCAGTAGCAAATGCCTGACCGATGGGTCCATTTTTGTCGCCTATCATCAGGTCGATGTGTGCAACTTCGTTTCCTTCTCCCACTAGAGATTCGCCGATTAAGAATGCTGGTGCTGAATTTTCTGTGTCTTCGTCAATAATTGTCGATATATGATCAATTATTTCTTTGAAATCGACATTGAACTCTTTTAGCCAACTGTAAATTGTGTCACGATGAATATCCATTTCTTTGGCTGTCCCTACAACTGTCGGTTTTGCAGGTTTTCCTTTTGAGTCAACTTCTTTTTTTGCTGCTTCAGTTAATATTTTAATAAGTTCATTCCGTGTTTCTGGCTTTTTAACGTCTGATCTCGACATTTAATTTGCCTCGGTCGCTCTCTGTATGCGAGCATGTATATAAGAATGTCGGATAAGTGTTGATGGATTAAGGTTGACTAAGGTTTTATTACGATAATTTGTCGTTTCATACCTATTTTATTTGGCGGTAGCTTGACTGCTGTTTGCGGTAAATCTTTATATTTAAAGCATGTATTGAATGCCTAAACTTGGCAGGATGATTCAATGTCTTACACTGATTGGGCATTGTTAGGTTTATTTATCGCTGGGTTTCTGCTTTTCCTTTATGGCGCCAACACTTACAGTGCACTTGCTGGATATGGTGGGGTTTACTTGTTTATCGGCTCAATTGCAGCTTACCTTATCCTCTATATTTACAAGGAACTAACAAAGAAACAGCCTTGTTAAAAACCATAAAGTATGCCGTATTTTTTGTTGAGATACTGCAGGTACGGTTCAGAATTCAAGGATTCTCCAGTTACTCTTCTGATTAATTCCTCTGGGTTATAGAGATCGCCTTTTTCATGAATGTTGTTTCTAAGCCAGTCGTTAACGTCTTCAAGTTTTCCATCTGCAAGCTGAGTTTTCCACTGAGGAAGTTCTTTTGTTATCGCTGCAGCTATTTGACCGCTGTAGATGTTTCCTAGCGCGTAGCTTGGGAAGTAACCAAACAAACCGCTTGCCCAATGTGTATCTTGCATAACTCCTTCAGAATCATTCTCAACCTTTACCTCTAAGTAATCGGCGTATTTTTGGTTCCATACATCAGGCAGTTCGCTGATTTTGATTTTTTCGGCAAATAGATCTCTTTCAATCTCAAAACGAATTATGATGTGAAGGCTATAGGTAACTTCATCAGCTTCAATTCTGATTTTTGACCTTTGCACTTTGTTTATAGCGTGGAGAAATTGATCTAATTCAAGGTTTGCTAGACTAGGTGCCGCTAGCTTGATATCAGGTAAGAAGCTCGTCCAAAATTCTTTTGAACGTCCAATAATATTCTCGTAGAATCTTGATTGGGACTCATGAATGCCAAAAGAACATGTGGATCCAACAGGCTGGTATTGCCATTGACGATTGATGTTTTTCTCGTAGAGTGCATGTCCTGTCTCGTGCAGTACTGAAAAGATGGAGCTGGCAAAATTGTTTGGGTAATAATGAGTGGTAATGCGTACATCATCACAGTAACCCGTAGTAAACGGATGTTCGGTCTCATCAACTCTACCACATGCCAAAGCGGAGGCTGTGTCATAACCTAGCTTTTGCGTTATCAACTGCGCTATGACGCGTTGATTTTCCACTGGCACAGAAAGACTACTGCTTTTTGTTAATGGATCAGTCTGGGCGTCTTCAATCTTCGCAATCAATGGTTTTAACCCCCCAAGTAACTGATTGAAGGTTTCAGTTATTCTCTGAGCAGAAATTTTAGGTTCAAAGTTGTCAATCAAGGCTTCATAAGGAGTGTTGGTTTGCTTTACTTCCTTAAGAATTTCTGCCGTCTGTTTACTTAGATCTAAAAGTTTTTGTAAATCAGTTTTGAACAATCTATAATCTTTCTGAACTTTTGCTTTTTTCCATGTGTTAACCGTTAGGGCTTCTTGCATGGCTAGGTCAGAAACCAATTTTTCCGGCAAAGCAGTTTGTTCTTTATAGTTTTTTTCGATTAGATACAGGTTGCGTTTTTCCACTTCCCCAAACTTCTGGTATTCTGGGCTTTTTTGAATCGTGGTGAGGAGTTTTCCGATTTCGGGCTCCGTTGCCAATTGGTGATGGATGCGGCTAAGTAATGCAAGTTGCTCGCTACGTTGTTCTACTGCTTTGGGCGGCATGAAAGTTTCCATGTCCCAGTGGATTACGCCTTCAGTTGTCGCAAGCACAATCACTTCTTTGAATTTAGCTAAAAGTAGTTTGTACGCTGAATCTATGTTGTTTGTCAAAGTTATTCCTAAACGTTGAATGTTAATTGTGTTTTATTTACTATGAGGTAAAGAGTGTATGGAAATCGCGGTCTCTAATCATCGACTTCTCTTTCTTTATAAAACCTCCTCGGCAGTTAATTGGCAAGCTTTAATTTATTTGCAAAACTTTTTATTTCCCCTCAATATAGAGCGCTTCTATTGAGGACAATAAATGAGCAGCTTAGACTCTGATAAGACCTTGGCTGGCATTGGCTCGATATTGTTAATTTTTCCTTTCGTAAACATCATTGGAGTAATATTAGTTTATGTAGGCATCAAAGGATTATCCGATTACTACAAAGACAGCACTATCTATCATGACGCTCTTCGCGGTTTCATTTTCCTGATCATTGCCGCAGCAGCAATTGCCGTAGCAGCGCCTGTATTCGTGTTCAGTGGCATGTTTAGCATAGTTGCGTTGGGACCGTTTGGAATAGGCTTTGGTCTGATCTCTTTTTTGGCGATACTTGCAGTTGTATTCATATTTTACATATTGGCCGCCATGAATCTGAGAAAAGCCTTCAACACTCTCGCACAGAAATCAAGTGAGCACATGTTTGAAACTGCTGGACTGCTATTGTTCTTAGGAGCCATAATGACTGTAGTTTTAGTGGGCTTTTTGCTGATTTTTGTGGCCTGGATAATTGCCACCATTGCATTTTTCTCCATCAAAATTCCTACCTATACGGTTCCACAGACAGTACAACCATTACAAGCATCACGTTGCTGCCCCAATTGCGGTGCACCACAAAACGCAAACGCAATATTCTGTTCTCACTGTGGACGACAACTTCCCCCAGCATAATGCTTTCTCTATCAAGTTTGTTACTGCTTATGCGCTACAACATAGGTTTAAGAGAGCGTAAACTCGCTTATCTTTGAAGGTTCCTCTTATGCAAGAAAAAGAATCACCCAGCATACCAAAAGCACCTCCAGTGCCTGAAGAACCCATAGACCGAATGGCACCAAGTCCTTTAGTTTGTAATATTTGCGGTAAAACTTTCAAAACTCATAGCGAACTCGATAGACACTTGGAGCATATGCATGGTCACCCCGAAAAAACTCATTTAGGACCGCATGTTGGACCCCATCCTTGAAAAATCTAAAAGCCTAAATTGCTTGGATGTCTTATTTGAGTATTAGATTTCTGCAACTATCGCAACTATATTACCTCACTAAAATCAAAAGATAGGTGCTCCGGCCGGGATTTGGACCCGGGTCGCCGACTCGAAAGGCCGGCATACTTGACCGGACTATACTACCGGAGCGTTTATACGGAAAGCATCAAGCAGAATACAATTTCCCTCGAATAAACCTTACCCTTCAAATAGATCTCTTTTTGTTGCGGGGCTTAATTTTTTTAGGTTTTTTCGGGGTAAACAAATGAGCAGTAATCTGTTCAATGAGTTTACTTTGGTTTTTGGAGGTTTTTTCAAGTTCATCTACTCTTTTTTCAATGTCGTTTGAAATTATTTTGCCTTCAATACGGTTTGCGCTACGAAACATTAGTAGCATCTTGAATACTTCAGAAACCGCTTGTTCCAGTTCTTGGGCTGACGAACGTTTTATTCCAGCAACCACAGACAACAAATCAACATAGTGTTCTTTGATTTTCAGTTCTGCGTTTACTGAAGGATCAGTTGGAAAAGCAATTGATAATGGCGTTTTTTTAGCGAGTTCCACAGCGGTTGGGAAACGAATAACAATATCACCTCTTATCCATGAAGCCACAAATTCGGTAACATACTTGCGGATTTCTTTCTCCGAAAAAAGCAGGGTCGGTTCTGTTTTTTGCTCTTCTGTTTTTCTCTTGATTTTGACATTTATGATTTTTTTGTCTTCAGCATTACCTTGATTTTCCTTCGACACGGTGTTCCCTTCAAAGCTGCGGTAATTATCTCCTTAAGCAGGGACTAGTATTTAAGAAACAGCGTGGAAAAACAAACCCTAATATGATATTTTTGTTACAGAAGGAATTTTGCCTAAAACCTTTGCTGTTGCTTTCTCTATCTTTTCACGTTTAGTTTCATCTGTGTAAACTCGTAAGATATTCATGAAGCCTTGGAGGGTTTCAATTATTCTTGAGCTCTCGCTGAGTCGTTGGGGGATTTTTTTTCCTGTTGGGGTTCTCGAAAAAACTGGGATTTCCATGGATTCCATCAAAACTGCATGATGATATGGCACTGAGGGAACTGTAGGTACATCGATAACTACAGATTCTACTCCAACACCCGCTTCCTTGGCTATTTCGCTCTGAATTTGTTGCCTGTACGATTCTCTGCCAAAAAGGTTTGACATCATTGTGTCTTTTTCATAGAAGGTTCGCTCATAGGCGCATTTGAGCATCCGTCTTTGTTCCAAATTAGCGATTATGTTGCGTGATGCTTTGCATTTTTTCAATGCAGACCAAACCGTGTAGTCATCCAGTGCCATATATTCTTCAGGTGTTTTAAATGACGTCAAACCGAGCTCTGGGTTAGCTTTTTCCATGGCAGTTGCCAACATGATCTGAGCTGCTCTGCCGACACGATGGAAATAAATGCTTTTGAAAGATTCGATGCGGGCAATTACTATTGCCTCCAAAGCTGACAGGGCGCCAAGTTCAACAGCCAAGTTTTCACCTAAAACATCTAGTGCGTGGATTAGCCGGAAAACGTCGATAAAACCGTACTCTGCACCTGTATGGTATGTGTCTCTGACGATGAAGTCTTGCTTGTCAACGTCTACTGCACTACTGATTATTTGGTCTAAAAAAGCGCGGTCTTTCTTGTGAAGTTTTCCAACAGCTAATTCGCCGATTTCATTAGGGTCATACCCTAATTTTGATAGTTTGTCAGCAACTTCACTTTTCTCAATTATCCACGAAGTTAGATCCTCGTGGGTTTTATCCAAATTTTTAATTAATATTCCTTCAAAAATATGCGAGAAAGGGCCATGTCCAACATCATGTAGCAATGCCGCGATTCTACAAATGTCTACTTCTTTGTCGCTAACCAGGTGTGAGATATGTGGGTTTTCCAACACTTTGCCTGCGAGATACATAACGCCTAGGCAGTGTTCAAACCGTGTATGGTTGGCGCCTGGATAAACGTATTCCGAACCCGCTAGCTGACGTAACCTTCGCAGTCTCTGCATTGGGTAACTGTCGATTACGTCTTTTTCTGCCTTCGTAATGTACACGTAGCCATGTACAGGGTCTTTTATTTCTCCCCAATAAGCTTTAGGCAAAACGTTCACTCACAGTCTGTTGGGTATTTTATTATTACATCTGGCTAATTGTCGGTTTAAATATTTGTATGTAATATTGAGACTTGATATGTTTATGCGGGCGAAAAAGCACTAGAAGTGGTTGATGTACTTAATTCTACAACTCTTAAAATTCTCAAATCAGCAAGAAATACACCTATAAATATCACAACACTATCTAAAGACCTGAACCTAAGTGAACCCTACATAAGTGAACAGGTAAGAGCCCTGGAAGATCTGGGAACTAGTAAGCATAACATATGAACAAGGCAAGAGAGGAATAAGCAAAATCAGTGCTTCTGCCCTTGAGAAAATTACAATAATCCTAAAAGATGAATAACCTCCATCTTGAATTAAACAAAAAAAGTATCCAACCAGAAATTAAGATGTAAAACCAGATATAAAAAAAAGAAAAAAGAGTGTTGTTTGTTTTCTTATGGACGTCTTCTGAGAACTAACAGTATTGTTATAGCAAAGCCTATGGCGATAGCGACGATTATGCCTGCCACAGCAGGAGCAAAGTACATGTCTGCTGCAGACTGTGGTGGTGTTTCGGTTGGGGCCGTTGTTGGTGATGCAGGATCAACGCTGAAAGCAGTTATAGCATTCGATGGCCAGTAGGATTCGCTGCCGCCAAAAGAAGCATAGAGCGTGTATTGCCCTTCAATGTCAGGTTTCCAGTTCAAACTGTAGAACCCATCAGTGCTAATAGTCTCACCAATCTCTCGGTAGTTACCGTTAGCGTCAACAACACTCAGCACAACTGGAACACCAGTTGTATCCATTGGGCGTGGTTGTTGCATGTAGACGTATTCCATCCATGCTGTTTGGCTTGCATCTGAAACTGCAGCAACTCCATTGGGGAAACGTGCAGCTTGCTCTTTTTGCTCCGTGCCGGCGGAAATGTCCATGATGGTGCCTTTAATAGTTATAGATGAGCCTAAAGGTGATGCTGTATCTGGTGCTGTAACGGTTATTTGTGTAGGTCCTTTGCCGACAGTGTATACTCGACCATCATACGCGTTGGTGAATGACATGTAGCCATCAGCGATAGCGACTGGAGCTAATGAGGTTCCTAATCCAGAGGCAGACCAATCAAGAAGTGTCCAAACTTCCGCGCCGGTAAAAGCGTCTATAGCTCTTGCTCTGTAGCCTTTGTATAGTGGTGTATTTGGTGAGTGTTCGCCAGACATAGTGAAGACCATTCCATCAGCGAAAGCTGCACAATGAGTTGGGTAGTTGCCCCAAGGTGTTTCGTCTCCACTGCTGGTGCTATTTCCTTCTCCGCCATTTCCATACGTCCAAAGTAGAGTTCCGTTAGCCATTGAATAGCAGAAAACTACGCCTCCGTATCCTCCAACGTAAAGGTTACCATAAGCTGGTTGACCTTCTCTTGTTGAATAGTATTGGAAACCTGGTTGATCACCTAATGGACCCCACATCAAATCGCCAGTGTCCATACTATATGCAGTTGCTTGTCCGGTTTCAAAGTCGGTCATAGACCATGCACGATTAACTGGGTCTATTGGTTGCCACTTTAGCATTCTGGTAATGTTATTTGCTGGAGCTGCGTAGTCTTTGATCCACAGCAGGTGTCCTCTTGATTCAGGTTTAAGACTTATCGCCCACATTGTCCAAGGATCGTCATTCGGTCGCGGTGTCGAAGTGAGTGTGACAGAGCTGCTTCGTCCTAGAAGTATTTCTCCGGGTATAGTACCAACGATTGCTGGAGATGAAGATCCTCTCAAGTCAGCTGTTATAGGTACGCTCCATGAATATGCATCGTCAGTGCTGGCATCTATTGAAACAGGATTTCCATTGGGCCATGCTGCTCCTCCATATAATTGTTGGTTACTCGTGATTGCTGCAGTGTTATTCCATAATTTTAGTGTGCCTTCACGACTAGTCGTATTGTAACTTAGCACATAACGAACTATTGAACCATCGTTTCCATATTCTTCTGTGCCTGATGGAACGCGTGTCAGGTTGATTATATTCTGCATCGTGAATTGGTTATAGCCAATCCATGTTGAACCAGAAGTTTCCCACAGTATGGCACCTACGACTCCGTGTTGGTTGGGTGTCTGGAAGTTGTAGAGTTGTCCAAAGGATGGTGTTATTGTGTCACTTGACCATAGTTTTTCGCCAGTCTGCAAGTCAACTGCAACTACTCCTCCGCCAGATCCTCGTTCACCCATTGGTAAGCGGTAGTAGAGTATTCCGTTCATGATTATTGGAGAACCAAACCGTGTATTGTATGAGAATCCAGAGTAGTAGGTTAAATCCGTGACCTCTTCGCGTCCTCCTACCTGATTTAAGCCTCCGCCAACCATACCTCCAAATTCAAGTGGTTGGGCCCACATGATGTGTGCGCTTCTTGGTCCGGCTCCATTTTTCTGCCAGATGTCATTAGTAGCTGAACCGCCTAGCCAGTTTGATGAAATAGTGTCCCAATCATGGTTTTGCCCGTTTATGGGTCGACTCCAGTATTCAGTTGGAAGTGGAGTTTCGGGAAGTTTCGGTATTGGGTCTTGTTGCACTGTTAAAGTCATTGTTGCAGTGCTGGGTGTGTATGTATCGTTATCGTAGGCTCCTCCGTAGTCGAATGTTTGGCCTGGGAAATTGAATGTAAGTGTGTATTCTCCTATTTGTTCAGGTGTGTATGGAGTGTACGCAGATGATGTTGTGTCAACAACTATTGGCCAGTTTATTGTTTCTGTGTTACCGTCAGGTTTTGTGATGGTTAATTGATAGTCGCGGAATCTGATGTCATTAGCGATGTTTACTCCTTGGATTGTGTATTGGAGCCAAACATAGATGAGTGCCTGTTGGCCTACTCCGACTGGGTTTGGTGCTGCAGAAATGTACGCTTGCGTTGTGAATATCCATGGTGGCGTGTGAGCATCCGCTTCTGGCAAATTAACAAGCGGAATAGCAATGGTAATCACTAGAGTCAAAGCAAACAAAATAACTAAATTTCTTTTTATGTTTTTTTGCATTTTTATTTTTCTCGCTATTTTTAGTTGAGTATGAATCATAGAATCATTACTCAATATTAGGTTACGTACAACTTAACATTTATTTATTTCTAATATATGATTCGATTTAAAACAACTTGAATTGGAAAAAAGTTATTTGATTCGCAGACATGGAGAAAATTTAACAGACAATAAG
The DNA here is from genome assembly GCA_963775465.1 of Candidatus Bathyarchaeota archaeon. Taxonomy (GTDB): domain Archaea; phylum Thermoproteota; class Bathyarchaeia; order Bathyarchaeales; family Bathycorpusculaceae; genus Bathycorpusculum. The sequence goes on along the minus strand of CAVZIW010000003.1, from coordinate 10,864 downwards.
ATTTGCATGAGGTCTAGATATATCTAATCATTTCTTGAAATTTAGATCACATCAAGGTAAAAAGGAAGTAATCAGTAAACTATGTTCCATAAAAAACAGCTTTGCATCCTCAACAAAATAAACAACTTAGCTTACTAAACCACATTATTTCAATATATTTATTTATCCTCTCATAAATGTGTAACGCTATCAATCCAGGCTGAGTTGAAAAAATGGGAAAAAAAGGCATTTTCATTGTAGTTGAAGGTTTAGATGGAAGTGGCAAGACTACTCAAGCGGGACTTCTCGCCAAAAAACTATCCAAGAACTACAATGTTATACTCACTGCTGAACCTAGTAGAGGAAAAATAGGTACTTTTATTCGCGAAGGTTGCCTCTACGAGAACAAACGACTTCCAACTGAAGCTGAAGCTTTACTTTTTGCAGCTGATCGAATCGAACATATGCAAACCGAACTAAAACCTGCTTTGGATGAAGGAAAAATAGTCATTTGTGACCGCTACGTTTACTCATCTTTAGCATATCAAGGCAGCGCTGGACTAAGTTTGGATTGGATTAAAACTATCAATGCCCGCGCATTGCAACCTGATTTTAGTGTATTCATTGACTGCCCACCTGAACTGGTACTGTCTAGGTTGCGGAGAAAAAAATCTGTAATGGAAACCTTGAATACTCAACGAAAGGTTAGAGAAGTCTATCTGAAATTTGTAGATGCGTCTGAATTAGTCAGAATTAACGGCGACAGACCCAGAGAAGTTGTTGCAGAAGAATTGCATGCTGTAGTTTTAGGTTTGCTTAAAAATTGCAAAGATTTTTTGCCTTAATGAATTTCTCAGATATTTGCTTCTTAGTTATTCTTAAAAGAAAAAAGAAAGTTGGGGAATTAGTCTTCTCTCCATTTAAACAACTTTACTGCCAAAGCAAAGATGACGATCGTTATAATTCCAAGGATCGCAATGTCAATTACTGCTCCGCTAATGTTTCCAAAGACCATAACGTTGTTCAAGCCTTCTGTGACATAGAATAGAGGCAGTACATGAGCGACGCTTTGTAGGTAAGCGGGCATACTTGAGATTGGAAAGAATGTGCCTGCCAAAAACATCATCGGGAAGGTAACTATGTTGCCTATAACGCCTGCAGTTTCGGGGTTCTTAGTAACTGTGCCAACTAACATACCGAGTGCAGCGAAAAGCATGGGACCTAAAACTAAAAAGGGTATTAGCCAAGCTGATATGGTAACATGTGCCCCGAAACCAAAGACTCCAACGCCCACCATTAACAAGAAACCGGCAATTGTTAGGACAATGTACCATATTACTTTTGAGATTAACCACTCCATCTTTGTTAGTGGAGTTAGGGAAAGTTGTTTGAAGAGTTTAGTTTTTTTGTATTCTGAGGATATGTTGACTAGTGAAAACATGGGACTGGTTAGGATCGAAAAGCCAATTAAGCCAGGAATCAAGTAATCAACATATGTTTTTTGCTCCGTGCTTACACTTGCTGAAGTCAATCCAACTACGATGCTGCCGTTAAATCTTTGCAGATTGAAGTAGTTTGCGTACCCGCTCACTGTTCCTCCAACTATTCCGCTGGTGCTAGATGCTGGATTACCATAAACTGTAACGTTTACTTGTTGTCCTGCAAGGTATTCTGCAGAGAAGTTTTGAGGAATAACAATGCCGTCAGAAGCTGAATGCGCCTTAAGGTAATCTGCAAAGTTTTCGGAAGCGTTAACTGTGATTACTTTGATGGTTGCGGATTCATTTAATGCAGATAGAAATTGAGAACCAATGTTTTGCCCGAATGCTCCATCATCCTGGTTTTGGGCATATACGTTTACAGTTCCAGAGCCGCCGCCAGAAAAAATTGCTCCGAAAATCAAAATCAAGATAACAGGAAAGACTAAGCCAAAGAACAACCCAAATTTATTCCTTAAGTATCCAATGCTGAAAACTTTGAAATCTGCGTAAATACGTTTTCCACTTACCATCTTTAGCGCCTCTTCTTCTTGTTGGTTCCTTTTGTTAATTCCATGTCACCTTGCTCGTCAATAGGTTCGGTGACTAACTTTACAAACACATCATCAAGACTGTCTTGACGCGTTTGGATTTCTCCCCACTCTAATCCTGACTGCTCCGCTGCGGCTAGCGCCGCCAATGCGTCAATTTTCTTCTTCAGCGGGATGATAATCTCTCCTTTATTGTTGTATTGAACTTCTAGTTCTGAGTTGCCTCGGATATATTCGGCAAGTTTTTCGCTTCCATGAATCTCCAGACGTTCACCTGAGCCGTGTTTTTGGATGATTTCTTCAGTGGTTCCCATCGCAACGATGCGTCCATGATCCATAATTGCCACTCGATCTGAAAGTTGTTGCGCTTCATCTAAGTAGTGGGTAGTTAAGATGATTGTTTTGCCTTTTGCTTTTAAACCACGTATAACTTCCCAGATAGCTCGTCTTGCATTTGGATCTAAACCCGTGGTTGGTTCATCCAAAAAGAGCAGTTCAGGCGAGTTTACCAATGAAAGTGCAAGACCAGTTTTCTGTTTTTGCCCACCGGAGAGGTTTTCAAAATTTTGTTTGGCCATATCTTCAAGTAAGACCTCTTTGAGAATTTCATCAGCGTCAACCTTCACGTTGAAGAGGTTAGCATAATAGTTTATAGCCTCTCTTGGCGAGGTTTTTTCAAAAAAAGTAAATTCCTGTGGAATAACCCCGATTTTTTTGTGCAGCTCGTAACCACTTTTCCAAGGATCCAATCCTAAGATTTTGACCTCACCCGAAGTTCTTTCACGTAATCCTTCCATAACTTCGATAGTGGTAGTTTTACCTGCGCCGTTAGGACCTAAAAGTCCAAAGACTTCTCCTTTGTTAACGGAAAAAGAAACTCCATCTACGGCTTTGAGGTCTCCGTAATATTTTTTAAGCGATGTAACTTCAATTGGTAACATTTGATTTTGCCTCTGGCTTTATTTTTTGGTAATTTTATGTTTGTTTTACGTACAAACTAGGAGAAAATATAACTTTCGGAAGGCTATTAGGGTTTAATCTTGTAGAATATTTTTCTTCAAAACTTTCTTTATTTTATTCTCATTTAGCTTGCATTGTAAGAAATCAACCAAATCTTGGGGCGAAATGTATCTTGGTCCCCGTTCATGAAAGACATGAACCTCAAGAGTGCCCTTTCCAAAGATGGTTCGAAGCAAGTAATAATCAAACTTTAATGACTTCTTTTTATTCTCCTTACATTTGTAGTATCTTATGACACAAAAAAAATCCAGCAAACCTAATCGATTCTTACCCAGTACCTTTAGTGTTTTTTGAAGTTCTTCTTCATCGATAAAGCTGAAATTCTCATTCTCCGCTAAACCAAACTCAAAGATCACTATACCTTCAGGAATAGTTGGGTAGGCGACTTGTTCAAAACTTAGCTCTTTTCGGTTGACATCATGTAAGAGCTGGATTAAGTTCTTTTGCAGTTGCTTTGTTGAAAGCGTTGAGCTGAAAGTCTCGAATTTGTGTATATTTTGAGGAAAATTTTCATAATAGCCTAAAGTCAAAATGCTCGTGCTCAAATCTTCATTTTTTTAATTTTTTCTAGACTATTTAATAACTCTGATAGTGCAAGGGTAAGTTTTTGCAGTTCTTCTATGTCTTGGGTTTTCTCGATTTTTCTTTGAAGGTCTTCTACCTTTACCATAAGTGTGGCTTCAAGCTTGTCGTAAGCTGAGCTAGCGACTACGGCTTGTTTAGGTAGTTCTTGTCCTTCCTTGATGACAACCACTTTTTTCTCGTCTTTGACGCACCAAATTGTTCCATCATGCAGTCTAAAAAGCGGTGATGCGCACTCCGGGCAAGATAAGTCGGTTAGGGTGGCTCCTTGCCGCAGTAGTTCTGCTCCGCGTTTGATAAATGAGTTTTGGGATTTCGTTTGCATTTAAAGACCCCAAAGTAAATACGTCTCAATGCTTATATAACTTGATTAAACCAAAGTAAATAAAGGGGAACTATTTATGGTGCGCAAAAAGAAAGCTGAAGAGTACGAAGCAAAAATTAAGCAAGCGTTGGTAGTGCTTGGAGAAGTCTCTGAAGACAGCACCACTCCTCGAAACATTCGACGTAGCGCCAAAGACGCAATGAGTACCTTGCAAAGCGGTGAGTACACGGCTGCTGTACGCGCTTCAAATGCTGTTGCACTCTTAGATGAAATTCTTCAAGACCCCAATATGCCTCCGTATACGCGAGTCAAGCTTTGGAACGTTATGAGCTTCATTGAAGCCATAAAAGTAAAGACTAACCAAGAAACTTTCTTTTCTTAAGTTAAATTTTACTTTGTTGTTTTGAGAAATCCTTTTTCTTCCTTATATGAGCGTGCGCAATGCATGCAGCAAAAGGCAGTTTCTTCACCATTAATGACTTCTCGGTAGGCGCCCTCGTAGACTTTGCATCCGCAATGAGCACAGATGAACAAACTGGGCTCGATCGCTATTGAGATCAATTCGGCAAAACGCTTGAAAAGTTGAGTGCATAGTTTTCTTCCTTCTTCTGTTAATTCAAAGATTTTCCGTTCTTTCTCACCGATGGGTTTTGTTGTATGTTTAACTAAGCCTTTTCCTTCGAGTTGCTGCAAGAAAGGATAGACTAAGCTTGGGCTGACTTCTTTTTTAACGCGCTTCTTGAACTGATTAATGATACTGTAACCGTGGGTTGGACCTTCATAGAGTATCGTTAGTATGTAGAACCGTGAAAAATCGCTGATTATTCCATCCATTCCTTTGTTTGCCATGTTGTTCTTGTTTCATGTGGTGTTTTGATATATTAAATGTTTATTAGATATATCGTAAAAATACACATCTGCTGCGAAAATTTGCACAAGCTAACCGGCACTAACAAATATATGGCACCTGTTACATGTATTTTCGGGTTCCAAGGAGAGACTGTTCCTTGAAATATGACATAATAATTGTGGGCGCAGGTCCAGCTGGCATCTTCTCAGCGCTAGAACTAACAGAAAACACAAACCTAAACGTTCTCATACTTGACCGAGGACCAGACATTGAAAAACGCAAGTGCCCCTCTAGTCGAGGCTTTGAATGTGTACATTGCGAACCATGTTCTGTTCTTTCAGGCTGGGGCGGTGCAGGTGCCTATAGTGACGGTAAACTTACGCTATCAACAGAAGTTGGCGGCTGGCTAAACCAATACGTTTCCAACAAAGAATTAGCTGAGCTAGTAAAGTATTGTGATGGCATCTACATTAAATTCGGTGCCAGTGAGCAAGTCTTCGGCGGAGAAAGCGTAGAAATAGATGAAATCGAACGAAAAGCTTCCCTCGCAGGCTTGAAGCTAATCAAGCAAGAAGTTCGTCATATGGGAACTGACAAATGCCTTGAAACTCTGCAACGTATGCGCAAATACCTTAACAGTAAAATCACTTTTCAACCAAAAACTGAGGTTAAAGGGCTCATCGTCGATAACCAAGTCATTCAAGGAGTAGAAACGGTAAACGGTGAAAAAATCTTAGGCAAATACGTAATTCTTTCTCCAGGAAGAAGCGGCGCTGAGTGGCTTCAGACCGAATCTCAGATACATGGATTAAAAACAGTAAACAATCCCGTTGATATTGGTGTTCGTGTGGAGCTTTTAGCTTCAGTTATGGAAAACCTCACTAAAGCCCTATATGAGCCAAAACTTGTGTATTTCTCAAAACAGTTCGATGACCAAGTGCGAACGTTCTGTGTTTCTCCTTACGGCGAAGTTACCACTGAATCATATGATGGCGTCTTAACCGTTAATGGTGGAAGCCATGCAGAAACAAGAACACCCAATACTAACTTTGCCATCCTAGTGAGTACCTCATTTACAGAACCCTTCAAGGAACCTGTTGCCTATGGTAAGTATGTAGCAAGGCTATCTAACTTATTGAGCGGTGGCGTAATGGTTCAACGTCTAGGCGACCTGGAACATGGGAGGCGGTCTACACCTGAACGCATATCTCACAGCGTAGTTACACCTACCCTTAAAAACGCAACACCAGGGGACTTAAGCTTCGTTTTACCCTATCGCTATTTAGCAGATATACGAGAAATGCTACAAGCAATGGACAAAATTGCGCCCGGCGTTTCTTCACCTGAAACCTTGCTCTACGGTGTCGAAGTAAAATTCTACAGCTCTCACCTGCAATTAAGCAATGCTTTGGAATCCAAAATCCATAATATGTTCACTATAGGTGATGGCGCAGGTGTCACACGTGGTCTAATCCAAGCATCCGCGTCAGGAGTTATAGTTGCAAGAGAAATCCTTAAACGAGAAAAACCGAAGGCAAAATAGACTATGTCGGTTTTAGCTCAAAATATACGCTGCTCTCACTGTGGAGCTCCTGTAGAATTTAAGCCAGGCGAAATTATAGCGACCTGCAAATATTGTGGCTTCACAACCGTAATCCAAACTGGTCAAGCTTTCAACTTTGAACACTCTCTTCTATTAAACAATTACACCCCTGAGCAGATTGAAGATTTGGCACGCAATTGGATGCGTTCGGGTTTTATGAAACCTGGAGATTTGGCGAAAAAGTCCAAGATAACTGAGAAAAACCTGATTTATTTGCCTTTTTGGGTAGTGATGGCTGAAGCAACAACAAAGTACAAAGGTATTTTCGAACGCATTTCTCCTCCGATTGTAAAGGAGGGTCAAATCCAGAAAGAATATAATTGGTTAGTCCTAGGAAGAAGCGCAACAGTTTTTCCCACACGAGAATACGATGTTCCTTTGGCTGGTAAAATTCCCTATGATTTTCGAAAGATCGAAGGCTTTGCCAAGTTGCTAAACAGCGAAATCGACCGTGATCAAGCTTTAGAGATCGCTCGTCAACAGATTGATTCACATCATCGTTTTATTATCCAGCAAGATATCGATAAAGTCATCGAAGCTACAACAGTAACTAATCTTAAGCAGATGGTTTATTTGCATTCACCGATCTGGTTCATAAAGTACGAATATAAGAATAACCTATACCAGATGATTGTTGATGGTGCTTCAGGTATGGTTTTGAAGGGTGATATACCCTCTTCCAAGTTCTAATGTGATTTAAAAAGCTTTAAGAGCAAGCTCTTTTTTATATCGGCATATAAATATTGGAGGATTTAGGAAATGAGCGAAAATAAGGATGTTTATGCCCAAGCAAAAAAACAAATGCGGCTTTCAGAACGTATAGCAGCGTCGCTTCCGGGATTTCGTGGATACAAAGAAAAGGAACTTCGCCGCGAATCAGACAAACTGATTAGGAATAACCTAACTCTTAAACTCTCCAAGGATAAAGAGAATGTGCGAAGCATCGCTCAGAGAATTGCTGACAAACGTTATCTCGACGTTTTAGCAAACATTGATAGGTTAAATGCAAAGATGGATCGTATTACCGAAAAAGTAAACCATGCCTCGTATGGATACGCAGGCTTCTATGACATAGTTAAAATCAAGGAAGAGAACCTTGACCGAATGATAACCTTTGATAATAATCTCCTCGATGAAGTTGACGCTTTAACGGCAGCCATCGAAGAGCAAAAAACACATTTGGTAAGCGGTAACTACACAAACCTCAAGGATAAAATCCAAGCTATAGCAGACAAGCTTGAATTGCTCGAAGACACCTTTGACAAACGTGAACAAGTAATCTTAGGAGTGACACAATAATGCCACAAATCATAGAATGGACAAATGTTGGACCTGACGCGATAGTCTGGCGATACCCAAACGAGGATATCACTTGGGGAGCGCAGCTCATAGTTCACGAATATGAGATGGCAGTATTCTTCCGCGATGGAAAAGCCTACGACGTCTTTGGTCCAGGCAGACATACCCTAACAACCTTGAATTTACCCATCCTCACCAGCCTGTTGACCAGGTTAGCAGGCTTTGGCGGAAATAAACCCTTCAAAGCAACTGTACTATTCATCAGCACAAAAGTGTTCGCTGGCAAATGGGGAACAAAAGCACAAACCACCGAACTTGCTCCCCTCCAAGTATACGGGCAATTCTGGTTCAAAGTCGGGGATGCATCACTCTTCGTCAACGAAGTCGTCGGCGGACAAAGTGCATATGACACTCCAGCGGTTAACGATTTTCTACGCGGCTTCCTAAACGAAAAAATTATCGATGAACTAAGCCACTACGACCTCATAACAGTCTTCACACGTCTAGACGAAACTTCAGTGATCGTCAAAAACTCACTAATAGATTACTTTAAAAGAGTCGGTATTGAACTAACTGATCTTCGCTTCGAAGGCATCGACACAACACCTGAATACCGAGAACGCTTATTCTGGCTCAAGACTGGACAAACTGCACCCAGTGACGTACTACGCATGGAAACAGTTAAGAGTGCAGCGGCAAGCCTCGGACAAGGAGGTGGTTCGGGAGCCTTAGGTGCTGGCATGGTGCTTATCCCACAAATTATGACACCTACAGGACAACAGCAAGCAGCTCCAGCAGCAGCACTTGTTATCTGTCCTAAATGCGGGGAAAAAGTTCCCGCTACAAGCAAATTCTGCCCTAACTGCGGAACAAACCTAACCCCCCCATCTCAAGGGGCAATGACATGTCCTAACTGCGGTAAATCCATCCCAGCTAATAGTAAATTCTGTCCAGAATGCGGCTTCAAAATCGGAAGCTAAGAGGTACCCTACATGAGTGATAGTGACCGTCAACTGCTTAGCTTTGGCGTGTTCCTCGTCATCATCGTGTTAGGAATAGTGCTAGTGCTTGCAGGACTCATCACCTGGAACCTTTTTGTTCCAGTTGTTCTGATACTTTGTGGCTGCTGGGCAATAGCATTGGCAGGAATTAGAGCGAGCAAACCCCAGAAGTACGAACGAGGAACCTATAGTACAATTGGAATTGGCTTTGCCTTGATTGCGCTTGGTGGAGCATGGTACGTCAGTCGCTTCGGTTGGCTGTATTCGCTGGTCGTAATCTTGCTCGCGATCGCAGTACTCGCAATCACGGCTGCATTAAGAAAAAAATAACCTCTGCGCTTTTTAGCTCTAAACATTTTTTTATCCCCTTGCACAGTCATGATGGGGATGGCAGTTATGAGCGAAAGAACGATCGGTCACGGTACATGGTATGACTTAATGGCTAAGAAAGTGATCGGAAGAGAAAAAAAACTAAATCGAGACATGAGTAGACTTCGCACTGAGTATGGGTCTGAGGCGTTTCAGGTTTTCCCCATATCGGTAGCCTAGGAGATGCATCACGAGCTACTCCGTCACTTTGGCTCTCAAAAACCTAAAATACAATTCTGAACTAATAGCCTTCTGTGATGACAAAGACGGCTTACGAAGGTTCCAGCTGGGCTATCAAGACCTGGGAAAAGTATCTTGGGTAATCTGTTTCCAAGATACCTGACCCGTTTGGCTGCCACGACAGCTACGGCAAGCATATGAGTTCGCTTCTGCTTGATGCGCTGGATAAATGTGGCATTGAATACAAGTATTTTTCTGCCAAGTAGTCTACGAGAAAGGGATCCTTCTAAACGAAATTCGAACCATACTGACAAACGCCAAAAAAGTAGGCGAAATAGTTAAGGAATAAGTAGGGCAAGAAACCTATATTGAAGTTTTACCCTACTTTGCAGTCTGCGAACAATGTGGACACCTTTATACTACAAGGGCATACAGGTTTACCCTAAAACCGATAAAGTTTCTTACAAATGTGAAGGTCTTGAAATCCGAGGCAAACTGATTGCTGTTGCGGCAACGAAGGTGAAATAGATATAAAAAGCGGTGAAGGCAAACTCACCTGAAAAGCGAATTTGCAGCCCGTTGGAAAGCCCTTGACATTAGGTTTGAAGCTTATGGCAAAGACATCGCCGACTCTGTGCGCATAAATGACCGTATTTGTCGAGAGGTCCTTCTTTTTGAGCCGCCATCACATGCTAAATATGAGATGTTTCTTGATAAAGGTGGAAAGAAAATTTCAAAGTCAGCCGGAAACGTTTTCACACCCCAAGTTTGGTTTAATTACGGGTCCCCCCAATCTTTGCTCTTACTTATGCTCAAACGTTTTGTGGGCACACGAACAATAATGCTCCCATATTCCTGTGTACATGAATGAACTCGACTATTTGGAAGATGTTTATTTTGGCAAAAAACAAGTCAGCGAAAACGAAGCAACCAAACTCAAAGGACTATTCCTATATTGCTACGTTATGAAACCTCCAACAAAACCAAGCATTCATGTCCCATACAACCTCATTGCATTTCTCGTCAAGATGTCACCCAAAGAATGCATAAACGAATACGTCACCGAAAAACTGCAGGATTATGGTTATCTCCAGAAAAATCAATCCCTCGATGCAGGACTGTTGCAGCGAATGGAGTATGCAATTAATTGGACGCGTGACTTTGAAGAAATCAAAGTAACCCATGTTGCTCTTTCTTGCACAGAAAAGAAAGCGATCGGAGAATTAATTGCGCAACTGCAAACTGAAGATGCCCCTGACAAAATACAGAATGCCATCTTTAACGCCGCTAAGAGTAACAACTTAAAACCAGGCGCGTTCTTTAAGGTGCTGTATCAGGTTTTGATGGGTGCCCCACAGGGTCCAAGACTAGGACCGTACTTCTTGGCAATGGGCAAGCAAAACGTTGTAGCAGCACTGCAGAGAACTCTTGACAAAACCTAACTTAAGATTTTAAAGCTATAAAAATGATTTAAGTCGAAAATGATGCTTTCAAAATTGGGGTAAAGGAACTAAGTTTAGGCTGAATTTCCAAAAAAAGAACTGACTCTTGATACCGTACTATTTTTAAGTTTAAGCAAAGTATTTACTTCTCTCTTCCCTTATTTTTGTGAGGGTACAAACAGGTT
>CAVZIW010000002.1:0-128109 GCA_963775465.1 Candidatus Bathyarchaeota archaeon | reverse complement strand
AAATCACCTCTCTGCCACTTACTTGTTTAGCGGTACAGAAAATTAAGCTGGAAGGTTTTTTCTATTACACCAAAGAAAGCTCAGACTTTAGACTTGGTTGTCTAATGTTTAAACTTTTATATCTGTGTTTGAGGTACGATCAGAAACATCATGCTTTTCTCTTAATTTTGTTTATCCTACTTATGGAAAAAGTTAATGCATAAAACTTTATAATTATATGTTCGATTCAGCGTTATTGAAGGCGCCAATTAGAATGCATTTAATCAATTTCAAAGAACTATCAGGTAAAGACCTCAACGCATTAGTCGATTTAGGCATAGAAACCAAGAAAAATCCTAAAAAATTTGTTAAAAACCTTGAGGGCAAATCTGCTGCGTTAATTTTTCAAAAAACCTCCACCCGCACAAGGGTTTCTTTTGAGGTAGCAATGACTCAGTTGGGCGGCCATGCATTATTTATTGATTGGAGAACAACCAACTTTGCATTAGCCGATATAACTGATGAGTTACAGTACTTATCTAGTAAATGTGGATTGTATTATGGCGCGGTTGCTATACAATTCAGACCTGTTAAAGATGGCAAAAGCTTCAAAGGTTCCAGTGATAAATGGTTGCGACGAAATGTACCATCCAAGCCAAGCGTTAGCCGACTTGATTACTATCAAAGAGAAAATGGGCAAACTGGAGGGTACAAAAATCGTCTATATCGGAGTCCATAACAACGTAACCAACTCTTTAATTGAAGGCTGCACAAAGACAGGAGTCAAAATAACCACTGTAACTCCAATCTTTAATGAAGCAGCACGCGACGAAGATTTGCTCACTGAAGCAAAAAAAACTGGACTTTGGGAATCAACATTGGACATTAAAAAAGCCGTTTCCGGCGTAGATTTTGTATACACAGACACATGGATTGACATGGAGTATTTTACCGACCCTAGATTCGCAAATGAAAAAGAGAGGCGAATTAAAATTATGATGCCGTTCCAAATCAACACGGAACTCCTCAAAAACAGCAATACTTACATTATGCACGATATGCCAATCCATCGCGGCTACGAAATTAGCGCTGAGGCAATTGAGAATCCTAAGGCTGTGATTTATGAGCAAGCAGAAAACAGACTTCACTCAGCTAAAGCCATTTTTCTAAAACTCATTGGCTCTTAGCCCTTATCCGAACCAAGAAGGTACTAACTTGAGTCATAAACATGAGATAAAGAAGACGCATATTACAATTGAAGAGTTCGATGATGTTATTACTGATAGGCTTGCCATGAACAGTAAATATTTTGGCGAAGGAAATTCAAAAGGACGAATATTGGAGCTTGATTTTGAGTACTGCCTTGACTGTGACTTAAGGTTGCTTAACAATCAAACAATAATGACCAAAGACATTTTAGAAGAAGAGTTCGAAGAATTAGTGATAAAGGCAAAAAAAGGCAACTTTGTTAGTTCTGAAAAAACAATTATGCAGCATACCGATTTTGAAACCTTTGAGCGATTGATTCTAAACGCAGTGGAATTTGGCAAATTAAGGGATAAAAAGAAAAGGTACAGTAAGAAAGTCTAATCATTTTCTTTTTTCTTGGATATCTCCTAATTCTTTTAAGTCGACAAATGCTTTGCAATTTTTAAAGACTATTTTACAGCATCTTATGGGTTAATCACTTGTTAAAAATCATTAAAGACTATCTTTTAAAAATAGTATCATAACGTGTCGAAGTAAACCGGCTTAATGGAGTTTAGATTTCTAGCATTCGCATAAGAGGAAAATCTAAATGGTAGTTTCTGCAGATTAATTGCAAGTGATGATTCATGAGCAATATTAGAGAAGATCCTATTAAAATGCACAAGGACGCTAACGCGTTGATGGAAAACGGCAAATATGCCGAAGCCCTAGAATTATTTGTCAAAGTAGCTGAACTCTACTATAAAGGCCAAAACTATTTTGGTTCAGCTGAAATGACTTATAAAGCAGGTGAGTGTTGCTTTGCAATGAAAGATTATCAGAAAGCTGTAGAGTTCTTCACTAAGGCATCTGAAATATCCTTTGCGAAAGGTTTTGAACGTTATGGTTTAAGTGCGCTTGAGCAGGCACGTGATAGTTATGAAGCACTGGGCAATACAAAGGAAGTAGAAGAGCTCAACAAAAAAATCAGTGATCTGAAGAAAAAAGAAGAGGAAGATTCGGGCGAATCATTGTTCTCGGTATTCTCCTAGATCTAAGATTAAAGAGTGGCGTATGTCCTACTTTTTATATGTCTTTTCAACAGCTTAGGCGGTGCTTAAGATGAGTTCGCAATATCATCACCATGACAAAAATAGATTCCCTCCCTTCTACCTCTTTGAAGTTGACACGATTGAGCCAGTTAGGGGAAATGTATGATAAGGCTATTTGACAATAAAGGCAAATATAAGAGTGGATTTGGAGATGACTAAGGTGGATGCCACAGATAAAGAAGGGTTTTCTAGGGAGTTTTACAGTCGCCAAACCATACTCAAAGAACTGGGGGAACTTGGGCAGAGAAAACTTGCCAAATCTAAAATTGCCGTTGTCGGCGCAGGCGGATTAGGCACAGTTTCTTCGCTCTACCTTGCACTGGGTGGGGTGGGCTACATCCGCTTAATCGACCAAGACACAATCGAAACTCACAACCTGCATCGACAAATCCTCTACAACCCTGACGACATACACTACCCCAAAACTGAAATTGCTGCGAACAGACTTGAAAAACAAAACCCAGGCATAAAAGTCGAGGCAATCCCCGAAAACGTTAACGCAGATAACGTTGAACGCCTTCTATCTGGAGTGGATTGTGTAGTCGATGGCTTAGATAACATGGTTACCCGCTACCTTGTTAACCGGGCGTGCATAAAACTGGGCATCCCCTATGTTTTCGGCGCTGCCATAGGGATAGAAGGCAATCTTTCAGTTTTTTCACCACCTGAAACAGGTTGTTTGGATTGTTTGATGCCTAACTTGTCAGATAAAGATATGATGACATGTAACACTCGCGGCGTCTTGGGAGCAACAACTGGAATTATCGGTTCATTGCAAGCAATGGAAACAATAAAACTTCTCACCGGAATTGGTTCAACCTTGAAAGGCAAACTATTGGTCTGCGACTTCAATGACATGGATTTCACAATTATAGACATTTCCAAGAACATTCATTGCCAAATCTGTCACGGAAAAGTCTCAGAAATTTCAGGTGGTGAACGGTTGGTATGGCTATGTGGCAAAAACACAGCCAATGTTAATCCAGAAAAACCCATGAGTCTAGACCTTAATGAGGCTTATCAGAGGATAAGTAAGTTATTCAAAACACGATTAAGGTCAAAATTAGCGTTGATGTTCACATACAGAAATTATGAAGTTAGTCTGTTTAACGGCGGGCGCATGCTAATCAAAGGCGTAACAGATGAAAAAACGGCTCTTGCGACGTATAGAGAAATTTTAAAGCAAATAAACGCATGCTAACCTTTTTAGCGCTAACTCAAATATCTGTGAACAAGATAAAATAAAACTTGATTGCGAACTATAACTGAGATCCAGCAGCAATTTGTACAATTAACATTTTCACTTTCAGCTTACTCTCCCCTACTCAGGATTGTTGTTCTGATGATGGCTTAAATAGACTCTACGGACCTAAACGTTTTTTGTGGAAATATTATGCAACAGCAACTAATAATTAAGTCCGCAATGCCTCAAACCACTCTAACGAGGTTTACTTTTAACATTCCAGATATAGATAGTCTATTTCCAGGATTCAAACCAGGAGACTTTGCTGTTCTATACGGACCGCAAACAGTTACTTCAATAGCTACTTCACTTTGCGCTCGAGCCCAGTTACCAAATCGGCTCGGCGGACTAGATAGTAATATTGTTTTCATCGACTGCGCCAACAGCTCTTCTCTATCAAATATCGAACAAATCTTACATAAACAACAAATAGAATCAGAAACAAGACTCAGAAGAATTCACAGCATACGCGTATACACCGCTTATCGACTAACAGCCCTAATAATGGAAAAACTACGAGAAGCGGTAGAAACAAACAACGCCAAAATAGTAGTCATTTCTGATATTGCAGCTCCATTCTTAAACGACAACGTCGATGACCAAGAAGCCAAAACAGTTTACAGTCAAATAATGAGCTACCTCACAAACTTTGCCAGAAAACATAAGTTAATTATAATAGCGACCTACCTCTCTCATGAAAGTAGTATAAGAAACAGTTTTCTTCAAGAAATAACTACCGCAAAAGCAAACATGGTGCTACGCTTTACGAAAACCCCTTATACCAAAGAAGTAGAACTGGAAAAGCACCCATCCTACATGTTAGGGGTAGCTGACTTAACCTCTGAAAGCCAAGTTCTAAATGACTGGAACGAACAAAGAAAAGAGAAAATTCATTGTTTTTGATTTAGGGAAACTTAAAAAAGAAGAAAAATGGGTTATGCTTTCTTTGGTTTGCCCGGTCTTAATGACCTAACAGTTGCACCTGCACGCCACATTTCACTGTTACCCATTTCTTTGAGCTCTTCAGCCAGTTTCTGACGGTAATCAGGCACCTTGCTCTTTTCAAGCACTATACGTGTTTCTTCACCTGCCGCAACGAGCTCGTAGAGCGAGTCAAACACTGGTTGGGTCGCCTCACGAAACCTGCTTCTCCATCGCAATGCGCCGATGCGCGCAGTCTCGCTGCAGTTGCAGTACATCCAGTCCATGCCATTTTCGTCGACAAGACGGATAAGGCTCTGTGTGAGTTCTTCTACACTTTCATTGAATGCTTCACTTGGGCTGTGTCCGTGTTCACGTAAGGTTTTGTATTGGGCTTCCAGGATGCCTGCGAGAGCACCCATCAACGTTCCTCGTTCCCCTGTAAGGTCGCTGAAGGTTTCTTTCTCAAAAGTTGTTGGAAATAGGTATCCCCCACCAATGGCAATCCCGAGAGCTTTGGCTCGTTCTTCCGCTTTACCGGTTGCATTTTGAAAAACAGCAAAACTGCAGTTTATGCCGCTTCCATCAATAAAGTTTCTACGAACACTGGTGCCAGAGCCTTTGGGTGCAACAAGTATAACGTCTATTTCTTTTGGCGGAATTACGCCCGTTTGTTCTTTATAAACTATGCTAAAGCCGTGACTAAAGTAGAGAGCATCTCCAGCTTTAAGACTATCTTTCACTTTTGGCCAGACAGCTTTTTGTCCTGCGTCGGTAAGTAGGAACATTTTGATGGTTCCTTTTTTGGCGGCTTCTTCCATTGGGAAAAGGTTTTCACCTGGTTTCCAACCATCAGCTATTGCCTTGTCCCATTCTTTTTTGAACACACCTTCTTTTTCTTGACCTATGATTACTTTTATTCCTTGATCACGCATGTTTAGCGATTGCGCTTGACCTTGAATTCCGTAACCGAGTGAAACGACAACTTCGTCTTTTAAGATTTTTTGGGCTTTTGCCAATGTGAATTCTTCTCGAGTGATGACGTCTTCTTTGACGCCGCCGAAATCCATCTTTACCATTCAAATATTACCTCGCCAACTCATTGGCAAACGCGGTAATTAAGAATTATGTTGGAATTTTACTTGATAGTTATAGTTCAAACAGGAATTAATTTCGCCCCGCATAGTTGAAGTCTTCCGCGCTTTAGTCTGCCCCAAGTGATCGATGTTTTTTGCGTGCATTTGGAAATACTATTCTTTCGGTTACACCAAAGCTGAATAGTCCTTTGTTTTAACCAGAACAAGCTCGTTGGGTTTAACTTAAAAAAAGAAAAATAGACTCTTGCAGTTGACTTTGGCGCAAATTTAATACAATTAATCCTGTTTAACATTAGGTTAGTGAAGCTTTTTTAGAGGCTTTGCAGATAAGTACCCAAACTATAACACTGTGATATCAATGACTGAACCTGTTCCCATAAGCAAAAAGACAACTAATTTCACTCCATCAGCAGCATTCAAAATCGCTGCAGCAGCCATCTTTGCAGCACTGGTTGCCACAGCAACCTTACTCTTTGTTGTTCCAATTCCAGCTACAAGCGGATACTTTAATCTTGGCGAGACCCTCATCTACGTCGCAGCCTTACTCTTCGGACCTTTAGTCGGCACAATTGCAGGCGCAGGCGCATCCATTGCCGATATACTTGTAGCAGCACAATTTGCCCCAGGAACGGCAACCATAAAAGCCATTGAAGGTTTTCTAGCAGGATTCTTAACAAAAAAAATTAACAAGAAATTAAAAAACCTAACTGTAAGCGCAACAATTGCTATAATAGTCGGTGGACTCGAAATGGTAATTGGTTATTTCATCTATGAGACTCTGGTTTTAGGTTACCCCACCGCTTTGGCAGCCGCAGAAGTACCATTTAACATAATACAAATGCTAATCGGACTAGTAATTGCTGTACCAATCGTGCATGCAATTTTACGTATTTTCCCACAACTTAAAAGCCAGATTTAACAGAGAATAAGCTATGAAACTTCCTCCTGGAAAAATCCCGATCGAGATCTTAAAAGAAGTCGTCTTCAAGAACCTTGGAGCCGAACGCAAAGAAGTAATCTTGGGACCAGCCGCCGGAGTAGACGGCGCTGTATTAGATTTTGGCAACAAAAACGCAATCGTCTCCATGGACCCCATCACAGGCGCAGTCGAACATGTAGGTTGGGAAGCCATCAACATTAACGCCAACGATGTCGCCACCTTTGGAGTTGAACCAGCCTTCTTCTTTTCATGCATAATGCTTCCAGAGGGCGCTGACAGCAAAATCGTCGAAAGCATAAGCAACCAGATGAATATGGCTGCAAAAGAACTCGGAATAGCAATCGTAGGCGGACACTGCGAATCAACACCTGGCCTAACTAACCCAATCGTAGTAGGCTGTATAATGGGATTAACAGAAAAAGGTAAATACGTTACAGCATCCGGCGCACAAGCCGGTGATAAACTTATTTTAACCAAAAGCGCAGGAATTGAAGGCACCGCCATATTAGCCACCGACAGACAAACGCAACTTTCCAAAACATTTAGTCCAGCAATTCTCGAGAGCGCCAAGGGATTCTACAATCAAATAAGCGTCGTAAAAGACGCATTAACCGCTTATAGCGTAGGCGGAGTTAACGCTATGCACGACCCAACTGAGGGGGGTATCCTAAATGGGATTCATGAAATGGCAGACGCTGCAAACTTAGGAGTGCGGGTATTTGAAGAAAAAATAACTGTTGAACCTGAAACCGCAAAAATCTGCAGGTTCTATGAAATCGATCCCTTACAACTCATTAGCTCAGGCGCATTGCTTATTTCCGCTGACCCTAAAGCTGAAGACAAAATAATCGACGCCCTCTGCAAAAAACACATCTACGCCGACGTAATAGGAGAGTTCAACCCGAACCCAAACAAACGCTTATTAATTCACAAAGACGACTCCGCAGAGATTTTACCAAGACCAGTTTCAGACCACTTATGGCTTGCTCTGTCGCGTTGAACCATTTCTGAAACCGCTAAGAGGTAACTGCAAACTCCAATACAAGAAAAACACTGGATAAAAAATTATGTACTCAAACAGATGTGAATAAACCAAACCACATTTCAACTCTACGATAGCTTGAGCAATACCATTTTTCAGATTCCAATTATCTGGCGGCTTATAATGCAAACAATAAACATGACTGCCAACGATTGCCTTGTAACCATGATCGTTTATCCACTGCACAATGAAGGCATCCTCGTATGCATGTAATTGTTCAGGAATCTTGATTCCCGCCACTGCCTTATGGAGAATAAGGGTATCATGCATTCCACCACGCAAATAAAAACATGTTCTAGCAACTAAGCTCTGCAATTTTAGTGCATGTTTGTTTTTAACGTTTGGGATTACATCAATATTTAAGCCCCAAACCGCACCCACACCGCCACTTATATCAGCTTGGGCTTTTTTAAACCAGTCTTTGCAGAGCAAAACATCACTATCAACAAACATGAACCATTCTGTCGATACACGACTAATGCCTTCAGTTCGTGCTTTAGCCCTTGAACCATGCATTTGGATCAAAGAAACATTTCTATACTTCCGGTTAAAGCCAGACAATATTTCAAGTGTGTGATCAGAGGAAAAACCATCGATAACTATGAGATTTTTTATAGGCACGTTTTCGTAGACAGAAGCCAAGCACCGACTAAGCAAATGCTCGCTATTCTTCGTCAACAGTACTACGTCAACTTGCATAAGTCCCGCCCCTGATTAGTCATCGCAGTCTATAGGTTGCGTTGACTTAAAAACCTAAACCCAAGAAAACCTCTATTTTGAGAGCAACTGGTAAAAGGAATAAAATGCATAGAACCCGTAAGCCAGAAGTAACCTACCAACTAAACTTGGACGCCCAATAGAAAATGACTCGGCCACTAGATTCAAACTTCCACGAAAAGTCCAAACATTCTGAGGTCGATAATGGATGCAAAAAGGAACGTAACATGCTACAACACGATATCCTCTCGAAGTTATCCATTCTTTAATATATGCATCTTCAAAAACATGGAGGTTTGTTGGGATTCGAATGTCTTTTATCAAATCTGTGCGGATAAGAGTGTCATGCGTACCCCCTCGAACCTCAAAAATTTTTCTAGTTATAGTAAGAAATATTTTTAACGTTTTCGGATTTTTAATTGTTGACCAAACTTCAATTCCCCAGATAGCCCCAACATTGGCTTTAGCGTATTTCTGAGCTTTTTTATACCAACCCTTACACAAAACAACATCACTGTCAACAAACATGAACCAATCAGTCGACACATAGCTCATTCCTTTTTGCCGCGCGGTGGCTCGGTTGCCTCGGTCGAAAACGATTTTGATGTTCCCATGCGTTTCGTTGAATTTGTTTAGGATAGGAATAGTTTTATCTATAGAATAGCCATCCACCACAATAAGTTGCCCAACAGGGACGCTTTCATAAATTGACTGAACGCATTCTTTAAGCATCCGCTCACTGTTAAACGTTAAAAGCACAACATCAACCGAGCTATCCATCCTAACGCTACTTCCGATCAGTTAACGTAAATTGGGAATGCAAACCAACCTTAAAAAAACAACCCTCCTCCAAAGCCAAAAAGAAGTCGCAAACAGTGACTACGGAAAATGTAAAAAACTATTCAAGATAAAAATGATAAAGCAACCTAAAACCTAATAATGGTTTTTATAGTTCCTACATGAGATAACTGTAACAACAATAAGCGGCTGGTGACACTATATTTGACATCAGGTTACAAGAAAGCAGCATCCATTGCGGTACGTTCAATTACGCCAGGAAAACCCCATCACGCCCAGTGGTTAGTAACAAGAAAGTGTAACTACAGATGTGTAGGATGCAACGTTTGGAAAGAACAAGATCCAAATGAACTTTCAACTGAAGAAATTATAAGAGGACTAAATATACTAAAAAAGCTCGGTATCATAGAGTTGGTTCTCTCAGGTGGAGATCCCCTACTAAGAGATGACATTGACCAGATAGTTGAACACGCCTCAAAACTCTTCGTCACCACAGTTTACGACAACGGAAGCATGGCTGAGAAAAAAATCGATGCCCTCCGAAAAGTAGATTTCGTTGCCATATCAATCGACAGTTTGGATGAAGCAAAGAACGATTACATTAAATGCGTACCTGGCGCCTGGAAGAAAGCCGTCCAAGCAGTTGAAACTCTTCGCAAGGAAGGCATAAAGGTAAGTGTTACACCCACAATCTCCCAGAAAAACCTCTATGAAATAGTTGACATTACTAATCATTTTACCCAGAAAGGAATCCCAGTTTGGTATTGCTTATACTCCTATGATACTTCAGTCGATAGTAAACAACTATTCCGAATCGGGAAAGCTAATGACGAATTTGTAATAACAGATAAACGCGCCATGGTTAAACTATGTAATGACCTCATTGAGATGAAAAAGAAAAATAGAAACATCTTAATGACAACCAAACTACTTGAAGCTCTCCGAAGTCTCTATGATGAAGAAAAGCGAATATGGAAATGTCGCGCATTAAACAGCTTTTTAGTTGTCGACCATTTGGGTAGAATCGCAGGTTGCCATAATCACAATTTTGCCGGTTCCGTGTTTGATTTACCAAAAGCATGGAAAAACAAAGAATTCAAACAGCTACGAGAAACATACCATGACTGCACACAATGCAACTATTTATGCTACGTCTTTTATTCTATGTATGGAAACCCAAGTGGACATGTATCATTGGCTTTTGATCAATGGAAAAACGCCAAGTTACTCTTTAAGTAAATTCAGACATCCACATCCAGCAATTCAGATACACCTGGACTCTTTGGAGTAGAATTTGGTCCTGCTTCAAAACCGATTATTTCAGCAATAGGCTGACTTATAGAGGTAATAGTGCCAGAATCCGCAATTAATCGTGGCCCTGCATCCTTGGGAATTCTTAACTCAATTAAAGCAGGCAAAAAAAGAAGAACACCAGCAACAACACATGCAGCAACTGTCATAGTCAATAAAATGGTAAAACTTTCAATCATTTTTTATCGGCACCCTTTAAACTCTGATTATCAATATAACAATTTCCACTACCAGAATGCGTTGTTTTAACCCAGACATGTCGATTTTTTCTTAAAAATTTACAATAAACCACCGAAAAGAAGGCTTTAACGCATATTGGTATGTTAAATAAGAAGGTGAATAAAAGAAGAGGAATCAGCCATTGAGTTCTTGTTCTACCATCCAAATACAGTCCGGCTCCGACTTCAAAAAAAGGCGCAAAGTTGCCCACAAAACAGTAGAGAGATATTGGAATTGCTATCCAACCTATTTCAACTACTAGCAAATCTTGAAAAATTAACGGAACGCCCACAAAAATGGATAATAAAACTAGAATAGGCATAAAATAGACGCCTAACAACATTATGCCATCTAGTTTTTCTTTAGCGCTAAGTTTTTTGCTTTTCATAACTGGAACAGAATGCTTGAAGAAACATTGCATGTGCCCTTTTGCCCAGCGATATCTTTGATGCCAATAAGAGTTCCAGTTATCGACCGCTTCTTCATAACACTCAGCGTTGACGCAATATCGAATTTTATAACCAGCCAAGTAAACCCTGAAGGTTAAATCTGTGTCTTCCGCAAGAATAGACTCATTCCAACCTCCCAGTTCTATTAGAACACTTCTTCTAAAACCTCCGACTGTTCCTCCAAACTGGGTAATTAAATTTAACATGCTACGAGCTTCTTGGTCAACTCGGTATCCTCCCGTTCGTTCCAGCGCAACTATTCGTGTTACAAGGTTCTGAGGTTCATTCAAGACAACAACTCTGCCTTGAACAGCACCAACCTTTGGGTCATCAAATACTTGTATCAGATTCTCCACTATGTCATTTTGAGGGTAATAATCGGCATCAAAACAAAGAACTATATCATTCTTTACTGACTCAAAACCATGGTTCATCGCAGATGCTTTTCCTTTTCTCCCTACATTTACACTTCTGTGCACAACTTCCACGAAAGGGTACTTGTTTTTGAAATCATCAGCGATTTCGCCTGTTCGATCATTTGAAGCATCATCTATTACTATTACTTGCAATTTTTCTTTGGGATAAGTAAAATTTGTTATTCGCTTCAACAGACGCCCGATAACCTTTTCCTCGTTAGAAGCCGGAATCAAAATTGATACAGTTGGCTGAAATGACGAAACTTGTCTTTTAAAATGCGATTTTTTTAGGGATCTAAGCACAGATATTGTAAAAATGTAGTGCCTGAACAGGTAAGCTATCATAACTGCAGTTAGAATGAGGAAAAAAAATTCGAGAACTTCTAAAATCAAACTGGATACTCCTCGTAGAAGTTACTGCGACGGAGTACAGTTATGCTTAAAGACCAAAAGGAAACTATCCAAAGTGAACTCAAAAAAGGAAAGAATATTAAGCTAAGGTGGTTGAACGCGGATCCAAAAAATGTAGCTCCAGCTACGCTGAGACCATGAAAAATAAAAGTCCAGCATAAACCTATAAAATTTCCAAATACGATAAGGAGAAGTTTAAAGTTTAGTTTTCCATCAAGTTGAAAAAATAGAGTCAAAAAGATAATGTTAAAAACTAAAAGGGTTGCCAAAGACTGGATAGCTGCAGATAAAGGATTAATTAGGCGAAAAGAAGCAATAACACAAAGAACAATAGCTTCAACAAGCAAAACCGTTCCAATGTGGTTTAAAGTTTTCACTTATTTCTCCTTCCGTATCAATGATATAGATTGTCAGGAAAAGCTAATTTGTAGTCTTTTGTTTATAAAATGTCTGTAAGATAATTGCCTAAGAAGTGCATTATCAAGAAGTTAGCTGCTCATCTGTGAAAACCAAATTATCGATGACTTTGCACAGAACCAAAAAAACTTCTTGAGCACTCAAATTATCGGTGTCTAAGATCAAATCGAAAGGCTTAAAATCGTTGCCCAACTCAAAACCATATAATTCCTTGTAAATGGCTTTTGTACGAACTTCTTTTTCTTTTAGGACTTTAAAAGCTTGTTTAGTAGTCATTTTGTCTCTAACAGCAACTCTTGCCGCCCTTTTTTCGATCGAAGCCTGCAGCCAAATTTTGAAACCACCTTCAATTAGCCAGGGCATTGTCCAGCTATCCAGAAGAGCGTTACCTTGATTCGCAAATCCTATTAGTTTATCATCAACTTGCTTATCGAATTTTGAGTCGTTAGATCTTTCTTTTAGAAATTTTAAGCCAGTTGGGCTTTCCCACCATCCTTCCATGGATACTTCGTAGCCTTCATCTTTCGCTAAGGCTTTAAGTGCATCACCACCTGAGTAATATTTAAGGCCGTATTTTTCAGCAAGTTTTTTTGATAGCGTGCTTTTTCCTGTTCCTGCCATACCAGAGATACAAAGAACAGTCGTCTTATTAGCAAAACATTTTTTTTCCTTTTGCATCTTAGTAACCTTCAATTCGGGTTTTATTTACTGCTCTATTGGCATTATTCCTATTATGCGTGATGATATTAATCCAAGAAACAAAGAGAATATTGGATACAAATAAAACACCGAAATAGGACCAAAGCCAGGGATGAATGCCATGCTAGTTCCCCCGAAAGTGGGTGTAAGAACTAAGAACCAAACAATAATATAGAGAAAAGATATTCCAAACTGTACCATCTGGGGTTTCATCATTTTCCCTTGCATTGCGTTGATTTGCGATTGTTTTTTCTTAAGTTTTTCCATTTGTTTTTTATCGTTGGCACGGGCCGCTGCCATAGTTTCTGAACGGTACTCAGCCATTTCTTTCTGCATTACCCGATATTGTCGCCATCCGATAAAGTAATTTATCAATACTCTGTTAAGTCCTGAGTTAAGAATTGCAATTGCTCCAGCTATCCCCATGATTGCAAGGGCGGGCAAAATTGTAGTTATGTCAACTAGAGAAGTGGCGGTTATTGTTGTTTGGGGAGCATTTAGCGCTGCTGCACCGGTTTCGTTGCTTCCTGCAATATTCCATTGATAAATTCCGGCCAATTGTGGATTTTTTGCGTCAAAAATAAAGGTTAAAGTCTGCCCTGTGCTTAGCCCTTGGGAATCTGAAAGAAGAATAAATCCATTATCGTGAGTAATATTCCATGTTTGTGAAGGGGGTTGTTGGGTTACCGCGAGGTTTTGGATATTCATATATCCGCCTGGTGAATATGCGGGGACTGTAATGTTAATAGCAGCTAAATTGTCCGTACCTGTGTTACTAAGGATGAATGTGTATGAAGCATCTTCTGATACGCCTTTATTGTTAGCTGAAATAGTAATTTGATAGTCAACGTCTGAGGCTGCTTTTGCTGAGTTTAAAATACCCAAGGCTGAAATTGACAGCAAAGCAATAAGCGTGATAAATGTTATTTTTTTCAGTATTTTCATGCGTTCTAACCTGCTTTAGACCCCAAATTGTTTCTAATCTTAGTCGTCTATGCGTACATGTTTCTTGTTTATAACTATTTTCACCAAGTATCATGAAACAAATTAAGAAAAAGGAAGGTCATTCTTAAAAAAACAAAAAATTGTTCATGCAACAATTAATGGAAAAGGGAAAAAAGATTTCAGAATCGTTGTTTTCATTTTTGTTTAGCTAATTTTGCTGTTTGACGAGTCCAAGAAGTTATGGTAGACCAATTTCGAGTATCGCGTACTTTCCGTGTGTCCAAGCCGTTCTTACGCAGACTCTTTCGGTTAACTCTAATCATAATGTCCACAATCAAACCGTGGCTCTGGGAAAAATCCATGAATCCGCCAAAAAAACCGTATAAAATAGGTTGTAATCCATATCGCAGGGCGGTTTCTTCGAGATATTGATTTTTTGCCTTGTCATAAACTTCTTTTTCTGGGCGATCTGCCATTTGGCAACTCACAAACAAAGCGGTCTTTTTGTCTTTCAATTGTTTCGCGTTTTTTTCTAGAAAAGTCAGAGTTTCTTTAGTCCATTTATCAGCTCTTATACCGCTACCCACAATAACAAGGTCATATACTGCAAGATCTGGTGATTTCTCCTTGACATTAACTATATCAACAGTATAATGTTCCTCTGCAAGAACGCTACCTATTTTTTGTGCCACAGCAACAGTTCCTCCCCATCTTGATCCATAAATTACTAAAGCTTTCATTGTTTTCAACTGATTTAGTCTGGTAATGAATTCACATTCAGACCCTTCAGGACGTTAATTAATAATACCTTCGAACAAAGAAAAATATGATATAAAGAATAAAAAAGCAAATTTTGCCTATTTATTCAGAGCTTATTCTCCTAATATTCTCCTAAAGGCCGGGAACATTTCTGCAGCACGTTCTCGCATAAGCAACTCGTAATACTGGTATATAATGCCTACTGAAAGCAAGATACCTGTGCCGGTGCCGAATGCTCCAAAGAAGTCCGAAAGACCAGCCAATAACCCAACGAATATACCACCAAGAACTGTAACAACGGGGATATAGCGTTTTAGGATTGCTTCTATGGGGCGTCCGCTGCGTCGATATCCAGGGATCTGCATTCCGCTATCCATGAGTTGCTTAGCAACCTTGGCAGGCCCTAAACCGCCAACTTCAAGCCATATCAATGAGAAGACAGCACAAAAGACCACGATTACGCCTAAGTAAACGGCAGCTTGAAGTGGAGCAGCAATAACTCCTTGTATGCTATGTGGTGCTGTAACAAAGTAGGCTAATCCCCCGACAGGTGTTATGCTTGTGTCACCTGTACTTGACACAGTCTGGTTGTAGTCACCGATGATTTGGAAGAACAAATTGGTACCTGGTGCTGGCCGCCCAAAATTGGCCCAGAGTAGCTGACTAAAGAAGTAAACGTTGGCGAATAGTGCTGAGGCAAAGATAACAGGTAGGTTGCTAACGTATAGGAGTTTAATTGGGTATCTACTGCGGAACCCTTTGTAGCCTGCATAACTCATAGGAAGTTCAACTCTTACTCCTTGCAGATAGATAACTATCAGAAACACCACTATGGTTGCAATCAAACCCAAAACAGATGGATAAATTCCTCCAGCAGAGCCGAACAGGTACGTTAATGTGGGATTTCCAACGTCAAAGGGTGAAACGCGGCTTAAGAATGCTGAAAGACCTCCAACGAATAAACCTGTTTGGGGCGAGAAGGTTGACCACATAATGTTTTGGGCAACTCCAGCCATGATGAAAAGGCTGATTCCGCTGCCTAATCCCCACCCTTTTTGGACAAGTTCGTCCATAAGCATGACAATTACGCCAGCACCAAGTAATTGCAGGAAAATGATAAGAACTACACCCCCAGGAAGATCAGTAGTGAAGGGGGCTCCGTACATACCGCTTAGAAGATAAGCACCTGCTTGAATACCAGTAAGTAAGATACTGAAAACCTTGCTTGCAGAGGTAAAGAGCCCTCTATCTTCAGGGTTTGACATATCACATTTTATTATGCTTGAGCCAGCAAGTAATTGTAAGATTAATCCAGCAGTGACGATGGGTCCAATACCGAGTTCCATTAGCGTCCCGCGGTTAGATGCGAAAATAACGCGAAGAGCACCGAATTGATCTTGGGCGCTTTGGGCGACACCGAAGAGCGGAATCTCCGTCATTACAAGGAAAACAACAAGAACTAAGGCTGTCCAGAAGATTTTTTCGTTAAAAGAAACTTTGCGTTCGGGTTTTTTGATTTCTGGTAAGACTCTTCCTATGGGTTTGAAGAGGCTGAGAAATCTTCCGGGCATTTAACTGATTTACTCCTCAGTTGTTTCGAATTCTTCTTCGGCTATTGATAAAATTAGTTTTCCGCCAGCATTTTGAACTTTTTGCTGGGCGGATTTTGAGGCTTCTTTAACTTGGATAGTTAATGCTCGGGTAATTTTCCCTGAGCCTAGAAGTTTCGTGTATCCCAATTCTGTTAAATTAAGTTCTGAACTAACGGCCATTTGGTCGATCTTTTGCAGGTTTATGGTCCTCTCGATCTTGTGTATAGCTTGAGGTGAGTGGAATCCGTGTTTCCCGAAATAGTTTGGTTCAGAGGTTACGATTTTGCTCCAGAGGTGTTTGTGGCGTCCGACTTTGCGGTTGCCTTTGCTGCCACTGTCTCGGTGTTGACCGATTCTTCCGTAACCTTGTGTTCTGGTGCCTCTAAATTTTCTGATTTTTCTTAGTTTATGGGGCATGTTGGTCAGCTTCTGTTTCTGCTTTTTTTAATTTGATTTCTAGCACGCCATTCTTGTATTTGGTGTGCATTGCGTTTGGTATGACTACCTTCGGTAAATTTAAACTTTTATAGTATCTTCGCTCTTTTGATTTTGCCGAAAGCGTAATTTTCTGGTCTTTCACATTAATTTTAAAGGTTTCCTTATTAAAGCCTGCGATTTCAGCAACTATCGTTATATTATTGGCATCCTGAAAAATGTCAATTAAAGGTTTGGGCTCAACAAGTTTTTTCTTCGCAAAGCTTTTAGATGACCTAAAACTTGAATGGATAGAAATAGTTTTTGAATTTTTAGATTGAGATTTTTGGGTTTTTGGTGAGTTAAAATCCAGCCATTTCTTGCTCTTGTAGGTTCTTCTCCATTTTGCACTCGTTTCAATTCCCCCTCCAATTACCTAACGAAGTGCACGTTGGATATTATAAAACGTATCGCACATAAAAGGTAAGAAAAGAGTCGAAGAGCAAATTGTAGAATAGCTATGAAAATGCTGATTACAGACCTTTAGCGATGTTAACTTTAGCTGTGTACTGCATCGTTTCTTTTTTATAGTAAAAAGTCTGCAAACCCATTTCTTTGTATTGACCAACCCTTTAGGGATAAATCAAATAATAAGCGAGTGAAAGTGATTAAACATTGTAATAATATTTACAATTATCGTTGCAATCCTCCAAAATTTACTGCAACTGTAAGTTTTTGAAAAATAAAATTATGTAGAAACAAAAATTAGATGCGATGGCTGCTAAATCATTCGTTTAACAAGATCGTTTATAGCTTCTCCGCGATAACCCGCTTCGCCGCCTGCTTTAAAACCTTTCTTAATTTGACCCTTAAACCCTTTGCTTGGAGGATGCAGTTTGAAGCGTGGTTCTATATTAGGCAGGCTCTTGTATTCTGTTTGGAGTGTTGTTATAGCTTCTGCAAGTTCGTCAACGTTCTTATATCCTGTTTTCTGAAGGTATTCGTCAGTAATTTTTTTGTCACCCGCAAGTCGTCCACGTTTAGCTATCATGGCCGCTACGAGATCTTTGCTAGGTTCTCCATACGTGACGTAGCTGTTTACTCGTTGAAGCATTCCTTTGTAGGCTGGTCGGCTGTCAATCAAAATAGCGTGGTTAGTATGACCTAAACGCAAGAGGTCAAGGGTTTCTCGGGTCTCTCGTTGCGCTCTAACTGTCCCACGAATTTTTACGACCAGTAAGGTTTTGGCTTGTTCAGTTTTTGGCGTCATGCTTATTTCACCCAGTCCACTGTAGTAATCAAATTGTATGTTTTCCGCAAGCCATCAAAGATTGCGCACGCATATGAGGGGACAGTTCTTGTAGAACCGTAGCTTCGCATCCAAAGATCCTTTACTCCCGCCAGACCTAAGATGACCTTAGCCACTTCGCTCGAAACAAGGCCTAAGCCTCTAGGACCTGGAACAATTATTACACGAACACCACCACATCTTCCCTCCACTTGGAAAGGAATCGAATGCTGTTTTCCACAACCGCACTCCCAACTTCCACATCCACGCTTAACGGGAATTATGTTTAGACGGGCATTTGCTGAGGCCTTCTCGATGGCGTTGCGCACTTGATTAGCTTTTCCACTTCCCAAGCCGATGTAGCCATCACGGTTACCCACTGCAACAATTGCTTTGAATCGGGATTTTTCGCCTGCATCGGTTTGTTTCTGAACGAGGTTAACGTTTATAACTTCTTCTTGCAAATCAGGAATCAAGGAATCAACGATTTGAGGTTCGCTAATTTTTATGCCGCTTAGGAACACATCCTCGATTGTTGTAATTTTTCCTTCCTGAATCATCTTGCCAAGACGAGTTTTGGGAACCCAAGCTTCTAGGCTTGCTTGGCGTCTATCGCTATCTCTACTTCTATCTCTTTGACTCATACTTTCTTTCCACCTTTCTTAGCTGGCTTTTCTTTAGGTGCCTCTACTTTTTTCGCAGTTTCAGCTTTTGGCACTACTTTTCTTGGCAAAGCTTCTTTTTTGGAGGCTGATTTTGTTTTCGGTGCCTCTTTGATTACTTTTGCCTTGACCCCCGCTTTCTCTTTAGGAGCCACTTTTTCCGTTGCTTTAGGAGGCTTTGCTATAGCTATTTTTTCTTCTGCACTTTTTGTTTCTGGTTTAACTTCAGTTTTGGGGGCAGACTCTGCTTCAACCTTTGGAACTTGCTTGACTCCAACCTTTGGTTGGGCTTTTTGCTCAACTTTAGCTTTAAGATCCGCTTTTGATGTAGAAGTAGCTTTGGCTACTTGTTTAGGAACTTTGATTTTAGGCTCAGGAGCGCTTTGTGGTTCAGGAGCAACCTTTGCCCCCTTAAAGGAACTTACAATTTCAGCTCGGATCTTGCTGAAGTGTTCTGCAACCTTTTCAGGTACAACACCACCAGCTCTATATTTGCTGAATTTTGCGTTGTATTCTTCTGAGTCTGGACCTAAATTCTTAGCATACCATGCAATATGGTCGCCTTTTAAGCGGTTTTTGTCGAGTTTTTCTTCACTGTGAGGAACTTCGATACCGGCATCTACTACGCCACTTAAGACAGCGAAGATTCGGGCGCCTTTCGTCGGAGTGATTAGCCCAATATCTAGTATTGATCCATCGATACCTGCAGCTTTGGCTTTCAAGCCAACAAGCAACCCCGTTAGGTAAGCTGCTGGAATGTTACCTGTGGGCGCTTTCCAACCGTATTTTTTGATTAGCTCACGACTGTTAGCTGCTGCCAAAACCTGGTCGCCTTTTTGTTTTGCAACTACTATTTGTGCGTTTACGTTACGATTTGAAGTGCGTGTTACAAGTCGTGGGCGTCTAGATATCACTAGGGCTTTACGTGCTTGATAGTCGGTTTTTCCTTCACGTCTACGTCTTAGTTGCACGCGGTAATTACTGCTATTTGCCATCTAACGTTTCCTCCATAGATCATGCTCTTTGAGGTTACGCTCCAGTTCTGCAATGGAGTTGAACCTTCCGCTACCGGCCATTCTGTAGTATTGAGTGTAGGTTGTTTCTGTTATGACTCTGCTTGCTTTTAACTCTCGAAGTTTGCGGCGCAGGGAACGGATTCTTATCATCCAGACTTCTTTCTTGGTTACTTTTGCTAGGCCCGCACCTGTAACGGAGCCTGGTCCGCTACGTCTGCCTAGGGCTTTTTTAGCTCGAATGCTTTTAGCTCTTGAGCGGCTGACGCCTTTCTGAGGTAATGAGATTATGATTTTCTCGTGAATAAGCTTACGTACTTCTTCTCTTGTTATGGCGCCGTCTACATCGCTCATACGTTCCGGGTTAATCCAAACACGGTTTTGTCCAATCTTGAGGATTTGAGCAGCGAGGCGTCTTTGCCCTTTTAAGTCAGTCATTGTTTCTTTTTCTCCTTCTTTGCTTTAGCTTTTGCTTTTGGAGCTTTCTTTTCCTCTTTTTTCGTTTTCTTTGGTTTCTTCTCTTCTTTCTTGACCTTTTCTTCAGCAACTTCAGCGTCTGCTTCTTCCTCAGCTTCCTTTTCTTCTGTCTCAGCGGTGATTTTAATATTCAAAATCTTAACATTAAGTTCTTTAGCTTTTGCGATGATGTCTGCACGTTTACGTTTGCCTACAGTATGGGATATTCGTGCTGCCTGAGTGCTTGGGTCAATGGGCAATAAGTCTGCTACATTGTTAACCATTACTTCGCGATACCCTGATGGATGCAGGTATCGAGCGATTTTTGGTCCCTTATAACCCATGCTTGGTCCTGGTGGCCAACCTAAGATTTTTCTGCGGATTTTATTGTCGAGACCACGGGGTTTTCTCCAGCTTAAACTAAAGCGTGCATATCTCCAGCTTTCGGCACGCACAAACTTTGGTTTTTTTGCTTTGGCGCGTGCTCTTACCTTGAGCGCTTTTTGTGATGGTGAGATTTTCTTTTCAGTCATTATGTCATGCCTTCGTTTCTTTCATAAACATAAACACCGTCAAGGAAGACACGAGGGTCTTTTCCTCGAACGCGAGTTGATTGTTCAATATTAGCTGCGGTTTGGCTTACTTCTTCAAGGTTTATGCCGGAGATGATTATGTCTTCAGGGTCAATCTTTACCTTGACGTCGCCAACGATTTTTATCAGGCGTGCCCTTCGTTCTCCTGTAAAATTTTCAATTACGACAGATTTATCCTGGATTTTTGCAGATATGGGGAAGTGTGAAAATACGATTTTCAGCTTGTAGTTGTAACCTTTGGTTACGCCTGTTATCATGTTTTGGATGTGTGAGTAGATTGTTCCTACAAGGGCAGCTTCCTTTTTGCGGGGCCATTTAGCTGAGATGCGGACGTTTTTGCCTTCACTTTCGATGGCTACTGTTGCATAAGAGAAGTCACGTGTTAAGGAGCCTTTTTCGCCTTTGACACTTACTTTTTTGCCTTTTAAACTTAAGCTTACGTCATCGGGAACTTCGACTGTTTTGGATATTTCTGGAAGCCGCATTACGTTACCACTCCTAATATATGAAGGCTAATAGCCTTCCTCCAAGGTTTTTTTCTTCGGCATTCTTGTGGGCAATTACACCTTTGGATGTTGAAACAACCATCAAACCGACGTCACGTGACGGCAGAAATTTCTTTTCCCAATTTTCAAATTCATTAGCTTTCACTGCGAAACGTGGTTTAACTGGACCACATTTATTTATTCTGCCGAGAAGTTGAACTTTGAATTTTCCTTGGCGACCGTCATCAATGAATTCGAATTCGCCAATGTAACCGTTGAGTTGCATGATTCGTAGCACTCGCCCCAAGAGTTTGGAGGCAGGGCTGATTATGCATTCACGCTTGTTGCGTGTTTCGTTGTTTATGATGGTGATAAGACCGTTTGTTAAAGTATCCATTGTTTTTCTTTAGCTCCTACTCATATTTTTTGAACCCTAATTTTGGGGCAGCTTCTCTAAAGCAATGCCGACATAAATATAAATCATAACGTCTGATGACTGGACCATAAGAACCGCATCTTACACATGGCCGTGAACCTTTACCGTATTTTCTTTCTTTCTTTACTTGCTGTTTTCCCATAATTTCACACTCAGGTTTAGGTTATTTCTACTCCCAATAATTGTTTAACAAAGGCGATTGATTCTTCAGGCGTGAGTACATGTTTTGGACCTATTGATTTGTCCTGTTTTTTGCGAATTTTTACTCTTTGACCTGGTCGGTTAATGGTAACACATACATCCATACCGAAGATTCCAACATCAGGATCATATTTGACGCCTGGAATTTCGATATGTTCTTTAAGTCCGAAAGAAAAGTTTCCACGCACATCAAAGGATCTGGCTGAAATTTTATTGTCGACAATTGGTAGGATTTTTTTAAGGAAGTCTATTGCTTTCTGTTTACGTAAAGTAACTACTACGGCGATTGATTCGCCTTCTCGTATACCAAAGTCGCGAATAGTTTTCTTTGCTTTCCTCTTAACTGGGGTTTGGCCTGTAATTTCTTCAAGGACTTTGTTTGCTTTTTCTAGTGGTTCCCCTGATTTGCCGACGTTTAGGTTAACAACAACTTTTTCAATGCGGGGCAAACGCATTGGATGTTCTTCCCAAGTTTTAGTGAATGCCTCTTCTTCAGACAATTTGAGATGCCTCCGTTGTTGTTACGAGTTGTTCCGTTTCACCGATAGAGAAGACGAAGTCAAGGATTGTTTGGTATCGTGTACCTTTTGAGTCTTCGATGAGTACGAGGGCTTGGTGACGTTTTTTTGCTTCGGTTTTTTCGATTTCAACAATTTTGCCTTGTTTTCCGATGTTTTTTCCGCCTGTAATTACGGCAATGTTGCCCTCTTTGGTTTTCAGAGTTTGGACAACTTGCTTTTCTGGATAGGCTACTTTTATGACGTCAAATGTTTGATATGTGACTTCGTGATGATTTTTGGAGTCAGCTACTTTTACTATAATGTTGGAACCGTCATGCAGTGCAATTTGTATACCGTTATGGACTGTGGTTTTGTTTTCTACTCGGAATAGCTTTATTTTCGATTCTTCTTTGCTTATTGGATTTAATATAAGACCTTTGTGAGAGGGCATAACGCGGTAGTAAGTGTTCATGTCAGGTATTGAGATTACATCCATCAAGCCTACGGGAATGTCATCTTGCTTGCAGATTTTGCCATCCAATAGGACTTTGCCTTGATCAAGTATGAGTTTGGCTTCTTTTCTTGTTTGAGCTACGCCCAGAATATCGCGCAATACCATGGTCAGAGGCAAGCATTTTTTAAGTGAGTGCGAGCCTGGTGAAGGCTTAACTATCCATGGCAATTCTTTTCTGTGAATAGGCCAGAATGCCGGTGCTGGCTTGCGTTTTAGCCTTGCAGTTTTTCCTTTTTTACCCAAGTTTTATTCCTCCTTTTTCTCAGAGGTTTTCTTAGCTCGTTCTTTTGGAGCGGCTTCTGCTTCCTCTGTTACTTTAACTATTTTCTTTGCTTTTGCTTTCGGTTTAACTGAAAGATTCTTCGTTGGTTTGGCTTCGACAAGCGCGTTGTCTTCTTCAGGTGCTGCTTCTTCTATCTTGGCTGGAGTTTCAGTTTTCTTTGGTTTGAATTTTTCCTTTTCTTCTTTGGCCGAAACCTTCTTTCTGCCAAGGATATTTTTTCGCCATTTATCGTCCAAGTTTAGGTTGCGTATTTGAACCTTTGATGGATGAATTGGAAGGAAAATGTTCGTTCCATCGGTCTTTTCTCGAGTTAAACCTTCGAGGTATATGCGGTATTCTCTAAGGTCAACACGGGAAACCTTGCCTTCAAAGCCTTTGTGGTCTCCACGTTGAATACGAACAGTGTCGCCTTTGCGTACTGGAAGAGTTTTTGGTCCTTTCGAAGCGGCAAGTTCATTTGACAATGGAGCTGCCATGAGTTTGTGACGTTTGTGAGCAGGAGCATTGTACAACATTTTTCTTTGTTTTCGCGGATTCTTTACTCGGTTTGTCTGCATTTTTTTCACCTATACGATTATGCTTGAGGCACTTGCGATTCTAGGCCATCTTTCGGCTGCCTCTCTTGCCACTGGACCTCGAATTTCTGAACCTTTCATTTCACCGTCCGGAGTTATAATTACTGCTGCGTTATCTTCAAATTGTACCCAAACTCCGTCAATTCGTCTATAGGTTTTTCTTTGACGTACGATGACCGCTTGGAAAATCTTTTTACGCATGTCTGGTGAACCTTGGCGTACTGAAACGGTGACTTTGTCACCAACTGTTGCTGAAGGATAGCGTCTTAGGCGACCTTTATAGCCCATTGCTTGAATCAAGCGCAATACACGTGCGCCTGTGTTATCGGTACATTTCATTTCGGATCCTGCTAATAGTCCACGGCTGATTTTTTGTCCATGGGACAACATACCTTTTGCTACGAGGGCTCTCTGTTTCGCTTTCGCGGCCATTTTACTTTTCCTCTCCTAATTTTTCTACGACAACAAAGGAAACAGTTTTGCTTATCGGTCTGCATTCAGCGATTTTTACTCGGTCGCCTTCTTTTACGTCAATACATGGTGGATTATGAGATGGGATGTGTCCGTGTCTACGTTCGTAGCGCACGAATTTTGATGAGAACTGGAGAAATTCCCTGTCAACAATAACGGTTTTGTCCATTTTTGCTGTGTGAACGATGCCTTCCATAACACGGCCTCTTACGGAAAGTGTTCCGTGGAATGGGCAGTTTCGGTCTTCACAGGTTTTTTTTGGTTTCTTGAAAGTCATCGACATGTTACCATAACCTCTTCATTGTTTTTTTTAACCTATCCTCAGGTCTTCCGACTAATAGTTTCCCGTCAATTTGGACGATGGTGCCATCGTCAAATTTGAAGTTGAAAATTGCTGATTCTTTAATTATATTTTTGGTCTTTCCTTCATGCTGGAAGGTGAAGGTGTTTCTTGTTTCCGATATGACGGTCCCGTTGAGCCCGACGTAGTCTGTGTGTAGGCTTTGCGTTACCTTACCGTGGGAGCCGATGAATTCATATCGAATGATATCGGGAGTTACTTTCATTTAGGAGTTTTCTCCTTGGGTTGTTTTTTTGCTTTGGTTGCTTTTGGTTTTTCGGCCTTCTTTGCTGCTTTAGGTTCAGATGTTTTTCGAATACCGAGTTTTTCTTCGTTTTGCACTGTGAGAATTTGTGCTATGGCTTTGCGTAGTTCTCTAACTTTTGTTGGGTTTTCAACGGCGCCGCCTGCGTTTATCATGGTTCTTATCCGGGCAAGTTCTGCGCGTAAATCGTAGAGTTTGTTTGTTTTGTCTTCGGCGGACATTGAAACGATGTCTTTGACTCGCACTATTGGCATTAATTTTTTGCCTCCTCAGGTTTTTGTTCATCTTTGATTTCTGTTGTTTGCACTTCTGGTTGTGGCTCTGCTGGAGCTTCTGGTTGGGGGGTTTGAGTATCAGCTGGTTCTTGAACTGGAGTTGTTGGCGATGGGGTTTGGGGGGTTACTGCTTTCTCTTCTACTGGTGGTTCAGCCTGGGCAATTGTGACTTTGTCTGGGAAATATGCATCTGGGGGCATTAGTTTTACGCGAACGCCAATAATGCCGGGTTTTAGTTGTACATGTGCTTCTGCAGTTTTCAAAGCTTTGAGTGCAGGTTCACCGCATCTTGGGAAGTTACCTGCGCGGAACTTTTCGAACCTGGCTCTTTCGGTAGTGAGTTTACCGCTGATAACTATTTCTGCGCCTAATGCGCCTGCTTCCATAACTTGATTTAGCGCCCAGAAACCTGCGCGTCTGAAGTGAACACCTCGTTCAAGAGCTGAGGTTACTCGATTAGCGACGACGTGTGCATTGAATTCTGGGACTTCTATTTCTGAGACAGAAATTTGTGGGTTAGTAACTTTGAAGTTGTTTTCTAGGGCGGAGGCGAGTTCTTTGATTGTTTCTCCTCCTCTGCCGATAACTATACCGGGACGCATTGCATATATGACTACGTGTGTTCCGAGTGGAGTTTTGGATAGGTTGACTCCACCGTATCCGGCTCTTTCAAGTTTTTTCTGTAAGAATTCATCTATTTCAGTTCGTTTGATAGATTCAGTAATAAAACGCTTAACTATGCTCATTTACTGTTCTCCTTGGGATGCTTTCTCTTCGAGCACTATTTCAACATGTGTTGTGGTGTTATATTTTGGGCTGGCTCTACCGTGTGCTCTTGGAGTATAACGTTTCAATTTGATGCCTTGGTAGGCTGCAGCGTGAAATATACGGAGGCGGTCAACGTCTAATCCTTTGTTTTCGGCATTGGCTTCAGCTGCTTCGATGACGTGAAGAATGTGCTCTGAAGCTTTTATTGGGTATCTGCCTACGAATCTGCCGGGCATTCCGCCTTTGTGTCCGAGTTTTTTTGTGTAACGTGTGTATGGGACTGGTTTTTTCTTCGCCATAACTTGACGTAGGAATTCTTTGGATTGTGAGAGAGTCATGCCTTTAACAGCTTTGCAGACTTCACGCGCTGCTTTATGGGATACTTTGAGTTCTCTTCCGCTGGCTTTCGCTGTTTTTTCTGGATTAAGCATTTCCTCGATTATCGAGTATCCCCATTTTGGCATTTATGATTTCTCCGATGCGCAATCAAACACGTAAAAGCAATTTATATGGCTTTCCGTATCAGAACTAAGATTTTACTCTAAGTTGAATATGTGGGTTCCTGCGAGGGAACAATTCGAACGCGTGAGGTGTGTACAGTTTTTGGATTACGTCTAGGCTTTTATAGTTTGCCCAAAAACCCCTTTAGAAACGGTCAAACACGAAAAAAGTTTGAACTAATTAATGTATTTAGACTTGCAAAAATGATACATTCTTGATGCAACCACATTTCTTTTAGTAGAGTTACTGTTTTATCTAAGTAGGCAACAGTAGTTTGCCAATAGATTTATCCAAAAGAGGTTGCTTGGAAGTTTTTGTGAATTTAGTTGTTCAAAGTGAGTAAAAACCCTTTGCATTGTGTTATTACGTATATGTCGTTATTAAAAATAATTAATTCAATAAACTAACGGCATAATTCTACAGTTTCTTGCGATGTGTTTATTTTTTACAATAAGTAGTCTATTAAAGCAAAAAGGACAGGAGCTTCAAGTTTATGGACAAGAATCCTAAAATAACCATGTTGCATGGCGCTGGTGGCACAGTTATGCATGACTTAGTCAAAAACTATGTTGTAAAGTATTTAGGCAGTATAGGCAATTTAGCCGAAGTGCCCCTTGAAGCTATGGATGACGCCGCAGTCATCGGCGACATCGTTCTAAAAAGCGATTCCCACGCTGTCAAACCAATTTTTTTCCCTGGTGGCGACATAGGACGCATTGCCATATCTGGAACAGTAAACGACATATCTTGTCTAGGTGCAGTGCCTTATGCGTTGGCTTGCGGTTTGATCTTAGAGGAAGGGCTAGCTCTGTCAGATCTTGAACGGATTTTAGAAAGTATGAAACAAACCTGCGTACAAGCAGGCGTGGGTATCGTTACTGGCGACACTAAAGTTGTTGAAAAGGGTTCGTTGGGCGGATGTGTCATGAACATCTCAGGCATCGGCAAACGCAGCTCAGCTCTTGAAAGTAACCTTGCAGTTGTCAGGAGATATCGAGAACTTGATGCCCGATGGACTCTTGACTCTAATCTTGCTGAAGGTGACGCTATCATTTTAACAGGCACCATTGGGGATCACGGGTTGGCAGTGCTCTCAGCACAACAAGGTTTAACGTTTGGAAGCCAAATTCTCTCTGACGTAAAGCCGTTAAACCGTTTGGTTCAAAACTTCCTTGGCGCAGTTGGGGGCGTTGTTGCCATGAAAGACCCCACGAGAGGTGGCTTAGCTGATGCGACTAATGAATGGGCAGAAAAATCAAGAATCGGCATCCTAATTCATGAAGATAAAGTCCCAATCCATGATGACGTAAGAACTGCGTGTGAAATGCTCGGCTTAGACCCCTTGGAAATAGGAAATGAAGGCAAACTTATAATCGGCGTAATATCAGAAAAAGCTGAAGAATTACTAAAGTTTCTTAAACAGACCCCTGAAGGCAAAGACGCGCAAATAATCGGTCAAGCAACAACCCAATTCAGAGGCGTTGCAATGCAAACCGCCGTTGGCGGCAAAAGAATAATTGCAAGACCAGTCGGCGATCCTGTGCCAAGAATTTGCTAAGTTTGGACGACGACATTTTTTGCCCAGACACGGCAGGTTCCCTCGCTGCTAACCATGCATGCGCCTATGGGGTTGGCTGGAGTGCAACCCTTTAGGAACATGGGGCATTCGTCTGGTTTGATCTTTCCGATGACGACTAAGTGACATTCGCATCCCAACAAGATGTCTTTTCCCTGCTCTATGTGTACATCGAATTTTGCTCGAGCATCAAACTGTGTCAGCGCAGGTCTAAGCTGTAGTGCTGAGTCAGGAAGCCTTCCGATTCCGCGCCAATTGCCTGCAGTCACCTTGAATGCTTGCGTCATTAATTCTTGTGCCTTAATGTTACCTTCCGGCTTAACTACCCGTGAATACTCATTCTCCAGGCGAGCTGTATTTTCATGCACTTGTTTTAGAATCATGTA
Source organism: Candidatus Bathyarchaeota archaeon (assembly GCA_963775465.1). Lineage (GTDB taxonomy): Archaea > Thermoproteota > Bathyarchaeia > Bathyarchaeales > Bathycorpusculaceae > Bathycorpusculum. The sequence goes on along the minus strand of CAVZIW010000002.1, from coordinate 99,852 downwards.
GATGCTCATCATGACATCGACTGGTTCAAAGCCAGCCACTACTGTGGGCATCCGATAAACCCTGGCGAATAGCTCATAGGGTTTAAGTCCTATTATGGCGCTTACGTGTCCAGGTGCGATGAATCCAGAAATTTCCAGGTCACCTACGCCCAGAAGCAGTTCCATAGCAGGTGGAATTAGACGATGTGATACTAAAAAGCTGAAGTTTTTAGGCAAATCACCCAGCGCCTCAACTGCTGTAATCGGAGCTGTAGTTTCAAAGCCGACTGCATGGAACACGAACTCTTTGTTGGGTTCTTGTTTTGCCATTTCAACTGCATCTGAAACTGAGTAGACAACTCGGACGTCTGCACCCTCTGCTTTCGCTTCTAAAAGTGAGAATTCGCTGCCTGGTACACGCAAGACATCTCCAAAACATGTAACAACTATGTTTTTTTTTGCTAGTTGCACGGCTTCATCTATTTCTGCGGCGGGTACAATGCAGACAGGGCATCCTGGTCCAGCGATAACTTCTACATTTTCGGGTAGAAGGCTGCGCAAACCAAAGTGGGTTATAGTCCATTCGTGGGTTCCGCAGACATGGCACATCTTGACTTTACTTTTTTTTGGTGCGACTTCTTTGATTTTGTGGGCTATGTTTTTGACAAGTTCAGGGTTTCGGAACCGTGGGGTTTGCGTCAATTTTGCTTATTCTCCAGCGGCTAGTACGTCTTTCCAAAGGCTGAGAGTTTCTAAAGCTTCTTCTTCTTCCAGAACTTGGATTGCGTAGCCTGCATGAACCAATACGTATTGACCAACTTTGACATTTACTAGAGATATGTTCACGTCTCGCAAAACGCCTTGACCAAAATCGACATGGGCTTTGGTGCCGTCCAAACCCATAACTTTAGCGGGAATTGCTAAGCACATAACAATCAGTAAAAAAATAACGCGTTAAACGGCGATAAAAACAGATTGGTCTAAAAGTCTGAAAATGCAGCAACAACAGCCTGACCAAACGATACTCCGCCGTCCCCTGCTGGCACAGATTCGTGGACAAAAAACTGTAAACCCGCTGCCTCGACTGTTTCGCGCATCAGTTGGATAAAGATTTGGTTGCATGCGGCGCCACCCGAAAACCCCACATTTTTGATACTTTTTCTATTAGCGCCTTTAATTGCCAGAGCCGCCAGGCCTTTTGCTAAGTATGAGTGGGCACTGTAAGCTAAATTAGAGGTAGAAACCCTACCCAGACTGCTGTAAATTGCTTCAAGCATGTTGGATGTATCCAAAACGGTTCCGTGAATTCTGGGTTTTAGCTGTAAAACGTCGGTGCCAGAGAGCGCTGTGGACTCTAGTTTTATGGCTGGTTCTCCCTCGTAGGTTCGTTCATGGCAAATCCCTAAGATTGCAGCGACTGCATCTAAGACTCTGCCGCAACTTGTTGTCTCAATGCTGCTTTTTCCGTTTTTGAGTTGTTCAAGAATTAGTTTGGCTTCGGCTTCGCCGTGGGGCAAATGTTCGCTGTTTTGCAGTAGCCATTTTTTGATGTTTAATCCTGCTTTTTGAAGCATGCCAGCTGCTATCCTTAGTGGGTAACGGCTTGCTAAGTCGCCTCCCAATAGGGGTTGTGGCTCCAAATGCCCTATCCGCGTAAAGTCTGCTGATTCTAACGTGCAGTGAAGAATTTCGCCTCCCCATGCCCCGCCATCTGAGCCGTATCCGTATCCGTCACAAGTAACCGCTACAACCTCATCTAGACCATGTTCAGCTATCAATGCTGCTGCATGTGCATGATGATGTTGTACTCTAATTAAATCCAAATCTTCAGCTTCTGCCATCTCTTCAGCTAGATGGGTTGTGTTGAATTTTGGGTGCAAATCGCAGGCTACAAAATCAGGGTGACAATTGGTTAAGCGTTGAAGGTGTGTTGTGGCTTCTTGGAGGAAGCTTCGTGTTTCGATATTTTCGACGTCGCCAATGTGTTGGCTTATGAAGGCTTTATCATCAAGCAGTAGACAAGAGGTGTTGTTTAATTCGCCGCCCAATCCTACTACGAAGTGGGTTGATTTTCGCTTTAACCTGATGGGGACGGGAGCGTAGCCTCTGCTTCGCCGGAGAAAAACAGGGCGATCGTTATTTAGGCGCATAACTGAGTCGTCGCATCGGTAGGCGATTTTGCGGTTGTGGAAAAGGAAATAATCTACAGTTTCGCTAAGAATTTCAAGCGCTGCTTTGTTGTCTTTTACTATGGGCTGGTTTGCTGGATTGGCGCTGGTCATTACAAACGATGAGTCGGGAACCTGGTCAAAAAGCATGTAGTGCAGACCCGTGTAAGGGAGCATAACGCCGATATTGTGCAGGTGGGGTGCAACTAGGTAGGAAAGGTTGTAGCGTGGGTTTTTGTTTAGCAAGACGATTGGGCGTGCAGATGAAGTAAGCAATTCCTGTTCTTTGAAGCTCATTTCAGCAAAGGTTTTTGCGGAGTTTAGGTCTTTTGCCATAATGGCAAAGGGTTTCTCGGTTCTATGTTTTGTTTTTCGAAGCCTAAACAGGGGCTCTTCAAGAATGGTGGATGCGGCAAGGTGGAAGCCACCATATCCTTTGACGGCGAGAATCTTGCCCTCTGAAAGCAGTTTTCCAGCTAAACGTACTGGGTCTTTTGATTCAATGGGTTCGCCTTTGTTTGTTGTTAAATATGCTTTGGGACCGCAAGTTGGGCAAGCCACTGTTTGCGCGTGGAAGCGTCGATTTATAGGGTCGACGTATTCTTTTTGGCAGAAACCACATATGGGAAATTCGTGCATGGTAGTGTTTTCGCGGTCATAGGGTAGTCGTTCGATAATAGTGAAGCGTGGTCCGCAATCTGTGCAGGTGATGAAGAAGTATTCGTAGCGTGGGTTTTTGGGGTCGCGGAGTTCTTTGAGGCATTGGTTGCAGATAGCGATGTCGGGAGGGATAATGGAACCTGAGAGCTCAGTTTCTTGTGAACTTTGGTAAATGGTAAAGTTTTTGTATTTATTTTTGCCTGAAAGCTCGGTTTTGTTTAGGTTTTCTATTTGTGATAGGGGTGGTTTTTTTGAGGTTAAGTCTTGCGTAAACTTTCTGATGTTTGATTCTTCTCCTTCAAGTAGCACTTCAACGCCTGCATCGCCTCTATTTCGTACAAACCCCGTCAATTTATTGTGCACTGCTATGCGATAGATGAATGGTCGAAATCCTACGCCTTGAACAATTCCTGTAACGTTAAGTTTTATCCGCAAACAGTGAGCCTTCCTCTATTTGAGAATTGGTGTTTTCTCTTATACGTTTCGAAACAAACTTCAAGAATACTTAAACCTTTCAATTTTGCATGTGAAGCTATGAAGTGGGTCACTTTCGCCGTTGCATTCATCTTGACTGCTGTTTTGGTTATTGCGGGAATACTAATCTATCCCGAGATTCTGGGGCAAGCAGCAACCGTTAACAACGACTACGTCTTTGCTTTATTTCTTGGACCTTTTTTTGTTGTGTTGTTTTTCAGCTGGCTTGGAGAAAAATTAGTGTTGAAACTAATAAACAAAATTAAACCTTGTTTCTAATTAAAAGATGAATTTTAGTTCAGAACAACTCTTTTCTTAAATGTTGGCTTTGAGTTGTCGTTTTAGGACTTTACCAGCGCCGCTTAGGGGCAGTTCTTGTCTGAATTCGATTTCGCGGATTGCTTTGTAAGGGGCGACTTTGTCGTTTACGAACACCATGATTTCTTTTTCTGATGCAATCGCTCCTTCTTTGAGGACGATGTAGGCTTTGGGAACTTCGCCGGCAAATTGGTCTGGCTTTCCGATGACTGCACAGAGTTTTACGGCATGATGTTCGTAGAGAACGTCTTCGATTTCTCGGGGGTAAACGCTGTAGTCTTTGTATTTTATAAGGTCTTTTTTGCGGTCAGTGATGTAGAAGTAACCGTCTGAATCCATGCGTGCAATGTCACCTGTTAGCAGCCAACCTTCATGCATTACTAAAGAGGTTTCTTTGGGTTTGTTCCAGTAGCCTTTCATTACTTGTGGTCCCTTAACAGCGAGTTCTCCTACTTTGTTAACGTTTAATGGTTTGCCCGTTTCTAAATCGATAATTTGAGCTTCTGTGTCGGGTAGGGGCAATCCGATGGAGCCAACCTTCACTGTGCGCATTGACTTGTCGACAGGGGTGCAATGCGTAACGGGTGAGGCTTCTGTTAATCCATAACCTTCAGCAAGAAAACCGCCTGTGACCTCGATGAATTGCTTTTGTACTTGAGGCGGCAAAGGGGAAGCGCCTGAAATGCACACTCGAATGGAGGTTAGGTCGTATTTCTTAAGCTCTGGGTTGGCGATTAGGGTTGAGTACATTGTCGGGACACCGCAGAAAACTGTGACCTTTTGGGTCTGGATGGTTTGCATGATTTTTTGGGGGTCGAATTTGGGGATTAAGATTATTGTTGCTGCTAAGCTGATGGGGACGGTCATGCTTGTTGTCATGCCGTATATGTGGAATAGTGGCAAGGCTGTTAGGAATGTTTCTTGGGTGGGGGTGCCTTTTATCCAAGCTGCGAAGGCTATGGCGTTTGAAAGGAGGTTTGTGTGGGTGAGCATGGCGCCTTTGGATGTTCCTGTTGTTCCGCCAGTGTATTGGAGAGCTGCTAAGTCCTCGGCGGGATTTAGCTGTACTTTTGGGGTTTTTTCTGAGGATTCCTCGATTAGGGTTTTGAAGGATAGGGTGTTAAGTGTTGGCGTAGAGGTTGCTGGTTGAGGGTTGTAATCTTGCAGATTTGTGGTGATTACGTTTCTAAGTTGGGTTTTGTGTTTGACATTTTTGATAATTGGCAACGTTGAATCTAATGTTACGATTGTTTCTGCGTCTGAATCTCCTAGTTGGTACTCGACTTCGCGTTCTCGATGTAGCGGACTTATGGCTGTAACCACTGCGCCTGCCTTAAGAGCGCCAAAATATGAAATAATGAACTGGGGGATGTTGGGTAAGAAAAGAGCTACTCTATCCCCTTTATTCACTCCTAGTTTGATCATTGAGTTGGCAAATTTGTTTGAGAGTGTTTCCAGTTGGGAGTAGCTGATTTCTCGTTCATTGTAGGTTATGGCGTTTTTTTTTGGGTAGTTTGCAGCGGTTTTTGTTAGGATTTTTTGCAGAGGAGTCTTTGGGTAGGTTATGTGTTTTGGGACTCCGGTAGGCCAGTGGCTAAACCAGGCAGGTTCGTTTTTCATGTTGTTTTGCTCTTAGAGTTATTTGGTGATAAAGGTAAAAACTGTTGCCATCAAATGTTTATTCTAATTTACTTTCTCTGATAAAACAACAACGGGGTTTTTGTTTCTGTAATAAGCTTTTTTAGTTTGCTTCTTTGGTTTAGGATTTGTTGCGTTTGCAGGTTGCGTCTGCATTCGTCACAGAACGTCATAGAAAGAGTCAATTTGCGTTGTGTGAGGTACGATGTGTGCCGTTAGCTGAGAGAGTTAGGTTTCAAGCGAGATTGCAGATAGTAAGCGTGTGAAAGTTCCAAAGATGGTGCGGTGGCGATTCAAGCTTGAGAGTTATCAGATTTTAGAACTCACTGTAAGTCTTCTCGGGGTATGGTGTGCTGATTCTCGGAGTTTTTTAACAAAATGGGCAAAGATGGGAAAATAGTAATCCCTAAACAAACATTGGATTTACTAAGACAGAGCAGGTCCAACCTTGAGCTCTACATGTTGGAGTGACTTTGGCACCCATCCTGAAAACTTTGATTGTTTTTGTTCTTAGGATAATCGGTCTTTTTCTGAATTGATCAAACATATAATTTATAATCGTAAAACGATTATTCAATAGTATAGTTCGTCGAAGGGATCATGGTAAACAAAATAGATTATTACACTGAGAAACTAAGATCACTTGATGACTGGGATAGTTACCTCCAGAAAGAATCAGGGCTTCCTGGACCTCGGGGAAACTTGGAGTTAGCTCAAGCTTTTGCGGACCTTGGCAACGAAGAAAAAATCCAAAGCTACATCTCGATAGAACAGGAAAAAGCACCAGTTAACTCTGCAAGGATGTTTTTGACTTTCTGCGGTGTAGTTGGACTTGGAACCTTGATTAACGAAGGCAAAATGCAGTATTTAAGCCGGCTTAGACGGTTCGCTTCGGATTCCCGCTGGAGAATCAGAGAGGCAGTGGCGATGGCACTTCAGAGGATCGGCGACGCAGACATCGAAGTCCTCCTTGAAGAAACAGCGAAGTGGAGCAAGGGCAATCTCTACGAAAAAAGAGCTGCAATAGCAGCACTTTGTGAACCAAGGCTACTGATTTCTGAAAAAGTTGCAGCCTCAACCTTGGACATACTCGACCAGGTAACCACAGCTTTTGCTAAGTCAGAAAATAGGAGAAGCCAAGATTTCGAAGCACTCAAAAAAGGACTAGCTTATTGCTGGAGCGTGGCCGTTGCCGCTAATCCTGAGGGAGGCAAGAAGTTGTTTGAGAAGTGGATTAGAACAAAAGACAAAAACATCGCATGGGTTATGAAGCAGAATCTTAAAAAGAATAGATTGTTAAAAATGGACAGCGTCTGGGTTTCGAGTCAACTAGACCTTATTTTATGAATAGGAGCGTTTTAGAAAAATGGTGCCGGGGGCGGGATTCGAGCCCGCGACTTCTGGGTTAAGGCGCTTGGCCCTGTGACTCTCCAGATTATGAGTCTGGCGCCCTAGCCAGGCTAGGCTACCCCGGCACGTTACCTCCCGGTTTTTAAGCCGATGCCATTTTAGTTTATTTTCCTTCATTTAAACCTTTAAACCATATTTCTTGAGTTTTAGCTTATGTACTTAGAGTTTTGTGCCGCTAAGCATTAGCCGTTTATTCAAGTGCATAATTGAAGTTCTTTTTGATTCAATAAACTATTGAAAATTGACAGGGCAGATTTACATGAAGTTATTATTAGTTGTAACAATAAATTTATTGGATTGAAAAATCCATGATACCTTGGTGATTTGTGTGTCTTCAGATAATGACGATTTCCCTGAATGGTTCAGAAAGCGTCGCCCATCAAAAGATCCATTCTTCGGAGATATGGATGAAATGTTTCATGAAATGGAGAAAATGATGGATGAAGAACTGAAAAAATTTACCCAAAAAGTCCCAAAAGAATATGTAAAGGAACGCAAGCTTCCAGACGGCAGCACTGTTAAGGAACTTGGACCGTTTGTTTACGGTTATAGCATGAAAATTGGATCAGATGGTAAACCTGAAATTCAAAAGTTTGGAAACATCAAGAAAGGACTCAAAGGAACTCCTCTAGTAAAAGAAGAACGGGAACCTCTTGTTGACATCGTTGAGACAAACAGCGATGTCCATGTTGTTGTTGAGCTTCCGGGAGTTGAAAAAAGTGACATTAAACTCCAAGGAACGGAAGATTCACTTGAAATTGCTGTTGATAACCCTCAATACAAATACTATAAAGAAGTTAAGTTACCTGTAAAAGTAAAAGTTAAAGAAGCGAACTCGAGCTATAAAAACGGTGTCCTAGAAGTTGTACTTCCAAAATCAGAAGCGTCAAAACCTAAAGGCGAACCAATCAACATAGGATAAACGTCTCTATTGTTCCCTTAATTCACAGTAGATAGTGTCATGATGAGTGGAAAATCAGAAATCGACACCCTAAACGCTGTATGTAGAGAAGCAAAAGCAGTTGGGAAACTGTCAGGTGAAAACCTCACCGAACTCTACGAACTCTTTGGGCAACGTTTCACCAAAGCGTTAGAAGCCCTAAAAGAAGGCAGAGTAAAAAAATACGTTTTCAAACCTAGCGGTAGAACAGTTTGGATTGTTGTTGGTCGGGAGCGTGATTATTTGATTATGCCTGAAGCTGAATTTTGCACATGTGACGACTTCTATTTTCGGGTTTTGGATAAGAGAGTTCACATGTGTTATCATTTATTGACGCAGAAGATGGCGCAGAACCTTGGCTGGTTCGAGGGTTTTGAGGAAAGCGATGAATGTTTTGGTATGCTAATGGATGAGTGGAAAAAAGCTACTACTTAAATATGAAGAGTTACAAGTGTAGAGTAAAATGCAAGGGGAATCTCTATGGATTTAGGCGCATACTTCGTAACATTGCAGTATATCTTGATGGGTTCAATTTTTATTGCTCTAATCCTAATATTCATGTATGCCTATTTTGGCAGAGATGAAGATCAAGACAACGAATAAGTAAAAATTAATCGTTTTTTCTCTTCATACGTTTGTTGAAAACCAAAAATAAGACGACACTAATTATTGTAATTACTATTCCAACGGCAACAAGTAGTCCAGGATCGGGGCCAGCTCCAAAAACAATGGGGATGGGACCGATCAGAATAACACCTCCCACGCTTCCTGACCCTTCGAAAGCCACTGAGGCAACAACAATAACGAATATTCCCACAAAAACTAAAGTTATGCCCAAAAACAAGAGCCATAGAGTTTTATTTGAAACGTCTAAACCTGCATCCTCGTATTCTTTAGTAAGCATTCTTGCTACCTCATCAACCAATATATTATTATAACTATTAACATGATCATGGCAAGCGCCAAAGCAAACGCCATCTTTACAGATTTCTTGTCTGTGCCAAAAATTATGGGAATTGGACCAATCATGATTACACCTGCACCTTTCATTTTTCCTTTCTTTGGGTTAGCGGAGGATGCGAGTATAATGGCTGTAATTATGACTATTACTCCGACAATGAAAAGTGTAATGCCGAGTGCGTAAAATATTGATGCGTCCAAGCTCGTTTCCCCTGGTTACCCATCTATCTTTATTCAATAATTAGTGTTAAAAGTTGTAATTAAGCTAAAAGTTAAAAACCCTTATCGCTCTATTCGTGTCGACGCAAATGACAACCCAAGACCTCGTCAAAGAAATCCAAAGTCAAAATCCTCAAATCAGCCTTGAACAAATTCAAGAAAGACTCAAAGCAGAAAGAAGCCGGACGGGCGGTCTATTGAGAGATGAAACACTTTTGCGTTTGATTGCTGCTAAATTCGGCGTTCAAGTCCAGCAAAATCACGTTGCCAATAAAGGAATTTTGCAAACTAATCAATTGCTAGCAGGTTTGAACAATGTTACGGTTGAAGGACAAATAGTTGCAATTTACCCAGTCAAGTCCTTTCAAGGTGCTGAAAAATCTGGAAAGTTAGCTACTGTTATGTTGATGGATAGCAATGGGATTTTGCGGGTAGTCTTGTGGGATTCAAAAGTTGAGTTGGTTGAGCAGGGCGAACTTATAGCGGGACAAACAATTAAACTAACGCACGGCTACACAAAGCAAGATTGCACCGGCGCAGTTGAACTGCATATGGGCAGTAAAAGCCAAATTGAAATCAAAGGTCCAGCTCAAAACCTTGATTATTCTTCGATCAAAAAGTTTGCCTCTAAAATTCAGTCTTTGAGTAGCACCTCAGGAAAAGTACACCTCTCAGGAGCAGTGAAAGCGGTTTTAGGCAAGAAAGCATTTTCACGAAGCGATGATAGTGATGGAGTAGTTATGCGTTTAGCCTTCAGGGATGACTCAGGTGAAGTTACGTTGGTTGCTTGGAATGAAAAGGTTGCTGAGATAGAAGTTTTGCTTAGAGAAAGCCCGCGATTGCTATTAGTTAATGCAAGAGTAAAGGAAACCCAAAATGGCATGCTAGAAGTTCACGTGGACTCAAACACCTTTGTCGATGTATTAAAATAAAAAGAGAATGGTTGTTAAATTTTTTGTACGATAGCGTCTGTTATTTCGGTGCCTTTAGCTGAGCCGCCTAAGTCGGGTGTTCTAACTTTGCCTTCGGTAAGCACAGCTATTACTGCATCCTCTATTTTCTTTGAGGCTGCTTTTTCGCCGAGATAATCCAGCATCATTGCACCAGCCATTATGGTTGCGATGGGGTTCACCCTGTTCATGCCCGTGTATTTTGGTGCGGAGCCGTGAACAGGTTCAAACATGCCGTAGGAAGGTCCGATGTTTGCGCCTGCTGCCAATCCTAAGCTGCCAGTTACTTGAGCTGCTTCATCACTGATTATGTCGCCGAAGAGGTTTGTGGTTACCATGACATCGTATTTTTCAGGTTGTTTGATAAGTTGCATCGTGGCTGCGTCAATATGTAAGTCATCGACGTCTACGTCAGGATAATTCTTCTGTGCTTCTTTGACTGCATCTTTGAAGATGCCATCAGTTACACGAAGAATGTTTCCTTTGTGAACGTATGTGAGGTGTTTTCTGCGTTGCATGGAAAGTTTAAAGGCGAAGTCAGCGACTTTTAGCGAGGCTTCATGGGTAATTATTCGTAGGGCAACGCCGACACCGGGGGATAAAACCGATTCCATACCAGAGTACATGCCCTCTGTGTTTTCGCGGACAACAACTAGGTCAATGTTGGGTTTGAGGGATTCAACGTTTGGGAAAGTGCGACATGGACGAACGTTAGCATATAAGTTAAACATTCGTCGCAGGGTAACTGCTACGCTGACTGGAGCGCCCGGTTCCTCGGGGGTAGTCATGGGTCCTTTGAGGCAGGCGTTTGTCTGTTTTATCAGCTCCACTGTTTCTTTAGGCAAATTCGTTCCAAACTGGGGTATGCAGTGGGCTCCTGCTTCACCATAGAGAATGTTAAGTTTGATGTTGGATTTTTTTTCAACTGCTTCAAGCACTTTAACGGTGGCTTCGGATACTTCAGGTCCAATGCCGTCGCCTTTGAGTGCAGCTATATTGTAAGTTTTACTCATGGATCTGACTTCCTGTGTTTTTGTTAAAATAATGTTTTTACTTATCAGCGTTCCTATCGGCTTTTCCATTTCTAAATCAAACAATACCCTAAATTTTACTTTGGTCCGAGTAGAGTTTCTCCAGATTTTGATATTTCTTGACATTGTCTTCTTTGTAGCTTCGTCGTAATGTTGCTGCATTTGTTTTTACTCGCTCAAAACGTTTTTGGCTATTGAGTTTTTCTGCTAATTTTATTACGTCTTTGGGTTTGCTGAAACATTCGGTTTTTCCGTCTTCGCGTTTGCGTTCGACTTTTATGCAGTCATCTACCATGCAGTTAAGCACGCAAGCTCCGCAATAAACACATAAATCTTCGATGATGCCGACTTGCCCCGTGCTCCAATAAAGTGCGTTTGTTGGGCAAGCTTTGATGCAGAGTTTACATTGTCCTCCCACACAGGTAAATTTGTTTATGTCAATTTTGCCTTCTTTGAATAGTTCTTTTATCCCTGTGGGTTCAAGGAGTTCTTTTCGGCGCTGTCGCCGTTCTTCTTCTTCGCTGACCTTGCTCTCGCTTTCTTCGTTCATCAATTCGAAGATGGAGGGCGGTTTGGTAGGCATTCGAAAACCACTTACTTCTGGTAGGACTTATAAAAATAGGGTCTATGAATTATAATTACTTATCTTCTTGCTTTAAGTAATCACGATGGTAGGAAAAAAGATTTTTTCATTATGGGTTTGTTTATATTAAGGAAGAACTTGTCTTGTTTTTTATTAGAAGGGACTTGATGAGTCAAGGTCAACCGCAGAACAAACCTGTTGCTAATTTTTCTAAACCGCATAGTCGAATAATATTGGCAATTGTTGTGCTCGGCACCATGATGGGTGCGCTTGACAGCACCATCGTTTTGTTGGCATTTCCGGTAATTAATGACAGCCTCCATTCTGACCTTGCTACAACTATTTGGATAATTCTAGCTTATTTGCTTGTAATTGCGGTAGCCACTACACAGATGGGTAGAATCGGCGATATATACGGCAGAAGTAAAATCTTCAACCTTGGCTTTGTGATCTTTACTGTGGGCTCGGCATTATGTGGTTTTTCTACGCACATCTACATGCTGATCGCTTTTAGAGTAGTACAAGCAACTGGAGGCGCTATAATGCAAGCAACCAGCGGAGCCATTATAGCCGACGTTTTTCCACCCAAAGTCCGAGGTAGAGCATATGGATATAATGCTTTGGGCTTCACAAGCGGAGCCATGCTTGGCATAGTGCTAGGCGGAGTAATAGCCACATTTGTAAATTGGCAGTTTATTTTCTTCATAAACATCCCAATCGGATTAGTTGCCACTGCCGTCGGCATAAAATACATAAAAGATAATCAAAAATCAGACGCTAAACTAAACCTATTGAGCATGGGGCTGCTTGCAACAGCGTTAGTTTTGCTTTCTTTGGGTTTGGTCGATTTTGCGGCGCAAGGATTTAGCGTTTTCAGTTTCGTTATCGCTTTAGTTGGTGCACTGCTTATTCCAGTGTTTTTATGGTATGATCATCGTTCAAAGAATTCTCTAATTGATTTTGAAGCCTTTAAAATCAAAGTTCTGCGGAATGCAGTTTTCTCCGCATTTTTCCTTAGTGTAGGCTATTTCAGCGTTGTCTTCTTAATTATAATGTATTTGCAGGGCATAAGAGGACTTTCACCTTTGGATGCGTCTTTGCTTCTGGTGCCAGGTTATGTTGCAGGTAGCTTTTTAGGACCAGTCATGGGGAGACTCAGCGACAAATATGGCTCAAGAGATATCGCTACTTCGGGAGTTTTCTTCCTAGGCGCTGCCATTCTTATCTACTTAACAATGACAACTACTTCTCCGCTCTGGATAGTACTGGTGGCATCAGCGGTTTCAGGTATAGGAACCTCCATGTTCTTCCCCGCCAATAACAGCGCTGTTATGGCAAACGCAAGATTTGGCTCATTTGGCAGCATCTCCGGCCTACTTAGAACATTACAAAACATCGGGCTAGTCGGAAGCTACGTTTTAGCTATTTCAGTTGCAGCTGCTTCTGTTCCACGACAAGTTGCTTTAGAAGTTTTCATAGGAACCTCTAACCTAACAGGCAGTATCAGTGACGCTTTCCTAGGAGGAATACACAACGCCTTCTACGCATCAATTATAATACTAACAATTGCAGGAATTCTGTCATTTGTTAGAGGTAAAGAAGTCCGAAGCGAAAAGTAACCTAAAGCCTAATACTCTAAACCTGCCTATTTTCTAAACAATAAGAGGATTGGCGTGAGCAAAATCAAATTCGGCGTGTTTTTACCTTTCTACGCTTTTCAAACTCAAAACCCAACAGCACACTACCAACAACTCTTAGACGTAGTTTTAGAATGCGAACGTTTGAATTATGATTCTATTTGGCTAGATGACCATTTAATGTATGATCATTGGTCTATATTCGAGTCTTGGACAACCCTCTCTGCACTTGCCGCTAAGACAAGTAGAATCAGGTTAGGAACAATGGTTTCCTGCATTAGCCATAGAAACCCCGTGTTAGTAGCAAAATCAGCCGCTACCCTTGATGCCATCTCGGGCGGCAGATTAGAGTTTGGAATTGGGGCAGGGATACAAAAAGCTGAGCATGTGGCTTACGGTTTTGGTTTTCCGAAACATAGTGAGAGGATAGAAATTTTAGGTCAAGCCCTCGAAGTAATAACTCAATTATGGAGAGAGGGTAAAACAAGCTACCAAAGTAAACATTACTCGCTTAAAGATGCGGTTTGCGAACCAAAACCTCTTCAGAAGCCCAATCCACCTATCATTATTGGGGGAAATGGAGAAAAACTTCTGAAAGTAACTGCAAGATACGCTGACAGGTTTGACTGGGGCAATTTATCTATTGAATCGTTTCAAAATAAACTTGGGATTTTAGAAAAAAACTGCAAAGAGATTGGCAGAGATTTTAGTAAGATTGAAAAATCCTGTTGGCCTGCAGGGCAAGTACTAATTGCCGAAAATCAGAAAGAGCTAATTACGAAAGTTAAAGAAGCAAAACCTAACGCAACGACTTTAACTGACTTTAAAAAGGCGACTTTAATTGGGACACCTGAGGAATGCATAGAACCGCTGCAGGCTTACCTAGATCTTGGGGTAACTTACTTTATGCTATACTTTGCTGATCTGCCAAATTTCGACAGTCTGAAGTTATTTGCTGAAGAAATCCTCAAAAATGTGTAATTTATAGATCTCCTCGGGCAATATGCGACAATTCATGAAACAAGAGTTCTTCTAAGCTATGATAGGGGTTTTCTCTGATTAAGATAACAAAGTCCTCGGTCTCATTTTCGTCAGCGTTAAAGACGCAGGCATCGGTGCCATTGGTAGAAAGTATTCTTCCCCATTCCTCGATTTCTCGGAAGTCGTCTTCGATGCAATGCCTGTGTTGAAGGACAAAATTAAAATCATTATCGTTTAGCTTCAACGCTTTTACGTTTGGAAAAGGCTTTTCGCTTAAGGTTTTCCAAACCGCTGCAAGCTTACTTCGTGGAATAAGCTGAACTTTCAGCTTCATACCGTTAACTAACATTCAAATCGACTTTTTCGGTTTTGACCTTAAAAGATTGTTACCCCTTTAGAATCTAACACTAATTAGAATTAGAAGATCTACTTTCTAAAAGGTTTTTGCAGTAGTACACCCACAACCACAACTATTAATCAATATATTATTTTGTTATAATATTGGCAGCGCGAAATCTATTTTTTCGTTGACAATAAAGAAGAATACTGGTTTTGACTCAGCCTTTTTGGTTAAGCCAGTTAGCAAGGTAAACTTGATTAGTGTTACCTGTTTTTTCCAGTGAAACGATACCACGTTCTGAGAGGCGTGCAACGATTCGGTGAGTCTTAAGACGGCTAAGACCTGTTTCGCTTTTAATATATTTTTGCAGGTATGTACCATTGTGCGTGGAAAGTACATCTACGACTTTGAGTTCTTCAGCGGTCAGCGTTTTTGCTACGGAATCGTATGCACTAGCTTCGTTCCCATTTAGCGCGGTAGGATTAGACGCTGTATGTATGCTCCCCACAACTCCAACTTTTATCTGAGGGTAAATAAGATAGTAAGCTACTCCAAATATTCCAATAATTGTGACCATGATTAGTACAGCGAAAATGGCACCAAAGTAAGACAAGAATGAGCTGGTTACTGGCGCAGTTGTCGTTCCTCCCATCATTCCTGCCATCCCACCAGTATCTCCGCCGCTACCTATCATTTGACTCATCCAATTGTATGGATTTTGGGTAGACGCAAAGATTTCAAAGCCTATTATGGTTGCGGCTATGAGAGCTGCTAAAGAAGTGATCAGTATAATTACGAACAAGCTGACTCTTTTCATTTTATATCTAAATTAGACGTATCTAATAGAGGGATTTAAGGATTATCACAGTGTTATGTATGTTTTTAACGTCAAGCAACAAAAAATTTCTTCAGAAACCGAAATGCGCAGTTTTAGCATACCATCAATCTAACCTAAACAAATACGAACATGAAATACCAAACGATAACACCAAACTTTAGCAACGGCTCAATTATTATCCTTACCTCATGCAAGATTTGAGGAGAAAAAGTCCAATATTATTCTCGACAAGAATTTGTGACCGCGGGACATAACCAGCGAGTCACTTTCAGAAGTTTTTGTTCTTATTCTGTTAGTGTCGGCTGGTACCTTGAGAGAATACCCTTGCTAATTTTGGGTGGTCTGGGTTTCCAAGCGGTTAAGCGTGCTTTGAGTTCGTTATCAGTCAATTCGACTTTTAGCACTCGGTTGGGGATGTCGATGGTTATGGTGTCGCCATTTTGGATGACAGCTATTGGTCCTCCATCAAATGCTTCTGGAGCAACATGGCCAATGCTTCCACCTCGAGTGGCGCCTGAGAAGCGTCCATCGGTGATTAATGCAACACTTTCAGCTAAACCCATACCTGCGATTGTTGCGGTTGGAAATAACATTTCAGGCATACCGGGTCCACCTCTTGGTCCCTCATATCTAATAACGACAACATCACCAGATTTGACTTCCTTTTCCCGTATGGCGGTTAGGGCGTCTTTTTCTGAATCGTAGACTTTTGCTGGACCTGTGTGTTTTTGCATATTGGGTGAAACGCCTGCGGTTTTGATAACGCTACCTTTGGGTGCGAGGTTACCTGTGAGAATGGCTATGCCGCCTTCCTTGTGAACGGGGTTAGAAAGACTGTGGATAACTTCGTGGTCGAGCACCTTGGCGTCTTTGATGTTTTCGCCAACTGTCCTACCAGAAACAGTTGGTAACTCAATGTGAAGCAGATTGCCGAGTTCATGCATAACAGCCGGGACGCCACCCGCTGCATCCAAGTCTTCCAACGCATAGATTCCGCTGGGAATCATGCTACATAAGTGCGGCACTTTTCTGCCGATTTCGTCAAAGGTTGACAGAGGCAGGCTTATTCCGGCTTCTTTAGCGATCGCTGGCAAGTGCAAAGTGGTGTTGGTGGAGCCGCCGAGTGCCATGTCGAGTGCGATAGCGTTTTGGAAGGCTTGTTTGGTGAGAATTTGTGATGGTTTGAGGTCGTCGTGGACAAGTTTGATGATTTGTTTGCCTGTGGCTCTAGCTAATCGGGCTTTGAATGCGCTGTTTGCAAGTGATGTTGCACAATAAGGCAATGATAACCCTAATGCTTCAGTCATGCATGCCATGGTGTTGGCTGTGAACATACCGCTGCAAGATCCACATCCTGGACAGGCGTTTGCTTCCATCTCCAGTAATTCGCCTTTGGTCATTTTTCCAGCGGCTACTTGTCCGAGTGCTTCAGGCATTGCAGAATAGCTTATTTTTTTGCCGTGGTGGCGTCCTGCCGCCATTGGTCCTCCTGTTACCATTATGGCTGGGATGTTAACTCGCGCAGCTGCCATAAGCATACCAGGGGTTATTTTGTCGCAGTTAGAAATCATAACAAGTCCATCTAAGCTGTGGGCTTGAAGCATAATTTCCACGGAGTCAGCAATTATTTCTCTTGAGGGCAGGGAATAGCGCATGCCTTCATGTCCCATCGCTATACCATCGCAAACAGCGATAGTGTTGAACTCAAAAGGTGTGCCACCTGCGGATAAAACGCCTTCTTTTACAGCTTCGCCTATCGTGCGCAGATGTATATGTCCGGGGACTATGTTTGTGTAGCTGTTAGCTATCCCGATTAATGGCTTTGCTATGTCATCGTCTTCTAAACCTAAAGATTTGAAGAGCGCACGGTGAGGTGCTTTTTCTATTCCCTTCTTGATTGCGTCGCTTTTCAACTCAGATACCTCAATGAAATACTCTGGAAACTATTTGCCAGCGTTGCTGTTAAATTTTGTGCGACTAAATCGAAAGCATAGCCATAATTTTTAATGCGTAGTTACTATGACTTAAATATAGGTGTCTGCAAATAAAAATTAGATAAAATCTAATCAACTGTTTTTAGTGATACATCTGATTGAAACTGAAAATCTAACCAAAAAATTTGGTGATTTAGCAGCCGTAGACAACCTCACCCTTCATGTTGATGACGGCGAAGTTTTCGGTTTTCTCGGACCTAACGGCGCAGGAAAAACCACAACCGTTAGAATGTTTTGCTGCCTAATTTCAAAAACTAGTGGGAACGCAAACATAGGCGGCTATGACATTGGAAAAAAGGAAGACTCAATTAAAATCCGCAAAATTATCGGTTTAGTTCCCGACAATGTTGGGCTGACTGAACACTTGACTGCTTACGACAACTTGGATTTTTACGGAAAAATATACGACTGCTCCGATGCTCAAAGGAAAGAGAACAATAAGCGATTCCTTGAGATGTTAGGGCTTTGGGATAAGAGAAACGTTTTAGCTGGAACCTTTTCCAAGGGCATGAAACAAAAGCTCGCTATAGCCCGGGCTCTAATTCATGATCCACAAGTACTTTTCATGGACGAGCCCACTGCAAATCTTGATCCTGAAGCTGCGAAAACAGTACGAGATTTCATTCTTCAACTAAAAAAAGAGAAGAAAACAATCTTTCTAAACACCCACAACCTCGACGAGGCACAAAGAATCTGCGACAGGGTAGCAATAATAAATACGAGTCTTAGAGCAATCGGGACTCCGCAGGAACTTGAGAGGTCAATTAGCGGTAAGAAGACTGTTATCGGATTAGAACAGCAAGCAAGCGATATTGTTTTGAGGGCATTGAAAAAACTGCCGCTCAAGAACCTGTCAAGTGAGGGCGACACGGTAACATTTGTTGTTGAAGACCCAGATAAGGAGAATTCGCCTGTTGTAGAGGCTATAGTGTTGGCTGGTGGTCGTGTCAGATCAATCAATGTTGTGGGCTCAACTTTGGAAGATACCTATCTAAAACTTGTGAGGAAATAAACATGCGACTCTCGAAGGTGTGGACTATTGCAGCTAGAGATTTCAAGATATTTAGGCGAGTTAAAAATGTCTGGTATTCAATTATTATTTTCCCTGTTGTTATCTCGGTAATGTTTCCGGCGATACTGGAGTATTTAGCATTAAGGGGGAGCCCCGGGCTCGCAGCGCCAAGTGTGCTTCCAAATTTGCTTAACTCTTTTTCCTTCTTTTTAGTCATAGGAGCTGCATATGTTCCCTTAGGGATTGCCTCCTACAGTATAGTGGGGGAGAAAGTTGAGAAGAGTCTGGAACCACTTCTAGCCACGCCCCTTACTGATGGAGAAATATTGCTTGGAAAAGCTGTTTCCGCAGTTATTCCGACTTTAGTGGCAATGTATGCGGCTGCTGTATTCTTCATGGTGGGTGTTGATGAGGTTACTTTCAGTACGCTTGGATACTATTATTTTCCAAACTGGAACATCGCCACTTTGCTCTTGGTTCTGATGCCGGTCGCCATTGTGATGAGTGTTCTGTTCAGCGTCATTGTTTCATCGCGAGTTAATGATGTACGTAGCGCTAACAGTTTTGGAATTTTTATACTCTTTCCCCTTTTAGGCGTATACCTTCTCAGCGAGACAAGCATAATAGCCCTTGACGTAAACGGTCTGCTCATAATCTCAGGTATACTTTTAGCGGTTGATGTGGCTCTTTTCTTTGTCGGCACCAAGACTTTCCGAAGGGAGGAAATACTAACAAAGTGGAAGTAGCAAAGTTGGAAGCGCCGAGAAGGAGGTGGGAAAAGCGGTGGACATGAAAGATTATTATCAAACAAACAAAGGGAGACTCCTTGGAATTGGGGGGATATTAATTCTTGTGGGCCTTGTCCTCTATTTTGCAAGAGGCCAAGAAGTAGTACTCGTATTACCCATTGTTGGGGCTGTTTTATTCATCGCAGGTGTTATTTATAAACCGCACAAGAATTCAGAAAAACAAACAAGCAGCACGCCCTAGGCAGATTTATCAACCTTCTGAGACGACTCATTTCTTTCCTTATTTGGATTTGGCAGGCGCTATGACAGCAATTTTTTAAGAACAAAATTGCACAGAGAACATAATTATTAATTAGCAGAAGTCAATGTAGTCAAATCTTTTTTATTATTAAATTCTACAATAGGATTTTATTGATTTTTTATTTAAATGCCTCCACTTTATTCAATGAAAGCCGACTCAAAGGTTTTCTATTGTGCGATCTGGACTGTTAAGAACACAAAAGTATTTGAGAAACAACTTTCGACTTGTTTATAATTGCGCTCTTAAAGTGTTGGGACGAGGGTATATGAGCGAAATGAAAGGGAAAATTTGCATTGTAACGGGCAGCAACTCTGGAATTGGGAAAGAAACGGTCTTAAGCTTAGCTAAGATGGGTGCCCACGTTGTTATGGTCGTTCGCAACCAAGACCGAGGCGAAAAAGCACAATTTGAAATAGTGAGTCAAACGGGAAACAAATCCATCGATTTGATGATTTGCGACTTGTCTTCTATGGATTCAATCAGGCGGTTCTCACAGGAATTCAAGAAGAAATATGATAGACTCGATGTACTGGTTAATAATGCTGGAGCTATGTTCAATAAACGAGAGGTTACACCAGAGGGTTTTGAACGTACGTTTGCCGTCAATTATTTAGGGCCATTTCTACTAACACATGAATTGTTGGATTTGCTTAAATCTAGCGCTCCTTCTCGAATAGTCAACGTAAGTTCCGGACTAGCCAAAAACGGCAAGGTAGATCTTGATGACCTCCAGAGTCAAAAGAACTACGCAGAAACGAAAGCTTATGCTCGCGTGCGGGCACCGGTTTACGCTAACACTAAACTGATGCTAATGATGTTTACGTATGAACTAGCAAGGCGACTTAATGGTACCGGAGTTACTGCAAATGTGCTGATGCCTGGTTTTGTCGCGACTAATCTTGGAAAAAACAGTGGCAGCCTCAGTTCATCGCTTTTGTTTAAGATGGTTCGTCCAATGCAGGTGAACGCTAAGAAAGGTGCTGAAACATCGGTGTATTTGGCTTCATCTGATGAAGTTAAGGATCTTACAGGCAAATGCTTCTCTAAAAAGAAAACAGTTGAAACTTGCCGGGCGTCGTATGACCGAGAAATACAGGAACGACTTTGGAATGAAACAGTTCGGCTTCTGGGTTTAAGATAGGTGAATTAGAAATGCGTAGACGTTACAAAATACTCATTGTTGTATTGGTTGCTGTATTGGTTGTTTTTTCGGGTTTTATCATTTGGGCTGAAACGCCTCCATCTCCGATGCAACAAGCCTACGATGCTTTAAAGTCTGATGCAAACGTTACTGTTTCTCAGGGGCAATGGCTAGTATTTGAGCCCAAGGCTACCAACTACACGACAGGTTTTATTTTCTATCCCGGTGGGAGAGTTAATTACCTATCTTATGCACCCTATGCCCATGCAATAGCTTCCCAAGGATATCTTGTTGTAATTCCTCAGATGCCGCTTAATTTGGCTGTTTTTGGAGTAAACATAGCAAATGACGTAATCAAATCTTACCCGCAAATTAGTGCTTGGGCAATCGGGGGCATTCTCTTGGGGGCAGTATGGCTGCCCAGTTTGCTCATGACAACCCTTCGAAGATCAAATGAATAATACTATTGGCAGCATATCCGCCTTCTGGAGCAAACCTGTCAAGTAGCAATCTGCTAGTGACTACCGTTCACGGTACAAACGACGGACTCGTTAGTGAAGCACAAATTGATGATTCCTTGAAGCTTCTTCCGCCTTCAACAGTTCGATTGGAAATTTCTGGAGGCAATCATGCTTTCTTCGGTTGGTATGGGAACCAAACAGGAGACAATGCAGCCACCGTCTCCAGAGAGCTACAACAAAATCAAACGATAACTGCTACAGTGCAATTGCTGGAGGAGTTGTAGATTTTAACCTTTTTAATTAAGACAATTTAATCAACATTTCCTTGTCTGACTTAATCGATTGCTTTTTCTTAACCGCGCGTGTTAAGTGGAAATAGCGCAATATTTGTCAGAAAATCGTTTGTTTATCATTTGGTTAATTGAATTATGCTTCATTATCAAAAAGAAAAGGGAGAGGTTAGAAGGGTCTGAATAGACCAACAAACACTAACCAAACCAGAAATGTCTTTGCTATGAAGCTAAGGACTATGTAGGTTCTTTCGCCGTAAAGATAATCTTTCCATTTACCAACGCCCTTGTATTGCAGAACCTGGTTGACTGCGAAACTCATGAACAACACTAGATATATGATGAATATGACGTACACGAAGTTTGGAACGTTGTTTTCACTATTTATGACAGCGCCTGTGAAGTATGAGAAAAGGACAATCCATGGAAATCCACCTGAAATGCATCCCAGAAGGAACGATGACCAGTTTGTTTTATCTGTTTTCTGATTTACCAACTCCATGAGGTATCCAAACATTATCATCATGGCGTTTAAAACAAATATCATTGCTAACGACCAAAAGTCCCAGATTCCAACGAAAGTTGCAATTATCCAGATCATTATTGAGCTTGAGAAAGCGTATTCGTACCATCGATATGGATTCATTCCTTTCTTTAGGTTTTCGTTGTAGGCTTTGTTTTTTGGAAAAGCAATCATGAAATGTGCAAAGGCTGAGATTAGCGGGAATGCGGCAAGTAGCAGCCCCAAATGAGTTACGGTGAAGAGAACTTGGGGGTTTGGCACGGCGAAAATTGCCGGGTTTGTTGGACTAACATGTGCAAAAGTTAGGTAGAAGGTGTAGATGTCGGTTCCTTTAGGCCAAGTCAAAAGAAAGGTTAATGCCAGAATTGCAATTCCATTTAACAGTTGCAATGTTCCTGCACCAGTGTTGAATTTCTTTAGGTATCTAAAAGATATGGGTGATTTCGCAATTATTTCCTGTCTTTCTTTAAAATTCAACAAATAACCTCACTTATTATATTGTTGAAATTTCTTTTTAAGCTTAATCTATGCATAACAAAGATGGCCAACAATTTAATGAAAATCATTATATCCTGCCAGTTTTCTCTATAGCATTATGGTTGCTCAGGCAAAGTACGAGGTTCTCAGAGAAATTGGCAAAGTTGAGATCAGACGCTACCCGCTTTTAGTAATAGCAAGGGTAGATGGTTATGGTGATGGAGGCTTCAACTTACTTTTCAGTTTCATCACTGGCAATAATAGGCAAAAATCAAATGTTGCAATGACTGCTCCTGTTGTTTCTGAGGAAATAGCCATGACCGCCCCAGTATTGTCTGAGGCAGGTTCGATAGCTTTTGTGATGCCCGAAGGGTTTACGCTTGAAAGTACGCCTGAGCCTCTTGATAACCAGGTTAAAATTGTAGAAATTCCTGAAAGAGTTGTTGCCGCATTACGGTTTTCTGGTCGTTGGTCCAATTCATTATTCAAAAAGAAATCCAAAGAGTTGCTAGAAGAACTCAAAAAGGCTAACATTAAGACCCAAGGCAACGTTTTTTCGATGAGATATAATGGTCCCTTTACTCCGTGGTTTATGCGAAGAAATGAAGTGGCGGTTCCTATCGAATTTGAACAGTAGTTTTTGAAACTTTTTGTATGGAGCTTTCTGCGCTCTATGTAGTTGGCGCTACCGATAATTATATACCAAGCCACGTTTTTCTTCTAGTTTAGGTGTTATATTTTGTCTAAAGCTCAACCTCATCCTGGACATGAACATCACCTCTGCAAAATGGTAGAGGACAAAGTACCAATAGAAAAGGTAAAGCCATTAGTGAAAGATGCAAAGTACATTTGCAAAGGCTGCTACAGAACTGCTGCGAAAGCCGAAAACCTCTGCGCTCCAGAAAAACTCTAAATCTTCTCTTTTTTTATAGCGCTAAGAATGACAAATTACACATTTGCGCAAGCGGGCTATTATTAAGTTATCAATGTTTTTTAAATCTACTAACAATGAGTGTTGCAACAATTGCTATTATCACAATAATTATGCTTGCCTCGAGCAATGTAAAGATGTTTTGGTTTCCACTTTGTTTAACAGCAATACCAATAAGCGCCCAGACAATAACGAGACCATAACCGAGGTCTCTTCTCGTAGCTAACACTAGTAAGGTAATAGCTAATGCAACTATTACAATCAACGTTGCCCAAGTTTCAGCTCCTATTCCAAAGCCGTCCCAGCCTATTGAAACCAATGTAACTGAAACGTTAGCGATTGAGGCTATTGTTATCCAGCCCAAGTAAACGCTGAAGGGTAACTGGGTTGCTAGTTTTTCACTTAACTTAGCTTGAGTTTTGCCTATTCCAAGGCGAGTGTAGATAAATATTAGAGTTATCAAAAGCAGAAAAATAAGCACAACAGATAGGCTAAGGAAGTTGTATTGCCATAGGAAAAGCCAAGCAATGTTTATTATGCTGCTTAGGACAAATAACCAGCCGATTTTTTTGGTATATTCTTTTCCTTTTTGGCTTGGTAGAGCTTGGAAGACAACAAAAACGCCTAATAAAACATAGATTATTCCCCATATAGAGAAAACGTAGCCTGCGGGAGTAATTAATGTGGGGTTCGCATCGGAAATCTGAGCTGTAGTGACCCCACCTATTAGTTTGGTGCTGCCTGCTAAACTGTTAACTATTACGGTGAACACAAAAGCAACTATGTTTGACCATTTAAGCAAGACTGAATTGTTGGCTGCCAATTTTAATCTCCCTTATGCTTATTTCGTGTTTTATGTATAAAAAATTTGGTGTCTGCTTTATACTAATTTGGTGTTTAGCTCAGATGGCGGATTGTTTTGGAATTTACGCAAAGTTTTTTTGGGTCAGGATACTTTTCGTCTGAACAGTAATATGCTTGCACCTAAGCTTATCACTCCAACGATGAAAATGGCGATTAAAGCGTATTCTATTTTTTGCCAGGCAAAACCGTTGATGATTAGTGATTGGAATGCCTCTGCGATGTAGGTGAATGGGTTAACGTTCGCTACTTGCTGTACCCAGCTCGGTAATAACCCTATTGGCATTACGGATGCAGAAAGGAATAACAACGGAAAAGTGGTAAGTAACCCCACAGAAAGAGTTGTCTCTGCGTTCTTTGTGTTTAGAGCTACAAACAGAGATATGCCTGACCAAGCAATTCCGAACAAGGCAGCTAAGATGAAAATAACGATTGCACCCAAAACGCCGGAAGCTATGTTCACCCCCAAAACTAGGCCTATAAGTAATATTATAGCAACCTGGATGACTGTGGTAAGGGCACTGCTGAATAGTCTGCCGAACAAGATGGAGGATTTGTTGATTGGGGCCACTCTCATTTTGTCCATGAATCCGCTGTCAAAGTCGTTGACTAAGCCGATTCCGGTGTTAAGCGCTGAGGAGGCTATGGTTTGTATTATGACAGCGGCAGTGAAGAATGTGATGTAGCTGCTAGTGCCGGTGAGCAACTGGAATGAAGGTATGTTTCCTATTGCTGAGAAGGCTTGGGTAAAAAGCAGGAACCACACCAAAGGTTGAATAAGATTGAAAAAGATCAAAATAGGTTGGCGGAGTAGTTTTTTGTTCCAACGGGAGAAAATCGCAACGACTTCCGATACCATATCCATCATATTCATCTTCTCCTTCTTCCCCATCCACCTGTTTTTTGCTTGCGTTCCACTACATTGAGGGTTTTTCCTGTAAGCTTTAAGAAGACTTCATCAAGAGTGGGAGCTGAAAGGTTGAGCTGTTCCACGTTTATTCCGGCTCCATCCAAAGCTCTTACTACCTGTGTGATTATGGCGGAGCCGTTTTTGGTCATTATTGTTAAACTATTTTCAGCAACTACCCCGTCTCCACATTTACCAACAGCTTCGATTTCCTGCAACTTGGACATCAAGTCTTTGGCTTTCTCACAGCCCTTATGATCATCTATTTTGAAACGGAGAGTGATCTTGTCTGCTCCTACCTGTGCTTTGAGTTCGGCGGGTGTACCTTCGGCTACGATTTTTCCTTGGTCTACAATGCATAATCTATTGGCTAAGCGATCTGCCTCTTCCATGTATTGTGTTGTTAGAAATATTGTCATCCCTTCGCGGTTCAGTTTGATTATGTACTCCCAGATATCTTGTCTACTCTGAGGATCTAACCCTGTTGTTGGCTCATCTAAGAACAGGATTTTTGGATCTGAAACTAATGATGAGGCTAAGTCTAGTCGTTTTCTCATGCCTCCCGAAAACGTTTTCAATCGTCTATCGGCAGCCTCAAAGAGACGAATTGTTTGGAGGAGCTCGTTTACCTTGGGTTTTGCTTTTTCTTTTGGAATGTGATGGAAGCTACATTGAAGCATAAGGTTCTCCCGTGCGGTGAGGTCGTCATCTACTCCCACTTCCTGTGAGGAGTAACCGATTATTCGCCTCACTTTTGCCTGGTCAGCATCAATGTCAAGTCCATCGATCGTGGCTTTTCCAGAGGTTTTTTCTAACAATGTTGTGAGGATTTTGATCGTCGTGCTTTTGCCTGCGCCGTTTGGGCCCAAGAAACCAAAAATCTCTCCTTTCTTAACATTAAACGATATGCCGTCTACAGCAATTACATTTTTTCCATAAGTTTTATGCAGGTCATCGACAACTACTATGTCTTCCACTATTATATCCACCAATGAACAAAATAACAATAAAAAAAGAAGGTATTTTTGTTTTGCTCTACGTTGGCAACAATACTTTGTCGATTACGTGTATTACTCCGTTATCCGTAGTTATGTCCGCTTTTACTATGTCAGCGTCGTTTATCTTTACATTCTTGTGAAGATGCCATTTAACAGCGTCAACTTTTAGGTCTTGACCTTGGAGTGTTGTTATGTTTTTGTGCTGTACCACGTCTGCCGCAGGTACCGCTCCCTCAACGACATGATATTTTAGAATTGCTGTGAGTTTAGGGATGTCTTTTAGTAGTCCTTCAACTGTACCTTTTGGTAATTTTGCGAATGCTTCGTCTGTGGGTGCAAAAACCGTGAATGGACCTTTGCTTTTTAATGTGTCAACTAATTTTGCTGCCGTTACAGCTGCTACGAGTGTTTTAAAATTACCGGCCGCTACTGCGGTATCAACTATATCTGCCATAAAAAATTTCATCTCCTATTTGGGTGAATTAAGAGGCTTTTGACTCTATTTAAAAACTTGTGATTGTGCCTTCACAGCAACAAATGTTAATCCTTTCGGATCCCAAACCTGATGGTCAATTGTTTTTGTGAAGTCACGGTATTCTGGTTCAGGGCTACAGATCGTTTTTCTTCTGTAACACATGAGTTTAGTTCTAAACAATTTTCTTAATTACCCCCTTGCCTAACCAACCCAGATCGTAAACGTGCATGAATCGGCCACCATAAATTTTATATCTTGGCTTGACGGTGAAACAAGAGATGTGATTTAAATGGGGTATTGCTTTATTCAACCGCTTCCCTAAAACCATAAAATTTTTAGACACCACCCTACGCGATGGTGAACAAACACCCGGAGTCTCTCTTGTTCCAGAAAACAAACTTCGCATAGCACAACGTCTAGACGACCTGGGTGTAGACGTGATTGAAGCAGGGTTTGCTGCGGTTTCTGAAGGTGAAATGGAATCCGTCAAACTCGTAGCCAAACAAGGTCTAAGGGCGCAAGTTAGCAGCGCAGCTAGAGGAACAAAAAACGACATAGACGCTGTTTTGAAAAGCGAAGCATCCACCATAAGTATGATCATACCGACTTCAGACTTGCATATTGAATGTAAGCTGAAAAAGACTCGGGAACAGATTCTTAAGGCAACAGAGGATTGTATAACTTATGCGAAAGAACACGGTTTGATAGTGGAGTTGTTGGCTGAGGATGCAACACGGTCAAATTTTGATTATCTTGTCCAGGTCTTTCAGAAAGCTGTCGTTTGTGGAGTTGACAGAGTTGTCCCATGTGACACTGTGGGTATTTTAACTCCTGAAAGAACAGTAGAGTATTTCTTAAAACTAAAAGAAAACATCAAAGTCCCAGTGGGCGTACATTGCCACAACGACTTTGGAATGGCTGTAGCCAATTCAGTTGCTGCTTTAGGTGTTGGAGCAGAGGAAGTTCATGCAACCATAAACGGTTTAGGTGAACGTGCAGGCAACGCAGCACTAGAAGAAGTCGTAATCACTCTCAAATCACTCTACAAATTGGACTTAAAAATAAAAACTGAACTGCTATATGGCACCTCGCAGCTGGTTTCAAGGTTAACTGGCATACATGTACAACCAAATAAAGCCATAGTCGGCGAAAACGCCTTCACACATGAGTCAGGCATCCACACTCAAGGTTTGCTCTCTAACCCGTTGACTTATGAGCCAATCTCTCCTGAACTAGTCGGCTGCACCCGCCGTATATCTGCAGGAAAACACTCAGGTTCGCACGCAATACGCGCTAACCTCGAATATATGGGATTAAAACCTAGTGAAGAACAGTTCAAAGAGATTTTTCAAAGAGTTAAAGAACTGGGTGATAAAGGCAAAACTGTGATGGATGCGGACGTGCTGGCTATTGCCGAAACCGTTATGGGCTTAAGCGCAGTTAAACCGATTCAACTGCAGGAAATGACCTTTGTGGGAGGAAACAAAGTCACCGCAACTGCTTCAGTACGTCTTAACGTAAATGGTAAAGATGTTTGGGGGACAGCAGTCGGAGTTGGACCTGTCGATGCAGCCATAAACGCTGTCAAAGACGCAATTAAAGAGACAGAACCAATAACGCTAGAACAATACAACGTCAAAGCTATAACAGGTGGAACAGATGCAATGGTTGAAGTGGTTGTTCACATGCGAAAAGGCAACCGAAGGGTCACTGCCTTGGGCGTCCGCGAAGACATCGTGAAAGCCAGCATGGATGCAGTAATCAGCGGCATGAACGTACTCACGACTGATTACAACCATAATAACAGCACTGAAGTCAATAGCAGAACTAGAAACGCGGCATGATTCTAAATTCATCGCTTTGATTGAACTGTAAAATCAGGTCAAAAGTTAACTTACTCGATAAATGAGATACTTTAGTCCTGATTGTTGTTTGCGGATTGCTACGTATTATTTTAGCAAACACCACAAACTTTTTATTTTCTCACGGATGTAACTTTAAAAGTACGCGGAGTTTAAAGAGGTATGAATATGAGGGATCGTCACCTCGATAGCTGGGATCGTCGGGTACAAATTCTCTGATGCACCCAGGTTAACCTCTAAAAAAGCCACGGAAAAATTCTCGCACATAATTTTTTGAGACGAGAGTATAAACAATTCAACGAACAGGAGACAAAAATGAAATGACAAAAATGTCTGGTGCACAAGCACTCTTAAAATCCCTTGAAAGACAAAAGGTTGATACAATCTTTGGCATCTTAGGTGGAGCCATACTCCCAGTATACGATGCATTATGCGGCAACAAAAAAATCCGTCATATTCTTGCTCGACACGAGCAATGCGCCGCTCATGAAGCAGAAGGTTATGCAAGAGCCAGCGGACGCGCAGGCGTTTGCATGGCAACTAGTGGTCCAGGAGCCACCAATCTAGTCACAGGTATAGCCAATGCCTACATGGATTCTTCTCCGATAATTGCCCTAACAGGCCAAGTCCCTAGCACAGGAGCAAATACTAGCTACATGATTGGAAGAGACGCCTTCCAAGAATCTGATATAATCGGCATTGTCACAGCTGTTACTAAATATAGTTATCAACCTCGAAGCGTCGAGGAAATCCCAGTCATGGTTAACAACGCTTTCCACTTGGCTACCACAGGCAGACCAGGACCAGTTCTTATTGATTTGCCAAAGAACGTTCAAGCAGGAACTGCTGACATTGAATTGACAGATAAAATAGATTTGAGAGGATACAAACTAATCACCCATCCCAGCCCAAACAGAATAAGCAAAGCCGCTGAATTACTAGCCAAAGCTGAACGCCCAATAATACTAGCAGGAGGCGGAGCGATAATTTCAGGGGCATCAGACGAAATTGTTGCAATGTCAGATTTATTGATGGCTCCAGTCGCAACTACCTTCATGGGTAAAGGAGCATTTCCAGAAACTCACCCACTATCTTTGGGAAGCATAGGTATGCACGGAAACCCCGCGGCAAATAGACTGTTAAGTGAAGCAGACCTGTTGTTGGCCATTGGTACAAGATTCTCTGACCGCGCTACCGCAAACCTTGACACGTTCGCGCAGAACGCTAAAAAAATCCAAATAGACATAGATAACGCTGAAATCAACAAAAACATTGAAGTGGATTTACCCATTGTCGCAGACGCCAAAATAACAATGAAGATGCTAATTGCAGCAGTCAATGAGAGACTGAAAAAAGGCGAAGGCAAGGCATGGACTAAACGAGTTAAAGAAGCAAAAGAACAATTGAGTCCATTAATCAAGGACTTACCCCGGGATCTGGTACCCAAAGCATTACTAAGCGAACTGCGCAAGCTACTACCTGAAAGTGCCATTGTCACCACAGAAGTCGGACAGAACCAAATGTGGTCGGCATTATACTTCAAAAGTCTGATGCCTCGAACTTTCATTAGTTCAGGTGGACTAGGCACGATGGGATTTGGCTTCCCTGCAGCCATCGGAGCCAAAGTAGCATGCCCAGATCGAGTGGTTGTGGATATTGCAGGAGACGGCAGCTTCATAATGTCGGAACAAGAGTTAGCCTGTAGCGTTAACGAAAACATTCCTGTTATAGTCATATTGCTAAACAACTCTGTGCTTGGTATGGTGGCACAGTGGCAGCGAATGCTCTACAATCGCCGCTATATGGCAGTTAATTTGGGCAAAACACCTGACTTTGTTAAGCTAGCAGAAGCTTACGGAGCACATGGAATAAGAGCAACTTCAATCGAGGAATTCCACAAAGCTGTTAATACAGCACTGACTAGTAAGGTAACAACGGTAATCGACGTACCCATTGGCTCCGAGAACGACGTCGTTCCCTTTGTGCCACCAGGATGCGGATTACCCCAACAAAAAGGTGACTACTAATGGAAACCGGAAAAACCAAAGTTATCTCCGTTCTAGTCGAAAACAAACCAGGAGTCCTCCACACAATAGCCAACCTGTTCCGACGCCGAAACTTTAACATCGAATCCATCACTGTCGGTCCCACCCAACAAAAGGACATCGCGCGAATGACTATAACTGTTAATGAAGACGAAAAAACCATCGATCAAGTAATCAAACAAGTCGCCAAACAAATCGATGTCTTAACAATTGACGAACTTTCACAGGGCAACTTTGTCATGCGTGAACTATCACTAGTAAAAGTCAACGTACCAAGCAGCAAAGAACGTAGCGATATAATAAACTGTGTCGAAGTGTTCCGCGGCAGAATCATCGATGTCTCTACAGATAGCTTAACAGTTGAAATCACAGGAACCCCTGACAAAATTGATGCGTTCCTTAACCTAATGAAAGCATACGGAATCATTGAATTAGCAAGAACAGGAATAACAGCGCTGGCACGGGGTGCCAAATCAATAAGAATTGACGAATAAACGGCATGAGTAAAGCGGAAATACTTAATTCTCTGTTCTTTTAAAATCCCAATTTATCCAGCTCTATTCAGGTTAATTCAAAGACAAGGTAAACATCATGAACATTACAGAAAAAATCTTAGCCAAAGCCGCAAGCAAAAAAGCTGTTCATCCAGGTGAAATCGTGGACGCAAACGTCGATATGATAATGGTGCACGACTTAACCGGACCCTTGGCGGTTGAAGCATTCAAAAAAATAGGCACCCAAAAAGTTTGGGATAACAAAAAAGTAGTAGTAATTCTGGATCACCAAGTCCCAGCAGAGTCTGTTAAAGCCGCAGAACTGCATAAAACAATGCGACAATTTGCCAAAGATCAAAATCTGACGTTCTACGATGTTGGTAGAGGCGGAATCTGTCACCAAGTTATGCCCGAAAAAGGACACGTAATTCCAGGAACCGTAATTGTCGGCGCAGACAGCCACACCTGCACGTACGGAGCATTCGGCGCTTTTGCAACAGGCATCGGCTCAACCGAAGCAGCCGCAGTGTTTGCAACAGGCAAGATCTGGTTCAAAGTGCCGCCTACAGTTAAAGTCAACGTTAAAGGCAATTTCCCCAAATATGTCACGGCAAAAGATCTAATATTGTCCATAATTGGCAAGTTAAGCGCGGATGGTGCAATATACAAAGCTGCAGAATTCACAGGTCCAACCATTCAAAACATGAGCATAGCTGGTCGAATGACAGTTTGTAATATGGCAGTTGAGATGGGAGCCAAAAACGGCATTATCGCACCCGACGAAACCACTCGCAAATTTTTATCCACAAGAGCAAATACTTTGCCAGACTTCGAAGCTCTGCAAAGCGACAAGGATGCTGAGTACGAGCGCAGTGTCGAATTCGACATTTCAAAAATGCCTTCTCAAGTCGCTTGCCCATCATCTGTTGACAACGTTAAACCTGTCTCAGAGATCGGAATCGTTCCAGTCGATCAAGCTTTTATCGGATCCTGCACCAACGGTAGATTGGAAGACTTACAGGTCGCAGCTCAAGTTATAAAGGGCAGAAAAGTCAAAGACGGCGTCAGAGCCCTAGTCATCCCTGCATCTCAAGAAGTCTATAGTCAAGCCATGCAAGAAGGTTTATTAAAAATCTTTACAGATGCAGGTGCAATCGTATGTGGCTCTGCCTGTGGACCTTGTTTGGGAGGCCATATCGGCTTATTGGCAGCCGGCGAAACATGTGTCAGTTCATCCAATCGCAACTTTATAGGTAGAATGGGCAGCACCCAAGCCAACGTCTACTTGGCATCACCTGCAACAGTTGCAGCTTCTGCAGTTACAGGAAGAATCACCGATCCAGCTGATTTGGAGGCAAAACCGTAATGAACAATAAAATCAAAGCAAGAGCTATAGTTTTTGGCAATAACATCGACACTGACGTCATCCTACCAGGCAAATACCTAATCCTCGTTGATCCTAACGAGCTAGGCAAACACGCCTTGGAAAGTATAGACACCGAATTTGTAGCGAAAGCTAAAGATGGTGTCATATTAGTCGGTGGCAAAAACTTCGGCTGCGGGTCCAGTCGCGAACAAGCACCTTTAGCCCTGAAATACTCAGGTGTTAAATGCGTAATCGCCGAATCCTTTGCAAGAATATTTTTTCGCAACTCGATCAACATAGGTTTACCTGTAATCGAATGCAAAGGCATATCAGAGGCGGTTAAGACAGGCGACGAAATAGCCGTAGACTTTGAAACTGGCAAAATCGAGAACAATACAAACGGCAAAAAATTCCAAGTGGAAAAATTACCCCCCTTCATAATGCAAATCCTAACGGACGGCGGTCTAATTGAAAACTTACGGAGAAAAATGAAAAAATGACAGAATACAAAATATCCTTAATTCAAGGCGATGGTATCGGACCCGAATTATCCGAAGCCACACTAAAAGTTCTTGAAGCAGCAGAGAAAAAATTCGGATTAAAATTAAAAATTATCGATTCCCCAGCAGGTGACATAGCCCTTGAAACATTTGGCGCCGCGTTGCCTGCGGACACTGTGGAAAAAATCAAGGATTCCCATGCCTGCCTTAAAGGTCCAGTCGGTGAGTCCGCAGCAGATGTCATAGTAAAACTTCGTTGCATGTTTGATCTTTATGCAAACCTGCGTCCATTGAAAGCTTTCCCAGCAGTTCCTGTTGCCCGTCCAGATATCGACATGTTCTTTGTTCGTGAAAACACCGAAGACGTCTACAAAGGACTAGAATTTACAATCGGCAATGACACCACAGTTTGCTTACGCGTCATCACACGTAAAAACAGCGAACGCATCGCCAAAAAAGCATTCGAAATCGCACGCCTAAGAAACGGCAAAAAGAAAGTCACAGCAATCCACAAAGCAAATGTTATGCGAGTCACTGATGGCCTATTTGCAAGCGTTTGCAGGGAAGTCTCCAAAAGCTACCCCGACATCGCCTTCAACGAACTCTACGTTGATGCAGCTTCCATGCGTCTAATAAAAGAACCACAAACCTTTGACGTTCTTTGCACATGCAACATGTTCGGTGACATACTCAGCGATGAAGCAGCACAATTGATCGGCGGGTTGGGCATGGCTCCAGGCGCAAACATCGGCGACAACTTTGGCTTATTCGAACCCATACATGGCTCCGCACCAAACCGTGCAGGTAAACACACCGCAAACCCAATCAGCATGATTCTATCAGCACAAATGATGCTGGATTGGCTGGGTGAAAAGTACGGAGACAAGAAATGCTTACAAGCAGGTGCAGCCATAGAGAACGGAGTAGTGTACGCTTTGCGCAACGGCCAATCTGTTCCAGACTGCGGCGGCAAAACCACAACCGTGGGAATGGCAGAAGCCATTGCCGCAGCCTTAACAGAAAAAAGTGGCTAAAATGACTCCAGACAGAACACAAAGAACCATTCGTATTTTAGATACTACCTTAAGAGACGGGGAACAAACCCCCGGAGTTTCTTTAACTGCCGATGATAAAATTGAGATAGCGCGTCAACTAAGCATACTTGGCGTTGATGTTATTGAAGCTGGTTTTCCAAGTTCGTCAGACGGCGAGCAAAAAGTAGTCAAAGAAATCGCTAAACTGGGTTTATCCTCGGAAATATGCGCTTTGTCAAGGGCAACTAAAGGAGACATCGACGCAGCGCTGAGTTGCGACGTTGACTTAATTCACGTTTTCATCCCAACCTCGCCTGTACAAATGAAACACGCCGTTAATTTAACGGAGGAACAAGTGTTGGCTTCGGCAGTCGAATCTATTCAGTACGTAAAGAAGCACGGCATTAAATGTGAGTTTTCACCAATGGATGCTACACGTAGCGAACTGGCTTTCTTGAAAAAAATATGCAAAGCTGCACAAGATGCAGGCATGGACACCTTAAACGTCCCCGACACCGTGGGAATCATGATCCCCAAAACAACTGCCAAACTAATCGAAGACTTAAAAACCGTTGTCACCGTTCCGATAAGCATCCATTGCCATGACGACTTCGGTCTGGCAGTTGCAAACAGTTTAGCTGCAGTTGAAGCAGGCGCAACCCAAGTGCACGTCGCCGTCAACGGATTGGGAGAACGGGCAGGAAATACAGCACTTGAAGAAGTCGTAACCGCGTTACACGTAATCTACAAGTATAAAACCGGAGTCAACACAAGACTACTCTACAGCACCAGCCGTATGGTAGCTGCCTTAACGGGTATTAAAGTGCAAGCCAACAAAGCCATCGTGGGAGAAAACGCGTTTGCCCACGAATCAGGCATTCACACCCGCGGCGTTACCGAACAACCCCTTACCTTCGAACCTATCAACCCCGAACTTGTCGGACGCACACGCAAACTAGTCGCTGGTAAATTGGCAGGAACAAGGGGAATCAAAGCAGAACTGGAAGAAATTGGCATCCACCCAACTGAAGAGCAACTAAAAGAAATCGTGCAACGGGTTAAAGAACTTGGTGACAAAGGCAAAATGGTCACTGACGCCGACTTGATAGCGTTAACTTCTGCTGTAATAGGTGAAGTAGTTGGCGAAGAAAAAATCGTTGACTTATGCGACATGGCTGTAGTAACCGGCATTAAAGTCATTCCAACAGCCTCAGTACGTTTAACGTTAGATGGTAAAGAGTATATTGCTGCTGAAACAGGCGTTGGCCCAGTTGATGCAGTTCTCAAAGCCATCCAGAAGCTAACTAGCAACTTGGAAAAAGTCCGTCTTAGCGAATACCGACTTGAAGCTATCACGGGCGGTTCCAATGCTGTTGCCGAAGTAGTGATTAAAGTAGAAGACGAAAAAGGGAACATCGTTTCAGCACGTGCAGCCCGAGAAGACATCGTAATGGCAAGCGTAGAAGCCATGATAAATGGTATAAACAAGCTCTTGCTAAAAAATCATAAGCAGGGAAATAAAAAGTGAAAATCGTAGCCTTCCAAGGAGAACCTGGCGCCTACAGTGAATCTGCAGTTTTTCAGTTTTTCGGCTCTAAAGTGGAAGCTAAGCCCTGCCGAGATTTTTTAGAAGTTTTCGAAACAGTTAAGCAAGGTCAAGTTGCGGCGGGAGTTGTGCCCGTGGAGAACTCAATAGAGGGCAGCATTAATCAAAACTATGACCTTTTTTTCAATTACGATCTCAAAGTATGTGGTGAAGTCATCGTCAGAATTGCGCATTGCCTCATCGTTAACCCAGGCACAACAATGGAGCAAATCAAAGCTGTGTATTCTCATCCTCAAGCTTTGGCGCAATGTCGCAAATATCTGGAAAAGATGAAGTGGGAAATAATCCCCGCTTATGACACCGCAGGCAGTGTAAAAATCATTAAAGAACAAAAAATCACAAACGCAGCAGCTATCGCAAGCCAGCATGCAGCTGAGTTAAACGACATGGAGATCCTGGAGAGAGATATAGCTGACAACAAAGACAATTTTACTCGTTTCTTTGTTCTCTCCCATGAAGATTCAGCACGCACAGGCAAAGATAAGACCAGCATTATCTTCTCAGCCAAACATGAACCTGGCGCACTATACAATGCACTAGGTGAATTTGCCAAACGCAAAATCAACTTAACACGCATCGAATCCCGCCCAACCAAAAAAACCGCCTGGGAATACAACTTCTACCTTGACTTCGATGGACATCGAACCGAACAAAAATGCGCCGAAGCTCTTATAGCATTGGAGAAATATGCGGTTTTCGTGAAGATCTTAGGTTCTTACCCTAAAGCTATTTTGCCATAAGACGGTACCCAACCACATTTATCCCTTAACTTAGGGTTAGGAATATAAATGAAATTTGAGATTACAGAATAGAGTTAGAGAGGTGTTTACGGTTGAATTCGACATCAAATGAACCAGAAAACAAAGAATACGAACCAAGCCCTGTTGACATATCTTCGCTAGATATTTACCAACTTGTAGAGTTCTTCATTATGCTACTGAGTGAACAAGCCTGGCGTAATATAGGACTGCATGCTGATCCACACACTAATAAAATAAATAAAGACCTAACAAAAGCACATGTCGCCATAGACTGCATAATCTCACTTGTTGACAAAATTGAGTCCAACATAGATAACAAGGAGATGGAAAGCCTGCGAAAACTAATAACAGACCTGCAAATAAACTACGCTGAACAAATGAAATAACTTCACACGTTCACATAAATTTTGATCTTTCTCTCTATAACTTGCACTTCGCCTGCGGTATAGACTAATAAGGATGCCTTACCTTTTAATAGACCAGAGTATAGGGTGTATTTTTGTGCCAATACCAATCGGTTCACTTTTTAGGCAAATTGTCGAAGTATTGAAGACAAAGGATGACAATCCAAATAGCTACTTAAATAATCCAAACAGCGACTTTTACAACCCAAATTACGCCATCAACAATCCCTGCAGCTCAATTAACAATAAAGATAGCGGAATTAACAATGCATCAAATAACCAATACAACAAGGAACTGCGAAGGAATGCTCTACGAGAACTAATTCGGATGTATCTATCAGACTATTTGTCAACTGAACAAACAGAGCAGCTTGTTATAGAGTACATACCCTGACGACAACAGTCTTTAGCCGCGCGCGCTCTATAAATGGTGAAAGAAGGAATCGATTTGGAAAAGCTTGAAAAGATGGCTAAATTATTTCTTACGGAAACACCCACGGGACGTTCACTTCTAGTATATAAAACTGGGTCTGCATCAAAATTCCGCGACCTGATGCAGATGGCATCTCAGATCCTACCCGACCATCAAGCATTGTTTAAATCAGCTATTGGCAGGATCGATTTTTCGCTTACTTTGTCTGATGCTGATTCAATCACGGGACGTCTCTTGGCTATTTTGGAGACAGAAAAATATCGAGCGATACAAACATCAAAGTCATAATGTAAAGCTGAATCTCGGAATCCACTCTTTCCGCTCACGTCTAAGATATTTCTCAAACAGAAAAGCCTCTTCGCTGATCAAGTGTCAATGGGCTGTCTTTTTGCCAACCTTAATTTTTTCCACGTCAACCATTCGGTTAAGAAACGTTTAAGTCCTCGGCTAAACTGTTGGTTTCATACTCTTTTAGGCGAATTTTCTTTCTCATCTTGAGATGTATCAGAAAAACTAGTAAACATAAAATTTTACCTTACTGTCAAAATAATTCTCGATTGATTTCTGCGCTAGAATCGCTTAACTACATTTACGTAAAAATTCTCTATCACTTTGTGTCCTTCGGGGTGTGTTTTATTTCCTATTGTAACACGCTCGGGGTGAAATTGAACACCATAGAATGGATTAGTTCTGTGTTTGACAGCCTCAACTTCACATGACACAGAATCAGCCAGCAACCTAAAGCCCGCATCATCAAGGCTTTCTTTTATGACAAAGTCGTTGTGATACTGGGCTAGAGGAATTGATTGTCCTTGTTTGAACCTTGCAAATATATCGCCACTTTGTATTACATTGACCGCTCCAAATTGGTCGATAATTGGGTGGGGCATCGATGCTGTTTTAGCTCCAAATACAGAGCAAAGGAGCTGATACCCAAAACAAACCCCAAGAATTGGCAGCCTACATGATTCAATGAGTTCCATAACACCGGCAAATTTTGCCCTATCAGAGGCTTTTACTATTCGGGCTTCGGATCCACTAATGACCACAGCGCCTATGTCTTGCGCAACTTTATAGTCTGAGGTTATCTTCTCATAGGAGACAACTGTGCATGCACTAAACTTGTCAGCAGCTTTGCGCAATTCATCGATTTCTTTGCCCTCTAAGTAGCAGTTTATGAGCAAGGTTTTTGCCATTGTGGTGCTTCCTCATTATTCAGATTATTTTTCAGTGGATTCCAGCATTTTATACATGTTTTCGTAGGATTTGGCAAAGTCGCTATCATTTTCCTTTAGCTTTTTCTTAATTTGTTCCATACGTTGAATCATTGCATCTGAATCTTTCTTCTTTATTAAGCTAACCCATTCTTGAGCTTTAACCATAAATAAGTCTTCGATTCTTCCCAGTTCAGGCAAATTGGCTTGCAAGTTTGCGAAGAGGTCAGGGGTTTCCAGCGCCGTTGACTCCGCCAATGTGAACAGCATACGATAGGTTGTTCCCGCGACTTTTTTGGTTTCAAGCAAATTCTTCTGCTCTAACAGCGTTTCACAAGCAACTAAACCAACAAAATGCGGCAATCCTAACACAACAGACATCAATTCGTCATGCTTTTTTGGAGTCATGACAAACACATTTGCTTTTTCTTGTTCAAGCCACACCTTGAATTTTTCCGCAAACGCCTGCTCCTGAGGAGTAGTTGGTGTAAGCACGTACGCTTTGTTTTTTAGACCATGACTACCTGGACCAAAAACAGGGTGGGTACCCAAAACAGTTGCTGTCTTTATGTATTGATGCATAGTTCTGACTGGGGCTTCTTTGATTGAGGCGATGTCCATAATTACTTGTCCTTCACGCAGAACAGGGCTGATTGTTTTAACTACCTCCTCAATCGCATCTATGGAAACGCAAAGAAAAATTTGGTCAGCGTCTAAAACAGCCTCTTGGAAGTTAGTAGTTAAGTCCACCAAAACGTCTTTGAGGTTTTCAAGTTTCTCCTTTTTCCGGTCAGCTAAAACAACATCGTAATCTTTAGCGAGAAAAAACTTGGCGAACCAAACGCCCATTTTTCCCGCGCCGATTACGGCAATTCTCATTGAACTGCCTCACAGATTTTATCCAGACCGTCTCCTATTTGTCCGTCTGGAGCCGTTAAGCTGATGCGGAAGTGTTCGCGGTAATCCCCAAATGATGTCCCTGGTGCCACAGCGACGCCTCTTTCAAGCAGATTGAGGGTGAATTTCTCTGAATCTAAACCGTCAAGTTTAGGGAACACATAGAAAGGTGCATCGGGTTTAGTAAATTTGAAACCTGCTGCAGAAAGTTTGGTACTTGCAAGGTCTGCGCGTTGTTTATATTTGGCTTTAATTGCGGAGGCTATTTGTTTGCTTAGCTCTAAGCCTTTCAATGCTGCATCTTGGATAAAAACCGGGACGTTATTTATGGTAATTTGGTTGAGTTTGGTTATTTTGTCGACAAACATTTTATTGGCTATTAAATAGCCGATGCGCCAACCGGTCATGGTGAAAGTTTTTGAGAACCCGTTTGACAGGATATGCTTACATTCAGCATCATAGTCCAGGATGCTTTTAGTTTTAACAAAGCTAATTGCACCATAAACCTCATCAGAAAGGATTGTTACGCCTTTCTTATTGGCTAACTCGACTATACAATCGAGAGTTTCATTATCCATTGCTTTGCTTGTGGGGTTGTTCGGATTATTGATAATAATCATTTTTGTTTCTTTATCAATCAACGCCTCAAGTTTGTCTATATCAACTTTCCAGCCATCTTCCATTTCTGTTCGCAACAGTTTCGTTTTGGCACCAAAACTTTTTGCGATCAAATCATAAGCTGTCCAATAAGGCGTTGGAATAATAACGTTGCCGCCATTCTTCAATATCAAAAACATTGTAGCGAATACTGCCCATTTTGAACCTGGGGTAACAACAACGTTTTCTGCTTTAACGCCATGTACCTCAGCGATTTTCTCCCTTAGCTTTAGCTCACCATAAGATGAAGCGTACTTAGTTTTGCCCGCTTTCATAGAAGCAAAAGCTGCTTCCACTATTTCGGGGGGCGTAGCCAAGTCTGGGTCACCTAAGTTTAACCGAATAATTTTTTTTCCTTCACTTTCCAATTTTAGGGCTTTCTCATTGATCTCGTACAGCATAGACAACAACTCTCCGTTGAGAGTTCCTTATTCTTGAACTGAACTGCACATATTAACTATTTCGCGGTATACCGCTTTAAGTTGACTTGCATCAAGACCGAATTCAATTCCCTTTGCAGCTATTCGTTTGAATAACTGATTTTCTCTTGAGAGATCGCGAACGGGTTTTCCCTTCTTTTTCTTGGCTGCACCGATGGCTTTGCATATCTTGGCTCTTTCACATAGAGCGTTTAAGATTTGGTCGTCTATTTCATCTATTCTTCGGCGAAACACGTGGAGATCATCCAAGGTTTAGTGCTCCTTTATAACTTGCGGCATATAGCCTGAGCGAATCATATGATCAGCTAAAGTTATAGCAACTGCTGCTTCGATAGCAGGTACAGCTTTTGGAACTATACAAGGGTCATGTCTTCCCTTAACACTTAAGGCAGCATTCTCCAAAGTACAAACGTTAACAGTCTTCTGCTCCTTGGCGATAGAAGGAGTAGGTTTTATCGCTACCCTTATCAGTATTGGCATGCCACTGGATAAACCGCCCAAGATGCCACCAGCATTCTCAGTCAAAGTTGTAACCTTACCATTACTTGATTTGTAAGCATCATTGTTTTCTGAACCCCGAAGATTAGCCGACGCAAAACCGATACCGAATTCAACGCCTTTCACGGCTGGAACGGCGAACAACACTTTAGCCAAGTCACCGTCTAGTGTATCAAACAACGGCTCGCCAATTCCCACAGGCATGTTAACTGCGACACATTCGACTATACCACCCAAGCTGTCACCTTCTTTTTTAGCTTCCACGATAGCTTGCTCCATCTTATCAGCACAAATTAAATCGGGGCACCTCGTAGCAGCAGCATCCCGGTTTTTCCTGATCTCTGCGGAACTAAAATGTTTTTCAGATTTAATGTCACCAATCGCCAGTGTGTAGGCCAAAACATCGATATTGTATCGACCGAGTAGCTTCTTGGCTATTGTGCCAGCCATGATTAACGCAACAGTGATGCGTCCAGAGAAACGCCCGCCTCCTCTGTAATCGTTAAAGCCGCCGTATTTAATTCGTGCAGGGTAATCCGCTTGACCAGGTCTTGGCAAATCCTTGATTTCTTCGTAATCACCAGATTTCACGTCTTTATTCTCAACCATCAAAGTGATGGGGGCACCAGTTGTGAGACCATTGAAAACACCGCTGAATATTTTGGCAATATCTTTCTCGATACGTGCAGAAACAATTTTTGTTTCAGCCGGAA
Organism: Candidatus Bathyarchaeota archaeon; assembly: GCA_963775465.1. Lineage (GTDB taxonomy): Archaea > Thermoproteota > Bathyarchaeia > Bathyarchaeales > Bathycorpusculaceae > Bathycorpusculum. Next base: position 58,682 of record CAVZIW010000002.1, on the reverse strand, counting down.
TCCTACGATCGAGCTCCTCTTGAAAATCAGCTTCGACTAGCGGTAATCCTGCGGGGCAACCGTCCACAATAACGCCGATAACGCTTCCGTGGCTTTCGCCAAACGTGGTAACAACAAATTCTTTACCTATCGAATTTCCTGCCAACTAAATCTACTCCTATTTGCTTTAGATGAGTGAAGAATTGTGGATAAGACTTTCTGACACAGTCAGCATTTTGAATCGTTGTTTCTCCTTCTGCACGTAAAGCAGCAACTGCACAAGCCATTGCAATTCGGTGGTCATTATGTGGGTCTATTGTTGCACCATGCAGAAGTGAGCCACCCTGTATAAGTAAACCATCATCGTTGAGGGTGATTTGTGCACCCATTTTTGTTAACTCAAGGTATAGCGACTCAAGGCGGTTAGACTCTTTTAAACGAAGTCTATGAGCTCCAAAAATGTGAGTAAGCCCTTGCGCATAACATGCCAAGACAGCAATAACAGGTACAAGGTCAGGAATATTCTTAGCATCAACTTCTACAGGTTTAAGCAGATAGCCTGAGCCTTCAATCTCAACGCTTTCCTCACACACTTTCCCCTCAACACCCATTTGCTTTAGGACCCCAATAATTGCTTGATCTCCCTGGATTCTGCCGTAGTTGAGGTTATTTACTTGAATTCTAGATTCTGTTATGGCTGCAGCGGCAAGAAGGAAAGCAGCTGAAGAGAAATCGCCCGGAACTATACCATCGGAAGGCAGGTAGGTTTGTTTTGCGGGGATATGTATGTGTTTTTCGTGTGCTGGCACTTTGATTCCGTGATTAGATAGAACAGCCTCTGTCATCTTGACATAGTCTGCAGACTCTAAAGGTGAAGTCAACATTATTTCTGTGTCCACTTCAGCTCGTGGGCACGCAAACATCAAACCAGAAATAAACTGAGAACTCACATCCCCAGCAATGTAAGTTTCCCCACCAACAATTCCGCCACCCTCCACAAAAACAGCGTCTTTGGCATCCAGATTTCCAGCATCCGCTTTTGCTCCGAGTTCTTTGAGGCTTGTAAGCAAGGGTTCCACTGGGCGTTTATCGAGAGAACCTCTAAAAACCAAAGTCGAAGAGCCATTGGCTAACGCAGCTATTGGAATCATGAAACGAAGCGTTGTGCCTGATTCTCCACAGTCAATTGGCTCATTTGAGCCTTTAAGAGTCTTTGCACCCTCTATAGTCCAACAACCCTCTGAGGTTTTCACTTTTGCACCTAAAGCGGTTATGGCTCGGAGTGTGGCTTCGGTGTCCTCGGACAATAAGGGATCAGAAACCTTAGAAACCCCATAGCAAAGCGCAGCAGCTATAGTCATTCTTTGTGTGTATGATTTAGAGGAAGGTGCGCAAATTTGTCCATTGAGTCTTCGAGCTTTTCTGATCGTGACTGTTGCCGTTATGTTATCACCTTTGCTTTTTCACGGTTCAATTTTGTCTGCAAGATTTCGCCTTCATAGTTTTTCAAGGCAGCTTTTACCGAATCAACTTTATCCTTTGAAACCACAGAGGTAACAGCAGGTCCTTTGCCACAAAGACCAGCCGCCACAGCTCCAGCTGCTAAAGCGTCTATAGCGATTGCTGGGTTTAGATTGGAGGCTGAGGAGTAAACTAATCCATTAAGAGTTAGGGCTTCCCAAACTTTACCTTCCAAAGCGGACTTGAACGCCATTTCCACAAGCGGTTTGACAGTTTGAAGTCGATTCAAGTTTGAGTCAGCAGTGTAAACTTTCTGGGGGGGCACATGGAAAAGTACAGAAAAATCTTCCGTCAGCTGCATCTGCTTGATTATTTTTTTGTTCAAGTTATCCGTTATTACAACCCCACCAAAGTATGAAGCACAGGCATCATCAAACGCTCCTGTTACGGTGACTTTTGCGGCAAAAGCCGCTTCCACACCGATTTTAACAATTTCTAAGTCATCTCGAAGTTTTTCCAAAGCCGCAACGACGGCAAGAGCTGTTGCATTTGCAGCTGCACTACTACTCTTTAGTCCACGTGCAATGGGGATATTCGATTGAGTTTTTACTTTTACACCAAAACTCTTCTCCAAACTAAAATGCTGCAAAACCCTTACAGCCGTTTTTTCGATCAAAAGCGTGCTTTCTTTATGGTCAGACACAATCTCTGCCAAAATAACACCTGGCTCATCAGTTAGTTTGACTTCTGCCTTAGTCCACAAATCAACCCCAAACGCTGCACCCTTTCCTAACGCAATCGCATTGACGATTGTTGCAGCCCCATGAACTAACGCCGTAGCTTTTCCCGACACAGGTTATACCTTCATTAAGTGTTTTAACGATGCTTGTCGCATTGCTTCAACAGGAGCAGATTTACCTGTCCAAAGCTCAAGTGATGCGGCCCCTTGATAAATGAGCATTTCCACACCATTAATTACTTTAGCTCCAGCAATCTTTGCTTCTTTTACAAGCTTTGTTTCAAGTGGATTGTAAACAATATCCATAACTGCCAAATCAGGTCTTAACAATTTAGAAGGCACGGGACTATCGTCGAAGTGAGGTTTCATACCCATGGATGTTGCGTTAACAAGAATATCTGAATCTCTAAGATTAAGAGCTATATCGCTATGTGAAAGAGTACCCACGGTGACTTTTTTGGTAAGTGCTCTCTCCAAAACTTTAGCCAAGGCTTGGGCAGGTTTAACTGTGCGATTCAAAACGGCAATTTCATCAGCTTCTTTTGCCAATGCGTAAGCAATAGCTCGTGAAGCGCCTCCAGCCCCTAACAAAAGAACTTTTCTACCTTTAAGTTCAACTCCGTTTTCTTTTAAAGCTCTAAGGGCACCCAAACCATCAGTGTTAAACCCGAAAAGAAGATTTTCTTTATTCAAGATTGTGTTAACAGAGTTTACGATTTGCGCTGACAAATCAACTCTATCTAAATGTTTTACTACAGCGCTCTTATGGGGCATTGTAACGTTCAAACCGCGAATGTTTAAGGCGCGCATACCGTTCACTGCGTTGGCAACTTCAGCTGGCTTGACTTTGAAAGCTAAATATACATAATTTATCTTAAGTTCCTGAAATGCAGCATTGTGAATTAGAGGGCTTAAGCTGTGTTCTATGGGGTCACCTATGACTCCGCAGATGCGTGTTTTTCCCGAAATATTCATTGCTTAACTCCCAATAAAGCGTAGGCTTTACGCATTTCGGCAATACTCATTTGCCCCGGAGCGGTTGAATCACCTTCCAGCGAAGCAAATGTAAAGTAAGCACCAAACATGGGCGAAAGAAGTCTAGAGATTTTTCCTTTTTCACCCATGCAGAAACAAACCAGCTTAGACTTAGCTGAAGCAAAAGAAACAAAACTTAAAACAGGTAAATTATCGTCAAACTGTTTTGCGGTAGTAACGATTTTGCAAACTGCCGCGCCTTGAGCGATATGTTCGTTAAGAATCTTTTCCATTTTGAAAGTATCTATAACGCCATTATAATTGTGGTATGAAACAATTGGTTTTGCTCCAAATTCTCTGAGTTGACGTATGGTTTCAGCACATTTTGAGCTTGAAGAATCAACATCAATGTATTCAAAACCGTTAACGGCGGCATTTAGAAGGGTTTGCTGACGTTCAGCCTCTGTTCCTGCAAAAAAGCCTTTTTCGTTTACAAGTTTATTTGTGGCAATCAAGGGAATTCTTGTGCTTTCTTTGAGATCTTTGAGGTTTCGCGATTCTTCAAAGCAGTCGAGTCGAATTTCGATAAAGTCAGAATGAGCCTTCTCTGCCTTTTCAATTAGATTTAGGGCTTCTGTCATTTCTTTTGGGAGAATCGAAACACAGATTCTCACACTCACTTCTCAATCACCGTTTCTTTAGGCACTGATATGCCGAAGTGTCTTCCTCCCTTCGCGGCTGAGATGCACGACGACTTCATCACCCGGTTTTAGGTCTGTCACGGGTTTAGAGTCTTTGGGTGTAACAACTCGGATTGTTTCGGCATTTTGCAGGATAGTTTTTATGATTTTGCCGTTCACTTGGGCTTCAACAAGGATAAGCGGTCTAATTTCTATCTTTATTCTACCAACGTTGGTTTTTCGGGTTTTGCCTTCACGATTAACTACTACAACTTCATCTCCAGCTTTGAACTCTTGAAGGTAACGTGTAGTTTCCAAATTGCCCAATGTGTACATAGATAACGAACCTGCATTCACCCTGAAGGGTCGGGAAGCTACGTATGGATTTTCATGAACCTCCGCTTCTACCAAAAACAAACCCGCACTTTGGCTACCGACAAGCATCCCTTCACCTGCGCTCATCATATCGCAGGTATCCACACAAACTCGTGCTCCATTACTGATGGGTTTAGTTGTAATAATTTTGGCCTCAGCCATATCAAGATTCAAGGCATCGGGCTTAACTACAGCAATGGTTTTTTTTAGTTCTTCGGGATCTGAAGTTCTAAGCAAAACGCCGTTAGTTCCCAATTCAAGAGTATCCACTGCCACTTTTGCTTCTTCGGCGTTGGTTACTTCGGCTATTAATTTGCTCTTACTTTTTATTCTTGCGATAAGATTTTCAAGAGGAATTACACGCCAATTAGCACAACTGATGATTAAGTATCTCGCACCTAAGTCTGCAGCTTTCACGATCAGGTCTTCTGTTGCTTTATCCTCAATGCAAATTCTTACAATTTCACTGCCTGATTTGATTTTTTCCAAATTATTAGCTGAGAGAGAGATTACTCGGAGGCTTTCTTTGTTTGCTAAAAAAGTAGCTTGGTCCCCTTCGACGACTGCATCGCAGTATTGAGTAATTAGAGACTGCATTCCTCCTTTTTGATCTTGTGTGATTTCTACCCAGAGTTCCTTCAACGCTTATCACCGAGAAATTTTAGCGTCTGCTCAACGCTCGCGTTTTGGTGAACTATAGCACATAGGGCTTTGGAAATTTGTGTTGGGCTTTCACACTGAAACACGTTTCTGCCTATCGAGAGACCAGCAGCTCCAGCTTTTATTGCGTCGCATGTGGTCTGAAGGATCTCTTCAGGAGACTTACATTTTGGTCCTCCAGCTATTACAACTGGAGAAGGACAGCTTTCAACAACTGCCTTGAAGGTTTCTATGTCACCTGTGTAGTTAGTTTTGATGATGTCTGCACCAAGTTCAGCACCGATTCTTGCAGCATGCGCTACTGCCTCTGGTTCATGTTCATTTTGGATTTTTGGACCCCGCGGATACATCATGGCTAACAATGGTAAACCGAATTCGTCGCATTCTTCAGAAACTTTGCCTAAGTTTTTAAGCATTTTATTTTCGTCTTGTGCTCCAATGTTCACATGAACGCTTACTGCATCTGCGCCGATGTGTATGGCTTCCTTCACGCTACAAACTTGGACTTTTCCGTTTACGTTCGGACTACGGTTGGACATCCCTGAAAGCATGACGATTAAACCTGCGTTTGCTGTGTCAACGCGTTTAGCTATGCCTTTGTGGACAAGTATAGCGTCAACTCCACCTTTTACTAGCTGGTTAGTTATGGTTTGCATGTCGGTTAAGCCTTGAATTGGTCCAATGGTTACACCATGATCCATGGGCACGATAACTGTACGGTTATCTTTTTGCATGATTCTTTTTAGTCTGCGGGTTTTACCTTCGTTCATACTTTCCACCTTAACTTTGTTTGAGAGAGCTTTTAATTAACTTTAATGCTTTCTCTTTTTCATTCCAATCCACAAATAAAAGAATGCTAGAAGTAATTGTAAGTATACCAGAAATATTTATGCCGCTAACACGCAAATCCTCGCTGATTTTTCCTATTATTCCATGCGTCTCCTCCAAACCAACTCCGCTGGTTTTTATAAACACTAGATCCTTTTTGACCGCCATTGCTATCGTTTCCTTATTACCAATTGTTATTTTGTGAATTTGATTAAAGAGAGTATCAATGCTCCTTTCTTGAGGAACATAAAGGATGATTGAGTTGGTGTTCATGGACATTCCAAGTAGCATAGAGTGAGCTCTAACTTTTTCCACCAAGGCATTGATTATTTCAGGGTTTGCCGACAAGCCATTGCCGATAACAGTAATTTCTACAACTTGGGTTGGGTGAGCAATTTCAGCGTCAAGTTCTGTTGCTAATCCACCCGTAATGATTGTCCCAGAATGACTCAAATCGCCGTGCGCATTACTTATGACTTTGATGTCTATATCTTTAGGTTTATACTTCAGAGCTTTACTGTGAATGAATTTGGCTCCTGAATCTGCCAATCCTACAAGAGTAGTAACGTTAATTGTTGGAAGAAGTTGAGGAGCAGCAATTATTTTGGGGTCACCTGACATTATTCCAGCTGCGTTTGTGACCAAGACAATTTGATTGGCGTCCAGACCTTGAGCCAAAATGAATGCGGAAGTATCACTGCCGCCTCTGCCAAGTGTTGTGATTTTTCCATCTTTAGTTTTACCCACAAACCCAGCGATAACCGGAACAGTACCTGCCTTCACAAGGGGAAGTATGCATTCTTTGATGTTCTTCTCACATTCTTTGACGATGGGATTAGCGTTTTGAAATGAGTCATCAGTTACGATAGGCCATTTGCTGTCCATGGGGTCAAAATAGCAGGCGTCAATACCGTTGTTTCGAAGGGCGGTGGCGAAGATGCGAACACTAGTACGTTCCCCCATAGAAAGAATATCGTCTAACTCGTGCTTAGCTAGTTTGCCGTTTGAAGTATTTTTGGCAGTTTTCATTAGGACATCGGTGGTTTTGCCCATGGCGGAAACTACTACCGCAATTTTGACGCCTTTTTTTGTTTCGTTTACAACTGCCCTAACTGCTTTTAAGAGTCTTTCGTGGTCAGATAGGCTAGAACCGCCAAATTTAACGACTATAGTTGGGTTAGAGGAAAGTTTTGCCATTTGTTTTTACATCCTTGCTTTGCCCAGAACTTTTATTAAAAAATTTTTTAGTTCTGGGCTTAAGTAAAATAACCGAAATAATAAAAACCGTATTCGAAGCTGTGTAACAGGGAAGCCGCTTTTACCGCTGTGTTTCTTAGATTGGACATTGCTTCGAACCTGCAAATCAGTCAGGTCCCTGAAAATATAAGCGTTTCGGATTTGAAGTAAACTTTAAGGCGCTGCTCCAGAGCTCGTGGGAATCAAGAATACTCTTGTTTCATGGGAATTTCGTTTGTTGTTGCCTTAGCCAAGTTACTTGCCTTGCTTAAGAGGCTAAATTAGGAAAAGCTAACTTAAGCGTGAATTTTTATTATTTGGGGAATTTTCCCAGCTGTTCCAACTTGTCCTTTGTAAAGGATGAATACTCCTTGGACACCTTCAATTGACAATGCTTTGTCGATTCCTGCTTGAATTCCTACGTGGGCATCTTCGCCTTTCACAGTGTTACCGATTGCTGTCGCTGCAGAATCTGCCAAAGTTGCATTATTACAAAAAACCGTCACTGCCTCTGCATCCCCAAAACTGATAGCGTGACTAAAGCGTCCTGAGCTAGTGGCAACGCCTATCGGAAACTCTGTTAATCTAAATCCAAAACGTTTCGATAGTGGCTCTTCACCAGCAGCAACTGCTATATCGATTGGTTGGTTTGAGTTGGCTGATATTTCGCCTCCATCCTCAACCACCGCTACCTTGCACCCTCCATTTAACATGTCTTTGACAGCCAAATCTGCTATGGCTCCGGCTACGGCAGCCATGGGACCGACACCTGCCTTTTGGGCAAACTCTGCCATCAGCTTGGCCACTACTGGTTCATCAGGTATAGGAAGAGGGGATAGAGCGTGGACAAATTTGGGGTTTGCCCTCGTGTAGAGTTCAAGTTCTCGATAATTTTGCTTTATTGAGGCAACAGCTATTCTAATGGCTTTTTCCTGATCAGAAATTATCGTGCATTGAGATTCTTTGAAAAGAAAATTTTCTCTCAGAAGGTTGCCAGTCAACTTTTCTTTAACCTGATTAGGTCGACACCGTTTTGCTTGACAGATTTAATAGCTCGAGCAGGGCAAGCATCCACGCAGATTCCGCAAGCGCTACCCATACATCTTACTTTATCAAACTGTACAGTCGAATCCGGTGCTAAGGTAATTGCTTCAACAGGGCAAAGTGCTACGCAACTGCCGCAACTGAAGCATTTTTCTGAATCTACTTCGATGAGTTTAGGCACCATAATAGCAACGCCCCGTTTACGGAATGCATCGACGACTTTTTGAAGTTGGTCATCGGGAACTTCAGCAAGAATTTCCCCGCCCTTCGAGTTAATGTGTGCTGTTAAGATTGCCATCGGCACTTTGTGCTCAATTATAATTTGTGAAGCAATCGGCTCTGAGACTTGTTCCTCGTTAAAGCGTATCAGTATTCTTCCCATATGTTTACCTTCCTAACAATTTAGCCACATCTTCAGTTGTAACGATACCAAGAACCTTCCTTTCTATGTTTATTACAGGCAAAGCTGAGATGTTGTGCTGCGCCATGCGTTTAGAGGCTATCTCAAGGGGTTCTTCAGGTTTGGCTGTTACAACGCTGCGAGTCTCTATGTCAGCCAATGCTTTCTTGCCCTCCGCCATAGCTCTAGTTACGTCCCAAGAAGTAACGATACCCAAAAGTTTGCCTGCATCATCGACAACAACTATGTGGTTAACTGAATTTGTAACAATGAGTTTGGCTATGACTTGGATTTCTTCGTTTTCAGTGCATGTAATGGCTGGATGCATAACGCTAACCACGAAAGGAATTTCCTCGGTCTGACGCATAGGTTTAAACGTACTGTTCGTTGGCAAACGCTCCACAGGTGAAGTCAAAAAGAAGCTTCCTTCATCGATCCATTCTTTGAGCGTTTGGGAAACCTTCTTTGCCATTTTCAAACTTGAAAGCGAGCTTACGCGGATTTTCTTTCCATTAATGTTAATGGACCCTGATTTGAGTTCTGCATAGCTGACTTGACCAAGCTTAGGGCGGTCACGTCGGGGTACGCTGTAATCAACAATATCCGTCATAATTTCGCTGTCACGGATGGCAGTCTTGCGTGCCAATCCCTCGTTTAAAATTGGAATCGGGACACCTAAACCTACATACAAAGATGTTCCATACCCAGTGAAGGCAGCACCCTGCAAGAACTCGGGCGACATCTTTTTCGCATCTCCCTTGACCATCAAAGTTCCACTTAGGTTTTTAGGGCTATGCTGAGTGCCTTCGCCAATAATGTAACCTTGAGCGCCTCCAAGGAAAATGCGAGTACCCATACCCATGGTTTCGTAGTCAGGGTCATTCATCAAAGGGTTGAGTTCTCCCGCACCAGAGTACGTGGCGTTTCGCAACCTTGGCAAAAGTTTACTCATATAGGTGTAGATGATTTCCTCACTTCCATTGACCGCGCAGTTGTAACGTTGGTATCCATTGCGGAAGTTAATCAGATAAAACTGGTTCAAATCATCCTTTGTCAAGGTTGTTTTAATAGAAGTTCGAGGGTAACAATCAGTCCCATAAGATGTTGCTCGGAGTTCTATTTCGTTTCCAGCGACTAAATCTTCTATTACATGTCCACCACCATATTCGAAGGGTATTTTCTCAGACATGTTTGTGGCACCAATGAATAAGTCCACTGCAGCACCAGGGTGGCATACAGGCACGTTGTTCATCCAAGCATTGTCAATCTTTATCGGCGGATCAGAGTGACCTACGTTAACCACAGCGCCTGAACTACACATAGCGCCAAATGTACCTGTAGTAACTACATCTACTTCTCGAAAAGCAACCTCTACTCCACTGCTGTCCACGAGTTTCTTCATTTCCTCAACGGTTAAAATTTGAGCGTCGCCCTTGCGAATTTTCGCATTAATTTCCTCTACTGTCCGAGTCTTTGCTTGGTTAGACAAAGCAGGTTACCTTGACGCATTCGAAAAGGAAACTCAAAGATATATTTTTTACGTAAGAGAGCACTGATACAGTAAAGAAATGAGGTGTAAGATATTTTTGGTTACCAGTGCTTCCAGGGTAAATCGTCCATGTATTCGTTAAGACTGCGAATGCTGTTGCCGTTTTTGCCTTTTGTCTTTAGAACCTCAACAAGCGCAACTGCAAGCTGCAAATTGGTAATTACTGGAACATTAAATTCTACTGCTTGGCGCCTTATGATGTAGCCATCAGTTAAGATGGCAGAGAAGTTTGAACGTCTATTCGCAATCGGCACGTTGATTACTAGATCAATTTTATGTTCTTGCAAACAGTCAAGTATGTTTGGGGCAACTTCGGGGTCTCGAACTTTGTGGAGAACAATTGCATCGATGCCGTTAGCGCTGAGCACTATCGCAGTATTTTTTGTTGCGTAGATTTTAAAGCCCATCTCTGCAAACGCCTTCCCAATCGGCACCACACGTGCTTTACGTTGTTCGTCGCCACCCACACTAAGAAGAACAGCGCCATCTTTAGCCGGAATATTAAATTCAGCCGACTGCAACGCCTTGCTAAAAGCATCAGAGAAATTTTCTCCTAAACAAGCGACCTCACCGGTACTGAGCATTTCCACGCCCAAAACAGGGTCAGCCCCACTTAACCGCATGAAACTAAACTGAGGAACTTTAACCCCTACATGAGGAGCAACCTTCATAGGAGACAACTTAACACCGTCAATTTTTTTACCAAGCATCGCCAATGTAGCCAATTCAATCATATTTATGCCGCGGCATTTGCTCACAAAAGGCATGGAACGCGATGCCCGAAGGTTACATTCGATAACGTTAACAACGTCGTCTTTGACCAGGTACTGAATATTGTAGGGGCCATGGATTTTAAGAGCTTTAACGATGCTAATGGTAGCTGTTTCGATGTCTTTTTGCACTTCAACTTTGAGCGCCTGAGGTGGAATAGTCATGGTCGCATCACCGCTATGGACGCCTGCATTCTCGACATGCTCCATGATTGCGCCTATGAATACATTTTCTCCATCGGATACACCGTCGACTTCGACTTCTTTGGCTCGGTTAATAAACTTGCTAATTACTACAGGGTGATCGCGTCCAACTTTGGCTGCCAAGTTCAGGAAATTCTCTAGAGAAGATTCGTTATAAGCAACCCGCATAGCCGAACCCGACAGAACATAGCTGGGACGTACAATAACGGGGTATCCGATTTTCTGCGCAAATCGTTTGGCTTCTGCAATAGATTGCAGTTTGCTCCAAGGTGGTTGAGAGATTTTCAACTGATCGAGAAGTGCACTGAATTTGGAGCGGTCTTCTGCCAAGTCTACGTCTTGAGCCGAGGTACCTAAAATATTCGCACCCGCGTCTGAAAGAGGAATAGACAAATTATTTGGAATTTGACCTCCAACACTGGTAATGATACCCAGCGGGTTTTCTTTTTCGTAAATGTCTAAGATACGTTCTTTGGTCAATTCTTCAAAGTAAAGCTTGTCAGATATGTCGTAGTCAGTAGAGACAGTTTCAGGGTTATAGTTAACCATGATGGCTTCTTTAATGCCATTTTTCTTTAATGCCCAAATGGTGTTGACACCACACCAGTCGAATTCGACACTGGAACCAATTCGGAACACACCTGCGCCTAAAACAATGACTTTACTGGCGTGGTCACCAAATTCGATATCGTCTTCATCTCCACCATAAGTCATGTAGAGATAGTTTGTTTTTGCAGGCCATTCCGCAGCCAACGTATCAATCTGTTTCACAACAGGAAGGATACTGGCATTTTTGCGAAAAGCGCGGATAGTATCTTCTTTGGTTTTTTGGCATTTAGCAATCTGCTCATCGGAGAAGCCTAAACGTTTAGCTTCACGGATAACTTCAACTGAAGACTCTTCAGCTAAGTTTAGATGACACAGTTGAGTTTCCATATCGACAATGTTTTGAATTTTATAGAGGAAGAAAGGGTCAACGCCGCTAATACGATAGATTTCCATAACCGAGAGCCCTATTTTGAGGGCTTTGGCAATCTTGTAAAGACGCTCGTCAGTAGGATGAGCCATTTCATTTCTAAGTTGCTCTTCTGACTCAGCTTCACAATCTTCAGGGTTGCAGACCAAACCAATCTTGCCGATGTCGAGCATACGAACAGCTTTCTGCAACGCCTCCTCAAAACAGCGACCAATCGCCATAACCTCACCTACACTTCGCATTTGTGGACCAACATGACGATCGGCGTTTTTGAATTTCTGCAAGTCCCAACGTGGAATCTTGACTGTTATATAGTCTAGAGCAGGTTCAAAGCAAGCAGTCGTGACTTCAGTGACTTTATTGATTAGTTCGGGCAAGGTGTAGCCTAAAGTGAGTTTGGTTGCGATGTATGCGAGCGGGTACCCGGTGACTTTGCTTGCTAAAGCAGAACTACGGGACATACGTGAATTGACTTCTATGACCCGGCATTCCTCAGACTTAGCATGCAGCGCCCATTGAATATTGCATTCACCCACAATACCAAGACTTCGTATCGCGTTTATGGAAATCGAGCGTATTTGATGGTATTCTCGGTTGGTCATAGTCTGTGATGGAGCAACTACAATGGAGTCACCGGTGTGGATCCCCATTGGGTCAAAATTCTCCATGTTACAGACAGTTAAGCAGTTATCGGCGTAGTCGCGCATGACTTCGTACTCGACTTCTTTCCAATGACCCACATATTCTTCAACAAGAACTTGATTAATTCGGCTTTGCGCTATGCCGATTGTTACGATTTCTTTAAGTTCCTTAGGGTTATGTGCTACCCCTGCACCTTTACCGCCCAAAGTATAAGCTACCCTAACCATAACGGGATAGTTGATTTCATCCGCAATATCCAACGCTTGCTTAACGCTGGTTGCAGCCCTGCTTTTCAGATAAGGAACACCTGCTTTTTGCATTGCTTGGCGGAACCGTTCACGATCACCCGTATCTTCTATTGCCTGCACTGGAGTTCCTAGAACTTTAACATTGTATTTTTGGAGAATCCCAGTTTTTTCAAGTTCTAGACCACAATTGAGAGCGGTTTGTCCACCAAAGCCTAAAAGAATACCGTCTGGACGTTCCTTGGCGATGACCTTTTCAACAAATTCAGGCGTAACTGGCAACAAGTACACTTTTCCCGACAAGCGTGGATCAGTTTGAATCGTAGCGATATTAGGGTTAATAAGAACAGTCTTGATGCCTTCTTCACGCAGAGCCTTCAAGCATTGGCTACCGCTGTAATCAAATTCGGCTGCTTCCCCAATTTTGATAGCGCCACTGCCAAGAACCAGGACTTTCTTTATCCAATCAAACTTGGGCAAACTAGGGCGCCTCCAAGGTCTTGGCAAACTTGTCAAACAACATTTCCGTATCGTAAGGTCCTGGTGAGGCTTCAGGATGCCATTGCACAGCAAAAACTGGCTTGGATTTATGCTTGATACCTTCAGTTGTCTTATCATTCGGGTTTACAAACCAGGGTTCAAGAGGCGTTTCCTTTAACGAAGCCAAATTTATTGCGTAACCATGATTTTGAGTTGTAATATAGCAACGGTTGTTGTTTAGATCAAGCGCAGGTTGATTCTGAGCGCGATGACCGAATTTAAGTTTGTAAGTGTCTCCTCCTAGCGCTAAAGAGAGGATTTGGGCACCAAGACAGATTCCCATTAAAGGAACTTTTTCGGATAACTCACGGATAGAATCAATCGTCTTTACGCATTTTTTGGGATCGCCAGGACCGTTGCTTATAAAGACACCATCAGGGCAATAGCCCAATACTTTACTTGCAGAAGTGTCGTAGGGCACACGGACAACGTTTATTCCCCGTTTCAATAAATTGCGAATGATACTATACTTGACTCCACAGTCGATTAACACAACAGTTTTATTGCCATCTACATTGTACGTGATGGGTTTCTTAACTGACACTTCCTTAACCAAGTCTGTAAGGTTAGGGTCAGCGATGTTTTTACCATTCTCTAACAACGCATCCAAATCAGGCTTAATACCCTCTTCGAAAGTCTGCAGAATGCCAAGCATGACACCGTGAGTTCGCAATTTCTTTGTTAAACGTCTTGTATCTACTCCGTAGATACCTGGAACGCCCTCGTCAGCAAGCCATCTGTCAAGAGTACGAGTTGAAGCCCAATGAAACGGTTCATGACAGAGCTCATGGATAATTAAGCCTTGAACTTGAATGTGGTCAGACTCAAAGTAAAGCGGAAGCCCAAGGTTTTGCTCGTCTGATGGAACACCATAATTGCCCACCATTGGATAAGTGAAAGTTAAAATCTGCCCTTTGTACGATGGATCAGTTAGGGCTTCAGGGTAACCAACCATTTGGGTAGAAAAAACAACTTCTCCAGAAATTTTTCCTATGGCACCGAACCCTTTACCGATAAATGACGTTCCGTCTTCAAGGAGCAGTATTGCTTTTTTATTCTTATTGAACGTGCTATCTTGTGGGACCAAAGCCCTATTCAACCTATCAGTTTACATTTTTAAGTTTATCGTTTTTGGTCAAATGCAATTTTTTACAGTTTTGTTTAGAGTACTTTTTGCGTCTGCGAGGTTTTCCTTGAGTTTGTTGATGTCTACTCGCGTCTTTGCCAGAGACATATTTTGTGCTTTTATTGCTCTATAAACTTCTTTGGGAGATGGACCTCCAAGTACTTTATACGTTTCGACTAGTTTGCGAGGATTTGTGCATTCGAGCAAATCTTGTCTTTTTATCGTTAGTTTGATGTTTGCAGCGTCTAAAGCTATTTTCTGGACAAGTTCGGGAGTAGCATCAACTAAGGTTTTTTTTGAATCTATTAAGGACTTGACTATAGCCCCTGCGATTTTATGCGAAGTTCGGAAAGCAATATTGTATTTGCGTACAAACATGTTCGCAAGCTCAGTTGCACCAACAAAACCTGATGCTGCTTTATCTTCAACGTTGTTAGAGACCTTGATTCCAGAGATTAACTTGGCAAACATATCCAGCGAACCAGAGAGATTATCTATCGATGACCAAAGTTTCGGTGTTATCTCTTGGAAATCCAGATTGTAAGTTGTTGGAAGACTTTTAATGGCGGCAGCAGCAACAACAAAATCGCCCAAAGCATTGCTTGCCCGTGCACGAATGACCTCAAGTACTTCAGGATTTTTTTTCTGAGGCATAATACTACTGGTTGAGGTGAATTCATCAGGCAACTCAATTGTGCCAAATTCAGGTGAGCTCCAAACAATCAAATCCTCAGCTAGACGACTTAGGTTTATTGCAAGCAAAGTAAGTGCAGCTAAAGTTTCAACAATATAATCACGGCTTCCAACAGCATCTATGGAGTTCTCCATTACCGCATCAAAACCAAGAAGCGATGCTGTTTTATTACGGTTAATTGGAAAGCTAGTTGTAGCCAAGGCACCTGCCCCAAGCGGGCACCGGTTAACTCGGCTGTAAGCGCTTTGCAGCCGCTCTAAATCACGTCCTAAAGCAGTAGCATGCGACAGCAAATAGTGTGCAAACGTGACAGGTTGAGCTGGTTGAAGGTGAGTGTATTCTAAAATAATTGTTTGGGTATGTTTACTGGCTGCTTCTAGAAGGCTTTGCTGCATGTTAAGGATTAGTTGCATTAATTCTTGCAGCTCTTGGCGCAACACCATTCGAATGGCGGTTGTAACTTGATCGTTCCGGCTTTTGGCTATGTGCAAGTTTCCACCAATTTCTGGTCCTATCTCAGCAATCACTGATTCTTCAATTGCCATATGAACGTCTTCTGCATTTGGGTCAAGTTTTTCGCTGTCTATTTTGTCAAGAGACGAAAGGATTTTTGCTCCTTCTGACCACTGAACTATTTTTTCTTCCATAAGCATGACGACGTGCACCTTGTTAATTTCTAAAACAGCCTCAGCTAATCGTACGTCATCTTTTCGGGAGGAACAAAATTTAGCAACATCTTCGCGGACATTACCCAACCGTCCTCCATGCAGCATCTTTGACATTTTTCTCGCCCTTCAACAAACTTACTGGTTATAAGAATTTAGGATCTCTTTGCCTTTGACTTTTTTCCGGCTTTCTTTAGCGAATTGTACATTCTTGTTTGGAGCCCCCAAAGTTCGATAAAGCCATGCGAATATGACTGGTTAAAGCTTGTTTTGATGTTATAGTTGGCTAAGTTTTTGTCGTAGAGAGACATGGGTGAACTCCGTCCGATTACTATAAGGCCTCCTTTGAAGAGTTTGAGTTTAACCTCACCGGTTACATTTTCTTGGGATTTATTGATGAAGGCGTCTAGGTCATCTTTTAAGGGGTCAGCCCATAAGCCGGCGTAAGCTAGGAATACCCATTGGGCGTCAACTTGCTCTTTGAAAAGAACTTCGTGGCGAGTCATCACCATTTTTTCCAAATCTTTGTGTGCTTCCAAAATTACTGTTGCTGCTGGGCACTCGTATAATTCACGAGATTTCAGACCAACTATGCGATCTTCGATATGGTCGATTCGTCCAACCCCATTTCTCCCTGCAATTTTATTAACTTCCTCAATAAGGTCAAGAGGAGCCATCTTTTTGCCGTTAATTGCTATGGGTACACCCACCTCAAACGTTATAGTTATGATTTCAGGTTTATCGGGTGCCTTTTCAGGTGCAACGGTCCATTCGAAAGCATCATCTGGAGGAGTTTGGCTTGCGTCTTCTAAAAGCCCACATTCGATAGCCCGCCCCCATACGCTTGCGTCTATACTATATTTTTTAGCAGCATTAGAGACATGAATACCTTTAGTCCTAGCGTATTCAATTTCTTCCTCACGTGTCAAACTCCACTCACGAATAGGGGCAAGAATTTTCATATCTGGCGCCAATGAACTAAGAGAGATATCAAAACGCACTTGATCGTTTCCTCTACCAGTACACCCATGCACTAATCCTGTTGCTCCTTCTTTTTCGGCGATTTCAACCATCTTTTTAGCAATTAATGGTCGAGAAAGACTTGTACTAATGGGATACTTACCCTCGTACAGAGCATTAGCCTTGATAGCTGGAAAAATATAGTCTTTAGCAAACTCTTCTTTGGCGTCTACTGAAAAATGTTTAAGCACTCCAAGTTTTTTGGCTTTTTCTTCAGCTGCTTTGATGTCTTCTTGCTGCCCAACGTCCACAGTTACTGTGATTACTTGTCCGTTGCATTTTTCTTGGAGGTATTTGATTAAAACGGATGTATCTAACCCGCCGGAGTATGCTAAAACGAATTTTTCTGTGATTTTTGCTCCCTCATTTTTTAGTTTGAATTATTTCCCTTACCTTGAGGGCTGTATTTTTAAAGGTTGTGACTTTTTTGTCACTTAATAAGATTTAAATGTCCCATTTGATACATTCAAGACCCTATGACAGTAGCCCAAAAAGTGCGAGATCATCTGCGAAACAAACCATATTTACTAGAAGCCCTTGAAAAAGGCATTGTTAACCTCAGCGAACTCTCACGCCAAATCCAAAAGGAGCTAGAATCCGATGACACGAGCGCAATTAAGGCTGCTCTACGGCGCTATTCTGAAGAACTTCAAAAACATAAGCAAAAA
Source organism: Candidatus Bathyarchaeota archaeon (assembly GCA_963775465.1). Classification (GTDB taxonomy): domain Archaea; phylum Thermoproteota; class Bathyarchaeia; order Bathyarchaeales; family Bathycorpusculaceae; genus Bathycorpusculum. The sequence continues at coordinate 41,206 of CAVZIW010000002.1, read as the reverse complement.
CGTGAAGAAAAAGTCCTTCAACTTCTAAAACGAAGCAACATAGCTGTCTATGACCGAAAATCAGTCATGATAACAAGTAAAGAGCTGGAGTCTCAAACAGGCATGAAAGTAGACTTGTTGGGAAAATTCGTATATCTCCTAGACCGTAACGAATTACCCCAACGAATATCCACCCTTGTTAAACACGACAATTGCACAATGATTGTCATTCATTCACCTGAAGAGCTAGAAGCCACTCCGGGAGTTGTCGCTTTCCTTGCCACCTTACTTGCCGAGCAAAATGTTAACATCATCGAGTTTATTTCCTGCTGGACCGAAACCATTTTGGTAGTCGAGAAGAAAGATAGCCTCAAAACTTACGAAGTTTTATCTAACATGGTTGGATAAAAGGCAGCAAAATTAATAATGTGACAATCCTTAATTTTGTATCTTGATTGCAAAACGTTGGAAAGTCGCTTGTCTAATGGAGACTCAACAAAATGGTACACCAAGAATGTATAAACTGCAAAACGGCTTACGGAATAGATGAAATTGTTTACTTCTGCAAGAAATGCGGAGATATATTGGAAATAAAGTTTGGTCTCGAAGAGTTATCTGAAGCGTTCCAAAAGAGCGATTGGAGAAGTAAGCCACTCTCTGTTTGGCGCTATCGCGACTTCCTACCTATCCACGAAGCCACCCAAATAGTCACGTTAGGTGAAGGTGGAACGGGTCTTCATCGCTCAGAGCATTTAGGTGCAGAACTAGACCTCAAGAACCTTTATGTTAAAAACGAAGGGGAAAATCCAACCGGCAGCTTCAAAGACCGAGGTATGACTGTGGGTGTAACCAAAGCCTTAGAATTAGGTGCAAGACATGTGATCTGCGCCTCCACGGGTAACACCTCGGCAAGCCTAGCGGCTTTTGCTGCACGTGCAAGAATAAAATGCACCGTCCTTATACCCTCGGGCAAAATCGCTTACGGCAAACTCTCCCAAGCCATGATTCACGGTGCCAAAGTCCTTCAGGTTAAAGGAAACTTTGATCAAGCACTGGAGTTCGTGCTTAAACTTGCGGACAAACATAAGGATATTTACTTACTTAACTCGATTAATCCGTTTCGAATTGAAGGACAGAAATCACTCGGATATGAAATCTGCGAACAACTAAACTGTGAACCTCCAGACCGAATCGTCATACCCGTTGGAAACGCAGGAAACATCAGCGCCGTCTGGAAAGGTTTAACTGAATTCTACAAACTTGGCTACATAAAGAAACTGCCCAAGATGACAGGCATACAAGCTGCAGGTTCAGCACCCATCGCCCAAGCCATCAAGAAAGGCAGCGACAGAATTGTCCCTGTTGAACATCCTGAAACCATCGCCACTGCCATACGTATCGGTGCACCAGTAAGCTGGAAAAAAGCAGTCAACGCCATTCATGAGTCGAAAGGAACTGCTGAAACAGTTACCGACGAAGAAATCTTAGACGCACAAAAAATCCTTGCACGAATCGAAGGCATCTTTGTAGAACCGGCAAGCGCCTCATCCATCGCTGGCTTAAAAAAACTTGTAAATAACGGCGTCATAAGCAAAGACGAGCGGATTGTCTGCATCACCACAGGTCACGGTTTAAAAGATCCTGACACAGCAATTAAACAAAGCGAGAAACCAGTGGAGGTTGACGCAGAAATATCAGCTATAGAGAACGCCTTGGGCTTAAAACACCAAGTTGCAGTTCTATCAAGGTGACATATATGAGGATAATTCTAGTAGGGTACGGCGTTGTCGGAAAAGGCGTAACAACCATTCTTGCACGTAGAACACAAGAAAAAGTTAATGACTCAGGGTTTAACCCGAAAATCGTTGCCATCGCCGACATAGACGGTGCAGTAATAAACCCACGTGGTTTTGGCCCTGAAAAACTCGAGGCAATCAAGCAAAAGGGCTATCCAATATCTAAAGACCCCGATTTTGGTCGCCCAGGCATATCAGCATTAGATGTAATTGAATCAGTGGAAGCAGAAGTAGTTGTAGAAGTAACACCAGTTAATATCAAAAACGGAGAACCAGCCCTTTCACACATAACTAATGCCTTCAAAACAGGCAAACATGTGGTCACAACCAACAAAGGACCCTTAGCATTAGCCATGCCAGCCCTTACTGAGCTTGCAGAATACAATAATGTTTACCTGAGGTTCAGCGGTACAGTCGGCGGCGGAACCCCCATGCTGCAATTTGCAAAACGCTGCCTTGCCGGAGACAAAATCTTAGCAATAAAGGGCATACTTAACGGCACAACTAATTACATCTTATCTGAAATGTATCAAAAACATGTTTCTTTCCAAGATGCACTTGCAAACGCTCAGAAACTAGGATACGCTGAACGAGAGCCATCCATGGATATAGACGGATTTGATACCGCCTGCAAAGTAGTCATTCTGTCAAATTGGATAATGAACAAAAAAATTACCTTAAAAGATGTGGACCGAACAGGTATTAGGGATGTATCCCTTCAGATGCTTGAAGAAGCCGCTAAAAAAGACAGCACTATCAAACTGATAGGCTCAATAGAGGATAACAAAATAACAGTTAAACCTACAGAAATTTCAATAACCAACCCATTGTGCGTCACGGGAGTTTTGAACGCCATAACCTTCTCCACTGAATACGCAATGGATCAAACCCTAATCGGCAGAGGCGCAGGAGGCATCGAGACTGCCAGTGCAGTTTTAAGGGACCTATTAGATATAAGACGTAAATTAGCAAACAGACTACTAAACTAAAAGAGCAAGAGAAAAAATGAAGAAAATCGTCATGAAGTTCGGCGGAACAAGTGTTGGAACAGGCGGCAGCATACGTCACGTTGCTGACTTAGTCGCAAAGTACGCTAAAGATGATTACAAAATTGCCGTGGTAGTTTCTGCGTTAGCAGGAGTAACAAACAGCCTTCTTGAAACTGCTTGTCAAGCCAAAAAAAGCGACGAAAAACAAATTGAAAACTTTACAACTCAGTTGCTCCAAAAACACAAAGAAGCTATATCAGCTGCAATAGCTGACAAACAAATCCAAAAAGAAGTAACACAAATCACGGAAAAAACACTCTCCGAACTAGAAAAAGTCCTAACAGGCATCTGTTATGTTGGTGAGCTTACCCCGAAATCTAAAGACTACGTTGTCTCTTTTGGCGAGCGGCTTTCCGCACCCATTGTTTGGGGTGCAATAAAAGACTGTGAAGTTGAAACCCAAGTTTTCACAGGCAAAGAAGCGGGCATTGTTACAGACTCTAACTTTGGTGAAGCCGACCCACTAATGAATTTTACATGTCACCTTATCGGTGAAAGGCTTGGACCGCTTTTTGAAAAAGGAATTATTCCGGTCGTTACTGGATTTATTGCAGCAAACCAGGATGGAATTGTTACTACTGTGGGGCGTGGAGGTTCAGATTACACTGCAACCATCCTTGGAGTTGCTCTCCATGTTGATGAGGTCTGGATATGGACCGATGTTGACGGCATCATGACTACGGATCCTAAAATTGTCCCGTCCGCAAGAATGCTACCCCAATTGAGTTACCAGGAAGCAGCTGAAATGGCAATTTTTGGAGCCAAAGCAATGCATCCACGGGCATTAGCGCCAGTCATTAAAGAAAACATTCCTGTGAGAATCCGCAACACAGCCCACCCTGAGAATGAAGGAACACTCATAACTAAAGAGCCTGCAGCCAATGAAGCAACCCCTGTGAAAGCAGTTGCTATGATAAAAGATGTTGCTATGATAAACATTAACGGGGCCGCAATGGTAGGCGCTCCAGGAAGCTACGCAAAAGTCTTCGATGTTTTAGGTAAGAACAACATTAACGTCATGATGATATCTACCGCAGTTTCTGAAGCAAACATCTCGATGATAATTAGACGCGCAGTCTTAGGCAGAGCTATCAGTAACCTCGAAATCGCACTCTTGGAGAGGGGTGGAGTAGTCAGTGAAGTTACAGCCGAAGACGACGTTGCAGTAATTGCAGTCATGGGAGCCAACATGAAAGGTACCTTGGGAGTTGCATCAAAAATTTTTAGCATAGTCGCTAAAAAGTGCATTAACATCCGCATGATCGCGCAAGGTAGCTCGGAGCTGAACATTTCGTTTGTGGTCAAAGAAAAAGATGGAGTAGCAGTCGTAAAAGCAATCCATGAAGAATTTATGCTATATAGAAACTAACTCTCGTTTTTTTCCTCTATTTTAGAAGAAAAATTTCATGAATATGAAAAGAATTGTTTTATATCAAACAGTCCTTTTGGCGCCGCAGTTAGGGCACACCGTCAAAGTTTGCTCCATTAGTCCTTGACAGTACTTGCAGGGAATCATTACGATCGTTCGAACTACTTCCTTCTGAACTGCGACTTGACTTTGAATGGTTGGAGCAGGAGTTAGAACTTGGATTTCGCTTATCTCGGTTGTTTTATCGGGTCTACCATCAACTGCTAATACGCCTTTTATGGTCCATGTAACATGTCTATCAACCCCGGCATAAGTTGGTCTCGCTCCCGAGGGGATATTAATATTAACGGGGATTGCACGGGTTTCTCCTTTGACAAACCGTGAAGGACCTGAAAGGGCTGGTTTGGCACTGTAAATAACAATCGATTCCTCCACAACTTGTGGAATTGACCGCTTCAAGTTAGCGTCATAGACTTGTTTAATGACCTTAGCCCGTTCAACACAAGCAATTTCACATCGTACTTCGGTGGTTTCAAAATCTTCCTTTGAGGTAACATTAAGGGTTCCTTGAAGGTCGTTACCCAACGACACTGAGTAGCAGTCAAATCTTAAATGAACAGTAGAATCTGGAGCTGTAAGTTTATCTGTAAATTTCTTGAGGAACCCCATGACAACACCTTTTCTATTTTTAATCGTTATCTTAGGGCTCGCTTTTAAGACTTGTTATGTCTTCTGCGATTTAACGTAAACTTCAACTCTAGCGTGGGAATTAGCCATTTTCCCAATGAATGCCGATAAATCGCCACTCCAATCAGGTTTCGAATCTGCAGTAAAGCCAACAGTTTCAGAAATCCCACGCCAGAGAAGCGCTTTATCGTAATCTCTGGCATTTTGGGGCATGAATTCGAAAATAGATCGGCTCGCAACTATGACAAGTTTCTTTCTCATGCGAGAGATTGCTACGTTGATGCGGTTAAGATTGAGCAAGAAGTCACTTTCGCTTCGGACATAATCAGGATCACTAACAGTTGAAGAGATGATTATTAAGTCTGCTTCGCCGCCTTGATAGCGTTCCACTGTGTCAACTCGAGTGTCTTTGCCGTTCTCAACTAACACGTTTTTGAGTAATCCTTTCTGAGCGTTATGAGGTGTTATGATCCCTATGCTCTCAGTTTGGGCATTTTGCACTAAAGCCAGCACAATGGAAGCTTCAACCTGGTTTGACTGGAAACTCTCCGCTTCATCATGAACGATAAGCACAAAAACGTTATCGGGTTCCAGAGCAGTCTTTAACCCGTTTGTATTGGGAGAAGAAAGCGGTATTGTGCCTTTTTGATCTGAGTGAAAATCGATCTGGTCCTTCTCATATACCCATTCCTTAAGAAAGTTTGCAACAACCGAATGGCATCTATGGCTCTCACATAGACGTTCAGCGGGAATATCAGCTGGATTTTGACATTTAATCCGTTCAATGCCCAGATCTTCATTACGAAGTAGACGCAGAAAATCCATAGCAGAAAGGAAGGATGCCATCTCTTCCAGGGTACGGCGATCTTCTTTTTCCCAGTTATGAGCTACTATTGGGGGTAGCTGTCGGTGGTCACCAGCAACAAGGATTTGACTGTTTTTTGACAGAAAGCTACCTGAAAGGATGAGTTCGGGTAGACGCATCATGCTGGCTTCGTCAACCACTAACATGTCAAAGAATCCTTGACTCCAAGGTGGCTCTTTATCACCTATCTTCTTCATCAAACCATACAAACCAGGCGGCGTTAAGCAAAGAACAAGAGGATAAGACCCCATAACGTCTGCATTTAAGGTTGATTGATTCATTAAACAGTCAGAGATTTCTTCGACAGTTTGTTGGTCTTCATTATAATTGATATAAGTGACTCCCTCAATGGGTTTGGCAGAGGCAACATTGCTACTAAGCACTCGGAAAATCTTTAAGTCTTTGAGGTCTTTACCACCCGAATTTGTGTACTCTTGCCAGCAGCGGGCAAGTTTAGCAACGAATTCCTGGATTGCTTTGTGGGTTGGGGCAACCATCAATACGCGGCATCTCGATTCCTTGTGAGCTGCAACGTGAGCTAAAACTGCCAGCTGCAGTGTCTCGGTTTTTCCCGTTCCAGGCGGCCCCTGCAACATAACAATCGGCTCTTTGCTGAAAACGCGGTCAACGAATCGGGCTTGTTCATCTTTAGGCGGATAACGTCTACCTTTAACCCAACGCAGAAAAGATGCAGCCTCCACCTTTGAAAGGGCGGTGTGTGTTGAATCTCCCAGTTTTCCTGCCAAATAGCTTGCTAATAGACAATAAAGAACATTTGTTCCATGGTAGTCGAGGCATTTGGCTGCACGATCAGAAATAATATCATCTGCTAATTCATCTAAAATGTAGAACCGACCTATTTCAAACAGTTGTGAGAACTTGTTGTTTTGGGCTTTTTCGGGGTCAAGTGTAGGAAGGTTGTGCCAAGCGCTGTATTTGCTGCCTTTGCTTCTCGGATAAGTCAGAACTTTGACGGTGACCTCAAGTTTTGGAATGTCAACTTTTTGAACTATAGCGCGTGCTGATTTTTCTACTTCTGAAGGGGAACGCCTCTGATTTTCCTCAAATTGACCCTGTTCATTTCGATGAAGTTCTGATAGAACCATCCAGTCGCCTGAACTGGAACCGTCTGCGCCTTTAACTCGGCAAGCGTTGGCTATGCAGTCAGCTTTGGGCAAGCCAATGCCTTCGTAAACAAGTTTACCTTTTACAACGAATTCCTTCTCAGATTCAAACACGCTAGCGCACTCAAAAATCAATGATCTGCCTGAAGCAACTCGCTGGTAAGGAAGTAGAGCGTAGTGTTGATACATTTCTTGACGTTTGGAGAAGTATTCTAAGTCTAGGAATTCTCTGCAACTTCGCTCTAGAGTTGAGTCGCCTAGGGAAAAACTGGAGATTGTTGGAATAGGAATGGGTTTTTTTCCTAGTCGTCTGTTACGTATTGATAGGGATCGTTCAATATGTTCAAGTGCCATGCAGATTTTGGAGCCCATAAGGGTGAGTTCTTCATCGGTTATTCGATGGGTTTTTTGGGGGTAATCACACCATTTGCGTTTATCCAAAAGAATCTTGGCTGGACCCTTTACATCGGTAAAGTTGTCCAGTCGTCCCTTTGCTGCCCATAAATATTCTATGGGTATTTGGTCGCCGAAGCGGGCGCGTGCTGGATAGTAACCGTCATATTGACCGTCTTTTAGAAAAGTTATTGATCCATCGGGGTTTCTGTGGTAAGGCAAAGCGTAATTAAATAGTCCATCCCGGAAAACCAATTTTAAATCAATTATCGAGCCATCTTCGCGTTTTACCCTCCAGTTGTTTCGGTCAAAATAGTTTGATTGCTCAAGAATTGGCAAAAGACCATAGCTGTGAAATTTTAGTGCCTTTCTATGTTGTACTTCGTCTTGGATAATGGAGAACATGGGCTGGTCGATTGCTTGTCTGAGCCCTAAAAGGTCGCGGACTGCTCGAGCACCCATAACGGAGGGTTGACGACAAACGCTTTTCATTAACATGTCACGTTCTTGCCGGCTAAAGAAGTAAAGGTGGATGGGTGCTTCATCGGGACTGCCGACTTCATTTGCCACTTTGGTTATTGCTTCCGTCAATTCCTTGAAGAAGTCCTCTAGTAGTTTTTTTTCTTCGTCTAGACACTTTTGGTGGTCGTCTGGAAGATTGGCAATTACTTTAGACACACTAATTGGTTCGGCTCTGTAGCGTGTACAGCTTACACGGGCACTAATTAAGGAAACAACGTCTAACATGTAGTCCCATTCGACGAAAAGGTAAACACGAATCATACTTTCAGGGCGCGACATAAGGGCTGTGTCTGTTCCTGCAACTGGGCTATCTTCAGGGAGGCTGCCGTAGCCTGTTCCACTCAGCCAAGGCATCCATCTGTTTTTTCCCGCAAACATACTGCTGGGTCGAATGCCACCGAGCATGTATTGGGCTCGCTCAATCAACCAATCTAGCTTAGCTCCGACCACGGGGTCCGTTGAAATCTCATGAACCTTAGCTGGGTCTCGTGCGGAAATGTCTTTGAAATCGAAGGGTCGCGAATTGGATGATTCTGAAGGGAATTTTAGTTTTGCCAAATCCTCTAAATACTTGATTCCATAATGTCCAAGCGCTTTCTGTTCGCCTCTGCTCAAATTAAGCAAAGCAATCGTCTCATTTTCTACTGCACAAACTATACAGCATTCGTTAAATCCGCAGTTTTCGCATCTCCAGCAAAGCTGAAACTCTACATTCTCTAACTGAGTGTTATGAATGCGGTTCAATTCGCCGTTCTTAGCAAGCAAACGCTCAACATCCTGAACAAGGGGGCTTAGTTTAAACTTAGGAAGGCTATCAGCATCGAGCTTTTTAAGATCTGTTTCTCTATTGATAACTCCGCCTTCGAGCTCGACTTTGGACTTCAATTCACCTAATTCTCTGGAAAGTAACAAAACATAAATTGCAACTTGGATTCGATGGGCAGTCTGCTCCTTCCAAGAAGCTTTAAGCTCAAAAATCCTAACTTTTACTTTGCCATCTTTGAGTGGCCAGATAGCAATCAAATCAGCAATGCCCTTAACATTCCAAACGCCAATCTGGCCAATCATTGGAACCTGATAGAGCAAAACAGGTCGACTATCAATTTTTTCTCCTTCAGATGTTTGATGCTCAATAACATAACGCAGATTGTTCATGGAGTCAACGGCTTTTCTCCAACCGTTGGTATGAGGGTCGTATTTTGTGAAATCAATGTATTCGGCGCCTCTTTCTCGGAGTTCAGCTACCTTTTTTTCTTCAAGGGCTTTGCCTGCGCCATAGAGTAGGGGACTGATTGGTTTGAATGCTTCAGGCCATCGGCGTTTCTTTATTTCTTTTCCTTCGAATTTTAGTTTGAAAAATCGTGGGCAACAGTTGAAGCGAATGTATTCCGCTATTCCTGAGGCAGTTAAAGAATCATCACTTGAATCATGATCAACATCTGAAATTTCCATGCTGAAGTTTTCATCGCTCACTGACTTGCCGCCAACTTTTGGTTACTGCTGTTGTCTTTAACTTACGTGTGCATTATTGTATTTACCCTTAATTTACATAGAAAGCGCATTTTTAGGTGCTTTGGAGTTTTTCAAATTCAATCTTGTAATTGTTTTGTTTCCAGATAAAATCGGAAGTAGAGTAGTTAGATCTATCTTAATTATAGGAACAATCGAAAACCAACAATATCACAGCGAAAATTCTTTGTATTTACGGCGAAACAGGCGGAGTTCTAATATTCAGTCATTACCACATAAATTGCCAGGATTAGTTTAAGTTGTTTTATCAAAAACAAAGCTGAGCAGAAAACGTAAATTCAACCTTTCAAGTAAAGGTAACCTATCATGCCCAATATCAAAGCAATATTCTTTGATCTCGACAATACCTTAGTTGATTTCTTGCAGATGAAGGAGGAATCGTGCAAAGCAGCCATTCACGCAATGGTTGTGGCTGGATTGCAAATGGACGAATTAGAAGCATACGAGCAGTTAATAAAAAAGTATTTTGACGTAGGAATCGAATCCAACATCGCATTTTCAGAATTTTTAAAAGGTATCGGTCAATTTAACCATAAAATTCTTGCAGCAGCCATAAACGCTTACCTGGATGCAAAAAGCAAATGTCTGAAACCTTACCCCAATGTAAAACCGACTCTGAGCAAATTGAAGAAAAAAGGAATTTTCCTATCAATCGTCACGGATGCACCCAAAACCAAAGCGTACCAAAGATTGATGGGAATGGGTATTGAACAATTTTTTAGTTTTGTTGTCGGGTATGAAGATACAAATAGTTTGAAAAGCACTGGTTTGCCACTGGTGTTGGCGCTCGAAATGCTTAGAAAAGAGTTACCGAATATAGCAGAGGAAGAAATTCTTATGGTAGGTGACTCGGTGGAGAGAGACATTAAACCTGCAAAAAAAGTTGGTTTAAAAACAGTTTTGTCTAAATATGGACAAAAGAAGCTGATTCCTGGGAAACCTGATTATGAACTGACCGATTTTAAGGAAATATTAAAAATCTGCAATAGTAAATGAGTAAGTTACTCGTCTTCTTTGATTTCTACATAAATCTTATCATTTTGAACAATGCAACGATAAGTTGTCAGTGTAACTTCAGGAATTTCGATGTATTGGCCGTTGCGTAAGTCGAATTTCCAACCATGACACGGACACATCACAACAAAACCATTAAGAATACCACCTTGAAGTTCACAGCCCATATGTGGACATTTATTTGAAACCCCGAAAATTTGTCCATCAACTTTCGCCAGAAGAATAGAGTTTCCTTTAACCCACACAGATTTCATTTTGCCATCTTTAAGTTTGCTCTCTTTTATTGAGGGCACAAAGACCATATGCACACTTCCAACCTTTTGTCACTTTGTAATAGTATTTTTGTTAATTAAATTTATTATTTTTAGTAAAACTATAAATGCTGATTTTAGCAGCAGGATAACCAAACCCGTTATTGTTTCTTTTTAGTTTTTTTACCCTTTTTTGTCCGCGTTCTTGGTTGCTTCTTCACAAGCGATGAAACCATCGAGATTCGATCCTGGATAATTTGCTTGGTTTCAAGCATTACAGGAGATTCATGAAGGGCTTCTTCCAACTTGTCTTTATTTTCTTCCAACTTGTAAGTGAACTCTTCTGCGGAGATTTTGCTTTCGTTTCTAAGGTGGCATGTTTCTTCGATAGAAGCACTAATAGCGCAGAGTTTCTCTTCCACTTTGACTTCGGGTTCAGATTGATCATGTTTGAATTTGCTCTTGACATACCGAGATAATATTGGCACTTGAATCGTTATTGATACGAATGCGACACCTAAAGCCATGGTGCGTATTATAGATATATCAGTTAACGAGATGACTGCAGAAGTGGTAATCGTTGCTGCAAGCACAATCGACAAAGCTCCTCTGACACCGCCTAGAAAAGCAATACTGCTCCATACTATAGGTATTTTTTCACCTCTTCGGCTAAAGAAAGCGAATATCGGATAAACAGCCGCGGCGCGAGCAATAGTCACAGCTAAAAACGCTGCAGCTATAAGCCCAACCGATTCCCAAAGGGTAGGCAAATCACTTTGGAAACCAATGAATAAGAACGCAACTGAGTTTGCGAGAAAAGCAATTACTTCCCAAAACATCTTTATTGTATGTCTGGTCGCAGATTCCATAGCGGTTCGCATCGTGAAATTACCGAAGTATAGCCCAGTTACTGCAACAGCGATAATGCCTGAAGCACCTATACCGGTGGCGAGTGCAAAAGAGCCATAGACAGCAGAGATCGTAAGTATACATTCAGCTACTCTATCTTCAATTAAACTAGACAACAATTCTGCTACGAAGCCTATACCCAAGCCTACCAGTAGACCACCGATAAGTGTGAAACCAAAACTACCTGCTGCTTCAAGAAACCCAGCTTGATGTAAAGCTGCTGTTGAAAGGATTATCGTGAAGACGACTATAGCCGTTGCGTCGTTGAAAGCAGCTTCTGTATTTAGAAGAATAGTGAGTTTTGGGGGCACTTTTATCCTGCGGAAGACTTCCAAGATGGTAACGACATCTGTGGGGGCTATTAACGCAGCAAACAAGAAAGCAACGTAGAAAGGCAGCCCAACAAGCCAAAGCACTAAGCCTCCTACTAAGGTAGCGATTATAACGCCAAGTGTAGCTAATGCAACTGATGGTCTAATTACAGCTCGCAAATCTCCGGCTCGAATATGCATCATGGATTCAAAAACAAGCGGCGGCACCACTATTCCGACAAAAAAGCCGCTTCCTCCTCCTTCAAGAAGCAGATTATCAAAAGATCGGATTTGGTCTATTATTGCGGTTGAGATTCCTTGAAAAGGGCTTCCGTTGAAGGTAAGCAAGGTTGCAATAGCTGTCACACCGACACCGATTAGAACCAAAACAAGGGTATAAGGAGTTTTAAACCGCAATGATATAATGGCTGCTACAAAAGAGGCGAGTAGGAATACGGCTATAATTAACTCTATGTTAGCAGCCATTTTTAATCCTCGTTTCTGGTTCAGCGTCTAAACGCATATTCGTTGTGTGTTTTGATTTGCATACTATGCAAAAAGGTTTTTCCTAAGCAAGCAGGCAAGTTGACAATCAATTCAGTATTGTAAAAATAAGAAATGAAAACCAAGTAAATGCCGAAGAATTACCACTTCGAAAACAATTAATTTGTGGATTTTCCGCTTTTGTTGTGAAACTCTGCTAGTCGGATAATTGTTTCTTTGTAGACTTCGATCGAGTCTAAGTATTCTTTTATTTTAATGTGTTCATCAATGGTATGGTCGAGGTGTGAATCTCCAGGTCCGTATGTGACTATAGGAAGGTTCATGGCTTTTCCAAGGATGTTCATATCGCCTGTTCCAGTTTTATGAAGCAATGTAGCTGGTTTGTTGAGTACTTTTCTAACAGAAGATGCCAACACATGAACGAGTGGTGAAGCTTTGTTAACTTCGAACGGCTCAACGGTATCAAGAACTGTAGCTCTTACTGACACGTTTTGATTTGCAGTTTTGTATCTGGTAATTATCTTATTTATTTGCTCAAAAACTTTCGACGTTGAGAATTGTATTGGCACTCGAACATCTATGTTCATTTCAGATTCGAAGGGAACGACTGAAGTAGGTCTGCCCCCTACAACTTTGATTAAGCAAGCTGTGACTGCGTTGTAGGGACTTGCCGATGGGTCCAGAGATGGATATGAAGAGGCGTTTTTTATTTGTTTCCAGAGTTCATAGGCTTTTTCCAAAGCATTATCATATAACCATGGTGTTGAAGCATGTCCAGTTTGAGTTTTTATAACTATTTTGAGTTGAATCTGACCTTTGTAGCCTATGGTCACGTTTTCTACTCCGCTTGGTTCTCCAAATATTGCGTAGTCTGCTTTGATACCTTGAGTAATCAAGTGCCTAACTCCACGGCTGGTAGCTTCTTCTTCAACTACGCTTGCAACTAAAATTTTTCCTTTGAAGCCCGGTTCTTTGGCGGCGGCAGAGGCTGCAACAACCATTGCGGCAAGTGGACCTTTGGCGTCTACTGCGCCGCGGGCAAATATTTTTCCTTCTTCAATTCGAAGTGGCATATGCCCAGCTACGGTGTCCATGTGTCCGCATAAGAAAATTACGGGTTCGCCTTCTCCCATCACGCCAATTACATTGCCTATAGCGTCGATGCCGACTTCGTAGCCCATTTTTTCCATTTTTTCAGCCAAAAAATTGGCTATTTCTTCTTCTTTTCCTGATGGGCTGTAAATGCCTAATAAGTTAGTTAGGAATCGTACTGCTGCCTCGCTCATTTTCTTCTTCCCTCAACGCTTTATCTAGCGCTGTTATAATTAGATCTATTTGTGGCCTTGTAATAATTAGAGGCGGCAACATGCGAATAACTGTTCGACCTGCGTCTATAACTAGAATACCGTTGTTCAACATCTTTGTTATTACACCATAGACGTCGTAACGGAGTTCTATGCCGAGCATTAAACCTAAGCCTCGGATTTCTTTTATTATTTTATGTCTTGTCGCCAAATCTTCTAGCTTGTTTTTAAAGTATTTGCCGTCTGAGGCTGCTTTGTCAGCGAGTTTTTCTTCAAATAGTACGTCAATAGCAGCACATCCTGCAGCACACACGATTGGACTTCCGCTGAAGGTTGTTGAGTGCTCACCAACTTTAAAGGTCGACATGATATTTTCTTTTGCGACTGTGACGCCTATGGGTAATCCTCCAGCAAAAGGTTTAGCTAAACACATGATGTCTGGTGTGACATCCCAGTTTTCGCAACCAAATAGTTTACCTGTGCGTCCAAAACTAGTTTGAACTTCATCTAGTATTAGTAGAACGTCGTTTTTTTTGCAGATTTCTCGCACTCTTTGAAGGTAACCGTTTGGCGGAACGCGAATTCCTCCTTCTCCGCGGATCGGCTCCATGAGAACTGCAGCTGTTTTTTCAGTTATTGTATTCTCTATTTTAGCGGCGTCATCTGGTGCAACATGTTTTATGTCGGGTACTAGAGGCATGAAGGGTGCACGGTATTTCTTGTCCCATGTTGCGGATAGAGCACCCATTGTTTTACCATGATAGGAACCCATAAGGGCGATGATTTCAGTTTTTCCTGTGGCTTTGCGTGCTAGTTTTATAGCGCATTCAACGGCTTCTGAACCGCTGTTGGAGAGAAACGCTTTGTCTAAGCCTTTAGGTGTGATTTTGATTAGTTTCTCTATGAATTCTGCTCGTTTATCGTTGTAGTAGCAGCTGTGGCAGGTTATGAGTTGGGTTGTTTGAGCGTTTATTGCTTCGACAATTTTGGGGTGACAGTGCCCTAGTGCAGCAACACCGTAGCTGCTTGTGCTATCTATGTATTCTCTACCATTTATGTCCCAAACAAGAGAGCCTTTGCCTCGAGTGAGAACGACTGGTTTTTTGGAGAATACGTTTGCCAGATAACGGTTTTCAATGTCTTTTATTTCGTTGTCATTCACTGGTTATCACTGTACCAACTTGATGATTAAGAACGGAGGTTATGGGTTGTTCTACTATTCCTGAGGTGATTAGAACTTCTTTGACTCCTTGGTTTAAGGCTTCCAATCCTGCATGAACTTTGGTGCTCATGCCTCCTCCGATTATAGAGAGGACTTCTCTAACTTCTGTTGGGGAAATTTTGGGTACACGTTCTCCTTTGAGCATCAATCCTTCGACATCTGTGAGGAGAATTAGTTTATCGGCTTTTAGTGCGCCTGCGACTATAGCTGCAGTTCGGTCACCATCCACATTAAGGGGCTCGTTGTCTTGGCTAAGTGCAATCGGAGTAACTATTGGAATGTAGTCTTTTTCCAGTAATAAATTAAGAAGATCAGTGTTAACTTCGGTAATTTTGCCTGTGTATCCTCCGTCAATGACTTTTTTTCTACCACGTTCATCAACAATGATGAGTCGAGTTTTTCGTTCAGCTTTGAGGATGGCAGCGTCAAGACCGCTTAGACCAACTGCTGGTAAACCTTGACTCTGAAGCGCCAAAACTATTTGTTTGTTCATTTTGCCTGCCATAACCATAGTGTAGATTTCGATGGTTTCTTTGTCGGTGTATCTGCTGCGAAATCCTTCGGGGGACGTTATGAATTTCTGTTCTTTGCCTAGTTTACTGGCAATTTCTGTGACTTCGGCGCCTCCTCCGTGAACAAGCACAATTTTGTTGGCTTTTGATACTTCTTTAAGGTCGTTGATTAATTCGCTAGAGGCGCCTTCTTTGAGAATACTTCCACCCATTTTAATGACAAGCAACATAGCGATCAGACCGGATGGAACCCAGTGCTTTTAAGACCTGTGGTTTCGTCTATTCCCATAAGTAGGTTGAGGCATTGAACGCCTTGTCCTGCTGCGCCTTTTGTCATGTTGTCGATGGCTGAGAACATTATAAGGCGGTTGGCATGTTCGTCGATTTCGAAGCCGACGTCGCAGAAGTTTGTGCCTATGGTGATTTTGGGGTCGGGCAGTTGATAGGGGCCTTTTTGATATTTAACTAAGCGAACGAAAGGTTCATTGCCGTACATTCCGCGGAGTGCTTTCCAGAGATCTTTGCTAGTGACTGATTGTTTGGGGAAGGTGTGAATTGTGGCTAAGATACCTCGTACCATGTTTACGGCATGTGGAGTAAAAGAGATTTTGACTGGTTCATTTGTTAGACCGTTTAGTTCTTGTTCAACTTCAGCGATGTGTCGGTGCCCGCAAACTTGGTAGGGGCGCGCTCCGCTGGAGCGTTCCGGGTGGTGCGATGCGAGGGTTGGTTTACTTCCTGCACCTGAAGATCCTACTTTGAGATCAACTACAAGTTTACTGTTATCCACTAGCCCGGCTTTTACAATAGGCGCTAAGCCCAGAATGGCGCTTGTTGCCATGCAGCCGGGGCAAGCTACTAGTTTTGCTTTTTTTATCTCTTCGCGATGCAGCTCTGGGAGTCCATAAGCGGCTTCTTTGAGTAGTTCTGGGTGGGCATGTATCCAGCCATAATAAGTTTCGTAGTCTTTAGGGTTTGTACATCGGAAATCGGCGCTCATGTCTATGACTTTTAGACCTACCTCTAGAAGTTTGGGGACAAGGTTTACTGATCCACCGTGTGGAGTAGCGGTAAAAATTAATTCACAGTTATTTTGTAATTCAGCCATGTCTTGAGGAACAAATTTTAGTTGTGTTAAGCCTCTTAGGTTTGGATGAACGTTAAAGACATATTCTCCTGCGCTTTGTCGTGAAGTAACCATAGTAACCTCTACTTCTGGATGCATCAAGAGCAGTCGCAGTAGTTCGCTTCCAACATATCCTGAACCGCCAATTATTCCTATTTTCATTTTTTTCCCTCTTTTGTTATTTTAATTGTCGATTAGGCTCTTAGCCCCCTTCAACAAAGGAATTGCCACGTTGAGCCCTGTCGCGAGTCGGGTATTCTCCCAGAATTCTGGGCAAGAATTCGCCTCATGGAACACCAGCGCACTCTCATTTTTTTCTACACTTTCTTCAATAATGTCTTTAATGTTTTCGTATGCTGATGTATTCTTGTAGGTTTCAAATGCTTTTTCTAATTTTCCAGTCCAACCTTGGAAGTCCGTTAGCCGCGTTTCGTCTGACTTTACTTTCTGAACTGGATTGAAACGCTTGTGTAGCTTTATCCAATTCTTCTTTCAGATAAGCATCATCGGTGTTTTTGTTTTCACCAACGTTTACCATTGCATCTAACGCGAAGATCCAAGCATCGTTATCTTTGCTGAGAGCTTTGCCGCATTTAACGGCCAACTCCTGAATATCCAAAGGCAATTTTGCGTGGAAGACTAAGTTGCCAAGAAAAGTGTTTGTTCGGAAATCTTTGAAGCCTGCTCGAGCCATTGCCGTTTGGAAACAAATAGGTTGTTTACCTTTCTCTTTGGAAACGATTATTCGTAAATCGTAGAACCATTTTTGAACAAGTTCCTGGGCGACCACACCAATCGGATTAATGATCGTGGGTTTTGTTTCTTTGATATGCGCTTCTAGTTCTTCGCGGTTTTGAGAGAGCATTATCATTTTTCCGTGAGTGCCTGCGTCGGCTTTGATTACAATACCTTGAGATAGGGGGATTTCTTGCTCGAATAGGTCAGCGATGTCTTTTTGGTTGTGAATTTCTCTGCCGTTTTTTAGGGTATCGGTTGCATCACAGGGTACGAAGATGGTTTTTGGGATAGGAATATCTTCATTGTGTAGATTAAGGAGAGTTCGGAGTTTGCTGTAGCAAATGAACTCTATTTGGGAGGAGTTTAAGGTTTTTTTGCCTAGTTGCTCCATAATGTAGGAAGCTTGGAGTCGACGATTCTTACTCTGAGCTCGATTAAGAACAACAGCTGTGTCTTGAATTGTCGAGGTGTAGTCTTTGCCTTTGGTTTTAGCACTAAAACCTTCTTTAGAAATTGAAAGAGCAATTTTTCGAAAAGGAATAAAAACTAAGTCTATTCCAAGGTCTTGGGCGGTGAGTTTTATGCCATTTTCATCGCTTTCGGAGCGTTCATAGAGAAGTGCGATGCTCATCGCTTTGTCCTCAGAATTTATTTTTTGTTAAAAAGATTGTTCAATGTGTAAGGAGAAGGTTGTAGATACTGTTTATTCGCCCCAGTCTTCGCCTTCAATAGTTAATTCTTGAAGGTCAACGCATCCGCCACTTACCTGCTTAACTTCTAGTTCCAAGCCGCAACCTGGGCAACTTAGAATTTCACCCTTTTCGGTGTCACATGGAACATCAAGATCTGCATCACAGTCTGGGCATTTTGCTTTTGCGTTTGGCTGGTTTGAGTTTATGGGTTTAATCATTTTTCGTCACTTTTGTTTTTTGGAAATGTCTTTCTGATAAATTCACCTTCATTTTTAAACATTGCGACTAATTTGTAACAAGTTGGACTTTTAATGTTCCATTTGGTGCAAGCTTTCCCATAACACGTTGAGGAAAATCGCACTAATCGCATTAGAAATGGCGAAAAGCGTATTCTGCATTGAATGTTAAATATGGAAAACGTTAAATTTTTCAAAACTATTAAACAAACGGCTAAAATAATGGATGAGAAAGACAAGCAAATATTAAAACTTTTGAAAGATGACGCTAGATCAGGGTACGGCGACATAGGCACCAAAGTAGGGTTATCAGAAGGCGCCGTACGAAAAAGAATTAAAACGCTGTCCGATGAAAACGTAATTAGAAAATTCACGGTTAAAATAGGTGTTGGTGAAGGCGCCCAAGCAATAACATTGCTGGCAACCAACCCAGCTTATCCAACGGTAGAGGTTTCCAAGAAAATCCAAGCCATGCCCAATGTTGAAACAATTTACGAAGTGACAGGTGAATACGATATCGTGGCAGTAATAAGCGGATTGAGTGTTACGGAAGTCAATGAGTGTATAGAGAAAATTCGCCGAGTTGAAGGCATCATGAAAACCAATACAATGATTGTGCTTCGAAGCTGGTAAGAAAGCAGCTAACTTTAGCTTGATTATAACTTGTTTATTTTGCGGTTTTACCAAAAAGAGTTATTGGAGTTGTTTTTTACAGTATGCATTATTATTTTCGTGGGAGCCCTTATAACCAAGATTTTGCTTTTCCACTATTGTGATTTAGCATGTGTGAATTTAACATAATCTTAGACGGTAAAATCCAATTCAGAGATGTAATATACTCTAAAGTTGAAGACGACAACGTGATAGTCAAAAATATCATTGGTGAATCTAAAGAGTTTAAAGGCTACAGAATCGTTGAGGTTGACGTGCCAAATACAAGGTTAGTACTCTCTGTTGTTTAACAAATAAAAAGTGGCAAGTCAAGATCAAGCTTAAGTAAACAGAAAGCTTCGACATATGTTATTCAAACTGTTAGCGAAATCTATCAATCGCAGCTTAAAGTATGCAGTCCAGAAATAGTTAATGCTGAAAAATCTTTTGCTAAGTTTTTCGGGCTATCAGTCAATCAATTTATGTATTTTCATTTTTATATCCTTAAAACAAATAGTCAGGTAATATGATTAACAAGCTGATAGTATTAGCAGGTAAAACGGAATGAGCAACAGGCAAAAATTTGAGCAAGATCTAACTACGCTCCTTTGCAGATTAACCTCAGATAGTAGCTCGGAAGTTGAAAACAAACTTAACATGCTAAAAGATTGGCTAATCAAACTGCAGAAGGAAAATGTCGTTAAAATCAACCACTCCGTTATGGAGTTGGTGTGCGCCAAATACCTCATCCAGAAGGGTTTCGAAGTCCAAATCGAATATCCTCTCAATGATATTTTAACTTGCGACTTATATGCCATAAAGGGCTACGGAAACCTTGTCGTGGAAATAGAAACGGGGTACATACCACCTGAAAACGCTCTCGCACCATTGACTTATACTACAGCAAGACTAGCTAGCAAAATAATCCGCTACAGCAGTTTCTCAGGAAAATTCGTGTTAGGAGTTCCCCCACATTACATTCTACCTTTTCCGCAGACGTTAGCTAAGCCGCCTAGAAACCGTTCAGACCAAGAGATCGCCCAAATCAAACGACTCTGTGATGTATACTACCAAAAACCGCTGATTACCGATGAAGAAATACGCAATGCACGCATACAAGAAATATACATTATAGATGTTGACCGAGCGAAAGTGCAAGAAATTGACCCTGAAGCTTACCTTAGAAGGGCTATGCAGAAAGGCGTAGTCTACGATTACGTCCCAAATAATGTCATGGAGTAATAAGCGCCAAATGGTGTTCTACGTTTACATACTACAATGTACAGATGGAAGTTTCTACACTGGTTACACCAAGAATTTGGCTGAACGGACAAAACAGCATGAAAATGGAAAGGGTGCAAAATACACTAAATCTCATAAACCCCAAAAAATTGCGTATGTGGAAGATCTTGATTCAAGAAGCCAGGCAATGAAAAGGGAACGTACAATAAAAAAACTGAGCCGCCAGCAAAAAATCGATCTTATCAATTCGCAAGAAAATAAGACATGTTAGATAAGTAACGTCAGCGCTAAGCCCGTTATTATTGGCACAAGAATATTATCGTTTATTGGTAGAGGCAAGACTTCAATAGTCATAGCAATCGCTGCTCCAACCAACGCCAAAAGTGGAGACACAAAAAAGGTTCCAGCCAAAAAAGCAAAGAAAAACCCAGCCAATGAACCCTCCCAAGTTTTACCTTTATTAAACGGCAAAGAAGTTGAAATAAGCCCCCCGAATAATGAAGCAGTGCTATCACCTAAGCAAAAAATGGCTATTGCTGCAGCTCCAGCGTTGGAATGGAAAAGAACCAGAGTAGCCAATATTCCCGCCGCGAAGTATAGTGGTGCTGCTGCAAATCCATAAAGTTCCGATTGGGAAGCAGCGTGGCGAGTAATTGTGGAAACAAAGGGCAATTCGCGTCCATCTAGACGAAAGATTTCAGATGTGGTGTAAATGATGGCTATTAGCAGTATAATTGAAGCAACAATGGGGATGCCGATTAAACCAGCGATGACAGGCATAAAAAAACCTGCCGCGTGAATGTCTTCTCTGACTAAATCATTAGCTGATGGAAAAGAGCGTTGATGAGCTTCCCCATCGATGATGGGCAGAACCGATGAGAGCTTGCCATTTACGACTCTGTCTGCTTTGACTCTAATTATGAAATCCGGGTTGAAGCCGATTTTTAGCACCTCTGGCATAAAAATACAACTGTTATTGCGATCATCTGCGACAACTATGCAATCAGCTATTTGCAAACTTTCTTGATTGAGAATTTCAAGCAAAATCTTGAGTTTTCCACTCTTCTCAATTGCATCGCCCGCTATTTGACCGGTTAGTTTTCCATTGTTGGTTTCAACTTCGATTCCATAAGCATAATCAGCACCAAGGATATCGGATAGTTTCTTAACGATAATTGATGGAAGTCCTGAACTTATTAGGGCAATTTTGCAGTTTCGGGATTTGAGTTGACAGAAAAAACTCTGGAGGTATGGTGTAGCAGGGATTTTGCTGAAGATGGTTACTAAAGTTTCTAACTTTATACCTTTCAAATCTTTAAAAATGTGCTTAAACGTTGAATCAAGCTTTAAAATACCTGATTCGTATAGAAATCCGAAGAAAAGAATCTTGATCAATTTTAGAAGACCTAAACTTTTGCCTACTTCAAAAAAGAATCGGTTTTTAGGAATTAGCACTCCTTCAACATCGAAAACCACTAGCCTAGTTTTTTGCGTCAAACCCATTCTCTATCGAAAACCTATAACACTATTTTCTTAAGAAACAGTGACAACAGCTAAAGATAAAATTATCCTGTATGAGTTTGATTGTTTTCTTTGTTTTGAAGTTCCAAGGGGCATCCGCCACCGCAAACCTGTAGCTGGTTGCACTTTTTGCATTTTTCTTCAACGTATTCTCTTCTGCGTATTTTTTCAGCTAAAGGGTGATGCCAGATCTTTTCCCATGGCTCGGTGAGGATGTTTCCTAAGCTTTCAAAGTAGCTTTGGCATGGGTAAACGTCGCCGTTTGGTCCAACGCAGGCATTAATCATCGCTGCGGTGCAGGATTTAATGCCTAAACCGAGGCTTACTGGGTCGAAGTTGCAGTATTGTGTTGGTGTGTACCAGAGGAACTTTAAGCCAATCATTTGTGCCTTGTTTCGGATACTGGGTAAGAGCGTTATTAGGTCTTCGGTTGGTAGTGCGAATTCTTGGCTTGCATCTGTAGCTTTGCCAGAGTAGATCAGGCTGTTGCAGCCAAAAGCGTCTACACCTAAGCTTTTGATGAAGTCGATTGTCAATAGGAAGTCGTCGGCGTTGTTTTTGCTTAAGGTTGTGTTAGTTGAGACGTAGATTTGTGATTGAACCGCGTTTTTGATTCCTTCAATTGTTTCTCTCCAACTTCCTTTTGTATTAGTCATCTTATCGTGGATTTCTGATTTGTGCGATTCTAATGTTACTTGAACGAAGTCTAAGCCTGATTTCTCAAGAACATTGACATACGTCTTATCCTTGAGTTTTCGGCCATTGCTGATTAGTCCTGTAACCATGCCCTTGTTTTGTGCGTACAAGAGCAGTTCAGGTAAGTCTTCACGCAACGTTGGCTCGCCGCCAGTGAATGTCAAGATGAATATGCCGATTTCGCTGAGTTTATCGATTACGCTTTTCCATTGGACCGTTGTCAATTCAGGTGTTTCGTGAGGTCCACCAGCGTAGCAGTGAATGCAGTCATTTTGGCATTTAAACGTTAAAGCCAAATCCATACGTAGCGGTGCGGAATACTGATATGTGAAGGGCTCTTCCTTCTCAATTTCTAAATATGTAACCGGGTCAATTTTTTCTGTCTGCGCCAAGGTGCTAATGGTGTATACAAGTTTTTTATAATCTGCTTTGGCTGTGTCGATGTTCACACGATACATTCGGCGTATTTTATCTAAAACTTCTTTTTGTTGCAAGCCCTGCATGAAATAATAGCCAAACGCGGTTGCTGTGTGGTTTAGATGCAGAACGGTGTTTGCGTTGATTACCATGACTCCTTGTCCGCTTTGTTCAACGCGCAACTGAAGAGACATTCCTGCAAACTTGTCCTCACCACGGTACATATATCGTCCCGGTGGAACTGCAGGTTTTTTTAGGATTTTCTTTAGAAAATTCATTTAGTGCCCTCCTCCACCTGCACATGCACAGGCACATGAAACGCACGCGCATGCACAGGCGCATGCTGCACATGCGCAAACGCAGTCTGATTTAGGATGTGCGGGTTGATGGGAAGTTTTGGGCGGTGGCGGAACGATTGCGTTTGCGAATTTTTCGAGATTAACCACTATACTGTTTGAAGTGTTCTCGACAGCTGTTGCAATGTTGTTTGCGAAGTCAGCACCAGGAATTGCCGGCGGTGGACCTGACTGCGAGGGAACATTAACGTTTGGGGTGTAAGTGGGGTGTGGATGATAAATTGTGTAGCCGTACCACCACCAGAACCATAAGGGGTTTGGCTGGATGACGCGGTCTCTAAACACTGTTTCTGTACGTGCTCTCTGGTTAGGATCAAGCATAAGCCAGAGCAGTTGGTCATCATAAGCGTTAGATGCCAATTCAACGGTGCCCGCTTGCTCCACCTGGGTCCAAGCCTGTGCGGTAATTTTTCTGTAGTAATCTTCAGTGTCTTTTCTGCTGTATCCCTGCAATTTCTGCTCCATTGTATCGCGAAGAAACATTATGGCATTAGCTAATTTTTCTTCGTTAAGGGTACCGTCAGCTTTGATCGAGTTTAAGAAGTCAATCTCATAGTACCGCAAGGGATTGTCTTTTGGGCCAATTTTGTTATCAAACGGAGGCAAAACTTGGAGTTTAAGTGCAGGTTTAGTCTCTTTTGCCCAAACAGCTCTCTTTTTTAGCAAGCTATAGAGAATTTCGGTTACTATTTGTGTGGGTTTAAAACCAAGAAGATAAGAAGCTTCGACTGCAGTTAAACCACGTTTAATGCCTAAAGTTTCCATACCGACCCTAGGCGATGAATAGGAACTTTTACGAATAACCCTAATTACCAAGACTATTACGAAAAATGCAAACAAGACCCCTGCTAAGCCTAATATTGCACCAAAAACTCCAAAGTCAAAGCCTCCGCTTACCTGACTGGGCACGTAGTTGGGCATGAATCTGGATGGAAAAGAAATCCCTACCAAGAACTTTTCATTTGCTTGTATGACCGGGATTTCCCAGTAAACTGCTACTCTTCCCTCGACGCTTGAGGTGCCGTTATAAAGGTTCCGGGTAGTTTTCACATCGTCAACTGTGACTTCGGGTGGCAAAACAATCTGCACCCGCACATCGCTAATGGGCACATCACTTATCCATTGTGGGATGAACTGCATTCCATAGTTACCGGGGTTTGTGGTATCATTTCTTATCATGCCTGCGACATTGGTTGTTACTTGGAACCAAATCGAGTTGCCAGCAGTCAGGGGTTGGTTTAATGTAACATCAACTCTGTAGTCGCCGCCGCTGCTTGCATCGACAACTTGCAGGTTATTTCCATAGTGGTCTATTGCTTGTCCTGGTGTGAAGTCGCTGTTTGGTTGACCAACATAAAACCCGTGCATAGTTCCCGAGGTAACTGTCACGGATATGTTGTAAGCTAAGTCGATAGTACCATCTTGGTTGATGAAGATTTGCGCCCATTCATGATCTACAGAGTAGACTAAGTTTTGGGCGTTGACATTACTTACCAGTGAACCTGACAAAGTAAAAACGAACAGCACAATTAGGACTAAACTTGTTGGTTTTACCATTTTGGTTCCTCAGTAACCTCAAATGTCGTGCCGCAATAGGGACATTTAACATAAGGAACGCCGGAAACAATTTTGATTTGGTTAGCATCGATGCTGCCACCACAATTGGGGCACTTTATTTGTGCAGCTTTCATAGGACCTGAAACCTCTAGGCGTTGGATTATGGTTTTTGGCTTGCGAGTGGTGAAGTAGATACCTGCAATTACTGCTAATCCCACTACGAAAAGAATGCCGCTGGTCAATAGTCTGGTTTGAGCTGCCTGTGCAGTGAGTGTTGGGTAAGAAGATGCTAAGGCGAATATTATCGCAAAAAAGAATATGATTGCAACTGCGATGGCGCCAAGTATTGTTATCAGTTTCATGATTAATTCTGGGTAATGCTTGTGGATTTAAACTTAATCCTTAAAGGAGAAAATTAAATCCGAATAAAGTAAGTCATTCTTCATAACCTTGCAATATTTATTTAAACTTGAAACGCAACAAATAGGCATTATATTAATTAATATATACATGGTGCACAATCAAAATACGAGGATGGCAAAGCTTGGCTTGGTATGATGATCCTATAACAATAGCGTTACTGTTGTTAGTGGTAATCATCGCAATCGGTGCAGTAATTGTTGCAATGAGAAGATTTGGCAGCAAAAAATCCGAGCCTCAAAAGAAAGCTCAACCAACTCAAGAAACGGATCTTGAATACTCCAGAGTTCCGTTTAAGATTTCGAAAAGTATCCAAGGAACGATGGCAAACAGTGCCAAAGATGAACTACGTATTCTTGATTTAGAACGCGACATTTTGGGAGATGCAATAAGACGTTTATACGAAGCGCACGCTGAAGGTAAAATTACTGAGCAAGAACGCGAAAAGTTAGCAGCGTCGTACAAGATGCGAATGAACTCCATCAAAGAATCAATCTCCAAGGATGAAAACATAATTGCTTTACATGAGCTTGAAGGCATGCAGGAAGACCTCATGAAACTTTTCAGCGAACGCTTTGGTGACTTGACTAGCAAAGTTGAAGACCTTAGGACAAAAATCGATGTTAAGCCCATTAGAGAGATCCCCATAAAGTTGCCTCCGCAGGCTCCACAGCAGATTGAGGAAGATGAGGAAGAAGACGAAGAAGAAGTCCCTGAAAGGAGCGGAGAAGATAAACCTAAAAAGAAACGTAAACTCTCAGAGGCGAAACCTGCCGCAAAAACGGAAGCGGAACGACGGATTGAGTCTATTCGAAGTGAAGTCGAGAAAGTGCTAGACAAATTGGGGCAGATGGAAATTGAAGACTAACCTTGATGCTATTCAACGAGCCAAACAGAATGCGGCTTTAAAAGCGGTCAAACATGTTAAAGACGGCTTTGTTGTAGGCTTGGGCAGTGGAAGCACCGCAGCATTTGCAATTGAAGCACTTGGCGAAAGAATTAAAAATGAAAAAATCAGCATCATGGGTGTTCCTACGTCTTACCAAGCGTTCCTATTAGCCGTTGAATGCGGAATCCCAATCACAACTTTAGATGAACATCCCCAAGTTGACGTTACCATCGATGGCGCCGACCAAGCAACTCCCGAATTGAATCTTATCAAAGGAATGGGGGCAGCGATGGCAAGAGAAAAAATCGTGGCAGCTGCATCAATGCTTAATGTAATAATCGCTGACCACCAGAAAAAAGTTAAACATCTGGGCGAAAACGGACAGGTTGTGCCTATCGAAGTTTTACCCTTCGCAATTTCGCTGGTAAAGCAAAAAATCATCGACCTCGGAGGAAAGCCCACGGTTCGTGAAGGTAAAGGTAAATTGGGTCCAATAATAACTGATAACGGCAACGCTATCATGGATACTTTTTTTGGCGAGATAAAAAATCCGGTTGAATTAGCAATTAAGGTCAAGATGATTCCGGGCGTGGTTGAAACAGGCTTTTTCATTGGATTAACAGATATCATTTACATTGGGTCAACTGATGGCACTGTAGAGAAAATCGAAAAGAAAAACAAAAAATGACGCTTCTCAAAAATTCTGCTTGAAGAGTCCAAAAGAAATTTTTGCTTTAAAGCCAACTTAATCAGAGAACCCAGGGGTACCGACGGCGTATAACTTCAACCACTAGCTGAGGGGCAATAATGCCTTCTTCACAAATTAAACCGTGTATGTATCGGTTAGGTGTCACATCGAAAGCTGGATTACGTACATTGAGTGTTTTGGGTGCTTCACTCCAGACTTCATCTGGGCTGCGTTGCTCAATTTTTTCGTATTCGCCTCTGAGTGTTTCAGGGTCAAATTTTAGCAGTTCAGAAACCACATAGAAGGGTTTGCGTGCTTCGTTTGCTAAAACGGCGATGCCTCCAGTTCCTATTTTATTCACAACGTTGCCTTCAGATGTAATTGCGTCTGCTCCAACAAGAACAATATCAACTTCATTTAAGAATGTCCGTGCAGCAGAATCAACAATAAATGTAGTTTCAATGCCTAAGTCGGTAAGTTCACGGGCAGTTATATAACCCTGAAAAGCTGGGCGCGTCTCTGTGCATATTACTCTGAAGTTTTTACCTTCTGTTTTGGCTTTTGCAAGCAAACGAGTTACGGTTGAGGAGTGACAATGAGTAAAGACTATTGAGTTGTTTCGGATGCGTTTAGATCCTATCTCTGCGGTGCGTTCTCTTGATTTTTCTAAATTAGCAAGAAAGTGATCTGCGTTGGAAAATAGGAGCTTTTTTAATTCGGCAACTTTTTCTGTTTTTGCATCTTGTGTTTGGGTGACTATGAAGCTCATGGCATTGCGCATAAGTGGTTCAGTTTCTCTGGACTTGGCCAAAATATTCTGTGCTTCTTTAAGTTCATCTATGAATTGGGCTTTGTTTTGATTTTTTGTATTTTCTGATAGAGTTTGGATTGCTTTTACCGCTGCCACTGCGACGTTTCGTGCTCCTTGAATTTGGAGTTGTTTGATTTTTTCTGCTGTTGTTTTAATTGTTTCTGCCATTTCTTCTAGCCCTGCGTGTTAGGATGCGTGGTTAATTTTAATTAGTGGAGAAGAATATAAGCAGATTCATCGAGATTATGTGTAGACAACTATGACGGCTAACCAAGATAGTATCAACAATATCCTAAAGCCCTTCATTCAGCCATGGTATGATTCTCTAGATGATCCTGCCAAAGCTCAAGAAAAGGTCTTGGTTGATTTGTTGTCGAAGTATGGTTCAACCGAGTACGGTAAAAAGCACCAAGCGTCCAAATTGAAGAATATAGCTGAGTATCAAACTAATTTTCCTATAATTGACTATGCAGGGCTTGTTCCCTACTTCAAGCAGGTAAAAGAAGCGGATTACTTGAGGTTTTTGTTTGAACCGCCTGAATGCTGGGTTATGACTCGTGGCTCAACGGGCAAATCCAAGGTGCTCCCTGCAACCCAAACTCATCTTAAACAAATCTTCAACTGCGGCGCAAGAGCAATCATAAACTACGCTATCAGAAAACAAAGCTACGACGTATTTTTAGGCGTCATTCTTAACCTGAATTTTCCCTCAAGCGTCCAAACAATGACCTACGAGGGAAAAGAAGTAACCTACGGCTACAGTTCAGGGACCTATGCAAGGCTTAATCCAATGTTCGACCGTGTAAGTCTTCTACCTCGCCAAGAAGAAATAGACGCTTTAGGCAACGGAATAGATAGAAATGATTGGGAAAAACGCTTCGAACTAGCTTATCAAATGGCAAAAGATCAAAATGTTACCGCAACCATGGGCGTGACTCCCGTGATTTTGGCATTTGCACGATATCTTAAAAATACGCATGGAAAAAAACCCTCAGATATTTGGAGCCCTCAAGCCCTATTCTGCACTAGCGTACGCAAAATCCACCACAAGTACGGTCCAATCCTCAAAAAATACTTCGGAGATGTCCCTATCGTTGAAATGTACACAGCTACCGAAGGCGTGTTTGGTCAACAAATTGACGATTATCCATACATAACCCCAAACTATGATTCGTATATTTTTGAAGTAGCAACTGCAAAAGGAATTAAAATGCTTCATGAACTTAAGCGAGGCGAATGGGGAAAACTAATAGTGTCTTCCTGCATGTTTCCAAGATACGACATTGGCGATTTAATTGAAGCAGCGGGCAAAAACTATTACCGCATATTTGGAAGAAACAACCCTTTAACGATTGTGGAGCACAAGTTCTATCGAGCGTTATTGGGATGGTCACTCTAACTTGGTTTAGGCAAATGCCGACGTGCGATAAAGGCAACGTAGACGGCCCCGATTATGATGATAACTCCAATTACCAGCAACATAATTGCCCAACCATTGTCGGCAGTGTAGATGTTACTGAATCGGAGAATCGAAAAAAGACCGAACGTAATCAGTATCAAACCACCGATTAAATAGCCTATAAAGCCCTGCTCGCCTTTTTCTTGATTTTCACTTTTCTCTCGTCGCTCATTCGTCTCTTGTTTCTCGTTTTTCTCTGATTTTTCATTTCTTCTTTGATACGGCGGGGCAGGCGATGGTTGCCCGGTTGGTTGTTGAACACCTTTTAGTGATGCTCCACAATGTGGACAGAAAACCATTGTTTCATCCACTTTATTGCCGCATTTTGGACAATACGACATTCCAATTAATTCCTCTTAAATACAAATTATCTGCTCTGAGTATTTAAAATATACATGTGCACATCGAGAAGAAACATATATTTGTTCAGAATTCTATACTCGAATGGAGAATATTATTTGAGTAAACCATCCTTCGCTCAAGGCTTGAGTGAAAAAAGAAAAGAAAACTTGCTCACAGCTCTCTACGTAGGATCAATGTTCATAATACTTGCAATTGTCTATTTTGTGAATATTTCAGCGAACCTTTGGGATTCGCTTGTAGAATTTTTCACATCATTGACTCTTGCACAAGTTCCCGGAGCAGGCATATCTTTGCCTGCACCAGCAAACCCCGCCAATTTTATTGGACTCTATGCTGCCGCATTTCAATTCGCCATTGGTTTAGGATTTATGGAAATCATAATTCTGTTTTTAAGAGTGTATTTACATTCTCCCGTTTCTCGTATAGCAGAAACCATTGAGAACATTGTCTTCTGGCTCGGAGCAGGCTATTTGATAAGTACATACCTCGTAAACATGACGTTGCCCACTGAGTGGTTTGTGTTCTGGGCGGGAATAGTAATGATTTTCGGTTTATCACTTGTAGCTCGATCTTTTGTCTTAATAGCCAAGCGTTAAGAGCTATCTTTTCTTTATTTTCATTTTCCACCAAAGTCTCATTATTTGGCGGAACATGTTCCAAGAGTCTTTAAATAAATTAACTTTGGTCCCCTTGCCGCTCTTCCATTCTACGGCAATCTCTTTTACTTTTAAGCCGTGGTGTTGGGCTCTCACTAATATTTCTGTGTCCCAAAACCAATGTTTTGCTTCAACTTCATCGAGCAAACCTAAAACTGCTTCTCTATTAAAAGCTTTAAAGCCGCATTGATGGTCCCGAAGTTTAGAGCCTAATATGTGCCTGACCAAGAAATTATAAGTTTTAGAACTGATGCTTCGCCTGAAAGTGCGCTCTGCCTTGCTTTCTGGCATCATCCTTGATCCCGTGGAAAAATCATAGTTTTCAAGAGTTATTGCTTGGACAAGAGGCTTAAGGAATTTTATATCAGTTGCCAAGTCCAAATCCATGTAAACTAAAACTTGTCCTCTGCTTTGCTTGAAAGCGTTGTTAAGAGCAGTTCCTCTACCTAAGCGTTGATCGCGGTGAATGTCCCTTATGAACGGGCTTTTTTTGGCTATCTTTTCGGCGTGTTCAGCGGTTCCATCGGTGCTTCCGTCTTCTGCAATAATTATTTCAAATGACGCCGCAAATTGTTTGAGTGCTTGAATGGTTTTTTCAATAGCTGGGTCTAAGTAGTCTATTTCGTTGTATGCAGGAAGCACCAGTGAAACTTGGATTGTTTTGTCGTTTGTTATGCGTAGGCACCCCAACTTGGGAACCATCTAAGATAATCGTTGATGAATGAAGTTGAAACTGGTGCTCCTGAAATTACTGGATAAAACAACATAAACATTGCTACTGCGGCAGCAAATACGATTAGTGCGGCAACTTTTCCTTTTCGTGTATTCCAGTATTTGTTAATAAAATAGGTTGTTGAGAGACAAATGAGGGGCACGCTGATGTAGAAGTGGTATATGTAGGTGGCTCTACCTATGAAAACGTAAGGGAGCCATGAGAAAATGAACACAACCGCTATGAAAATGGCTGGTACGTCCCAACCTTCGCCCCGAATACTAATTTGTTTGTTTAGAGATGACTTGGAGAGTCGGTTTTTCAGATTTGTAAGTACAGCTTCGATGTGAAATGCATTGAATGCAAGGATAATCATGGCGGTAAAACCTACCCACCAGACAACGGGGTTTCCGAAGACACTTATTGTCGAAACTACGTTGTTTGGCAGGTAAGTTATGTCGAACCATCGAGGAACATTCATGCCATCGGGTCGAAACATTAAGGGCCAAGACCACCAAGGAGCCGAAGAGGTGTCAACAACAGAACCTGAGTGGAATCCCAGCATTGCGAATTGGAGATTTACAATTGTTGGGAAAGAGTCGCCTAAAAGCATGTCAGGAATGTAGACTGCAAAGTAAATTAATGCTACAATACCAATAGAAGCGATCAGGAGCAAGAATGGGTGGTCAAAGAACGCGAGGTATTTGTCGGATAGGCTGCTTTTTTGTCTCCAAACTTCTTTAAGTCGAACTGCAGCAAGCAAAGCAAGTAAGCCTAAAGCTGGGAAAAGAGGAAAACCGAACTTTGTGGAGAATCCAAGAGCGAAGAAGACCACTGCTAACATTAATGGCAAAATGGATGTTTTCTTCCAGCCATCTTTGATAATTTTCATGAAGTAAATTAAGAAAAATAATTGTGAAAGCAGAGTGAAAAATATGAGGTAGGTGTCTACTGTGCCGATTCGAGCCATTGTAAAATGCATAAAGTCGAAAGTCATTAGAAACGCTGCGGAGAATCCGCCTATCCAGGTTCCGAAGAGTTTCTTGCCTAAAAGGTACATTAGTGCAACAATAAGTGAACCAAATATTACACCCATGATACGCCAGCCAAACGGTGTAGGACCCAGCATTGCTACGCCTATTGCTTGGATAAGTTTGCCAAGGTCAGGATGGGTTCTTTCCAAGGGGATTTGGTGGTTGACGAACTCTATCGCTGAACGGGCAAAATAGACTTCATCAAAATACATTTTTGACATGTATGTCGGCGGGATTTGGAGTAAATCCTGTTCGTCGATCAATTTAGTCAAGGTTGCGTCAGTGTTGTTTTCACCTGTTATCTCAACGATTGTAATTTGTGTGTTGTTTGGGTTTGATATGCCTATTTCGGAGATTTCTATGTAGGGGGAAGGTTGTTTGTCAGTGGGGTTTGGAACTGACCAGTAGAAGTTAGGTCGCGAATCGTATTCGACAGCGGTTAGGTTGAATTCTAAGTATCGTGTTGTTACGTCTAAATCTAAGCTGGGTTGAACCATGTAATCTGTTGCTCTAGATTGAAGGCTGAATTGTTTTTCATAAGTCCAGTTTCCAGGAGAGCCAGTAGAAATGTCGGCTGAAGCATTACCACTTGCAACCCAAAAGTAAATCGACTTAACATGTTGAGTTGAACCCAAATCGATATAAAAGCTATGAGTTGTTGTAGTTTGCCAATTGGTGGTGGGAAAGTTAATTTCGCCTACGTTCCAGGTTGCGATTCCAAAAAACACTATCGATAGCAAGACCATTGTAATAATGTCTTTCCTGGCAAGGTTGAGTTTGAAGTCTATGTTAACTCACCATTCTGGGCGTTTTTCTGTGGAGGAATCTCTGAGGGCTTAAGCAAGGATCTTGCTTTAAGTTCAGCCCACATGATGACTGAACCATAAAGGAACGTCATTAAATTAATAACGCTTACCGCTAGAACAACTAAATCTCCACTCGGAATAAATGGATTAGGCGAGTTGAGATAGGACAGCACGTATGCTTGATTAACAAATAAAGTGGCTGTTAACACAAAGTAGAAGATGCGGGTTCTTTTTGCAATGGGAAACAGTAGAACTAACATGCTTATTGCCGGAAAGAGGTACCTTTCATGAATTCTCGTGGGCAGCATGAAAAATGCAAATAAAAGCATGAAAGCGCAGAAGATTGCTAGAGTGTTTCCTGAAACGTTAAAACGTTTATGCAAGACATAAATTGAGAAAATAACGAATGCTCCAAACATTATCCAACCGATTAAGAAGAAGTTAGCGTCAGGTAACCATAATCCGAACATGCCCCAGAAGTTAAAGGCGTTAATCGATGTGTATGCATATCCACCATATGCGCCAAAGTAGATGTTACTCAGGAAAGTTAGCGGGTTGCCATTCCAGTCAAATGGCAGAATTACAGCAAAAACTGTCGCTGCAAACACCGCTACCGAGATCAGCGTGTTCTTTAGACCATTTTTTCTGAGAATCAGATAGGCGACAACGGGTAACATTGCAATGGCTTGCGGTTTAGTTAAAACAGCTATAGCAAAAGCAGCGGCGGAAAGTTTGGGTTTACTTTTAAGCGCTAACATCAGCGAAATAACCAAAAAGAATGTGTAGATTGCGTCAAACTGACCCCATACTGCCGCATTGAAGACTATTGCGGGGTTAAAGACATATAGAGCGGTTCCTATGAGACTCTGTTTAGTACTTAATTGTTTTCTAAGGAAAAAGTAGATCAACGCTGCGGTCGCCATATCAAAGATGTTTGGAGCCAACTTTACGATGTTTGCTGCATCTATACCCCAAGCTGACGTAACTTTGGATAAAGTGCCAAAGATCCAGAAAATGTAAACATTAAACGGGGGATAATCAATCCAGCCTACTTGTTGAAGGACCACATTATAGAAGGGTCGGATTCCATTTTCGGCTGCTGTGTTAAACCAATACTGGTACGTTACCAGATCGTTATGGTAACCTTGCAGAGGAAACAGGAGAACTCTAACTACGAAGGCTACAGCAATCAAAACTGCTAAAAAAATAAGCTCACGTTTCTGAGGTGAGAAGTTAAGCATGATTCCTCTCTTCAGAAAGATAACTCGTTGCTTTAACATAAGAAGCTTTTCACAAAAGACATTTCTTATAAGTTTGGAGCCTTCGGCGGGATTTGGACCCGCGACCATTACCTTACCAAGGTAACGCCCCACCGGGCTAGGCTACGAAGGCAATTTTTTATTCTTCCCACAAACAACATGCGATAGGAAATAAAATGCTTGCGGTTCAGATGTCGTCAAGGAAAGAAAAACGTCAAACAAAAAATTGAACCTTTACGTTAGACTCGCGGCATCCTTCATATCGTAAGAATAGAGCCGCTAACATGCCCACACACTCACACTCACACTACTATACATAGAAGCAATGATGACTGAATTAAACAACCCCCTCTCCCCACACTCAGAACGCAATGGAAAAACAACCTAAACCAAAAAAGCAAACAAACCCAAAGCCACAAGTGTGGTGTAAATTTTTACGACGCCACACCCACACAAAGAGAAAAACAAAGAACCCCTGTGGCAAATAAATATTAAAGCAACCTAACCTATTTCACACTGCGCAACCGTTTGCAGGGGTCTCCAAGCCAGGTCAACGGAGTAGGGCTTAGGACCCTATCGCGTAGGCGTTCGTGGGTTCGAATCCCACCCCCTGCACCATATATAAATAAACAAGCAGGGGGTGTAAACTTTCTGCTAAAGCTTGCGTTTTCTAAAGATTTTCGCACCTTCAAACTCGGTTATGTAATCAAATCCTTGTTCTAACAGAAAGCATATGTCTTTCTCGGTTTTTAGCGACCTTTGAAATATACTCGTCTTCTCCATCGAAAGTAGGCATTGTTTAATTGAACGTATAGTTCAGTGTTTTTGATGTTTTTGTGTCCGAGTTGTTGCTTAACATAGTAGGTGTCTTTGGTTTTGTGGTAGAGCATTGTGCCTTTCCAGTATCGGAAGGTGTGGAAGTGTATTTTTAGTAAACGTGGATTTTTGAGTTTGTTTGCTAATCTTTTTCGTTGACGACCTAAGCTTACTCCGTGATGGTCAACAGGCATATTGGGAAAAGAAAATACTCTGTCACCATAGTTTTTTGGCAATTGTTGAAGCATTTCAAGCAGTTTTTGGCTTAAGCGAATTGCTCGTGGGTTGCTGTTTTTTTCAGGCGTTATGTTTACGACTTTGCTTTCGAAGTCTATATCTTCCCATTTGAGCCACCAGATTTCTCCGCATCTTGCGCCTGTTTCTTTTAGCATTTGCAGAAAAGTTGCCATGCGTTGACTGGATCCTGCAATGAGTTGGTCTATTTCAGTTTCTTTTGGAATGAATGGTAGTTTGCGGATTGTTTTGTATTGCTGGGCTTCCCATGTGCCACCCACCATTTTTAGAAATGCTGAGTATGCATCTGACGCATTGTTTTTTCTTCCGTTCTCCATTTTGTTTTGCTATGACGTCTTTGACTGATTCTGGGTCGTAGAGGTTTGCGCCTCGCTTTACAAGTGTTTTTAAGAGTTTTACTCTTGCCTTCTATTGTTGCTTCGCTTCTTCCGTTTTTCTTTAGCCACCAAGCGTGTTCAAGGATTTTGTTGTCTGAGTCTATTTGTGCGGAGATTCACCCACAACAGTCTTTGTTTCTGTTGCGGAGTCCAATTTTTTCGCCTCTATTATAGCGCATAATTGGCTATCTTCAGTAATTGGTGATTCTCTATATGAGTCTTTACTAAACCTCAAACCGCATTCTTTACATAGAAAACGTTGAATTGAACCATAAACCGTTTCTCTAATCCATCTTTCAAAATCTTTTTGCTTTGACAATTAGGGCAGTCTCTACTTGTCTTTTCACCACCCTTTACATTTATTTGCAACTCCGTCATCCGTTCACCTTATTATTCTTCAAAAAGCACTAACGCTTAGATGTTGCTTATAATAATGCTTGAGAATTTCACTTTTGAGAAATCAGATCTCAATTTGTTGGTCGAATTGATAGGTACAGTGCTCGGCTTGGCTTCGCCCGCCTACGCCGACGCCTACTGTAACTCATTCCCTGCGACCACTGATTGAAAACCGCTTTTTAGAAAAAAGCTAAGCAAAAAGGAGTTCTTTATGTATGCACAAAAGAACCAAAAAGCCCGCGTTTTTTGGCACCCCAAGACCCAAAAAACACCCACACTGAATTTACGCAAATATGGGCTTTAATGACATGCCCCGTCAATCCTCGCCAAAAATGAGTACACCCCCCGCAAGCGGGAAACCCCCCTCATTTATTGGCTTGCGGTTGACACCCCATAGAGGGGACAAACAACTAACAAAATTGAGGAAAGATTGATGATAGATGGAAGTCATTGTTAAAGTTAGATTAAATTTTAGTCCAATCGACCTTAGAGGTTGTAGATGGTTACCTTCTGAAAAAAGGATGTTTTAGGTCAGGTTGTTATTTTGGTTAGTTGTGGTGGAATGTGGTACTGTATAAGGGGTAAGAAACAACAAAAAATTACCCCTCAAACAAAAGTGATACCAGACACTAAAACGCCGAAGACGTTATCTGTGTACCATCAATAAACAACTCAAGTGTCAACAATAATAATTATGCTGAGAGAACAACTTTTTCAAGTTGTGTATCGACCATTTGATTCAGTGTTTCCAACTTGTTCCTTATTGTAATTATCTTATTGTATTCATCGACTATTTGATTTTGAATAACTCTTTTCGGCAATTCAAAAGAGTACAGCTCAATCAAGTTCTTCTTGAGTCGTCCTAGTCCACCCCTGCCTATCGCAAAATCCATTAAAGAACTTTCTTGAGTCAAGATAAACCATTCAAGATTAATTCTCTTCTTATCTCTCGGTATCATTATACCGCAATCTCTTGTGAGACAACATGGTCCATGTCTCAGATGTAAAGTACCAGCCTTGCCCGAGATTGACCATGTTATATAATCTTTGAAAGAGTAGTCAATCCTTTTGGTGTACCTGAATATTCCGTTGTTTCTGCGGCGCTCTGAATATATTGGGATATTGCCTTTATTATCGTAAGCGTAATTTTCGGTCATTTTATCATCGGAACCAACCTTTAAAGAAAAAACATCGTCTACCGTAACTGGCTCGCCTAATGTCCGAACACTCCTAGAAACTTGTCGATTGAGAATTTCAGTTTGACTTTGAATTGATTTCTTGAGCGCAGACAGTCTTTTGTATTCATCCCTAATTTTAGTCTGATCAGGAAAGTTGGGTAAGTCAATTTCAACATCTCTGAGAATTTCCTTGTTAAGATAATTGTTGGTACTTGTTGAAGAAATAAAACTCGTGATGTACCTTAAGTGAGCAAATATGAAGTATTCCAAATCGATGGTTTTCCTATCTTTTGGAATTAAGGCAATTGTGTTATTAGCATCAAATGGCTCAATTTGCAGATAGAGACTGTTAACGACACCTTTGGAGGGTATGGTTATGCACGGAACTTTGGCTATATAAGGATGATCTGTTAGCCCCTTTACCTCATTATGTCCTGTTAAAATTGGATATTTACCCGTTTTAGAATTGTATATTTCTTCATCTGTAATCTGATGCCCTTGCCATATATGAAATAATTTTTGGATTTTTTGCTTTATCAATTCTGCTCGAATCTCTCAATTTGTGTTACTATTGACTTTACATCTTGTTTTAAATTCTCAATGACTGACTTGTTTTCAATCAGGAAATCGTCAAAGCTTATTGTTTCGGTTTTTTGAGGGCGCAAGTATTTTTCAGGAAGAAGGTTTAGCAGCAATTCAACAGTAACGGTGTTTTCATCGTAGAACCTGTCATCAAATGGTTCGTAAATTATTTTTTCAGATTCAAGTATTTCCTCATATTCTGGTTTTAACGTTCTTAATGGCGGTTCCGTTTCTTGTTTTTCATCCTCAAATAACTCTGCGATGTTTTTGAGGGGTATGGATTGGGCTTTCTTTCTTAATCGCTCTAAAACTTTTGAGTAGCTAATTGCTCGATATGATGGGCGTTTTTCTGAGAAAACTGTCGCCATATCCAAATAGCCATATTTTTTCCCTTTGATTTCGCAGTCCCATTCGTCTACGCTTTTCTCATAATCATCTGGAAGTTTCTTCTTCCAACTTTCCTCTATCCTCGAAACATGAAATGCACCCTTTGTGTCTCGCCACAATGACAATTCATCGTGCTTCCAAATCCCGTTTTCCGCTTTTTGACCTGTTCTAAATCTCTTGTCAGAATTGGCGTACCCATCAGTATCCACGATGTACATCCACACTCTTTCGGTCTTAATTTCATCAAGGTTAAGGATAGGAGTGGGTCTTTTTCGGAGAAACAAAACATATGTTTTTTCGTGAGTGTAGGGTGCAAACATATGCTTAGGTAATCCGATTATCTTTTCTAATAGACAATTCTCAATTACCCACTTTCTTAGTGGTGCTAATGTCGGTGCTTCAAGTACCCCATCAGGGACGACAACAAGACCTTTTCCATGAGGTTTCAGCAACTGTACCACTTTTATTAAGAAGTTAATTTCTTTTCTTTTGTTTGCAATTATAGACGGATAAACGCAGAAGTCACCTTTTCCAAAAGGAATGTTGGTAATAATGTAATCGAAGCGTTCTTTTTGGGGTTTAAGGTCTTTTAGTGAATTCAACGAATCGATTCGGGAAAAGCCGTCTCCCGCAAGGTACATATTTATTCTTGATCTAACGGCATTTGCAGGGTAAATATCAAAGCCGAAAATACTCTTTTTTGCTAATTCTATTGGGTCAATTCCAGTGGTATTTGTAGCGAAGAACTTGAAAGACTCAATTTAAGAACCCTCCAGTTCCGCATGCAGGGTCGCATATAGTTTTTGGTTTTTCTAACTTTCCGTCTTTTATATCTCCTATCAGGCTTTCCAATTCACCTTCATAGAAAAGTCATCGACCGTCTTTATCAAGTGCCTTGGCGTAAAAAATTGTCCGAAAACCTTTTGGGTGAACTTATCCATTAATGATTGATACACTTCTCCAAATAGGTCAAATTTGGACGAATGCAAATGGGGCAGCTTATCAAGCGTTTCAAATATTTGCACTAAATGACCTTTTTCGCCCTCATTGACTTCATTAGGAAACTGTTTTATGGTTTCTAAGAAATCGAACGCTTTTATCTTCCCTTTTGCGTCTTCCTGAATTCTAAAAATTTCTTCATACCCATTTTCTAAATTTTCTATAATATCGTCAACATACACTTGGATTTGAGCTTTTAGTTTCTTCTGTTCTGCTATTTTGAGTTCAGACCATGCCTTTCCTAGTTCAGAGCCGTGTTTTTATAGAATTGATTTTAATGCGATGAATGCTATCGTGAAATCAATAGTCTTTTGATTATCATTTTGAATATGTGGGATATTTCGATATATTTCTTTTAGTTCACTGATTATATTGCTGATATTTATTGCTTCATTATCTTCAGTTATTATTATGCTGTTGATATCCCTATATCTATAGACGATTTCTACCAGTTCTTTAGATGGAAAAGCGTTAATTTCTTTACCATCTACCGTGAAAGGAACCCATTGCATAAGGTCGGAGTCAAAAACCCTGAGAATACACTGTGATCCATTATAACTCATTGCAATACGTATATCGTATTTCTTTTCTGAGGCAATCGGCGTAGAAGATGGCATCTCTAATACCATCGCTAACTAATTCTTTTGGACTTTTGTTATCAATTATTACTTTTAGTTTGTCATTTATTAGGAGGTAGATGTCTGCGTGTCCTTTTCTTTTGGAGGCAACGGTTTTTGATTTTAAGCAGTCATCAATTTCAGAGATGTTTGTTTTCTGTTGTTTAATTTCTGATACATCTTTCCAACCTATTGACGTTAGCATTTTTATTGCTTGAAAATTTATGTCAGCCTCAGATAGCCCAAGTTGACTCAAAAAACAAATTGTATAGTCAAAAACGATTTCTGACCCTTGCAGTGTCTTGTTTCTAAAAATCAGGTTACCAATTGTACTTTGCTTATTAACGTTTAAAGTTACGGCGGTCATTTTTTACACATCGCTGGATTTTTTTAACTGGAGTTACAGTGATTAGCAACGCGTTGTCTTCAGCTCTTATTTCTCATTTAGGAGTTTGTATTTAGCCTTCAATTTGAAAAATTTTACAATATTCGTTTGTACTGTAGTCTTTAGAGAAAGGTCTTTTTCAGACAATGCTGTTACTTCTTCTGGTTCCACCCTAATCCCTGACCCTTTTACTGGTCTAACTTAATTTAACGCTTTGGGTATAATTTAATTCCTAAAATATTGTCTAGACGTAGGATATCACAAGATCATTTTGAGAAAATCGTGATAGGGCATTAGTTTCCAAATTATAGCAAGAAACTTAAGTCAACTTTAGTCCATTATGTTTTTCGTTTCTTAGATATTTTGAAATAATTAGCTTTCGTTAATTTTGGCAAATCAAGTCAACACTTGAAATACCAATCTGAAAAAGCCTTCTGTGAATCACATAAACCGAAAGGAAAAGCATCCTTTTGGGATGCCGCCATTGTTTTTTAGCATTGATTTTTCCATAATTCCGCCTTTTCCACTTTTCAAAGAACGGTCTGACTAAAGAAGGCTGAAAAGTCTAGTAATTGCTTGCTTTTAAGTGTCATTTGTTCTGAAACTGTTTGAGTTATGCTAATACGTGTCAAGTCGAGACTGACGTATTTTTGAAAAATGGCTTCTTTAAATTTTACTCCAAGAGAATAAGCACGTTTACGGAAAGCCCATGTATTTGCTAAATGTGATTAACCCTTTCCCTGAAAGGTCTCCGCTCTCTAAATCTGTGCCTTTTGCGAGGTATTTTCCAAGGTATTTCATGCCGTCAGCTAAATTTACCATTCCTTGAACGTCGATAAAGCTATGCCATAATCCTCCGAAGCTTTTCAACTTCTGGAAAGGGAATGCGCCAAATGTGACGTTTCTTTTTGTTGCTCCATTTTAGGAATGTTGGAAACTGATAATTTGGAAAATACAGAATACAGTGTATGTGTGGAAAGCCTTGTTCAGTACTTTCGTAAACTCGCGCAGTAAGAACTGCCCATATTTACGCCTGAGATTAGCAATAAGTTCCAGAAATAGCTGACAGCATCCCATGCCGTTTTCCAATCACAAATTTTAGGGTCCCATGTTAAGCTAAGGAAGAGAACGTTAGTGGTAGTTTCATAAATATTAACCAAGTTACTCCTTTCAGAATCTATCTTTTGTTGGTATTCAAAAGGAAATGTAAATTCTCGCCAACACTTGCGAACTTTCCAAGCATATTTAGGATTTCCTCTCTTTGGAACAAGAGAAGCAATTTGGCGAATGGGTGAACGGTATCTTTTTTGCTCAAAAATCAAATATTGATTATCAGAAACCCAATCAAAATATTTTTCCGAAACTAATTCTTGAGTGGTTTCTTTTTCATAGAGAATGGAACGTAAGACGTTTAAGTGAACTGACTATGGGTAATTCGAGGTTAAGAGAATGAGAATTATTAGTCATGCACCGAAGGCAATAGAGAGCCTAATCGGTCAAAGCAAAAAAAGGGAAAGATGCGGGTGATTTTCCACGGGCGATAG
>CAVZIW010000001.1:0-430696 GCA_963775465.1 Candidatus Bathyarchaeota archaeon | reverse complement strand
CTCTTACTTGCTCAACAGTCTGGGGAACAAGCAAAGGCAAAGCCTTCACAAACACTTGCAGAAACTCATCAATGTCGTGATTGCTGTAGTGCTTGTCAACACCTTTGACCTTGTGTGATATCAATGGGCTGATCAGATTCTTGTTTACCTCAACCTTTTCAGGTGCACCTTGCAATAAGTCTCTCATATCTTGAGGACTAAACCGTTTGTTCTCATCGTTCCAAGCCAGTTCGCAAGCGCTTGAAAATATGTAGCTAATACCCTTCAATCTATCACCTTTTCCCTCGTTGAAACGGTTGTTGCTCAAGGCGAGAAAAATAGGGCTGTCGGGCGTTGTTTCTATTCCATATTGCTTCAGTTCAAGTTTGTACTTTTCAAGTTTTTCAACCGCATAGTGATGAAGGAAACCGATGTGCCTTATTCCTTTGTACTTGCCTTTGCCAGCACCTTTTAACCTCTCAGCACCTAGCACCAAATAGTAAGGCACTAGTTTCGTAAGTTCCTTATCTTCCTCTACTGTTCGAGTCAGTTGTCCTTGTGCCTCACTACGCACTTCTTTTAGTAATTCCGAAGTTGATTTTAGGTCAGGCCAATAAAGGTTGACGAATGTTGAATGTCTATCTGGGGTACTTTCCAAAAACCATAGAATTGCTTTATCGCGCTGGTAAGACATTACGTCTTCCATAGCTATAATATCTTGGAGTTTAGGCGTGCGCCTTCGAGGCTCTGGAAATGTTAGGTTCTTGCCGACATTGCCATTTAGCTCTCGCCAGTTAGCTTTATAAAAACTCTTAATGGCGCAGAGTATTGAAATCTTGATGTGGATTGTAACATCTTGAGTGTTGTATAGATAGTTATCAAGCAAGTTTTCAGCTTGAAACTCACTCTCTGCTCCAGCTGAGCCTTTCTGCATCATTAGGGCTATTTCAAACAAGGTTGGCTTGAGTTTAAGCAATTCATCTGGCGTCTTTTCTACAGCGTCACAATATTGCTTTAAACATTTAGAATACATTTCTTTTGTTCTTGCTGAGGATATTGTGTTAAACCACTTTCTACCGCATTCAAAACTTAATAACCACGCTTCGATAATGTCTGTCATCCTACTCAAGAGCACACCTCCCAGCGTTAAAAGACGTTTGCAGCAAGTTTTCGATAGATTTTTCAATAGTTGGTTCGCTGGAACATATTAAAGATAAATAGTTGAAATGTAATTTCATGTACCGATCAAGGAGAAATAAAATTGTCTGTAGCGCAAAGAAAATATTTCACTGATGTAGCAGCATTGACCGAGAGAACTGTTTCTGTAATCACCACTAATGGAAAAACCTTCAACGGTACCCTTATTGGAATAAACCCTGACAACCTTAGTCTCAGTTTAGCTGACGTAAAAGATGATTCTGGAAAAATACTCAACCGCTTAGTCATTAACGGATCTGCAGTCTTATCGATATCTACCGCAGAAAAACCCTTTGACTTGAAATCCCTATCTCAAAGACTCGACAAAGTCTTTCCAACAATGGTTAAACTCTACGAAGACAAGGGCTTCATTTGGGTAATGGACAAAGTAAAACTAACTGAAAAAGGAGTCGTAGAAGGATCAGGTCCAGCTGCCGACCGCGTGCAAAAAGTTTACGATGCATTTATAGCTGAAGCCAAAGCCTAAATAAACCAGCGAAGTTGCTGCTCCTCTTTCTTCTTTTCTTCGGTTATACTCCGAATTACTCCAAATGATTCTAGCATATTTTTAATTTCGTTCCCGTTTGTTTCTATGTTTGTCAGGTCAATATTCAGGTTCAAGTATTTACCTAATGTAAGCAAAGCATATCGAGCAGCGTTTACATCTGGGTTCATGCCTGGTGTATCCACAAGAAGTGAAAAACCTCTTAAATCCCTTATTCTTGCTAGTCCAATCGATAAACCTGCGATGCCAAAAACATGGCCAACCATAACCTTTGTTCCTAAATCAAGTATCTGCTGCATTGTATCCAAGTCTGTGGCAGTGCTATAAATTGCTGGAATAGGTGTCGCTTCATCTTTCTTGAAACCACCGATGGAAATAACAAATTTGCAGCCAAGCTCCTGCGCAATGTCAAGTATCTTGCCGACTAACTCATACTGCCCAATCGTGGTTAACGCTTGAGTGTTCCCATACCAAATAATCAAATCACGTTCATTCTTCCGTATAGCATAGTACAACTCGTTGACAGGGTATAAAGCGCCTCCAGTTTCTGTAGTTATCGCAAAATCTTGAAATGAAGAGGAAAATACCTGTGCGAACTTTACAGCTTTTAACTCTTTAATCAGATGCAAAGATGCAATGTTAGCCACAAACCCAATGCCCGGTAACCCTTCGATAAGTATTGGATCATTGAGTTGTGGTTTTTCTGAGATATCAATTGAGCAAACCATGACTGGCACTTCTGTGGGGTATTAGGGGATCATTGTCATATAAGGATGCCTAATTTAGAAAACCGAATGATTGAGATCAAGATGCTAATGTTTTTTATAATTGAACGTTGTTTCTTGTTTAGGCTTTATACTTGAGCTTTGAAATTAAAGAAAAAGACTTGCTTGGCCGAATCGGAAAATTAAAAACTAAAACAGTTACAGTGGAAACGCCGCTTCTTTTCCCAGTTATCAATCCCAGTATCCAGCCTATACCGCCCAAACGTCTCAAGGAAGTCTTTAGGGTTCAAGCAGTAATCACAAACTCCTACATAATCAAAAAACGGTATTCCAACAAACCCATTGAAATGGGTATACACAATTTTTTGGATTATGATGGGGCAGTAATGACCGATTCAGGGGCCTACCAAATTCTCGTTTACGGGGATATCGATGTTACCCAAAAAGAAATAGTGGCCTACCAGGAAAATATCGGAAGTGACATCGCTACAATTTTAGACATTCCAACAGGGTGGAAAGTTACACGAGAGCAAGCAGATGTAACAGTGGCAGAAACACTTCGGAGAGCAAAAGCCTTCTTCAAGGAAAGAACCCGGGATGACATCTTGTGGGTTGGACCCGTTCAGGGCGGGAGGCATTTAGATCTAGTAGCGGCTTCAGCGGTTGAAATGGGCAAACTACCCTTTCAAATTCACGCTCTTGGCAGCCCAACCGAAGTTATGGAAAACTATCGCTACGACGTTTTAGCTGACATGATATTAACTGCCAAAAAAGGAATTCCAGCTCAACGTCCAATGCATCTGTTTGGAGCTGGTCACCCCTCAATGTTCGCTTTG
Organism: Candidatus Bathyarchaeota archaeon; assembly: GCA_963775465.1. Taxonomy (GTDB): domain Archaea; phylum Thermoproteota; class Bathyarchaeia; order Bathyarchaeales; family Bathycorpusculaceae; genus Bathycorpusculum. The sequence goes on along the minus strand of CAVZIW010000001.1, from coordinate 427,454 downwards.
GCTGTCTCTTTGGGATGTGATCTTTTTGATTCGGCTGCATACGCTTTGTATGCCCGGGAAAACCGTTACATGACCGAAAACGGCACATGGCGCCTGAAAGAACTGGATTATTTCCCATGTAGTTGCCCCAGATGCTCAACTGAAACGCCAAGAGGATTAGAACAGAAAACACCCAAGGAACGCGAAGTATTCCTCGCCGAACATAATTTACACGTTTGCTTGGCCGAATTGCGACGAATAAAACAAGCTATCCATGACGGCAGACTTTGGGAACACACCGAAATGCGTCTTCACGCCCACCCAGCATTGCTTTCGGCTTTAAAACATGTCCGTAGCACTGAAGACTTCCTTGAAAAGTTCAGTCCAACTATGAAAAGCAAAGGCTTTTTCTACTTTGACTCCGTGGGGCTCGCAAGACCAGAAATCACCCATTACCGAAAGAATCTCGGCGAACGATACAACCCGCCAGAGAATTCGAAGGTGCTTTTCTTGGTTCCTCAAACCCGAAACAAACCCTTCCACAAAGCACCCGAATTTAAAAAAATCCGTCATTTGCTCCGAAAATTAGGGAACCAATTAGCAGTTCAAATTCATATTTGTGTTTATTGCGCTCCTTTTGGCGTAGTTCCATTAGAACTTGATGAAGTTTACCCGCTATCACAGCATGAGACTGCATCACCGTTTGACATTGAAACCGTTGATTACGTGGCCAAACAAACCGCTGAATACATAACTCGCTCCAATTATCAAGGGGTTGTACTGCTAAACGATCCTAAACTCTGGCAGGACATCATAAAAAATGCCTGCAAGCAAGTTTGCAAGACACAAAAACTCACATTTGACTCTGTCGATGCTGTCGCAGAGGAGGGCAAAAAGATTTTAACTCGTTTAGAGAACATTTTGCGGAAACAGTTGAGCGAAAAACCTTGATTAATGCCGACTTGCACATCCATACAATTTATTCTGCGGACGCGGTTATTCAACCAAAAACACTCATAGACCTGCTTGTATCGCATAGTTTCATTAAAGTAGCAGCGGTAACAGATCATGATAGCGTTCGCGGTTGTCGAGCTACAATTGAGTTAGCTTCAGCTTACCCGGATATCCTAATTATTCCAGGTGTGGAAATCAGTACTACACAAGGTGACGTGTTGGTTTTGGGGACCGATGAGTTGCCGCCAAAACCGTGGACGCCAGAAATAGTTGTTGATTTCGCTAAATCCATAGACGGTGTTTCTGTCGCGGCTCATCCATTTCGAATGTATGGCCTAGGCAAAAATGCATATAACTACAAATTGGATGCCATCGAGGTTCAAAACGGCGGATCAAGTTCCGACGCGAATGCTCAGGCCAAGATCCTTGCACGAAGTTTAGGGTTACCTGGAACTGCTGGAAGTGACGCACACAATATTTCGGAGCTTTTTAGCGTGTTCAATAAGGTCAATGCATCTCTAAATGTTGATTCGATTTTACAATCAATAAAAAAAGGTCAAGTGACTGCTCAAGTGACCCGTGGGACAAAACATTAGGTTATTTTAGTAAAATAGATAATTGAATTGCCCTTGCTATTTAGTATCACCTATACGTGTTTAAGCAACAGTTTCCAGAAGAAACTTGCAGACTTTGCATCCCAACATTTTTAAAACAGCATAGTTCCTTTTTACTCGTTAAGTATACAAAAATGGACTGATTTTGAATTGCAAGTTGGTTTTTTGGGCGGAGCAAGAGAAGTTGGCAGAATGGGTATCTATCTGAAGTCCGAGAAAAGTAAGGTTGTTATAGATTACGGTGTTATGCTTGACCGTCAACCTGGGTTCCCTATGCATGTGCCACCTAAAGATGTTGACGCAGTTATTTTGACTCACAGCCATTTGGACCATTCGGGTGCTTTACCCATTTTTTATATTAACGACAAAAAACCCCTCTACACAAATCGACTCAACTTGGAATTAACTCAAGTTCTAATTCAAGATTTTATCCACTTATCCAGCTATTATTTGCCCTTTGAGTACCTTGAACTTCAATCGATGATGCAAAACAGCAAACATTTGAATTTTGGTGATGAAGCCCAAATCGGGGACATGAAACTTCAACTCTTCAACGCTGGACATACCCCTGGTAGCGCCCAAGTCTTAATTGAAGCAGAAGGTAAAAAAATCCTCTATACTGGAGATTTCAACATGGAAGATAGTAAACTCCTATCTGGCGCAACTATGGATTATAAGGACTTAGATGCCATAGTAATTGAAAGTACTTACGCCAACGAAGATCACACACTTAGACCTGAATTAGAGAAGAGTTTCGTTGAAGCTGCTACGGACATTGTGGATCGAGGCGGGACTGTTTTGATTCCTGCATTCGGAGTTGGGCGCGCTCAAGAGATTACTTGCGTTCTGGCCGCTAATCATTTCGAATATCCCATAATCTTAGATGGTATGGCACGTGCAGCCAGCCGAATAATCATGAATAACAAGGAATTCTTACGAGATCCCAAAATGTACGTTAACGCCATGCATTCAGTAGATTGGGTAGAGGGTTGGCAAGATAGACGAAGAGCACTTAAGGATCCCGCAGTAATAGTCTCGCCAGCAGGCATGCTCAAAGGCGGGCCATCGCAATTTTACCTTTCGAAAGTAGGTAAAAAAACTAACAACGCCATTTTCCTTGTTAGTTATCAGATTCCTGGAACTCCTGGCAGACAATTGATGGAAAAGGGTGTCGCTACCATTGATGGTAAAGTTCGAAAAATAAAAGCGCACTTTCAGCATTTTGATTTCTCTTCTCATTGTGGTGCAAGCCAATTAAAAGACGCTTTGCGAAAAGTGGGTGACCATCCGAAGGTATTTGTTGTTCATGGCGCTGAAGGTAATTGTGAATTGTTAGCTAATTGGGCTCATAGTGAGTTAGGTTTGGATGCAGTGGCTCCACGTACTGGAGAAAGCTTCCAGATATAGCTGCAAATTGAGAATTGGAGTTTTCGATAAAAAAACAAAACTTATTCTATAACCAATTCTACTTACAAGTCTCAATAGCTATTGGGAAAATAAGGTAATTGCCGTGACTCAACAACCTCCAATAACACAAAAGCAAGAAGTGCCAACTCAGAGTAAACCTGAAGAAGATAAGTTCAAGTTCCAATTCGTGTATTTACTTCCAATAATGGCGAGTATGCTTTTTGGTTTAGGATGTGCATATTTGCTTGTTCCTCAGCAATCTGGGGCTATTCCTGTCACTCCAATTCCTGAGTCCACTCCAGGTGCCCCTATTGGAAACGCCTTGTACTTTGTCGTTTTGCTCGCTGTTGCCGCAACTATGTTCTATTTTCTGATTAAGCGCCGCAGCAAAAACGTCATTAAAGCCCTAATAGTGGTTGCTTTGACAACTGCGTCTTTATTGTTGTCTTTGGTGTACATCTCGGCTTTGCTGTCTTACTTTCCAAGCGACTATGATTTCTACATTTTGATTGCATCAACAATATTCATTACTGTACTATTTGATTTTGCAATCTTTCGATTAGGTAGTATTGCTCGCAATGTAGCTGTCGTCTGCGTCGGCGGAGCATTAGGCATATTTTTTGGTTTCTCTATTCCTCTCTTTAGTGCAATTGCTATATTGGCCTTTTTGGCTGTTTACGACGTTATTGCGGTTTACAAGGGGCCTGTGGGAAAAATTGCCCAGTCAGGATTAGACCAATTACAGGGACTCAGTTTTTCGTTTAAGGATATTCAGATGGGCTTGGGCGACTTAGTGTTTTATTCAATGTTGATAGGTACTTTATTCTTCAGCTTTTTACCTGATTATCGCCCGACCGTAATGGCAGTTGTGGGTATCTTGGTGGGTTCTGTAATAACATTTTATATGCTTGAAAAGAAAGGTATCTTTCCTGGATTGCCATTCCCAATTATGTTGGGGCTGGGTTTGGGTTTAGCTTCTGGCTTTTTGCTGTGATCAAAATAATAAATGTTTGATGCACGTTGATATATAGGAAAATTATCTTGGAAAATTGGGTGTATTTTTGGAATAATTAATAATTTGCGTTTTCTGCAATTACAGAAAGTTTAATCGCCAATTATTTTCAATATTGCCTTCTCCAACCTCTCGAACATCAGTGTTCAAACCGAACTAACCAAGCCATAGGTAACTCAACATTAGGTCCAAACAGTTATCCAGTAAATGTAATTAAATTGATAGTTGACACAGACTCTTACTCCGACCTTCAAATGTCGCTAAATCACGCGATTAACTTGTTTACCACAACTATTAAAAGCTTAACGACGTTATATAGTGCGTGTGGCAAAAACAGTTCAAGCAAAAAACACGAAGGAAAACAATCGAATTTCGCCAGTAAAACTGTTAAATAGCTAAAACTTCTTCCTCGCCAATTACGAGACGCTTGAAACAGACATAAACGGTTTGACCATTGTTTTTGCTATCCAACCAATGGTGAAATATTAATATGATTAAAAAACCTCGTGTGCCCTCCATAATAAGGCGAGCATTTTCTAATACATTTTGTAAGCCCGCGACAACCCAGTATCCTTATGTCCCCCGAAATTTGAGCAATAACTTCCGTGGTCAACCGATATTTGATGTAAATCTTTGCATCGGTTGCGGCATATGCAGCAAAGAGTGTCCATCCAGAGCAATAACAATGATTGAAGTTGAAGGAAAGAAGAATCCTGAATTTAGTCTTGACAAATGTCTCTTCTGTTATCAATGCTCAGACAGTTGTCCAAAAAAAGCGATAAAGAATACGTTACACTATGAATTGGCAACCACTGAAAAATCAAGCTTAACCATTAGACCTCAGGTTTGTACTATCCCGCGAGTCAACAAACCCTAATTTTTCTAATATTGCAATAAGCGGACTTCTCTCGTTTGGTAGACTCTGAGGTTCTATTTTAAAAGTCAAATTGAGTAAAGTAAATAATTAATCTCTCATTTGCAAGCACTGCTTCTTCCAAAGATATTGAGGAATGATAGCGTATACAACTTTGTCATTGTGCAAAGAGTAAAAATGGAATTATTGAAAGCAAAATTGTTAGAATTACTGTAATTTCAAATTTGCCTAATTTCATGTTTATACACACTACATTACCTTTAATGTTTCCTGGATAGTTAAGGGATACTTTGGAACGAGCTTTTAAAATCTAAGCATCCAAAAAGACTATTTTTCGTGGAAAATAATAAAAAAGGTGAGAAGAGTGCTGTTTCTTACTTTCTTCTCTTGAATAATGTAATGCTAACTGTTATGCCTACAATTATTGTTATAGCAAAAATGCCAGCAATGAAATAGTTGACGTTAAGGTTAGTTTGAGTGGGATTTTCAGCATCAGTTTGGACCAATTCTGCCACGGTCCAAGTTGAGAAGTGGTCGGTGTTACATACTAAGTATCCGTTAGCATCTATGAAACTTGGAACTGCTTGCCATTTGGCAGCTGTGGTGTTGTAAAACATCCAGGTTAACTTAGAAGCGTTGACTTCTCTTTCAAGTTCGCTGTTTAGTTCTGTTTGGTTTATGTATAGTCTAATTTGACCCTTCAATTGTTGTTGGGCACTTGGTTCAATGCCTAAGTAGAAGTTTAGAGTTCGCTCAGCAACTTTTTGTCCTTCAAGAGGGGAGTTGTACATATTCATTGTAAGTGTCATGTTTTGATCGTGTTCGATTGAGATGCCCAGAATTTTAGGTGTAACTTCTGAGTTTCCGCTAAATATGACATTGCAGTTGCCCGTGCAATTCATGAGCATTGTCATGTTTCTGTATTGGAAAATTGTTGGTTCGCCAGCTTTTACCTGTTCCATTTGGTTTTTAGGTATAACGTCGGTTTTATTGTACGTATATGCGTTTTCTGGGGCTCCTGGAACTATCTCAGTTTTATTTTGTTGGTAAGTGGCAACTGCCTGCGTTGAATTATCGGTTGGGGATCCCCCAGAAATTGTGGGGCTAATTCCAATTGTCGGGGAATCTTGGGCGCTAGCTAATGTTGCCAAAGAGGCTATCAGTAAAACCGCTATAAAACCAACAGTTATTTTATTAATTTTTTTGGTTTTGGTCATATTGAATCATCAGTGACAATATATGATTCGATTAACTTAAGGGACACTTTGAAACAAGCATTCCAAAATAGTTCCAAACTTTGCTTAGTTAATATTTGTAATACATAAAATCTTAAAAGAGAAGCAACAAATTAAATATGAAACCTGATGAGACATTGCAGAAACAGCATTAAGATTATGGGGTTAATCTTCCTACTTTTTCCGTTACTCTGTACTCCGAGTGCTGATGGTCAATCAGCCTTTTACATTGAAGAATCGACAATCGAGGTTTATAGAGACGGAATAGCCCATATTAAACAAACCTTTAGTGTGGATGAATTTGCGGCTGATATTCAAATTCCTCTCTTGGGTACAGCAATCGAAAATGTATTGATTATTGACCAAGACAAAAAACCTGTTGATTATCAAATTAATGCCACTCGCTTAATAGTTTTTACATTTGGAGCTTCCGCTCTTACTTTGGAATACGATACGAATGAATTAACAAATAAGAATGCGGATGTTTGGACCTTAATTGTAAATAGCCCATATGATATCGAAATTCGATTACCTCAGAATTCAACTATAATTTACCTAAATGGGGTTCCAAGAATAATCGATACATCTGGAGACGATTTAACACTAACACTGGATCCTGCTGCATGGGAGGTAAGTTACATTTTGCCTCTTCAGCAAGAGAATCAAACTCCAGTTATAATTAACTCTGAAGGTATTGTGCAGTATGTCATAGCAGGAATATTGGGTACATTTGTTATTTCCATATTGTCGCTATTTCTTATTAGAAAAAGAAGAATCAATATTAAAAAAACGCTTAAAAGAAATCCCAATCTAACAAAAGATGAAATAGGGGTTTTGGAGTTCTTGGTTGAGAAAGACGGAAAAGCATTTGAAGCTGAGATTCGTCAGCATTTTCCTGATATGCCTAGGACGAGTCTTTGGCGACTTGTTAGACGGCTTGAAGGGTTAGAGGTCGTAGAAATAAAACGTATTGGCCTTGAAAATCAAGTTCAACTCAGGAAATAAAGAAAATGTGTGATTCTTAGTAAAAAATATCTTTCCTTTTATATTGAAAGCTTTTTTGAATTAGAGTAACATGAACTTCAAATAAATTGTTAAGAATATTAACCTTAAGAATGCTTGTCCAATAGAAAAGGTTTATTTTACTCTTTGCACGTTTGATGTGAAATTGCAGGCGGACAATCTTGTCCGTTGGGATGTGGTCCCTTTGGGACTGAACCGTAAGCAAAAAAACTAAAGGAGACAAACAAAAATGGCATATAAATACATCGCCGAAGAATGGGCACAACCCGAAAAAAGCTTCGTCGAAGAATTAATGCGCCAACGACTTGTACAATGGCGAAAACAGCCATCGACACTGCGCATAGAAAACCCAACAAGACTCGATAGAGCAAGAAAACTCGGATACAAAGCCAAACAGGGCTTCGTGGTTGCAAGAACCAAAGTCCGCAGAGGCGGGTTGCGTAAAATCCGACCAAGATCAGGCAGACGCCCTAAACGTATGGGTGTTGCCAAATTCAAACCAGGAAAAAGCATTAAACTTATAGCAGAAGAAAGAACAGCAAAGCACTTCCCGAATCTTGAGGTCCTCAACAGCTACTGGGTCGGAGAAGATGGTCGACATAAATGGTTCGAAATCATACTAGTAGATCCAAACGCACCAACTATCAAAACAGACAAAGATGTCGGTTGGATAGCAGAAAGACAACACACAAGCCGCGTTTTCAGAAGTCTAACCAGTGCAGGTAAAAACGTAAGAGGACTGCATCACAGAGGTAGAGGCGCGGAAAAAGTTCGTCCAAGTCACCGAAGAGGTGCAAGGAAACACAGTGGCGTTAAATCACAAAGGAAGCCATATTAATGCACCATATAAAACCGACTATAACAAAACAAAACGGGAAACAAAAACTGGGCAAGGGTTTCAGCCCAGATGAAATCAAACAAGCAGGCATATCTAGACAAAAAGCCAAACAAATGGGCTTACCTGTCGATGAAAGACGAAAGTCAATACATGACGACAATGTTAAACGCTTGAAAGAACACGCAAAACCAAAAAGCTAAAAACCCTAATAACACAAGACAACAACGAGGATCAATGTCGTCAAAACAGCAAATCGCATACATCGATATCAGAGCATCAGCACACGCAACCGAAGACCAGGAAAAAGTAGAAAACGCAATCCAAAACTTACTCTCAACAACTGAACCTCCCCAATCTATTCTTCTCCAAAAGGCTAATTGCACTGGACACTATGGAAACCCCATTATCCTTTTTACTGCTAAATTGCAGGATAAAGAAGCGCTTTCAATGGTTTTAGAGAAAATCGGCAAGAACCTGTCCAGCTTAGACAAAGAAGAACTAAGCCAAAATCTTCATCTACACATAGAAAAAACTAATCTTTATCTCCGATTTGACAAACAGTCAGCCCTTAAAGGTGTTATAAAATTCTCTCAAGTGGACCCAATTCATTTACGAATTCACTTCAAAAGTTTAACTTATCAACAAATTAACGAGCTTCTTAAGCAAAAAGGACTTCTGCCATGAAGCGCCAATTTTTTGATCTTCATCTGCGTTTGAATCCAAAAGATCAGCAAACAATCCAACGAGTCATTTTTAAAGCTGCAAAACTTGGGTATCAACAAATTGGTATTCCAACTATTCCGCAGCCTAATAATGGAGAAGACTTTGCAATTCAACTAAAGGTTTTAGCAACCCAAAATAACGTAAATTTCATTTCACGCATCGATTTAAGACCAAGAAACCTAGAAGATTTGACCCGTTTTTTGCGGAAATACAGACGAAAATACGAAATAATATGTATCCAATGCGATAACAAGGAGACTTCACGGCAAGCAGCAAAAGATCGGAGGGTCGACTTACTCAATTTTCCGAACTTAGATTATCGTAAGCGATTTTTTGATAGAGCTGAGGCTGAACTAGCGAGCAATTGCCAAACAGCGTTAGAAATAGACATCAAACCATTGTTAGTTTTAGAAGGACCACCAAGAACGAGACATCTATCGACACTTCACCGTGAAGTGTTGTTAGCCCTTAAATATCATGTTCCAATCGTAATTTCAAGCGGTATTTCCGAAGAGAAATTGTTACGCAAACCGCGTGATATGGCGTGTCTAGGTGTATTATTTGGACTAGGAGAAAAAGAATCTCTTGACGCAGTCTCTACAAATCCAGAAAAAATTTTAGCTCGAAACCGTGAAAAACTAAATTCGACATTTGTAGCTCCCGGTGTGAAAGTCATTAAAGAAGGAAAAAAAGCATGAAACGTACAAAACGCCGGTACCTTGCACTGCAACTTGAAGTCGAGGATGTGCCAAGTGAACGTGAAATTATGGATGCAATTTGGATCTCTGTAACCAAATTGTATGGGGAAGTTGGTGCTAGTTTGACAGGATTGGCTTTGATGAACTTTGTTGCTGAAAGAAAAATTGTTGTTATTCGTACTTCGCTTGAGTCTTTGTTGACTGTTCGGGCTTCTTTGGCGACAATTGTTAATTTTGCGGGTAAGAATGTCTCGGTTCATGTTTTGGCTGTTTCTGGTACGCTTAAAGCATTGTACAAGAATATTCGATAGTTTAAATGTAAAGTTTTAGTAAAAGTTAAGACAATATATTCTGAAGTTAAGTCTAGTATTAGCTAGACAAACCTTCATAATTGTTGCAGAAACATTTATCAATTGCAAGTATGCGTTAATTAGCGCTGCAAAAATGTGTTGGGAGAAGCGCAAAACAAGACAGAGTTGAGTGAAAATGGAATTAAAAGACTTCTATTTCAAGGTGCAACCTCTAAAGACTGAACCTGTAATTGACGACACGACACTTCGTGATGGCATTCAAATGCCTGGATTAGCTGCAGGCCCCAAAGATGCTGCAAAGATCGCCCAACTGCTAAGTGAAGTGGGCGTAGAACGTATTGAAATGTTTCATTATCAAGAACCAGACAGGAAAGCAGCTAAGCTTATCGAGGATTTGAATCTAGATTTACGCGTTGCTGGTTGGTGTCGAGCCGTAAGAGACGATATTGACAGCGCCGTCAAATGTGGTTTCAAAGAAGTGGGTATCTCACATCCCGTATCAGATTTACATTTCAAGGCGAAATGGCCTGAAAAAACCAAGGCGCAAATTTTAGCCAACGTAATTGATGTAACTGAGTATGCTGCAAAAACCTGTGGCTTAAGAACATTCGTTCATGGAGAAGACAGCACACGTGCAGATTGGAACTTTGAGCGAAAATTTATCGATGCTATCGCAGACGCAGGAGCAGAATGTTACCGTATATGCGACACTGTTGGTATTGGTTTGTCAGATTTTGATGCCCCATTACCGCATGGTATTCCCGCAAAAGTTGCTGCAATCAAAAAAGAAACCAAAATTGGCGCCGTTGAAATTCATGCGCATGATGACTTTGGCAATGCTGTTGAAAATACGATGGCTGCAATTAAAGCAGCTTCAGGTATTTGGGAAAAAATTTACGTTAGTACAACATACCTTGGAATTGGAGAACGTGCAGGTAACGCTGAAACTGAGAAGATATTGTTGAATTTATACTTACATTACGGGGTTCAAAAATACAATGGCAAAACACAAAAACTAAAACCAACCGCCGATTATATCGCAAAAGCAACAGGCTACATCCTACCGCCAAACAAAGCAATAGTTGGCGATTATGGTTTTGCTCATGAATCAGGTATCCATACTCATGGTGTGCTAAACGATCCATGGACTTATGAGCCGTATCCCCCTGAATTGGTAGGCAACCAACGCCGGTTAACGATTGGCAAGCAATCTGGAAAAGGTATTATTAAACACAAAATAACTGAACTGACAGGAAACGTTCCGGACGACAAAACCATTTCTACAGTCGTTGATAGAGTGAAGCAAATTTATGCGAACGGTCGCCGGGCATCCCTAAAAGAAGACGAATTTAGGAAAATACTTCGCATCCAAAAAGTTCTCCCTCCAGAAACTAACGGTTACCCATAGGGGAAGGAAAAGTAAGAAATACCAATTCTCTACTTTAGTATCAAGCGTGAGCTCTCATGGTTGACATATCTTTAATCGTAATCGTCAGCAACACTTTGGTTGTTTTCGCTACTTTCTTAGCTACATTATACCGAATAAAAATTGAACGCGAACAAGTTCGAACATTTAAAGAAAATGTGAGTGCCAACTTGTGCTTGGAATCATTCCGCAAATACGTAAAAGCGGAACGTTCGGCTATTATGCATATGAACAAAGATGATTTAGAAAAATTTATCGATTATTTGGAAGGTTTAGGCGAGAACTAAGTTCTATTTATGTTGAAAAATTTAAATAAGCTTGCAATAGAAAAGTTGCAGAGTTGGCAACCTTGAGTTTAGCTGTTGACGCCTTATCTTTGATTAAACAGTTTGGGCAAATTCGTGCACTTGATGGAGTTAGTTTTAACATTAAACCCGGAGAAATATACGGCTTAATTGGACCTAATGGGGCTGGAAAAACGACTTGCTTGCGAATCATTTGCACGTTGATAAAGCCAACTTCTGGGGCAATAAGAATTTTTGATAATGACGTAGTTAAGCAACCTGAAAAGACACGTCAAATAATCAGTTATTTACCTGAAGAATCTGGCGTTTATCAGAACCTAACGGGAATGGAGTATCTTGAGTTTATGGCTAAACTACAACGTAAGCCAAACACTAGCATCAAGGTTACGACAAATGAGGCGGCTGATATCTGTGGTCTAGGAAGCCGACTAAGTGATAGAACCAAGACTTACAGCAAGGGTATGAAAAGGCGTTTGCTTGTAGCTCGCGCCTTAATGACTCAACCCAAATTAGCTGTACTAGATGAACCTGCAAGCGGTTTAGATATAATTCATGCTTACCATATTAGAGAAATCATTAAGAGGTATGTCAAAGAACACGGTTTAACGGTGCTTCTCAGTAGTCATAACATGCTTGAAGTAGAATACCTCTGTGACCGTGTATCGCTTATAAACAAAGGTAAACTCATCTTAGAAGGCAAACCTAAGGTCCTTAAAGCAGAGTACAAGTGTGAAAATTTGGAAGAGGTTTTTATGAAGGTAGTTGGCTATGCTTAAAGGTTTTACAATAATTCTTCTTAAGGAATTAAAAGAACTGATGCGTGATCCAAAAATCCTTGTCGGAATGATAGTTTTGCCCCTAATTATGTTTCCCGTTTTGGGTTTAGTTATGGGGTATGCTGTTCAATCCGCACAGACCGAAGCACAAACAGCAACTCTACTGGTAACCAACAATGATGGAGGTAATTGGAGCAAAGTTTTTGTTGGGTATCTAAATAGAACTCTGAAAATTGTTCTTATTGAGAATGTATCTCCACAAATTGTATTGGATCAGGGCTTGCTTGCGAAAAATAATAGCACTACACTTGTTGAGTTGCCCTCAGGATTTAGCCAAAACCTGACTGCTCATATTGACGGGACCTGGAATGTGACAGGTTTAGTTAACGTTTATGGTGTCTTTAGTGGGGGTGGCGGAATTTTCAGTGGGATGAGTGGAAATACTGTGGCAGCTGTAGTTGGAGGTTTTAACCGTGCAGTTGCTCCTGATTTGGTCCAGATTTCACAGAGTAGTATTATTAAAGGTCAGATTGAATATGGCGTAGATTCTAGTGCTCTTTCGGGTTTGTTGCTCTCGCAGGCAATTGCTCTACCGATTACAATTATGATTATGCTCACTTATGCTATGCAGATTGCTGCGACAAGCGTAGCGATGGAAAAAGAGGAGAAAACCTTAGAGACACTTCTTACAGTTCCGGTAGATCGATTTGCTATTTTGATGGGAAAAGTTTCTAGCACTATAATTGTAGCAGGTGTTGCAGCCGTTACTGTTTTGATCGGTTACAACTATATGATTGGGTCTATATCCACAGGTTTAACGAGCAGTTTGGGTTCTGGGGTCAATTTGGTTGCTTTGGGTTTGGTGCCCAATGTTTTAGGATATATTTTGCTTGGTGTTAGCTTATTTTTTACCTTGTTATCTGCTTTAGCATTAGCTGTTGTAATGTCAGCGTTTAGTGAGAATGTTCGTGGAGCTCAAGCGTTGGTGGGTTATATTTATCCACTTATTTTTATTCCATCCTTAGCTTTAGTTTACCTTGATGTGAATACGTTACCCTTGGTCTTAAAAGCAGTGTTTTATGCTATACCTTATAGCCACCCAATCCTTGCTTCAAAAGCTGTAGTTACAGGCGACTACGCAACTGTTCTTTTCGGGATAATATATGTTGCGTTGTTCACTTTAATTATAATGTATATTGCCTCAAGACTTTTTGCGACAGAAAAGATCTTGACAGCAAAGTTTAGATTCGGAAAGAGCAAAGCAAAGGAAAATAGTGAATAAAATATTTAACTTCAAATTGACAAGGACGATTTCTTAACTCTAACTCTACTTTTCGATTTAAGGTAACTGGAATTACTTTATATCCGCCAAATACTCCTAATATTTTGTTGGTGATTGTTTGACCGCAGATGCAGATAGGGTAAAAAAACCCAAGTTGCCTAAGAAAAAGCTGTTGAAGAAAAGTAACCGAAGATAAGTTTCCATAAAATCCGGCGATGACGCGTTTAAACTTGAAGATAATTAATATTTCTGTTTAGTGTTGACTAAAAAGACCAATAAAAAAGGAAAAAGGCCTGTTTTAGGCGTATTATTGTTTTAGTGAAGCCAAATATTTTAGGTGGAATGGTTTGATTGTTATTCCGCCCTTCAAGTCAGAGTGGAATGTTTGGCTTTCAATTACCCAATCGGATAGTTCTGAATCGTGGGCTCTGATGAATTTTGCAAAGTCCTCAAAGCTTTCGTGTATAGAAATACAAACTGCATCCCAACCCATTCCTCTGCCATCTAAAACCATTATGACATTGGGTTGTTTTAGATACCATTCTTTCATCTTAACCAGTGATTGGTTTTTATCTTCATTCCTTTGATATTTTAATTTACTCTTCAAAAATGTTATTGATGCAATCTCAAAGCCGATTTGCCCGAATTTGGGGATAACAGTGTACCCTTCAATATAATTCTCTTCTAGCATTGCGCGTCTTCGGGTCACAGTAGGCTGAGAAACACCCAAGGCTTTTGCAAGTTGCCTATCACTTCTGTGGGAGTCTTTCATGAGCTCAAACAGAATTTTGTAATCTATCGGTTTTAATTCTTTCATTGCAATCCGCTCGTTTTTTTCTATTCAATAGCATTTTTGTGCATCATATATAAACATCATGTTAAATAATCAACAAAACCGGTTCAATGTAATATGAGCACACAACAGCAACTCTTAAGAGAAAAATCGCCTTTAGCACAGTGAGGCGCCTCGAAAAATGCCAATTCAAATGTTAACTGAGATTAAAGAAGAAATTACGCATTTCCTGAGTCAATTAATAAAAATAAACACAACTAATCCTCCTGGAAACGAGGTACAAGCTGCAGACTTTATTGCAAAGGATCTTACTAAAGACGGTTTTTCTCCAGAAATCATCGAATCAGCTCCGGGCAGAGGCAGCGTTATTACAAGACTTAAGGGAACAGGCGAAAAACCAAATTTATTGTTGCTTTCACATCTTGATGTTGTTGCTGCAAATCCCGGGGAATGGAGCGTTGACCCGTTTGCTGGAACCATAAAAGATGGCTATGTTTATGGAAGGGGTGCTTATGACATGAAAGGTATGACCGCAGTTGAAGTTTTTACATTAAAGTTGCTTAAGAAGAATAAAGTTCCGTTGAAAGGAGATGTTGTTTTGGCGGCAACAGCAGATGAAGAGAAAGGCGGCGAAGAAGGTGCAGGTTATTTGCTCCGAGATTACAAACAAAAAATTTGGTGTCCCTATGTGCTAAATGAAGGTGGAGGATTAGCTATTCCGCAGAAAAGAGGTAACGTTTATCCTGTGCAGACAGCAGAGAAAGGTATTCTTTGGTTTAAAATAAAAGCCAAAGGCGCTCCTGGACATGGCTCCACGCCTAACACGGCAGACAACGCGATTGTGCGAATGAATAAGGTTATAACAAAACTCTGTGAATACCAACCCGAAACTTTCTTTACTCCAACGCTAAGTCAATTCTTGAATGAAATCGTAAAAATTAACCCTGATCTTGAAACACATTTTTCGCGTCTTCTTCGCAATCCTGACCAAAGTGAACAAATTCTTGATGAGTTAGCAGAAACTGAAAAGATGTTGGCTGAGGAAATTAGGCCTCGCATCAAAACCACTGTTACTCCAACAATCATTCACGGAGGGATCAAAGAAAATATTATTCCTTCTGAATGCGAAGCGGTCTTCGATTGTCGTGTCTTGCCGGGTCAGAGTGTTGATGCAACTCTTTCTTTGTTTAAGAGCTTACTTAAAGATGTAGGGCTCGATAAGTTAAGCTTTGAAATTATCCAGATTCATGATGGTAACGAATCTTCAACAAAAACACCTCTATTTGATGAAATAAGTAACGTTTTGCAGGAGTTTGAGCCAAACTGTCGAGTAACTCCAACCTTAACTACTGGTGGAACTGATTCGCGTTTCTTTAGGGAAACGGGAAGTGTTTGTTACGGTTTTCATCCTATGCGTCCAGATGAACCTAACGATGAATTGGAAAAACGTATGCACGGCATTGATGAACGGATAACAATAGAGAACTTGGTTTTCGGAACAAGCATATTTTACGAAGCAGTGAAGCGATTTATGACTTAATTCTTCGAATTTCTACAACCATTTTTATTTTTTTGATAGTTTAGTTTTTATTACTAACCCTCGTAATGCATACTATAATTCGCCTAATCAAGAGGCAAAAAGTAACATGCTCAATGGACAAGCGTTAATAGGTAAAGATCCCCCAGACTTCAAAGTTACGAAAACTATTGGTCTAATCTCTGATACGCATGTTCCAAAAAGAGCTCTAAAAGTTCCCGAAAAAGTTTTTGAGATTTTTCAGAATATTGACTACATTATTCATGCAGGTGATTTGGTTGAGTTAACTGTTGTTGATGAATTAGAACAGATAGCGCCAGTTTTAGCAGTTCACGGTAACATGGATAACATGGAAACGATGGGTGCTCTGCCAAAACTCAATCAGCTTAAAGTTTTTGATATGAAAATAGGCGTAATGCATGATCCAGATATCCATTCAGGATTCGGCAAGATGCGGGAAATAACTAAACAAAACTCTTTTAACGTTTTTGTCTATGGTCATACGCATGCAGCAAATATCACTTGGGAAGAAGAAATCCTTTATATTAACCCAGGCAGCCCAACTGATCCGGCATCAATTACGAACAAGCCTTCAGTTGCCATCTTAAAAATCACAAAAGAATCCATTATGCCACAGATAATTGAGCTTTAACCAGTAGCAGAAGATCAATAGGTTGTTGAATCGATTGAGCTATTTTTAGCTCTAAAAGTAGAACCCATTTTGCTCTTATAGATTTTACTTTCAGCTAGCTCTCCTCTGCATGTAGCAGTCTTTCTAAGGTGTGCTTTAAGAGCAAAAACATCACATTGGTTTTTTGAGGAATAAAAATTGGAGCATTGTAAAAACCCTTGGAAAGGATCCTGCAAGAATGAAAACATAAAGCTGTATATTCAATTAAAAGGTGAAAACTTGCCTATTTGTCAACAATGCTGGATTAAGATTGCAGACGAAGACGAGGAATGGTAAGTATGGATAATTTTAGTGTTAGTAGTGCAAAATCTTTCATAGGGAAAAACGTAAATCTGCATTTAAAAGACGGTTCAGTTATCGTTAATGTTCAATTAACCAAACTGCACAAAGTGGCGGGGAAAAACAACAATCAAATCGAATATGCTCCTCCTAAAAAGCGCAGAAGTACCCGTATACCGATGCGAAGTATCGCTTGGGCTGAAATGCTCAACGTTAGTTTAATGCACATTTCGGCTTAAAAAGCTGGCATAGACCAGACAAAGGACAAATATCACCGCGTATTTTTATGGTTCATGCGTTGCTCAAACTGTGGAGTATGCTGTACCGAAACAGAAATGTTACTCTCAAAAAAAGACATTAAACGCTTGGAAGAAAAAGGTTACAGCAGAAAGCAATTTGCCAAGTATGATAAACAAGGTTATGCACAGCTCAAAAACTTGGACGGATATTGCATCTTTTATAATCTTATAAAACACGAATGCCGCGTTTATGCTGATAGGCCTTCGGGTTGCAGAGTTTATCCAGTTATTCTTGACGAGGAAAACGGAATTATTCTAGATAGCATTTGCGAGTCCAGAAATACGATATCGGAACAAGAAAAAAGCCAAAAAGGAAAGAGGGTAATAAAATTGCTTTCAGAAATTGATTCCGAAGCTGTCAAAAGGCGTCATTAACTTGAACATTTGTTGCAGACGCTGCAAGTTTATTGTGCTTTAGCCGATTTTTTGTTTTGTTGAATTGTTTCTATAGGGAATTCATTTGTTTTCTTTTCAAAGCTGAATCCTAATACTTTAAATAATTCTTAATCTGACTGTTCAAAAGGTGAATCGTTATGCCTTGTTCAATAATTGTTGGTGCCTTCTGGGGAGATGAAGGTAAAGGAAAAATTATCTCGTATTTAGCTCTGAAAGATAACCTTGATTTTTGTGTCCGTACTGGTTCTGTGAACGCGGCTCATACCATTTGGTATGAAGGTAAGAAATATGCTCTTCACATGGTTCCTGCTGCTTTTATAAACCCAAAAACGCGTCTTTTAGTTGCAGCCGGCGCAAACGTTCATGTAGGTCAATTCTTCAAAGAGATGGAACTTACTAAGGCTGATGCAAAGCTTGTTGGTATAGACCAAAATGCCTCTATTATTGAACAGAAGCATAGTGACCAGGACAAAGCGAGCGCTGTCAACAAAGGTATTGGAACTACTGGCTGGGGAGTTGGGCCTGCCATTGAGGAACGTGTTAGACGCACTGCTAAACTTGCCAAAGACATGCCTGAACTAAAGCCGTATATTTGCGATCAAGTTGCTGAAGTTAACAAAGGTCTGGATGAAGGCAAAAGTGTTCTTCTGGAAGGAACTCAGGGTTTTATGTTATCTCTTTTCTTGAGTGGAGGATACCCATATGTGACAAGTCGAGATACAGGGGCTTCAGCTATTGCTTCAGAAGCAGGTGTTGGACCCACCAGAGTTGATGATGTAATAATCGTTTTTAAATCGTTTATAACTAGAGTTGGTGCTGGACCTTTGCCGGGTGAGATAACTAAAGAAGAAGCGCAGAAGCGTGGTTGGTTTGAGGTAGCAGCTGGAACAGGTAGGGAACGTCGTAGTGCGCCTTTTGATTTTGAATTGGCGAAGAAAACAGCCAAGATAAATGGTGCTACAAAAGGTGCCCTGACTAAGCTTGACATTATCTACCCAAGCTGTAGGGGCGCAAGAAATTATGGTGATTTGCCTAATGAAGCAAAAGACTTCATCAAAGAAGTTGAAACCCGAACTGGCATTCCCATAGTTTTTATCGGTACCGGACCTGGAGCTTTGGATCTTATCGATCGAAGATAAACAGCAACTTTTATCTTCATTATTTGCTCTTCTTTTTGAAGGCGAATCGAATGTTTGCATCCAAGGGCTATGGCAAAGCTTCAGTTAGTATCTTCATGCTTCTGTTTGTTGCGGGAGTGCTAGTTGGAGGACTACTTGTTTACTTTGTTTCTTACCATCAGGTAGCAACATTGAATGGTAAACTTTCACTCTTGCAAAATGAATTTTCAGATTTGCAAGGGTTCCAGAATGCCACTTATCAGAACATTACCATATTGCAGAATGAGACTTCTTATGCACAAATTTACACGAATCTTCGGGATTCGATAGTTTTAGTTCAAGGTGAAACTAGCGATGGTGGTGTGCAGGGCTCTGGTTTTGTCTACAATTTTGCTGGCAGAAATGTTGTTTTAACTAACTATCATGTTGTTCAAGACACAACCAGTTTAAGTGTTACCTTTTCAGATGGACAAGGTTACGGAGCTACGGTTCTTGGAACTGATCCTTATTCTGATTTGGCTGTGGTTTCTGTAAGTGGTGCCCCTGATTCGGCGTTTAAGCCAGTAACTATTGTTAGTTCTTCTTCTTTGGGTGTGGGTGAACCCGTTATTGCTATCGGGAATCCCTATGGATTGGTTGGTTCTTTAACTACGGGAGTTGTTAGTGCAACAGGAAGAACGATTCAGGAAGATACAGCTGGAGGCTTTGCTATTGCAAACATCATTCAGACAAGTACTCCGATTAACCCTGGAAACTCTGGTGGCCCCTTGCTTAACGCTGTCGGTAACGTTGTAGGTATTACGACGGCGATTGTTTCTGAATCTCAAGGGTTAGGTTTTGCTATCCCGTCAGATACTATACTTAGGGAAATATCAGCGTTAATTTCCTCGGGTCACTATAGTGGGCATTCGTATTTGGGTGTGACGGGACAAGACATGGATTACGCTTTAGCTAAACAAGCTCATTCAAGTGTGACTTATGGTTGGCAAATAAAAACTATAGTGAGCGGTGGACCCTCAGATGGTGTGCTCCATGTTGATGACATTATTATCGCTATGAACCAGACTGTTATTAAAAACAATGATAACTTAGCTAGCTATCTGGAACAGTACACGTTGCCAGGTGACAACATTGATCTAACGGTGATGAGGGAAAATGTTCCAACTGAGTTGACTGTTACGTTGGGCACTCGTCCTGAGCCTTCGTCTTAACCTTTTTTTGGTTTATTTGAGCTTTCATAGATTTAATATGCATTATTTTATGGAAAGGTAGATATTAAGCGCGTGCAAAATCAAATTAACATTTACTTCTATTGGGGGGAGAGAACAGTTTGGATGAGTTACAAGGCGTGCTAAAAGGTCAGAAAATAGCGTATTTTTCGATGGAAATCGGTTTAACGAATGAAATCCCTACTTATGCGGGTGGATTGGGTACCCTTGCAGGTGACGCGATTCGTTCGGCTGCGGACTTGAAACTTCCTCTTGTTGCTGTTACGTTGATTAGTAAACGGAATTATTTTAGGCAAAAACTGGATGCTAATGGTAGGCAAACTGAGCAGTCTAACGAGTGGTTTCCTGAAAAACTGATGGTTCAACTTCCTAATGAAGTTGATGTGAAAGTTGAAGGTCGAGATGTTAAAGTTAAGGCTTGGCTCTACAAATACAAGAGCGTAACAGGCGGGGTTGTTCCTGTACTGTTTTTGGATACTGATATTGAAGGAAACTCTCCTGAAGACCGCGAAATTACCTTCTATCTATATGGTGGAAACCAGAAATACCGTTTAAAGCAAGAAGTTATTTTGGGTATGGGTGGCGTTCGGATGCTTGATGCTCTTGGGTTTAAAGTTCGCAAGTATCACATGAACGAAGGGCATTCGAGTCTTTTGGCGTTGGAGCTTTTGCGTAGAAACAGTATGGATGTTGATAAAGTGCGTGAGCTCTGCGTTTTTACAACTCACACGCCTGTAGAAGCTGGACATGACAAGTTCAGCTATGATTTGGTTGCTGAAGTGCTTGATGGGGGAGATATTGATGCGTTAAGACAGTATGGTGGCTCAGATCGGTTGAACATGACTCTTTTTGCTTTGAATTTGAGTAACTATGTTAATGGGGTTGCTAAGCGTCACCAACAAGTGTCAAGCCGAATGTTTGCTGGGTATGAAATTCACTCGGTAACTAATGGTGTGCACTCTTTTACTTGGACTGGGGAGAGTTTTAGAAAGATTTTTGATAAATATTTGCCTGGTTGGGCGATTGAACCTGAACTTCTGGCAAAGGTTGACATTATTCCTGACTGTGAGATTTGGCAGGCTCACGTCGAACAAAAAAGGGCATTATTGGATTTTGCAAACAAAGCTGTGAACGCTACTTTAGATGTTGATGTGTTTACATTGGGGTTTGCGAGAAGAGCAACCGAGTATAAACGAACGACTTTGTTGTTTTCTAATCTTGATAGGTTGCGTACGATTAGTCGAAAAGGTAAGTTTCAGGCAATTTTTGCGGGCAAGGCTCATCCTCGAGATGAAGGTGGGAAGCGGCTTGTAGAGCAAATCTTCAGTTTTGCTAAGCAGCTTAAAAATGATGTTGAAATTGTTTATTTAGAAAATTATGACATGGACATCGCGTCAAAGATGGTTTCGGGTGTGGATGCATGGCTTAATACGCCGCTGCGACCGATGGAGGCTTCTGGTACGAGTGGAATGAAAGCTGCTCACAATGGGGTTCTAAATTTTAGTGTTCTTGATGGATGGTGGATTGAGGGTTGGATCGAAAACCTTACCGGTTGGGCTATTGGTCCGCACTCTATTGAAAACATAAACGATACACCATTTTTTTCTAAGGAAACTGAGGATCTCTATAATAAGCTTGAGTATGTTTTGATTCCAACGTTCTATGATAGGCACGATGAGTGGATTAAGTTGATGAAGAATTCTATTGGCAAAATTGCATATTATTTTAACAGTCATAGAATGATGCGTAGGTATGTAACTGAGGCTTATTTGTAGCAGTCTAGCTAAGAATGATGGTGTAAGCTGGTGGAAGAAAAAACTGTTTTTTTGAAGTTTTTGGGGTTTGGTTGTTTTTAGATGCGGTTTTGTCGTGGTTGTTGAATTTTTATGTTTTTGTGTTGTACGAATTCTTTTTAGCTGCTTGTTGGGGGAATCGTGTCTTTTTATCCATGTATTTTTGTTTGAATTGTTGATTTTTTTCTGTTTTGGTATGTATTTGGTATGTGGAAGGTTTTAAATTGTTTTAGTGTATGATATCTTATGAGGGAATAGTTTGAGAAAGGCGTAATTTTCTTTTTTCCTCAGGAGCGGAAAGAGAAATGAGTACTAATCGATCCATTCAGGTTAAGTTGACTAAGAATCTGCTTTGCCCAATAATTCTGCAGATACTTAACACTGAGCCCCAGCACGGATATGAAATATTATCGATAATACGGCGTTCGTTCGGCGTGAGGTTTGGGGCAAGTACCATTTATCCAATTCTAAATAAGATGGAGCAAGACAAGTTTTTGAAGTCTTCTTGGAACATGAATACTGGAAGACCTCAGCGGATTTATCAAATAACTGTTGATGGAAAAGCTGTCCTTGAATATACTTTGGGTTCTTTGAAGTCAATTTGTAGAAACTTTAGAAAGAAGGCTGAGAAGGGCAGTGAAGATAATAATCTTGAATGCGGTTGCGATTCAAGTATTCTTGAAAATAAGAATTAACGGTCGATAGTCTTTTTGATAATGTGGGGGTTTAGTAGAAGAAGGGTGATTGCTGCTTTTCTTCTTCAATTGGGAATACTTGTTTTATTTCTCTGAATGATTTCAAGATTTGTAACCCTCTTGAAGTGACTGCATACACGACTTTTTCTTTTCTTAAAATTCTTTCTTCTACTAGAGTGTTTTTGATGAGGAATTCTAGTTGGTCTTTTAGTACACTGCAATTAACGTTTGATTTATACATTATGTGTGTCAGTTTTAGTGGGCCTCTAAGTGCTAAGACCTCAAGTATGTCTATGTATACTTCGAGTTTAGAACGTCTCATTTGCAACCTTGACTCCCATTTCTACATAACATTTCACATTCGATTGGGCATTACTTAATACCTCAAACCTGCTTTCGAAGGCAGTGACTAAGTCATCGAGCAGAATTTCTTTCATACTGCTTGAGAGGTTATTAATTTTGTAATTTAGGGCTTTGGCCATTTTGGTTTTGAGTTCTTTTCTTGTTTTGTTATTATTCATGGTCATTTTTTCCTCTCCAGTTTTTGTATCAATATTGTGTTTTCTATTTTAATCATTTATGAATTTACAATCTATTCTTGAACTAAAGATGATGGCAACGCGTCAGCGCTTTTTTGGATTTCCTTTGTTACGGTTGATAGCATTCTCATTCGATTTTCTAATTTGCGTTTTTGAGCGGCTGTTAAGGATTTGAATTTTGGTAATACGTCGATTATTACTGCTGCCATTAGATCTCGGTTCTTTTCTTCACTCAAGTCTTCCAGTTTTACGTGTCCGTCTGTATATTGAATCATTAAATGTCCGGTTGGGTCTACGTGAGCTTGGACTGCATCGCCTAATTCGGCTGGAAGTGCGTATTCGCTAACGGATATCGAGGGGGTCAGCGGTTTCATTAGTTTTAGTAGGGATGTGAAAAACTGTGCAACCAACATCTTTTCTTCAGATGTTAGTTCGCTTATTTGACCAATGTCGTCTGCGGTGCTTTTAAGGGATTCAATTAGTTCTTGTATGCTTAGCTGTTTTTTCTTGTCTGCGCTTTTGAATTCTTGTGACATTGCGATTTCAGCTGTTTCAGTTTTTATTATGGCTTCTTGAGTCAAGGTTTATCAAACGTTTGTTAGCTCTTTTATCTGATAAGCACTTGTATGTATCAGAAAGTATAGACAGTATCGGGTTTTCCTCGGTCTCCTGTTTTTCAGTGCTTGTATAATAATGGTCTTGTAAGGTTTGCCGTTTTGATTCGATGGTGGGTTGGAGGTTGAGGGTAGCGGTGTATTGAGTAGTAATTAATAACATTTATCTATTATTGACTTTCACATTCAACTGTCGAGATAGAGGTAACGATTAATGAGTTATGGTCATCAAGGACTCAAAGAGAAAGCTGAAGCAAGCAGAGTCCGAGAGGTCTCTTCCCTTAAACAGGACAAATTCAAGATCACAGTATCTTTGGACAAAGAACGTCCGATGTCCAAATCTCCTCTATACGAAAAATACAACATCCAACGTTATGACCTCCACCCCAACTTCAACTTTAATCATCTAGATGATATGATCCCAAAGGGTACGCCCGAATATCTAGACCACGGACTAAACTATGTGGAACGAATTGTACGAGCACTTTATTATTTTAAGCAATGTAGCTTAATCGGGCCTTCCGGAACAGGAAAAACACACATCGTCTACCTAGTCGCCGAATTAACCGGCTTGCCCATCTGGGAAGTAAACTGTGGTCTAAGCACAAGCAGCTTCGACTTGATCGGGAGATTCATTGGGTTAGGCAAAGAAAACTGGGTCGACGGCTTATTAACACAGTGGCTCAGAAAGGGTGGCATAATGTACCTTGACGAAGCTAACATGATGAAACAGGATGTTGCAACCCGTTTAAACCCTGTTTTGGACACTCGAGGTCACCTCGTTCTTAACGAAAAAGACAGTGAAGTAATTGAACGTCACAAATACGGCTATATGATTATCAGCATGAACCCAGCGACAGCTGAATTCTCAGGTACAAAACCCCTCAACGCAGCTATGCGAAGAAGAATGGCAGTATGGATAAACTTTGACTTCTTAAGCGTTGGCGAAAAGATTTCTCCGCATGAAGTTGAGATGTTGAGAAAACGAACTAAAGTTGACCAAGATGTTGCCTACAAGATTATTCAAGGTGGGGCAGAGTTAAGAAGACAGTATAAAGCTGGTGATTTACCCTATGGTCCATCTTTGGGAGACTTGATTAACTGGGCAACTCTTGTGAAGGACGGCAACACTCCAATGGGTGCAGCCGAAGAAACGATAATCGGCTTAACAAGCGATAACGTTGAAGTCCAGTCGGATGTCAGAAGAATACTCGAAGCCGTATTTACAAAAACATAAGGGATTATTTTGGGCTTTATTGACTTTGCCTGGTCGACCTCACTACAGAAAGACGACACCAAGGTAAAAATAATCGAAGATGCCAGCATTGACCAGCCAATACTAAGGGCTGATGATGAAGGATTTTGTATAAAGGTTCCCACTCCAAAATCTTCCGAAGATGGTTTAATAGAGTACCTCGGCAACAAATTTAATGATGATACTGCAGGAAAACTTAGAGTTGGAAGACTATTTAGAGCATCTATTCTCCATTTGTCTACCCACACGTTAGTGCCTTTTTCGAAAGAGAAGGTTTGTCCAAAAGAATCGGATTCAAACGTTGAAGCATTTGTTAAATCCCTAATAACCGATGCCTACGTTAATACATATATCAAGGAAAAATCCCCCGATTCTTTATTGGACATAGCTTATGCAAACGCCTTGGCGTTTCAAAAAATCAAGTCGCCTTCAAGAATCTATACAACAGCTACAAGAGTTATGACAACACTCTTGAGAAGACTATGGATCGATTCCTTAAAAACTGAGCAAAAATCTGAGGAAGACCTGATAATCGACCAAATAGCCAATTCAGTAACAAAACTTCGAAGAAGTCTTCTCTGACACAATTCGCAATAACAAAATAGTTACCGAAGAAATTTTTGATGACAACTTTAAACAAATTGCAGAATTGCTCAATCCGTTAGGTCCATTTTTGGAAGCTCCATCATTTCGTCACACAGAAAGCTTAGGTCCATGTAGCATTTACACCGGCATTGAATTATCCAACCCTTCGTTCCAAGAAATATTCCGCGCCTCTTTATCTCTATTGGGAAACCCAATTCAAAGCTTTGATAACCTTGATAAACTCTGGAAACCGGAGCAGGATGCTGAATCTCTTCAAGCTTTCAATTCAGATCGGTATCAAAAACAACGCGAACAAAAAATCCTATCAAAGATCGAACCTTACTTGGAAATTACAAAGTTTAAATCAATTGAAATCCCAGAAGAAGACTACACACAATATCTAAGAGCAAGAAAACTGGTGCAAGGCGCAAGTCGACGGCTACTAGATATCTTGAGATCAGCTTTTAACTATTTAGATGAGGACCCACGCCAAGAAATGGGCCAACTGGACTTAACGGCAGTTATCCAATCATTAGCCAGCAATAAACCGGCTACAGATGTATTTGTATTGGATGAATATCTAAAACCTAGCTTCGCATGGTCAATATTGTTCGATGTAAGCACAAGTATGAAGGTCAAAGGCGAATACGGAAGAGCATTAGCCATTGCAGTTGCTGAAGCAGCTAAAGAGCTGATGTTAGATGCAACATCTTGGACTTTCTTTGCATTTAGCAGCAAATTATACCTCTTAAAAGCCAGTAATGAATCCTACTCAAAAAGAGTAAGAGCAAGAATCGGTGGCTTAAAGTTTGAAGGACTCACCTTTATTCCAGACGCGATTGAAGTTGCAGGCAAAATGCTAGCCAAACGCTTTGAAGAACAAAGATGCTTAATTGTCATTTCAGACGGCTGGCCAAACGGATACGAAAATATGCCCTCTGTCTTAAAAAAATGCGTTGATGGCCTACTGAACAAGAATGTAATCGTGATAGGAATTGGGGTGGAGACTGATCGGATGGGCAAGTTCTTCCAGTTACATTCTTCAATCTACACACAGAAGGACTTAATCAACAAATTCGGCTCCCTTTACGCTAATGCATCTGCTAAAGCGCTTGAAACCTAAAACAGCATTTTAAAGCAGGCTATTTTCTGCATGTTTCTAAAAACATGAATTCAGAATTCATAATTGTATTATATATCGTGAGTAAACTTGATCTTTAATCTCAAGCAAGCAATCGGTGAAAAACAGAATATGTCTTTAGTGATGGATAAACAAGAGCTCGTAAAAGTCTATGATAAGAGAAATGAATCCTGGAAACTAGTTAGAAAAGATCAGACTTTCGAAAAACAATTATCAACTGTTGAAGAAACCCTGTCGCGTTTTGGGCTTTTAAAGAACGAAATAAGAGTATACCTCCATTTAGCAAGAGCAGGCGAAATGAAAGCTGGGGAACTGGCTGAAGCTATATCTCTTCACAGGACAGAAACCTACCGAATTCTTCGTGATTTGGAGAAGAAAGGGATTGTTTTTTCAATTTTTGAAAAGCCTCTTAAATTCACTGCAGTGCCTCTCGATAAAGCAATTGATTTACTTGTTGACGCTCAAAAAATTCAAATTAAACTTTTAGAACAGGAAAAACAGAGTTTAGTTGAGCTTTGGAGTTCTATACCTAAACAAAAAGCAGTTGAACAGAAAAAAGAAATGTTTCAAATGCTTGAGGGTGAAGATCAGGTTCTTATGAAAGCTAATGAACTGCTGCAAAAGACTAAGAGTTCATTCCAAGTTTATGCATCAGCTGCTTACCTGTCTGAACTTTATTATAGCGATTTTTCTGACAATCTAAAAAATCAAGCTGAAAAAGTAAATGTTTCTCTGGTAACTGATACCACGCTAAAGAGCGCCTACTTTCTAGGTCAACTTAATTGGCTTAGCGATTCAAACAGAATAAATGATGATCAAAGCTTACCCTGCTTTATGATATCGGACAATAAAGAAGTGCTAATCACCTTCCATGAAGAAGCAGTAGGCAACGATGACACAAAGAAAAAATGTCGAACCGCAGGCATATGGACCAACTATAGCGCGTTAGTCAAGATTCTGAGTATGCTTTTCCTAAAGATAAACTAACGCCCGAATTGTGTTTTTTCATCTTTTCCCATTATTTTTATTTTCGCAGAAATACAATATTTCTTTTATTTTTGGTGCCTAATTATGGGCTAAGTTTAGCTGTATAGAAGTCATATTGAGCTTTGCCAATTAAATCGGGCGCTTCTGGAGGATCAGTCCAGCCGACTATGACATATTGATTTTTGCCGGCGTCAAGTACCTGGTATGCCTCTTGGTAACCCACGCCGCCTTCAGTGCAGCTCCACAGAACGTTTCCTTCGTTGGAGACTTTTAAGAGCCAAACATCTCTGTTTCCTTTTCCATATGAGAAGGTAAATCCGGTGACCAAATAGTTTCCATCTTCCGATGGAGTGATTGCAGCCGCGGAATCCGCATCATTTCCACCTATGGCTTTTTCCCAGAGTATGGTTCCATTCCAATCTAGCTTGATGAGCCATGCGTCCGAATCTGATTGCAAGGATACTTTATCACCTGCAATAATGTATCCGTCAGCCGCCTTGGCTATTGAATACGCTTTTTGGCTTGACTCTTGACCGTAGGTTTGGTTCCATATTAACTTGCCAGATGTGTCTATTTTTAGAGTCAAAAACTGGTAATCGCCAACTTTAGCGTAACCAGCGCAAATATAGTTGCCATCCGGTGCTAAGATTCCCTGTCTAATTGTGGAGTCGGTTCCATTTAGATATTCATTGTTCCACAATATCTCTCCATTAACGTCTATTTTTGCTGCCCACGCAACTGAATAATTACTTTCATTGAGGCAAGTTGTTCCTAGAAGAACGAAGCCGTCTGGTGCTTGAATTGCCGAAAACAACTTGTCAACGTTGTTGCCGCCAATTGTTGTATTCCACAATTCATTGCCTTGTTCATCGGTTCTTAGAACAAAGCCGTTGACATCGTCGCCTTCCAAGTATTCATTTCCAACAAACAAGTATCCATCGGCTAAATCTATGGCGTATCTTAATTCAGTTCCTTCTCGTTGCAGGTATGTTCTATTCCAAATAACGTTGCCTTCGGGGTCAAGCTGCAAGACCCACCCCGTAGTTGTGTTTTGCTATAATTGATTTTGTTGATCCAATTGCCAAGTATCCTTGCTCGTTAGCCACTGCGTAGAAGGCTCGATCGTCTTTTGCTCCACCGTAATTTTTCAGCCAAACAACTTGAGCTGTGGAGGGATTTTTTTGATTCATTTCACTCATGAAAACAAAGGCGAGAAACGAGAATAAAATAAGTGCAATGATGACAAAAATTATTATTATTCTGAGTTTAGGCAATTCTATTTGTCTCCTTCTGTTTTGTAATTTTCTATGAGTTTGTGCATGTTGTTTGCACTCTCATGCTTATTCCTCGTTGATCTAAAACATTTATTGAAACGATTAATGGATCGCTAGGTTGGGTTAGCTGAACAGAAAAAATTATCTGGTATGTTCCATTGCCAAAATCTGTAGAGCTGAAATTTTGTACCGGGAGCCATTGAGTGTCGTCTTGATAATAGCAGCTGAAGTTTGATGCAAGAGCCGGCATTCCTTCGTTTAGAACTCGCAAA
Organism: Candidatus Bathyarchaeota archaeon; assembly: GCA_963775465.1. Lineage (GTDB taxonomy): Archaea > Thermoproteota > Bathyarchaeia > Bathyarchaeales > Bathycorpusculaceae > Bathycorpusculum. The sequence continues at coordinate 398,500 of CAVZIW010000001.1, read as the reverse complement.
GTTAGAGTTCCTTGTTTTGTTGCTGGGTCAATCTGTGAGGAGTTTCCCGACAAATATGCCTCAGATGTAACGTTTACAATGCCAGCAACGTTCGTCTTTTTTGTATTTCCTGCTGATTCTAATTGATAGCTTACCTGAGCTCCAATAATTGCGTGATTTTCTTGATAGCCAGCTATCCAAAGACCATTTTGATAGGGAGTAGTATTTGTAAGTGTACTTTCGATTTGAAGGGTGGATTCATAGAAATGGGAACTAAATGCTTGATTTAGTTTGTCTATGTTTTCACTTAGTACCTGTGTAGTGTTGTCGATAGTTATGTTTGATAGTGAACTGATTAGTGTATGTTTCAAGTTTTGTTGGTATTGAGGAAACATATCATTTTGATTTGTCTCGGTTTTAGGTGCTTGCTTAATGACTTCAGTAACATAGGCAACTGTGGAAAACATCAATAATCCAATCAGCAAAGCGGTTATGACAATTACTTGACCTTTTTTGTCATTTCTTAAGCTGTGCTTCGTTATTGTGATCCCACCTGTGAAAGCTGTAATCTCAGTATATACACTCTGTATGTGCTGTTGAGACTTGCACTTAGATAATCTGTGGAGTCTATGTTATCGCTTACTGAACCTGAACTGCACAAAGCGTAGGGGTTGATAGGTTTCATGTTTTCATCAAAAACCGTTAGATTAAACCAAAGCGTAAGCGGTATCGCGGAGTCAACACAACTCCGAAGCGCGTCCCAGTTTTCCACGTCAACTAGAGCTGCTAAATGACCATTATTGTCAAGACTTGTCAATGTTTCTAGCCCAAATGATGAAAAATCGCGGGTTTGAGTTTTTGTTGAATAAGCTGGAACAATGGCAATGCATGCAGTCAGAAGCAGAATGGCTAAGAAAGCTTCTATTATGCGCGCTACTCCTTTATTGTTCCTAAGTATTCTCAAAGCTGTAAGTCTCCGAAACTTATCTCAACTTTGTAGAGGTTTTCTTTGATGGTAATCAAGTATGCGAAGACGTTTTGTTCTGATTGGTTAAAATCAGAGCCGATTTCAAAGGGTATTCTTGGGTTGGCGGTCCATGTTTGAAAATAGCTTCCGTTAGAATGTCCATTTAGAATTATGATTTGAGGACTCGAATCAATTAGATTAGGTAGCATGCAATAAGAGGTGCCTTGAGCGACTGAGACATTTTGTGCATATCCAAAAGAGAAAATTTCTGCTTTTTCTATTTGAAGAGATGAGTCATTTGAATTCCATGTTAACCTGTTGTTGATTGGGCCCTCAATGTTTAAAATATTATCGTTGGGTGTGAATTCTTGAGTTGAGTTGTCGATATTGTAGATGGCAAATGAGGTTAGTCTACTGTCAATTGGTGCTCTTGCAAAGATAATGAGGAAAGAAGTGTTAGTAGCGGTTTCGGGTATTTCGATTGATAAATTACATCGGCCATTATCTGCAGTGCTTGTTGTGATGTTGCTTTCAAAATTTTCTGCTTTTGTGTAAGCGCGCAAGATTGCGCTTGTTGGTTTCGAATTAATGCTTGTGGATATATTGAATGTAAAAGTGGTCAAGTGATTGATTGTGCTGTTGCCTGATTGTTGTATGTGTATTTCGAGTAATTGTGAGGCTTTCAATCCTAATGCAGTATTGTAGATGCTTGTCGAAGCACCAAACTCTGAGGACCAAAGAGATGCGTTGTACAACTTATTTATCTTGTTTACATCTAATTCGGAAAAACTCTGAGACTCAGTCGCTGCCAATCCAAAATCAGTCAGGGAAGTATTAGTAGTTCCCCAATTAGGCGGGGTACCTGGACTGTTAATTATGTGGTCAGCTAATGCATTGAGGTAACTTTGTTTGTTTAGATCTTGTGAATCATTAATTTGAAGTTGCAGCGTTGAGGCCACTGAAGCTGTCGCTATTAGGGCTGCGGCTAAGATTACTGTGCACGCAAAGAATGTGTCGATTGAGCTTGTTGGCATAGACGTCTTCCTTTATATTTTTAGTTCTATGTTGAATGCTCCAGCCAAGAGAAGATTTGACACTACAAGTGAACCATAAGCTGTTGCAGCTAATAGTGCTGAATGTTTGAAGCCAGCTCCAAAGTTTCCTTCGCTTATTTTTCCGATAAAGAAGCCTGAGACCCAGCATTGGATTATTATTCCAACTGAGAATACGTTTAGTTGATTTCCCATAGCCATTGATCCTGCGGATGCTAAGTTGGTGCTGACAACTGAGGTCATCATTCCAGTTGTTAAGGCTACAATCGTGGTTGTAACTGCAATTAGTGCGCTCCAGATGAAAGCAAGGATTATGTAGGGTTTTAAGAGTTCTCGGCGATTTACTTGTAATTCTCTTTCTTTTTCGCTATATTCCGAGAGAATTTCTAATGATTGTATTGAATTTCCGCCGATTTCTATGGTTTCGACCATCATGGCGAAATTTACGACAACAAACCAGCTTCGAATTTGCTTTTTCATGTTTTCGAAGGTTTTTCTTAGTGGTATTCCCCATTCAATTTGGCTTCGTATAAGTAGGAGGAATTTTGAGAATACTCCATAGTCTTTGCGTTTTGTTGCTTGTACGATGCTTTTTTCGGGTGATAAGCCTGTCTTTTGTGATTCTGTTATGTCACGGATGAAGCTGGGGATTGAGTCTTCTGCGTTGTAGTTAATTTTTGCAATTCGAAAGTATTGGATTGCCATCGGAAGTGACGCAGCAACTAAGCATATTGTAGTGATTTCTGGTAGCCCCATCGGAGCAATTGCGTCCAGCATAGGTGAATATAATCCAAAAAAGCCTATTACAGCATAGGCTGGGATAATGAGCATTAGCCCTTTTTTATAGACATCTTTCAAATCTGGAAAAGCACTGGCTTGCATGTTGTGAGCTATAAGAATAAAAATTCCAGTCATTAATGGCATTGCAATAAAAGCAATCAAGTAAGACATTATCGGCGAAATTGACACCGATGAATTCAGCAAAAGCTCCATAACATTGGTTGAGGCAAAAACAACGAAGAGTATGTAAGTGCACAAAACAACAATCAACATTACTGAGTAGGCTTCAACTAGAGATGCTATTCGCTCAATAGACCTATTCATTCCTATGCTTCGCAGCTCAAAAATCGATTTTAGTTGACTTTTCATGTAGTCGGCAAGTTTTCCCCCGCTTCTTACTGAGGAAACAAAGCCTCCTAGAAAATTCCTGTAGAGTTTTGATTTTGTGGATTCAGAGCGCGACTGCATCACTGACAGCGGATCTTTTCCTAAAACTTCAACTTGGCGTACTATTTCGTCGGCTTCCTTTTTGAACACCGGCAGGAAACTTAATTTTCTCATCCTTTTCCAGCTGTCATAAGGGGAAATGCCGCTTGCTGCCATCAGAGTGAAAATCATAACTGCAAACGGTAGTTCACGTTCAGTTTTTTCTTTTTCTTCACTTGTAGCCTTGGAAAACAAATGGTTTATCTTGCCTAGAAAGCCGTTTTGAGGTTTCGTTTCTAATCCTCCTCAGAAGTCTCTGACAAGTTGATTGTATTTATTGAGCTGTTGAGTGCTTTGTGTACGCTCTTGAAATCGCGAAGATTCTTTTCGACCATGTTGAGAAGAATTTGTCTTCTTCGAGCGAATTCTTGACGAACAACGCTTAATGGTACATCTTGGCTCTTGGCGATTTTTCTGAATAGATAGCTGGTATCCAGGCTTTGTTTGAAGGTGTCAGATTTCATGTTCCAAGCGAAGACTTCACCGGGTAATCCATTGTTGTCGATTTCTGAGACTGTTACGAATTTTCTTCCCGACATCTTTTTGCCTCGGTTGAGGCCAGAGGTTCTTACTTGCTTAACGACTATAACGCAGTTCATCAATGAGAGGATGTTCTGGGGAATATTCATCGGTGGCTGAGTTAGTCTTTTTATTACTGTTTCGACGTCGTCAGCGTGCATTGTGCAGAGGCCTCCGTGACCAGTTGCAAGGGCTTGGAACAATACGTATGCTTCTTCTCCTCTGATTTCGCCTACTAGAATTAATGCTGGTCTATGTCTTACAGCTGATTTGATTAAGTCATAGAGTGTAACTTCGCCTTCGCTATCTCCACCGAAACCTGTTCTTGCGATGGTGGATACCCAGTTTTCTTGTGGTAGGTTAATTTCTTGAACTTCTTCCACGGATATCAATTTGAAATCTGGTCTAACAAGGCAAGCTATCGCGTTTAATGCAGTTGTTTTTCCAGCTCCAGTTGGTCCTACGATCATCACTGACATTTTGTTTTCCATGAGCATCCAGAGATATGCGCCGATGGATTCATCGATGGTTTCGTTTATTATGAGGTCAACAATTGTTAGTGGGTCTTCTTTGAATTTTCTTATTGTGAAGCTTGAACCTGCAGGTGTGGTTTCTTTTCCGAAAGCAACTGCAAGACGGTGTTTTCCAGGAAGGGTAATGTCCACAATTGGGTGTGCGATGCTTACGTGTTTTCCTTGTCTGTGAACTATTCTAGTAATAAAATCGTCAAGATCTTCTTCGTCGGTGAAAACTATGTTTGTTCGTGCGTTGGCATATTTTCTGTGATATATGTAGATCGGTTTGTTTACTCCAAGACAACTTATGTCTTCTATCAGTTGGTCGCTTATTAGTCCGTCAATTTTGCCGTAGCCTATGAGGTCTTTTTCAAGGTAGTATTTTACTTTTCTTAATCCGACTTCATCGCCGTCTGCAAAAGCTGATTTGTGTGCATCGATTATTGTCGGTAGCTGCCTGTGAAATGAATCTACAAGGGTTTCATCTACTCTTGGAGCTTTTAGTTCATACTCTAGAATGTTCTTTAAGCGATAGAACTGTTCTCTTTCTGTTTTAGTCATAGGTAATTCGTCAATAACGTAGAAGTAGCCTCCGTCGGATTCATCCTGAAAAATCCATGCGTAAGAGAAAGGTGCGTTGAGGGGATAACTCTCTATTTGAATGTACCCTTCCGGGACTTGATAGCCTTGAATGCCTAGGTAAGTTATCATTTCTTCGTCTGAAGCTTTCTTTTCTTGCTGAATTTCTTCTTGTTTCTTTTTACCAAGTTTCATAGACATCACCTATTGGTTAACGTTAAAACCGCAGTCTGATTTTCAATTTGACAAATTAGATAGGCTCTACCCGAATTGCTTACATAAGTTCCTGAAGCTGAGATCTTGGCTGGAATATACATATCAGGTTGACCAGGGATAATTGTCGTTCCAAAACCCGACTCAATCCAAGCATGTGACGAATCATTTGCAATCCGAACCCAGTATTGTCTAGCTCCTATATCGGTTGGTATTTGGAGGTATTGTGTTGAATTTCGATTGCTGGCAGTCGTTTGAGAAAGTAAGGCTAAGCTTTCCGTTGCGATGTATGCGTTTATGTTGCTCAATTGTTGGTTTTCAGCTTTATTCTTAACATTTAGCATTATAGCGCTGCAACTGCCAACAATTATCGTGCCGACGATAAGCGCAGCAAATAAAGAATACACGTAACCGGGGATTATGCTGGGCATCTTATCGTATCCACCTCTCGATTGCAACGTTTACAACAACAAGTTCTATGTTGACTATCGCTCCCTGAGCGTTGCTCGACAATGGGACAACAACGGTTCCTACGGAATCTTCTTTTGTGGCTGTTATCGTCAGATTAGGCGGTTGGGAAGAGAATTCATAGCTTTTAGTTGTTAATTGTGCGTCAAGGCATTTGACTCGAAGAGGCAACTCGCCTTGTGAGTCGATGCTCGTTGACGAGTTCAGGTTTATGACGTAAATTCTGATGGTGTTTAATTGTTTTCCATTTTCCAATCCTGCAGCAGAATAGGAAACAACTGGTCTGTAACTTAGATGAATTTCAGGGTGTTCAGCTCCTCTAACAATGCTCATTTGGCTCTGTGTTGATCCTGTTTGATTCACGATCGGTCGGCTATCGCCCTCCAGGAACACACCCGATTGAGAGGTCACTGAATAAGGTAATTCGTATACTACTTTGCCGATAGGAGATGCAAAGATTTCTTCATGATATGCTTGAAGCATCGTCAACTGAAATTTGCAACTGATTGCTTTCAGGCTGAATTCTGGTCAATCCGCCAGAATCCTTTATGTTAATAGTAGAGGAAGAACCTGGGTTCCAGATTGTTGAGAGAATCTTGTCATTTAGAGAAATAAAGTCTGCTTTAGCCGTAACGATCTTTATTATTTGACTTTCAGAGCCGATCTTCTGTATTGAGAAGTAGTAAGTTGCTGATACAAGACCTAAAGATGTTACAAAAAGAATAAGAAAAGTAACAGGTAAAGCAACAGCTAACCTAGAGTGCATTAGCTTTCTAAAGGTGTTAGTTGTCCTATGGGTCAAAGTTACTTCTCCTTACTTTTAGTTCAAGAAAATGCCATTAAGGGATTTGTGTGTATGAATTAAGACACATTAAACTGGATCTTAATCTGTATCAGAATATTTAGTCTGCAGTAAATTTAGCATTTTCAAGCGACTTTGTTTTTTGGTAATAAAGAAAGGGAGGAGGGGGTTTATTGTTGTTTTATGTTTATCTTTTGCCTGGTGTAAGCTTTGCGTTTACGTTGGTCTCTTTGTAGTACATCGCTTGTGATGTGAACACTGTGAATGCAACTGTTAGGCCGATGTCGTTGATGGTTATGCTGTCTGGTGAGTCAACGTAGATTACCATTGTGTTCGCCTGATGGCAAGACAGTTCATTGATGCTTCTGCTAATGCAGCTGAGCTGCAAATCCTGTACGGATGTGCCTGCTGCAGTTCGGCTGGGTACTGTCTGTCGAGGTGTGGTAAGTCAGCGGTTAAGCCAGTATCATCTGTTGCTGCCATGAGGTAGTATACGTCTGTCCATGCGCTTGTTTGGCCTCGGACTGCTAATTTGTTGATGACGACGTCTCGTCCGCCAGTGTTAGTGATCATTATTGCACCCTGCGACTATCACCGTGCTGGTCGACCCAGATGTGTTGGCTTGTGAGTTGGAGGCTTTCTTCTTGTACTCTTGTGCTGGTGACGTTGATTGCGAAGTAGCTTACGACTCCTGCGAGTAGCACTGAAACGACAAGGATGATCAGCGTTGTTACGACTGTACTTAGAGCCATACGATTTCTTAGTATGTTTTTCATTTGTTTTTTGTTCTCCTGAGAAGCGTTTACGTGTTTTTTGGATATGTGGTCTTGTGCGTAAAAAAAATAACAAACAATCAATATTTCGTGCATAAAATGATTCTTGAAGAAATTTTTATCAAATGAAATGACAAATGATGAAAATGTAAGATTAAAGATCATAATAAGAGAAGCGGAAAACTATGCTTTGTATTTTTCACATAACTCCAGAAAATTAGTTAATATTAAAATAAGCTAAACTCGATTTTGAAACAGCCAAGTTTATGAAGTAAAACTCTACTAGCAATGTTTAAAATCACATTGATATAGTAACAGTTTAATTGGCACTTCGTTCTGTCAAGTTGACAAGTTAATCTTGATGGAAAATGCCACTATGTGTGATTGTAGATTACAGATTATTATCGCGGAAAATTGTTTTATTTTTTTAGGTATAAAGAAAGGGAGGAGGGGGTTATTGTTGATTTATGCTTATCTTATGCGATTAGGCGTATTGCGTGTTACGTTGGTCTCTTTGTAGTACATTGCTTGTGATGTGAACACTGTGAATGCGACTGTTAGGCCGATGTCGTTGATGGTTATGCTGTCTGGTGATTGCAACGTAGATTACCATTGTTTGCCTGATGGCAAGACCAAGTTCCTTGACGGTTGCTGCTAATGTAGCTGCGAATCCTGTCAACCTTGCCAGCATGCAACTAGTACGACTTTGAAGGTGTGGTAAGTCAGTGGTTTTGCCGGTATCGCCTGTTGCTGCCATGAGGTAGAATACTAGTATGTCCATGCGCTTGTTTGGCCTCGGACTGCTAATTTGTTTATGACGACGTCTCGTCCGCCAGTGTTAGTGATCATTATTGCACCTTGGGCTATCACCGTTCTGAGTCGACCCAGATGTGTTGGCTTGTGAGTTGGAGGCTTTCTTCTTGTACTCTTGTGCTGGTGACGTTGATTGCGAAGTAGCTTACGACTCCTGCGAGTAGCACTGAAACGACAAGGATGATCAGCGTTGTTACGACTGTACTTAGAGCCATACGATTTCTTAGTATGTTTCTCATTTGTTTTTTGTTCTCCTGAGAAGCGTTTACGTGTTTTTTGGATATGTGGTCTTGTGCGTAAAAAAAATAACAAACGTGGAAAATGATAAAAAGAGAAAAAAGATTGCGACGGTTATATTAGATTTTTAGGTTCCTGTGATTGCCTGAATGTTGGTTTCACTGTAGTAGACGGCGTTGGCTGTGTGGAGAGCGATGCTGACTGTTAATCCAATATCAGTGATGCCGATGCTGTCAGGACTGTTAACGTATATGACCATTGTTGATCCTGAAGGTAGGATTAGATTTCTTGCTGCCGCAGTTGCAGTGGCTGCTAATCCTAAGTCGCTAGCTGCTGTTACGGGGGCTGCTATGTATGCTAAGTCGACAGTGAGGTCATCTACTTCTGGGTCTGCTACTTCATAGAACACACTTGTCCATTCACTTGTTTGTCCTCGAGTGGAAACTTTGCTGATTACAACGTCTCGTCCACCGTTATTTGTTACCATTACTGCTGCTTCTGCGACACCTTCTGAGTTTACCCATACATGCTGTTTGGATACGTAGAGGCTTTCTTCTTGTACTCTTGTGCTGACAAGATTAGTTGCATAATAGGCAACTACGCTTGCGAGTAGGACTGATACTACTAGAATTATGAGTGTGGTGATTACTGTGCTTAGTGCTCGTCGGTTTTTTAGTATTCGGATCATTTAGTGTTTTTCACCTGTAGCAAAAATTACACACAATTACATTTATATATATTACGTATTACGATTCAATACTAATGGTTAGCTGCTGCGAATAAAAACAAAACAATACTTGATGCTAACATGCTACTATTACCCTAAATTCAACAAAATGTTCTCAAAGAACTATCTCGATCAATCTACACTAACGAAACCATATAGTTTGAAACTGAAGCAAAAATCAAGATCTATCATTCATAACGATTATCTTCAACTTTAAGCTCTTAAAAAACAAATTTCCAAGCTGGTTAGCAAAGCACATGAAAATTCAAATCCACACCAAAATTCTACCTGTAATACTAGTCGTCGCTCTGCTTCTGATCCCAACCTGCTTGGGTTTGCAACTAACCTCCACCTACGACTACACAGCCTATGTTCACACATATGTAAACTCAAGCAACGGAAACATTACATACGTTGACAAACCCTTTTTTCCAGTAATGATAAACAACAGTCAGATCCAAATCGGCGAGAACTGGACTGTTGTAGTACCGCTCGAAGCTAACCATAACTACCATGTCTACTGTTACGGGGCATGGGTTAACACATCTTCTGCAGCAAAAACCGACTATGACATCTATGTTTATAATCCACAAGGAAACTTGGAGAGTTTGCACACTGAAGCTGCAGGTTTTCCGGAGCATTTGGGAACGACAACTGATGATCCTCTTTTTACGCCAAAGTTTTCTGGCAACTACTCATTTGTAATAAAGAATGATTTGAGAGAAAGTGAAGGAAGCGAGCAAGCAACTTTTATGGTCATAGAAAACCTCGATACAGACATTTGGCACACCGTTCAAATCGAAGGCAAAGACAGCAGTGGATTGCCACGTTTTCACACCTCTTGGGCCTATGAACTGTTGTCAAATGCCAGCTACCTTGAGCTCTACGTTAAAGTTCCCAACACATTAGATATGTACGAAGCTAGATTATACCTAATGAATGACGCCAAATCCCTCAGCATAAACTCTTATCCTCTTCCATGGGAACAAGGGCTATACGCTAACGTTACCAGTAAGATCGGGGGCTACAATTTTGAGAGTGAAGGATCAAGAGGAGTCGCCTATGCCAGCTGTGAATACTTAGGTCAACCCATGTTTCTAAACTACTCAACGACTAACAAATTTACTAACCTCTACCACTTAGTTCTGATAGGTGAAGGAGGCTCCGGAGAAATCCAATTCATGCTCAAGACACAATTCGGGAACGAATCACTGGTGCCTGCAACAGCTCCAAAAACAGCCTTCGCCGGCAATGAAACCGAACTTTCTTACTCATCCATATCTAACAGTCTTGAACGTGCAACCTGTTTCTATACTGCAAACAATTGGACCGACCAAAGTAGCATCAGCATGTCAATTGATAACAATACTTGCAGTGCGACAATACCCGGTCAAGAGGCAGGGTCAATTGTGCAATATAGAATAGAGGCTGTAGATTCTCTACGAAATATTTTGCAGTCATCTGGAAATTATACAGTAAAGATGGCTTCAACCTTAGATTACGGAATAATTAGCGATAAAATACGATTTGGTGAGAACATAACTGTGATTGGTGTTCTAAGCCCAGTTACTAATGCCTCAACAGTCAGATTAGATATCTTGGGGGCGAATTTCAACAAAACTTTAAGCTGCACGATAGCTTCAAATGGGACTTTTGAAGCGACTTTTAAGCCTCCTAACTCAGGCAACTACTCAATAACTGCGACTTCGCTGGAGACACCAGTTGCTTTCGAGGTTGATGGTCCAGAATATATTTTTTCAGTTGCAGAGCAGCCATTGTACCTTAAATATTCTATTCCGATAATTGGGGTTATAGTGGCTTCTTCAGTTGTTGGGGGATTATTGTATTTCTTTAAGTTTAGAGAACGGTAGATTAGTATTCGCCTGACATCTTTTCAATAGCGAATAGTAATACATAATACTTTAATACATTGCAGAACCACATTTTTCACAAATAGCCACCAGCTATTTAAAACCAAGAGAAGAGCTCATTGTGGCACAAACTAAACGCAAATAACAAAATCAACTGATTAGACATTGTAGAGATGCAGAGATAAGTCTCTATAAAGGAAGATGAGGGGGTTCAGTTGACTTTGTACCTGCAACTAAAGCCACATGAGCTTCTTCAATGAAAAATCCAACACAAAACTTTTAGAGTCTGTTATTTTTTGGATGGACAAATGTTATTATCCCATGTTTCTGGAAATATAGTTAAAACGCTAACATCTCACAAAGGAGATCTACTATGGGAACCGAAATACGCCAATTCACAACAATTAAAGATATAGTAGACTATGCCTCAAATCAAATCTCACAAAACAAAGCGTTATTCGAAGACTATAGCCAATGGCTCGGAACCCTTCTAAGAGACTTTGAAAAAGACCATAAAGACGAAGAATGGTACAAAAAAACAGCGATAATCCAAAAAAACCTCAAAACCCAGTCAAAACAACCTCCAAAGTCCTCCAATGAAAAGAAAGCAAAAGGGAAAAAAGGAAAAGGTGAGGCTGAATCATGCTGGGTCTACTCCGGGGAGCTCCAAATATCCTTTGCCGACGAAGCACAGACTCAAATACTTTTTGAAGCAATTGAAAAAATCAAAGCTAAAATTCAGGAGTTCGACAAGTTCAAAATCGCAATTCAGCAGCTTTCACGTTTAGGTCTTGGAACATCCGTAGTTTACTTAATCTACATTGAAGACGATAGCCCCAAGAAAATCGTTCTCAAATCCAGAGGGAACACAAAAGGCGAAGAGAGTTTCAATTTTGCAGCCGAGTTTTCTGTTCCAGCTTTCGCAGATCAATAAACTAAGACTACAAATAGAGACAAATTTCTAATATAACAGTTATATATCAAAATCACAAGATGTGTAGGAGAGGAATCAGCGGTAAACCCACAATATTCTGTTTCAGGAGTAATGGTTTCGATTAATCTTAATAGTTTACAAGCTGAACGTACAGGAGAATACACAACAAAAGACGAGCTTTTTTTTGACGTTAACGCAAAGCTAGAAGAACAAAAAAGAGAAAACAGCCAAGTTACGCTAAGTTTCAATTTGGCAATTTCAACAAAGCCAAATGTCGTTAAATACAACACTGCTGGTTTAGTCACTTTAGCAGGAAAACCAGACGATATAAAGAAGAAATTAGAGGTAAACCCAAAAACACGCATCCCACAAATTCTTTTCACAATCTATCAACACGTTTTCAATTCAATCTATATTCTATCTTCCAACCTGAACACGCCGTATCCTCCTCCAGATCTTCTTCATCCAATGGCTGAAAAGATTCAAATATTGTCAGGTAACAATCAAGCTTCAGCAACGGATGAAAAGTCCAAAGTAAAGAGCTCTGAAGAGGTTCCTGCGGCAGCCGAGAATAAACCCAAACAGTAATCGCCTAGTCAGATAGTCAGGCAATAATTTCGGGACTGCCCTTCTTTTCTTAAATGTTCGATTTATTTCTTTTTTCATTATATCCTGAAATTGGTAATAATTGTTAAATAATTTCTTTGCCTCGACTTCAAAAGAGAAAGGAGTAACAATATGGAGGCAACAGTTGCAGCTTTATTATTAGTAACAGCCAGTGTAGTCCTTGCTTGCGTAGTTATTGGTTATACAGTGAACTTAGCTCAAACTACGATGTCTTCCAATGATTTTGCTCAGAACCTTACACCGCTTCAGAGTTATATCAACAATATGCTCAATCAAACCAATAGCGCTCTAGATGGAGCGCTGGAACCGACGCCTATTCCTGAAATTCCATAATTTTCTCTTTTATTTTCTTTATTGTTTATTTTAGATAATGTTTTTTGATTCACAACATCTAATATTGAGAAAAACCAATTGTTCAAACGAACGTCAATGTCAACCACTACCATTGAAGATACTGGAGCAACTATTGAGCTCTCGCGATTCGATGCTGAAAGCGCAACAGAACAAACAATTGATTTCCTAAAAAGACTCGGTTATAAAGGAAATTGGCTACCTCTGAAAGTGTCTTTGGAAGATGAAGTATATGTGGTTGAGATGAGCTTTAAAAACAAAACTGCTAAAGTTCAAATTAACATGTCAACAAAAGAGATCAAGGAATACGAGTTCCAAGATATTGATGCCCAGTCAAAATCACCACTAAAATCTAAAGCTTTGCTCTTCGTGATTACAATTGCAGGTATTGCCGTGGTCGCGTCGAAACTACTGGGTGTTTTCTAAGTTTCTCCCTTCAATTAAGGTTAACTATCTACCTCATCCCAAAGATCAATGATTCGTCTTCTCTTAACTTCTTCTTTCATTGCCTGAATTTCTCCTAGAATAGATATTGCTTTTTTGAACGCTTCGCTATACTTTACTATAGTTTCTTGCATTGTTTCTGACCAATCTAGCGAATGGGGAAAATAAGAGTGGAAATGTGCCTTTTGATCTTGTTCCGCATAGAACCAAAATTCTTGGTAAGGCTTAAACGATATTGATGTTGCAATATTGTATCCAAACTCTTCAAGAATAACTCCTAGTTCTCCAAGAGCAAAACGTACCGCTTTATCAACACCTTCTGGGTATTTGCTGCCAACCTGGTTGTTGCCAAGAAGATCATACTGAGAAATGGAGGCATGTGGATCCGGGTTTTCATGCCACCAAATATTCTTTTCAGACAGTGCTTTTTCGACAAAAATGTTTGCTTGTTTTTCAAGTGTTTTTACCTTTTTCTTGAGGTCTGCCAGCTTGTCCATGCTTAAGCTTAATGTGATGTCTGAGTACTTTGTGACGTATTTTTTGGAGGTCTGCTTGTACCATTCTGCAGCGAAAAAAATTGTTTCATTAATGAAACTAAGTTTTATCTCCTCCATGACTTTGTAGAGGGTGAGCAGTTCTTTTTCTTTTGTCTTAATGATATTTTCTAGTGTTTCAGTCATAGCATGAATCCCTTATTGTTTGAAACATAAAGTCTGTTTTGGCAACTTCAAAGGTTATAGTTTGAGCTCATTTAAGACCTTGCAGTTTAGTTTTAATTGGATGATTGTATGTTTGAGTAGCTATTTTTACATTATGAATCATAAATTTACGTGCTCTATCGTATTCTGCTATTTATTGAAGCCACTTAATTGTTATTATCTTGTTTTAGGATTCAAAAACATGACAGATTGCTTGTTTTCTCAAAAGAAAAAATTGACATCAAGAATCTTTTGATTATGCTGTAGGTACTTCTTAAATCAAAGAATTTACAAAAAATAAAGAAAGATATTATAGTATCAAATGTTGTTGATTGTTACGTCTCTTACGCGAGCTTCAATAAATTCAGCTACCTTTTCCTCACTGAAGCTTCTTTCTTCTTCTTGGGCGCGCAACTGTTCTTTTACGATTTGAAGGAGTTTTTCTATGTCAACGGGTTTAAGTAAGTATGCATCTGCGTTTTTGTTAATTGCCGTGACAGCATTTTGAATCGTTGGGTATCCGGTTACCATTATTTTTCGGGTTCTCGGCACATATTCTTTCAGAAGTTGTAGGAGTTCAACACCTTCCATGTCGGGAAGTCGAATGTCTAAAAGCGCCAAATTGTACATTTTCTCTTTACTCATCCGTATTGCTTCTTTTCCATTAGATGCCAAATCAACACTGTAGTTCTCTTCTTCAAGTATAGCCTTCATTGTTTTCCTAATGTTTTCGTCGTCATCAACAATTAAGATTTTAGCTTTTTCTGCCAAATCAAGTCACCTCCAAAATCGTTTTAGTTTCAATAGGCAATGTAATTGCAAAAGTTGTGCCTTCTCCTTTGACTGTACTTACCGCTATTTTCCCTTCATGAGCATCTACAATTCTTTTGCAAATGGCCAAGCCAAAACCCATACCCTGCGCCTTTGTAGTGAACAAAGGTAAGAAGAGTTTTGGCAACACATCGTCTGAAATACCAAGTCCAGTATCAGAGAAAGAAAGCTCCAATGAGCCATTTTTTATCTTACTTCTTATTGAAATCTCTCCTCCTTCAGGCATTGCATCAATCGAATTCTTGATTAAATTTATAATGACACGTTGCATCTTTTCGGAGTCAACTTTCACAACATACGAAGCGTCATAGAGCTGATTGATCTTCACCTTATCCGAAACTCTCATCATCGATAGAGCATCCCTAAATAACTCACCTAGAGATATGCTCTCTTTCACTAAGATCAGTTCCTTGGAATACTCCAGAAGGTCATTGATGATCTTGTTTGAATGATTAACACATTTGTCGATGATATCCAACATTTCTTTTGAACAACTTGTTTGACACGCATTCTTTTTATGCAGATAATAAGCTGCATTCTTAATTCCTGATAAAGGATTTCTTAAATCATGACCTATCATTCCAGCTAATTCGCCAATAGCCGCTAGCCTTTCAGACTTGACTAGTTGTTTTTGAGCCTCTTTCAACTGCTTTGTTTTTTGTTCAACAATATCCTCAAGGTTTTTGGAATATTTTTCTAACTTATTTTCCATCTCTTTTCGAACTGTTATATCAGCAACCAAAGCAAGAGTACCCGAAAAATTGCCATTATCGTCGGCAATTTGTGAGGCAGCAATAGTGGCGTAGATTGGTGTGCCATCTTTTCGGATAAATTCGTACTCAAAATTTCCATCTACACCTCGAGTATATTTTCCCAAAAATTCCTTAGCCAAATGAACTACTTTGTGGTCAATGAAAGTGAACAAGCTTTTTCCAAGCATTTCGCTCTGACTATACCCTAGCATCTCTGCCATTCTCGGATTAACAAAAGAAGTGACAAAATCCGTATTAAGCACCCAAACTCCTTCTTGAGCGAGTTCAACTAACTGCCGGTACTGTGCCTCACTTTCCATCAATGATTTCTGAACCGCTCTAATTTCACTTATATCATGAAAAATACAATGGAGAAAACTCTTTCCAGTCAATTTTATTACTCTAGCTGTAACAATTATATTTTTGTGGTCTCCATTTTTTGCGCAATATTCTGCTTCAAACTCACCTCCACCTTCTTTCAAAAGTCGAGATAATTGCAGCTTAACCTCACTCTCAACACCATCAATTTCGATATCTGAAAGAGCTAGTTTTTCAAATTCATCCCTAGTGTATCCAAATTGCCTGTGCGCAAAATCATTAAATTCTACAAAAGAACCGTTCTCTGGATCAACTAGCAACACGCCAATTGGTGCTTGATTAAATAAAGTATGATAACGCTGCTCAGCATCTCTTAATAATTGCTCCGCTTTCTTTCTTTCAGTAATATCTTTTACCACACCAACAGCGTTCCATTTATCTCCCAACTTTATTGGAGAAAGCGACAACTCTGCGGGGAATTCGCGTCCTTCTTTGCGGCGTCCCACTAGTTGGACATTGCCATATGTAAAATAGCCAGCCCCTGTTTCAGCAAAAACCTCCATACTTGCTTTTATGCGTTCTTTGGCTTCTTTGCACATATCCTTAGGGATAACAAGTGAATGAATCTCTTTTCCAATTGTCTCTTTGCTGGTGTACCCAAAAATTTTTTCAGCAGACAGATTCCAATAATTAATTTTGCCTTTGTCATCTACAAAAATTATGGCATCCTTTGAGGAATCAGTAATTGCACGAAATATATCGTTGCATTCATGCGAATATTCGTTATTCAAGCAGTGTCCTTCCAAAATAGTCGTCTTGCATTTTTGCCTCATTGTGGTATGATTGAAGATTAATAGATTGAAAATAATAGATTGCGAATTTACGATTCAGCTTACTAATTCTGTTCAACTTGTTGCCTGTCCTGCAATTTTGCCTTTTATTCTGTTCAGAATTGAAGAAATTTTTTCTTGTTTTCGTATACTTTTTTATGAAGATACACCAAACCTACGTAAATGTTCCAATTTTTTGTTTTCTTTTTTCATTGTTTGTAAACATGTAGAATTATAGCTTGACTCGGCAGCCTTTTTTAGCATCAGCATAGTTTTTTCGCATGTTGGCAACATATTCTGTGAATGATAAATCTGTTACAAACCATCTGGAGCATGGTCCGTTGGTCTCAGGCCAGTAAACTTCAATTTTGATTTTTGAATTCAGGTTCATCATAAACTTAATTTCCAGTGGAGTTGCCCCTAGACCAAAAATTTTATGTATAATGTCTGAAAAATCAAGGATCTCGGTTGGTATTTCGCTTTTCCTTATCCCGAAATCATTCTGCAGATGTTGATATATTGATTTTTTTACGGTCTCTCCTAATGATGCTAATGCTTCATCTATGGATTCAAGAAGTAATCTATCAAATTCTTCAGATTTCGGTTCATTACAACTCGCTGATTGTTCTGTTCTTTTTTCTTCTTCACGCCTTGTGGAAAATGTTCTATTGTATGGAAAGTTGACCTTTTTTTGGGTGCATTCATCGAACTCGTTCATTGTATCTAGAGCTAAAAACACTCTATCGCGTTCTTGGTTGTTCATCTTTACTCTAGATTTTGCCATTTGTACACCTGTTTGCTTGTTTACTTTGTTTATTTTCTACATAAGCACTATGAATCCATAGTCACTATTGGCGATTCAACAATTATTTCGCGTATCTTGTATATAAATATATAATATATGGAATTATGTCTTTTGAAAGATAAATAACCAAAATGAAATTTGTCCACATAATTTGGCTAAAAAGAAAATTTGTCTTTTGGAGCAAAAGCAACTTATGCGTAAAATTCCTCTCAACACTGAGAATTTAGAATTAGCAGTCTGACTGAATAGAAACTTTCAGCGATTTGTATTGTGTGCGCTCTTGTTCGAATTTTGATTTTTTGAAGTTTATTGCTATTGGCAATCCTTAATTATTCTTGGATTTTTGGTGCATACATTCAATTATTTTCAAGCAAACCAAGCATTCATCAGGTATTTGGTCGTGTTTCTCTTCACCTAAGTAACCTATATGATATTTGCATTCTGATTTGTTTTCGTTATTTTGATTAAAGCTATCAACATTTATTTCTTGATTTGATACTTTGTATTCGTCTTCTGAACTTTCAAAATATTGTTTTTCTTTAAGTTCTGATTCAGAATCTTCTTTTTCTATTTGTGCTTCATTCTCAATTTCATCTGAGGATAATTCCGTTAGGCAATAAGGGCATGCATTATAGGTTTTTCTAGAGTCTCTTTCTATGTTTTGTGTAGAAAGTGGTTTTGTGAAAGCTCTCCCGCAATCTTTGTTTGGGCAAATTAAAGATGACTCTTCACTCGTTTTTATTCACCTCATCATTATTTCTGTATGAGATTAATTTGACTCTTGCAAATAATATCGTAAATCTTCAATATTAATATTTGCTATTATATGGGTTGAACGAAAAAGATAACGGATTACAAAACAAGTCTCAAAATTACTATCCAAACAATACTTTGATCTCTTAAGATCTTCATAGAATTAAAACGGTCAACATCAACACCTGTTTAAAGTTAATGAACTTGCAGAAAAAGAGACAAACACCAATGAAACTAACTTCAAAAAAGTTATTCCATTCAGAGGGCAAAAAAGAATATTTATAAAGAATTTATTTTCTTGCTTATTTTAATTTTGTCAATCCATGTTTAGTCTTGTCCCAATAGAAAGGATTTATAATCAGTTGAATTAAACCTCTCCAACTAGCTATACTTAAGAGCGCCCAATATAGAGGCATCACCAAGGCATAAGGAATCAACCGATTTTTTTTCAGTTTCATACAAGACATAGTGTATATTGCTAAATAGGAAAGATTTCCAATCAAAAGATTAGTAATGCATATCAACTGAAGTATGCTTGACGAAAGAAAACTAAAATGTGCAGGAACTAAAAAGGCAACAGCAGTAAAAATCCACAGAAGGGGATTTATTACAGGCATAAAAACTCCCGCTCCGAAAGTCAGTTGTAACTTCGCAAATTTTGCGAGCCCTAAATCTTTTAAAAGACCTGCTGGATTACGCATGTGAACAAGATAAGTTTGAAGGTGTCCTTTGTACCATCTTGACCTCTGCTTAACCCAACTTCTGATGGATTTTGTTGCTTCCTCGTACGTGTATGAATCAATTATTTCAGTTTTTAGTTTCTGACGAGCTAACCTTATCCCAATATCAGCGTCTTCCGTAACGTTGTATGGATCCCATCTGCCAAGAGCGTCTAAGCATTCTTTTCGAAAATGGTTGCTTGTCCCGCCTAATGGAATTGGGGCTTCTATCCAATCAAGCCCCTGCAAATAGAACTCAAACCAATTCGCATATTCTATCGAGAACCATTTTGTAAGGATGTTTTCGTCTGCGTTATAGAAGTTGAGTTTAGACTGCAAACACGCAACATCTTTACTTGAATTAAGAAAAACTGTTGCTGCTTTTCTCAGCTGATCTGGGTTTGGGTCATCTTCGGCGTCATAGATTACACATAATTTTCCTTTTGATCTCAACAGGCCATAGTTGCACGCTCTAGGTTTTGTTGTTATTTTGGCAGCGGGTACAATTATTGGATCAAAACATTTTAAAAAATCAATATATTCTTTCTTTGGAATACCTTCTACAAATTTCTTAGCGGAGCCAAATAAGCCTAGAAGTTTTGCTTCAGCTATTGTCTCCTCGTCCTTTTCTTCCATCAAGATTTTAATATCCAACTTTTCTTTTGGGTAGTTTATGCGATAAATATTTCTTAAAATTTGAGCAAGCACTTCAGCTTCATGAAAAACTGGGATCAAAATTGTGTAAGTTGGGAGATCTTTATCTGAAACCCGCCCATCTGAAATGCTTGTTGACGTTCTTGCTCCTCGAAATCCCCTAAAAGATACGTAAATTTTAACTGGGTTAACTATAAAATAGACAAAACTGACAAAAGAAAATAAAACGATTAAAGTAATTAAAGGACTTATGACGCTGCCTACGATTATTGTCGAGATTGCAGCAATTATAAGATATTTTTGCTTTGGATACACAACTCTATATGCAGATTGATCTGGAGAACGATTGTATAAATCAAGCATTGCTTTATCTTTGTGGATTTTATTATAAATTTTGTCTATTGCCCATTCAATCGATTTGGTTGAAGCAACGTTAAGATTAATTATTCGAGTTCCAAACAAGTATTTTGCTGCTACTAAAACTCTAGGATCTAATGGGTTGTCTACAGCTAATTCTATGTTTGTGCCTTTGATAGATATAGGAATAATTTTGTATTTTACTATGATTGGGTAAGGTAAGATAGTCAATAATTCCGAATTTTTCTTTTCTTGATACAGCTCTCTAATCCTTTGATGTTTAATATATGGCAATTCCATTTTGGATGCTAGATCTTTAAAGAATGTGTGAGGCAAGTTTGTTTTTGCTTTCCTTAACACCGAGATTATGTCTTCTATGTTTGTTTCGGTTTTTTCAATGAAACTGGTTCTGACTTTGTGGCGTCTGAGGAGTTGAATTAGCGATTCTCTATCTAGATTTTTTTTGGTTGAGGTATCAATTATTGCGGCATAAGCCGGAACTTCGGAAGTTAAATGTTGTTCCATTTTTCGCTCTCGCTTGAATGTGTCTAACACAAATACTTTATTATATCGTGTTACTTGCTATAGTATAAACACTTAAAAACTTTGTTTAGTTTTAAATAGGAAATTAAATGACGATAAGTCATCAATGTCTTCTTTTTATCGTTCCCAAAATAGAACGATTCAAATCAGAATGAATAGTTAAAATAGCCCTGCCGTGATAGGCAAATTGACAAAGTTAAATAGTTATGAAATTATGGGCTTTCCATCAAATTATGCATCTGATTTAGTCTTAAATTCTCTAAGTCGGACTTCAGGTTTATTGTAAGAAATCGAGGGGCCGTCTTTCCATAATGAATCGTAGGTTTTGAGAAACTCTTCACTTGATAGTCTTTTCTTTTCTTCTATCTTCGATACAATTTTTAATTTTTCCGGCTCGTTTATGACTTGATTCTTGCCTTTT
Source organism: Candidatus Bathyarchaeota archaeon (assembly GCA_963775465.1). GTDB lineage: Archaea > Thermoproteota > Bathyarchaeia > Bathyarchaeales > Bathycorpusculaceae > Bathycorpusculum. The sequence goes on along the minus strand of CAVZIW010000001.1, from coordinate 377,682 downwards.
ATTGAGTCAATAAATCTCGCTTTGCTCATTAATAGACGCCTCTTTTGAATAACCGGTGTCTCTTTGGTTTGCTTTTCGGCATTGGAATTTCCATGCCATAGCTTTTTTCTAACGCTTTCCGGCATCTTTCTGCAAGCTTCTCTTGACTATTAGCCTTCATATCTCCTTTCAGCATAAAGTTCATCCAGTAAATTCAATTTGAGGTTGTTGAAATAAAAGCGATATTTCTTTGAAGAATTATTTGATTTAGATAATTATTACTTAGAATAGAATATATCCAAAACAAAGTATTCTCAAAGATTTTTAAGTCGGAAAAATCGACTACACCTCTTTGACCAGAGTTAGAACGAAAGACAAGCTGAGGAGTCAATATTCACTGAATATTTAGCTCTAATGGTTAGTTTTACCAATGTTTCTAAATATAGTCCACCCTTCATAGAAATACGACAAGCTCCCCCATCCTCATCCCATCCAACCTAACCCAGCATAGATTACAAACAAAAAAACACATCTCCCATCCCAACAGCAACTGAAAAACATTCAGAACCAAAAAAGCAAACCTCCCCGCCACCAAAAGATTGGATGGGAACACTCAACAATAACCCATCCTCAAAGAAAAAAAATTACGCCAAAACGAAGCAAAAATGTTGGCTGAAACAACTCGAACTAGTTACAGAACAGACAAATAAAAAAGGGTGAAATTATTTTATACTGACCTTTCGTGTTTTCTTCGGTTGTTTTTTGGGCAGTATTACCTCGAGTACACCATCGTTTATCATAGCGTCTACATCATCAACTTTGATTTCTTCAGGTAAATCAACGTAACGGTAGAAGGACTTGCAAGCTCTTTCTTTGCAGATATAATCCTGTTCTTTTTCGCTGTACTTCCAACCTGCCATCCCTGAAATTTCGACTCCGTCTTCAGCAACAGAAATTTCGATATCTTCTTTTTTAAAACCAGGCATTTCAGCTTTTAAGAGGAAGTCTTTTTCTCTATCTTCCAAATCTACAGCTGGAACTCGAACTTCAGGTACCTGAGCAAGGATACTATCAACGTTTACTGGGAAAAGCAAGTTTTCAAAATCATTTCTGAAACTTTCAAATGCATCATCGAAAGCTTGCCAGACATCTTGCTGGCTCGCTGGCTTAATGGCGGTGGCTCTTTTTGTTTTTCTTTTTTGTTTTGGGGTTTTACTTTTTGAAATAGTTATGTCAGAAGGTTTGGATGCATCTTTTGTTGATTTCTTTTTTTCACTCATAAAAAATAGCACTCCTAATCAATTAGAATGTGTCAAGAACATTTATTTGTTTGCTCTTGAATAAATTTTTCGATTTATGATTGTTGATAAATAGCTAAACTGTTATAGTACTAAACTACGATTGATAAAAAACTGAGGATTATCTTTGGCTCTGGACTGTTACCTTCCGGGAAAAATGATTATAATCGACGCTTCAGGATGGAGTGATCTTTTGTTAGGCGTTGTTATTTGTGCCATTAAGCCCCCTCAATCGATTGTGTTTGAACGCAGAATTTCAACTGAATGTTTTCAACCGCCTAATTTCAAAAATAAAAGGTATCTGTCGGAGGCTGATCGGATTGCCGATGAGTTGGTGGACGTCATGCAAGCAGATTCTGAAACTTGTTTTAAGGTCTGCTCAGAATACATTTTGTCTACGGTGGCTAGGCGCTTGCAGGACAAGGGGTTTAAGGTTGAAGAAGTCCAATCTACTGGTGATTTCCGAAAAACCGTTGAAGATGCTTATGTTCGTTGGTGTGTGGAGAAAGGTATGCCAAGGGACTTATTAGATGGTAAGCAGCGATTCTGGCATTTTGTTGAATGGGTCGCCGAGAATCCTCATGTTAGAGAAGGCTTGGTAAAAACTGGATGGGCAAGTTGGGAGAGGAAATGGCGAACTGAAGTATACAAAGAGCACCTCAGTAGAAGATAGTGACTCTTAATTTTTACTAGCAGCCTTTATTTTTCGTTATTTGAAATAGCCACTCTATTGTGTCGATTACTATGTTGTTTAAGTTATCCAACAACAATTTATCGCAACTATACCCGTTACGGCGACAAGAGTATGAAAAAAACTTGGTAAGATAATAAAAATAGAATTTTTCCTTTTACTTTTCATAATTCAATTGTGAGTGTCTTAGATTCTGCAAAGAATACTCAATTGACTTTAATCCAGAAAATCATTAGCGTCCTTTTTGCACTTCGAATTTTCACATTGATGCTTTTCTTTTATTCTGTTACAACGAAAGCTTCTAGCAATTGGCGGAACTAAAGAGAAAGAGCCCATGTATTCAGTCATAGGGCTGAACTTCAAGTATTTCACCACAAAAATGGCATTCAAAAGTAACCAAACCTGAAACCTAACACAATAGTAAACTGTTGAGATAGAACAATTTCTTGTCTCAATCCATCCACAGGATTGAGAGAGCCTTTAACAAAAAAGTGGGACTATTTTTCAGTTTTTCCTTGATTCTATTATTCCTCTACATTTGTCGGCAAATTCACAATACTCTAAGCAAGCAGCAGTCTTGTCGGGACGCTTCCACTCCGCGCCACATTCAGAACACGTTGTCTTGTCCTCATCGCTCCAGATTTCTAAGTCACTTCCACAAACATGGCACTTAATGTATGAGGGTTTAGGCTGTAGCAGATCTCTCAACCCAGGGCAAGTTTGAGGGTTTTTTTCTTGAGGTTTATTATTAAAGCTCAACAATTTCACCTCCAATCTTTATCTCATACTCTTTAACTGGAATTTTCTTATCTGATAGTTCAAGTGCCTTGTTTACAGCCCATTTCAAGCCAGTGCAACAAGGAACCTCCATATGAACAACGGTCACGGAAGCGATGTCATTTTGTTTTAAGATTTCTGTTAGTTTCTGGGCATAAACCCGAGCATCATCAAATTTTGGGCACCCAATGATAACTCTTTTCTGTGGCATGAACATGTCATGAAAATTTTTAACGGCAATAGGTGCGCAATCAGCAGCTAACAACAGGTTTGCGTTATCGAAAAATGGAGCTTTAACTGGAACGAGATTCAATTTAACTGGCCACTGAGGTTTTTGGGGAGTTGAATTTTTTGGAACTTGAGTTAATTGTGCTGTGGTTGCCTTTGTTTTTAGGTATTGGTGCACTTCTTCTTGATCAAAGGCTTCTGCTTCGCGTTCTGTTATAGTAATTGCACCTTGCGGGCACTCACCCAGGCAAGCTCCCAACCCGTCGCAATATGTGTCTTTGATTATTTTTGCTTTGCCGTTTACTATTTGCAGAGCTCCTTCTACACATTTAGGAATACAGTTGCCACATCCGTTACAGAGTTCTTCGTTTATATTTACAATTTTTCTTTTCATTTATTTTCCTCCTTTGAGACATTTCCCGTTTGTAGGGCAATATTTTTGTGCATGATTCTGAATTATGGAAAAGATGGGCAGGATGGTTTCTTGGTTTAAAGTGTAAACGTGTTTTCTGCCCAATTTTTCACTTGTAACAAGGTTGCATTCGAGTAAGGGTTTGAGGTTGTGTGAGATCATGCTTTGTTCCTGATTAAGAGCGTTTGCAAGTTCGTTAACACTCATTGGTCTTTGCATTAATTGTTCTATGGTGGCAAGTCTAGTTGGGTTTGCTAAGTTTGTGAAGAAGCGGTGGCATGTGTTGGTTAATCCTTTTTTCATATATTCACCTTACATGAATTATTTATCATATGAATAACTATTCATATAAAGGTTTTCTAAGCTTAGAACAAAATTACCTACACAAATGACAATCCGGCAGTTAGTTAGAATATTTAACTTCAGCCTACAATTTTCCCGACCACTGAAAGAAAACACAGAATCGCTCAAATATTTTGCCAACAAGAAGGGCTGCTGCTAGCACAATTAATACATCTGTGATAATACATAACTACGACAAATGTCGGCCTGCAAACCGACTTCTCAGAACATGTTCTTTTAAGAAACTATACTCAAAAAAATTGGCAAGAACAAAATAACTATCTCAAAATCATTCAATAATGTTAAAAAGATCAATAATTAGCAAAGTCGCCTTTCACCGACCGATTCAGCTTCTATCTATTGGTAATTCTTTCGAATGTCTGATGTGACCTTCGTCAGATTCAATTCTAATCTTGAAATCCAAGACTTTGTCAAACATCACCTTTATCTTCTCTTCAACTTGGGTAGCAATTTGATCCGCTTCTTTAACCAACATATCACTTGAAACAACTACGTGCATATCTCCTGTAATGTAAGGTCCGAGTTTTCTTATGCGAATATTGTGAACATCCTTTATGCCCTTAATGCTTCTTGTTATTTCGCCAATTGTACCAACTAAATCTCCGCAACTACAAGCGTCAACTAGCACCAAAGATGATTCCTTGAAAATTGAATAGGCACCAACAAAAATAGCTCCGGCAATCAGAATTCCTGCGATTGAATCTGCATGTAATATACCCAAATACGTACTTGAAACAACTCCAATTAATACGGCAACTGATGAGAGCGCATCTAACACGCCACTTAACCCACCAACCAACAGGGCTGTTGAACCTATTTTTTTTGAGGTTCGGTTAATCCAAACAGATGCTAACAGAATAATCACTGCAGAAATGGCTGCAAATAAGATAGCGATCTCTGCATTGGCAACTGTTCTCTTCGTTACCCATGAGTCATAAGCTTGGAAAAGAACAAAACCGCCAAAAATGGACAAAACGAAGGCGGCGATTAGACTCCCCAAAGCTTCTACCCGATAGTAACCGAAATGAAAGGTGCCATCGGGTGATCGTTCCGAGAGTTTTATGCCGACCCATACTACTAGGAATATTAATGAAGTGGCGATTGATTGGATTCCGTCAGCCAGCAACGCTACGCTGGTGGCAAATGAAGCAACAACAACTTCTGCTACTCCTACAGCCAGAACTATTAAGAAAGCAACTTGGGCAATTATCGCTCCCTTTTTTATATCGTTTGGTGCCACTTGCTAAAAACCCTGTCCGTATCGTGATAATTCTGATCAGAGTTATTTAACTGCTCTTTTCTGCTTAGACAATTTTTTATCTCCTAAGCATTTATCTCAAGAAGATAACAGCTCGTTTTCAAACGAATTGAATGTGTCTTGTTAAAACTTAAGCTCCAAAACAGAAATTATTTCTACTCAGATAATTGCGGAATCAGATTAACAATCTTAACCCAATTATCTCCAACGTTCTTCCTAATTAGCAACTTAGCATTCGTGAAAACCGGTGGAGGCATCATCGTCATCCACCCTTTGACCACCATAACTTGGTCATTAAGACTGAGCAAGGGTAACAACCACTGAGCGAGATCTGGAAAACGTTCCGGTGGTATTTTGCTCGACATAATTATTCCAACCGCTACTTGTTCGTCATCTGTCGTTTGTTCTCTTAGAATCGGATAAAGGTACAAATCTTCTTTATCTAAATGTATTCGCAGATGCGAATGCAACACAGCCGTTGCCCGAGCTGTTGCCAAAACATCGGGCTTTTTCCGGATCTCTTCCAAGGCTTCAACCATGCTATCGAGTTCGTGATGATCAAATAGGTAACCTGGTGAAGCAAAAGGTCTGAGTTTGTCGACGGCTGGAAAAACTGCTGCCTCCTCACCTTTAGCATGATAGTCCAAGATTTCACCCAAAATATGTAGCCTATCAAATACTAAACCAATATCTCCGCTGAAACTCGCGATCTTCAAGGCACTTTCATCTATCTCAAAAATGTCTCTTCTGAACGCGTTATGAAAACACTGAACTATATCGATTGGTCTAAACAAAAAACAAAGCCTCCAACTGTAGTTGCATTCCAGATTTATTAATTCTATCTGTTTGGGAAGAATTAGACTAATAATATCAATGAAGCATTAACAAATTTCCGACTATAGAAAATCAATTCTGATCCTAATTGTAGAAGCTGTTGAAGCTCTAAAACCACTTAAAGGAGAGAAGGGAAAAAATGCTAAAAACCGTTTGTATTGTAGTGGTTTTGAGAGCTTTTGCAGCCTCAACTTTTTTGGCTTTCTATTTCTTGCTGTCACCTCTTTTGCTAAAACTTCATTATTCAAAACAGTCTTTAAGCTTTTTTTCAGAATTAACCCCAAATTTTGCCTTAATTTACCCCAAAAGAATCGAATATGTAAAGGTTGATTTTTGTGGTGTTACTGATTACAATAACACTTTGAAAACACCTAAAGCGATCCCCAGGAAAGCTGTTGCTACTAAGACAATTGCAGTAAAAAGCGTGGGATAGAGTTTGCTTGGCCTGATTCCGATTAATCTTCCAACTATTGCTAGCTGTATTGGTGAAAGAACCAAAACGCCCATTAATATTCCAACGCAACCGTACTTGTCAATGAGTTTTTGCCCCCTCCCAAGTCTTCTTTCAATCCAAACCCTGATCCCTTTTCTCCATTCCATCAATCTATCCATAGCAAAAACAGCGACAAATATTGCAAAGAAATTTAAGATAATGGCCGTCGGAAAAACTAGTAAAGGATCATACCCAATTGCGACGCCGTATACGATACCCATCCCGCATTCCAACGTGACAGATAATACTATGAAAGCCAATAGCTCGTACAACTATGCATCCATCAGCTAAGAGCTTGCTACTTTACTAAATATTAATTTTTTGGATTTTAGGGAATAATAGGTTTTGAAAATTGGAATCATACACCTTTTTGGATTGAATTTTTACTTACTTTTTTAGGTTAGCATTGTCTGGGTCAACTTTGACGGTTACATTTGGTCCTTTTATTCCAGCCAACGGCGGAAGTATATGAGAAATGAATTGTTCTGCAGTGCATGCACGGATGGTTCCATTTCGACTATATTCTTTCCAACCATCTTGTTCTTTTCTGAACTTCTGCAACCATCTTTCTTTAAACATAATGTAAATCGTGCATTCAGAATTCTTCATGGAAATATAGTTGATTAAGAAATATAAGAAACTTTTACAAGCAAACCGAAAATGGGGACAAAAGCTATGTAGATTATTTACGCAAAAATAGTGTGGAAAAAATTCTTCCCATTAAGAGCAATTTTTGAATATTATTTTAGACAATGTAAATAGTGCTATTAATTGTAACTTGAAAGTGGTGATGGCATTCTTGACAGTCGAAAGCTTGAATTGTAAAGTTGTGGTCCTTCTTTTCTCGGGATGGTTTTTCGATACGTTTACCACAGCTGGGACAGTGAGGCATTTTACATCAGTTACACCTTAGATTTTTTTAGGATATGAATATTATGAACTCAGGATAAGTAAACCAAAAAAATGAACGCCGAACTCCAAATTTGGAATTGCTTAAACTAAATTCTTTGTCCTTGCCCTTTAAGATCATTGGTTTAATATCGACAAAAAAGTAAGATTTTTCCTCCTTTTGTTGTATTTTAGGCTTGAGGCGATGGAGGTGTTTTCTTTTTTAGAATTATTGCTGTTACTATTATGACTGTCTCTCCATGATTTCATGTTAGAGCTAAACCGCGAATGGACAAAATTCAGAAACGGCACCCTCATAGGTCTTATTTCGTCTGGAGTGCTCTTCTTATTCGTTGTTTCACTAATCCTTAGAACCAGAAGTTTGAGTCTGGGATTGCTGGATTTCAGTCTTCTGCTAATTGCTGGTGCATTGCTGGGATACATATATACGCTATGCATTCACAGTACCGCTTTTTCAGTAGGTGGAAGCGCCGTGTCGGTTTGTTGATACAAATGGCAAGGTATATTTCGAAAATTGAAATATTCTCTAACTAAGAAACTCGCTTATATCTCCATTCGTGAAAAAGGTACTAGACGTGAATCTGCGAAGGCTTAAAATAATAACAACATAAAACTAATGAAAGGAGAATGCAAAAATTAAGAGTTCGCCAAGGTCGAGTACTAAAAATAGGTCTTTGCATAATTCTATGTCTATCCGTAGTCATCTACGCCCTAAATTGGGCTAATAATGTTCAAGCCAAATGGAAAACATCATCGATCACGGAAAGTTGTCTCCCCACAGAGCATCCAAGTCCCACCACCAAACCTCATCATCCTCCACCATGCCCAACAGCACACCCTACCCCAACTCCTACTCCAACAGCGTCTCCAACTCCTACTCCAACAGCGTCTCCAACTCCTACTCCAACAGCGTCTCCAACTCCTACTCCAACAGCGTCTCCAACTCCTACTCCAACAGCGTCTCCAACTCCTACTCCAACAATATTACCTACCCCATTACCAACTCAGTCCACGACACCATCTCCATCGCCGTATCCAACACTGACATCAAGTCCAACTCCATCGCCTACCCCAACCCTAACTACCACCCCAACGCCCACACCTCCTCCAACATCATCGCCTTTACCAACACCAAGCCCCACACCCTCCCCAAAACCGACGGAAACCGCTTCACCAACTCCAACCCCGACACCCAATCCTTCAAACACCTCACCAACGCCAACCGAAAATCCAACAAATTCACCCACAGCTACGCCAACGACTTCTCCAACCCCAACAACTAGCTCAACCCCAACACAACAGCCAACCCTAAGTCCCTCACCCTCGCCCAAACCAAATACATCAGACAATAATCCTCCATGGTGGGCCTATTCAGCATTCATATCCATCGCTGCGCTCGTTATAGCAAGTAGAAGACCCAAACACAAAGCAAGAATTCAAAACTTGGACGAATAAGAAAATGAATGCAAAAACACAAATCCAGTCTCTAAACTTTAAGCTAAACAAGAAATTCGGGAGAATTGAACCATAATGGGATTCATCCTAAAAGAAGATAAAGAGAACCTGCTCACTGAATATCATGTCTTAAGAGAAGAAATTATGGACCGCGACTACAAGACATGGGTAATAACAGCTATCTTAATCATCGGTTCCTTAATTGCCGCCTTTAACCCAACAATTCAAAACTTCAATGCCGCCATAATTTCCGTTCTCTTGGTTGTTACTGCATTAGTGCTTTATTCTACATCTGAAAAAATAAATGACATAAACAGATTTCGAATTAAAGAAGTAACCCGGCAACTCCACCTCTACGGTCCAACAAAGATACGCGAAGGAAAAATCGCAACACAATGGTGGTATGCTGCACGAAGAAACGTTGCCTATATCCTCTTCACAATCTTGATCGGAATCTATTTGTTTCTGATATTTGTGAATATCTATGTGCTAATAACTGCGATTCTAGTTGGTTTAGTCTTTGTTGTGGTAAGAGAAACCATATTATCCAGCAGCCATCCAAGCAAAAATCTTAATGGAGATCAGATTTACTAATGCCTCCGAAATCGAACCTCAAACAAGATCAGCCCTTTGGAAGAGTATTGGCAGCAATCGCGCAAAATAACGAGAACCTTGAAAAAACTCTGAAAACTTTATCCCGTTTAATCGATACGATCGATAATAAATCTGAAGCAAACACAAACAAAATTATTCTAGAAATAATCGCTCTTCAAAAAGAAGTCAAAACGCTCCAAGCTCAACTAAATGAATCAGAAAATAAACCTAACTTTATGTCTCCAACCTTTACGCAGACAAGCATAAATCAAAAAATGGAAATTTTGCAATTCAAGAATTGGGTTGAATTCCAGATATTTGCTGGTCAACCGCAATTTTCCGCTTACACCTACAGAGACACCGATAATTTATTCGAAATTAACGCAGTTAAAAACAACCAGCTCCTGGTCTACATAGGGGAAACTCCAAAAATGAATATAATGCTTAGATCATGGTTAAGCAATCAACTAGCGGTTAATCAAGAAAGAATTGTGGAAGGAACAATCGAACTATAGCTCAAAGGTTTAATATTCCATCTGCAACCGTGGAATATTTTGCTAGTTGGCCAAACATTCAATGAAGTATCTGTATGCTGCAAGCAACTCTTGTTGAAATCTTGCTTTCTTGATAAGAATCTGCATGCAAAGTGGGCATGACAAAGAAAAATTAAATTTTTGTATGAACCGAAATAGATGAAACTACTTGTTCTGGTACCATTTATCTGGAGTTTGGTATTTGAAAATTGGGGTGCTCGTCTTTGCGCGTTCAACTTCTGTAAACATTTGGAAGTACGCGTTGGTTTTTTCTGCGAGAGTTCTTTTAATAGTTTCGAGTAGTGTATGCGCATCGATTGGTTTCAAGATATATGCATCGGCTTTGTTGTTAACAGATTTTATCGCGTTTTCAATTGAGGGTTGTCCAGTCAGAATTATTGTGGCTATTTTAGGCTGAATCTCCCTTAGTCTTTTTAACAGTTCTGTCCCGTCAGCATCAGGCAGTTTAATATCTATGAGAGCAAGATCAAATGATGTTTTCTTTGAGGTTTTTACTGCTTCTCCTCCACTTTTGGCTGTTTCAACTAAGTACCCTTTGTCTGTTAGGATAGCTGAAAGCATAGTTCTAATCTCTTCTTCGTCATCAATAATTAGAATACTTTGGATCTGATGAGACACAGTCTATATCCTCACACTGCTTGTGTCTTAGTACTTCATAAATAAATCGTTTATGAATTACAGATAAGGTTCGAACAAAATCAGACCTTTCAAGAAAAAGCTCTTTTTTCAATTAGAGAAAAGTGAATTTTCTGTTCAAGAAAACGTAATGTTGCAGTCGAGAAAGACAATTGTATAATTCTGAGCTAATAGTTCCCACGATCCTTAACAAATTTTAAGATTGGGGTCTGAGAAAAAGCATTCGCAGCTGTAGTTTTGTATAACAGGAGTCTTGTAACACACTATTTCCGAAAAGATTATCAACCCCATTAATAAATAACAAATCAGGGAATGCTTCCTATGAGAAGACTATGTTGTCTATTTCTTCTTCTCTGCATTTTCATCGGAACACTCAATTCTGTTAGAGCCTCCACGGGAAGTTTTATTGTTGAAGCTGGGAAAGAACTTCCTTACAAGATAGACGTTTCTTCAGGAGACAGAGTTCAATTGAACTTCATTACTACAGGCGATCCAAATAGCAATTTTTGCTTCTCGCTAACCTTTCCAAACTCAACAATCTTGGATCTTGGAGAAGTTGACAAATATTCAACCAGTTTTACTGTGGATACCTCGGGAACGTGTGAACTTCTTTTTAACAACACTAGCTCATCACAACCCTCATTTGTTGCTCTAAACTATGAAGTGGAACACTACATTCTCGGAATCCCCCAAATGATATTCCTACTCATAGTGATAGTTGTTCTTGCAGTAATAATCATGACAGGTTACATAATAATGGGCAAATCTTCTTACTGAAAACGGGATTTACTCTAATAAGCCAAAAAGCTAACCTTCTAAGCATAAATAAGATAATACAGCGCCGATTAAGTAGACAAGCTGTAGAAAGATTCCCTTTTGTTGTGTTGCTAATGCCCAGAAAACGTAAATAGAATTCGACATCCACACTTAGGGCACTGGTGATAAATCATTCTCCCTTCACTATCGCATTTAGGTTCCATTTCAACGTAGCACGTAGGACAAAGACGGGATGTGTTAGTCGGCATCATCATCAAATCAGAACTTTCTTAACAAAGATATAACGTTTGCCGCGAAAAGAACTAAAAAAATAAGGAAAGAAGAAGAGTTTAGATCATATGTTTGACTTGTTTGCGCTTGTTGACATTCCTTGTGGAAGGTCAGGGAAGTTTGCACTAACTTTTTGTTCTGCAACAATGGCTGCTTCACACAGGATTTTTGAGGCGTCCTCGTTTACATTATCGAAATTAAGTGACATTCCTCCAGATGCTCCTGCTTCAAACATTAAGCCGCTTAGCATATTGCCTATGTCACCGAGCTCTCCTTCAGCTTCAGGTAGAACGCCGCTTAATCCGCTGCTAATGCTGCGCAGTACACCGATGCATGGACCTAATGTTGCAACAACATCGCCTAATTCACTGACTGTTCTTATGCGAAGCGCCACTTGATCAAGTGCTAATCTTGCGTTCATGATTAGTTTTGACATTTTGCGCAGTTCTGCTATTTCATTAGCGTAGATGTTCGCGTGCGCCTGGTCATGTACAGTATAAGAATCGACGAGTTTTGAAAAGAGCGCTTTGTCTTTTTGGGTGAAACGTTCGTTTGCTTGGTCAAGTTTACTAATTTGCAGGTCAAGTTTTCGGATTGCGAAATCTAAACGGGGTTTTAATGGTGGCGCAGGTTGCACTGTTTGTTTAAGTGTGGTCATGAATGATTCTCCTTCTTTTCTTGTTTCCCATTTTTTTGCGAAGTGTTCAGACATGTTAATATCCTCATTGACATGATTCAAACGTGTGGGCTTTTATTTGTTGTTAACATGCCGGTATATACATGAAATCAAAACTCAGATTAGAACGTATTAAAAAGCCTTGTTTACATAAATAATTCAGGATATTGTTTGGTTCCAAAAATAAACTTCGTCATAGCACATTAAAACTGCCGCGGCTTGTGCTCCATCATGTAGGATGTCCAAGTTTGCACCATATTTAGCGAGTAAAAAATTTACGTCATCATAAACTTTAGCCGATAAAGCATCTGCTGGAAACAGTCCCCAGATAGTGTCAGTCGGTGTTCGAAAACCAAAGCCGTAATCGCTGGGTACAACATATGCCACTTGAGGCGTGCTTTTGCCTAAACTTGCGGGGTCATTGTTTATTGTCGTCCAAAACTTTTCCAAAGCCTCAAAATGATCGTTAGATAGCGTGCCATACGTGTCTATTTGTGGATAGCTAAATACAATAGCGTACTTTGCTCCGGCATTGTACGCTAGGGTTAAGTCCGTGTACAATTCATCACCCGATTCTAAGTAAGGTGGTTGATCGTACTTCCAAGTTACAATGACTCCCCAGTCTTTGCCGAACGCGTCTGCTGCTCCTCTGCAAAGAGAAATGTGACGTAGTCTACTTTGGTTACCTACGAACTCCGCAAAGATGCTGGTATAGTTTGATTGGTAGTCATACCAGTATAGTCCATAATCTGAAGTAAACATTCTTGGAGCAAACTGCAAGTAATAGTCTGTGAAAAACGAGAGATTTCCTACGAAATAGTTGGCAGTTTGAGCATAGCTAGTTGTGTCATTAATTAACCTGAATTTTCCGTTATCTAACTGGTTTCCACCAGGTTCATCATATCTGTAGATTCCAAGGAATCTATCACTATACTTTGTTTTCGCATCCACCATCCATTGGGTAATGCTATAGTTGTACATATCTAGGCCAGTGAATAAAACGATAAAATTTAGATTGGCGTCATAAACGTAATCGCATGCCTGATTTAAAGCGGTTTCATTAAACGTTAATTCAACTGAGCCAAAGACAAAGAGATTGGTGTAACTTTTCACTTTATCCACCAGAGCCTTCACCTCGCTTACTTGATTCCCATATGCATATTCAACTCCCACATAGAAATTCAAGGATTCGCTTGATGGGTTGCTGAGCAAAAAAAGTGACAAAGTAACTATTAATGCTAATAGGATGGCGATTAAGCTGGCGAATTTTCGGTTCAACAGTTATCAACCAACAAAACAGTATTGCCCAACAAAACTATTTAACGTTTGAAACGTTCCAGCTAACCAGGATGCTACTGCCTGCGGTATAAACCTATAATTTCACCCTTAGCAATTACATGACCTTGCATTGCCGATTCTAGCTCCCTTTTGGATGAATTGGCGTCCAGCGAAAGCTCCACGTCAAGGGCAAACATTTTGAAGAAATATCTATGAGTCCCTGATGGTGGACAAGGACTTGTATATCCTTTTCTTCTGTCGCTGTTCATTCCCTCGAGTCCAGGAACCATATTTTCACCTATTTTGCCTATGTGAGGTGGAATGTTCCAAACTATCCAATGGTTAAAAGTCCCGCTGGAAGCGTCGGGGTCATCCACAATCAAAACTAGACTCAGTGCTTCTTTGGGGGTGCCTTCTACAGCTAAAGGTGGATTGATTCCGTCTCCATCGCAGGCGTATTTTTTAGGAATTAAAGCGTTATGTTCAAAGGCTGAACTTTTTACGGTTAATTTCTCCATAAGACTCCTTCTAGTAAAAATGATTTATTTGTGAAATAAATAGTCTGGTGATACAAGTTTATGGCTCTTTTTCAGGGATTTTACATTTTATCATATAAAATGTACATTCTTAAATTATTAACTTGTTTTCGCTGTTTATTTCTCGTTGCCCACAGCGTTTTCCTAAACCAATTAGTACAGTCCTATTGTTTGTTTTCAGCTTAGTACTCGAATCTGAAAGTGGCTATCGCAAGTTAGTTTCTTTTTAAACCTCAGCTTTTCTTATGAGTTCAGCGGCGCTGTTGATGTTTATTCTGTAGAAAATTGCGCTGATAACAGTTGCGATTACACCGCTAATAACGACTGATATTGTGAGGTTGAGATTACTTGTAGGTATTGAGATTAAAAAGCCTGGTAGGAAACTGTTGATTATGTATGGCAGCAATGGGGCCAAGATTCCTACTCCGGCAACAAAGCAAACTACTAAACTAATTAACGACCATTGTTGTCGAATCATTCTCGCGCGGCGACTTGCGCTGAAATCAGCACCTTTAAAACCGAATGTCAATCCAATTGAGCCCAACGGCAGAATCAGAAAAAGTCCTTCAAGAAAAGCAACAATCACGATCCTAATAGATGGTTGATAAATTATAATGCCTGCTGTTCCAGTGATGAATAGAATGATAACGGAAAACAAAATCTGAAAGAAAAATTTGCTTTTTACAAGGTTCTTAGGTGAAATAGGTGATGCATAGATACGCCATACCGCTTGTCCTTCCTCGCCGATGAGCATATTACCTAAAATCATTGACATAAAAGCTGGAGGCATTAGAAAAACCATGCCCATAAAGAATGCACCAATTTGTGATGGGGCATCTGGATTGCTCGTTATATTCAAAGATTGCATAATTGGCAATATGATGAATACTATGGGTATGATAAATACACTGATTAATTCTCGTCGTCTTGTAAATGATCGGACATCTTTGCGGATGAGCGCTGCTTCGACACTTGAGAAGCCAAGTTTCCCTAAGATGCCGCTTTTCGGTTTGTAAACAGTTCCATGCGTTTGAACAGTGATTGCTGGAGGTTCGTAGAGCCCAAAGCGTCTATTTAATGCAATGGCCAGGTAGTACAAAGCAGTTATAAATAATGCAGATAATGCAATGAATATTACACCTTCAACAACTATGCCGTTTAGCAAGTAGAATAAGGTCACGCCAAGCCACACGAAAGGAACGAACCAAACTGCGTTTTGCGCTGCTGCTAATCCTTGAATAAACTGTGTAGTACCCTGAGTTATTGAGAAATAAATTATATAGAACGCCAAAAAGAAGATGAGAGTACCAATAAATCTGACCCAGACAGCCGCTTTTCCGCTGGATTTGTAAACTGCGCCTGTGAAACGTACCTGCAAAACACGGACGATTTCGGTGGTTGCACTCGCCATAAAAGCTGCACCGAATAGGGCAAGTGTAGTTATCAGTGCAGAAAAAATTAAACCATTAAACGCTGCGAAAACGATTGTGCCAAATGAAAACGCGATGACGGTTGCGAATGGGAGGCCAAATAAATTAGCCAAAATAGAAGCTAAAGTGTGTTCTTGCCAAGTAATTGGGAGCCAGTAATTAACTACCTTGGTGGCTTTTAAACCTGCTAACTGAATCTGCTGTAGCATAGTGAGGACCACACTTAATACTAGAATCAGTGTAGGCAAAGAAACAAAGAAGCTAAGTGTAGCCTCCGAAAGAGGTGGCAAAAGGGCAGATGCAGTTGCATCAGAATATATTGCCGAAACAACTAAATTAGCTATCAAACCACCACTTATACCGATTATTGCGGACACCCAGTATGGCCAATACGCAATAATGCCTCTTTCACGGTACCTTGTGGTTTTTACTCCACGTAGTAACCTGCCTGATTTGCGTTCAACACGTAGCAGGTAGAGGACGTTTTTCCAATTCATTTCAACAGTTCCTCAACTACTGGTTTTAAGTCACCTGTTCCGGTAAGTTTGAGGAATATTTCTTCCAACCCTGAGCTTGGGAGACTGGCTTCTTGGCGCAATTCTGACATACTGCCTAGAGCTAAAATTTTTCCTTGATACATTATGCCTATGCGATCGCAGACTGCTTCTGCAATTTCTAAAACGTGAGTGGAAAGTATGGTGGTTATGCCTTGCTTTTTTAGTGAAAACAGGTAGTCCTTAACTATTCTTGCACTTCGAGGATCCAACGCGTTTAGGGGTTCATCAAGTATAAGTAGCTTGGGTCTGTGAAGAAATGCAGAGATGAGACTAATTTTTTTCTTCATGCCGTCCGAGTAGCTATTTATCATGTCTCCTTCGCGGCCTTCCAGCTGCAGCGCTTTTAGGTATTCGTTTATGCGTTTTTGCTTCTCAGCGGTTGGAATGCTATAGATATCTCCGATGAAGTCGAGATATTCCAATCCAGTTAAAAACTCGTAGACGTCAGGTGCCTCGGGCACGTAGCCTACTTGCTTCTTAATGGCAACAGGGTCTTTCTGTACGTCTATGCCTAAAACATTAATCGAGCCAGCGGTAGGCTGCAACAAACTCAGCAGCATTTTTAGCGTAGTAGATTTTCCTGATCCGTTCGGACCTAACAATGCGAAAATTTCGCCGGTTGGTATGGTTAAGTTTATGTTGTTTACGGCTACTATTTCGTTGTAGCGTTTTGTGACATCGCGAAGTACAACTGCATTTGTGCTAGTCATCTTCAACATTACTCCCGAATTCAAAATACAAACGATTCTGTATTTAAGGCTAATGCGTTTTTTCTTTAGTATTAAAAATGTTCATTACGTGAAAATAAAAAAAGGAAAAAAGAAAGTCTACTTGAAATTTAATTCAAAACTTATTGGAACAGCTTCGCCCCATGATTGCCTAATCGGGCAAATCTTCTGCGCCATCCCGTATACCGTGGTGGCTTTTTTGCGTTCGCGCTCATTGTCATTTTCTAAAGTGACATTCATATTGAAGTGAACGTTAGTGAAAATTAGTTTCTCCATGCCTTCAACGTTCATCTTAACATTTGCTATAGTTTCCAAGTTCTTTAAACCAAGTTGACTGTTTTTTGCAATCAACAGAAACAGTGTATTAATACACGAAGCCAACGCGGCGGCAAAGATATCTTCTGGAACACAATAGCCTTCTTTTCCTCCAAACGATGGTGGTGGACTGACAGTTACAATTTTTTTGCCTTTAATTGAAAGTTCACATTCTGTTGCGCCCTTCCAAGTGGCGGTTCCTTCAAAGTTCATTTCTGGCATTTAAAACATCTCACCAAAAAGGTATGGTAAGGTAAAATTTAACACTTACGAAAAATAGTCGAGGATAACCTATAAGTCACTTTCTCAATTTGTGCTGCAGATTGCAACCAAGATTTTTTACGCAAACCTGTTTTGTGTATTTTTGTTGTGCACCTCTACAAGTTCCACTAAATTTCGTAACCTTTATTATTATAATTTCTACCAGATACGATATGCGCCAGAAAACAAAAGGCAAACCGAATATAGCGCCTTCAGAACGCTCTTTTAAAAGGGGTCTTGCCACTTCTGGCATTTCTAAAAACGTCTCAAACAAGGTTTGGGAATGGTATAATCCACCCGAGATAAAAAAGCAGCAGTCAACTAATTCTTGATAACTAAAACAATTAACCGGCATTCAAAAAGCCAATGTTTTTTCAAAAAAACCTTAAATCTTTCTTTCTTTCATTTGCTCCAAGACAAAACATGCCTTCGGTAATCGAAACTAACCGATTAACCAAAACCTACAATTCACTAAAAGCGGTAGACGACCTCAACATCAAAGTCGAATCAGGCGAAATATTTGGGCTGCTGGGACCCAATGGAGCAGGCAAGACAACTGCAATATCGATGCTATGCACTATTCTCAAACCTACCTATGGAACCGCAACGGTAAATGGCTTTGACATTGTTAGGGAAGCAAATAAAGTGCGTAAATCCATAGGCATAGTTTTTCAAGACCCAAGCATCGATGACCGCTTAACAGGCAGAGAAAACCTCTACATGCACGCAAACCTATACGGAGTTCCCGCCTCTGAGCAGAAAGATCGAATTAATCGTGTTCTAAAACTCGTCGAGCTTGAAGATAGAGCTAACGATTTACTGCGGACATATTCAGGGGGGATGAGAAGAAGACTTGAACTTGGACGTGGTCTAATTCATTATCCAAAAGTTTTGTTCTTGGATGAGCCCACCGTTGGTCTTGACCCTCAAACTCGAGACCATATATGGAAATACATTAAAGAACTAAAGAAAGCTCACGATATCACCGTGGTCCTTACTACACATTACATGGATGAAGCTGACAGACTTTCTGATCGTATAGCCATAATGGATCATGGAAAGATCGTTGTTTTAGATTCTCCTCCCAAACTAAAGGAAACCCTCGAAGGTGACGTAATAGTTGTTCGTGCAAACAACATAGATTTTCTCAAACAAGTTGTTAATACGTCGTTGAGCCAAAATCAAACACAGATTGTAGATGGCGCCTTGGAAATCACAGTCAGAAATGGAAGAGCAGTAATGCCACGTATCATGGAGTTGGCGACACATAACAAAATCTATGTTGAATCGCTACTTTTGCGTGAACCAAACCTTGAAGACGTTTTCCTGCATTATACTGGTAGAACTATTCGCCAGGATACAACAAAAGAATTGCATGGAATGGCTGCAATTCAAAGGAGAGCTATTAGATGAGTGAGATGCGTGGACTCTACACGCTCTGGCTTAGGGAAATAAAGCGTTTTCTCCGCGACCGAACTAGGCTGATTAGCAGTTTTATTCAACCGCTTTTGTGGCTTGTAATTTTCGGCGCTGGCTTTGGGACCCGTTTTTTGATTCCAGGATTAAACTATCAGCAATACATTTTTCCAGGCATAATAGGTCAGACGTTGCTTTTCACGTCTATGTTTATGGGTATCTCCGTTATCTGGGACAAAGAATTTGGGTTTATGAAAGAAATCCTTGTTTCACCTGTATCCCGCTTCACGTTGTTTTTAGGCAAAATGCTGGGGGATAGTACCGATGCACTCATTCAAGGCGTAATTGTTTTTGCTTTCGGCACATTGTTAGGAGTTGCCTTTGACCCCATCATTTTCATAATTTGTTTGCCCATAATGTTGCTTGTTACATTTGGATTAGTCAGCATCGGTTTAACGATTGCAAGCGCTATGGGCAGTCTGGAAAGTTTTGGTGCAATCCAAACCTTCATCAATTTGCCAATGTTTTTTTTAAGTGGAGCTTTATTTCCTGTTTCAGGAGCTGGAATCCCAGAATGGCTGCGCGTGGCTTCAATTTTTAATCCATTAACCTATGGCGTTGATGCTTTGCGAACGGTGATTTTAGGCTCTGCTTGGATTCCGATTCAGCCATTATACATTAACCTTGGCGTCGTATGTGTATTTGATTTGGTGATGATTGGAGTTGGCACTTGGACGTTTAGCAGAATGAAGTAACTTGGTCAAAAAAGCTGATCTCCAAGAATATTTGCTGTCGCTCCGATGAGATGAATATTCTTAAAAAGCGGTCAAACAACTTTAATCCAAAACCAAATAAAAAGTAGCAAAACAAACTAATCTCATTCTAAGGAAAAATTTTGCAGCTACAAAGCGCTAAAAGCTGCCTCTATGTGCATTGAAGGGTTGGAAGAACAACAAGAATTTTTTAGGTGTTGTTATTCTAGCAGACAAACTCTTTTTTAGAAAAATAGTTTTCTTCTTCCTTAAGGCTATTTGCCAGCGCATAGTTAAATGTTTGAAAAAGATGTTACTTGTTGGTCATTTCGTTGATTTGCTGCTCCATCGCATGTCCACGGCAGAAAACAACTGCTTTTTCAACGCCTGGGACAGTTTTTGCAGCATCTCTCAAGTCTGCTGCAAGTTTAAATGCGATTGGACAAAAAGGACTGGTTGGAACAAATTCAACCGTAACTGTTCCCGGCGCGGTTTCTTTCACACTTTGGATCATTTGCATTTCTTCGAAGGTTTGTCCAGTTTCGGGGTCTTGTACTTTGCCTACTTCTTGGCGAACTTTGTCTTCAAGTTCAGTCATAAACTCAACCTCGAGTGATGAAAGAAATATGAAGAAGCATTGCATATAAACTGATTGTTAGAAACTAAATTAGTATTTTTGAGGTGTATTGAATGATTTTAGATGAATCTTGTATTTTCTGCAAAATTGTGCTTAAGCAAGCGCCATCAAGCATACTATATGAAGATGAAAAAGTGATAGCTTTTCTTGACATTCGACCCTTAAACTTGGGGCATTCACTTGTCATACCTAAAGATCACTTCGTCGATATCTTTGATATCCCTGAAAAAGAACTTGACGCAGTTCACGAAGCAGCAAAAAAGCTTTCCTCTGCTATTAAAAATGCCACAAATGCTGATGGCATAAGCATAATTCAACAGAACGGCAAGGCTGCCGGACAAGACATTTTTCACTTCCACGTGCATGTAGTTCCCAGGTTTACAGGTCAAAAACTGAAGTCTTTTAGTGAACTCGCAGAAATCGACCGACCCATACTAGATGAATTGGCAAAAAGGATTCGGGAGAATCTTTAAGAAATTAAGGCGCTTGCCTAGTTTATAGTACAGTTCCAAATGCGTTGTCTGCTTCCACACCTTTTTATGGGATTCGCGCCTTTCTTAAAAAAGGGGAACGTCTGGTCCGTTGATAAGTTATTTTGATATATGAGCATGCTTTTAAGGAAGATAGAACTATTGATTTCAAATTGGGTAAATCGAGGTTTCCTGTTTGGGAAAGAAAAAAGTGTTGAATGAAGGCTCAATAAGCGAAATGACTTATCCAGGACAGGGCGAAGTCCTAGGTGTAGTTACAAAACTCTTAGGCTTTGACCGCATCATGGTTAAATGCCAAGATGGCGCTGAACGCCTATGTCGTATCCGCGGCAAAATGAAACGCCGCGTTTGGATACGTGAAGGCGACATCGTTATCGTATCACCCTGGGAATTCCAAACTGACAAACGCGGCGACGTTGTCTGGCGCTACACCCATTCTCAAGCTGAAAACTTGAGACGCAAAGGCATCTTAACCCTTTAAACCAAACACTTCTTACTTTTATTGCATATCAATAAATGACCCAGCTGAGGTTAAACTCGAAAATCATTGTTTTTTAGTTTTGTTAAGAGTGGTTTTAATACCTTCAAAGAGAATAGCTCTGTGACTATTTATGTCCCGTAAAGCCCGTGAACGCATAGACCATCTAGAAAAAACAATGGAACGCAGAGACAAAATGCTTAACCATGACAAAGCCAAAGAACGCGCCACTGTTGAAGAGGTTTTTGATCAAACTACTCGTATGGTGGTTTTTGACTTGTTAAACAGTGGTATACTCTACGAACTCAACGGCGTTGTGAGTTCAGGTAAGGAAGCACGGGTTTACTGGGGAACAGCAAAAGACGGCACGGATTTGGCAGTAAAAATTTACTTGACTTCTTCTGCCGAATTCAAACGTGGCATGCATAAATACATTGAAGGAGACCCTCGATTCAAAGACGTCAAACATGACACCCGCTCATTGATTGCAGTTTGGGCGCAAAAGGAGTTTAGGAATTTATCTGAGGCTGCTCAAGCTAAAGTGCGTGTGCCAGTACCCATCGCCGTTAAAAGCAACGTAGTTGTAATGGAATTCATCGGCAAAAAAGGTGTCAGCGCGCCATCCCTAAAAGAGCGACCTCCAGCAAACCCAGAGCATGTCTACAAGGTTGTAGTGACTTATCTTAAGAGGCTGTATCAGAAAGCAAAGATCGTTCATGGAGATCTGAGTGAATACAACATTATGATATGGAAGGGCAAACCTGTTATCTTTGATTTATCACAATCTGTATCTCTTAAGCATCCAATGGCGGATTTTATGTTGAATCGGGACATTGAGAATGTTAATAGGTTTTTTGCGCGTTTAGACGTAAAGGTTTATTCAAGTGAAGAATTGCATAAGATAGTAGTTGGTAAATAATGGTTGGTCCAGATACTTTTGTTAGAATCCCCAAAGAACGTGTCGGCATTTTAGTCGGTCCAGAAGGGAGAGTAAAAGCGCATATAGAGAAGAAACTAAACGTGAAATTGGACATTGACCGAGAAGGCAGCGTCTCTATTGTACTGCTTGAAACTGCATCTGACCCTTCTATGTTGCTAAAAGCCAAGGATGTTGTAACTGCCATCGGCCGGGGGTTTACGCCTGAAACTGCATTTCGTTTGATTCGAAACGAAGATGATATATTTGACTTAGTGGATCTGCGTCTAATTTTTGGGCGTTCCGAATCGGACATGAAGCGTATTAAAGGTAGACTAATAGGTACCGAAGGAAAAACTCGTCGACTTATCGAAGAACTCTCAGAGGCAGATGTTGTCGTTTATGGGCATACAGTGGCGATTATCGGCAGTTTTGAACAAGCAGACATTGCACGTAACGCCGTGCAGATGATAATCGAAGGCTGTCAACATCATTCAGTCTACAAGTATCTACAACGTAAACGTAGTGAACTTAAAAAACAAAAACTGGAATTATGGGAAAAGCCACCAACCAAAGAATAAAAAGTTGAAGGAGAGATAAATTGGTAACATTGAATTGGACAGCGGTTGACTCAGATGGCAGCCTCTTTTCGAGGGGAAAACATGACTACTACGCAATAATTGTCCGCGGTATCCCTGAAGAACACCCTAAAGACTGTGTTGTGGAATTATTTGTGACTGATAAAGAGTTGACTTTTTTAGATATAAAATACAACGCTGGACATGAACGGGTCAAGTTGCTATCACGTCAAATTGTTTCGGGAAATCGGTTGCCTCTGACAAGTATGGATAAAACTGTTGAAGAAATGAAAGAAACTGCAGAGAGAAGAGAGAAAGAGAATCCGAACAATTTAATCTCTAGCGCTTACTCCTTAAAATAAGAGTTACTGAGAATTCCATCGGACACTAAAATGATAGGTGGGCTCTTAGGCGGCAACTCCACTTTCAAGACAAGCCTAAAAGCTTTCATCATTGCCGTCGTCCGCACTCAAGATCCACATCATCCTTGCGTCTGCGGGGCCAGACTCGTCATCGTCCACCCACACAAATTGCCAACCAACCATCCTTAAATCTTTAGGTTAGAGTTTAACGCTGATTTCTAAGCCGTCGCCTCCAACCTTAACGTATCGACTACTATATTTCCCTGAATTCCGCATGTAATCTAAGTAGTCTTTCATTTGGTCGGCAAAGATTCCAGCGTTATCAGCCACTATGACGGAGCCCTTTTGAAGTTTGGGCTCTGCTAGTTTGAGGTACTGGAAATACTCGTTTTTTTCTGCGTCGATGAAAGCAAAGTCAAAAGATCCTTTGAGAGTAGGTATTATTGTTTTTGCGTCACCTGTTATAATTGTGATTTTAGGCGGAATGTTTGCTCTTTGGATGTTTTTTTCTGCGAGTTCTGCTTCGTCTTGGTGGATTTCTATAGTTACGATTTCGGCGTTTTCATCCAGTTCTCTTCCCATGAGAATAGCGGAATAGCCGATTAGAGTTCCCACCTCAAGTATATGCTGTGGCTTGGATTTCCGAACTTGCTCTGCTAAAATCTTTCCTTTGCTGGCTCCAATGATAGGAAGAAAATGTTTTTCTGAGAGTTTTTCGATCTGCATTAGAATTTGGTCAGCGCTTGTTGAGGTTTGATTTGTCATAGGGGTACCTTGATTTTGTCGAGGAATCGCTGTTGAAGTTTGGCGATTTTTGGGGCGATGACTGCTTGGCAGTAGGGTTCTTTGGGGTGTTTTTTGTAGTAGTCTTTGTGGTAGGTTTCAGCGCTGTAGAATGTTTTAAGCGGAACGATTTCTGTTACTATAGGTTTGTCCCAAATGCCTTCTTGGGTGAGTTCAGCTATGAGTTTTTCCACGGTTTCTTTTTGTTGTTGGTTGTGGTAGAAGATAGCTGAACGGTATTGTGTTCCTATATCTGCGCCTTGCCGATTCAGTGAGGTTGGATCATGCATAGTGAAAAAGATTTCCAAGATTTCTTTGTAACTGATGACTTTGGGGTCAAAATATATCTGTGCTGCTTCTGCATGCCCCGTAGAGCCCGTTGAAACCTCTTCATATGTTGGATTAACGGTTGTGCCTCCTGTGTAACCAGGTTCAATACGTTCAACGCCTTTAATGATATTAAATGCCGCTTCCGTGCACCAGAAACATCCAGCAGCAAGAGTTGCGACTTCTAAATTTTTATTTTCGCTCATAAAAATAGCCCTTCTCACTTGTAATGCGAGGAGAATTAGAAATTAAAGTCTTGCGGCTAACGGCAGGTTCGGTAAGCATTTTTACTTCTTACGACTTTAATTCAGTGAGTTCTTTGCGTGATATTGCATGGAAAGACAAAAAGCGGTACTAGACAAGATTAAAGTTACTCCTTTGGCAGGGGAGAGTTTTGGCGTTCGGTCAATGTGCACTCTTGTTGAGACCCCTGATTTTTCGGTACTCTTAGATGCTGGAATTTCTCTTGCTTCTTACCGGTTTAATCTGCCTCCGCACCCTTTTGAATATCAAACAATCATTCACCTTCGTAAAACTATTGCCCAAGCTGCTGATAAGGCTCAAATAACCACTATTAGTCACTATCATTTTGATCATCATACACCATCTTTTGAGGATTGGGTCGTAAACTGGACAGATGGCTGCGAAACTGCACGCCAAATCTATCAGGATAAAATCGTTCTTGCAAAGAACCCCAAAGAAAACATAAACGCCAGTCAAAGGCAACGTGCATGGATGTTTCAACGAACAGGTGGCAAACACGCCAAACAACTGGAGTCGGCTGACGGAAAAACTTTCGTCTTTGGCCGTACCTATTTGCGTTTTTCTGAAGCTGTTTCGCATGGCTCTGAAGATTCGATGTCTGGTTGGGTTGTAATGGTTACTGTCGAGTATGATGGGGAACGCTTTATGTTTGCACCTGACGTTCAGGGTCCGATATCAACGCATACTGCAGAGTTGATTTTGTCATCCAGACCAGCTGTAATTATGATAGGAGGGCCACCCTTGTATTTGGGTGGTTTTCGGGTTGATATGGCTCAGCTAAAAAAAGGGCTTGGAAATTTAATGCGTATCCTTGATGTGGTTCCTTTGGTGATTTTAGAGCATCATGCTTTGCGCGATGTAGAGTGGAGACCAAAGATGGAGCTTGTGTTTCAAGAAGCCCAAAAAGCGGGAACTACCCTTGTGACTGCAGCTGAATATTCCGGCAAAGAGAACAATTTCCTGGAATCTAAACGAATAAAACTTTTTCGTGATTATCCACCATCAGAAGAATTTAAGAAATGGATGAAAACATTGAAAAACAAAAGAATTGCCCGCCCACCCATTTGATTTTTGCTTTCGTGCTTCATTTGGTTTAGAGGAAACTTCTTGTAGGATGGAAGAACAAGAGGTTGTTTTTTTCTTGGAATATATAGGATTTGTTTTGGAGTGTTTTTTGATTTCAGGTTTGATTTTTCTGCATGATGAGTTAATAATAGTATGTAATAGCTTCAATTAGTATTTGGGTTCATATTGTATACCTAGTTTGGTTTTGAAAAACTGGGAAAATTTCGAAATGGTCAGAATAACAAAAGATTCTGCGTTTAGACGCTCGATTCTTTTGCTCTGCTTTTAGCTTAAAAAATTCGTAGATTTCCAACCTCAAAATGACGTAAAAGGAAAATGTGTATTCATGATGTGCAAGTGTACATATTTACTGTTTATTAACAATATTTATATTAGAATAGAACGAAGCAAAGTTTATGGAAGCCTCAAATCGCCACTCAACAGAACAAATCTTTAGTAGCCTAATCGACTACGGTTATTCAAAAGAAGTTGCCAAGTTGATCCAGCGATGGTACCACCCAGCACTTAAATTAATACCCTCCAAATGATTCACTTTTAGCGAAACCTGTATAGCTGTTAATTTAGTTTGCCCGTTCTTTCCCTAACTATTTCATATTCCCTATCTTGTCAAACTCAATCCAAAATAAACTATTATTATGGGGCATTGGATGATTCGCAGCCGATACATTGTTTTTTGTTACAGACATCTTCAGTGAAGGGGCAGCTGAACATTATTTTAGGTAGATAGGCGTTTAATGCTTCGTTGACGGTTAAATCGAAATCTATGTTAGCGTTTTCAAGTATGGTTTGTATTTCTTTTGTGGTTTTTTGTTTTTGCATAAAATTCACGCGGTTAAGGCAAAGGTTAGTCAATGTTAATTCTTGATACATTTAAGTCTAATGAATCCTGAATCAACGATTTTTAATTTTATCACTAATTTTCAATTTCTTTCAAAAATTTTTTAGCGTTTGGGTTTAAGAAATATTTTTTACATGTTTCTAATCTTCAAAATCTCAAGGTTTGAGGGAAATTAGGCATGAAAGAAATCGCTCAAGCGAGCAGTGAGAATAAAAATTAGATGAAATTCTCCCAACTTCAGTTTAAAGTCTCAAGAGTTTATTAATATAGAATATGGTTTAGTTGTCCAGAACCCTTAAATGACTAGGAAATACAACAGACGAAGCAATCGGTTAGGTTAGAGCTTAATTAAGTTAACTTTTTTTCCTTGTCCACTTCCTTCAGGAAGGGATTTTGTAGTGTTATGCTTAAGAAGTAAAACTTCAGTAAAATGATTTTTGGCATATTTCTTTTTTTGAAATAGTGCTTAATTATATGTTAAGGTCTGTTTTCTCTAGTTCGAGATGAAGGAGATTGTTTTCATATCAAAGCTTTTAATGACTCCTTCACCTGGTTTGAAGACGACCTGCTCATTCAAAATTCAGCAGACTCACCGTATTTTGATTGCATTAGCCAAGCCAATTTCCTTTTTTCTGCAGAAAACATAAATGCTTGTAATTTCAAACTAGGTTTCAGCTACAAAGTACAATCCCAGCTAAAAATGTGGAATCTTAAAATATTACGGATGATTTGGCCCTGATGCAAATTTACCCTTCAGAGCTTTGTGGCTCTTCAACCAGACTTTCTACGAATACCTTACGAAAGTGTTTGTCTCAAGCCAAAGCAAATAATTGTTTTCAATCTCCACAGGTCATAATTGCTGCACTAAACGAACAAGAGGGAATCGGGCCTACAATAGCTGAAATTAGAACTTACTTGTGTAACCCAGATTTTTTGGTAGTGGATGGAAGAAGTACTGATCGAACAGTTGAGGTAGCCAAAGAAATGGGGGCGCAAATTGTTTTGCAAGATGGGTTTGGTAAAGGAGATGCTGTTGCAAAAGCAATAGAATACCTGGAGCCTAAAGCTAAATACATTGTTATCACAGATGCGGATTACACGTATCCAGCTGAGTATATTCCGGAAATGATTAGGATTCTAGATGAACATCCTGAAGTTGGGATGGTCTGTGGAAACCGGTTCACAGAAAACATTGATAGAAAGGCGTTACGTGATGTTTTCTATTTTGGGAATCGACTTATTGCATTTGCCCATAATCTTCTTAATGGTGTTAAGTTGATTGATCCTTTGACTGGGTTGAGAGTTGTGCGCTTGGAACTCCTGAGAAACTGGGAGGTACAGTCTAAGGGCTTCGATATTGAGGTGGAACTTAATCATCACGTAGAGCAGGAAGGCTTTGGAATTCTGGAGATACCGATTGGCTATCGTGAAAGATTGGGTAGAAAGAAGCTTAGGGTTCGTAATGGGGGCGAGATCTTTAAACGAATGTTTCTTGAATTAATTCATGAAACTGTTCATCCACTACTATAAGTTAGTATGAATTTGATTTCGTTAACATAGAACGTCTTTTTATAATTTAACTCTGCGGTTTTACAAACGAGGTTTCTGTTGTCTCTTGTATGACGTCTTAGGAATAAAGCTAATAAAGAGGATTAAACAAAACTTTCTAAAATAAAAGTTGAGGAAAAATACATGGATCGAATTTTAGTTACAGGTGGCGGTGGTTTCATTGGAAGTCATCTAGCCAGACGATTGTTTTTGGAAGGTAATTTTGTACGTACCGCCGACATAAAGTATGATGATTACATAAAAGAACAGTATTGCTCTGAGAAACTCTTAATCGATTTACGCAATCAAGAAAACTGTCTTAAAGCCACTGAGAATATTGATAAAGTTTACAATTTAGCTGCAAACATGGGGGGAATAGGTTTCATAACAGAAGTAGGTGCGGAGGTAATGCGCGATAACATTTTGATAAATACGTTGATGCTTGAAGGTGCAAGACAAAACAACGTTAACAGTTATCTTTACACAAGTTCTGCGTGTGTATACCCAACCTACCGTCAAACAGATCCAAATATAAAGGGACTAAAAGAAGAGGATGCTTATCCTGCAGATCCTGACAATTTTTATGGTTGGGAAAAATTATTTACCGAAAAAATGTGTGAAGCATATCAGCGCGATTACAAAATGAACATTCGGATGTTACGCTACCACAATATCTATGGGCCAGAAGGAACATATAAGGGCGGACGAGAAAAATCTCCGGCTGCTATTTGCCGAAAAGTTGTAGAAGCCCAAAACCCCGGGTCAATAGAAATTTGGGGTGATGGAAAACAAACTCGATCTTACTGCTACATAGACGATGCAGTAGAGGGAACCATTAAACTGATGGAATCAGATTATGACAAACCAATAAACATAGGTTCAGACAGGCTCATAAGCATCAATGACCTTGCTGATATGGCGATCAAGTTTTCCGGAAAAAAAATAGCAAAAACCTATAATCTATCCGCGCCTCAGGGAGTTCGCGGTAGAAATGCAGACCTTACTCTTGTAAAAAATGTGCTTCATTGGGAACCTAAAGTCTCTCTAGAAGACGGTATGGCTAAAACGTATAAATGGATTCAAGAACAAATGACCTAATTTTTTTCTTGATAAAAGTCGTAAATACATCTCTTTTTTTATTTAGAAAGAAACAAAAATAATAAAATCATGGTGAAGACCTCTTGCCAAAACCGATCTTTATCTGTGTAGATGGCATATTAATCAAAGATGAAAAAATCCTGCTCTTAAAACGTAATGTCGAACCATTTAGAGGTTTTTGGCATGTTATTGGAGGACATGTAGAAGAAAACGAGACTCTTGCAGCAGCTTTAAGGAGAGAGTTTAAAGAAGAAACAGATCTCGATGTTCACATTGGAGAATTGTTGGGTGGGAGAATTGAGGAGACTTTTGATAGGATTAAGCTCATTGTCGTCTTCCAAGTGTATAACCCTGTGGGTAGAGTGAAGCTTAATGAAGAAAGCCAAGAATACTGTTGGTTTGATCATGTGCCCCCAGAATCAGTGTATGACTATTCCGAATTCTTGGCAAAACCAAAAGAGATGTTATGATTTGAAATATTGCTTAAAATTAAGATTAATGTAATAAAGTTGAACTGGAGTTAGAGATGATGTCATCGGCAACAAAAAATATTTGTCCAAGTTGTAGCACGGTCGGAATGGAAATTTTTTATAAAGCTGAAAGCGTTCCGATTAACAGTTGTTTGATGTTTTCAACAAAACATGAGGCTATTAGTTTTCCTCGTGGTGATGTAGTTCTTGGTTTTTGCAAGTCTTGTGGTTTTATTTCCAATGTGGCTTTTGATCCTTCAAAGGTTGATTACGCCTCGCTCGCTCCTGAAGAACAAGGTTTTTCAGCTACATTTATGACGTATGCGCAAAAATTGGCTACTCATTTAATTGATACTTATGATCTGCACGGAAAGCATGTTTCAGAAATTGGTTGCGGTAGAGGTGATTTCTTGGCAATGCTCTGTGAGTTGGGTAACAATTATGGAGTTGGAATAGACCCCTCAACTGTTAGTGGCGGTGTCCAAAGCTCTGCTTCAGATCGAATAATGTTTATCAGAGATTATTACTCTGAACGTTACGCAAAATACCTGGGCGATTTTGTTTGTTGTCGTCATACGCTTGAACATATTCCCAATACCGCACAATTCATAAATAGCGTTCAGAGATCCATCAATACTAACCATACACCTGTGTTTTTCGAAGTACCTGATGTTGGTCGCATTTTGACAGAAGTTGCTTTTTGGGACATTTACTATGAACATTGTTCTTATTTTAGTCTCAAATCTTTGGCACAGATATTTCGTTTGTGCAATTTTGAAGTAACAAATCTAGTTAAAGACTACTTTGATCAGTATCTTCTCATTGAAGGAAAGCCTGTAAATGAACCATCAAGTATAATATTTGAAAAAGAAAAAAGTGTTGAAGAGACAGCTAAGATGGTGGATCTATTCTCCGCCAGATGTCAAGATAAATTAAATACTTGGAAAAAAGAATTGATGAGAATTAAGGATGGGAAAAAAAAGGCTATTATCTGGGGATCAGGGTCCAAATGTGTCGCTTTCATGACTACTTTGAAAATTAAGGATGAAATTCAATACATAGTTGATATTAATCCCAACAGGCATGGCAAATTTATTCCAGGTGTTGGTAAGCAAATAGTTTCGCCAAGCTTTCTAAAAGACTACAAACCTGAGGTCATAATTATAATGAATCCAGTATACCTTAATGAAATTAGGAAAATGGTGGAAACCATGGATATTGAAGCTGAATATCTTCTGTGCTCTTGAGAAACAATGGTGCATTAGAAATATCCAATCAAAAATAATTTTATTTATCATGCCTCACAAAAAAGCATTAACAAGCAAGGTTCTTTCTAAATCAAATTTAATTAATTTCGGAATATGGTTAATATATTAAGACTTATTATCTAAGAAAGCAAGGGTTAAGAATGAAGATATTGGTTACAGGAAATAACGGATATATCGGAACTGTAATGGTGCCCATGTTACAAGCTGAAGGTTTCGATATAACCGGTCTGGATAGTGATCTCTTCAAAGACTGTGTATTTGGTAATCCATCTATAACTGGAGCTATCTCAAATATTCCCTATCTAAAAAAGGATGTACGGGATATAGAACGTTCTGATTTAGTGGGCTTTGACGCAGTTATACATCTTTGTGCGTTATCAAACGATCCTCTTGGTAATCTCAACCCAAAAGTTACCTATGAAATTAATCATGAAGGGTCAGTTAGATTGGCGAAACTCGCCAAAAGTGCAGGCGTGGAACGTTTTCTTCTTTCCTCATCATGCAGTGTGTATGGCGCTACTACAGATGAAATTGTGAACGAAGAGTCAATACCAAAACCAGTTACTCCTTACGCAGAGTCCAAAGTTTTCGCTGAGAGAGATATTTCAAAATTAGCTGACTCGAATTTTAGCCCGACTTTGCTGCGTTCATCGACAGCATATGGACTCTCACCTATGCTCCGTTTTGATCTTGTCGTAAACAACTTCATAGCTTGGTCGTTTACAAAAGGTATTGTTCTTCTAAAAAGCGATGGAACTGCATGGAGACCGTTTGTTCACATTCAAGATATCTCTCGCGCTTTCATTGCTGTCCTTAATGCACCTCGGGACGTAGTTCACAATCAGATTTTCAACGTAGGGCGAAATGATCAAAATTTTAGAATCCGTGAGGTTGCAGAGATTGCTAAGCAAACTGTTCCCGACTCAGAAATCAAATATGTTGAGGGTGCTGAAGCTGATCAACGTTCTTACAGAGTTGAATTTGATAAGATAGCTTCCGCGTTGCCTGAATTTAAACCGCAATGGACCGTTCCTTTGGGCGCCAAACAGCTATATGACGCTTACAAAAAAGTTGGTTTGTTAGTTGAAGAGTTTGAGGGTCCTAGATACAGACGTATAACTCACCTCGAAAATAGTCTAAAATCTGGTGGGGTTGACAAGACATTGAGACGCTTAGTAGGTTAACATTTAAGAAAAATATTTTTTAGGCGGAGAATAATGGGAGCAAAAAACTTGAATTGCCGGTCTTGCGGTGAACCTCTTAAGTATACCTTCGCTGATCTAGGTGTGCAACCGTTATGTGAAAGTTATCTTTCTATTGATCAATTAAATAAAATGGAGCCAACTTATCCATTACACATTTACTTCTGCAAAAAATGTTTGCTTGTGCAATTGGAGGCGTCTATTACCCCCAAAGAAATTTACAAGAAGTATTCGTATTTTTCATCTTCCTCAAAGGGTTGGTTGAAGCATTCTGAGAACTATGCCGAGATGATAGCGAATAAGCTAAAATTAGATTCCAAAAGTCAAGTTATTGAGATTGCAAGTAACGATGGTTATCTTCTGCAATTCTTTGCTCAACGAAACATCCCTGTCTTAGGCGTCGAACCAGCAAGCAATGTGGCAGAAGAAGCAATTAAAAAGGGAATTCCAACCATAATCGAGTTCTTTGATAAAGAAACAGCGAATTACCTGGTTGAGCAAGATAAGCAAGCGGATCTTTTAATTGGAAACAACATAATAGCTCAGGTTCCTGATATTCATGGTTTTTTAGATTGTATGAAAGCTTTGCTCAAACCATCAGGGATAATTACTTTGGAGTTTCACTATCTGAAAAATTTAATTGAGAAAAACCAGTTTGACACATTAAGTCATGAGCGCTTCTCATACTTCTCTTTTACTGTTATTGAAAAATTATTTACATCGCATGATTTGTCAATCTTTGATGTCGAGGAAATTCCAACTCACGGTGGTTCTTTGAGAATTTATGCTTGTCATTCTGAAAATCAGCAGATATCTAAAACGAACCGTCCTGATGAAGTTAGAGAGAGTGAAAGAGAAACTGGTTTTTTGGAAATTCAAAAGTACCTTTCATTTAATGAAAAGGTTAAGGAGACCAAACGCAACCTCTTAGATATTCTAATAAAAGTTAAGCGCAAAAGAAAATCTGTGGCTGGTTATGGTGCACATGCCGAAGCTCATACTTTGCTTAATTATTGTGGCATTCGAACAGATTTTCTTGATTATTTAGTTGATCGTAACTCGAACAAGCAAGGAAAATTTCAGGCTGGTACACACTTGCCAATTCTTAGTTCTGACAAAATTCAGGAAACCAAGCCTGATTATGTTCTAATTTTGCCTTGGAGTATAAAAAAGGAAATTATAAATCAAATGTCGCAAATAGGACGCTGGGAAGGCCGCTTTATAGTGCCTATCCCAAAATTGGAAATGTATGATGCTCAAGGAAATGAATTAACAAGTACGGTTCTTAAGGAGGAAGTTGTGTGAAAGTTGTTCTGTTTTGTGGTGGTTTGGGTATGAGGTTGCATCCATCAACTGAGACCATACCTAAACCGTTAGTTTCTGTGGGTGGAAAGCCAATCATGTTGCAGCTAATGAAATATTACTCTTATTTTGGGCACAAGGATTTCATTCTCTGTCTTGGCTACAAGGGTGAGACCATAAAAGAATTTTTCCTAAATTATGATGAGTGCTTAACGGGTGATTTTGTCTTATCCAGTGGAAAAAAGAAACGTAAACTCTTCAAAAGTGATATCGACGAATGGAAAATAACTTTTGCCGAGACTGGACTAAATTCAACTTTAGGTGAAAGGTTGCTAGCCGTCAAGAAATATGTTGACAAGGATGAAATGTTTCTTGCGAATTACTCTGATGGTATCACTGATTTGCATCTACCCACTCTGATAGATTTTTTCGTTAAAAGAGATAAAATAGGGGTTTTCATAACCGTTAAACCATCAGTTGTATTTCATTATGTGTCAACAACCAAAGATGACTACGTTAAAGACATTTGCCAATTAAATCAAACGCCTCTTAGAATCAACGGGGGGTTCTTTGTCTTTAAAAACCAAATATTTGACTACATAAATCCAGGAGAAGATTTAGTCAATGAACCATTTCAAAGGCTCATCAAGAAAAAAGAGTTGCTAGCTTACAAATACGACGGTTTCTGGGCGAGTTTAGATACATACAAAGATAAACAACGCTTAGACGAGTTGGCTTCAAAAAATGCTTCATCTTGGGAAATATGGAATAATCGTAGCCATTGTAAAAACGGCGGTATAATGCATGAATAAATTCCGTCTATTTGTTGATAATCCAGAACCAAAAATTCTTTGCCTAGGTGCTCATTCAGATGACATAGAAATTGGGTGCGGAGGAACAATTCTAAGGCTTGTCCAAGAATATCCAAGAGCTGAATTCCACTGGGTTGTTTTTTCAGCAAAAGACCAAAGAGCACAGGAAGCTTATAAGAGCGCAGAATCATTTCTTGGCAAGGTTAACTCAAAGTCTATTCACGTTGAGAAGTTTAGAGATTCTTATTTTCCATATATCGGTGCTTCCATAAAGGATTATTTCGTGGATTTGAAGAAGGAATTTTCTCCAGATTTAATACTTACACATTATTCTAATGATGCCCATCAAGATCATCGACTAATTTCTGAACTTACTTGGAATGCGTTTCGTGACAACGTAATTTTGGAATATGAGATAGAGAAATATGACGCAGATTTAGGGATTCCCAACTTATACGTTCACTTAGATGAAAGTTTAGTCCATAGGAAAATAGCAAATATATGTGAAATATTTCAAAGTCAATTTGAAAAAGGTTGGTTTGATGAAGAATCTTTCCGATCCATAATGCGAATACGTGGAATAGAGTCTAATTCACACAGCAAATATGCTGAAGCGTTTTATTGCCGTAAAATCGTGGTATAGAAAGATGCTTTTCGACCAAAAGAGTATTTTAATTACAAAGTGGATAAATGCAATTTTGGCTATGTTAGAATTTATAATTGGCAATCGCACCCTCGGCAAACGGTGTTAATATTATGAGAAAGCTCTTGGTTATCTTATTGCTAACTCTTGTCATAGGAATGACATTTGCAGCAACAGCAAACGATTCTGAGTTTGTAGTAAAAGCTCAGACAACGACTCATAAGATAATGCCTTTGGGGGACTCGATAACTTTAGGGTATCCAGGTTTGGATGGTTATAGAAAAGATCTTTATCTGGATTTGAATAACTCCGGTTTTAGTGTAGATTTTGTCGGCTCACAATCTAATGGTACGGGTTTTGACCCTAATCATGAGGGGCACATCGGATACAATGCTAGTAACATTAGAGATGGAGTGTATGATTGGCTTATTAACAATCCAGCTGATGTTGTGTTACTTCATATAGGAACCAACGATATCTCGAGTGGTCAAGATGTCGCTGGAATAATCTCTGAAATTAAAGGCATACTTGACAATATTGATCTCTGGGAATCTGTTTCTGGTGAGTCGGTTACAGTTTTTCTTGCGCGCATTATCCTGCGTTCAGACAATGTGAGTTTGAATACTAAGACAATAGAGTTTGATGATGCGCTTGAAGCGATGGCTTCGAACCGCACAGCAAGCGGTGATAATATCACTATCGTGGATATGGAACATGCTTTGAATTACCCTGATGATTTGGTTCAGGATGGCATGTACCCAGGCATACACCCAACTGCTGAAGGATATGAAAAGATGGCTGATGTGTGGTATAATGCTTTGATTAAAATCTTGGGCTATAAGTTAACTGTTACAACTAACTTTGGAACCACGATCCCCACAGTGGGTGAGTATTGGTACCCTGCAGGATCCATAGTGACTATTGCTTCTTTCTCTCCAACTAATGGCTCTAATGACCGCTATGTCTGGCTTGGTTGGACTGGCAGCGGCTTGGGAAGCTATACTGGGCTGGATAACAACACGAATTTAGTTGTTATGAATGGTCCTATTAATGAAACTGCTTCATGGGCTCATCAATATTTGTTATTCTTTACAAGTTCTGGTCTTGGTGCTGATTCGACTGGAAACCTAGCGAGCTTCAACGTTAGTAATGGTTCATATTCTGGTGCCATTAGTCCTATTGGTATATCAGGAGGCTCTATTTGGGTTGACAATGGTGCTATTGTCACATATTCTTATGTTGATTCTGTCACAAGTGGTATGACTGGCAAACACTATCGACTTAACAGCATTACTGGTTTAACTTCTCCAATTGTGGTTTCCGGTTTCACCACGGTAACTGGTAACTATTTAACTCAGTTTCAGTTGACTATGAATACCAACTTTGGCTCTCTTAGTCCAGCGTCTGGCAACTGGTATGATGCAGGGACATCTGTAAATATTTATGCAGTTTCTTCGGGTGTTGGCGCTGGTGAGCGTTATGTTTGGAACGGGTGGGCTGGTTCAGGCTCAGGAAGTTACACTGGCGTGGATAACAACACGAATTTAGTTGTTATGAATGGTCCTGTTACTGAGACTGCTTCATGGACTCATCAGTTCTACTTGACAGTATCTTCCCCTTACGGAGATACTGGTGGAGAAGGCTGGTATGATGCTGGTGGCTCCGCCTACGCTACACTCAGTTCTACAATTGCAACTGGAAGTGGTGGCGCTCAATACACGTTTAGTGGATGGAGCGGCGGCGCTTCTGGCAGCTCTTCAACTTCAAACATTATTGTTATGGATGGCCCCAAAACAGCTATTGCAAACTGGTCACCAGTTCCCACTGCCACTCCTAAACCGACCCCAACCCCCACTCATAGACCTACAGTTACTCCAACAACCACTCCAACGCTTCAACCAACTGTTGCTCCGTCTTTTTCCCCTTCACCCACTCCTCCTTCGTTGTCTCCTTCTCCTACTAATGTTCCTATTCTTAATGCTAATACTCTAGTTTTGGAAGTAGTAGTTCTTGGAGTTGTGTTAATCGGTGGTACAGTAGGCATATTTGTACTAAGGAAAAGAAAAACTTCGAAAAAAACTAATGTCTATTTTTAAGCCGTCGCAAGTTTTAAGTGGATGTGGCTTTTGATCTTTATTTGTGCGGTTCAACGGAACTTGGTTGAATGATTTCCAGTTAAAGCGACCTTATGTTTCAAGCAAACTTTGCTTTTTGAATTCATTGAAGAAACTAAATTTCAATCCTTAGAGAGGTGGTTCAAGCTTCTATTCGTGTTTTCTGCCAAAAAATGCACCCAGATTCACAATAATAACCGGAATTATTTGCTATCAAAGTCGCTTCAATAACGGTATTAAAATAATAGAATCAAATTGCACCATGCTATCACGAGCTTAGCAAGCTTACCCTGTCTTTCTAAAACATGATTCTTCTCGGCAACTCTGATTGGAATTTGCAAACAACGTTATTGGATTTCGCAAAAAAACATAAATTCTATGTAACCTCTAAGAGGCAAAAATCAGGAAGAGAGAGAATGAAAAAATGAAAACCCACAACTTAAATAAAATATCCCAGCAAGAATCCTCGAATAGACTCTATGAATTCAAAAGTTTGCCTAAAAAGAACATTCACTAGCAGTAGAGGGTATTGTCAGTGAATCAAAAAAGTGTAGTCTTAATAGCTCTACTAATCTCTGCTATTCTGTTGTCTTCTACTTTTCTTAGTTTGTCTTCAGGGATAGATACAGTTCAAGCTCGAAGTTATTGGCGCTATCATTCATATACTGCTACTCCATCGCCAACTCCGACTCCATCACCCACTGCTATGCAAACCTTCAGCTCCAATTCAGGAGAAATGAACCAAATGGTTAACGGTATTTGGACTCAACCAGGTGATCCAACACGTTCAAATTGTGCTTTGTTTGCTGCAAATAATGTTAAGAATATTTATCTCCAAGTTGGAGATTGGCGCTCTGACGGTTCAATAGACTTAAGTTCTCATGGTCAAACACCCAGCATGTTTTATGCTTCTGTTGCGAATGCTCATGCGGCAGGGCTAAAAATTTATGCTTGGATTATAGATGAAGGCGGAAATGTACCTTTAACGACATCTGGGCAACGTGCAACTGCAATAAATAACTTAGTTAATGTTGTTAAAACATATGGTTTTGACGGCATTGCAGACGACATAGAAATATGGCATCCATATCCTACTTTAATAACATACTTCAATGAAGCTACAAAAGCCCTAAATGCTATCGGTAAAGAATATTTTACAGCTGTTATAGCTTACTGGTTGCAAGAAATGAGCCCTACCCAAATAGCATCGATTCATGTGGACCGAATTCAACCTATGCTCTATGACCTATGGGGAAACTATGAATTAATCTTTAAAACGACCATGGACAAAATCTTAACTCACGCTACTTCAACTGTTGGCTTAGCCTTACCTTCCTATACGCCTTGTTCTTGGTACAGTCCAACAATAAAAACGTCTATGCAGTGGGTTGATACACAATTGGTTTCTTCATCAACTGCGAATTTAGCTGGAATAGACATTTTCTGGTTTGCCTCTACGGCTTCTTCAGAATGGACTGTATGGAATAACTGGTCCACCAAAGAATAACATACACTATAATCGAACATGATTATTTGAAAAAATAATCCTTTTTTTCTATTTAAGAATGTTAAATGTCTCTAAAGAATAAGTTAATCAAAATATGTGCTTGTTGATTTTGCTCAGCTATAAATTGTGAAAAAATAGATAAGGTTCACCTAATATTGATTTGTTTATTTACTGTAATATTTACAAATATTATCTCAAAGCCGGGATTTTTTAAGCAAATATTGTCGAACTTTTTTAACTCGTTAGACCTCATCGATAACCTAATAGTTTTCTAAATGGTGTTTTTAGATATTTCTAACGAGATAGAAAAGCCATAAACAGATTTCTATTTTGTTATGGATGCAGAAATTTGATTCTGCATGTTAAACTATGGTTAATAATTGTTAAATAGAACTGCTCGTTATAAGAGTCGTTATTTCATATGTTTACACTAGAATTTCCTATCCGCTCTTGTCAAAGAGGGATTAGCTATTGAAAATTTGGTTAATCTTTCATTTTGATTCGGAATGCAAAACATGATTGATAATAAACTGCTTGTATCTTTACATCGATCTTTCAGACCAGCAATTTTTCATGAGAAAAATTTGTATAATATATTGACATTTTTACTCCGCATGTGTATAGAAATACTAAATGTTAAGTAAGGCATATTGGAGATTATAAAATATGAGCAAGCTTAAGGTAGCTATAGTGGGCTTAGGTAAGATGGGTCTGCTTCATTCAAGTATTCTTGGTATAATTCCTAACGTTGAGGTTGTGGCTTTATGCGACAAAAGTTTCGTGCTTCGTAGAATTGCTAAGAAATTGTTTAAACGTTCTGTAGTTGTAGATGATTTGGAGAAGCTGCAAAATTTATCTTTAGATTGTGCCTACGTCACGGCTCCCATTCCTGCGCATTTCCCAATTGTTAATGATTTATATTCAAAGATTTCAGTTTCTAACGTTTTTGTAGAGAAAACTTTGGCATCAAGTTGGAACAACGCGGACCAATTATGTGCCTTATCTGAAAAGAATCGCGGTGTTAACATGGTTGGCTACATGAAGCGGTTTAGCGTAACCTTTTCAAAAGCGAAAAGTCTCTTGGAAGAGAACATTTTGGGTGAGTTAGATTCTTTTAGAGGGTCTGCATATTCATCGGACTTTGCTAATATTAACCAAGCTTCGCAAGGTCTTTCCAGAGGCGGGGTGCTAAGTGATTTAGGGTCTCACATTATAGACTTGGCCCTGTGGTTTTTCGGGGATTTTAAGGTAGAGGACGCAGTTATAAAATCATCAATGAATAATTCTGAGGATGAAGTCACCTTCAAGGTAAGAGGGTCAAACTTAACTGGAGAGTTTGATGTTTCATGGTGTAAGGAGAATTATCGTTTGCCAAATTTTGCGTTAACTGTTCATGGAGACAAGGGAACTTTGACAGTTAACGATTCTAACGTCATTGTGGAGTCTTCTGGAAAGAAACCCTTAATTTTGTATCGACCTGCTTTAAATGATAACGTTCCTTTTCTGCTAGGCGATCCAGAGTACTATCGCGAAGATGAGCACTTCATAAAATCGATATTAAATGGTGATTCAGCAGAGCCGAGTTTTAGGACTGCGTCTAAGGTTGATTATATAATAGATAAGGTTAAGAAAGAGGCATAAGAAATTGTCTGGATCAGGAAAGAAACTTTTGCTAGTTGGTGACAACCCCTTCCATGGGATTAGCCATCTCTCTGAGGACAGGGCACGAGCACGGGGGAGCGAGATAAACATGCCTGATTTTGCTGCTAAATTAGTCCAGGTTTCGCTTGAGAATGGGGCAGATGGTTTTATGTTCTCAGTGAGCGAGACCACTCTTTCAATATTGCGGACCCTCCGTAAGAATATGGATAATAATTCTCCTCTACTATATGCTAT
This sequence comes from Candidatus Bathyarchaeota archaeon, assembly GCA_963775465.1. GTDB lineage: Archaea > Thermoproteota > Bathyarchaeia > Bathyarchaeales > Bathycorpusculaceae > Bathycorpusculum. The sequence continues at coordinate 337,585 of CAVZIW010000001.1, read as the reverse complement.
CGTACCCTATGCCTACGAATACGTTAGACTAGCAACTCATTTGGGCACTGTTGGATTAGCTAGAAAGGTCGCTAAACAAGTAATTTTCTCAGCTAATTTAAGAGCTGTTGGAGCTGGTCTAAAATGCATTATAACGATGGATCCCAAAGACATCCTTAAAGCCTATTTACTTTATGAGGTATCAAGGATTAGGTCTGCTATCGGTAAGTCTTTTTCTTTGGAGTCTATTATGCTTCATGAAGTAGTTACTGAAATGATTATAGCCCTCAACTTGGATTGGCTTGCAAAATCCTACATAAAATATGTGTCAGACCTCGGGATAAAACCTGGATTTGAAACACGTAATTTTGCCTATTTAGTTGATAAATTCCAAGAGTGGGGTATTGACTTCAAAAAAATAGTCATTACCTCAGCCTTTAATGCCGCTGGTTTTCAGATGAACCCTTCAAAGGAAATTTGCGAAGCCGCTTTAACCAGAGTTCCCGAGTCTAATGTAATTGCAATGAGTATACTTGCATCTGGATACCTGAAGTTGCCTGAAGCTGCACAATATTCTAAGAGCCTTTCAAACATTAAAGGAGTCGTTGTAGGAGTATCCAAGGAGCAACATGCTTACGAGACATTCAATTTTCTTAGAGAAAAGTTCAGAGACTAGTGCTCGTTTGAACTCTCTTTCACTTAAACTGATAGAAGAGATAACCAGACCAGGATGCATCAATTTTTAGTTAGGCTGGTTCTTTTTCTATCTCTTCATCCAAAAATCTGATTCACTCATAAAAATGCATTTATTATTGATATCTATGGAGATGTAAGAATGATTGTTCAGCTACTACAGTATCTTGTGATAGCTTGCTTTGCTATTCCATTCTTTGTTTTCGGTACTTACGGCTTAATTCTTTTTTATTATAGGCACAATCGAAGATTAAACGGAGACAGCTACAATGCAGATACGTTTGAACCAATGGTTTCTGTGGTGACTCCAACTCACAATGAATCGTCGATAATGCACAAGAAGATCGAAAACTTACTTGCAACCAAATATCCTAAAGATAAACTGGAAATAATCTTCGTTGATGACTCGAATGATTCCACCCCCGACATTATTCGAGATTATATTGAGAAAAATCCCAACATTCGTTTGATTAGTTTTGGAGAACGCATGGGTTACAGTCCTTCCATGCTTGCGGGTGTTAAGGCCTCCATCGGAGAAATAATAGTCCTTAGCGATGCTGGTTCATTTCACGACGCCGATACTATAGGCAATCTTGTCAAACATTTTCGCGACCCTAAAGTTGGTGCTGTTACAGGAAAAGATGTAATCTTAAACGATAATGAGGCGGTCGGGAGTTCTGAAGTTTTGTATATGAAATTTCTCGATTTTGTTAGAAAAGCTGAAACTAACATGGACTCCACGTTCTATTTCAAGGGCGAAGCCTCAGCAGCTAGAAAGAGTCTAATTTCTGATTTTGAGGGTTGCAGTGCCACGTTTGATACGGCGACAGCTTTATTCATTAGGCAAAAAGGTTACAAGACGATATTTGACTCTGATGCTAAATTCTATGAATATGCACCTGAGACTCGCGATGAAAGAATTAAGCAGAAGACAATTAGAGCAGCTAACTGGATTAAGATCTTGTTTCAATTTAAGGGAATGGCTTTTCGAAATAGATATGGTAAATTTGGTTTGCTTACTATGCCCGCGAACTTTGGTATGCTATTAGTAACCCCCATTGCTATATTAGCGGGATTGATCTCTACTAGTTGTCTTGACTCTTTTTGATCCCTTTTTTTCGATGTTTATTTGGGTTCCAATTGGAGTAGCTGCTTTGCTTACCTTTGGGATTTCGAGAAATCTCCTTTCAACGTTTGTGGATCTCGAAGTTAGCCTTCTCAAGGCATTGTTTGAGATAGCATTTACTAAAACAAAGCATGATCAGATTGACACTGTCAAGTCAACAAGACGATAAACAAACGTTTTGTGTTAGAAAAAATGCTTTGCGCGCTTCGAACAAAAATGATTTTTACGTTTTCTATGGGTTATATTGTTCATTAATTGTTTAGTTTGGTGATTTATTGAAACTTCAATCACACAAGACCGTTCTGGTCATTGCAGGTTTAATCTGTATACTCATACTTGTTGTGGCTATTATAGGCAGTATTTGGCCTAAACAAGAAGAATGGTTTTTCGAGTTAGGTTTACTCGGTAAAAACAAAACGGCTGACGCGTATTTTTCAAATGAAAACTCAATCGCAGAAGTTGGTGCGCTAAATACTTGGTTTATTTACGTCTACAATCATATGGGTACCACACAAAATGTGAGTATTAAGTCAAAACTTCTTAACTCCTCTATGAAATTGCCTGACGACCAAACACACCAACCAAGCAATGTTACCGCTCTTGAAGACTTTCCTGTCTCCCTTTCGGCGAATGAAACTGTGCTTATTCCTTTCTTTTGGAATATTGTTAAAGCAGAAAGACAAAACAACTCGACTATTATTGATGGCATAATGATTAATAATAACCTGTTTGAGGTTCAAATTTCAGATTCGAACTCTACGTTTACAATAATCTTTGAACTATGGGTTCAAAGCAGTAATGGACAATACTCCTTTGAATGGGATTCCAGAAACGGGGTTTCTTCTGCCTCTATTTACATGGGCTTCAAAGTGTTGAATGAACCTAGCTAAACTTACCATAATTTCGTTATTACATATTTTCCATTGGTCTTAACGTGGACAAGAAAATGCAGCAAGTAAATTAGAAACAAGGTAATCCTATGAATATCCTTCAAATTACTAAATACTTCTATCCGGCTGTAAGCTTTGGGGGGCCAGTTCAATGCACTTACAATTTATCAAAGTACCTAGTAAACAGAGGGCATAAAGTTACAGTATATGCGACGGACGTATTAGATATAAGCTCAAACATACGTATTAAGGAAACACATCGTTGGATAGACGGAATTGAAGTTTTCTATTTTCGTAACATAGCAAGATTTTATCAAGATTTTTTTGTAAGTCCTAGTATAATTAAAGCTTTAAACGAGAACCTGTATAAATTTGATGTAGTTCATCTTCATGAGTATAGAACTTTTCAGAATCTTTCATTTCATTGTTTTAACACTAAGCATATTCCATATGTTTTATCATGCCATGGCGAGCTATTTTACAATCGCCAGTCCTTGGCTCAGTTGCTGTTAAGAAAGTCTTATGAAGTTAACGTTGGGAAAAGAATGATTAGAGATGCAAGTAAACTGATAGCTTTAACAGATTTTGAGCAAAGTCAATACATGCATGGAGGGGTAAAAAAAGATAAAATTGCAGTTATACCCAATGGCGTTTCTTTTGAAGAATTTCACCATTCTCATCCAATTAAGTCCTTCAAAGAATTATTCGGCATAGAGGAGGAAAAAATTGTCCTATACATAGGTAGAATAAATAAGGACAAAGGTGTGGACATCCTCTTGAAAGCATTTGCTCTTCTTGCCAAAGATAGGAATGATGTCAAGCTAGTTTTGGCAGGTCCAGATGATGGTTTTTTAGTCGTTCTGCGCAAAATGATTGAAGAGTTTGACTTAAAATCTAAAGTGCTATTTACCGGGTCATTGGACCGTCAAAAAGTCGCAGCCGCTTACAATGCATGCACAGTTGTTGTTTATGTTAGTGCCCAAGAAGGTTTCCCTTTAGTTCCGCTCGAAGCAGCGATGGCTAGTAGACCTATTGTGGTTTCCGATATCCCAGCAATGGATTTTGTACGCAAAGGAGGATTTGGATTAATTGTTAAATATGGAAATGTAACTCAACTTAAGTCCGCTCTTGAGAACCTTCTTAACGACTCAAATTTATCTAATGAACTAGGAGAAAAAGGAAAAAAATTTGTGATGGATAATTATAGTTGGCAGGTTATCGGAAAAAAAATTGAAAGCGTCTATGAAAGTATTGCACGTTTAAAAAAAAACTAAATCATGAAAGTTATCCCGAGACTAAAAAAAGTTTTTAATTTGATTAGGACTTATTGAAATTAAAAAGATGAATCGACCCATGAAGCTTGAATTATAAAAAACTGGTTACTATAGAGCCCAAAATTTAGGTTTGGTCCATTAATTAATCAATCCTCTGAGGGAAAAATATCAATTCAAATCTAAAGATAGCGTTTGTTCACAACGCCTATATTGAATACCGTACTCCGCTTTTTGACAAGCTATCTTCAAAATATAACACGCGTTTTTTCTTCGAATGGTTTGACTCATCAATAAACAAGAACAAGTCTATAGTCTCATTCCAGATTCTTTCTAGCGTCAAAATAACAAGCAAATACAGTTTTTCGCCAACGCTTCTCATCCACCTTATTAAGGGCAAATACAATTTTTTTGTAGCTGGAGCAGTAGGTCAATTAAATACATACATTACATTCTTCGTCTCTAAATTGCTTCGGAAACCCTTTATTTTTTATGATGAAAATTGGTTTTGGCCTCGAACAAAATGGAGGCACTTAATTTGGCCGTTTCTATCAAGAATTTTGAAAAGTTCAGATGCCATCATTGTCCCGGGGTCACGATCTAAGGAGTTCTATGTTTCAATTAATCCTTCAATAGAAAACAAAATTTTCATAGCACCAAATGTTAGTGTGTTGCCGCAAAATAATGTGGTCAAACATAGAGCTGATGCATTGAGAAAAGAATTGTCCTTAGAAAATAAGCAAGTCATTTTGTATTGTGGCAGATTGGTAAGAGTTAAAGGTTTCGAGTATCTGCTTAAAGCGTTTTCAAACCTTCAAGAGTCTAATCCTAAAACGATTCTCATAGTTGTTGGAGGCATCTATGGTACCGGAAATAAGTATGGTATTGAGGAATTAGAAAAAATTTATCGAGTTTTTGGTCGTGACAAAGTACACTTTGCAGGCACAAAAGTTAATCCGGAGAAAGCTGCCTATTTCTTGATAGCTGATGTAACTGTTGTTCCCTCAATCTTCTTGGGTGATGAATACGAAGTTTGGGGGTTTGCAGTTAATGAATCTATGTCGGTAAGCAAACCAGTTGTTGCTACCAGAGCTGTTGGATCAGCATACGACCTGATTCAAAATGGAAAGAATGGCTACATAGTGCCTGACAAAGATCCTGATGCTTTGTCTAATGCAATTAGATTGGTGCTTGCCGATGCTCGTAAACGCCAAACCATGGGTCAAGAATCTTTCAAGATCATACAAGAGAGCTTCAAATACGAAAACATGCTAATGGGCTTCGAGCAAGCAATAAAATTTGCTTCGAATAATGCCTGATAAAGAAATTTTAAGTCTCAAGCAGATTGTTTGAAATCAGATACTCCTTCAATTGAGATTTAATAAGTTTGTGAGGCTTTATTTCAGTATTCTGTGAAATAGAGCAAATTTATATGCATGACTTGTATATTGATACTTAATATTTAATATTTGCAGTGGTGGCTAATGGTCAACATAGTGGTCAATAAAAAATGGTTGATTCTTTTAATAACATTTGTTGTTCTCTCTATTAACATTGAAGAACAAATTATCGGATCAATTAATGTCACTGCAGATGCTCAAGTTCAGTTATCCACTTCTTTTTCGTCTGGCGGATTGATTCTATATCCAAATTCTCCATCTGATGGATCTTCTTCTGATCCGTGGACTGATGAAGTTCAGATTCCTATAAATACGCCAACTCCAAACCCAGAATCAATGTTTGCCTTCACTGGGCTCGGCGCTGACTATCTTTTAATTTATGGGGTTACAAATCCTAATGCAAACAGTGCAAACGATTGGACAAATACCTATACCAATGGTGGTGTTACAAAACCCTGGTATGCATGGTCGACTTACTTTAATGGATATTCTGTAACAAGGTTAGGTTTCACATTTAATCCTCACATGGTTATTGACCATAGCATAATGGGCTATGCTGCTTTTGATCGTGTGCTTGAACTCTTTAGCAGCGTTGATGGCAAAGTTATCATTGCGAACTTTGATTATGGAGACACGTATTGGGATAGCACTGCTTGGTGGAATAAATGGCTTGACATGACTTCTTATTACAAAGGTGATAGCAGGATTGCTGCTTTTGAGATTTTTAATGAAATGTATCCCGGAATTCATAACGGTCATTCATCAGCTTGGATTGTTAGTCATTGGGCAAAATTAACAAGGGCTATCCACGCTATTGATCCTGATAGAGTTGTTATGTTTCCAACAGGGCAATTAGATTATGATTTTGCGTCTCAATGGTTGCCGGACCTTCTTAAAACAGGAATACAAAACGAACCAAATGTTGTCTTTGATATTCTTCATCCATACTATTTTGAAAATCCATCATGGGATTATCATTCAGGTTATCCACAAACTCCTGAAGGAACGGCTCAGTGGTATGCGGATGCTTGGATTGCTCCATGTGTTAATGCGCTGGGTGCTACAAGATGTTATGCAGGTGAATCCTTCGCATGGGTAGATTCAGGATATACTCCGAGTCTTCAACAGCGTTGGCTTGTAGCTATAATAAATCAAAGCGCACATTATGGAATCAGCTTTAATCTTTGGGCAGGACTCGGTGTTCCAAGCGAAATGAACGCGCAGATTTCAGCCATTCATGCATCAAGTTATCCTTAAAAAAAATAACATAACGTACTTGACCAACTATTTGATAAGATTTTAATGTATTGAATGCAAAAAAATTTCAAACCTTTATTGCACAAACGGTTCAACAAAATATTATTCTTAATTGCAAAAATGATTTATGAATTGAAGCATAAACTCTTCAATATGTATTTATTTTTCTCTTAAAGTATCCGCTATTCAAAGAACGGTCGTATAACTTCCCAATACTTAATAGAATAACAATATAGCTTTGGCGAAAACATGATAGTTGGTGTTTTTTCTCCCTCAATAAATTTGTGTGGTGGAGCAGAATGGGTAGCGCTAAACATTATTAGTGCTTTAAAACAGCAAGGACACGAAGTAATCCTTTTGTCTGACAGTCCAATCAATCAGGAAAAGGTTGCTCATATTTTTGATAGAAAAGTCTCTGTGGATCAACAGTTAATTTTCCCGTTAAGGTTTTTTTCTCAGACTGATCCTCATAATTTATATGTTGATGCGCTGAGATCAATGGTTTTAAAAGCAAAGTGCGAGGTTTTAATCGACACCTACTCAAATGCAATTCTTCCTGGAGCCGACATTGCTTATATTCATTTTCCATTGTTAACAAGTGTAAAGCAAGGGCTGTCTTACTGGCGAAATAAACTTTTCTTTTCACCTTATCAACACTCTTTAATTTCTAATAAGATCAAAAATGCTGAGAAGTTAATCTTAGCAAATAGCAAGTTTACGGCTCAAGCTGCTAGAGCCGAATTCGGTGTAGATGTGCCAGTATTATATCCGTCATTTCCAAATCAAACATTAACAACCGCCATGGCAAACTTGCACAAGCCCCGATGTAATAACGTGGCAATCATCGCTCGCATATCTGCCGAAAAAAATCTGCAAATAATTCCCTACATTGCCAAACTAGCAAGTAAAAATATTTCATTTACAATCGCAGGGCTTCTCAGCTCAAGAAAAGTTCTGATTTCTCTCATTAATTTAATTAGAGATCTTAAGGTATCTGATAGAGTAAAAGTATTAACCAACCTGACCAGAGAACAAACAAAAGAAATACTATTAAATTCCAAAGTTTTTCTGCATACAAAGGAAAAAGAGCATTTTGGCATCGCAATAATAGAGGCTATGTCATTAGGTTGTATTCCCATTGTGCATGATTCGGGGGGGCCAAGAGAATTCGTCCCAGAAAAATTTCGGTTTAGAAATATAGAAGATGCTGTGTTAAAGTTGGAAAAAGCAATTGATTCTTGGTCTCCATTACAGGCGAACAGAGCTCTCACTATTTGCTGAAAAGTTCAGCGAGAATAATTTCTCGAAACAATTCATTGGCCTCCTAAATGCACATTTAGCAAGAAATTAAAATAAAAATTAGAATGTACTTGTTTTCTTATTCTGAAAAAAATCGAATACTCTTTGACTAAAAATAATTACTGCCTGGAGAACCTTGCATATGGATCTAAAGATATTACTTTTATCAATTGATTTAGGTCACATGACACACAGAGTTCAATACTTGATTCGTTTTCTAGATAAAAAAAATATAGATACCAAAATATTTGACCTCAGTTTCCGTCATGAAAATCAGAGCATTATCAGATTTTTGAAGAACATTTTCTTATTCCCATCAAGAGCGTCAATTTCATCTAACAAAATAATACATTTTCCTTCCATGCCGACAGTTGGTTCTAACAATGGCAATTCAAGTGCATTGATGCACGTAGTATTTTCACTTTTAGATTTTTTATTATTCAAATTTATCAGCAAATCTCTCGATTACAACGTTGTGGTTGCAACAGACCCAATTAGCGCTTTTATTGCTCGGGCAGCCAATAAAAAATCAAAAACTTTTTTTGTCTACGAAAACCTAGATTTCTTCGAAGACCTACAGGCTGGACAGACTCGAAGCAAATTTATCTCCATGTTGGAAGATGCTGCTCTAAAACAGGCGAATCTTGTAGTTTCAGTAAGTTGGTCCCTTCAAAAAAGAGCTCTTTTGCGAAATTCGAATTGTATTGTTATTCCAAATGGAGCAGACCTAAAATACTTCAAGAAATCTCAAGAACTGTGTCGAGATTTATCTCTTATTTATGCAGGTTCTATTGTTGAATGGTGTGGTCTTGATGTAGCGATTAAAGGTTTTGCATTGTTAAGAAAGAAAATTCCTGGGATAACAATGAAAATAGTAGGTTCGGGAACGATGCAGATTGAGTTGGAAGACCTTGTTAGAAGTCTGTCTTTAGAGAATTCAATTTCTTTTACAGGTAAACTTCCTTATAACGAAATGGCAAAATTTTTGTGTAAATCCAGTGTTGGATTAGCAACCTTCAAACCAGGTAAGGCAGCAGCATTTGCTTCACCTTTAAAGTTATTTGATTACATGGCTGCAGGTCTACCTATAGTCGCCACAGATATTGGTAATATTGGAAAAATTTTGCGAGATAGTGATAGTGGATTTGCGATAGAATGGGATGTTGACGAATTTGTTCAAAAAACTGAAACGTTGATAACAAATAGAAGAATTTGGGAAGACTTTCATAAAAAAGGGTTAAGCTATGTTCAAGATTATGATTGGGACAAATTGTTTGGAGACTGGTTGCAGGAGATTAAGTGTAGAATGGAAAAACAATCGCTATCTTAGCATTTAAAGATCAACAATGAATATTTTTGGTATTGATTTTTAAGAGCTTGAATTAACCTTATCTAAATAGAGTGCTAAATTGGATGGAAAAAAGAAATCTCTCTGTATTGACGTATTTGCTTTCAATACAGGTAGTAGTCATTATCTCACTGGTTTTTGATATTCCATTCGTTCGTCAGGTTCTAGGGTTCATTTTTTTTTCAATTATTCCTGGTTTTCTTCTTCTGCGTCTATTTGGTATAAGACATAGTAATATTGTAGAAACTGTTCTTTTTTCTGTAGGTTTAAGTGTAGCCTTTTTATCGCTTGTTGGAGTTTTGATAAATAGCTTAGGAACTTTACAGCTTGTTTTAAATCCTTTGTCAACTGTGCCAATGGCAATAATAGTTAATGTAACTGTTTTTGTACTGATTATCGTTGATTATCTTAAAAATAGAACTCTGGCGCCCTTAGATTTAAAGGGCGTAAAATTATGGCCCTTGTTATCTCTTTTCGCTCTTCCAATTTTGAGTATGGTTGGAGTATTATTAATTAGAGAATACAATAACAATCTTCTTTCAGTTTCCATAATAATCGCCATTGCAGCGATCGTTGTATTAGGCGTTCTCAGTTCTTATATATCTTCAAGAATCTCATTTTACTATCCTTTGATTATACTTTCAATAACAATTGCTCTTTTATTAAGTCAAACTCTAATTTCAAATTATCAGTATGGTGCAGACATTCAGAGTGAATATAACACTTTTATTTCTACAAAGAACTCTTCTTTCTGGAACCTACAAAATAACGCAAATTACCAGCAATCTTCAGATAATGCCATGCTAAGTATAACTGTTCTTCCTACTGTATTATCAAATTTGTTGAATATTGATCCTGGCTGGATATTTAAAATTGTATATCTTGTTCTTTTTTCCCTACTTCCACTCGGTTTGTACTTATTGTACAAGCAATATTGGAGCGAAAAAATTGCTTTTCTCTCAGTAATTTTCTTTGTATCGAATTATGCGTTCTTCACGCTAATTCTATCCGAAGTCAAACAAATGATTGCTGAGTTATTTTTCATAATGCTGTTCTTGCTTCTATTCAGCAGGGAGATTAAAGGTGGCCGTAAATGGGCCGTCTTCATTATTGCCTTCTTTGGTTTGCTGGTTTCGCACTATTCAATGAATTTCATGTTTTTGTTTTTTATTGTCTTTGCATGGCTTGGGGGAAAAGTCTTTTGGAAGACTGCTGTTACGAAAATTCGTTCAACATTTATTATATTCCCATTATGTTTCACGTTCTTATGGTATATATTTGTAGTTCAAGCTTCCTATGGCGCAGGAGGACCCTTCTCTAAATTTATCGGGGTTATTCAGACAACTGTTAGCAGTTTCTTATCAGAATTTTTCTCGTCAGCAGCTCGAGGCGGCGATGTCCAAGCTGCAATTGGACTCGTATCAAGACCAAGTACAATGCACTATGCAGGAACAATAATTTATGACCTTACAGTACTTTTCATTCTGGTTGGTTTTATTTCATTATTAGTCAAATGGCGAAAAAAAGAATTTGACTCCACATTCTTTTCGATCATTTTCGCAAGTTTGGTTTTGCTTATTTCTGCCGTAGTTCTTCCTCGTTTTTCAGGGTTGCTCGAACTCGGAAGGTTATATGAAATCATACTTATGTTTCTGGCACCTCTCTTTGTTTTAGGAACTGTTGCGGTTTATAAGATATTTTCTCGATTACGCCGATCTACACAAAACAATTTTCCAAATGTAAGCTCAGAACAGACAAAAAAGAACTACGGTTTTCTATTGACTTTAATAATATTGATTCCGTTTTTCCTATTCCAAACTGGACTTGTTTACGAGGTTACCAATGATCCTATTCCTTCCTCAATTACTTTAAGCAAAAGCAAAATGGAAAATTCTTATGGGTTGATTCATGAAAGAGATGTATTTAGCGCTGCATGGATTTCAAGATATGGAGATATTGAATCAAAATGGACGTTTAGTGATAGAGGGTCTCTAGACCTTGTTTTGAATAGTTACAGTACAATAGATAGAAGTATGTTGCTCATATTATCCAATACCACGAGTGGAACTGTTGCTGAAGGGACCTATATTCGTCACGAGAACACTTTTTCTTTTGATTCAAACGTTACATACATTTACTTAAGTGAGTTTAATGGCATAAGTGGAATTATAACCTATGATTTTCAAGTAGACTTCCATTTTAATATTAGCCAAATTCCAGCTCTTAATAGCACAGGATGCTTTTGTAAATAAAATTTATTCGAATGGAGCCGGAGAAATAGATTTTCGAGTGCCATATACTTGACAAGATAAACCCTGAGCATGCTTCATGTTTTAATATATTTGGCTTTAGGTAATTTGCACTAGTTTCAAAGGATATTTATTTTGTAGTAAACCACTTTATTCAGTATGAAATGAATAATATTTCAAATGTTGGTCTCAGAAAAATGGTATTAGTAATTATCATTAGAGATGGTACAGATATTTCGCTTAAAGCAGATTTTATTGCAAGGATTTTAAAATCAAATCATGACGCTAGTTTTATACATGTTTTCAGAAAAAACCAATTTAATGAAAAAAGTGCAGGCAATGAGATCGAATTAGCTTCTTCAACATTCGGAATATTCATGTACTATTTCTTGTACTTTTTAAAAAGCCCCAAAGATCTGCATGATGGGTTTGTCAGGCGTTTAACTAACGGGAAACTTGAGGGTCGTATCCGTGCAGGCGGTTTTGTCACAACTCTTTTTAATGTACTCTATCAATATTTTGGGAGGTCCTCAAAGTCAGATGGCCTAAAGGAATTGTTGGAAAGGTCAAGCTCCAAGAAAATTTTTTTGGTAGATGAGTTTTTCAGCTTAAAAACTGTAGACTTGCGGCTGCTTCAAAAGTTTGGGTCTGTTATTTATGTCACTTCAGACGTTGCTCGCGACTTTTATGGGTGCAGCTTGGCGACATCTAAAATAATGGCAAAATTTGAGCAAAAAACAATTGATATTCCTGACTTGATAGTCGCCTGTAGCGAAAGAGACAGGCTCAAGTATCTTGAGATGGGTGCTAACGAAGCAATTTTTTACCCAAATATTTACCCTATGTCAGAAATCTCTCTTTTAACCAAAGATGAAGAACCAAGCATAAGTATAGTAATGAGGGCCCATTGGGGTTCTTTAGCTGTTGAGACGCTTGAAGAAGTATTGAAGGCTTTGGCGTGCTTTGGTAAGAGCATTAGAGTTTATGTCATTGGCATGAAACCGGAGAAAATCCCTAAAAATATAGACCTAATACATTTTTCTAATTTGGAAAGTAGATCCGACTTTCTAAAAACTCTAAGTAGGTCGTGGTTTGGAATCAATCTTGGGATTCATGGTGGCGGATCAAACCAAAGAAAATATGATTATGCCCTTGCAGAACTTGTTGTTTTGTCAGATAAATTCGGGGCTAGAGGCGACTTTCTTCCGTGTGAATATTCTTATTTTGATTATTATGACTTGGCGGCTAAAATAATACAATTAGTAGCTTTAGGAAGAGAAGAGATAACAAAAATGGGTATTCAAAACAGGAAAACGGCTATATCATTGGCTGATAAGCAGCAGAAGGAGCTAAAAAAGACGACTGATGTCTTCTTTTAAAGTTGAGTATAAGAGTAATTCGTAGAAAAATGAGTGAAATTAATTTGAATTTAGCTGAAAAGTTTAAGATAAAACTCTATACTGCCAAGATAAGATTGAAAGGAGAATATTCTTGGTTAAGACTAAGGGAACCAAAAGTAAAAGGGCAAATTCCGCATGATGTCAAAATTCAAGCTGCGATCAAACAGGAGTTACAAAAGAGCGGATACACTATAACTGACATATCTGTTGATATTAATGACTATCAACGTTACATGGAAAAAGCAAATTACAGCAATTATCCATTTTACGCGCATAATATTGTAGAAAAATCCTTAGAACATTATCTGGCCGCTAAACTTTTAGATTTATCATTCAAAGATATTTACATCGATGTGGCAAGCTCAAGTTCACCAGTAGCTGAAATATATCGAAATGTCTTTTCTTGCAAAACATACAGGATAGATTTAGTCTCTTCGAAGGAAACAAAAAGTAACATGATTATTGGAGACGCTGGAAATTTGCCGCTTATAAATGGGTGTGCATCAAAAATGGCTTTGCATTGCTCCTTCGAACATTTCGAACAAGACGCTGATATTAGATTTGTTAAAGAAGCAAGCCGAGTTCTTTGCAAGGGCGGTAAGCTTTGTATAATTCCTTTATATCTCTTCAATAAATATGCAATTCAAACTGACCCTTCTGTGCTATTTCGAAAGAGCTTAGATTTTGAGGATGATGCACTGTTATATGCAACATTAGGTTACGGGAATCGACATGGAAGATTCTACGATGTTGCCCATTTCACAAAAAGGATAAGGGATAATTTGGGCGACCTAGAATTAAGCCTTCTATTTCTAACTAACGAAAAAGAAGTAAATCCTTCATGCTATGTAAAATTTATTGCTGTTTTTGAAAAGATTACATAGTTTTTCAAAATTACCCTAATTCAATTATACTCTGCAACATAAAGAAAAAGGAATTATTTTTTTTCAATTTGTTGTCAAATAAAAAACACTTTAGGTGTCTAAGATGAATGTTGTCAAACCCTCTGTAAGTATAGGTCTTCCTGTTTTCAACGGTGAAAAATATCTTAACGAAGCAGTAGATTCGATTCTTTCTCAGACATATACAGACTTCGAGTTGATAATTTCCGACAATGCATCAACAGATAAGACCCAGCAGATTTGTCGCAAATACGCTGAAGAAGATAATCGTATTCGATATTATCGTAATAAAATAAATCTGGGTGGACCTGAGAATTATAACCTGTCTTTTAAGTTATCATCCGGTAATTATTTCAAGTGGGCAGCTTACGATGATGTACTATCTCCAGAGTATTTGAAAAAATGTGTAAATGTTCTTGACACTGACCCCTCTGTTGTTTTATGTCATTCAAAAGTAAGCCGCATTGATGAAAATGGTAGGTTAATAGGCAATTACGATGACAGAACATTAACCAAAATTAGTTCCAACAAAATAAATGAACGTTTTAGCGATATGATTAGTCCGAGGAACACATGCTGGGCAATTCACGCTCTTATGCGCTCAAGTTGTTTAAGGAAAACTCCATTGCATGGAAAATACCTTGATGCTGATAGGAACTTACTAGCTGAACTAAGTCTATTAGGTCGCATTTACGAAATTCCTGAACACCTTTTTTTCAGAAGAGACCATCCACAAGCATACACAAATGTTTATTATTCAAAAATAATGGCCTTTCAAGATTATAGAAAGCAGTTAGCCTGGTGGACAGGAAAAAGAAGCAATGCTATCATTGTCCTACCACATTGGAAAAATTGTTTAGAATATTTCAAATCCGTAAATCGCGTGTCATTAGATTTGTCAGACCGACTGCTTTGCTATAGAGAAATAGGTAGGTGGCTTCTAAGAGAAGGCTCAGGTCTACTTAAATGGGACTTGATAAATGAGTTTGAGCTTCGTCGATTTAAACTGCATTACGGATCAGCTAAACTTGATTCCTAAATTAAGCATTTGCTATTTTGCTTCTATTCATACTCTCCAGAAACCACATTTATTAAAAAATACAATTTTTGAAAAAAATAATAATTCATAAAAAATGAGAACTCAAGCGAGACATACTAATGGGATCAAGCAAAACTTTCATTTTCGGAATATAAGTTATTAAGAAAGAAGCAACTATTAAATTATAACTAGATGGATTCTATGCGTACTAAACCTGTGTTTGGTCGGCTTAAGAATATTATTCTTCCTTTTATCTACAAGAATAGTTTGCTTCGGAAAATGGTTTACCCTGATCTGAAAAACGCTTACTTAGAGGTAACAAACAAGTGCAACTTACAATGTAAAATGTGTATTTATTCAAAATTGAAGCAGACAACCGGTTACATGTCTAGAAAAATGTTTGAAGCCTGTGTAGATCAGCTATCTGAAATGGGGGTTGAAAACTTATATTTGCATTTTGGAGGAGAGAGTCTAATTCATCCTGACTTCAAACAGTTTTTAAAATATGCTATCATAAAACGCGATCAAGGAAAAATAAGATCAGTCTCTTGGATTGATAACGGTATGCTTTTCAATCAAGCTATGTCAGATTTAGTAGTTGACCTTAAAGTTGATTCAATTGGTTTTAGTATTGATGGTGTAGGTGAAGTTAATGACAAAATAAGAATTGGCGCCAGCTACCCCACTATTGAGCAGAATATTAAATATCTAATTAAGAAACGTGGTAGTGCTAAAAAACCTGAAATACATTTGAGCACTTGTGATTATGGCAAGACTGAAGAGCAAGAATTGGATGTATATCGGGAATGGGTTCAATTTGTTGATTCGATAACGTTGATACCTTCAATCTTACCTGATAATACTTGGGAGAACAAGTCTGAAATTAGTGGCAAGTTTAGAATGAGAGCGCCTCCTGCATTTTGTTCTTTCCCATTTGAAACGATGGCAATTAGCTGGGATGGAAAAGTAACAGGTTGTTGCTTGGACTATGTTTTTAAAATGGAATTGGGAGATGCTAAAAAAGAATCTTTAAAAAAGATCTGGCTTGGTCCTAAATATCAGGCTTTGCGTTTAGCGGCAATAAAGAATGCTTTTCCGAATGATTCTATTTGCCGTAAATGTGAATTTTGGCAGATAAACTTTGATCCGAACCATAAATTTATACTTGAAAATACCGCGACAATAGATTACGGATATATTTATAGAGTAATTAAACTAAATAAAAACAATTAAATCGCTTGACGGCTCTACGCGGGCTTATTATCAAAATTGGTAATTAGGTTTATACCTAACCATGAGTGTTTACCCTTTGGTAAAGGAAATTTGAATATCGATTTTAGATTTCTTGGATTGAACAAAAAATATCTGGCTGTTGTATTACTTTGTTTAATCTTTTTCTTATCTTTTTTGGGAAGCATAGTTAGGTCAGAAGAAAACCATGGTGTAATTTCAATTACTTTCGATGATGGAACACGTAACCAATACACCGTTGCATTTCCGATGATGCAGAACAGAGGTATTGTGGGAACATTCTATATTCCAACAAACGTTGCCAATGATCCCTATCATCAGTTTAACCAAATAAGCCCTTCTGAACTACTGCAAATGCAAAGCGCTGGGAACGAAATTGCCAGTCACGGTGTAACCCACAGCAATTTCAACACTTTAACCGATGAGCAAATTAGATTTGAATGTGTAGGTTCTAAAGCAACTTTAGAGTCTTATGGGTTAACTGTGAACAACTTAGCTTATCCTTTTGGTACAGGAGATTTTAGTCACGCCGACACAATTGTTTCCCAGTATTACCGTTCTTCCCGCATAGTATTTTATACTCCTATAACCGTCGATAATCATCCATTCCAGTTACCTGGTATAGATAGTGAATCTTCAGGTGCGCAATATCCAAACTTGCTTCCGACACTAAAAAATTGGATTGACCGAACAGTAAGAAATAACGAATGGTCCATTTTTTATATTCATAACGTTGTGAATACACAAACAGCTATTCAGTATGGCGGCATTAGTATAGATGATTTTGCATCGTTCTTAGATTATGCAAAAACTTCTGGTGCACAAATCTTAACAGTTAATCAAGCGCTTAATCTTGCTTCGCCTTCTCCGAGTCCTTCTGTGACTCCTTCTCCTTCGCCTTCTCCGAGTCCTTCTGTGACTCCTTCTCCTTCGCCTTCTCCGAGTCCTTCTGTGACTCCTTCTCCTTCGCCTTCTCCGAGTCCTTCTGTGACTCCTTCTCCTTCTGCCTTCTCCGAGTCCTTCTGTGACTCCTTCTCCTTCGCCTTCTCCGAGTCCTTCTGTGACTCCTTCTCCTTCGCCTTCTCCGAGTCCTTCTGTGACTCCTTCTCCTTCGCCTTCTCCGAGTCCTTCTGTGACTCCTTCTCCTTCGCCTTCTCCGAGTCCTTCTGTGACTCCTTCTCCTTCGCCTTCTCCGAGTCCTTCTGTGACTCCTTCTCCTTCGCCTTCTCCGAGTCCTTCTGTGACTCCTTCTCCTTCGCCTTCTCCGAGTCCTTCTGTGACTCCTTCTCCTTCGCCTTCTCCGAGTCCTTCTGTGACTCCTTCTCCTTCGCCTTCTCCGAGTCCTTCTGTGACTCCTTCTCCTTCTCCTTCTCCGAGTCCTTCTGTGACTCCTTCGCCTTCTCCTTCTCCGAGTCCTTCTGTGACTCCTTCTCCTTCGCCTTCTCCGAGTCCTTCTGTGACTCCTTCTCCTTCGCCTACTTTCTCTCCAAAATCTATCTCCGATTTTACCGTTTCAGCCCCTTCTTCACTCGTTTTAATTGGTGGGGTCGCGATAATATCTACTATTATATCCATCGTAGCATACCGGAGAATAGAGAAATGGAAGCCTTGAATAAAGATCAAATTAGGATTTTCAATCTGCAAGCAAGATTTTGTTTAGGAATTAGAAATCATGTTTAAATGAGTCATGACAATGAAAAAGCAATATACTTCTTCTATTAACAAAAAATTCGTTATTAGAAGGTTGATCCCTACAGATGTGAATGCTTTGCTTAAGGCAGGCTTTGTTTACAAACATGTCCTAGATCAAACATTGGCAAACAGATTAAATAAAATAATTGGCTTAGCCCCTGATACAACTGGATTTGTTATCTTTAATACGCAAGAAAACCTTGCGGTAGGCTATCTCTCATTAATCAAATATACATCATATCTTTATAGCATTAAATTTGTTTTTGTTTCTCCGACTTACAGGAGAATGGGTTTGGCTACTGAGCTACTTAATTATTCAATGACTTATGCAAAAGAACATGGAGCAAAGAAGATTTATTTAAACCCTGATTTCAATGATAGTGTATTGTTGAATTTTTATCTTGAACGAGGTTTCAATTTAATTGTTGACAGCTTAATGTTGTGGGGTGGGCAATCTCCAGAAAAGATGCATTATGAACGAAATGGTAAAATAGTAACAGCAACCGCTAGACCTGAAAAGAATAAGGATAGAATTTTCAGTCTATGCAAAGAATATATGAGTTCTAATTGGGTTGATTTCTTTGAGCTTAGTCCCAGTAACATAATTAACGGTTTTTCGCAAGAGTTCAAACATTTTTTTATCAAAGATGCGTTTAGTTTTGATTCAGCAAATTCCATTGCATTGATTTTCAAACGCCCTTTTCTTAGCACTAGTTCGGTAGAACTATATGTTTCATCTGACTCTGTTATCCCTCACGTATTAAACAAGTTGTCGACAATTCTTTCTAAAAAGGGGATTGTTTGGTCGAAAACAACGGTATTTAATGTAAATAGCCCTGATACCTTTAACACTCTCAATCAAATGGAGTTTTGCCCTTTTCAAGCGCGATTACTTGGGCGTTCCGTTTAAAAAAGTTTTAAAGCATTATTGCCCACTGTTTTGGTCTTTCTTGGGAAAACAGATCATTTGCAGCCTATTTTTAGCTAAACTTATTTATTTTCAGGAAAATCATGAAAATTTTGAACCCTGCGAACTACCCGATTGCCCCGGTCAAAGGGTATGTTTGTTTCGCCTTACTTTAAATAAATTGAGCTATCACCTCTTAGAGTTCACTCTTAAAACAAACAATCAACCAGGATCTTAATAGCAAAAAGAACAAAAAGCAATTATTAGACTCCTTTCAAAAAATTTAATTTAGACGTGTAAAAAATGGAAAAAGAATCTTCTGACAAAGTGGCTGAGATTGGCAAAATTTCTGCTTCAGGAAGCTTCTATCTTTTTGCAGGAAGAATCGCCTCAACAGTCATTGCGGCTATAGGAACGATCATCTTAGGGTTATTAATTCTTGAGAGTGACTATGGGCTTTTTGCTGTCGCTTTGATTCCCTCAGCAACTTTTCTATTATTCCAAGATTGGGGTGTTGGTCCAGCAATTACAAGACAATGTGCCCAATTTAGAGCCAACAAGAATGAGGGGAATTTGCGCAAAACGATAGTTGCTGGCTTGACTTTTGAAATAGCAACTGCATTATTCCTAAGTATTATATCCATTTTAACAGCCACTTATATAGCAACATCTGTCTTCGGACAACCAAGTTCAGCTTTCCTAATGGTAATTGCCTCAATTAGTATCCTTTCAGCTTCGGTATTTACAGTAATTCAAAGTATTTTCGTGGGTTTCGATAAAATGAAACTTATCGCTTTGGTATCTATTATTCAAGCAATAGTGCAGAGTGTTACTGCGCCAGTTCTTATAATATTGGGTTATGGGGCTTTAGGCGCAATGATTGGTTTTGTGTTGACTTCTGTTGTTGGGTGTCTAATTTCAGCAGTTCTTTTATACGCTTTAATCTTCAAAAAGATTCCACACGTCACAATTAATAAGTCTGATTTATCTAAAACGCTAAAACCTCTTCTTCGTTATGGTATCCCTCTAGCAATCGGGGGGATATTAGCTGGGCTGCTAATCCAATTTAACTCTCTGCTTATGGCTTCAAATATAAAAGATTTGACGTTGATAGGAAATTACAAGGTCTCAACAAATTTCGCAATCTTGCTAGCTTTTTTTACTGTTCCAATAAACACTGTTCTATTTCCAGCTTTCTCTAAACTCGACCCGAAAAAGGAACTTGAACTTGTTAAAACTGTTTTTTCATCTTCAATTAAATATACTGCTTTGTTACTTGTTCCAGCAACAATGATTCTAATAGTGTTATCAACTCCCATAATCGGAGCATTATACGGCGACAAATGGGCAATTGCTCCACAGTTTTTAGCATTAGGCGTTCTGACAAATTTATTCTCCTGTTTAGGCGCTCTGACAGTAATGAATTTCGCATCAGGAATAGGCGACACAAAAATAGTACTTAAATTGACCATAATTCAACTTGCAGTTGGAGTCCCTCTAGCGCTCATATTAATTCCCTTGGCAGGTATAAACGGGATGATAATAGGCTTGCTGATTTCGAGCGTTCCAGGCTTGTTTATTTATTTATATTTAGCATGGAAAAAGTACGGAGTCAAAATAGATTATGGCTCTTCTGCAAAAATATTTCTTTCATCATTGCTCTCCGCAACGGTAGTATATGCTTTTCTAGCTATTTTTTCGCTGTCGGATTGGATAAAGCTCGGTTTAGGTCTTCTGCTTTTCTTGATTATCTATCTGCCCTCTATTTCATTAATTGGAACAATAAAACAAAATGACATTAACAATCTAAGAGCCATGTTTCATGGCTTAGGCATTATTTCTAAAATAATAGAAATTCCCCTTACATTGGTTGAAATCATCGTTAAAAGAAAATCTTCAATTGCTAATTTCAAGCGAGGTAAATAATCACTTTTTCTATCGCAGATTTATGGTCATTTTGGTCCAAATCAAATAGATTACAATAGCACTCTAATATTACTCATAAAAGAAAAACGTCTCCATGTTTTCCTTTCAGAAGAACCCTTTTTAACTTTTAGTTATGTAATCAACAACAAATCCAATATCTGAACAAAACCAAAACTTATGAGTTATTATCTTTTTACTTTTTGTTAGTTCTCAATACTTCAGATTGTCAATAAAATCTTCGTTTTTGACTCAGGATTAATGAGTTTGGTCTTTGAAGTACGGTAAGACTTTCTTGCCCACAAATTCTATTCGATCAGAAAACGTGTTTGTGACTAGTTCGACATGGGTTGCTCCTACTCGTTGATATTTCTCAATAAAATCAATAATATCGTCAGCTGAGGAGACAAAACACCAGTTTTCAGCAATCTTTTGGTCACTAACCATATGTGACATGTTCTGTATTTTTCTTGGGTCAGATTCGCTGAAGGCGTCTCTTGCAAGAAAACCTGCCTCTCCTGACTTTATAATATCTTTTACTCCTGAAACCATATCAGAAAAATGAAGTTGCACTTCTACCATCTTGTCCATTTTTGATGGGTCTTTTCCCGCTTCTTTTGCCGCCTTCTCAAACACAGGAAAAACAACATCTCTGCAGATCTCAGGGGAATTAATGGTGACAAGGTGATCTCCATAAGTTCCTGCATATGCTCCCGATTTCTTTCCCTGAGCTGCAAAATAAATTGGAATCTCCATCTTAGGTTTCGTGTACAAAAAAAAGTTGGTTACCTTAAAGTATTCTCCTCTATGTGAAAAATATTCGTTGCTCTTCCACATTGTTCTCATTAGACTGACAGCTTCAGTTAATCTGTTCATTCTCTCGGTCCATTTTGGCCATCTATTTTCAAAGAAGTTGCTTTCGTTTACTGCTTCTCCAGAGCCGACACCAAGTTTGAATCTACCGGGAAATAAGTTGTCTATAGTTGCAGTCGCTTGTCCAATTATGAGTGGGTGGTAACGGCCTCCGATTGGAGAGGTCACAAGGACTCCGGCTTTGATATGTTTTGTTCTATCTAACGCTACGGATATTATGGGCCAAACAAATGCCGATTTATTCTGACTATGAATCCACGGTAAAAGATGATCACCGAACCAAACTGTTTCAAAACCATATCTCTCAGCAATAGTTGTGCATTCAACAAAATGCATTGGGTCATTGTAGCCTTCTCCTAAATTAACACTGATCTTTACTCTATTCCAACTCCTTTAAGTCAACCCAGTAACGATCATATCATGCAATTGCGTAAATATTAATAACTTAATGCATTGGCCATTAGCTTTAGCGATAAGTAACAGGCTGTTGACCAAAAAATCGGATTAAGCCTAACAATTTGTATTTTGTTTAGGTCATCTTTTTCTGGCGACAATTCTTATTTGAGACCATTTCCCAGATAATGCTGTGTATATTTTACCTATTATGAAGAAAACTTTAAAGCCCAAATATTTCCTAATGCGTTTGGCTCCAATGGGGGGCCATAATGGTAAATTGCTAATTTCTTCTATCTCGAAGCCTGCTGTTACGAACAGATTTCCAATGTTCATGGGGCTCCACGTGTATAGGTGCTGATTTTTGTCGTTTGGCTTCCAAGGCATTTTCTTTTCATGAGGAACAATGAAGACTATTCTTCCACCAGACTTTAGTTTTGAAAATAATTTTCTTAGTTCAGCAAAAGGCGACAAGGTATGTTCTAAAGCGTTGTCAGAAATAATAACGTCAGCCCATTCGTCTTTAATTTCACTTGAGTCTTTTACTGCTAGAATGCCATTCCTATAAGCAAAATTCCTTGCAACATCGTTGATCTCGACACCTATTTTGTCTGAGCACGTCAATACTTTAAGCATAAACCCTCCACCACATCCGAAATCAATCACGTTATCACTTGATTTTACATATCTTTTGAACTTGTAGAGGTCGACAATTGCAGCAAATTCACCGATTTTCTTTTGCCAATCAAAGAATTTCTCATCGTAATGGGCCATTGCGAGGTCTCTTCTGTCTTACACCAATTCTTGACCTATTAATAACGCTTCTTTATCAATTTTGTCTCAAAATAAGATTTCTAACGTTTTGAACCTATTTTGGCCATCTATTTTCAAAGAAGTTGCTTTCGTTTACTGCTTCTCCAGAGCCGACACCAAGTTTGAATCTACCGGGAAATAAGTTGTCTATAGTTGCAGTCGCTTGTCCAATTATGAGTGGGTGGTAACGGCCTC
Source organism: Candidatus Bathyarchaeota archaeon (assembly GCA_963775465.1). Taxonomy (GTDB): domain Archaea; phylum Thermoproteota; class Bathyarchaeia; order Bathyarchaeales; family Bathycorpusculaceae; genus Bathycorpusculum. Next base: position 314,685 of record CAVZIW010000001.1, on the reverse strand, counting down.
CGATTGGAGAGGTCACAAGGACTCCGGCTTTGATATGTCTTCTTCTATTTAGTGCCAGAATTAAGTCTAATCGAAAAATTTGCTGGAAAACCTCTATCCTATTATCATGTTCGCCAAAATATTTGGTGTTGCCTGAAAGCTTACTCCAAATGAGTAAGTCTTAAATATGGATAATTCAATGACAAGATATCAGGTGTTCAAATTGAAAACCAAAGATACAATCGCGATTATTCTAGTTATTTCAATTTTAGCTAGTACTCTAATATTTTTACCACAGCAAGGAGTCTTTGCCGCTACTGTCTTCACAGATGACTATGAAACAGGAACTTTCTCAAATTGGAGTGGCACTGAAATTTGGAGTCCAAGCTCAATGCAAATAACTTCAAACACTTCTATCGTCTTCGCAGGTAACTACTCTGCAGATTGTGCGCTGGACGGCACAAATGGTACTTATGCGTTTGCTTATACAAATTTAACTTCACCTCTTCCGACTACAATTTATCATAGAGAATACATAAGAGTCTCTGATTTGCCGCCGGCTGGAACTGAAACTGACCTTTTCGGTATAATGGATGTTATCGGTTCAGGGCATCATTTAGGAACAATAGGAATACGGAGTGATTCGTCAAATTACCTTTGGAGGGTTAAATACTATAATGGAAGCGATGAAATTGCATACTCATCTCCAGCTAACATAAAAACTGATACTTGGTATTATATCGAAATTATGGTTAAATCAGGCTCAGGCACCGGGCAGGTATCCGTTTGGATAGCTGAAGACTTAACTAATATTACCCAGTCTTCACCAACCATAGACCTCCCAAATCTTGTGAATGATGCAAATCCTATAGGCGCCGTATTTTTTGGCGGATATATATTTGGAACAAGCTATCCCGCTCCAACTCACATATACTCTGATAGCGTAATAGTCTCAGATTCTTCCAGGATAGGACCAAGAGATTTCACAGCCCCAGCAATTGGACCAATAACTGCAACTTCACAATCCATTGGCGCACCTGTTACACTAAGCAGCTCGATAACTGACGATTTTGGAATTGACTACATCATCCCAAGCTGGAATAATACAGGCACCTGGGTCAACCAAACAGCCATAGATGCACAAGGAAGCACAAACTACACAGCAACGTTAATGGGCAACTGGAATAACACTCCTGGAACTATAGTCTCTGCAAGATTTTATGCAAATGACACTTCAAATAACTGGGCAGCTGGAAACCAAGTCGATTTCGCATTGAGTAATTACGGTGTTACTTTGTCGGCTAATCAGACTGGTCTAACTCAAGAAGATACAGTGAACGTTACTTTGAGTGTTATGAAGAATGGTTTGCCTTTCAGCAATTACTTAGCTAACGTATCTAAGGATGGATCATTGTTCCTAAATAACCGGACAGCAAGCTTTACTGATATGGACCTTCATGCTGTTACACATGCGTATAATGTTTCGTCTTTGTATGATGCGGTTACCGGTGAGAACGTTACTTTTTCGACTAATACACTGAACGTAGTTTGGGCTGCAAGTGTTTACGGTGTTACTTTGTCGGCTAATCAGACTGGTCTAACTCAAGAAGATACAGTGAACGTTACTTTGAGTGTTATGAAGAATGGTTTGCCTTTCAGCAATTACTTAGCTAACGTATCTAAGGATGGATCATTGTTCCTAAATAACCGGACAGCAAGCTTTACTGATATGGACCTTCATGCTGTTACACATGCGTATAATGTTTCGTCTTTGTATGATGCGGTTACCGGTGAGAACGTTACTTTTTCGACTAATACACTGAACGTAGTTTGGGCTGCAAGCACATATCAGGTCACTTTATCTGCAAGTCCCTCTAGCCTTCTTAGACTAAATACAGTAACTATAAGCCTGAGTGTTATGAAGAATGGTTTGCCTTTCAGCAATTACTTAGCTAATGTAACTAAAGGAGGATCTTTGTTCCAGGAGAACGCGGTAGCCAGCTTCCAAGACACAGAAAGCGCAGCTGTCCAACGCACATATGGAGTTTCATCTTTGTACGATGTTGTTACTGGAGAACTCGTTACTTTTACAGCCAACACAGTAAGCGTAACTTGGACCAACCCCCCTGTATCATCAACTCCTACACCTACACCCACTCCCATAGCAACACCAACAGCAACTCCCTCGTCAACAGCAACAGCTTCACCTACACCATCGACTACAGCAACATCTTCGCCAACACCAGAACCAACTAACGAAGGGTTATCTGCAGAGGCTTTAATTGGAATAGCAATTGTAATCGCCATAATTATAGTTGTGATAGTGGTGTATCTAATAATAAAAAAGCCAAAGCTGGGCAAGTAAACCAGCTCTTTTCCTTTTTTTATTGCATATTATTTACATGATGAATCAATAGATTATTCGTATTTTGTATTTTCCTGTAATTGAGAAATTTTTCTGAAGCCAAACAAATTCGGGATATATCTTGATAGAAACAGTTCGTTACTAGAAAATATTATGCCAACCGAGAGCGGTATCTGAAAGATTCAAGATTTGTTTCCGTACTGATGCTGAAATCGGCCTTTGTATAATCTTTACATACTCTTGCCATTGCATCTACGGGAATAGTGATAACTAAGCTTTTGTACGATAAGGCTGCTGTTTTTGAAGCTGCTTAATGAAAATCGAATCACAAAACCAATTAGAGACGAATCGCTTGATCATTGAAAGTTTAAGAAATCTACCTCTGTTTTGACGAGTTAAAAGCCGTCAATTCCTATTCTAATAACTATCATTCTTTAGAATAAGATATTAATTAAACTAGCACTAAAGGTTACTGAATGCTCAAAACTAAGAAAAAGAACGTCAATCAAGACATAATCACAGTCGTCATGATAGGTCTGGCTCTGATTACTGGAGTAATAATGGTTGTGCTCTCAGCTTTTAATGATTCATCCTTTCTGGCTATTCTAGGCGTTTCTATAGCTTTCTGGAGTATGTTACTTCTCTTTTTTACACCAACGAAACGTACCTTTCTTTCGTTGCTTAAGGCTGCCGCAAATTCAAGCGGAACCAATATTGAACGAGCTCTTATAGAGTATAATTTGACTGAAAAAGGAATATACTTGCCTCCTCAAAATCTTCGGAACTTCGAATCAAGTCTCGTCTTCGTACCTGAAAAAGCTGGGGCTGCTCTGCCTACATCTCGCGAAACAGCCGCAAAAATGGTCAACGATGCAAAAACCGGTTTGTTTTTCACTCCTCCTGGACTTGCCCTTTGCGAAATGTTTGAAGACGAAATCGGCTTGTCTTTCAGAAAAATTTCTCTGCCTCAACTTCAGAGTTTGGTTAAGAAACTATTCCTCGATCTAAAAATTGCAGAAGATGCACTAAGTTAAAATCCAGGATAGAACAATAACCATGGAAATAACTGGCAGCATTTTTAACACACTTTGTGACGAAACGAGAATTAGTCAACCCCGAACACACGACCAAGTTGGATGTATTTTAGCAAGCGCTTTCGCTTGTGCTTTGGCAAAATCTTCAGATCAACCCGTAACAATCCAAAAGCATACATTAGACTCCGATGCCAAAACCTTCGTTATACAGTATCGTATGGAAGAAGTCTAAATGATATTTCCTCCGTTAAGTATCGAAGACTTGAGTTTTCTGCTAGCTATTAGTGCGATTCTTCTTCTTGTTTCCGCTGAAATTGTGCCTCACTTATTTGGCGAAAAAACATCGGTATCAGATATTAAGAAACTTCGCGACTTAGCAATAGTAACCGGCGTAATGTTCTTAGTGACTGTCGCAATAACGATATTCAACATAATCTTCAGCTCTCCACCTTAATAAGATTATAGAAAAAACTTTTAACCTCAATTTTTATAAGTTGCGTCGATTTATTCATTAAATGACTTAGTTTTTTAGACACACATATATATTTAGTTTAATAGTTCTCCAACATCTAATTAGTCTAATCCAAAAGGGCAAGTAAGGAAAGGTTAAAGACTATAATAGCTCCAAATTATAGATAAATATTCAAAATGTATCTGAAATAGAAAAACTAGAATGATTAAAAATGAAGAAATTATCAATCCTGCTGAGTGTAATTCTTGTTTTGCTGTCAATAGGAGTATTCGTGACTATGCCAGCAAAGGCTGCCACTGCGACCATAAGTCTAAGTACAAATTTTGGTTATGTTGGTGACACAGTTACCGTTTCAGCTGCCTTCTTGAGCGGTTTTGCTTCCGGATCATCAATAACAATAAAATTTGATGGCACAACACTGACTACTACACCGAGTCAAGTGACTGCTGATATTTTTGGCTCTTTTGTTGCTAACATCACCATTCCGGTTGCGGCGGTTGGGAGTCACTCTATTTCTGCAACAGACCTCAACAACAATATAGGTCTTGCTGCTTTTACAGTACAAGCTCCTCTGGTTGTGGTTGTGTTGCCTGCTTCTTGGGTTATGGATGTTGGTCAACCGTCTAAGACTTTTACGGCTAATGCATCTGGTGGGTCAGGTTTTTATTCTTCTTACAGGTGGTATGTGAATGGGGCACTTCAGAGTGGTCAGACAACTTCTACGTTTAGTTTTTCTGCTGTTTCTGCGGGTTCTTACTTGATTACTGTGACGGTTACTGATAGTTTAGGTACGACTTCTGCTCAATCCACTGCTGCATCTGTTACTGTTAATGCCTTCCCAAATGTTAGTGTGGCGCCTGCTGCTGCTTTGAAGATGGATGTTGGCCAGATTCAGATGTTTAATGCTACGGTTGTTGGTGGTTCAGGTGCCCTTAGTTATCAGTGGTATTTGGATGGTTCTGCAGTTTCAGGTCAGACGACTTCGGCTTATTATTATAACGCTGCTCTGGGGTCTTCGCATTCGATTTATGTTAATGTGACTGATAGTGCTTCGACTCCGATAACTGTGCGCTCAAACTCTGTGTCTGTTACGGTGAATCCTGCTTTGGTTGCTCCGACTGTGTCTGCTTTTCCCTCCCCGATTACCCAGGGTCAGAACTAGTAATTTGTTTTCTACTAATGTTTCTACGGGTACTTCTCCTTATACGTATCAGTGGTTTTCAAAGGCTCCTAATGCGGGTTCCTACTCGACGATTAGTGGTGCGACTTCATCTAGCTATTCTTTTGTTACTTCGATTTCAACATCTACTGGTGGCTGGAGTTTTGAACTTCAGGTTACTGACGCCGTTTCGGTCATGAAGACTTCTAACCCAGTGACGGTTACTGTTAATGCAGCAGTTCCGACTGTGGTTGTGTTGCCTGCTTCTTGGGTTATGGATGTTGGTCAACCGTCTAAGACTTTTACGGCTAATGCATCTGGTGGGTCAGGTTTTTATTCTTCTTACAGGTGGTATGTGAATGGGGCACTTCAGAGTGGTCAGACAACTTCTACGTTTAGTTTTTCTGCTGTTTCTGCGGGTTCTTACTTGATTACTGTGACGGTTACTGATAGTTTAGGTACGACTTCTGCTCAATCCACTGCTGCATCTGTTACAGTTAATGCCTCCCCAAATGTTAGTGTGGCGCCCGCTGCTGCTTCGAAGATGGATGTTGGCCAGATTCAGATGTTTAATGCTACGGTTGTTGGTGGTTCAGGTGCCCTTAGTTATCAGTGGTATTTGGATGATTCTGCAGTTTCAGGTCAGACGACTTCGGCTTATAATCTATAACGCTGCTCTGGGGCTTCGCATTCGATTTACTGCTAATGTGACTGATAGTGCTTCGACTCCGATAACTGTGCGCTTCAAACGCTGTATCTGTTACGTCGAATCCTGCTTTGGTTGCGCCGACTATATCTGCTTCAGCAAGCACGATAAATCAGGGTCAAAGCAGCAATTTGACCTCAACAAATGTTACTACAGGCACCTCACCTTATTCGTATCAATGGTTCCAAAGAGTTCTCTAATGGAAACTACGCTGCGGTGGGCTCAAACTCAGCAAGTTTTAATTTTATTACTTCAGGTGCTACAGCCACTGGTATTTGGAGTTTCATTCTTCAAGTAACAGATACTGCTGGTGCAGCAGTGAATTCTTCTGCTGTTTCTGTCGCAGTGAATGTTGCTCCGCTTGATCATTTTATTTTCAGTTCTGTTGGCGTTCAGACCGCAGGTACACCTTTTAACATTACAATTACAGCAAAAAACCCATTTAATAATACGCTTACGAACTATAGTGGAACTAACATTTTGAATGTTTCAACTGGAACTATTAGTCCAGCTACAACTGGCAGCTTCGTAAACGGTGTTTGGACCGGTTCAGTGACCGTAACCGGTGCTGGTTCAGGAATTTGGCTTATAACTTCTGGCTCCGGAATGTCGGGAACAAGCGGCACATTCACAGTTAATCCTAGTGCTCTTGACCATTTTGCTATTAGTGATATCAGTGGTCAGACAGTTGGCTCTGCCTTTAACATTACAGTTACAGCTCAAGACGTCTACAATAACACTGTTACAAATTATGTTGGAACGCCTTCTTTGACATACTCCGCTGGAACAATTAGTCCAACCAGCATGAATCCGTTTGTTAACGGAATAGGCACAACTTCAGTGATAGTGGCAGTCGCAAATTCAAACGCCCAAATTACAGCTGCAGATAATGGTATAAATGGCGTTAGTAATTCTTTTACAGTATCGCTTGCATCAACCCCTTCTCCTGGCCAAACTGCTTCTCCTACAGTAAAACCAACTCCCACGGGGACATCTAACCCTTCAATCACTCCTTCTCCAGCCCCATCACCTACGCCCAATCAATTAAAAACAAACGTATTTGCAACGACCGAGAGCGGCTCACAAGTTTATATTTCAATGGTTGGAAACATAACAAACTCGCAGATATCTAGTGTAGCTATAACGACAAATAATTCCGCCACAACTACAATATCTTTTAAATTAACGGGTGAAAACGGCAACTCGGGCTATTGCAATATGACTATACCAAAAAACGCTATACCTTTTGGAACAATCCCTGTTCTGTTTGTGGATGGTCTAAGGGGTACAAATCAAGGATATACACAAGATGCCAACTCCTTCTACGTTTGGTTCACAACAGACTTTAGTGCACACGAGATGAAAATACAATTTGCAGGACCTCAAATCCAATCAATAACCTTTGGTCCAGTTCTTGCCGTTGGCATAGCTATCCCTGAAATCATTCTAATCTACGCAGTAATAGCAGTCAGGCGATTAAAACGAAAACCTGAAAATGCGTAACTAAAAAATAAAAATAAGCAACAAGTAGTTTTTTAATCCAAATCTAATACATCAGTTGTTTGCGCTGAAACAGCAAAACGTAACTCGAGAAACGAAAGATATCTAGTAAAGTTTTCAACTCCACTGCCAAACCTGCTAAATAGTTGTCTACAGTTTCCATCAGCTAAAAGCACATTTATAACACCTTAATACAAAATTGATCAGTTTGAGAGCTTGTTTTTCGACTTGCTGCTTTTGTGGTTTGATGTGATTATGAGTGTATACAAGTATCTATTTCTAGAGTGCTCTTCGATCTGACTGCGATCATGATAAACTTTATCAAAGGGATAGTAGGATTAACAGTTATTATTTCTCCAAAAATTCCTCTGAGGGAAAATATCAATCAAAGCGTTTATTAAAAGAGAAAGCGACAAAATTCTGGAATTAATTAAATGGCAGATTACAGACCGATTGTTTTCTAGATTTGAGCGATCAAAACTTAAAAACACAAATTTTTCAATTATCGGCAATAATTGTTATTTGATTGGCATGTATCACAAGTTTGGTTTGCAGTTCTCTTCTCCAACAATAGGTGTCTTCTTCTTCCCAGAAGAGTACATAAAGTTTTTAGAAAACCTCGAATGGTACCTCAAGCAACCTCTTAAATTTACAACCGTATCTACACATATATCCGTTCAAAAGATCCAAACGGCTCTCAAGCGAAATTATCCTATCGGTATTTTAGGAGGTGATGTTGAGGTTCATTTCTTGCATTACATTAATGAGGCCGAAGCACTTGAACAATGGAATCGCCGTCTATTACGCATAAATTACAATAATTTGTTCATCCTTTTTTCAGATACGGAGCCAGAGGAATTTCGGGAGGATCTGCTTGAGAGATACGATAAGCTACCATTTGAAAATAAAATTTTTTTTTCCTCTAAGCCAAGAACCAACTATAAATGGGTGGTTTTCGTTGAAGATTATTATGGAGAGCCGTCTGTCTCTGACTTAACTCGCAATCGAAAATACGGAAAATATCTTGATTTAGTTAAGTGGTTCAATGGTGAAAAGGACTTCTTAAAAAAGAAAAATTGATTTGTTTTTTTTCCTTTGTGAAAAAATTAAAGGTATCTCTTTAGTGTCTGCGAGGCTTTATCAGCAGTCCTACAATATTCTCCTTTAGCGTTGTTGAAAGCATGGATAGAATAGACCAAACAAAAGTAAATCTCTCTTTGTAATGTTAAATCTATTGAAAAATTGGCAAAATAATATGGTTAAGGTCTAAAATTAAGTTCCATAGTTTTATTTATTGAAATATTCGCGTTTATTAAGGTAGTGAGGTTTGTGTGCTTGATCTTCCAAGCTGGTTTGGTTTTGCAGGATTCTTTTAAATATAGTTGCTCCATCAGATATCTTTAGCTTCTTTTCACCAATTCTTTTTCTGTACTTGATTGGTATTTCTCTTATTTCATAGCCTGACCTTTCTACCCATTGATTTAGCTCAACTTCAATGTCAAAACCTTTGGACAGAACTTTCCAATTTCGCAGAACACTTGAACGGATCACTCTCAACCCAGTTAAGGGATCTTCTAACCTGACTCCGTTTAAAAGGTTGTGAGAAAGTGCTATCAACTTGTTGCCTAAATAGAAGACTCCGCGAAAAATTTTTTCCTCAGTCTGTGGGCTAAACCTGTTTCCACAAACCATTCCCACTTTTGGATTTTGCTCTAAAATGCGAATCATTTCGGGTACAAACTCTGCAGGATAAGTGTAGTCTGCATCTGTTACCACGATGTAATCGACATCTAGATCTAGATTGTTGATAGCTTTTGCTATAGCGTCTCCTTTTCCGATGCCGTCTTGAAATAGGATTGTTGCTCCCATGTCTTTTGCAACTTCTACCGTTCGATCACAGCTATGGCCGTCGATTACCAAGACTCTTTTTGGTCTAATATTCTGTAACATTTCATCGACCGTTAAGCCTATTCCTACCTCTTCGTTTAAGGCTGCAATTACAACATCCACCGAATAGCTTTCATTTGCGCCTTTTCCTAATTCTAACTCCATTTTCGCTTCACCGTTTTCTTTAATCGTCTTTATCGCGAGTGCATATAAACGACATTGCAATATTTGCAATACATCGAAAACTAAAATATCAAAAGCCAACTCCTCTGGCAAAAGATAAACTAACCTCTGAAAATTTTGAATAATCGAAAAAACAATGTCTTATCAACTAACAATAATTCTTATTCAAATGAAAATAATTTTGCTATTGGCTTACCTCACAAATACTGAAAGATGCCTCTCTGGTTCTTTACAAAAAAGACTGGAAACTACTCAAGAATGAGCTGATTTAAAAAAGAATGGGTTTATGTGGTTCCTGAGATGGTAATGCTGTTGCTGAAATTTGTTATGTCTGTTATGTCTGACGCTACAATCAGGGTCAATTCTGCAGGGGTTGATTGTCCTGGATCGAGTTGAGTTTCTTCTCCATCCCAAGAAATGGTGATACAACCGTCTGCTTCAACTGGGGTCCAGTTGTTTGTAGTTAAGCTCAAGGTCAATGTTGCTGTTCCCGTATTTTTTACGTATATGGTTTGTGTAGTGTTGCATCCAGCTTCAATTGATCCCCAGTCGATGCTTGTGAGGTTTTCTGTGCAATCAATATTTGAGTAGATGTTGATGTCTGGAGTGGTTATGACTGAACCTGAGGATGGTATATCTCTGTTTATGTTGATTGCTGCAAGTGTTGTGGCCGCTAGCGTTAGTGCGGTTACTGTTAGTGCGATTACTATTAGTTTGGTGGTTTTTGTTGAGATCATTTTGTGTCCCTCTTTTGCCCACGAAAAGTAAGTGTTATATTAAGACTTAATAAACATTATTGCATACGAGTTACGCGGCATCACTCGTACATCACAAATGCAACAAATCAAACAATACCTGACTTTTGTTCAACACAAAAACAACATAACAAACACAAAAAACGCAAATATTGCACTACAAAAAATTAAAATAAACATAAAACTAACAAACTACTTGTACAAGAGCAAAACAGTAATGACAAACAACATATCGAACACACAAGTAGTCAAACAACCATTAATCTCATCGAACGAGAGCAAGAAAAATGCCGAAAAAAGAGTTTCTAATCTTTGTAAGCATCATGCTTTTAGGCACAGTTGATTGGCTAACAACAGCAATCGGCATTCTTCTCTTTGGCGCAACTGAACTAACCCCACTCTTAACAGGGTTAACAAACACAAACATGATACTTTTAGCACCGTGAAATTTGCAGCCACAACTTTTGCAGGCTTAGCTTTCTATAAGGCATTTTGTATGACAAATCAAAAAGGCAACGACTGGTGTTTAACAAAACATTTCTTAAATGGAGGGTACTCGATGACGACTCTTTTGTTAACGGCAGTTGTTGGGAGCAATATGATCACCCTCATCAGAGTTTAAAATTCAAATATTGATAAAGAATTTGAGGTGATTTGATCCTTTGACGCTCTTTCATAGAAATTTTGTGCGGGTCCAATAATTGTATCTGAATGGGGAGATGTTAAGTTGTATGTAGCCAGCCGCGTCCTCCCTTCTTTGATTGCTGGCTAGTTCTTTTTCGAACTTTTTTGTCTCCCGAATTAGGTGCACAGTTTTTTCCATGTTGATTGTTGTGATTGATCTCTGTTTTTATGAATTTTTTCCAACCGCCTACATTAACGTCGGGCGCAACGTAGCGATCAGGGTTTTCTATTAGGTGTTTTTGTAAGATTTCTTTAAAGTTTAGAGCTTTGAAGTCTTTTGTTGCGTGGATTACGGTGCCTTGCTCAACAGATAAAGCGATGTACTCATCGATTGAAATCCCTTCTGCTCTAACTTTGTCTTCAAACCTTTCGCTCCATAAGAGTTTCCACTGAGCCTTAAGCTCCTCGACTAATTTTTTTTGGGCTTGGGCTTTAGACTCGAAAGTGCTGGTTTTCGGAGATTCCTTTTCTTCTGGTAGCTCCATCTGGAATCCTCAGGTTGTTATTCTAGCGCTATCAGCGAACTATTTAACACTTATTCTAGAAAATGGCATATACTTTTCTATGGTGCCGAAAGAGATCTAAGATAATTCTACTATCTTTCTGGTTAAACTTCAAATAACAAAAGGTGGCAACTGCAAAATGACTATTATTTTTTGGGAGCTTAGGCTTTTTCCTATCTGCTTAGTTTCTTTTTCGCAAAACCACTTATTCGTTTGTTTGAGCCTACAAAATAAAGAGGCCAACCAACTAGGAGAAATAGAATTGCGAAAGGAAAAAAAGCGATTGCCAAAGATTTAGCTTTTTCAACCATACTTTTTATTTGCAATTAATTTTGCTAATAAAGCTTTATAACATTTACATATACATGCTAAGTTTTTGATTTAAAACAACTTTTCAAAATGCAATCGGTTAGAAAGAGTGCCTACTGGAAGCCTTTGCGAAATTAGAAAACTTAAAATGCTGAGAGCATTTGTCAAGGCGGGTAACTCACGTCAACTCTATTTTTATTCAATCAGCTTTTTCTTGACCAAAATATCTGAAAGACTTAAATTAATACCTCTCAGATTAGTTTTTGAGGGCAAAGAATGGATAAAGATGTACTTGTAGAAATAACTGTTAGCAGAAAAAACGATAAAATTATGTACAAAGTTAACTGCGCAAACGACGTGAAAAGCGAAGAGTTAGCCCATTATCTTGATGAAGTAATCGAAGGCATATGCACCTGGAAACCAGAGGTATGCGAAGAAACAGTCAAGAGCATTACGGGACAAATTAAAAGCACTTTATAGAAGTAGGGTTAATTTAATCCGATTTGTCTAGCGCGGTCGTAATTGAAAGAAGGGAAAACTTATGGAATAAAATGTCTTCTGGTTATCTTGAATCAGTGAGCATGTGGTTGAAGGAAATAATTCTGCCTTGACTAAATAGCTCTGTAAAATTATGCGGCCTATGATTTCTTCGATGCTTAACTGTTGAGAGATTATGTAATCGCAAAGTTTGTTGTGCTTTGCCATTGCCAAACGTCAGCTTCGCCTTGTGGGTCATATATGCTAATGGTCAGTAAACGCGTATAGTTTCCTTTAGGAGCGTTATTGAAAATCAATTCAAACGCTAAAACGCCATCGTAGTTCGAAGGCAAATCTATTTTTTGATAATCTTTATAGGCGATGAGTCCTTCGTGCTCGCAGGTTTTAATTGTTGCAAAGGTTGGAGAAACGGATTCGAGTTTCCATTTTAGTGTGGCACCCGAAGGATCAAGTCCTTCGCTACCCCAGATGTCAAATTCAGAGATCTCTATCTGCCAGGACCTATTTGCGAGGTTTTTTACGTTTAATTGTTCAATTTGTGGTACGCCTATTTCGAAGTCTTGATAGCTTTTAACAAGGTCAATTTTTATAGCGCCCATTGCATCGAAGTAGTTGGAGGTTGAATACAGCAAAAATATACTAACAATCAAAGCAGAGACAATTGTGACTGAAATTATTAGTTTTGAATTTCTCATCTTCATCCTTTACGATTTCTTCTGTCAAATGGAGCATATAATTCTATCCAATAGTGCCGACTATTGTAAAATTATGTGGCTGCTGAAGACGAATATACCTGCGGAATTTTCAACGTCGAAAGATGTTCAAGTAAGGATATTCCTATATTCTGCTATTTTCTGGAGAGCAGAAAACATTGTCTTTTTGATAAAACAAGTTTTGCAACAGAGGCGATCATCGTTAGGTCTAACGGAGGGCTATGGCACAAGGAGGACTTTAGTATAGATAACAAGTGTCTACTTGTTTTCAAGTAATGATTTGTTTTTGGCATTAGTTTGTTAGCAGCATACTTTAAATATTAACTGCGATTAGGACTATTCTTGCATACAAAATGGCTTACGAGATATTCTTGTTATTTACTTCGGCCATATTGGTTCTTTTAGACACCGTATTTTTAGTCACGTCGAAATCGGGTAGCAAACGAAAGAACACGAGTGGTTTTGTAGCAACGACTTTAGCATTTGGGCTGATAATTACGGCTTATGCATTGCTTTTGCTAAGCTTTCGTTCGTAATGACTTTCAAATAATTGGGGTATTCTCCTATAGTTCGTCAGGTGCCTCTATCTTTTCCAAGATTTACGCGAGTTGGGCTGGAGCAGGGGGCTCTATGCTTTTTTTAACTGTTCTTTTAAGTACAGTCTATTTCGCGTTAAGAATTCAATCTCTTAGAAAAGCCGATAAGTTTAGTGTGAACGCCGCTCAAGTGTTTGGTTTTATCCTCTTGGTTTTCATTATTGTTTGCATGCTGAGAAATCCATTCGAAACTTTTCAGGGCATCCCTCTTGAGGGCAGAGGGCTTAACCCTCAGTTGCAGTCACTTTGGATGGCCATTCACCCTCCAATAGTTTTCTCCGCTTATGCCTTCGTGGTTTTAGCATACGCCTTGACTCTAGCCTGTGTTATGGAAGGCAAAGACTTGGACTCATCAAAGCTTCTTAAGACTTCCACATACATGGCTTGGCTGCTTCTCACCCTTGGGATAGCTTTGGGCGGAGTTTGGGCTTACGAAGTCTTGGGCTGGGGTGGATACTGGGCGTGGGATCCTGTGGAAACCGCTTCTTTGTTGCCGTGGCTTTTCTTAACCGCATATTTCATCGTGAGAGGAATTTCAAAGAGCAAGTTTAGCCTAACCAGAGAATTTATGATCATGATAACATTCGCCAGCTTGGTTTTTTTGAGTGCATTAACTCGCGGAGGATTTACCCAGTCAGTTCACTCTTATGCCGTTTCTGCCGTTGGTCCGATAATGCTTAGTTTTGCGGTAGTTATGATAGCCTATTTCTTTTATCTTAAGAAGAAGAGGAGGCTGCCTCTCTTCAAACTTAACGTTGACAAAACATCTTTGACTTCACGTTCCTCCTTTCTGGGTTTTTGGGCGTTGATTTTTATCGCAGTTGTTTGTCTAGTCGGACTTGCTTTTTCAGACTTTAACTATAATTTGTGGACGTTCCCGTTCGTGCTGATTTTTGTAGCAGCAATGATAGGGTTTAACTTAGATCCTAAGACCCATTACTTACGCCTTCTGCTAATTGCCATAGCTGCCTTAGTGATTGGGGCTGCTCTATCGATAGTCGGATTTTTTGAAGTAAATATTCTTACCACTCTAACTATTCCTCTTTTAGTTCTGGGGTGTTCAGCCATCGTCTACGGTCTATACAATTCAATCAGGCGAAAAGCCGCAAAACTAATTGGACAAAGTCTTCTGAGCATTGCAATTATCGTTCTGCTGCTTGGAGTCTTCATAAGTGCAGGAGCTAAAACCACAGTCACAATAAACATGACAACCAATACTCCAATGGAAACTTCACAACAAACCATCGCGTTGTCCAACATGAGAATTAGCAACAGTTCAGCAAAAATCTACAATGATCAGGCGCTAGCAGTCATACCTGAACACTCCACCCTTGAAGCAGATGTGGCTATTGTTCAATCCGAGAGAATTTATAAGGGAGTGATAGAAGGCAGCTTTTACCCCAATTATGGCCTGATACTTAGACCTCTCATTATAACCACGGAGGCGGGCGATATGTATATACACTTAGAGTATTCAGATTCGCTTTACAATGCACTCGTTCAAACGTATGAGGGAAATAGCAAAATCCCCGAAGAAGTAACAGTCACGATCCAGAAAAATCCAATGATCTATCTGGTTTGGGGAGGAGTCATCTTAATGCTTGTTGGAATATCTGTTCAATTCTTAGGTGATCTTAGACCGTCGAAGCAAGAATCATGAGCTAAGGGTGCAACTACCCCAAAATTAAATGTAAGGGGTAATATATCACTCCAAGCGCTAAAGCCACTACCCAAAGTATAATGATTTTCCGCATTAACTTTTTTCTTGGAGCACAGTATCGGGTCTCTCCAGATTGAATGTACGCCCAGACACCTACAAGCCAAATTCCGAGCGAAAGCGCCACTAATCCAACAGCGCCATGAACTATGCCTATTAAGGCAACCACGTCGAAGCTTTTCAACGCTTCTGCAACTATCCACCATAAAGATGGTCCCATATGAGCTACCGTTAGCAAGCCCGCAATCATAACGACCACGAGCATAACATTACCGTGCCAAACAAATTTTCTCTTTTTTTGTAGAAAAAAACTTAACCCGATTAGCAGACTTAACACGATAACGAAAGACACGAGATTTGCTAGGGCCATCCACTCATGAACTTCGTAATAGGTTAGAGACATGACACCTACCACTTAGTATTTGAACTTCTAAAATATAAAACCCTTGAGCTACTTAGAATTGACCAAAAAAGAGTTGTTGTTGTCGCTAGACTACTACAAAGATTAAAAAAGAAACTAAATGGAAATGACTGAACAGGAAGAGATTTCTTGTCTGAAGACAACGCAGTAACTACTAGTGAAACGACAACTGATCTGAAAAACGCAGATAGCGTGTCGAAACTTTGGTTCTATTTCGCTATGGTCTGGTTCCCCATTTTCACCACGATTGGTATGATTATGGCAATCAAGTTTTTCGTACCAACATTTCTTGTTGATTCGCCTTTTGATACGTTTGGAAGAATCCGTCCGGCACACGTTAACGGCCTGCTCTTCGGTTTCCTTTCATCTGGTTTAATCGGTATAATGTACTATATAGTTCCTCGGCTTAGCAAAACACCTCTTTATAAGCCCAATATCGGAAAATTCACAGCTGTATTTTGGAACCTTGTAGTTATCACCGGAGTGCTCCTGGTTTTAAGTGGTGATACTCAAGCGAGGGAATACGCAGAATTTCCGTGGATTATCGATGTTGCGATAATGATTGGCTTAATTTTAATGCTTGTAAATGTTTTAGGAACAGTTCTGAAAAGAAAAGAACCCAAGCTATATGTTAGCTTATGGTTTTATGTAGCTATTTTTCTCTGGTTTCCAATAGTGTATTTCATTGGTAACGTAATGTGGAGGCCCCCAACTGGAGCATTATTTGGCGTAACGGATGGAATATTTAACTGGTTCTATGGACACAACGTCTTAGGGTTATGGTTTACTCCATTCGGGTTTGGTCTATGGTATTATTTCATACCAAGACTAACTAAACGGGCACTTTATAGCGTGACATTATCTTACATCAGTTTCTTTGCTTTAGCTTTCTTCTACACTGGCGTGGGAGGGCATCATTTGCTGCAAGCTCCAATTCCAGAGTGGCTCAAAACAATAGCGGTCGCTACTAGTGGTTTAATGATGTTTTCCGTTCTGACTTTTGGAGTAAACATTGGCATGACTGTTCGGAATGCTTGGAATATTGTGTGGTCAAATGTTCCTTTAAGGTTCATAATGCTTGGTTTTATTAACTATATTTTCGTCTCCATCCAAGGGACATTTCAAGCCTTCCGTGACATGAACTTGTACCTCCATTTTTCGCAATGGCCGGTAATGCATTCTCACTTATCGCTGTATGCTGCTTTTGGAATATCGATCATGGGCTGCATGTTCTGGCTAGTGCCCCGAATAACTGGAAAGAAACTCTACAGCAAGAAACTAATGGACGTGACTTGGTGGGTCACTTTCATGGGTTTCATAGTTTTCATGGCGGGAATGATGCTCACAGGACTTGTAGCCAACTCGCAGTGGTATCAACACTTGACAGTAGTTCAAGCATTAGATACGCTAAGACCTTACTACATTTTAAGGGCAATAGGAGGCGGAATGGTTGTGGTTTCAGCTTTTCTTTTTTCCATAGAAATCATTGCCACATTCTTATCAAAACATTTAGTGCATCCTAACACTGTCGAAAACTATGGAGGCGAAGTGAAATGAGCAGGCTAGAAAAGAAAATAGAGGAAGAGCTGGAAAGGCTTGAGCGAGCAGTAGAAAGAGAAATCAAAGTCATTGAAAAAAAGGCTCATCAACATAACCTCTTTCCTATTGCCGCTGGCGGTTTAGGAGTCATGCTGCTTATGGTGAGCATGGTGGTACTTGCGCCTTACATGTTCTTGCTGGATGTTCCACCCAGTGACAGATCTCACGAGTATACTCCTCTTGAAGCTGAAGGCAGAAGCCTCTTCATGAGTTATGGCTGCTTCTACTGTCACTCCCAACAAGTAAGACCTTCCGACTGGGGCATAGGAAACGTATCGCAAACCGGAGACTACTATTATGATAGCCCAAACGCTCTAGGTACTGAGAGAACAGGTCCTGATCTTGCCCAAATCGGCGGAATGAGACCAACCATTTGGCATCATTTACATGATAGAGATCCAAGAAGTGTAAGTCCTGGATCGATAATGCCTAATTTTGGTTTTCTTAGTGATCACGAGATTGAGGCTTTGACAGCATACATTCAGAACCTGGGTTCAAAAGATCTTGGAGTAGACCTATCAATCACTGGAGGAAGCTCTTACCATCCAGATGTTCCAGAGAATTTCGTAAATGCCTCAAACCTTTTCGCGCCCTTGATGAAACAAGTAGCTGTGAGTTATGATGCTGAAAACGATGTCTATAATGGTAGTACTTCGTTGGGAGCACAATGGGCAACTATATTTGAAATTGGTAAAGCCAATTATACTCAACGTTGTTTAGCTTGTCATGGTTGCTCAGGTAACGCTCAAGGTCCATACGCAAGACATGTAGTGACGCAACCAGCCAACTTGCATGAGCGTATCTCAACGTTTCCTGGAGACTATTATCATATTTGGCGAGTAACTGAAGGTGTGCCAGGCACGGCAATGCCAACATGGGGTTTGTCACTTAATGAAACAGAGATTAGTCTAGTGGCGATTTACGAAATGAGTTTCGTATTAGGTTCTGTGAGAACTGTTTCAGGTGACATTTCAGATGCAGAGGGAGATAATTTCGCTAACAATGTCCTAAACTCTCCACCGATAACAGGAACAATGCAGGATTTTGAACAAGGAAAAGCGATTTTCACTCTTTACTGTGCACAATGTCATGGAGATGGGGGGCAAGGTGATGGTCCTGCTTCGATTAAAACAACTGGCGGCTACATCTCACCAGAACCTGCGAACTTCACAGAGTCTGGTTCCGACTTCCCCAATTACGGACGATGGGTATGGAAAGTTAGGGAGGGCGTTGAAACCACGAACATGCCTCCGTGGAAATGGTCCCTCAATGACCAGGAAATCTATCAGGTGATATTCTACGAGCAGAGTTTCAGTACACCTCAAGACTATAACGCTAAATGGGCTCCGCTATACAGCGATTCTTACGGTAGAGACTTGATGGAAGGATCAACAATTAGTGGCTTTGTACCCAGTACTGCTGCTGCTTTGGCAACGGCTATTTTTGCAGGTATATTGCTTTGGGATCAAAAGTATCGAAAGCTCTTAAAAACTCTTGAATTCGCGAAAATGGGAATAATAGTTTCGATATCAATGTTGACGAGGAGATTATTTTGAATATAGATATACTGATCTACATTATAGGTTCTATTCTGATGGCAGTCGTATCGATAGGCTTCGTATTTTGGGCTTTAAAGACAGGTCAGTTTGAGGAAAATGAACATTTGAAACGTTTGCCCTTAGTGGAGGATAGCGAAGAATATGATTCTTGATACTGCTCTGTTAACAGCGTTCATTGTGATGGTTGATCCAACTTATGCATACATAACGTTGGGCATCGTCGCTGCAGGTGTTATCCTCATGTGGCTAATGGTTAGGAGTTCTGATGAGTTCACTGTAGAAGAAACCGAGCACAACTCAGATGACTTTGCAGGCGAAATACGCGATTCGCACGGTCCAGTGACTAGTTGGCTTTGGGTAGCGTATATTGTGATATTTGTTTGGGCAATTGCTTATCTAATTCAGCATAGTGCAGAATTTCCAAGCCTAATTTAGTTTTTCTGAATAAGCGAAGATCCGGTTAGCAAAAGAAACTGCTTTTCCACTGGTTTTGGGTTTAGTTCATTTTTTGATAAAGTTGTTTATGATGCGATTTATTAGGTCATAATTATTTTTTAATATTCTAATATAGCTATGATATTAAGTTAATAAATTGTGGTATTGAAAAATTATTTATACTAATAGTGATGAAAATAGCTACTTGGTTGGGCAATAATTGGATTTTTTGCCCAATATAAAACAAATGAGAAAGAAAAAATGTTTGAAAGAAAATTGAATAAAATAGTATCTGCATTTGTATTACTATTGATAGTCTCTATAAGCGCTTCAATGTTGCAGTTGCCATCTACTGATGGTCATACCCCACCATGGGAAATACCGACGTTTGCCCATATATACGCAGCAACCAACCCGATAGGAGTCGGCCAAACAGCATACATCTACATATTTCTAACACCAACCTACGCTGACACAAACA
Organism: Candidatus Bathyarchaeota archaeon; assembly: GCA_963775465.1. GTDB lineage: Archaea > Thermoproteota > Bathyarchaeia > Bathyarchaeales > Bathycorpusculaceae > Bathycorpusculum. The sequence continues at coordinate 295,130 of CAVZIW010000001.1, read as the reverse complement.
CTGGCAACGATTACAGATTCCACAACTATCAACTCCAAATTACGGCACCAGATGGGAAACAAACCACACAAACCTACGAAACAGTCGTGGACACAACGTCAAACCAATTTGCATCCTTCACACCCGACCAAGTAGGCACCTACAACCTCACCTTCAACTTCCCAGGACAAGCAGTCAACGATTATTCATACCTCCCAAATTCTCAATACGAGAACGACACATACGCAGCTAGCAGTGCATCGACAACACTGACAGTGCAGCAAGAACCTATCTCGTTCTTGCCTCTAAGTCCTCTTCCAACTGAGTTTTGGACACGACCTATCTTCGGAGAAAACAGCATGTGGTGGTCGATCAGTTCAAATTGGCTCGGAAGCGGAATGCCAGGCTACGGTGGTGGTAACGTACCAAACCAACGACAATTTGCACCGGATGCTATTGGTTCACTGACAGCGCACATCATGTGGACTAAGCCAGACGGTCAAATCGGAGGAGTCGTCGGGGGAAACCTCGCAAATGTTCAGGGAGACACATGGTTTGAAGGAACAGCATACTCGCAACGATATGTCAACCCAATAATAGTGAATGGAAGAATCTACTACCAAGAACCATTATCAATGACTGGCTCTGCTGGCTTTTTCGGCGGTGCCGCTGGACCAACAGTCTGTGTTGACCTAGTAACAGGACAAGAAATTTGGAGACGAGCCGACGTTCCCGCACTATCCTTCGCTTACATACAGGACATGGATACCCCAGACTACCATGGAGTTCGACCAGCATTTCTCTGCACAAGTAACTTTGGGAGAGTATTCGATGCTGCAACCGGCGAAAACGTATTCAACGTGTCTTCTCCTCCCTCTGGAACAAACGTAATCGGACCAATGGGTGAGATGATAAAATACGTTTTCTACAACAACGGCACTAATTCAAATCCAGACTGGTACCTCTCTCAATGGAACTCTAGTAGATTCTGGAGTCAAGCAATTATGGGAGCACTTACTCTCATGACAGTTACGGATAGCTCAGGAACATACATACCTGCACGCAGTAGTTTCATGTATGACTGGCTTAACCCAACGACTCAGAACCAATCAATACCCTGGCGTAACGACATGAGCTCATCACCGTCGATACTTGGAGCAATATACGGGGACATTCTACTATGCAGAAGCGGCTCATACCCATCATTAACCAACATACAAGAAGGATCCACTTATACGGGCTATACCTACTTTGCTGTTAACCTCAACGCTTCAAAAGGAACGATAGGTTCAATATTGTGGAGTAAGGACGTTTCCAACCCTGCAAATGGCGTAACCACGATTTCATACGCTGGACTTGATCCTTCAGGCTACTTCTGTGAATCCTACAGAGAAACACAACAATTTGTCTTCTGGAACCTGCGGACAGGGGCACTCATCAAGGTAGCTGAACCCCAAGCAGCACTAGACTACTACGGCAGCAACGGACCAGGATCCATTTCAAACGTTGTAGCTTACGGTCGATGTTACAGCAGTGCCTACTCAGGCATATTATACTGCTATGACATGGCAACAGGAAACGTGCTATGGACATATGGCAACGGCGGCGTCCCAGGCAACGACACATACAGCGGCTTCCAAGCACCAGGACCATACCCAACATTCATCAACGCCATCGGAAATGATGTAGTCTACTTAGTCACATCTGAGCACACTTTCGAAACACCAATCTACAAAGGAGCACTGACACGCGCAGTCAACGCAACCGATGGAACAGAAATCTGGACTCTACCTTGCGCCACTGGTGAATTCTTCGGTGAAAGCTATGCCATCGCAGACGGTTACACCAACTTCTTCAACAGCTACGACCACCAAATCTACACTCTTGGAAGAGGACCAAGTTACACAACCGTCCAAGCTGGGCCAAAAAGTTCAGCATTAGGCGGCAGTGTTGTAATTGAAGGCTCGGTCACAGATCTCTCAGCTGGAACAAAACAAACAGAACAGGCAGCCAGATTCCCAGACGGCGTTCCAGTCTCCTCTGACACAAGCATGACCGAATGGATGAGCTACGTTTACCAGCAGCAACCTTTACCCAGTAACTTCCAAGGCGTCGAAGTCGGCTTAAGCGTAGTTGACGCAAACGGCAACTACCGAGACATTGGCACAGCGACAACAGATACAAAGGGCAACTTCAACCTTGTTTGGACACCTGACATAACTGGAACCTACAACCTTATCGCTGCTTTCGGAGGAACCAACGGATACTGGCCATCATACCAAGAAACAGTCTTCACCGTAACTGAACCAGCACCGACCGCAGCTCCGACAAATGCTCCAGTACAATCACCAGCTGATCTCTACTTTGTTCCCGCAGTCGCAGGCATTGTTGTCTTAATCATCGTAGGCTTTGCGGTACTCGCATTGCTGATGCTGAAGAAACGACCATAAACAACAGACCAAATAACAATACTTTCCTTTTCCTTTTTTTTAATAATTATCTGAACGAAAATTTTTTCCTTTATCCTTGAATGTTTTTTTGTTTTGGGGAGTCTTAAGCCTAATAAGCGAAGAATACAGATGTTTAATCTGGTAATGCGTATTTGCCTGATTTTCTTATTGGCGCGGGTGGTTGGGCTTACTTTAAAGTTCCAAATAAACCATCTCTGAAAGCCTACAGTGAACTATTCAACTTTGTCGAAGTTAACTATACTTTCTATCAATATCCGTCTTTTCAAACGGTTAAGCGATGGAGAGAAACAGTGCCTAACGATTTTACTTTTTCTGTTCGATGCCACCAGGACTTGACCCATAACATAGGTTTTGTGCCGTCGAGTCAGGCTTACGAAATCTTTTACCAAATGAGACAATATTGTGATATTCTTAATTCTCCCTATTTGGTTTTAGAAACACCTGCCACATATTTGATAAATCAGAAGAATGAAAAAGAAACTCGGGATTTCTTTTCTTCTTTAAACATAAACGGGTTGAGACTTGTTTGGGAGTATCGGGCGCCAATAACTCAAACTGTCGTTGGTCTAATGGAGGATTTTGGTATAATTCATTGTGTTGATCTTTCAAAGCAGAAGCCAAGTTTTGATTTGGATGTTACTTATTCAAGGTTGTTTGGGAAAGGTCAACATAACATCTACCAGTTCAGCGATGATGAACTTGCAGAGATTGACCGAAAAGCCCAAGATACAGATTCAAAGACTGTAATTCTATCTTATCATGGAGCGAGAATGAACTCTGATGCTGCACGCTTCAAACACTATAAGGGAACTGGGAACTTTCTTCCAGTAACAGCTTATACAGGGATTGATTCTGCTAAAGCTGTCCTATCCGAAGATATTACTTTTCCAATTTCAAAAGCTGAGCTGAAGGCGAAACAGGGTTGGAAAGTTATAGACCTAACGCCTGATAAGCGAGTTCATATTTCAGAAGTTCTTGCAAATCTACCAGACAAAAGGTACTCCAGCTTAGATGAGGTTATGAAAGAGTTGAGGTCGGTTTTTTGAGTAAAGAAAACAACATTTTTCTTGGCACATGCGGTTGGAGCTACAAGGAATGGGAAGGTGTTTTCTACCAGAAGAAGAGTTCGGAAAGTAAGCTTAGAGTTTATTCAAGAGTCTTCAAAACTGCTGAAATAGACTCAACTTTCTACCGCAATCCATCAAAGAGTGCAGTCATGGGTTGGCTAAAGTATTCTCCTTCAGATTTTGTGTTTGCAGCTAAACTGCCAAAAACCATAACCCATGAAAATATGCTTGGACTAAAAAAAGAAGTTAAGGCAGATTTAGAGGTTTTCTTAGACTTAATGCGTCCCTTGCAGCTAGCAGGCAAACTTGCCTGTTTATTGATTCAGTTGCCACCAAAATACTCTTATAATCCTCAGAATCTTGAAGCATTCTTTCAAATGCTCGACCCGATGTTTCGTTATGCGGTTGAGTTTAGAAACTTGACATGGTTGATGCCCGCTACCAAGACATTTGAACTTCTAAAGCAATATGAGGTTGCCTTTACGGTTGTCGATGAACCGCTTTTGCCTCCAGAAGTGCAATTAACAACAGATTTTGCATATTTTAGGTGGCATGGCAGGGGAGAAGAAATATGGTTTGACTATTCATACAGCGAAGAAGAATTGATGCCTTGGGTACCAAAAGTCCAGGATACAGCTAAAAAAGTTAAAAAAGTCTATGGCTATTTCAACAACCACTATCACGGATATGCTCCTGAAAACTGTTTGCTGTTGCTTGAGAAGCTCGGCTTACTATCACCAAACCAACACAAGGTTAAGGACAAAACCAAGATTAAACAAGCCCAGCTAAGGACATTCTTCGGTTAAATAGATATTGAGAACTATTACCTTCATGATTATTGTATATTAGAAAATATAATTTCATCGATTGGGCTTTTTATTAAGGGTCAATGCTCTATTTGTTTTCCTTGTTATTTTTTCTTATTTGATACACTGCCACAAGGACAAGAACTACAATTATCGCGACTACAAGACCGATTATTCCAATTACTAGCTCTAATGGAAATCCTACGAAGTTACGTTGGACCGACACGGTTTCAGCTTCGCCCGAAGAATCATAGGCTGTTACACTAATCGTGTGTAAACCCAAAGTATAGTTGTCAGTGTTAAAATTCCAACTAAACGGTGAGGATGAATCGTTTTGCTGAAGCTGATTATCTAAGTAGAATTTGACGTAAGAAACGTTTTGAGAAACTAAAGCGGTAATTGTCCAAATTCCATTAATATCGTTGCCTAACCCATAACCATTATTCTTGTAGTAACTTAGGCTCAATGACGGCTTGGCTAGCACGCCATCAAAGTTTTGGTTGCTTTCTGTAACCAGAAATACAAGAATTAAAAATATAGCAATCATTAGTACCGAATACAACTTGGATGCTCTCGGACTCATAATTCACACGCCTTTGAATTATTTGCTAGATAGCAATATATTTTTTTCATGGGTTTAGGGAAATTTCCAGGCGAAATTTCTCAACCCATTTCTGCTTTTTTAAAAAATACTTGCAAATGCTATTCTAATCTTAACTTTTATCCCCCTCAACTAGTAAAAAGTCAATTTCTAATCTTTCCTTTAACCCCCCAAAAGAAAACCGAAACAAGGCTGACAGCACTATTATTTTATCGATAAAGTAGGATCAGAAAACATTTTTGGTCAAGATTATTTTGAGTTGTGTTGTCAAAATAAAGAAATTTAAACCTAATGGCTCAGATGAGAAATTCAGATAGAATTCTTTGACGTCTTTCTTTATTTCTTTTTTTCTGGTTCTTCATGATTAACTTACTTTTTTTAGTATAATGAATAACTTATAAAATCCTTATGAATCCTAGATAAACAAAGTAAGAGCGGAGCATTCCATTAAACAAATAATAACATGTGAAAATTGGATCTTAAGAAAATTTTCAAATTAGCAGAGTTAACGGCATCTACTGAGTTTTTTAGAATATTGGAGAAGCGAGACAAGAGATAGAAAGATTCCCATCCCTTGGTGCATGGAGTTACTCTCCTTTCTCCTCGTCCTTCTCCAATCAAATATTATTAGAAATATTATATAAGTCATGTTTCAGACTTGGAATATTTCAGAAAACCAGTCTTCTATTAGCGCTTAGAAATTATTTCTTTTCTTTTACCCAGATTCTAAACATTTTTTCCTTACCCATCTCAAAACAACTATAACCACTTGTATCTACCTCTTCTATCTCCACATCTTTTTCTCCATAGATTTCTATGTATTGCTCTAACCAGTTCGCAAAATGAGCACCCCCACCAACATATTTTTTTACCCATCGCCTGCCTTGTTCATCTACCTTTTCTGAAACCAATTCCTCTTGATCCATACATTCTGGTATTGTTTTTTTCTCTGTCATATTTTCTTGTAAACCCCGCTGGAATGTTAATGAAAATATCTACTAAAAATGATTTGAGTCTCAAATACTTTTCACATGTACCATATAAGTAAAATTCAAAGATTTTGCAGAAGCTGGAGCGCTTTTTTTATTGAATTTATGGTTAGAGCATCCTATTCTTTTTAGCACAATATTACTAAAAAGTAATTTTCTTAATATATTGCTCTGGAAAGAAATAAATTGAGATGAACTTTCATGGTTAACTGCCCCAAATGTTTCAAGGAAGTCTCGAAAGCTAGAAAGTCAAAAGAAACCAGTGGTTTTTATCTTGTGACCTATCGCTGTTCTTTGTGTGGATCCAAATTTAAATTAGAAGAATGGATAGACTAACTGATGCAATAAGTAAAACTTTGAAATGTTATTACTGTTAGAGTTTGGAGAAATTTTCAATAAGGCGTATCTGTAATTTCTAGAATGGTTTTAGATGAATAAGCGTGTAGTTTCTGTTCGGTGCAAGAACTGTGGGCATCTAATCTTGTTGACAGATGAAGGTTACAAACACAAGCAGTCTAATCACAGTTTTTATTGCCCTTGCCGAAAGCCCGAAAAGATTAATTAGAGTAAATGACGCAAAAACAAGCTTCAAATTTTCCAACTTTTGGGATGATTCCATCGAACACTAAACGGTTGTTCTTGGTTTCAACTGGTCAGTTCAGTTTTAAGGGTTAAACCAGAAGAGATTGCTTTAGGTACCCATTAAAATCGAGTTTTTCTATTAGTTATACATCAGTTTTCTTAGTTTGAGTATGGCTTGTTGCTATATGTAAATCAAGTTCAGTTTTGGTTTTGAAGGTTTTTCCACAAATTGGACAAACCAAAGGGTCTGTATCGGTGTCTTCGAGAGGTTCATGAGCCGGTAGTGGGTTTGCAACGTCTGGTGAGGGATCTATTTCTCCCTTAGTTCCAGCAGGAAGTTCCGGAGGTGGTGTAATGTACGGTAAATCTGGTTCAGTCATGCTGCATCGAAAGAGGTTAATTGCCGTCTATTTCATAAAACTTGCGGAACTGTCTTCTAAGAGAAGTCAAAATCAAACAGATTTTTATGTTTAAGTCAGAAAAACAAATAAGAAACTGAAGAGTAAACAGCATGGGAAAACCGCTAGTGAATACAAAGATAGTGCTTTTGTTGGCTGTAATCGCAACAGCTATTATTGTCGTTTATGCTGTAGAGTTGAGTTTTCGTGTGTTCTCGGGCACTGGGCGCTTTGAAATCTTAGCTGCAGTAATAATAGTATTAGTATTACTGTTTTTGGCTGACATGATATTGTTGGCTAGACGCAAAAAACCTTCAATGGAATACGTTTCTCGGGATATGTGTAGAGCATCGCGACTTTTACCGGATTACGCGGCATTTACAAGAACACTTTCTTGATCTTAGAAATTTATGTCTAGTTCTATTGGAGAAACTCGTATTAGTGATTTATTCTATTCTTTTATTTGCTCTGTTGCTTCTGTTTTCATGTTATTAGTTTTGTCAATTTTTATGCATAATGCAATAGCTAGAAGAGCATCTGCGGATCCAGTTATTAGAAGTAACCAGTAATTAAACGAAATCAGGCTAATCAATAATAGAATGCTGCAAGGTACTGCAAACCAAGTTAATTGAACCATACTGCTGCCCAAGCCTTTGGTTACTTTATAGCGCGTATGTTTTTAGCTTTTAAGCATTTTTAACATGCAGCTATATACATCTATAATGCTCTACGTTGATTTTTGAAAATCGCAGCTAAAGATGATTTGATGAGAGAACTATCTCTGAGGCTTAAGAAAATGTTGGAATGAGCTAGAACAGTGCTGTTAAAGCGAAAGTCTTAACTTAGTTAAGAAGAAAAAACTTGTGCTTTTTAGCGTTGAGAGTGAGACCTCGAAAAGAAAACCCTGCCCATAAAGCCCATTAGTACCTATTTTTCCCATTTTCTTACATTATCAAAAAGAGAATCCTATCGCAGTCAGGGTTGGTTTAGTCAGTTGTTATTAGCAGTTGCTCTATTTTTTTTGAAGCCGTTATTTTTTTGTGGGTGTGGGTGCGTAAAATTTTACACCACACTTGTGGTATTGTAGGTGTTCGCTTTATTTGTTTAGGTTGTTTTCTTCTTTTATTTTAAGTGTGGGAAGAGGGATTGCTCTGTTCAATCATCATGGTTCTATGATGATTAGTGTGGGTGTGAGTGTGTGCCCATGTTAGCAACTCCAATTTTATATCTTACGAGGAATCGTTCCTGATTGCTAAAATCCCAGAAACACTGAGTTAGGGATTCTTTTTTCTACTATTTTTTATCAATTCGTTACCCAAACAGGTGTTTTCTCGTAGACTTACTTGTTTAGGTGCATGAAGTTTGGTATTTAACCTGCTGCTAAGATTTGGGTATTGTGCGGAGTCTTTTTTCACATTTTTAGTGAGTTGTCGTCAGTGCAACTTGTAACAAGTGCCAAAGCTTATAACTAAACTGAATTATAATCACTTCCACCAAATTTAGGAGAATAAAAAATGCATTCCAAATCAAATAAAGTAAAAATCAGCATACTTGTGACACTATTGACAATTTCGATTGCAGCATCAACACTACTAATGCCAACTTCAGATGCACACACTACCGCTTGGCAAATCCCAACGTTCGCCTACGTTCAAGCTGTAATTGATCCAGTAGGTGTTGGTCAATCAACATACATCTACATGTGGATCGACAAAACCTTCGGCACCGACACGGCGCTTACGAATGACTGGAGATTCCACAACTATAAACTAACAATTATCGCTCCAGATGGAACTGAAACGGTAAAAACTTTTGAAACAGTTGTAGACACTACATCTTCACAAAGCTACTCTTTTACCCCTGACCAAGTAGGCGAATACCAACTGAAATTTGAGTTTCCAGGACAGGACTACAATACCTACAGTCATAATCCGAATTCAGCATTCGTAAATGATACATACTTGCCCAGCAGCGCGACAGGCACTTTGAATGTACAGCAAGACTCTGTGCAGTACCTTCCGGATAATCCGATTCCTACAGAATACTGGAACAGACCAATCTATGGTGAGAACCCCAACTGGTTCACAATTTCATCGAATTGGTTCGGCAGTGGGTCAACACAACTCGCTAACTGGAGATGCTACGTCCCAGATGGAGTTGGTTCTGAAACGAACCACGTCATGTGGACTAAGCAACTTCAACTTTCCGGAGGCGTCGTCGGAGGCGACACATTAGCAATTCAAGGAGACACATTCTTCGAAGGTTCAGCCTACCTCAACAGATTTGTCAACCCAATAATTATGGATGGCAAACTATTCTACATGGAACCATTATCTTTCGGATCAGGTGCTTTCGACACAGAAAAATGTGTTGACCTCAAAACTGGAGAAGTCTATTGGTCAAGAACAGATGTACGCAAGCCATCTTTTGGGATGGTTATTGCTGTGCATAATCCTCAGCAACACGGTGTTACAGAACCCATGCTAGTGGCGACCTCTGGCTCAACCTGGTATGGCTACGATGCAGACACAGGAAACTCGATATGGAACATAACCAACGTTCCCTCCGGAAGAAAAGTAGCTGGCCCAAACGGTGAATACATACAATACGTCATGACAAACAACGGCACAGGCGCAAACCCCAACTGGGTACTTACCCAATGGAACTCATCAAGATACATCGTTGATTACTCCAATAATGTAATTAGACCTTATTGGACAGGTGTCTTTAATGGCAGCGACGGAAAAGGCACTGAATGGAGCATTCCAATATCTTGGAGAGACACGATGCCAAACAACCCTGTCGTGTTCGCAGCGTACTACGGAGACATTATGCTATGTTACAATGGTACACTACCATCAAGCGGCTTTAGAACAAGCGTAATCAGCACCGCCCCCTATACGTACTTTGCAGTCAACCTTAACGAGTCAAAAGGCACCGTTGGTTCAATACTCTGGATGAAAAACTTTAACCCCATAATCGAAAACATAACAGTAATTATGGGCGGAAACGATCCAGTTCAAGGAGTTTTCATAGAGAAACTCAAGGAAACCAACCAATGGGCAGCCATAAACATGAGAACAGGCGACAGAATGTGGGGTCCAATAGGCGACCAACTAGATCTTGACTACTATGGTAACCCAGGACACGAACAAGTATATGCACACCTTGCATATGGGAAAGTCTATGCCAGCGGATACTCTGGAGTTATCTACTGCTACGATGAAATGACTGGAGAACCACTGTGGACATATGGAAATGGCGGAGAAGGCAATAATACGAACAGCGGATTTGCAGTTCCAGGGCACTATCCAACCTCAATAAACGCAATTGCCAACGGAATACTCTACACCGTTACGACAGAACACACGATACAGACCCCAATCTACAAAGGCTCACTGGTAAGAGCTATAAATGCAACGGACGGAGCAGAAATTTGGACCCTATCAGCCAACACCGCAGAGTTCAACGAAATGGCGTACGCAGTAGCAGACGGAGTTTGCATATACTTCAACGGCTACGACAATCAAATCTACTCACTAGGCAAAGGACTAGTAGAACAACAGTTTCCGCTCCCGACTTAGCAGCAGCCACTGGTCAACGTGTAGTCATCAGAGGAACAGTCACTGACATATCAACTGGTACAACACAGAGTACTCAATCTTTGAAACTGCCTAACGGAGTTGCATGTGCCTCAGATGCAAGCATGAAAGATTGGATGGAATATGTATACATGCAAAAAGCTATGCCAGCAGACTTTACGGGTGTACCAGTGTCAATCGACGTAATCGACTCTAACGGAAACTTCCGCAATATCGGAACAGCAACAACTGACGCAAGCGGCACTTTTAGTATGTCTTGGTTACCAGACATTGAAGGAGACTACAATGTTATCGCTACATTCAAAGGAACACAAGGTTACTGGCCATCATACGCTGAAACAGCTTTCACTGTAGATCCAGCAAAGCCAACAACAGCTCCAACAGAAGCGCCAATAACATCGATCACGGAGGCTTACTTTGTACCTGCAGTAACAGGCATAATCGTCGCAATAGCCATTGTCGGAGCGATAATAATCTTAGTGCTCAGAAAACGACCATAAAACAAACAATAAAACAAAATATCTTTCTTTTTTTTGGTTTCAAGTAAATTGGAAAAAAATAGGGCGCGTTGTTTTTCATAATAGATCAGCGATGAGGAATTGCGATACGAGCCAATCGACAAACGCTATGTCAGCTATTTGAAGTCATTTTTTTAGCAAAGCAGGAATTAGAAAACTAAACCTTATTTACAGGTCAATTTACCGTTTAGCTCTTGGGGGAAACGCACTGTAAACTTTGTCCCCTTGCCGGCTTGGCTTTTAAAAGTAACTTCGCCGCCTAAAGCTTCAGTCATACGCTTAACAACTGGTAATCCAAAAACCTTGCCCTTTAGATTTAGTTGTGAACATTGGAGTGAACATTTTATCCTGTATGTCCTTTGGAATTCCCACACCCGTATCATCGACCGTTATAATAATGTCATTTGCTTCTTTGTATGCGTTTACTGATAGTTTTCCACCATTCGGCATGGCTTGAACAGAATTAGTAATCAAATTGTACAAGATCCGGGTTATGAAGTAAGAGTCTGCCCTAATTTTTTTGACCTCTTCATCTGCTTTGACATCCACTTTGATGTTTTCTGGTAAACCATTCTTGGCTAAAAACTTTTCAAATATCGATGTTAAGTCTGTTTCTTCAGGGTGCGGGTTTAGGGGTCTAGCATAATCTTGTAGGTCTTGGACTATTTTGTTAATGTAATCAACGTTCTTCTCAATCTCCTGCAAGTTCTCAACCAAATTTGTTTTCTGCTCACTCTCTGGAAGGGTAGTCAATTCTGTTTGAGCTAAGAAAATATCACCCGTTATCGCTTGTAGTGGATTGCGAATGTCATGCCCCACCATACCAGCCGTAGCACCTATTGTTGCCAAGCGTTCTGCATCTTTGAGCTGACTTGCTCTCTGTTCTGCAAGCTCTTCCATTTGACTAGAATATTCCTCAAGTTGTACCGCATTTTCCTCAAGCTTTCTTTGGGTATCCTCTAATTCTTTGGTCCTTCGTTTAAGATCCAATTCAGCTTTTTTGCGTTCAGTTATATCAATTGCATAAATATTTGCGTAGTTTTGTAGATATATAGGCGCAAACAGGAGCAAAAATATCTTTTCTCCGTACGTTTCTTCAATTTCATTTTTTCTATTATTTGCAAAAGCTTCGGCAACAACCTTACGTATGCTCTCAGGTGCACGTTCATTCACTTTGGTATTCCAAACATTTAGCAAAGAAGTTCCGCTTTCGTTACTGAATAGAATTATGCCTTTTTTATCAATGCGGAATACTGGGTTAGGATCCTCAGAGGGAAATTTAGCGATGCTTTCTATTTCGCGTTCTGCTCTCTTACGCTCAATAATTTCCTGTTCTAATTCTGTCTTTGAAGCGGTTACAGTTTTCAGGTTAGTTGTCATCTGGTTGAAGGCTTGGGATAATTCGCCAATTTCATCACTAGTCTTTGCTGCGATAGAATAATCAAGATTACCCGAGCCAATTATTTTTGTTCCTTCCTGAAGTTTTGCAATCGAACCCAAGGCACGCCTAAAAACAACAAGATAAAAAGTTAAGAAATACGCTCCAAATGCAGCAAGCAAACCAAAAATGAGGCGGCTGTTTGTCTGCTTCAGTTGATCGGCTTGATCTCGAAAAGAGTTGGATAAAACTGAAGAATCAAAGGCAAGTGCTTGATTTTGTACTGCCAATCTACTAGATGCAGTTTTAAGTTCTGGATGAACCTGTTCGGTTTCATTTTCGGGTATATTCTGAATAAGCGACACGGCACTATCGAAGACTGTATTTAAACGTTGTAAATCGGAATCAACATTGCTTACCAATACCTCTTGTTCGGGACCGTTAGGATTCAGTTTTGAAAGACCATCCGAAAGGGCAGAAAATTGCAGGTGCCACAGTGTAACTTGGTCGCTTTGTTGATAGAGGAAATAATCGTTAGAAATGTATGCAAGGCCGCTCGCCCCGGCACTAATTTTATTCGCTACCTGTTGTTGATTCTGGATCTCAGATAGTTGCCCGTCTGTGATTACAATCGACCCAGAAACAATTAACACTACTGTACCAAAGATAATGACGCTGATGATTAGTTGACTTTTTAACCTCATTTTTTTATCTCAGCTCAGGATATTTACGGATTCAGGCTTTACTGCTTTTAGTCCATCGACACATATGTTTTTCAGGAAATTCGGAACAGCCGATGCGTTAGTTAGGTTGTTTTGAATTAGCCATCGGGATTCATCTTGCATAGCGAGAATCAGGGATTGGTCAAGTGAAAGAGAGAATTGATTCTGAGTCCACACTTTGTCTGTGTAAGCGTCTGTTAGGTTCAACTGGTTTTTTACAATTGCTTTTGCTTCGGATGGATGTTTTATTGTGAAGTCTTCCGCCTGCGATAGAGACTTGAGGAATCTAACAACTATTTCAGGATGGTTTGTTATCCAAGTATCGGTTGCAATCGCTTCAGCATACAAAGGCTGGCTGCTTTGAATTGACCAAACTGCAGCATTGTCGCCTAAACCATCTTTTGCCGATTCCGCTGATGGTTGGGCGGTTGCAACTGCATCCACGGAACCATTTACTACTGCATTAACCCATTCTTCTGGCGTTTTGAGGTCAACAAGATTCACATCTTTAAAACTCATGCCATTAAGCTCAAGAAACCTGCCCAAATAGAATTGCGCTATGGTTCCAAAAGTTGTCCCAATCGTTTTGCCCTTCAAGTCTGAAACCTGGTTAATTTCTCGGTCTATCCGTGCGACAAGGTAAATGAATTCAGATTTAGCTATACTGCTAATTGTGCAAATTTGTGCTCCATTTAAAATATTTGAGGTCAATGGAAACTCTGTTGTCCCCACCACAATGTCATTTTCACCGTTCAATACTCCGTCTAATGCTCCCGCACCGGTGTCATATTTGTGTGAGATGACGTTAAGGCCGTTTTGGCTGAAGAAACTCTGGTTTTCAGCAACCCAAAAGAGTGTTAGTGATTCAAAAGGTGAATACGCCACGTTAATTGATTCCATTTGTCCAGAGTAGGGTTTTTGGGAATTGAGGTAAACAAAAAAGCTTACTAAAATTACTGTGACCAATAGAATGGCAGTAGCAATGGTTATGGTTTTTTTGTTTACCATGAACTAACAAATCCAATTTATAGAATTAAATTACTCTGCAACAGAATTACTATTTATGGTTATCCTAAATTGATTTATCAAAACTTGAAAAATTCTTTACAGAAAAACCCTCTATAGATCATTTTTTCGCTTTCTCTCCAACTCTCAAACAATCTACAAATCTGTCAGAACATATCCGAGAATATTCTATAAAATTTGAACAACATCTAAAAGAAGATGGTTTAGGGGTTTTCATTTCCACTTTCCCCTAATTAAGAACGCTAAAGCAAATTTACGCTCTGTCTCCTTGACTTATCTTTTTCAATGCATGCCATTACCCCAATACCCATCGCTCATTTTTGAGCGTATCCTGAAAAAACTTTTAACTTGCCGGTCTTCATGTTAAATTAGGCGTCTAATTGTTTGAGTTCGAGTTTTTAGTTGTGGTTGTTGGCTTCCTTGCAGGCATGACAGCTTCCGTCGCGGGATTTGGTGTAGGTAGCTTTCTTATTCCCATAATTAGCGTTCGCACCGGAACTAAGGTTGCAATTGCCCTTGTTGCTTTGCCTCATTTCTTTGGAACAGGCGCCCGTTTTTGGTTACTAAAAGCCAAAATTAACCGTCAAATACTCCTCCGTTTCGGTTTACTAAGTGCTGCAGGAGGATTAGCTGGAGCACTTCTTCACGTTTTCTTTGTAAGTGGTCTCCTCCAAATTATTTTTGCAGTAATGCTTATTCTAGCTGGAGTTCTCGGGGTGCTACAGGTATCTGAGCGAGTCCGTTTAGGAAAAAAAAGCGCCTCCATTGCAGGTCTAGCTTCTGGATTCTTCGGCGGACTATCTGGAGAGCAAGGAGGCATACGTTCTGTAGCACTGCTTAACTTTGATATCGAAAAAGAAACCTTCATAGCAACTGCAACTGCTACTGGCTTAATTGTTGATGCAGTAAGAATGCCCATCTATTTTCTGACACAGCCCAGTCTGATTGTCCAATTTCTTAGCATACTAATTCTGTCCACTTTAACAGTGATTGCTGGAACATTAGCAGGCAACATAGTCTTAAAGAGAATGCCTGAAAAATCATTCAAACAAATAGTATCTTTCCTCATTCTTCTTTTAGGCATTTTCTTACTAATAATAAGGTCGTGACATATCTTCCTATTTTATATCTCTCCATGAATCAAAGACAAAATTGTAAGAGCCAAATGATAACTCTCTTTTCTTGGCACTCGACTACTAAACAGGCTGGATGATTTTGGGGCGGCTGTTGTGTGTTTAGTTTAGTAGTAGTTGTCTGCTGAATTTGCCGGACAACTACTACTAAACTAACGAATAAAAAATGATGGGTGGGATTATCTCTCTTATAGCGTTAAAATAGCTTTTTTCTAAGCGATTTGTGAAAGAAGAAAAAACCGCTATTTTCTGGCAGAATCGATTTTTTTCTTCTTCTCTTAGTTTAGGTGATAGTTCAGAAGGAGTTCTTTTTAAGTTCAATAGACGATGTGGTATGTAGAGGGTTTCTTCTTCTTTTAGTTTGTATTCAGCTGATTCTAATTTACAGGCTTTCTTTTTTAGAAGACTCAAAATTTTATCAATATTCACGATTCTTATTCCTCGGTAGACGCCAGCAAGACCTACAATGGAGGAGCTTTTTTTCCTAAACGGACGCTTTTAGGTGGTGAAGTCTACATCCTAAGCAAAATTCCTTTTTTCTACGAGAATATTTTTCAATTCGACAAACTTTGTGGTCTAAATAGAAAAATTTATGTTTGTTATGATTTCTCCTTAAGGATATTATGCTCCTTAGCTTGAGCAAACTTGTTATTTGATTCTCTTGATAATGGTATTATGTAGCTTTTACGTTGCTTTTTGTGGAGTTATTTATTAAATCATTTGTTTGACAAATAATGTGAATCTGCATGCTGTATGATGATTTTAATCATATGTAATTTTTAAAGTCGGTTTATTATGACAAATGTTAAATAGCTATTACTATAACTATTTCTGCTTACGCTTAACGTAAGTGTAGTATAAATCGGAGAATATGAATGTAAATGTTAAAAAATAGAACTTTAAATGTTTCGATTGTTGCAATTCTGATAATAGCAATGACCGTACCAATTTTTGCTTTGCCAAACGCTGCAGCACAAGATGACACTCCAAGTGTTCCAAGCTATGTTTATCTTGGCGTTATCTCTAACCCTATAGGTGTCAACCAAGAACTATTGCTTCATATCGGAAGTCCACATGCACTGCAATCTGTTGAAATGGGCTGGGAAGGTCTAACAGTGATCGTTACTTACCCTGATGGGCATAACATCACGCTTGGACCCTACAAAACTGACTCTACTGGCGGAACAGGGGGCATATTTATTCCCGATGTCGATGGCAATTATACTTTGCAGAGTTATTTTCCAGAGCAAGTAACATCAACTAGCAAACGCGGACAAGGCATGGCAATAGGCACAATAGTGCGAGCTGGTCATAGCGAACCAGTTCATCTTGTTGTGCAACAAGAGCCAATACCCCTTTATCCAGGAGTTCCCCTTCCAACTGAATACTGGAGCCGTCCCATTGATGCACAACTTAGGGAATGGAGCACAATCGGCGGAAGCTGGCTAGTATCTACACCGGAAAATAAATTTGTCCCATACAACGCTGAAGCTCCTGATAGTGCTCACATTCTATGGACAAAGCCCTTAGCTTTGGGAGGCATTGCTGGTGAAGAAGCAGAGCAAGACGCGTTTAGTGCAGGAGATGCATATGAAGGCAAATGGAATAGTCGTTTCATCGTATCAGGCGTTGTCGTCTATAATCACCGAACTAGTGAACGCCCACTGGAGTACGAAGCATATGACGTTCACACTGGAGAACATCTGTGGACTACTACTTTCTTAGATAATCGAACGATTTCAATGGCTCAAATACTTCGCTGGAATGGTTATAACCACCATGGCGTCTATTCATACTTGTGGGTAACCTCTGGTTCTACTTGGTATGCATTTGATCCCCTAACTGCGAAGCTATTGATCACTGTAGAGAATGTTCCTTCGGGTTCTACAGTTGTAGGTGAAAACGGTTGGATCTATCGCTATTCTTATTCCTCTTCAGAAAATCTATTGCGCATCTGGAACATGACTGCTTTCGGAACTTGGTCTGGTAGCGGATACCGTGCAGGCGGTAGCTGGGCTGCTAATACACATTATAGGACTTTAGACGCTGGAGACTGGGATGGTACTAGTACTGCTCAAATGAAAGCATACACCAACGTAACATTGCCAGAAGGCACCTTGCCTGGAGGCAGTAGAGCTATTCAAAGAGTTTGGATTGGTGATCGAGCTATCGGTGCAGAATTATCTAGAACAGCGATTAGATTGTGGGCTGTTAGCTTAGAACCTGGATCAGAAGGTCAACTACTCTACAACGAAACTTGGACTCCGCCCGCATCGTGGGAGGCAGATCAAGTGACTGTTAGTGGCTTTAGTGCTGGCTGGATGGCTTGGAGTCAAGAAGACTATGTTGCAGTAATGCTGGTGAAAGAAACTAGAGAGCACTTTGGCTTCGATCTTACGACAGGCAAGTACATTTGGGGACCCACTGAACCGACGCATTACTTGGACTCAATTGACGACTCAGCTTCAGATGTTAGATGCATAGCTTACGGTAAATTATATGCTGCAAGTGTCGGCGGAATAGCATACTGCTTTGATGTCAAAACAGGAGAAACTTTGTGGACTTACGACGCTAAACAGAAATACACTGAATATTTGTTCCAAGATACTTGGTGGCTAAAGCCATTGTTCATCACTGACGGCAAAATCTACCTTGGCCATACTGAACACTCGCCTATAAATCCTAGACCTCGTGGTGCACCATTTATCTGTCTAAACGCAACCACTGGAGAAGAAATCTGGACTGCTGATGGTTTGTTCCGTCAAACTCGTTGGGGTGGACGTGGCATTATCGGTGATAGCGTGATGGTGACTATGGATACTTATGACCAGCGCATTTACGCTGTAGGCAAAGGTCCAAGCGCTCTTACTGTCGCTGCACCGGATATGGGCGTTCCTTTTGGTTCATCTGTAATGATACATGGTACTGTCACTGACGTATCTCCAAGCACTAGCGATATTCTCCTGGCTATGCGTTTCCCCAATGGCGTTCCTGCTGTAGCTGACGAGAGCATGAGTGAATGGATGCTTTATGTCTACAAACAATTCCCGATGCCTATGGACACAGTTGGTGTTCCAGTTACAATCGATGTTATGGATGCAAACGGAAACTACCGTAATATTGGCACTACTGTCAGTGGCGCAAGTGGAGCCTTCAACTTTGATTGGATGCCTGACATTCCAGGTAAATACACCGTTATCGCAACTTTTGCTGGCTCAGACTCTTATTATGCATCATACGCCCAAACAGCTTTTGTTGTAAACGAAGTAGCCGCAACAACACCAGCACCAACCGAACAACCCTCGCAATCAGCATCTGACATGTTATTCGTTCCAGCAGTTACAGGCATAATCATCGCAATCGCTGTAGGCTTTGCCGTAACAATTCTCAGTGCTCAGAAAACGACCATAAAAAGCAGAAACTAAACCAACAACCTTTCCTTTTTTTGTTTCAGATACATTAGAGAATATATGGACTGAGAAGGCTCTGGTTAAATTTATAAATAGCATTAGCTATTGAAAGAGCGTTTGCATTTTCTCTTTTCTCCTAAATCGGTCCAGAGCGTCAGAAAACCCTTCTGCACAAAAATCCCGAAATTCTTGTTTTGCCAAATAGTCTTTGATTGGATAGTTACTGCTGATCAGTTGATACGTGCAATAAACAGCAATGACATCAGTCTATTTCTGCGCCTCTTTCCATAAATTCTCAAAATAAACAGTAGCTAATTGCACAACATGCGGACTGTTTGTCCATAAACTAGGCAGGGGTTTGGTTTCAGATACTGCTAAAGTTATCTCTTTTTGATCAAATATATGCATCCCAAAAAGTTTAGTGCTTCTTGGTAAATGTCGTAATTGGAAAGATTCTGTTGGGACTATATCTGGGAGTCCTGAAACCTTTTTTGGCTCGGAAAGCTGAGCTATAACTCGAACTTTTATGCCTCTCTTTACCGCTCGTTTGATATATTTGAAGTGTTGAAAGAGCGTTTTCTTTTGCAGGTTTAATGGAAGAGTTGTATCGATATTTTCAGATGAATTGTCAGATAGTTTAGCGTGAGTGTCGAAAAGCAGACTTAGCTCAGATGTGATAGTAAACCTTACCTCTTCCTCTTGCACGCCATTGGTATTATTCGATTTTTCATAAAAGTGTTCAAAGACTGTTTCAACTTGCTTTTCAGCTTCAAAGTATTCTCTCTTCTTATTCTCAAGAATGCGATTGAGACCTTCCCTAATCGGTGTTGCAGTAAACATTGTGGTTCGGCTAATTACTCTTTCAACAAGCCCCATTTTTTCAAGTGAAGCCATAATTCTGTAGGTATCTTGTCTAGCTGACACTAGCCATTGAAGCAATCGTTTTAATGTTAGCTGTGCCAAACTTTGCAAGGTTAAGATAAACTTTTGCTTGAACAAGACTTAACCCCACATTCTTTAGCGTCTCAATCTGAATATCTTCAATGATTATCGACACCGCTGTTTTTTATGATTTGAAAGTCTATAAGAGTTTTTTGTTTATAAGCTGACCGAAGGGCTGCTTCTTGCAAGGACTTATAATTTGTTAAAAAAGATTTGATATCGCAAAATAAGGAGAAGAACAAATGAAACCTTTTAAAAATAAATTAGCAATTTTTCTCGCTTTGCTTCTAATTGGAACAATTTCAGCATCAATAATTCTTACGCCAAATGCTAGTGCACACACACCGCCGTGGACTATCCCGACGTATGCTTTTATTAACGCTGCACCCGATCCGGTGGGAGTCGGTCAAAAAATCAACCTTATCATGTGGATTGACAAAATACCTGATGGAGCAGCCGTGGGAAATGACCATAGATGGCATAATTATAAGCTCACCGTAACAAAACCCAATGGACAGAATGAAACAACAACTTTTCCAGTTGAAGAGGACACAACTTCAGCACAATTTTACTCCTATACACCTGACACAGTGGGCGAGTATATCTTCACTTTCAATTTCCCAGGACAAGTATACGATTTCACTGATTTTATTACGGACTTCACTAACCCTTTCCCACATCAGAGTGCATACATAAATGACACTTACTTGCCCAGCAGTGCAACTACAACCGTAACGGTTCAGCAAGACCCAATAATTGCCATAAGTAGCTACCCATTGCCAACAGAGTACTGGACACGTCCGATCTACGCAGAAAACACTGACTGGTGGTCGGTTTCATCAAATTGGCTAGGCACTAGTTCTCCATGGTTCACCACTGAAAATTCATACACCAGCAAATATATTCCTGGCGCTGTAGGACCGCAAACTTCACACATAATGTGGACTAAACCTCTGCAAAGTGGAGGAGTTGTCGGGGGAACTGATTATTTAGTTCCCGGTGTCGACTTCTTTGAAGGATCTGCATACATTAATCGATTTACGAATCCGATAATAATGGACGGAATGCTATACTACAATCCACCATTGTCATTTTCGACGGGCAGTACTACACCGACTATTTGCGTCGATCTGCGTTCAGGAGAATTAATCTGGTCTCGTTCTGATGTGACTGCTCCTTCATTCGGAATCATGCCCAATGTCCCGCCAAATGACCCCAACCAACACGGAGTATTCCCACCGATGCTAGTTACAGTTTCAGGAGGGTTCAACTTCTTCACCGGAACATTCCTTCCAACAACATGGGTAATCTATGACGCTGACACAGGCAATTGGATCATGAACGTGACAAACGTTCCTGCAGGGTCACCTGCAATGGGTCCAGACGGAGAATACCTCATCTACAGCTTGACTAACAAAGGTTCACCAACAGCACCAAATTACTATGTAAGCGAATGGAACTTTACCCGGATGATATACACTAGCGCAGGCTTTCTTTCTCCAGTAACTGTAGGATACACTTATGATGGTACCTCTCCCGCCAACTATGATTGGAACGTTTCAGCCTCTGCATTAAATACCTTGACAGGAACACCTACACAAGTAGTTGCCTATTACAACGACGTATTGCTTGGTTACACTGGTACATTACCGTCAGGTGGTTCTCCAGCAGCGTTTGGTAGATATAGTGAAGATCCATACACGTACTTTGCTGTCAGTCTCGACGCAACTCATGCAGGTTCAATGCTTTGGTCAAATACGCTTCAACCCCCAGCAGGTAACGTAACAGTCTTCTGGGCAGGAGCTGACCCAGTAAGTCGTGTCTTTGTTGAATCCCACAAAGAAACTTCGCAATGGGTCGCATACAGTCTGGATACTGGTCAACGAATATGGGGTCCAATAGGTGATGAAAAAGCCCTTGACTACTATGGCAACGATTTTGGCGGTGTTCCATGTGCCCAACTTGCTTACGGTAACCTTTACTATAGCGGATTTGGCGGAGTAATCTATTGCTATGACTCACAAAATGGTGACCTAAAGTGGACTTACGGTAACGGTGGAGAAGGTAACACTACTAACTCAGGACTCTATACTGGATATGGCGTCTATCCTACTTTTATAACAGCTATTGGTAACGGGATAATATACACAGAAACAACTGAGCACACTATTCTTAACCCAATCTATAAAGGAGCTTTAGCTCGTGCTATTAACGCTACTGACGGCACTGAAATATGGACTCTATCTGACTATACGGGTGGTGGAGGAAGCACAACCAGTTATGCCATAGCTGACGGATATGCAACGTTCTTCAATGGATATGATAACCAAATCTACGTTGTAGGAAGAGGTCCAAGCGCCTTAACTGTAGATGCACCAAAAGCCGGAATAACACTAGGCAGCTCACTAATTGTAAGCGGTACTGTAACTGACGTTTCATCTGGCACTGAACAGAAACAACAAAAAGCTAACTTTGCAAACGGCGTACCCCTCTCATCTGATGAGGCCATGACTGAATGGATGGGATATGTATATCAACAGAAACCACTACCGACAAACTTCAAAGGCGTTGACGTAATTTTAGACGTTATTGACTCCAACGGAAACTACCGCAACATTGGTACAGCAACAACCGACGCGACAGGAATATATAGTTATCAGTGGACACCCGACATTGAAGGCAAATATACCGTCATTGCTAATTTCTATGGCACAAATGGGTACTGGCCAAGCTACTCTGAAACAAGCTTCGCAGTTGATCCTGCACCAGCAACACCTGCACCAACCGAAGGTATTCAGACAGGTCTAGCAACAACTGCAGATGTAATGATGTTCTTAGCAATCGGCGTCGTCGCTATAATAATTGCAATAGCTATAGCCACAGTTCTGATACTTAGAAAACGACCATAAAAGTAACATGCAAACAACAAAACTTCCCTTTTTTTGTTTAAATGTATAAGAAAACAATGGGGCTGATAGGGCTCTGGCCATATTTCACGAAATAGCCATAAGCTGTTGCAAGAGAGTTTGCATTCTCTCTAATTTCTCCATTTAAGCCCAGAGCCTCAGCAAACCCTTCAATTTTACTAAAACTTATTCCTATAAACCCACATAGAAGCTATTGTTATCTTGTTTTTCGTTGTCTTAAGAGCTAATTCGTAGTTTGTCGTATTTCTCTGCTGCTGGTTGGGGTCAAACTCAGGGAGGTATGTATAGTTTGGTTGAAGTTGAAGTTAAAACTGCCAAGAAACCATTATCAAACCAATCAGCTAAAGACTGCAGAACCATGTTATTTGCGTTTTAGGTGGCTTTAACCCTGTCTCACAAAAGATTTCACAATGGCGGCAACCAGCAAAAAGCCAAGCAGGGTTGCGCGAGAGTTTTGGGTCACTTGCTTTAGTAACCTTTGGGCAAATTATAATTCGGGTGCTTGCTCGTGTCAATATGTTGCATAACTAATTTGCTGTCAGGCCTTTCGGCAATTGATAGTGTAACTTAAGAATAGAGCTGTAACAATTTTGTACGAAAGGACTCCATTTTTGCATGAAGCGTGCGATTTAATAACTTGAGATTTCTTGATTTATTTACAGTAGAACCCAAGAATTGGAGGTGATTTTTTGTTATATGAAGCAACTCACACTCATCCAGCAGCCATGTGTCCCCTGAACAGTGCAGAGGGGAAAGCTATGCTCAAGCAGCTTTTCAGCAACGAGCACGTAAAGAACTCTGGTATAGATATTGCTGCAGCTTACATGAGTTGTCCAGCAGATAAATCAGTTGACCACAAAGGCTTCTTCACAATCGAAGCACCAGACGAATCCAAAGTTGCGGAGTTCTTTGGTCCTATGAAAGTTGACATTAAACCTGTACAACCATTAAGCGAAGTGGCGAAGAAACTCTAAGAAAGCAAATACTGCTAGAGCAATTTCCTCTCTTTTGATTTTCCTTTTTTAAGTACGTTTACAAAAGTTTATAACTAGATTTTAATTAATGGAATTAGGGATTATAGATGAGTGAAGATAGCTCTCCGTAGGCCATCAATGATTGGTGAAGACTGTTTTGAAATGTTTCAAGTTCAGCGTTTTTGTTGTTATTGGGTTGGTTGACTGTAGAGGGCTACAACCGTTTTTATGGTATCTTCAGGGCAGCCGTTCTTCTTCAACAAATCAGTTAAAGCGGAGTTGATTTCCGTATCCTCCGTCAAAAGATCGCCTTCTAACATATCTCAATATTGCATAGATCTATGTTTAAGGTTATGTTATAGTCAACACACTACAACAAATAGAATTAACCGTCAGCAAATTAGAAATAGTCGGTACCACAAAGTTCAAATCCTAAATTGACCATGTTTCCCGCTGCAAACTGGTCTTTATTCTGGGTTTAAATCAGCTCAGCGAGTGTGTTCATGCATGTGCTCGTCTATTTCCTCTTTGCTGTTGTAAACGTTTCCGCATATTGAGCATTTATAGGATTGAGGCTCGCTGTCGTCTGCGGATTTTCCAGGTATAGGTACGGCTGGAGGCGGACTCTCAGGGTTACCTGGATTATTCGGAGTGGGATGCATAGTTTTCCTGATAGATTTGTCCTTCATAAAACCACTAACATGACAAATAATATGTTTCATTTCATATGAATCTACCTTTTGAGATTGTTTCATGGTCTGTTTCAGTTATGTTTCAGGCAACTGCTATAAGCTTTTATGCACATATACTAATATGGTGATAAAACAAATGCAAAAAACAAAAATCATAATTGCCTTGGTCGCAGTCGCGGCATTAACCTTGGTTGCAGTCGGGTTGGCTTCAGCCCAAATAGCTGCAAACCAAACCTACACAGCAACAACCCCCAACCAAGCACCACAAAACGATGGGTTCTTGGGTTGGATCGGAAACTGCTTTGGCTACGGCAACGCTCAACCGTACGCTGGTCAATATGTTGCGCCTCAAGCGCCAACAGATGGATCTGTTCCCGCACCTGCACACTATCAAGGCGGCTATAATTACGGAAACAACTACGGTTATGGCTATGGTCCCTGCTGGGCAAGATAAACCCAGCTATTTTTTCTAATTTAATTAATTTTCTGTTTTTCTCTTTATTTCTGAACAGGTTAGTTTTGGCTATCTCTCTGCTAGCTTCAAATGTCGTTTAACATATAACCTTAATTTAAGATTTGGATGTTTTTCTTTATGGATTTCTTGTTGTCTAGACCTTGTGATGCGTGCGGAAGGATGGTTGGCGGTGGCGTCTACTACTGTCCTGAATGTAGGATATTTTTTTGCTTTCAATGCTACCTCCAACTGTCAATAGCAGAGACTCTAAAAGACTTAAACCACGTGTATGTCGATTGCCCAATGTGCGGCAGAAAACTAAAATCCCCATAGCAAAAGGTCTTTATTGAATTATTTGACTGTGTAGACTTTGAAGTTGTATTCGCCTGTCGCAATGTTGTAGAGGGCTTCTGTCCATCCTTTTGCACTGTTAAGGTATGATAGTCTTTGGGAGGGTGTTTGGAATGTTAGGTTTCCCTCTATCTTTCCAGTCGGTGCTGGGTCTATAACTTTCCCGGCGTCTTTTCCAGATATGAAGATTGGTTCTCCGTTGCTAAAGATGATTGATTTGATCTCGACCTCGCTTGTGCGGTCCAACTTCATAAGAATCGTGTGCGTGGATAAGATGAAACCTTCAATTTTTCCTGTGACTTTTCCCTTGAGGCTGATTTCAAGACTTGCACCTTGAGAATTAAACTCTTTTATCTTGACGGAGCTGGTGCTTTCTTTTCCTTCAAAAAGTATTTCTTTTTCCAAAAATATTTCACCGAAGAATTGACTGCATCTGGCATATTAAGCGTTTGTGATTGTTGTCATGCAAGTACAGTAAAACCACTTTTTCTTCAATGATTTTTCAGAATGTGGTTGGTGTGGAAAAAAGATTTGCCAAAACTGTCTTCTTGCATGGAGAAGTTACTTGACTTAATGACTAAGATTGAAAAAGAGGACGAAGAAGCCGAGTATGAAACCTTGAGATTTTGCTCAGATTCCTGTACAGCCAGAAATTTTGGAACTCAGTAATGGCGACCCTTGGGAAGAGATAAGCACAGACAGCTTCATAACTAGTTTACATTTCTCATTAATGTGTAAATCATAAAATCGTTATGAATCCAAGATAAATACACTTAAGACAAAGTGTATTAACTTGTAAATTATAAGGATCGAGTTTTAACTAAAAAAACACTGTTTTTGTTTAGCTTAGATGCTTTTTTCATAAATCCATGCGAATCAGGAATAACATTCAGTTGGTGACTTGCAGAACACTGGATTCCAACCGTTTCTCCATTTGTAGACACCCAAACAATTCGCCCTATTCTTGCACATTGCGGGCAATTCGCATAATCACCTATGATCACCATGTTTTTACTTTCCCTTCAATCATGTAAGCTCTCTTGTAAGCTTCCTTGCTGGAAGCCGAAAAATTAAGAATGCAATGGTGTTTTCTGGATTGAATTTCAGATGAGTTAATTTTTAACATGATTTTTTTTTCCAGGTATGAAAAGTTGAAGTTACTTAGCTTAATCCAAGCACAAATAAGCTTTTCATTCATACAATGCATTATCAAGCTTATAAAGAAAAGAATCGAGCGCCAAACAATAGCCGATTTGAAGCCTAAAGACTTGAGAGATTTCTTTAACCAAGAGCTTGACAGGCATTGATCCTGAAGCTACATTGAAATCTTTAATGGGATAATCACCAAAGAGTAAGATGCAAAATATACTCCTTGCAGGCAGTTAGACTTCTTGGAATTTTATCGAGAATAGTTTCTGTTTTTGAGGTCTGATCTTTTGTTAAAGCAAAGATAGTCAAGTTTGGGTCATTTGATTCTACATTAAAATAGATAACTATGAAGTGCAGATTTTACTCGTTTTTTGATGAGGTGTTATTTTTTCTGGCAGCTTGAGAAGAAGCATGCTAACATTCTTTGCGGGCATAACTTACTCAAGAACTACAGATAGTATTCCAGTTTATTTTGCGGCAGGCATTGATTCAAAAACACCACCATTCAATCACCCCATCGGATTTATCCAAGGCACATTACTAATTACTTTTTCAGCTTTAATTGGCTTAAGTGCGGTTGCATATTATACCAAGAAAGACTCAAACATTCAATTAGATGAGAAGATTTTAGTAAGCGCATTAACTAATCCTAAATTGTGATCTATTTTGAAGTTCGTAGTTATTGTTGAAAAGGACGAAGATGGCATGTATGTTGCCTCAGTTCCAGACCTTCCCGGCTGTCACACGCAAGCCAAAACTCTTGACCAATTGACTAAACGCAACAAAGAAGCCATTACTGCTTACCTTGAGGTTGAAGCTGTCAAACCTAAAGAAGGCATACAGCTTGTTGAGGTCACCACCAATTGAGCCTGCGACCGCAGCCAGCCAGCCAGAAAAGTAATTAAAGTCTTATCTGCTCTGGGTTTTGAGGTTTCTAGAAAACACGGCAGCCATGTCGTCATGAAACATGCAGACGGCAGGATCACTGTGATTCCGGTTCATGCTAAAGAAAACATTGGCGTGGGTTTACTTTTAAAAATAATGAAAGACGCCAAACTAGAAAAGGGAAAAATTCATCAAGTTATTCTCATAATCTGCAACCACCGGAGCTTTAATCAGCGGAATCGGTAAAGAAAGCAACAAACGTAGTAGCAGCGCCCGCAACTGTGCCAGCCAAAACGATCAGGGCTTCCCGATTCTCAGACACCTCTATCTCATCAACTATTCTTGTGTCCATTGTAGAGCTCCATACTTTTGCGGTAACTATACGGCGGGTCAAGCAAAATAACATCGAATAACTCACCTTTTTCTCTGAGATGTTTGGCGCAGTCCAGTGCATCCATCCTAAAAAGCGTGCAAGGCATGTTAGGGTCGATATCGTTGACGACTTCAATGCAACCATCAATCGAGAGGGACCTGCAAACAGGTTAAGCACATACTTGCCTTTACACTGCTCTTCTATCCATGCCCTAGTTTTTGGCGCCTTGAACGTATGACGATTAAGAGGCTGACGCAAGTAAAGTAAAAATGATGCTCAAAAAATAGCCCTCCCAAACCTTGGAGCATCCGCTAAACCAGAAAAAAGATAAAAAGAAACGGTAGTTTGTGGAACTGGGAGTGGCGCCGCCGAAAGGACTCGAACCTTTGACCTACTGATTAACAGTCAGTTGCACTACCTGGCTGTGCAACGGCGGCAAACCATCTTTTCTTCTGCCACTTTCAGTCAAACAAAAGTATTTAAGCATAGTTATCCTGACAGCAAAGAGTATTCGAAAGTTGGGCCAAATTACAGACTGCATAACATGCCATTCGTGAGTTCAAACCTTGCCCTCGGTACTTCAACATCATTTTGGAATAAATCAGCTAAGAAGCTACAGAGAACTTTAGAAAAATAAAGTTTAACTATGCTCGGAAGAAGAATTTTTATAATTTACTGCACTCAAGAAACCGCCATTCCTGCTTCAATTCCTAACAAAACAGGTTCAAGGTTTCTATCAAGAACAATTATTTGGTGAACTGTTACAAAAAATCCTGCTATAGGGGCATATATTTCAGAATAACGTAGTTTCATTTCAATAACATGGCAGTCAGAGAAGTTGAAATCGTAATCCCATCTTGTAATTTGGTAACTTGTCTGGTTCTTATAGAAGAATTGCATATTTCCTGAATTAACCTCTTTTGAGCCGTTGGAGGTAGACATTACGATTGTGATATTGTGCCAAGATACCCCTTCGGGAGCTGGACTATTGAATATTCGAAATTGGGAGAACTTGGTTGCATTCGCTTCGTAATTTAATTCTACTTGTCGGGGAATTTCTTTTCCCTGTTGATTTTCATACCTTGTCTGATAATAATCTATTACATCTGAATCGATAAAGTTGGCATGTGCATATGATATGTAGGTGCTAGGATGAAGATAATTCTCAGAATCATCTGAACCGCCAAAACGCTCTAATGATGTAATAGAAGAATAATCGATAGATTCAGCTGCTGTTATTGCGCTTTGTTCTTCCGAGTTATCGAAATTTCGCGTAATTGTTTTTTCGTATTTCAGAGGAATTTGTGGAAATAAAACGCTCCATAAAAGTGAAGAAATGATGACCAAAACCACGATGAACACCGATATTGTAAGCAGATTTTTTTTATTCATCTTGCCTAAACCCCCCATCATCATATTTATACATAATCAACACTTAAAACTAACTTTAATATGAAAGTTAGTAAACTTGAACATTGATTAGAAGCGAAATTAATGTCTATTAAAATAAAATAACGTCTATCGAGCTTAACAGAAATAGCAAAAGCTATTGGTTTTCTGAGCAAAGCAACTTAATCGCCTCCAAATGAATTATGAACGTTAGTTATCTTGACTGCTTTCTTGATGTTGATGGTTGCACGTTTCTCTTAATCTTAATTTGTGATATCTGCCAAGCTGGATAAATCTTGCTTTTCACTCTGCAAGATTAAATTGAATTAATTTATATGATGGTAAAATTCTTTAATATTTGAATCATATGGGTTGAACAAGCGTTATAATAAAAATATTTTAAAAAAAATTTAGTCGAGATGACTTATTATTGTTAATGGAGACTATTTTTCTGGTTTTAAATAATAATGTCTTTTTGCGCAAGTGTTATATGTATCATACAATAACACACCCCGATAGGTAAGTACCTTGAGGAACAAAATCTTAGTATCAAGCCTTGTTTTATTGTTAATTTCCGTATTCTTAGTTTCAATTCCAGTTTCCATTGTTCAAGCTGTCGGTGAAGGTCAATGGATAACAAGCTACACTATTGTCGATAACAATTCAGACCAAGTTCTGGTTCAGTATGATTCTAGTACTGGACTTAACCAAACGCTGTCGCCTGTGGTACCTGGATCCGATGTTAAGGTAACCTTTACGATCAATGTTTTTACAGCTGGATCGGGCAATCTTAAGCTTCAAACAGGAATGGGCAAATTACTAAGCGACAGATACTGGGAATTGGTCACCCAAGATTACAATTTAGGTAGTGATTTTAATCCAAACGCTAATCCTGCCCAGTTTACTTGGACTTTAGGAACCTTTACAATGACAGTTTACGGCAAGATTCCAACTAGCACCTCTCAGTCTGGAGCACCAATTAACGTTGTAAGTTTGTTTGGTCCTACAGGCGGTGTTGCAATTGACCAAATATCTATAGTCGCAACAACAGCATTGATGACCCAATATAATTCCCTTTACAGCCAAAAATTAGCACATCTGCAATCACTTAAATCTTCAGGCGTTGACCAAGGATACATTGACATCTACAGCAATGTTCTCAATGCTTCTCAAACAGAAGCCAATGGCGGATACGTCAGTAATGCCATAGCTTTACTAAACGGATTGAATACAGCAAACGAACCCATATCTTCTGTCATGACATTCGTATACATTCCTCTAATTGTAGTTCTAGCAGTAATATCAGCCCTATTCGCAGTATTATTTCTTAGAGTGAGAGGAAAAGTCAGCTACTTCCAATTAGTAGTTGAAGATCAAATTAAAGACTTAGAAGGACTAACACTCCGCGCATCCAAAATAGACAGATCAATGTCGTCAAACCTAGAATCGGTCAAGGACCGGCTTAAAAGAATAGTTGGGATGTGATAGCCTACGCGAATCTACCAAAATAGCGTTCAAGTGATAGGGCTCGGTTCAGCCGGAACAAACATAGTCGAGTCTTTCCTGACGAGCAAAAAAACCAGAGAGCTATTAGCAAACGATATAACTCGTCTTTCGTTATTAGCCATCGACATCGCTGACCCAGAAATTAGAAGTCTACTAGAAGCTAACGAGCAAATACAAAGATCGATGAACCGATCCGGAATCCCTGCTGAAAGAATGCGGCTGATTGCACAATCAGTCAAATTCCCAACTGCTGAAGCAATGTTCGATTTCATAAACCAAAAATACCCAGAATATGTACTTGGTGAAGGAGCAAAACTTCAAAATTACATTCCATGGCTGCAATCAACAATGGCTATCCCCCCAATGGCTGGTGGCGCTGGAAGAAGAAGAGCTTTAGCAAAGGCAATCTACGCCCTAAATTATTATCAACTTGGAATTATAAAAAACGCAATTAACTCCTTTAAGGAACAAGCGCTCTCGTCAATAGTTACTCCGACAGTCATCTTGGTTTACGGCTTAGGCGGAGGAACCGGAAGCGGTGTCTTTTTTGATTTTGCAAGGCACTTACGAAAAGTCCTGGGTTCGGGTGTACCCATCATAGCTTTTGTTGTTACACCGTGCGGTGGAGATGACCCTCCAGCTAAAGGTTGTTCTGCATTTGTTGCGATGAACGAACTTCAACTGCTATTGAACAAAGACTACAACGAATTTGTAGTCAAAGAATATGGTGAATGCTACCGTAATCCACTAAACGCTGTAATTTACTTGCCACTATTACCAGCCTACTCAAAAGTAGGGAACATAGTCAATGCTAGAAAAGAAATGGATGACATGGTCGTAGATATGCTCTATGTCTTAATGGACTTCGACCTAGCTGACCTAATGGGAGGCATAGGAACAGAAGTCGGATTAACTACTAATGCCGCACATACATTGGGAATGGTAAAAATCGTTTATCCAGTTGAAGAATACATTGCAGCCTACAAGCTAAACTTTGAAGGGCTTCAACTACTCCAAGATCTTAGAAAAGAAAAAATTGATATCCTCAATGAAATAGGAAAAATAATAGAAGTTGACTATGAGGTCACAAGAGAACTTTTCAAAAACTACTTGATTAAAACCGGAACATATAATGAAGACCAATTCGAAGAAAAACTAAAAACAACCATCAATAGCAACCCTCGTCTAGAAGACGACTTATCATTACATGTAAAAGGAGTAGAAATTCAGCTCAAAAATTGGATCGAAGAAATCTCAAAGTTCCTATCGACCGTTAAATTCATGAGAAGGACAGGTCCAATCGAAGACGCAATAATTAACCTGACCCTGCGAAAAGATGGATCAAGAAAAACTGACAACATTGAAGCATTGCTAACAAACTTAACTAAAACACATCTAGATTTCTCCCAACGTAAAGCTACAATTGTGGAACGCCTCAACCAGCTAATTCCTAGCTCACAAGTATTTACAATCCGTCAAAAGAAACTTTTAGAAGATCTTGTCAACTTGGCTGAAATCGCTGAGAAATCACTAAAACTGATGAAGTTCTATGACGAAACAAGGTATCTAACCGACGCCTTGGTAAGATATTATGAAGTTCTTCCTGAAAGCAAAAATGAACTGGAAGACTTGAAAAATATCCAATCTGAACTCTCCACGATCTACCTTATCATACAACTAATGCTTAGAACACCATTTGACGAAGCAAGAATGATTGACGAGCATTTGGCCTATGTAAATGAAATTCTCACTAAACGAATGCAAAAAAGAGGCGACTTTGACAACGAAGTCATTAGAGTCCAAGAAGCGAAAAAACGAAAAGAATTCGATAAATCAAAAATGGAACGTCAGCTTCGGAAAACTTTTAGCTCAAAACGTTATGCTCGAGAACAACTACTTCAACTTGATAGAGATCTTAAGAGATTAGAGCAAGAAGAAGCCTTTGCCATAGACAACTTGGACAAAGTTGATGGCACCATAAAATTGTATGAAAAACTCGCAAAGCGTTTTGAACTTGTCTCTGAATATCGAAAAAGACTAAACAAGATTGTCGACATAAACAAGGAATACGCTCAAAAAATTGCTGAAATTACCGCGCCCAAGAAATATTTTGAGAAATCAGCCGATTTAACAGTAAGAGAGCAACAAAAGATTATTTTCAAAATCTTGAAAGAACAGGAAGAGACTCTCACAAAAGAAGTAATAGTTAGAGACATACTAGACAAAGACCATTACAAAGACTACATGAAGAGTATAGTTCGAGTTTTCAAAACTCCTAGCGTTATGGGCTATAAACCGACCTACAAAACAGACTACCTATGGGTTACTGTACAATCACCATCGAATCTATGGGCAGATGATATGTCTCAAGAAATCTACACTGCATTAGCAGGATATGTAACCAGCGAAGTCTCAAGAACAATCACCGTCCGCGTTCTAGAATCTCGCGACCCTTGGACAACACGCGTTCTAGTTGTTGGCGGAAGAGGTAAACCTGAAGATATGGAAGCATTTGACGAAATGAAGTTGCTCTATACCAAATCAAACGAATTTGAAAGGCACTTATCACGCTCATATCTACTCGAACATTCGGTTGCAGCTGGGCAAATCATCAATACACTAAACGGCAACGGTGGCCAAATCAACAATAGCACTGGCAATCAGAGCAAGAAGTAAGAGAAAGGAGCAACTCTCCTCTCTTAATTTAGGGATAGGCGACTTCAACATGATTGCCAAAATAAAGTCAACGCGGCATTGCTACATTAATTACTCTTCAAAGCTGAATATCTCCAGATGTGCCTCTTCAGAATTAGAGAAAAAAATAATTAGAAAGTGGGTTTGAGTATTTGGGTGAGCCTTCCTACATAATGTTAGGTATAAAATCCTTCTTTAGAAGAAGAAAAAAGAAAAGGAAGGCTGAAGAAGAACCAAAAATTAAAGCTGACAAGGAAATAAACACATCTAATTCTGAATTACCAAATGATATAACCAATGTTGAACCATCAACATCAGAAGTTGATATTGCCACTCAAACGACCCCTTCAATCGAAAAAGAAAGCACTTTACCCAATGTTGAACCACCATTTTCAAATGATGCTGCTCCAGAAACTGAACCTTCGACCACAAATAATCAGCCGTCTAACCCTTCAAGTGAACCCTCTCCAAATCAGGTTGAACCAGTCCAACAAACAGAATCTTCCCAACCGGCAAATGATACAATAGTCACTGAAAGTAAGTCTTTTGAATCTCCGATTCAAACTAATCTTCAAACACCAACTACTCAAACTTCAGAGCCCAAGAAAACGAGAAAACTTTCCATTAGATCCCCCCAAATAAGATCATGGATAAACAAGAGAAAAGAGAAAAACAAAGAAAAAATTGAACAAGACCGTAACAAAGAATCTTCTTTACTCAAATACCTCACTTTCATAATAACTGCCATTGCCATGGCATTGACTATGTCTTTTTTGCCGCTTTTTCCTCAACCTTTGCCGTTACTGCTTGCAATACTAGTTGCATTTGTAACCTTCAGAAGTCCAAGGTTTGGTATGCCCATAGGCGGTGGACTAATTGGTTTGGGTTTAATTTTTCATTTGTCAGAACTCTACTTTTTCTCCTTTCTGGGCGAAATGCGAATTCGCGTAGCAGTTGTTGTCGTTTGGATGACTCTGTTTATTATTTTGCCCATTATTTTCAATCGCTACAAGAGTGCTCTCGCTATAGATTTGGGTTTATTGGCCTTCGCTATGCTCTTTTCAAACTCGACATATTTCTTGGCTATTCCCTTAATTCTAGTTTCAGCAGTTTTTTTCAAAAGACATGCAAGTCTTTCAATGATATATTACGTTTTACTTTCAGTGCCACTTCAAATAGTTCAGTATTTTGAATACACTGTAGCGTATATTGCTCGTCCTGACTGGTGGCTTGAACCAGGTTCTAGCCCTCCAATTTTTGTGTCTCTGAGCTCCATATTTACAGATCTTAATTCGGCCATGAGCCAGTTCCGCTTATATGATACTTCTAAAGTGATTTACGACATTGCTGGTCAGATGACTTGGGAACCAAATTTTCTTGGAAGAACACTTGCTGATGCACTTAGACAATATCTTGATTCTATTCCAGGAATACTTCTTTTTGTTGTTATAGTGGCAGGACTTGCGGGAGTAATCATTTTCTTCTCAAAAGCTCTAACCAGCAAAGGCGGTTTAATCAGTCTAGGCGATAAGCTATTTCTATGCATTACAGCTACAATCACTTGTGCCCTCTTCTTTATTTTCTTGAGTATTCTTCAATTACCTTTAGCTTTTACTGCTGATGTTACCCCTTCAACATTCATCTTGGCTCCCTTAGCAACTCTTCTGCTGACATTGCCTGTAATATTTGTTGATTTTACTCCTAAACAAACTGCAACAACGCTTGAGGTGAAACAAAAAGCCCAAAATCTTCTTGGTAGACTTGGCGTTTTCAACGAGCAGATAGGTAAAGTCAAAGAGAGTATTCCAGTTAATGTGAGTACCCCTGAAGGAAAAATGCTAGTTCTAAGAGACTTAGTTAAAGAAATAGTGGATAAGTGTGAAAAACACTTTTACGAAGTGAACGAAATTAATGAGAAATTCGTTGAGCTTGACAAGTTAAACAAAGACGTTGACGAGCTAGAGATTGAACTAAACAAAATATTGCTTGAATATCAAATCTTGGTCACCGGAGAATTTTCTAACTGGATAGGTAAATTCAAAGAATGTGGCTTAACTGTTAACACAACGGCAAATGCTTCTTTACAGCAGGAAATGACTCTCGATGAAAGAATAAAGAGTATAGAGAGCGTTTTAGTTCAGACAAAATCAGTAGCCAAGCAAGTAATAGGTGCTGTTGAACCAATTTATGACACTATTCGTGAATTATTCGATCCGTCTCTGCCCGAAAATAGCAACACCATACAGTTTGCCAAAGAACGTATAGAAAATAATGGAGCCCCATGGGTTGCGGTTGAAGCCCTCTATAACTCCATTCACAACTGGAACAGACAGTATAGCGCTGAGGTATCTTCATCGATTAAACATTTGCAAAAATCACTAGGCCCAATAGCAAGTTTGGAAGATGAGAATCATGCATTGTCAGAGGTCTTTGGTGACAACTTGCCAAAAATCCTTGATTACGCAAAAGAAGCCGAAGCAATAAAAAACTCTTTAGAATACAAAGATGAAAAATCGCTGTTTATCTTAAAAGTTGTCTCTTTAAAAAATAACGCCCAATCAATACTTTGCATGTCTCAAGACGTTCTTTCTTTACTTTATGACAAACTTATCTCTGAAGAAAATGCAATTGAGCATTCATTACCCATTAAAGATTACCCTTGGAGCAAGAACAATTCGCTGAATATCCGCCTCAAAAAAGCAAATGAAGCTTTTTTAGCCAAGAAAACAAAGTTCACCCAACTCTTAGCAAACTTACCTAACTACCTTTTGTGTATCGATGAAACTTTTGAAACTCTATCTATCTACAGGGAAGAGAAAAATTTTATTCTAAGTCAATTTAACCGACTGAAAAAGTCATAGCTTATCTATCTACTTATATCACTTATTGAATCAGGAAAGCAAATAATAGCGTATTTTTCTAAACCTCCCATTTAGGGAAAACGCTATCCTTAAAAGATAATGTTCTGAAGACGGTACTTTCCCATACTCAT
Source organism: Candidatus Bathyarchaeota archaeon (assembly GCA_963775465.1). Taxonomy (GTDB): domain Archaea; phylum Thermoproteota; class Bathyarchaeia; order Bathyarchaeales; family Bathycorpusculaceae; genus Bathycorpusculum. The sequence continues at coordinate 259,120 of CAVZIW010000001.1, read as the reverse complement.
TCTATTTGTCGCACCTTGCGTTTGGCAATAACTGAAAATCCTTTGTAGAATTCTTTGCTTATCCAACTGTACCATTTACCGGAAAAAGTCCAATCTAACAGGCTATTCAACCAGTAAAAGTCATGTTCTGCACATTGAATCAAAAGCTGCTTATGCAAAAAACTAAGTTTTGTTTCAGTAAACCAATCACGACTCTTTAGTTTTCCTAATGGAACAAAAAACAAAGGCACAATCAAACTGCGCATACTCTTTAAATCATCAACCAAATCCATCGTTTTTAGAACATCTTCTTCACGCTCATCTGGCAATCCTAATATCAATGTACACGCTGGAACCATTCTATTATCATGCATCAAACTCATGCCTTCGCAAACCACATCATGCCACTCTTCAGCCCTAAACGGAAGCGCTTTTGCAGGCATAATCTTTTTTGCTACCTCAGGGGACCCAGTCTCAATGCCTATTTCGGCTCCCCACCACATCTGTTTTTGAAGAATAATCTCTGAAAGCTGTGAAAAAAGCTTGGGGTTTGAAGCCACTGCAGCCAACGAGCAATGGCTCCAACTTAAACCATCGCATTTTTTCATAACTATTTCATGTAATTGTAAAAGTTTCTCACCGTTTGGTACAGTGTCTTTTGACCCATAAAGCATTACATCTTCAGAATGTAGACAAATAGCAGAACTTTTGCCTGAAGTCAAATTAACGTTTAATTCATGTTCAATTTTATTAAGAGGATACCACCTTAAGGGCCTTTGAGTAACATTGCAAAATTTACAACCTCGGCAGCAACCTCTACCGATTTCAACTAAACCGTTAATTGAAGGTTGAACGATATCCGGAATTTCCTCCAATTTGGGAGTTTCTCCGACAGCAACTTCATAGTGGCTAGGGATATCTTCTCCTTCAATTGCCGCCCTGAACAGTTTTCCCACAACATTTTCGGCCTCTCCTTCTACTACACAGTCAATATGTAGATCTTTAAAGGATTTTTCTCTGTAACGAAACTGCCATGCTCCAGGACCTCCAACAATTATTTTTAACCCATTTCTCTCGGCTTCTCTTACCTCAGGAGATCTTAAGAGTTCCTGGAAATATTTTGCTAGATACGGCTCTTTTTTAAATATAGATGCAAGAGTTGTTGATGCTGGACCCAAACCAAAAGGATCCATTACGTAAACACCAAGGACCTTCGCCTTTTTTAAGGGGTCCTTTAAATGACTTGGACTAACTGTGTCGACTTTAAAGCCTTCCTTTATAAGTTGGGCTTCTGTTTTTCTTAGACCGTAAGGTGCCGTCCAGGGGTGACCACCTCGTGTGGGCAGAGGTGGAAAAAAAAGATAGCTGTAGAGCCATTCGGGGACAAAGTTTGGAGGGGCGCATGTACCAAAACCCAAAAACTCGTTTTTATGATAATTGCTCATTAGAGTTCTGTCAGCAGTTAAAAGTACTTCTGCCATTTTCCCAATCAGCCTGCACTTCTTTTAGGAGTTGGTTTTAGCAGACATCTATTCACTAATTAGGAGATATAACCTTATCGACGTTGTTATAGCTATTATTCTCAAAAAATAGCTGTTTGCTCTAGTCCTCCTAAGGTGAGAGATAAATTCTGCCTTTCATGAAGATTTGTTTGATTACTTGTTATTTTTTTTTGGCTAATCTACCCTTTTTTGATTTCCTCGGCGCTTCTTTAACAGTTTATTGGGCCTTTGCGTCGCTACACTATATATTCAGGGTTTTTAAGGCCTATATCTTTGAAAAACTTGTCTATAGCTCTAGCCTTTACATCGTGTTCTTCTTCAGGACAATCATAAGTGAAACCATAAAAGTTGCCTTCATCATCAAATTTCGACTTGACATTAGCAACTCGGAATCTTTTTTCCAACTGTTTCTTTAATACTTTGATAATTACTTCTTCTTCACCTTTCAACTTTGGCTCCTTCTCCAATGTTAGTTATAATTTCAGTTAATATAAAATTTTTGAAATAATTAGGTTCTATACTGATCAACTAGTTCTTGAATAAATACAATCTCTAGGAAAACATCTGAGGTTTCATTGATCATCTCTCTCAAAAAGGAAATTCTTTATATCGATTTCACCTCACATTTGAACGATATTATGAGTTGTAATCTTTATTTTAAATTCAATTATCTTAAATATAATTTGCCTCAATTACCAACTTGAGTAATAAAGTTATGCACATGTCCACGAAAAAAGTTCCAGCTAATGAACACATGTGGCTCAAAATAAAAAGAGGAATATAAATGGTTGCAGTAATTAAGAAATATAATTCAGTTGAAGAAATTGCGGAATCTCTCGATGAAAAAATTTCCCAAACAAAAAGCAATTTGGGTGAATTACTTCGTAAATTGGATGAGATACGAAAGTTGGCTGAAACATCACAGAAAATACGTGAAATTGTAATGAAGTCTTCAGGAAAGAAAAATGAAGCTAACGAAAGCTTGGGCGAAATTGAAGTTGGCAACATAAAAATAGTTTTAGATGCCAACCCATCTCAACAAATGACAGTAATTGAAAACGCCGTTAAAAGCCATCAGGAAAGCTTACTCGTTTTGCAACAAGCCCGACAAGGTCTAAGGTCTCTTGAACAACTGGGCAGCACAGAAGGTTTAGAATTCATAGTATTGGAAAAACAATTGATTCCTGAATTAGTTATGTTAAAAACTTCCTAAAAACAAAGTAACTTATTTTGACCTTATTTTGACGAATATGTTTGATATTACTTTTTTCCTCCACATAGTATCCTGAAAAAAACCATATCGTCGCAGTTCTTGGTAAATACGTAAAATTAGAAATAAGTCACTTTGGCTAAAATTGATTGACTAAAAAAAATCCAAATAAAAATATTGTCGATTAGTTTATCAATTAGAAACTAGCACTTGATTCTTGAATTTCATATTCTTTAATCTCCTTCGTTTCAGTGTTAACCAATACTTTCGCTATTTTATTTTGAAGACTTAATTCGACTGAAAATAAGTCTCCTTCACCTGAGACTTTTACCGGCGTCACTTCTTCTCTAAGACCCAAACGCTTCAATGAGTCCAAAGCTAAATCCATTGCATCCTCAGCTTTAGACCTTGATTTAGGTTTAAAATTTTTAGAAAAACTTGTTTTTCGTTGTGTACTATTTTTTTCCTCTTCGTTCAAGGGCTTAATTAAATCGGATGAATTGATAATTGGTTTCGAAATTTCGTTTTCACTCTCTTGAGAAATGACGCTCTTAACTTTCTTAACATCATTTGGAAATGGGGCTTCTTGACTGTCAGTTTTGTGGTTAGTTTTGATAAAATCAACAACAGAAATCTGACCAGTTACACCATCAACTAACATTGTGAGCGCTCTTGACGTTTTTGAGTTTTGAAACGTAAGTTCATAAACCGGGTTGTAAATAATTAGGCGATCGTTAATTTCAAATATTTCTCTAATAATCCACTCTGCATTTGTAGGTCTTCTTACCAACCTTGATCTAAGAAATACTATTTCGTCTTCCAGAGAGAAATTTATCTTCTTATAATCGAACTTATCACATTCAAGAGTATCATTTGTGTTTTCAAAAGGTGCAAGATGAAATTTATCAGGTGAAATTTCTCTCATAACTCTATCTAATAAGAAGTATGTTTCATTTTCATAATGAGCGTGCTCTTCACCAGTAATTCTGAAAATTCTGGGATTTTTATCGAAATTCGTTGACATTGCTCTCATCTTTTCTCCACCAACAAAAATACTCTGTACTTCATTATTGGTCTTGAGTTCAAGTACGTGTTTTTTACAATAATCAATTGAGTATTTTCCACCGATAACGACTAGTGGCTCGTAATATTTAGAAAAACTAATTAGTGAAATTTCTCTTGCTCGAGGTTTAAGGAAAAATATTTTTTTAAAGAAGTCTGTTTTTTTATTTTCACCGAGCAACTTTGCTGCGTCTTTATCTAAGCGACTCTTAAGTATGATGGTCTTTTGATCAACAACCTTTTGTGGCACTGTCTCGGTGTTTTCCATCTACTTTTCACTCGATATCAATATTTCTTCCATTTTATTAGTTCTTGTGAATTTGGACTATTAATTTTAAGATAGAATGATTGCTGAAACAATTTTATCGTGCACTTGAATTAAAAATTAAGAAAATTTGGTTAGTGAAAGAAAAAGAGCTATTTTTGAGCAGCTGCTTTATCTTCTTAAATTTCTAAAGGAGTTTTCTTTTCTTCAGAACTCTTGCTGTTGCTATTTTTAGTTCCGTTTCCATGTGGGAATGTTGGCAGCGTGTATACCTCTGTGACTCCTGTTAGGTTTTTCATTTTTTTCTGGACAAAATCTACAGCTTGATTACTTTCTTGTGCATCGATCCATACACCGACGTCCCAAGAGCCAAAGATGTTCATGCTATATAGTAGATCAACTCCGGAAACTGGTTTCTCATCCATATTCCTAATTGCTCCGAGAGATTCTGCTAATTTTGTTGGGTTTAGTTTCAGCAAGACTAAATATTCAGGCGTTTTTTATTACCTCCTTTTTATTTGAAGTTATTAATATTGTCGCATTACTTAACTCTTACTACTCAATAATAATTATTGAGGGTAAATTGAAAAGAATCATTAATCATGGATTAAATCAAGTCACCTGTCCTTAAGTCCAGTTTAACTCCGAACTTAATATTTGAAAAAAATGATTCATAATTTCAAACAATTCTCTATTGTCTTTCGTAAGCCTATCTAAAATTAATTAAAGAAAAATAATTTCTAAATATACCACTTTTTAATTTCCTTCAAACTTTCTTTTGAATTATCGAACTCAGACATTAAACACTCTATCGACTTAGGGCATTCAACACATTCTTCCGGTATCGTTTCACCCTTAGTTCTCTGATTTAAATAGCCAAAATAGTATGAACACTTATCGATAGAAGCTGGATTAGCTTTTTCTTTTTCCTCTTCAACTAACACAGATTTTGGATTTTGAATCTTAGTAGGTTTGGTTAGCTCTGTAAGTTCGGTAAAGGCTTCTTTATCGACTAGTTCGTTAATAAGAAGATTTTCCAGTTCACTATTTTTTGCTTCGCTCAATGTAGGCTCGATTGATTCTTCTACTTCAGCGATGGATTGTTTGTTGGTTTGTTCGTTAACAATTGGTTTTTCGGATTCGTTTTTGTTTTCATTAAAAGCTGGTTCCGCTAATTCAGCATCTTCATTAGCTGAACGCCACCCCAAAGCCTTGGCTAGACTGATAATTCTGTTTGCTTCAGTCAAAATAGGATCGGTTGGCTCTGTAACTTCGGTAGCGACTTGTATGTTGACTTGTTCGTTAGCAATTGGTTTTTCGGGGTCGTTTTTGCTTGCTCCGCTTAAATCAGCATTGGTGGGATCTTTAACTTCAGTGAACGATTCTTTGGTGATTTGTTCACTAACGATAGGCTTTTCATATTCCTTTCTGTTTGCTTCATGTAAATTAAGTTCCTCTAGATCTGTACCTTCAACAGTTACTTCTTCATTAGTTTGCTTTATTACGTTTGACTTTTCAAGTTTCTTAGTGGAAAGATCATCTTCTAAAGAAGGCTGAAACAAAACACCCTCTTCAGTAGTTTGGTCAACTAAAGTCTGGCACGATGGGCAAACATAATACTTGATAATTTTGGGTTTAGAAAAAACCTTATCACAATTAGGATTGGAGCAAATATATTGACCGTGTTCACTGTATTTATTACCCAAACGGTGTCACTTTCAACTTATTCAGTTAAAAGAAGATTGACAAGTGTATATAGGATTTATTAATTACTAGTCAAGAAACTTAAACTAGAAATATACTGCTCTAATAGAGCGGCTTGTGATTTCCTTTTCTAACATGTCTTTTTTCTTTGTTTCTGAGAAATTCTTTAGAGACTTCTTGGTTTTCGAAATATTCCATTGTTAAATAAAGTCCATTTTTTCCGGAATTAAGAAAATGAGTCTGATATTTTCTCAACACGTTCATCTTATTAATAGCAAATAATATTGGGAATATTATTCAAGATTTATGAAGCAGAAATTAGTGCCAGAAATCTGAATTTAAAATCAAATTAATGGAATTTGTAAAACTCCTTACACTGAACTAAACTTAGCCAGTTTAACAACTAACGAAAACTCGTTTTCTGTACTTATTGAAAAAAAATAAAAGTTCTAATGCTTAATAGCGCTCAGAAGAGCTTTAATTTATTTAATATATCGAGTTTGGAAACAACATCTATTATTACAGCTTTTTTCTTTATTCTTATGTCACTTGAAACCGTTAACACTTGTTCATGTGGATGTGATATAGCTAAAACTACAGTAATTAGAGGACAAATCATAATCTCATGCGCTAAATGCTCAAAAATTCGATACAAATCATGGTTCTAAAACCAAAAAAACTAGGCAATACAGAAACCAATATACTTTGACAGGCAAATCTGTAGGAATGCTAAATATCTAACAAATTAGGTGGTTAAGCAACGCTTAGAGATAGCAGGAAAAATGAAGTTTCTAAAGAAACATCTGACAAAATACATCGAAAAAATAGATATGCTTAAACTTTTCAATGGTAACGTTTCTAAAGATTTTGCCATAGAATTTAGAACTGTTTTTGATATATGTCGTTGAGAGAAATAATAGTTATAGCTACATTTCTGATTAAAATGTTTAATAGTATGCTGAAAATGATTTGAGAAAGCATCAATAGCATTTGAGGTGAAAAAGCAAGCAATGGGTAAAATATATACATATTTTGGGTTTAAGAATGGAAATTTGGTTTCAGTTGTGCAGAGTACTAATAAAGACACAAAAGAAGCCTTAGCTTGTTCGTACTTTATTGCTGATCCTCAACAAGTTGAAGAACAAATAGCGAAATGGAAAAAAGACAAGTCAGAATAAGAAAAAACTAGTCGATAACTGATTTTTACCTTAAACCTGCTTCTGAAGCTGCAAAAATATTTTGCCAAATCCTGTTTTAGCTTAACTTTATTTTCGCTGATTTTTTGAGTAATAGGGATCGACAGATTCTATTAGTTTTAAAATCATTTGTTGCTTCTCGGGATCAGTTTCAATTATGATCGAATCATCTTCTATTATATTATTAACTATTACAGCTAACTTTTCCTGAGTTTCGTTTTCTTTTCCTGATGAGGGCAGATTTAACTTCTTTAACAATTGAGTGATCTCTCGGTTGTTGATTAATTCCTTTATTCCTGAATAATCAAGTTCTACTGCATATCTTAACTCGTACCATGTGTAGGGTTTCTTTAGTCTATAATTAATTAATACAGTATCAAATTTAGCATCTCTTACCAACGAACGGCACCCGAAGTTAATAGAAAACTGATAGAACTAAGTTTAATTATTTATGCATTTGGCGATGAACATTTTCCACCTCAAAATTCTAATTGACCGGATTCGAAATCTTAGTTTCCCGGCGTATGAAATGTGCAGCAAAAATCAGATTTGTTCTCAACTTCATTTTTATGTTTTATTCGTTTATCTTATGTTACTGATGGGGTCTTTGGCTTTTCTCCAAATTAGTTCAAAGTGTTCTTTGCATAACTCAACTAAATCTACATTTTTCGACCACAATCTTGCTTCCTTCTTAGGCGAATCATAAGGTGAAGTTGTTAGTAAGATTTCTTTGTTGTCCCAAATACTGAATCCAAATCTTGTCTCTTTAGGAATCAACTTTATTGCTAAGTTGGGATATTTTGTGAGTCCCTTAAACTTTTTCCAAATATCTACATTTGCCTCCGGTTTTGGAATTACCACTTTGCATTCTACTTCTCTGGCTAGAGCTTTTTCAAATTCTGGCAAACATTCTGAAAGCCAAGATATCATTCTTCTGGTTTGGTGGAGAAAAAAAATTGATTTCTCTGCATTTTCCAGCATTTTTTTAGATTTTAGATAAATTGTATCTCTTTTTCGAACAAGAACGAATTGTGAGGTGGCTTCCGCTTCCACAATTAGTTGACTGACCTTGAAATTTTGTATAAGTTTTGCAGCTTTCTCTTGGATTTCTGCTGTCTTCCTTAATCTTTGACTTAAAAGGACAGAAACTCCATCCACGATATTGATTGCTTGAAAACGTTCTGGCTGACCAATAACTGTGGATAATAGTCCGGTTTCCTCCAATTCAGCTAATATGCCATAAACATGTGGTCTTGCTATCTTGGTAACTCTAGCAACTTCAGTTGCGGTTAAAGCTCCTGTACTTGCCAGAAGTAGGTATACTTTTGTTTGTGAGTAACTCAGTCCTAGTTCTTTAAATGTCTGGTAATCTTCTTCTAACATTGCCAAGAGCATGCAACAATTTATTGTTAATTATTTTTGTAATAAACTTTGTCATTGTTTGTACAGCGTTGAACTTACAAGCCTTTAAAACTGATCATATTGATTAGGTGTGCTAAGCGAAGCAAAAATAGGCTTCGTTTAAAAAAAATGGATGAATAAAGAAAATGCAAATAAAAAATAAATTTTTGGCAATTGTAATTGCGTTGATTCTCGTGACTTCTATGGCTATTTCACTTGGCTCTTTGCAAACTACTGCTGCATTCAATGATGCTACTCAGACTGCTATCGATCAAGGCATGAATTGGCCCGACATGACTGCGAATGCTCCTGCAAACAGGCTTACACTTTGGACAAGATTCCACGACATGATTCCAACCTGGTGCTTTGGCATTGCTTCACCTAACCCTGTTGGTATTGGACAAGCATTCAACGTCATCATGATGAATCCACAAGTACCTCCTAATGCGTTACTAGGCAACGATATCCGATACATGTTCCATTTGGAAGTAACTAAACCGGACGGATCTACAGAGCGACTGCCTTCAGCTGGTCAAACTCAAGGCAATGTTGGTGGAGGCGAGGGAGGTGTTGGAGATGGACTTTTCGTCTCTGACTCTACTGGCTCAACTTACACTGCATATACCCCTGACCAAACTGGAAACTACTCCTTAACGGTGTTTTTCCACGAGCTCTACTATAGGTGGAACTCTCATCTTGGAGGGAGCAATGACTACTATGGAACTACATTCTTAGCTAGCAACTATACTTTCCAGGTTACTGTACAGCAAGAACCAGTAAGCATTAACGCTCTGCCTCTCATTCAGCCTGTTCCAACTGAATATTGGACTCGCCCGATTGAGGGACAAAACGACCAATGGTACACTGTTGCTTCAAACTGGCTAAACAACGCACACGACGCTGACAACGGCGGAACCGAAAACAGATATCAACCTGACGGTACTGCGCCAAACAGTCCACACATTCTCTGGACAAGACCTACTGAGGACAACGGTATCTTAGGCGGTAGCAATGATGGACGAATTGGAACTGGCAATGCTTTCAACGCGGGATCTCAATATCAACCACGATTCAACAATCAAGTAATAATGTACGGAAGACTCTACTTCACACCAAACACAGTTTACAGCGGCACTAGCCAACTTCTCGACTGCGTTGACCTAAAAACAGGCGAACTATTATGGGAACAAGACACTACTGAATTAACAGGCCGTTCAAACGTACCAATTTTCGGATATTACTACAGTGATGATAACCCGAACGAACACGGAATTGCAAATCCAGGATGGCTATTCACAAACAACTATGCAATCGGCTACCAGCCAGAACGAGGATTCCCATATCTCAATATTACTGGCGTTCCCAACGGCTTTGAAGTACAGGGCTATTCAGGCGAAAACCTACGCTACGTAATCGGAGGGAACACTGCAAACGGTCGCTATCTAGAACAATGGAATTCATCTAAGGCAATTCCGAGCAGAAACCCATCATCGAACCAAATCGATGCAAGCACAATGAGCAGCTTTGATTGGAACGTTTCACTATCATTCAATTGGGCTACAGCGCCAACCATCAGAGCGGTATATGATAATCAATATGTTTGGGGTACGAATGGTTCTTGGCCAACTGGCACAAGCGCGCCTTCATACGCATATGTTGATGAGGTCACTGTTTGGGCCATTAGCATTCAACCTGGACATGAAGGCCAATTGCTCTACATGAAGAACATTGACATCGAAGATGAAGCAACTAACCAGAACATACTATTCGAACGAGCTACAGGCGCTGAACAACGTTTTGTCGGCTTAAAGGTTCCAAGCTGTACCTTCTACATTTGGGATATGAGCAATGGCGAATTGGTTGCGACAACTGATGCCCAATCTGACTGGCAAGCATATGGGTACTTTACTTGGCCAAGCTTGATTTCGCAAACGCAGACAAAGATGGCTTACGGAACCCTTTTCACTGGAGGCTACACTGGAGCAGTCTCAGCTTATAGCTTAGCTAATGGCAGTCTACTCTGGAGACAGATCTATCCATCTGGCGGAGAGAAGATTCCTAACTTCGTTCAGATGCTAGGACTTATTTGCGATGGCAAGATCTTTGTCGGAACTCATGAGCACTCTGCTGATACACCTCTCTACAAAGCTGAACGTGTGCACTGTCTTAACGTTACTACTGGCGAAACTATCTGGGATCTAGCAGGATGGGCGTATCCGATGACTTTTGCAGCTGCTGATGGCGTTTTGATCTACTGGAACAACTATGATGCACAAATCTACGCTATAGGCAAAGGTCCAAGCGCTGTTACAGTTTCTGCACCTGACTTATCTGCTCAATTAGGTCAATCCATAACAATTAAAGGAACAGTACTGGACATTTCTGCTGGCACAAAACAGAAAGAGCAAGCAGCACGTTTCCCTAATGGTGTTGCAGCTGTCTCTGAAGATTCTCAGACTCAATGGATGGCATACGTCTATATGCAAAAAGGAAAGCCGTCAAACACTACGGGTGTTCCTGTTTCGATCGATGTGATTGATTCTAATGGCAACTATCGTAATATCGGCACAACTACAAGCGATGCTAGCGGCGCATTCAGCTATCAATGGACACCAGATATCGAAGGCAAATACACTGTGGTTGCAACTTTCGCAGGCTCTGAATCTTACTGGCCATCTTACGCAGAAAACAGTTTCTCAGTTGACTCTGCACCTCCAACAACAGCTCCAACTCAAGCACCAGCACAATCAGCCGCTGACATGTACTTTGTTCCCGCAGTTGCAGGCATCATTGTGGCAATAGTGATTGTCGGTATAATGCTGGCTCTATTGCTCATAAGAAAACGACCATAAGAAATCAAAACAAAAACAATAATCCTTTCCTTTTTTTGTTTTCAAGACTTCTAGTTTAGAAACAAGTGTTTTTTCAAATGTGTTAACGATCCCAATTCCAGAAGACGATCGGAATGTTAAGCGACTTGTCAAAAAAATACCGAGATTTACATAATAAACTTACTGCAATTCTTCGAAACGAACGTTTCAACAGAATTCATTTGTATAGGCTCCACCATTACTTTGCAAGACGAAAGTATTTGTTAGTCATAAGAGTAGCGAAAGCACCGACTGTTACACGACCTTCAAAGACTATCCGATAGACGCCAAATACCAATCAGCTATCGCTTTAACCGCCGAAGATGCTAGACGCCTTGTCGAAGATAATTGGAACCATGTATGCAAGGTTGACCATTACTCACTTTTCAGAAAGGCGGTTTAGCAAAATGATATACATTTGACCAAAAACGGGTTCTTCTAGAAAAATGTATATCAAGGTAATCATCCTTTTATTCAGAAACCATCTTAGAGAAGGGATTGCTTTGAAACATATGGTTGAATTTAGATGGCACGGTAGAGGCGGACAGGGTGCTTGGACTGCCAGCGAACTTTTAGCTAGAACTGCCCTTGATGAAGGCAAACATATTCAATCGTTCCCCGAGTTTGGCCCTGAACGAATGGGTGCGCCTGTTACTGCTTTTACGCGTGTCAGCAATGAACCAATTAGGCTACATTGTGCCGTATACGATCCGGACGTTGTGGTAGTTTTGGATAATACTTTGTTAAAGACTGTACCTGTTACGGCTGGGTTGAATCAAGATGATGATATATTGATTATTAATTCGAGTGTTGAACCTGCTGTTTTAAAGCAGGAACTAAAGGTTTCGAAAGGTAAAATTTGGACTGTTCCTGCAACTGAGATCGCAATTAACATATTAGGTGCACCAATAACGAACACTGCATTACTGGGAGTTGTTGCTAAAGCCACTGAAATTGTCTCACTAGACGGCATAAAGAAAACCTTGAAAGGACGTTTTAGACCCAACATAGCTGAGAAAAACTATTCAGTTATCATGAAAGCATACGAAGAGGCCAAGTCAGAATGAGTCGTAAAGAAAAAGGTTGGAAAGAAATCTCAATCGGTGGAGTTACCTCAAAATCAAGCACTGGTTTTATGACTGGTGATTGGAAAACCTACATGCCAATAATTGATTTCGAGAAATGTACTGTTTGCCTAACTTGTGTAACGTTCTGTCCAGATGGTGCTATTCGTTGGCGTCCGGAATTAGGTAAAATTGAGTTTGATTTTGGCTTCTGCAAAGGATGCGGAATCTGTGCAAACGAATGTCCAACAAAAGCAATAACCATGAAAATGGAATAGGAGTAGACATAATGCAAAAAAATGATAAACAAGAAACTATAGGTCTAAACGGCGATGAAGCAGTTGCGTACGCCGCAAAACAATGTGACGTTGATGTAGTTGCTGCTTACCCAATTACCCCCCAAACAATTATTGTAGAGAAATTCAGCGAATACGTTGCAAATGGTGAGACAAAGACGGAGTTTGTTTGTACTGAATCTGAACATAGCGCTTTAACCGCTTGTCTTGCTGCGTCGGCAACTGGAGTGAGAACTTTCACTGCAAGTGCATCTGCAGGTTTGGCATTAATGCATGAAATTCTCTTTGTAACTTCAGGTTCAAGAGCACCAGTTGTTATGGCAATAGCTAACCGCGCTTTATCTTCACCGCTAAACATCCATGGCGACCATTCAGATAGCATGGCGGCAAGAGATAGTGGTTGGATTCAGATTTATGTTGAAAACGCACAAGAAGCCTATGATTCAATCATTCAAGCTTTCAGGATCGCTGAAGACACGAGTGTGTCCTTGCCAACACTCGTTGGCTTAGACGGGTTCACCTTAAGTCACACATTAGAAAATGTTAATGTTCTCTCAGATGAAGCGGTAAAACAGTTTGTTGGGGAGCGTCAAATTCCAGCTGTTTTAACTCACGAAGGGAAAACGGTACCTTACAAGTTGGATCCAGATAACCCTATGACAATGGGACCGATTGCATTGCAGAACTACTACTTTGAATTCAAAAGACAGCAAGAAGAAGGCATGAAGAATGCTTTGAAAAAAATCGGTGAAATCAACGATGAGTATGCAAGTTTAACCGGTAGACGATATGGTAATGGTCTTATTGAGAATTACAAATTAGACGACGCTGAAATTGCAGTTATTTGCGTAGGTTCAACCTCTGGAACCATGAAGGTAATCGTCGATAAGCTAAGAGAGGAAGGAATCAAAGCAGGTCTTCTAAAGTTGCGAACATTTAGACCTTTACCAGTTGAGGAACTTCGGAAAAACCTCAAAAACATTAAAGCTATTGCAGTCATGGACAAAAGCATGAGTTTTGGCGGATTTGGCGGGGCAGTTTTCCATGAAGTTAGACATGCACTCTATGATGAACCATCACATCCACCAATCATAAACTACATTTACGGTTTAGGTGGAAGAGACTCAAGTCCGAGTGAACTTCGGAAGATCTTTGATGAGTTGGTGCAGATTGCTAAAACTGGCCAAATCGGCAGCCAAGTTCGCTATTTAGGATTAAGGGAGTAAGGAGGAAGAAAAGTTGACAACACAAGAATGGAAATTTACGGCAAAAGATATCGCATTAAAACCAGACCTGTTTCTGTCCGGGCACAGGGCGTGTGCGGGATGCGGACCTGCATCTGTACTGCGTCTAATAATGAAAGCTACAAGAGGTCCCACAATAGTTACCGAGGCAACAGGATGCATGGAAGTAGTCTCATCGATTTATCCATATACGTCATGGGCTGTTCCGTGGATTCATACTGCTTTTGAAAATGCAGCTGCAAACGCTTCAGGTATTGATGCAGCTCTAAAAGCCATGAAAAAGAAAGGCAAAGCAAAGCACGAACACGTTGATATCATTGCATTTGCTGGTGACGGCGGAACCTTCGACATTGGATTGCAGGCGCTTTCTGGTGCTGTTGAAAGAGGACATGACTTCTTGTTTGTACTCTACGACAATGAAGGATACATGAACACTGGGATTCAAAGAAGCGGTGGTACTCCAACTGGTGCAGCGACAACCACAACTCCGGCTGGATCGGTAAATCCGGGAAAGCTCGAGAAGAAAAAACCCATAGCTGACATAATGTTGGCACATGAAATGGAGTACGTGGCAACTGCAACACCCTACTATTGGAAGGATCTGCTGACTAAAGTGCGAAAAGGGTTAGAAGTTGAAGGTCCAGCATTTTTGCATGTGTTTGCTCCATGTCCCAGAGGTTGGAGAAGTGACCCAGCAAAATCTATAGAGTATTCCAAGTTAGCTGTTGAATCATGTGTATTTCCAGTATGGGAAGCTGTTAATGGCAAACGTCAACTTTCAATTCCCAGCAAGTTGATTTCTTTGGCTCCACAGAAGAAAAGACCCGTTAAAGAATATCTTGCTGGACAAGGAAGGTTCAGACACTTGTTTACACCGCAAAATAGCCATGTATTGGACGAAATTCAACGCGCTACTGACGAGCATTGGCAAAAGCTGTTGCAGAAATGCGAGCAACCCTAAACTTTTTTTCTTATTTTCCTTCTGAAATAATCACGTTCTCCGTTTCAAATATCCTTTAAAGAAGTTCATATTGAAGATAAAGTTATTTTTTTTATTTTGGTTCAATATGAACGGTAACTACTGCGTTTGCAAAATGCTCTTTTGTTTCTTTCTCAACTTGGGAGGCTATTTTATGAGCCTCCTTAATTTGAATATATTTGGTAAAGCAGCAATCAATATTGATATAACGTTTTTCTTCAGCAAAATAGGTAACAACACGCTTAATCTGTAAATTCTCACCAGTGTTCTTTGCTGCTTCGTAAACAATCTTTCTAAGCTGCTCTTCATCTACTTCCTCTGCTGGCATAGCCACGCCGGCGGGTTCAATGTGGACGGTCACATTTTCAATTTGTTCGATCTCTTCACAAATTCGTTTTTCTATGATTTCAGCTATCCTATGACCTTCTTCAACTGACAGATTAGGGTTAACATAAGCATGCAAGGTGACGTAAAGTTTACCTTCAACATAATTAGTAAATACATCATGGACCTCTTTTACGCCATCCACAGTTGCTAACTTTCCAATGAGATTCCCTATTTTCTTTTCTTTATCCGAAGGTTCAACATGAATAGTTGCATCCACAGTTCCTAAAGAGTCTTTTAGACATTTTTCTATTTTAGAAGCCAGAGAGTGCGCTTCCTCTAAACTCATTAAATTCGGAACTTGAACAGAAGATTCAACAAAAATTTTAGAACTAACTTTACGTACCTTAAGGTTTTCAGCTTTAACAACTCCATTACAAGAAAGAATTATTCTTCTTGTTTTCGCGACAAGCTCTTTTGAAGCAGTATCGCTAAGCTCGATCACACTAAACCTAACTAGTTTAAAACTCAAATAGGTAAGCAAGGCTCCCAGAAAGATTGAAGCAAAGGCGTCTCCATAAGACAAACCCAAACTCGCTAAGGCAAAACCCAAAAGTGCAACCACGGTGGAGCTTAAATCAGCAACAGCATCATACAACCCAGCTTTCATAGAGGGACTTTGAACATGCTGGGTCTTTCTAAAAACTGTAACTCTAAGAGACGCTATGAAAAGAGCATAAGCAATACCTATGAAACCTGCGAACTCGACACCTGAATTTAGAGCTGTATTTTCAATCAGGCGTAATCCTGCTTCGTAGAAGATTAAAAATGCAACGGCAACTAAAACGATTCCTCCAATTAAGCCACCGATAGTTTCGAATTTTTCGTGACCGTATGTGTGTTCCTCATCCGGCGGTTTAAGTGATGCACGAACTGCAAAAAACAACATTACGCTTGACAGTGCATCTAACAGTGCATGCAAGCCGTCGCTCATTATAGCTAAACTGTTTACCAGAAGACCAACTGAAACTTCAACAAGCACAACACTAAAAATAGCAATTGCTGAAATTTTCAGTGCTTTTAGCTTGTACCTGCCTTCTTCATTAGGATACATTTAGTCTATCAAAATATGCTCGTTGCAAGGGAGATTTAAGAATTGTGGGCAACAATGACCCAATTGATTTTAAAGTATCACAATTGCTCGACTTAATTTAAATAATTCTTGCCCGATTTTATCAATAAATGAAAATATCACCGCTTTTTCGTGGAGACTCCGCCGTTCTAAGAGGCAACTTCCTGCTCATTACGTTAACTTGGATAATAATGTTCGCTGCCCAACCAATACCCGACACCTATGCAAGCCTCTTTTACATACACTTGGGCGCCGACACCTTTTTGATTTCAGTCATGGGTTTTGCAGGCTCTATTGCAGTAGCACTCGTCCAATTTCCAGGCGGATACTTAGCGGATAAACATGGAAGACGTTGGCTGATTGTTTCAATGACTTTCGGTTTGGCTTTGGGAAGCCTCTTTTTTATTTTTGCTCCCTCATGGCAATTCATCTTAATTGGGCTTCTGATTCAGAATATCTGCTCGATTTACGGTCCAGCTTTGATGGCCATGGTTATTGATTCCCTACCCCCGGAAAGCCGCGGAACAGGATTTAGTTTTCAATCAGTAATCACGACGATTGTTCTATTACCCGCTCCGCTTATTGCTCAATATTTGGTTGTGACTTTCAATTTCGATATTGGTATGCGTATTGCTTACACGATTACCGCTGTAGCTTATTTTTCAGTGGCCACCATACGGCTAAGACTAAAAGAGACTTTACCGCCTTCGCAAAGCAAAAGACCCAGTATCATTGGTTTGTTGCGTAAATATCCTCAGACTGTACGGGAAGGAATCGGCGTTTGGAGTAAAATCCCAAAATCTGCCTTCAACCTTTTTATTTCCATAATAATCATTAACGGTTTAGTTGTGAGTTGCCAATTATATTTTGTTGTATACGCAACATCCGTTCTTAGTATTTCACTGGAACAGTGGGCTATTGTTGTAGCCTTCCGTTATTTGAGCATCGCAATTCCAGGAATTCTGGCAGGTTTAAGTATGGATGTCTTTGGAAGGAAACGTTTCTTAATTTTAGGGTATTTACTCTTTTTTCCAGGGATGCTTCTTTTCGTGAATGCTGATTTTAACATGCTGCTACTTTCATTTTTCTTCTTCGGATTAGGAAATTTACTGCAGCTCAACAGTTACAATGTTCTAATGGGCGATTTAGTTCCTAGAAGTCTAAGAGGAACAGCTACTGGGTGTTTGCAGTTTTTCATGTTCATAATGCAAGCTCTTCTTCAAGTTTTAATTGGAATTCTCTACGCGTTCGTTTCGCCTCAGCTTCCGTTCCTCTTGTTGGCGGCAACATCTATTCCCCTTTCAATATTTGTTTACCTGAAAGTTCAAGAACCAAAGGATAAAGAAAAATAAGCGCTTGATTTACAATCAAGCATTAGAGTTCGGTTTGAACAACTCAGCAAAAAATAGCCGTCCTTGCTTCTTATATGGCTTCAAGAGTTATCTCTAATATTTTACCTTCCGGCGCTTTATTTTGTTTCTCAAGCAAACCCATTATGAGTTTGGGAATTATTATTCTTTCATCCTTAGTTATTCTCGAATGAAAAGTCTGCGAACCGTCCCACACCCTAGTGTCTATTTGAACTTGAAGAACCCGGTCAGGTTCCATTTTTAAAAGCTGTTGAACGTATTTTGGGGCTGTGAAGCGATTATGCGACTGCAGCTTTATCTTAAACCTTACTCGCGCATTCGTTGACAACTAGAACCCCCAAGCTTATCCAACCTTTCCAAACCAATTTCCAACCCCTTTAAACCTTTTTCAACCCGCATCAGCAGACGAAACAAACACCAATGTAAAAAAAAGCCCAAAACAAACCCCACACAATCAGAAAAAAACAAGTGTTGTTGTTCTAGCAGAGAGAGACAATTCAAAAATCCACAAGCGATTCTATTGACTAATACAAACGACATGCCGTTAACATTTGAATAACCCTTAGCATCTATTTTTCAACTTGTCAAATCGATAGGCATTTAGGATTGAAGACAAGTATATACTGAAAACAGTTGAACAAGGATGACTCCAGTAAAAATAAGCAACATACTAGACGGACAATTAATGATAAAAAAGTATGCGTTCGCGGTTGGGTATATCGCAAACGAGAAGGAAAAGAACTAATCTTCATACTAATACGAGATTCAACAGGCGTAATCCAATCCACCATAAAAAAAACCAGCCCCTGCTGGAGTGAAGCCCAAAAACTAACAATCGAATCAGCTCTCTCCTTGGAAGGAACTGCCAAAGAAGACAAAAGAGCCCCAGGCGGATACGAGATTTCCGCAGAAACCATCAGCATCATTGGACTAGCAGAAACCTTCCCCATTTCAAAAGACAAAAGCGAAGAATTCATCCGCGACATGCGCCACCTTTGGCTAAGAAGCAGAAAAATGAACCTCGTTATGAAAGTACGCGGAGAAGTCTTAGAGGCTGCTCGACAATACTTCAAAAACCAAAGCTTCACTGAAGTCTCACCTCCAATGTTTATCTCAGCAGCAGTCGAAGGCGGCTCCACACTTTTTGAACTAAAGTACTTCGATCAAGACTTATATTTAACTCAAAGCAGTCAACTATACCTCGAAATCCTCATCTACTCACTCGAAAACGTCTACTGCATAGCCCCATCTTTCCGCGCAGAAAAAAGCCGAACAATCCGTCACTTAACAGAATATTGGCATATCGAAGGTGAATGGCCTTTTGCCGACATGAACGACTTAATGAAGTTCGAAGAAGGCTTAATGACCCACATCTGCCAAACCATCGCCGAAAAATGTCAAAGAGAATTCAAAGAACTAGGCGCCGACATCGAAAAACTAAAAAACGTAAAAGCACCGTTCCCAAAAATAACCTACAAAGAAGCAATCGAACACCTTAAACCAAAAAACCCAACATTAGATTGGGGCTCAGACCTTGGCTACGAAGACGAAAAAATCCTAGCAGAAGATTTCGGCAAACCCTTCTTTGTCTACGATTACCCAACTTCAATCAAAGCTTTCTACTGCAAAACCTACCAAGACCATCCAGAAATCGCCATGTCCGTCGACATGATGGTTCCGCGAATCGGCGAAATCAGCACAGGCGGCGTAAGAGAAGACAACAAAGAAACACTCACCCAACGCATGAAAGAACAAGGCTTAAACCCCCAAGACTACGAATGGTACCTTGACCTTCGACGCTACGGAACTGTACCCCACGTTGGATTTGGCATGGGATTAGAACGCTTACTAGTTTGGATGCTGGACTTAGACAACATCATCGATGCAATTCCATTCCCAAGAACCACCCGCAGATTCTACCCATAAACCCACTTCTTTTGTTAATAGCCCGAAAAGAGTTCTCGTTTCAACTTCTCTTTTGGCAACCCCAAACTCTCTACGAGCCTCTCCATCGCTTCAACCATAGGTGGGGGACCACAAGTGTAAAACATGTTTTCTTCATAATCAGGAAGATACCGCTTAATCATATCCACATCAATTGAACCTGTTTCACCTTTCCAGTCAGGAGAAGCTTGACTAACAGTGAACACCAACTTTAAATTCTTATTTTGTTGCGCCAAGATCTCAAATTCTTTTCTAAAAGGAAAATCTTCAGGCGTGCGGCAACCATAAAAAAGTGTAATTTTACTGCTCAAAGCTTTATCCGTAGCATTCTTACAGTAACTCAGAAAAGGAGTTATTCCGATACCTCCTGCAAGCAAAGAAACTTTTGGGTATTCCCCTTCAAAAGTAAATTTCCCAAAAGGTGCTTCGATACGTGCCCAATCGCCGACTTTTGCAACTTTCAAAGCTAAAGAGAATTCATGATCCGTTAATCTTTTAGTAAACTCTATATGATCTTTTTCAGTTGGACTGCTACTAAAACTGAAATGCTTACGTAATTTTTTGTCGCCATGTTTGATTGTTACAAAAAAGAATTGCCCTGGTTTGTAATCTAACTCTGTAGGTCGCGGAAACCTAAAACTTGTAACAAAATCAGTGCGCGGGATAATCTCTTGGATTTGAGTTTCAAACTTCATAAAAGCACCTTAACTAACATCTACTACTTCACGCCTAATGCTTTATAACTTTAGTTTTTAAAGCATTTTAAAGTTTCAAGATGCTATCAAAAACTGTTATATCAGAAAAAAACACTACATACTACAAGCGTGCTAATATGACTAACAAAACTAGCGACACAACAATTTCAAAGATTTTCAATTCCTTAAAAGCGCATAAAGTTTCCTTTGGCTTGTCTTTAGCTGCTTATGGAGCCTACTACCTATCTTTAGTCATAATTAGTGGTTGGACATTATCAAATTGGGGAGACAACATCATAACTTACTTTCCCTTTCCAATTACATCCTTCCTCTCAAGCAACCTAATCAACCCCATATTTTTTGCAACAAGTCTCCCAACCCTAATAGCAGGAACCGCAATTCTTTGCGGTTACAGTATCCATGCCATTAAACCTGAAGCAACAGACAATAAAGAACGGGTAGCCATTGTGTTAACAATTTTCGGGTTCACCTATCAAGTAATTGGAGCATGGCCGCTTGGAATAAAGGATGTTTTTCCTTGGGAATGGCAAAAACAAATCATCAGCTTTGGAGGCGCCTTTGCTTGGACCCTGACTTTATTAAGCCTAACAACGTTAGCTTTTGGAGGCATTTCTCTATTTATTCACAGTAAAATTTATCATCAAAAACATCCTGAATTCAGAGAAATTAAATTGCAGAATTAGAAAATGAAACAAATAGAAAACCTTTGAGAATGGAGACCTAAAATGAACGACTCATGGCATAGCAAGACCTTGCAAGAAGCACTAAAGCAACTAGGTGTAACTGAGCAAGGCTTAACTACCCAACAAGCTCAAGAGCTCAAGGAAAAATTTGGGCCCAACGAGCTCAAAAAAGAAAAAGGAAAGTCCCCTCTCAAACTTTTACTCGGTCAATTCACTAACGTTCTCATGATTATCCTGCTCTTCGCTATCGGTCTCTCGTTTGCCGTAGGAGAAGTAGCAGACGCACTAATCATACTTGCCATTGTTGTTGCTAGTGCACTTCTAGGATTTTCCCAAGAATACCGCAGCGAAAAAGCAGTTGAGGCCCTAAAGAAAATGACAGCCCCTACCGCCAGCGTTCTTCGAGATGGCAAGGAAGTAAAAATTCCTGCCAGTCAACTTGTCCCAGGAGATATAATTCTTCTATACACAGGCGACAAGATTCCTGCAGATGCTAGACTTCTAGAAGTTTTCATGATGAAAACAGATGAAGCTTCCTTAACTGGGGAATCAGCACCTGTTGACAAATCCACTTTACAGCTGCCAGAGAAGACATTGTTAAACGACAGACGCAACATGGTTTTCACAGGAACCGTTGTGGTCTATGGAAGAGGCAAAGCATTAGTCACCACTACCGCCATGAAAACAGAATTTGGAAAAATCGCAGAGATGGTTCAAGCTTCGCCTCAAGAAAAAACACCCTTAGAAAAACGAATGGGCAGCGTAGGCAAATGGATAGGCGTTTTGGCCATAATTGTTGCGATAAGCGTTGGAGTTGTCGGAGTAGTTGTTGAGCAACGTTCCCTCATAGATATGATTTTATGGTCTATCAGTCTTGCGGTGGCCGCTGTCCCGGAAGCTTTGCCTGCCATCATAACAGGCGCTCTTGCTATTGGTATGTACCGCATGGCCAAGGTTAGCACCATCGTGAAGCGGTTACCCGCCGTTGAGACGCTTGGAAGTACAAGTGTCATCTGCAGCGACAAAACAGGAACTATGACTAAAGGAGAAATGACCGTCCAACGTCTCTACGTAAACGATCAAACCATCAAAGTCACAGGAATAGGATACGCTCCCCAAGGAGAATTCCAATTAGAGAACAAAACAGTTACCCCAGATGTAAACTTAAAAATTCTACTTAAAACTGCAGTTCTATGTAACGACTCAAACCTTGAAAAAGACTCCAAACTTGGTAAATGGACTGTGAAGGGTGACCCAACAGAAGGCGCTCTTGTCGTTGCAGCACAGAAAGCAAACATCAACAAAGACGATTTAGAAAAACAAGAGCCACGTGTAGCCGAAGTTCCATTTTCCTCTGAACGCAAACGCATGACCACTATACACACTTTGGGAGACAAAAAAACAGCTTATATGAAAGGTGCCCCCGAAATCGTTTTGGAACGGTGCAGCAAAATCTTCCTTGACGGAAAAGTACAGCTATTAACAAAAGAACTCTGTGAAAAACATTATAAAATCACTGAAGCTATGGCTTTGCAAGCCCTCCGAAACCTTGGTTTCGCCTACAAGGATCTGCCGCCTAATGTAGACTTCGAGGAAGGCATGGAAGAAGATTTCGTCTTTGTCGGCATCATGGGTATGATAGATCCGCCAAGGACGGAAGTTAAAGACGCAATTGGACTCTGCAAGAGCGCCGGGATACGAGTTGTCATGATTACAGGCGACCACAAACTCACCGCCACTGCCGTGGCAAAGGAACTTAACTTGCTAGATGAAAAAGTACAAGAAAGCCAAGTATTAACCGGTGAAGAACTCGAGCAGATGACTGACGAACAGCTCGCTCAAGTTGTGGAGAAAGTGGTGGTTTATGCCCGTGTTGCTCCAGAGCACAAGACACGAATTGTTAAGGCATGGAAGAAAAAAGATGAAGTCGTTGCAATGACTGGTGATGGAGTTAATGATGCTCCAGCATTGAAGATAAGTGACATTGGCGTTGCCATGGGCATTACAGGCACAGAAGTTACAAAAGAAGCAGCTGACATGGTTTTAGCAGACGATAATTTTGCAAGCATCGTTAAAGCCGTCAAAGAAGGCCGAGAAATCTATGGGAACATCAAGAAATACTTGACCTTCCTTCTGCAATGCAACATTATGGAAATCTTGGTCATGTTTATAGCTGTCGTAAGCGTTCCTTTCATCGCACGAATCTTTTCGCCTGGATCAGACATAGAATTGGTAAACAGTGCAGCTATCGCTTTAACTGCCGTGCAGATTCTATGGATAAACCTAGTTACAGATGGATTGCCCGCCATAGCTTTAGGTGTAGACCCAGGTGACCCTGACTTGATGCAACAAAAACCCCGCAAACCCAACGAAAGCATATTCAGTCGAGACGTCAAAACCTACCTAACCGCAGTGCCGATTTTCATGACGATTCTTTTGTTAACAGCATATTTCTCCCATTTGCCCTGGACAAGCGAGTTGGGCCTACTCGAAGCTAGAACTCAGCTACTCACAGCGATGATAGCCATGGAATTAGTCATAGCCATTTCATGTCGATCACTAAAATACCCCATATTCAAAGTTGGAATATTCAAAAACAAATACCTATGGTACGCCGTCGCCTCATCCTTCGCACTACAACTACTTATCCTATACGTGCCAGGCCTCCAAGTTCTCTTCGACGTTAACGCGCCTGGACTTATCGACTGGGCAATCGCTGGACTCTTTGCAGCTGCAGTGTTTTCTGCTCTAGAGATCGGCAAATACGTTACTTCACGAACAAGAAAAATTCCCGCCTCCAAAGCTTTATAAAAAAGCTTGCAGACTTCAGATAAACCATAAAATCGGTGAAAAATTAAAAATGAGCGATAAACTAGTAACAAAATTGGCGAACCCTGCACCTTTAGGCCTTCTAGGCTTCGGACTAACCACAGTTCTTTTGAACCTTCATAACGCAGGTCTATTTCCGCTTGACACAATGATTCTCGCTATGGGCATTGCTTACGGTGGATTAGCGCAAGTAATCGTTGGTATAATGGAATTCAAGAAAGGCAATACATTTGGCACTGTAGCTTTCAGCTCATACGGCTTGTTCTGGTGGTCTCTTGTTTTACTGCTAATCTTGCCAAAAATAACCTTTATACCCGGACTAAGCGCTCCTACTGAAACTGCGATGGCAGCATACTTCTTCCTTTGGGGACTATTTACTTTCGCAATGTTCTTTGGAACGCTAAAAGCAAACCGCGCTGTCCAATTCGTATTCTTAAGTTTAGCCATACTGTTCTTCATGCTAACAATCAGAGACCTAACCGGTAACCCAACACTATTCGGAACATTCACCTGGAACAACCTCACAGGCATCGAAGGCATAATCGTCGGCTTTAGCGCAATTTACCTTGGCATCGCAGAAGTATTAAACGAGGCGCACCAGAAAACAATTCTGCCAATTTTGCCAGTAAAGTAAAAACATATAATTCATTTTTATTTTTTTTATTTCTAACTGAAAAACTTATATTCTCAGAGGCAAATGCGTAAGCCCATACAATTTAGGAATGAGAATAATGTCAGAAGCTAGTTTACCGTTCAATGAAAAATACACACCAAGTATAGCAAAATTTGGTAACGGTGAAAAAAGACGTCAAGAATCGGAAAAGGCACTAAAGAATCCGCAAGAATACTGGACAGAAAAAGCAAAAGCAATCGACTGGTTCAAGCCATTCGGAAAAGTACTCGATGATTCAAACCCCCCCTTCTACAAATGGTTTCCCGAAGGAGAACTCAACATCAGCTACAATGCCCTTGACCGCCACATTAAAACCGCACGTAAAAACAAACTCGCCTACATATGGGAAGGCGAAATGGGAGAAATCAAAACTTACACCTACTATCAACTATACCGTGAAGTCAATAAACTTGCCAAAGTGTTGAAAACCTATGGTCTCCAAAAAGGAGACCGTGTTGCAGTATTCATGCCCGTTATTCCTGAACTGCCAATAGCTTTGCTAGCAACCGCTCGTATAGGCGGAGTCCACGCAGTTGTATTTTCAGGCTTTAGCGCTGAAGCATTAGCTGACAGAGTTAACGACTGTGGAGCAAAAATCCTAGTCACAGCAGACGGATCCTTCCGCAGAGGCAAACCAGTAGCAATCAAAGACACCGCAGACCGTGCGCTTCCAAACATGCCAGGAATAGAAAAAGTAATCGTTGTCAAACGCACAGGCCAAGCAGTCCAAATGAAGGAAGGTCGCGATGTCTGGTACAGCGATGCACTAACAACTGCCGGTGCAAACGCATATGTTGAGCCCGAAAGCATGAAATCAACAGACCCACTATTCATCCTTTACACCTCAGGAACCACAGGCAAACCCAAAGGTGTCCAACACGGAACCGGAGGATACTTAGTTTGGGCATACTGGACCCTCAAATGGGCATTCGACCCAACAGACGAAGACATCTATTGGTGCGTTGCAGACATCGGCTGGATTACCGGACACACATATAACGTCTATGCACCATTAAGTCACGGCATAACTGCTTTCCTCTTCGAAGGAACACCCGACTACCCAGCACAAGACAGATGGTGGTCAATGATTGAAAATCACGGTATCACTATACTATACGGCACACCAACAGCCGTCCGAATGTTCATGAAATTCGGAGAAGAATTAGTCAACAAACATGACCTGTCAACATTACGACTCCTGGGCTCAGTCGGCGAGCCAATCAACCCAGAAGCATGGAAATGGTACTACCGCGTCATAGGCAAAGAACGCTTACCGATTATCGATACTTGGTGGCAAACTGAAACCGGCGGATTCATGATCTCACCAACTGCAGGCATAGAACTAACACCCCTCAAACCAGGCAGCGCAACCTTACCTATGCCAGGCATCAACCTCGACATAGTTGACGAAAAAGGGCAATCACTCCCAGCAGGCCAAAAAGGTGCACTAGTCATCAAATCTCAATGGCCAGGCATGCTTATGACACTCTGGAAAGACCCAGAAAGATTCAAAACAGCATATTTTGGCAAATGGCCAGGCATCTACGTCTCAGGCGACTACAGCATACGCGACCAAGACGGCTACTACTGGTTACTCGGTAGAGCAGATGAAGTCCTAAAAGTTGCAGGACACAGAATCGGCACAGTCGAACTCGAATCAGCACTCGTATCTCATCCCGCAGTCAGTGAAGCAGCAGTCATGGGAAAAGAAGACGTAGTTAAAGGTGAAGTCCCTGTTGCATTCGTTACTTTACGTAGCGGATTTACAGCTTCCGATGAACTCCGAACAGAACTCATAAAACACGTCCGCACAACCATCGGTCCAATAGCAACTCCCGACTCTGTCATTATCGTTAACAAACTACCAAAAACCCGCAGCGGCAAAATAATGCGACGCCTCCTAAAAGCAGTCCTAACCGGAGCACCACTTGGCGACACATCCACCATCGAAGACGAAGGCTCAATCGAAGACATCAAAGCAACCTACGCAGAACTACGCAAACATCTAACAAAGTAAACATCTTTTCTTCTTTCTTTTTTTGAAAAAGAAAAGCCTTTTTTTCTCAATAAAATATCTCTCAAATAGAATGAGTTTTCATCAATAGAATGCAAACACATATGAAAAAAATATGGATTTTTACAGAAAGAATTTTAATCAGTTTCCAATTGGCAACAAACTTATCCTTGCCGATTAGCATTAAAATATTTACTTTATCGTTGCTATTTTAACAATACAGCCTCTTTGAGTTCTATTTAGAGGTGGAACTTTCGGGACCTTTGCCGAACATTAGTTCCCATTTCTTTTGCAAACTTTTCTAGCAATATACGTTGTTGGGATGTGAGTTTTTCAGGTACTGAAATGCCTAATCGCACCAAGAGCTCACCTCTACCATACCCGCGGAACCTTGGCATCCCCTTGCCTTTGAGTGTTATGACCTGGCCAACTTGGGTTCCAGGACGGACTTTAATTGTTGTGGGTCCTTCCAAAGTTGGTACCGTAATTTCTGCGCCCAATGCAGCTTGAGGATATGTAATCACTTCGATATGCCATAGATCGTCGCCTTCACGGATAAATTGAGGATTCT
Organism: Candidatus Bathyarchaeota archaeon; assembly: GCA_963775465.1. Taxonomy (GTDB): domain Archaea; phylum Thermoproteota; class Bathyarchaeia; order Bathyarchaeales; family Bathycorpusculaceae; genus Bathycorpusculum. The sequence goes on along the minus strand of CAVZIW010000001.1, from coordinate 232,092 downwards.
GTTTTATATGAACAACAACGTATAGATCTCCAGTTTCGCCTAGATCAGGTGGAGTTTCGCCTTCACCTCGGAGTCTTAGTTGGTATCCTTCATCTATGCCTGCTGGAACTTTAACTGTGATTTTGCGTCTTTTGCGAACTAAGCCTGAACCACGGCAGTTATTGCATGGAGACTCTATTAGTTTTCCTTTACCTCTGCAAACAGGACAAGCTGATACTTGGACATACATTGCAAATCCAGCTTTACGCATGTTTTGAATTTTTCCAGCTCCACCGCATCGGGAACAAACTTTAGCAGTTGAACCTGGCGCTGCACCTGTCCCGCCGCATACGTTGCAGTGCTCAGTCCGTGGAATTTCGATTTCTTTTTCAACACCTTTTGCAGCTTCCTCTAAAGTAACTTCAAGGTCGTATGCCAGATCTCGTCCACGATTGCTTTCTTCGTATCCACCACCAAATCCTCCTCCGAAGAAGCTGCGGAATAAATCTCCAAAGCCTATGTCTCGGAAAATTGAGTCAAAATCTGCACCGCGGAAGATGTCTTCGCTGGTGTAACGTTGGTCAAAACCTGAATGCCCAAGTTGATCGTACTGCTGCCGTTTCTGGTCATCAGATAGGACGGCGTATGCTTCAGATATTTCTTTGAATTTTTCTTCAGCGCCAACTTCTTTGTTGCGGTCAGGATGGAACTGCATGGCTAATTTCCGATAGGCATCTTTGATTTGTTCTTTGGACGCGTTTTTTTGAACGCCTAAAACTTCATAGTAATCTCTTTTTTCAGCCATGCGACTTTACCGCTCGGACAATTTGAACTTTGATAGAATGCTTTGGACACAAATTTATAGGTATTTCCCCCATTTCGAGAGTTTTTAAAAGAAAAGCTGCGTCTTGTCTTTGTGGTCATTTAAATTAAGATCAACCCGGTCTAAATATCTACACAAGCTTAAGATACAAACAGAAATGTTTTTCAGATCGATTTTTCAAATAGCCTAACAAGGTTGAATATTTTGTCCAAAAGAGCGAAAAAAGCTGAGGGTCTTGAGCACCATAAAAAACTACAACGGGAAAAAGATCAGAAACGAAAGGCAAGAAAACAGGTAGCCCTACCAGCGAAACACAATAAAAGCAAAAAATAAGTGTTTCACGCTTAAAGCGTTCCTATCCCCTATTTTCAAAATTATCCCGAGAATTCGTATTTAATTATGATGCAGGCTGAGTCTTTAATGACTGTTGCATTTTGAGTATTCTTTTTCTCACAGCCTTATAGTTAGGTTTTGATTTTACTCGATAGATAGTTCCGTGTGTATTCTGATAGGTTTTTTTTCCTTTTAATCTACGTTTAAGCTTTTTCATGTAAAAATCTGTACTCCTTCTAAATTTTACGCTATAATATTTCAGCTAAGCCTATTTTAGTATGTCGTCTAAATTATGCAAGTTACTCAGAATTTTAGATCTTCTTAAATTGGTTTACAAAAAAGTGAAAAAAGGAAGTTAAAATCTATTTAACTTTGTAGTCTTCTGAGTCGACCACGTGGTCGCCCTCTTGTCCACCCTGTTCGTCGTTGGGGGGCATTGTTTCTGGTCCCGCATTGGGCTGTGGTCCGCTCTGTGGTCCTTGTGCTTGCTGCTGTTTTGCTGCTTCAGCTGCAGCTTGCTGATAGACTTTAGTTCCAACTTCCTGTAGAACCTTTTGTAGTTCATCGGATTTAGCTTTGACTTGTGTCATATCGTTGCTTGCTAACGCATTTTTAAGTTCGGTTACAGTTGCATCAATTTTGGAAACCTCTTCTGGGCTAATTTTCCCTAACAAATCGGTTTTGGTGCGTTCAGCAGTATAAACTAAACTGTCAGCAGTGTTGCGAAGTTCAGCTTCTTCCTTCTTCTTTTTGTCTTGTTCCGAGAATTGTTCAGCATCTTTTATCAAGCGATCTTTCTCTTCTTGGGACAGTTTGGTTGAGGCAGTTATGCGAATTTTGTTTTCTTTACCCGTGCCCCGGTCTTTGGCTGTGACGTTAAGAATGCCGTTGGCGTCTATATCGAATGTAACTTCAATTTGTGGGACTCCTCTAGGCGCAGGGGGCAAATCAACTAGGTTGAACATGCCGAGTGAAACGTTATCGGCTGCCATGGCTCGTTCGCCTTGTAGGATGTGAATGGTGACTGCTGTTTGGAAATCTGCGGCTGTGGTGAAGACTTGACTGCGTTTGGTGGGAATAGTGGTATTCTTTTCTATGACTTTGGTCATGACGCCACCCATTGTTTCAACTCCAAGAGTCAAGGGGGTAACATCAAGGAGTAGCAGGTCGGTAACTTCGCCTGTTATTACCGCGGCTTGAATTGAGGCACCTATCGCGACACACTCCATTGGGTCTAAGCCTCTTTCGGGAGCTTTGCCCAAGATTTTTTCAACAAAGCGTTGTACCAAAGGCATTCGAGTCATGCCGCCGATTAAGATGATTTTGTCTACTTGTTGTGGGGTCAATTTTGCGTCTTCGAGGGCTTTTAGTAGAGTGGGTCTTGTGCGTTCAACGATGGGTTGGGCGAGGGATTCGAGTTTGGTTCGAGTTAATGTTAATCGCATATGTTTTGGTCCTGAGGCGTCTGAAGTTAAGAATGGCAAGTCGATATCTGTGCTCATTAGTGTGGAGAGTTCGATTTTGGCTTTTTCTGACGCTTCCTTTAGTCTTGACATTGCCATGCGGTCGCCTGAAACATCGATGCCTGATTGACGCTTGAATTCTTCAAGCAGGTAACCCATGACTGCTTTGTCAACGTCGGTTCCACCAAGTTGGGTGTCACCGCTGGTGCTTAAGACTTGGAAGACACCTTTGCCAAAATCCATCAATGTTACGTCGTGAGTTCCGCCGCCAAAACTGAACACAAGTATTTTCATTTCATTTTCAAGTTTGTCTATCCCGTAAGCCAAACATGCTGCAGTGGGTTCGTTGATGATACGCATAACTTCGAAGCCTGCGATTTCGCCTGCATCTTTTGTTGCTTGGCGTTGGTTGTCGTTGAAGTGGGCTGGCACGGTGATGACAGCTTTGTTTATGGTTCCGCCGAGGTAGGTTTCTGCATCTTTCTTGATTTTCTGCAGAATGAAAGCGCTGATTTGTTGGGGACTGTATTCTTTACCGTACGCCTTAACTTTTTCGTCGCTACCCATTTTGCGTTTTATTTCAAAGAAAGTTCCTTCTGAGTTAGTGGTTGCTTGACGTTTTGCTGATTCTCCTACCAGAAGCTGACCGTCTTTAGTGAAAGCAACAACTGACGGGAACATTTTTCCAGCCATTGTTGGGCCTTCTGCACTGGGAATGACAGTTGCATGTCCTCCCTCGTAGATGGCAGCTGCTGAATTGGTAGTTCCCAAATCGATTCCTAAAACTTTTTTATTTGTTTTTTGACTCATTCTTATTTTTCCTCCATTATTTTATTTTTATTACTTTGATCTTTTGGTTTGATCGACACTCTGACAATACTGGGTCGAATTACTCTGCCCCTCAATGTGTATCCTTTCCGTATTTGATCAATTACGGTTGATTCCGCAACATCTTCTCGTTCTTCAGTGGCAATTGAGCAGTGAATTGAGCAGTCAAAATTTTTGCCCAGGGGGTCTGGTATTTCAGACACGCCTTCTTGCTCAAGAACCTTTCTGAGTTTTTTCAACGTCATTTCTACTCCTTCCAAAAAATTCTCTGTTGATGGCTTCGAGATTTCACCATTTTTCACTGCAAGCTCAAGTTCATCAACTACCTCTATAAGTTGCATAATTATGCGTTCATTACAGTAGCATTTTGTTTGCTCAATTTCACGGTCGAAGCGTTTCTTAACGTTTTCAAAATCCGCCTGCAAATACTTCAACCGGCTAAGATAATCTTCAGAGCGTTTCTTTTCGTCTTCGAGTAGTTTCTCAAAGTTTTCTGACTGTGAGTCTTTTTTGTCAACCATACAATTGTCCCTCTTGATTTAATCTATGAGATGTATTTTTCTCTTTTTGTGTCGGTTAGTGATGGTTTTTCTGCAGGCAAGGCAGGGATATTTTTCTGCTCGATTTGTTTGCTTGCCACTAACTTTGTCTGTTCAACAAATTTTTTGAAGATTATCTCGGCGACTAAATCTCCGACTGCTTCTTCTTTAAGTTCATTGTTAAAGAAGTGTTTCTTGAAGGAATCTATTATCTCTGATTTGTCCACGACGACAGTGGGATTTCCGCTCTCTTTCCAAGCTTCAGTCATTAGTTTATGCCCCAGTTCTATTAGGATGTTGACCATTGTGGTGTAATCTATATCAAAAGGGGAATCTCCTGTTAGGAAGCGCCCTTTTACAAGAAGGATTTTTTTGTCGTTTTCATTAGTAACAGTTAAACTTCTGCGCATGTTTTCACCACAAGCATGTGCACACCTGCACCGCTTCACCTATTGCACACCTGTGCTTACATGCTTATAAATTTTCTGTCTCAAAAATACCCAAATAACCTTTAGAGACAACAAAAGCATAATCGGCAACCTGAGCAAATGAGCGATTAAAAACAAGATTAAATAATTTCAAAAGTAAAAAAAGAAAAAAAGGGTTTTAGTGTTTTCTCATTGCATAGAGGCCGAAACCAATCAGGATTACGATAATAACAACGACTAAGCCGATGATTATCCACCATTCATTTGAGAGTCCACCCATGCCGCCTGCTGGTGTTGGAGTTGCTCCTCCAGGTGTTGGTGTTGCTGCACCTTCTGCAGTTGGGGTAAAGACTGCTTGGTATGCATAGGTGTTTCCGTAACCATGGTCTACCGTGTATGGGTTGTCTGTTGGGTTAGGTGTGAAGGGAAATGATCCGTGAGCGCCTTGGATTGGATAACCAGTAATAGCCCAGTGGTCAAATTTCCAGCCTTCTGCCGCAGTAGCTGTAAGCGTAAGTTCGGATGCATCGTTAATCGCATAAGTTCCTGGAACTGGTACTGTTGTTCCACCTGCTCCTGCTAGCACAACTACTATTGCAGCTGTGGCATAGTCAGTTACGGGGATTCCGCTTGGAGGAACTTGGATTGGAGCAAAGATTGCTTGGAAACTGTAAGCTACGCCTCCGGTAACTGGGATTGTGATGGATTGGTCAGTTGCGGTGTTTGATCCTTCATTAGTCGATACTATCCATTCTTGGAAAACAAAGCCTGGATCTGCTGTAGCAGCGAACGTAACTGAGGTTCCGTCATTGTAATTGTAGGTGCCAGCTGCTGGATCTGTTGTTCCGCCAATAGAAGATAGTACTTGGACTGTTGCTTGCGTTTGACCATTTACTCCTATCGTACCTGCGATTGCTATTAGAAAAAGTGACATTACGAATGTCATTGCCAAAAATTTAGTTCTTTTCATTAAAACTCTCCTTTACACAAATTGTTTGCTTGCTTGTTTCAGATTAGGCTCTATAATCTATATTTAACTATGTGACTGTATGTATACAGCAACACAAGCATATTTAGAAATTATATGCATCAATCACTAAGAAACTTTTTTAGGTATTGCTCAATCAGAAGTTTATTCTATAAATCTTTTTACGCATAAACCTTTTATGGTTACCTGTATTTTGATACTGATAGTTAAGGGTGTAGAAATAGTGCTATCACGTTCAGCCGTAGTAAAATTAAAGGCAATCTTAGTCATTGATTTGATCATTGTAGGCGCAGCTGCAGGTGTTTACTTTTACTTTCAAGGAGAAGGCCTCATAGGCTCAGCCTCTAAAGCGGCAACCTTTACTTTTTCAGATTTAATCATTAGTCCAGACGAAGCATTTGTGGGCGAAGCTGTTCAGATTTCTGTTAATGTAACAAATATCGGCGATTTGGAAGGTAACCAGACGGTTAACCTTCAGATAAATGATGTAATTAAAGACTCTATGAACATGACGTTGTCTGGACACACAAATGAAACTATCCAATTCACCGATATCGAACTTGAAGATGGAACCTTTAACGTTACAATCGGCGACTTATCAGGTGTTTTTCTTATTAAACCTGCACCGCCTGAATCAAGCAAAATAATTCTATCAAACCTGAAAACAGATCCCTATGAAGGATGGATCGGCGATAATATCACGGTGACTGCCACTGCACAAAACCCAACGAACGAGCTGGACAGAATAACAGTTCGTGTAACGGTTGATGACGTCCTGGTGCAGTCTCAACTTATAGAACTTGAAGCTGGAGCTAATCAGGTAGTTAATTTCACTGTTAATGCATTGAGTGAAGGCAAACATACTGTTAAACTAAATACCCTAAGTGGCTCTTTTGTAATTGTTGAAACTGGTTATCATACCTTAGTTATTAATCGTTCGGGAGGTGGCTCTAAACCTTTACCTTTTACTTTAGATGGTGAAGAACATAATACACCTTACACTGTACTTTTGCCTGTGGGGCAACATCGAATTTCTGTGCCTAATCCGTTTAGTGTTGGAACAGGTGTATTGGAGTTTTCATATTGGAGTGACGGCTCAAGAAGCGCTGACCGAACCTTTACGTTGGATAACCGCCTTTACCTAATTGTTACTTATACTTTAATTAGCGGATACGCATCTTGCCCTTCCCTGTATGTCTGGAATGGAACTGGCTACTCATATGTAACTGACGTTTCTAACCCTGGCTGGTTAGGCTATATCGGCTACATGACTAGCAGCGGTGACATCGTCTTTAGCGGTGGGAATCCTTGGGATTACGTAAAACTTGACAGCAGCCTTATTGCAGCTAATAATGGCTTTTTTGATTTGACGCTTGCTCAGCAATGGAACGAACTTTACTATTTAGATTCAGCTTCCTTGATGGTGGTTGACCATCCTGTTGGCACTGATGTTTATACTTCCATGACTAATTACCTGAACAAGGGATCAACTGGACAAATCTACACTGTTGACGGTGATAGTCTTTCTTCACCTGTTAGTGCAACTAATGAGCAAGGACAGAATGTTTTAGATCAAATTCTTCAAAAAGACGGAGTCTACACTCCCGGGATCAACGGAGATGACAGTATATGGAACAATATAATTCAAAACCAGTTGACTTTAGACCTGGGAGATTTGTCGAGTGCACAAGAAATTAAGCTCGTCATAACGGGTATGGTTGATTGGGGTTTGGCAGATCCGTACTACGCTTGGATAAACCAGTTTAAAGAAGCTGCAGCACAAGGACTTGTGACTAACGGTACAGAAATTATGCCTGCACCCACGATGGAGATTAAAGATGCAGACGGCAGCTGGATACGGGCGCCTCAAGATAGACAGATACCTTTGCCTTCAGATTACAACTCTCGGACTTTTACTGTTGATCTGACTGGTTTGTTCCCTGTGGATGTGAGTGATTATCAAGTGCGGTTTACCAACTTTTGGAATGTAACCTACGATTATATTGGAATAGATACGACAGCGCAGCAAAACGTTACCATCACAAATCTTACACCGACATCCGCATTTATGGATCAAATGTGGGATACACAATCTAGCGCTACGGGCGCCTTCACAAGATACGGTGATGTAACTCCATTGGTGCAATCTGCTGATGACATGTTTGTGATTGGTCGACAAGGAGATCAAGTAAATCTGCAATTCTCAACGGATAGCTTGGCTCCTGTGGCAGATGACATGGTACGTGACTACTTCTTTACTGTTGCATGTTGGTTTAAAGATCCGCCGGGAGAGTGGGGGTATGGATTTGACTTCACTGTTGATCCACTTCCATTTATGGCGATGAATGGTTTCCCATATCCATCCACCGAAAGTTATCCAACTGATGCAGCTCATCAAGCTTACCTCCAGCAATACAATACAAGAGTAATATCCGCACCATAAAATGAAATTACGCTTCGAAACAAGCCTATTCTCTTTCTTTTCTGTTTACTATGTTTGGATAAAATTTCATTGTTTAGAAAGCGTTAGGTTTTATTATATTGCGATGGTCAAACATGTGGAGGCTTCGAAATGAAAGTTATTCCAGTAGTCGACGTTTTAAACAGCAAAGTTGTTCATGCGATTAGAGGAAAAAGACAAGAGTACCAACCAATTCGAAGCATCCTGACACAATCGGTAGAGCCTCTAGAAGTTGCAAAGGCTTTCAAAAACCACGGTTTTGGAGCGCTCTACATAGCTGATTTAGATGCGATAATTGAGTGCTCTATGAGTTTTCAACTTTTGACTCGAATTTTCGATGCGACTGGCCTTGAGTTGATAGTCGATGCAGGGGTAACGAGTTTGGAGCGGGCAGAGAAATTGCTTGATAATGGTGTATCAAAACTTATCATTGGAACCGAGACATTGACAAAGAAAGAGTTTGTTGCTGAAGCAATTAGGCATTTTGGAAAGAACCGTGTGGTTATTAGTTTAGATTTGAGGGGAGATAAGGTTCTTGTTCAATCGGGCTATGACGGATGCACTGATGTTATGTGTCTTCTTGGGGAATTCGAGGCTATGGGTGTTTCAGAGGTTATTGTTTTGGATTTGGCTAAAGTTGGTACCGGTGAGGGTGTTGACACTGCTTTTCTTAAACAAGTGCTCGAGACTTTTAATTTTAAAGTTTATGTTGGTGGTGGAGTACGAGATATCCACGATTTAGTGGAGTTAGAAAATCTTGGCGTTTCAGGAGCTTTGATTGCTACAGCTCTACATACTGGAAAAATTACAACTCGACAATTAAAAGCTGAAGGTTTTCTTTAAATTTTCATTAAACAAATTAGTCCACCCAACTGAGTAAGCCTTAGCCCAGCGTTTGATTCTGCATTAATTACTCTTACTTTAATTTTCTTGTTTTGGGCAATCTGAATTAGTCTGTTTAACCGTTTTTTTTGTCGGCTATTTGAAAGGTAATTGTCTGTCATCAAGATGTAATCCGGCTGGGGCTTTCCAACGGTTTGTTTTTCAAAAATGGTTTTTTCAGCTTCTTCTAAAGAGAAAAGTACTAAATTATCTGATGTGTTTAGTCGTTTTTCTATGATTTCAAGGAGGTTCTCTGTTTCTTCTTCAGCGTTTTCTTGGATTTTCTGTTCGAAAACGGCTGTTTTTGTCAGTTCTGACACTTGTGGAGGCGTATCTGCAGAGCCGATGATTTGGGCGAAGGATGCTTTGTTTTGTCCTTGTAGAAGCCAAGAATGATGTGCGGAGATATGAGTTAGGAGGTCTTGCGCATAGCTTGTCCTGGATGGGGCAGAGACTATTATACTTCTCACTCCCTCTTTGATGGTCGGTCTTAAGGCGTTTATGATTGTTTCATGGTAGTTGTAGAGTGTTTTTTTATCTTTTCTGTCGCCGTTTAGATGTATGGTTTGTTGATGTTTGGCGACTTGACTAAAAACTTGCCACAATGAGGCGTGATCTTGTTCGGTTCCGATTAGTATGGCGACTGGGTAACCACGTCTGTAATTTTTTTGTTTCATTATTTTTTCTGGTTTAGAATTGTTGGTTGGGTTATTTTAGTTGTTGCTCAAATTTGGCAAGTTTATTTTAAAGAGAGAAAACGGCATGTTTATGAAATCCTTAAACATTTTTTAAATGAGCACTATGTTAAAAGTTTATACTAAAGCTGATCTTGATTTGGAATTGAAGAAAAATAAAAAGATTCTTGCTTTGTTTTATGCGACTTGGTGCCCTTATTGCCGAGGGTTTGTTCAGGTTTTTGATGAGAAAGCAGTGAATTTGGGGTTTAAAAAAATACTTCATGTTCTTTTGGATGATTATGATAATCCTTTGTGGGATGATTACAGTGTTGTAGCGGTGCCAACTGTCATTGTATTTGAAGAAGGCAAAGTTAACAGTCGACTTGATGGGCGACTTGGGAGAGGCTTGCCAGTGTCGCAATTTTTAAGTTGGGTTGAAGAACTCGAAAAGTCTCATTAGACCTTTTAGTTTTTACAAAAAAAGAAAAAGAGTGTTTTTATGTTGGTGGAGGCGGTGGCGGTGGCGGAGCTGTTGTTGTTGCTGATGCAAATGCTTGTTTTACTTGGATGACAGTTGTTCCAGCATAGCGGTCGGTGAATTTTTGACGTTTGTCTCCAGTGGTTATTATTCCTATTAGCCAGTCAAGTACTAGAAAGATCCAGTAGATTTTGCTTATGTTGCGAATAAGTGCTTTGCCAAATGGTACTTTCCCACCGTTGACCATTTGTACTTGCAAGCCTAAGATTCTTTTGCCTATTGTTGCGCCCCAATTGACGTCTAAGAGAGAAAAGTATAGTAATTGAATAATTCCAAATATGAATGGAAATACTAAGGCAAGTCCGTAGATTGAGAAGAAGGATAGGGGGCTGAAAACTAGGGCTAGGGTTATTATGAACCATATTATGTATGTGGGGATTGCGATGATGATGCTGTCGATTATGTATGCGATTAAGCGGTAGATCCAATGTGTCCAGTCTATCTGCTCGATTTGTGTTGACATTTTTGTTAAAACTCCTACCCATTTTGTTAGACCAATTGATATTAATATGTTTCTATTACTTGCTTAAGCCTTGTTAAGCATCAGTAATTAGGGTTTAACCCCGATTAGTAGTGCAATTTCTAGCCATTTCCAGTAGCAATCTACATCTTTAAATCCGATTTCTTTTAGCCATTTGAGTTGTGTTTCTACATCTAAGAGTTTGTTTGATGGGTCTTCAGTTTCGGGGGTAAGACCTGTGGCTGCTAGAAACTTTAGATGAAGATTTTGGGTTGGTGAAGAGACGTGTTCTAAGTTGCAGAATACACCTTTGGGGTTTAAGAAGTTGAATATTTCTTGGTAGAGCTGTTTTTTACTTATATCAGTTAAATGGTGGATAGCTAAACTTGAGACGATTGCGTCAAAATTTCCTAGTTTGATGGGTAATGGAATGCTAAAGTCATGCTTGATGATGGTTACTTTTTTGTCGTCTGCGAAGCGTTTTTTGGCTTGATTTAGCATGGGCTCAGAGAAGTCTAGGGCAAAACCCTCAATTGTTGGATTTTGTGTTTTAATCAAGGCAAGCAACCTTCCATTGCCAGTTCCTAAATCAAGTACCCTTCTTGCGTTTGTGGGTATTTGTTCAAGTAGTACTTTTTCTCCTTCTGTTCGATGTGGCAGTTTGTCTTCTCTTGCTAAGTACGCAAAAGCATGTTCTGTTGTTAGCCACTCACTTGAGGTTATGTTCTGTTTATCCATCTTTCAACCCTATGGTTAATTGTGACAAATTCTCTAATTTAAGTCGGTGCCTCAGATAGAATAAGTTTTTACGGATTACTAAATAATTGAGGACTGCAACATACGGTAGCCACAGAAAAGATTGTTTGTCTGCTAAAACAACAACACCTAAAAAATTCTTGTTGTTGTTACCAACCTTCCATGGAGATAAAGGCAGTTTTTAGAGCTTTGTAGCTGCAAAATGTTTCCTTAGATTAACATTACGAAGAGTTTCAAGTTTGCAGATGTGTTTTTCTTATCCTTCCAATGTACACGAATTCCGATTTTCTCTAAGAAGTCCATATCTTTGATTTTCCGTCTTTGAGTTTCTGTAGAAGTGATTGCTCTGTTGGTTAAAAATCTGGCAACCTTGCAGGCTTCCATAAGAAACATTATGGAGCAGCAAAATTCGGCGCTTTCTAAATAATACTTATATCTTATTTTGTGTTCTAATGGTGAAATTAAGAGGGAGTTCTATTTATGGAATTTTGTCCAACGTGCGGTTGCCGTCTTGAACCCAAAAAAACTGGTGAGGGCAACTCATTTGTTCTCTGCTGCGCAAAATGCAACTTCACTAAACAACCTGACGATAAAAAGGCGGAAGCCCGCACCGGGGCAGTTCTCAAGCCCAAACCTAAACCCTTTATGACCATAATTAGTGAGGAAGATCAGAAAATAAGCACTATGGCTACCATAAAAATGAAATGCGAAAAATGCGAGAATAACGAAGTTTACGTTTGGCAAGTTCAGACTCGGGGCGGCGATGAGGCGTCAACTCAGTTTATGCGCTGCACAAAATGTGGTCACACCTTTAGAGAATACACTTAGAATCGATTGGTTAGTTGCATCTTTCGAAAGGCTTTATAGCCCAATGTGTTATAGATTTAAATTCGGAGAACATTAGAAAATGCCAAAAAAAGAAAAGCCATTAACTAAGAAAGAGCGAGACGAGAAACGCAAGGCAAAAAAGGAAAAGAAGAGCAAAACTCAAACTAGTTAAGCAAATCTGATGTCTTGCTAACTCGCCTTTTCTATTTTTCTAATTCATTTTTCCCGTAAATCGATTTAAACATTTTTTAAGAGTTTGTAGATTATTTAGCTCCTCAAAGACAGCGATTTAATTTTATGCGCCAGTGGATGGCTTAGGAAAATGGTCTCTTAATCACTAAATTATTACTGAAACTGATTTGTTAGCTGAATGGAGAATGTTAATTAAAATCACTTTGGGTTATACCTTTGATTATTATGTCTAAACATGCTCCTTTCTGGTTCATAAAAGAAGGCGACAAACTAATCCAGTCTACAAAAGAAGCATTCGATCAAGCAATCAGGGAAGGCAAAAGTGTATGGTACCGCAGCTACGCGAACAAAAAAACAGAAAGAATTGCTCAACAGCTTGAACAATCTAGGATGGCGCTTTTAGGAAAGCCTGGTTTGTCTAAAAAACTTCGGGCTGTGCTTACAAATCCCCGTAATGTGGTTGAAGTACAGGTTATTTTGGTTAATGACCCTTTATTTTGGGAAAAAGAGTCCAAATTAGTTAAGTATCGCAGTTAAATAACTTAATTTTATGAGTTGTAGCTAAGTTTGAGAGTTTTATGTTGTTGCCAATGATGATAATTGCACGTTTGGACTTGGGAGATGGTAAACTTCCAAATTTGGCTTTTAAAATTATAATATTCTGAGGCGCAACAAAACGTTTTGATTGCAGTGAGGTTATTGCGAGTGTTTTGTAAGAAAAATACCAAGTTTTTAAGCCTACTAGGGAAGGCTATTCAGAAGCGAATTTTTACATTTAGATGAAATAAAATGTTAATCTAACCTAAAAAATCGTTTTTGCGCCTTGTTTTTGTTTGTTCTTTTTGCGGCAAAAAGCTAGATAGGGCAGTTTGAGGCAAATAGTGCTCTTAGGATAAACTATCCAATTAATGATAGATGGAGATATTGTAGAAATTCTTCCATGTCGTTGGGGCACGTTATTCAGTAAGCAGCAAATCTGAGTCTATTGTCTGTTTTTTTAACTCGCTTGTTTTCTTGGATTTCCAATTTTATTACTTCACTATTTGATGTGTTACCAATCTTAGGTTCTATGTTGGTTTGTATTTCAAATGGATTGAAATCATCTAGCCATCCTGACGATTTATTTATCGGATGCTTAAACATCACACCTAAATTTTTTCTTTCCTTTGCTTCATGATACTTGAAGTATATTTCCCCATCCATTATACCCAAAATCTCGATCTTGCCTGTAACATGTGACATAACATACTTGAAACGTTTACTAAGACCATTACATTGCGCTTTTGCGTTCTCGACTATTTTAAGACCTTTGAATAATGGAACCTGAAAATGATTCTTAACTCTGGCGAGTGGGCGACATTGAAAAACATAGTATGGCGAAACCCCAATACTCACCAATCCGTTCATTAAGCTGGCAAGTACGTCGGGTCTATCGTTGACTCCTCTAAGCAGAACTGTTTGATTGTTTAGCAATGCACCGGCATCAATAAGATCGCTGACTGCTTTGATAGATTTGGGACATATCTCTTTCGGGTGGTTAAACTGAGTTACAACCTGCAATCGTTTTTTATTAGTTGAGTATCTTTTAAAGATTCCCAAGAGTTCGTTATCGTCAAGTCTGTTTGGGTAGGTTACGGGTACTCTGGTACCGAATCTTATGAATTTTACATGAGGTATTCTCGTTAGATGGTCTAAAATTCTTTCAATTGATTTGTTGCAGAGGGTAAAGGGGTCGCCGCCGCTAACAAGAACATTGTTTATTTCAGGATGTTCTTTTATGTATTCCGTTGCGTCATCCATGCGTTTTAATGTTTCTTCGGTGGGAAGCCCAACAAGACGTTTTCTAAAACAATGCCTGCAGTATGTTGCACATGTATTTGTGACTAAAACTAATGCAGTTTCAGAATATTTATGTTGGAGACCTGGGAGCTTTGTGTTTTCAGCTTCGCCACTGGTATCATAGCTGCCTTCAAGGTTAAGTTCTTCGCATGAAGGAACAGCCATTTTCATTATTGGATCATTGGGATCTGTCCAATCAATCAAGGATGCGTAGTGAGGCGTAATTAGCATGGGGTGAGCCTGTAAGACTCTTTGTAGCTTCTTCTCAATTTGGGGTGAGATATCAAGATATGCTTTAAGCTGTTCGAGAGTAGCGATACGGTCATCTTGGTATGTATTTTTTTTCATGTTTAATACTTCCTTTCAGGATGTACGAACAACTTTTGCAACAAACAGGACAATAATTAAGGAATAGCTTGTATGAAGGTCCTGAATTCTTCCTTCAATAATATATAAAGTTGTTATTATTCTTAAATTTTATTCTCATTTTTTGCCATTTTCTCCAGTTGAAGCATAATTTAATGTTCAGTTTGTTAATAGTCTTAGTGCGCGCTATATTTATCAAACAGAAATACAATTAGTTCTTGATGCATTATGAAAGCATATATAGGTTTGTCCTGCAAAGTAGGTGCTTTCAACCAAGTCATAGACGAACTAATAAAACTCAACCTTTCAAAGAAAGACATTTTTCTGCTTTTCGGTCCCGTAGATATCTTAATTCAGATTCGAGGCCTAAAGACCCTTGACGAGTTTGTAAACAAATGGTTCAACCCAATCAAAAACATAACTGCGCAGGAATCATTAATCCTTAGAACTCAAACTCTTATAGTTCTCTCTGAAGGAAATCAATATGTTGAAGAACCCTATGCGTTTCTATTTCTCAACACGCAACCACGATACATAGAATTAGTTCAAGAAAAGCTTCAAGCGATTCCAGAAGTCTTATCTGTGGATACAGTTTTGGGACCGTTTGATGCGATAGCTGCGGTTAAAGCAAATGGAAAATTGGATCTAAAAAGACTTGTTTCGCAAATACAAGAAACTGTTCCACACATTCAGGGAACTGTAACAGCTGTTGTAGCTTCACTTTACTAAAATAACTCAAAGAGTAACGGATAGAAAGCAACTTACCTACAATCTTTTTAGCGTAGCTGTTTTTTCGTTAACAATAGACTTTTAAATGCAATAAACGGTGTATTTTCGCCTGCGCTCCATTGGTATATAGATTAGTTCAAAGCTTAAATGGAACTAGATGCATTTCCTTTTCCGCAAGAGGAACCTAAGTTGGTTAACGAGAAAATCCAAGACGGCGATAACGTCCTTATTTACCTTGATGCTCGCCGCACCTACATGATAAAACTTCAAGCCGGACAAACATTTCACACTCACAAAGGCTACCTAAAACTAGATGAACTCATAGGAAAAGAATACGGTGAACCAATCAAAAGCAGCATGGGCATCTACTTTACCACATTAAAACCAAAACTAACAGATTATATTATGAAATCCAGTCGTAACACTCAGATTATTTATCCCAAAGATGCCGCATTAATCGTAATTTTTAGCGGGATAGGTCCTGGAAGCCGAGTTGTAGAGTCGGGTACTGGAACAGGGTCTTTGACTACAGCGTTGGCTCATTATGTTGGTTCAACCGGAAAAGTCTACACTTACGAGTTACGTAGTGAATTCCAAAAGAACGCTGCTAAAAATCTTCAACGCTCAAAACTAATCGACAACGTTGAAATGAAAAGTGGCGATGTTACGTTAACGGGATATGATGAACGCGATGTTGACGCGGTAATATTGGATCTTGCTGTTCCCTGGCTTGTCGTTCCACATGCTTATGCTGCCCTTAAACCCTCAGGTGTAATTGTGTCATTTAGCCCGACAATAGACCAAGTTGTGAGAACCACTGAAGCGCTTCGTGAAAACGGCTTTGTGTTTATCGAGACTGTCGAGTGCTTGATGCGGACAATGCAGGTAGAACGTGGAAAAACTCGACCCAACACAATGATGACAGGACACACGGGTTACATTACTCATGCAAGAAAAGTCATTAAACCAGCAATTCCTCAAACCTCTCAAACGCAAGAAACAATTCCCGAAGAAGTTGTGTTAGAAGAAGAAAAGAGGGAATAGTCAGCGGCAGAAGAGCTTGTCTAAATATTTATTTTGTTTTTTACTTTTCTATTGATTTGTTGTGGCATGCTTAGGGTCCAAAATGCTTGTTTTAATTGTTGCCCTCTGGTTAAGCCATAGTAGAAACCTGCGATTTTGCCAAAGTATGGAATTAGCACCTGGTCGAAGGTTTTGTAGAGTAATGGGTTATTGAGGCGGTTTTCTAGGAAAGTTGGTTTCCAGATTTTAATGTTGTATTCCCAGCATCTGATAAAGAAGTCCCATCTTGCTTTGGATAGTGAATCCATTTCGGCGCCTTTCTTATTCATTAGAACGCAGTTTTCTAGAGGCACAAAGAACAGTGGCACGTAGAATGCGTTGTAGTCTTTGAGTTTGTCCATTAGCTCAAGGGTTTGTATCATGTCTTCTTCTTTTTCGTCTGGTAATCCAATGATCAATGTTGCAAGAGGGTACCAATCGTTATCGTTTAATATGCCAAAGGCGTTTGTAACGACGTCTTGCCATTGTTCAGGTTTAAATGGAAGCATTTTTCCGCCCATGTACTTTCTCATTAAGCGTGGGCTTCCAGTTTCGATGCCTGTCTCAGCGGTTATAATTGGTTTTTTGCCGAATGAATACCAGCTTTTTTCAATGAGAACTTCTGCAAGTTGTTTAATCATTAAGGGGTCATGCCAAACAGGGGCTAGAGAAATATGTGATGCTTGAATGCTTTTAACACCTGGATGATCCGCCACGCTCTTAACTAGATTGACAACGGCTTCTCGGTTAGGGATAAATTTTTTGTCTGATGCACCATACAAGAACAGGTCCTCTGTGATCAGGGTTACATGATCGCTGCCTTGTGCTGTGCTCAACGCAACTTCTTTCATTATTTTTTCTACTGGCACGTCAATCTTGTTTTGCATGGTTGGAGTGCAAAATTGGCAGTTGCGTCCACATCCTTTTGAGATTTCAACCGCGCCATGGATAGCTACGTTCTTGGTCAGTGGCATTTCAGCGTTGTAGTTCCAGTTATTTAGCGATTCGTCAGCTTTGGCTATGCGGGGTATCGGTTCGTCGTTTACTGCTTTTTTGAATAACTCAACAATTGGTCCTGGTCTACCCCCGATGAGAACACAATCTACGCCATAGCTGTCAGCTACGTGTTTTCGTTCAAGCTGCCATGAACCAAAACCGCCCACTATAATTTTTGGCTTATATTTTTTTATGCTGGGGTGCATGACGAGTTTGCGGAATTCTATGGCGTTCATAGGTTCGCCTCCGCCTACAATGTTAGAGTATGTTTTGCTAACGTATCCCATGCCTGTGGGATCCATTGAGGATATGCCGACTACTTTTGTTTCTGGTCCGATGAATCTGTCTAAGTCTAGAGGGTGAACTACTGCAATATCTTGAGATGAAAATCCGCCTTCTAGAAGGATTGCTTCTACCTTTCGCAGTCCATAGGGCGCATAGTTTGCTTGGCCATCGGTCTTGGAACCCATATGTGGGTAGAGGGTTCTCCGTGCATATGATAGTGGGATTGGTCCTTTGCCAAAACCGCCTACGAATGCCATGAAAGGGTTGTTGAGAAAATCGCTCATTTCGGTGGCGGAAGCTGTGAGAACAATTCTTTTGCCCAAACCTGTTGCCAAAGCTTTTTCTTCCTCACGAATAGAGTAAGATGAATGTTACCTGTCTTTTTAAGACTTGCTATAACTAACATCAACTCAACAAGGGACCCTAAGGTCATAAGCGTTGACTGAGTAATTCTGGTTGCATGAAAGCACTAGATTTGAAGTGTTTTATATCCTGCCTTGAATCCTTCTTTTAAGAGATTATTTATTTGTGTCTAAGCCAATTTTTACCAAAATTTAAAATACACATTGCTAAAATAATCGGAGCTATGCGCATTATAGGCGCACCATTAAAATTTGGAGAAAATAAAAAATATGCAAAAAAACAAAACTCTTTCAATAATAATTTGCGTAATTCTTGCAGTATCAATGACAATATCTCTCAGCGCTTTAGAAACTACCGACGCATACAATACAGCCACTCAAACAGCCATCGATCAAGGAATGAATTGGACCGGAATGACCCCAGATGCTTCCGCTACTCGACTGCTTCTTTGGAACAGATTCCAAGATAACATTCCAACACATGTCTACATCATGGTTGCACCAAACCCTGTAGGTATTGGTCAACAATTCAACGTTGTTATGTTCAACCCACAGGTGCCTCCTAGTGCATCTTTAGGCAATGATATACGATACTACTTCAAACTCGACATTGTAAAGCCAGATGGGTCTACAGAGACACTTCCCGCATCAGGTTCAAGCGGGGGAAGCATTTCAACAGGCGGAGTTGTAGATGGCAAATTCGTTTCTGACTCAACAGGTTCAGCTTACACTGCATACACACCAGACCAGACAGGAAACTACTCTTTAACAGTCACTTTCTTTGAGTTATACTATCACTGGAACTCATCAACTGGTGGCAGCAACGACTACTACGGAACAACTTTCCTTGAAAGTAGTTTCACGTCAACAGTTAATGTGCAGCAAGAGCCCACTTCTCTGATCGGATTGCCCAATATTCAGGCTTTACCGACTGAGTACTGGACGCGACCAATTGACGGCCAAAACACCGACTGGTACCAAATTTCATCAAACTGGCTAGGTAACTCTCATGATCGTGACAACGGTGGGATTGAGAACCGCTACCAAGCTGACGGAATTGCACCTAACAGTCCACATATTCTGTGGACAAGACCAACGGAGGACAATGGAGTTGTTGGCGGATCAGACCTTTCGCGTGCTGGTAATACTTTCAATGCAGGTTCACAGTATCAACCACGATTCATGAACCAGATCATTATGTACGGCCGACTTTACTATTCGCCAAATGTTTTCACTTTAGGTGCAAGTGATTTCATGGATTGCGTTGACTTGAAGACTGGTGAACTGCTTTACGAAGTTAACACTACTGCGATAGTTGGTGCACAATTTCAGAATTGGATGTACTCTATAATGAGTTCGCCAACGAACTATTGGTTTGGTTACTATTACAGTCAAGATGATCCGAATGAACACGGCATTCAAAACCCTGGATGGATATTCACCTATAATTACCAAAAGGCTATTCAACCCGAACGCGGCATCGCTTCGCCTTGGACTATCACAAATGTTCCCTCCTCGGGTGCATTTGAAATACCCGGTCCCGCAGGTGAAAACCTACGTTTGGTCTTTACTAATACAGGTAGTTCTTCAAACCCATCCTACTATCTGGCTCAATGGAACTCTTCGAGAGTCATTCCAATGATATCTGCAGCGGCTGATCCACGTGTTCAAACTATAGATGCTGGTTTACCTTCACGCTACGACTGGAATATTTCCTCTCCAATTCAATTCAGTTCAACACCAACCATAAGAGCAGCAAAAGTAGGTGAAATGCTCTGGGGAAGCAATGGTTCTTGGCCAATGGGTTCAGGTAGCCCGTCATATGCATTCCCAGATGAAACAACTATTTGGGCAATCAGCTTAAAACCAGAAAGCTTAGGTCACTTAATTTACATGAAGAACCTCGACATCGACAATGCACAAGAAAACACCAATTACATCTATGAACATGCATCAGTAGATGAAAATGTCTTTGTAGCTTTGGAAGTTCCAATCTGCAAATTCCACGTTTACGACATGAGCACCGGCAACGAATTGTTCTCAACAGACGCTCAAGCAGACATTAACCCTACGGATACTTTACGTGGCCAAGCCTAATTTCTGTGACTCAGACCAAGCTTGCTTATGGTATGCTGTACACTGGTGGTTACACTGGAATGATTTCTGCCTACAATTTGACGACTGGCGAACTCCAATGGCGATATGCAGCTCCCTCTGGAGGCGAAAAGATTCTAAACTATGTCTTGATGGAAGGCCTTATTTGCGATGGCAAGGTCTACGTCGGAACTCATGAACACTCTGCTGATACACCTTTGTATAAAGGTGAACGCGTTAGATGCCTCAATGCTACTACAGGTGACGAAGTATGGACAATGACAGGATGGGCTTATCCTGAAACCTTTGCTACTGCTGATGGCGTTTTGATCTACTGGAACAACTATGATGCACAAATCTACGCTATAGGCAAAGGTCCAAGCTCTACAACTGTTACAGCTTCGCCCAAAGTCTCAGCATTGGGCAGCAGCGTACTCATTGAAGGAACAGTTATGGACATTTCTGCAGGCACATTGCAAAATGAACAGGATGCGCGATTCCCATACGGTGTTGCCGCAGTCTCTGATGATAGTCAATCGCAGTACATGGAATATGTCTACATGCAGAAAGGAAAACCAAACAACACAACAGGCGTTGACGTTATACTTAGCGTTGTTGATGCTAATGGCAACTACCGTGAAATCGGAACAACAACTAGCAATGCTGACGGTTTCTTTAGCTATGATTGGATGCCTGACATAGAAGGTAAGTACACTGTATATGCAGCCTTTAGCGGTTCTGAATCTTACTGGCCGTCACATTCAGTGACCGCCTTTAAAGTGGACCCTGCCATTATTACTCCGGCGCCAACACCTGCTACCCAGACAAACCTAGCAACAACAGCAGACTTAATGACCTACACAGTAACAGCAGCAATTGCCATAATAATCGCAATAGCTGTAGTGGGGTTGCTACTGCTTAGAAAACGTCCATAAAATAGGTTCAATATCCCTTCTTTTTTATTTTTTCTAATTAGCAATGTGAATTGTGAGCGTTCGTTTGCCTTTTTTAAACTTTTAATGAGTCAGTAGTATTGCCTAAGGGGGTTCGTCGATGAGTCTGTGTTGAGGGCATTAAGTGCTTTTTTTGTTGCGATTTTTTGGGGTGTTATTTCTAAGAAATAAGCTTTATATACACACTGTATTAAGTATTAATATACATGAGATGTTTGAATGCAAGAAATCGTTTCAAAAGACCCAGAATTAGAATCAAACGAAACAACTCAAGCATATCAAACAAGCGAAATTAAAGTTTCAGAAATTATAGCCACATTAAAAAATATAAAAATAGAAGAACAAGAATTGCTTACTCAAAGAAAAAAATTGCAGGAAACAGAGAACGAACTTCGAAACCAAGCAATGATAGAAATTGAGGAAAAACACAAAAGGCTCGCCGGATTGAAGTCAGAGATCACATACCTGCAGAAAAAATGCAGCGAACTTGAACAGGCACTGGGGATACCAGTCTACGAGTAAAATTAATACACATCACAAATCATTGAAAATTAATTTCGGGACCCAAAATGAAGAAACAAAATGAGAATATCCAACTTCACATAATAAGTGAAGACTACAAAGAAAAAAAGAAAGAACAAAACAATACTTTTAGTATTTCAGAAAAAGCTATCTTAGTTTCTGAGCTTCAAGATAAAGACTCTCTTTTCGAACAATTAAATAAAATGCATGAAGAATTTGACGAGACTAAAGAACCAGATAGCCAAGCGACAGATCAAGCTATTGATCAAAAAGAGCAGTTTAACTCCAGTGAGTTAGTAGGTTCTTCTGATACTTCAAAACTTTTAGAGTTTTATGAAAAACTAAAGAAAGAAGAGTCCGAACTAATCGATTGCAAACAGGAGTTTCTTGCAACAGAGAATCATCTCATAGTTAAATTAAACCTGGAAATTCATAGAAAGAGAAAATCTATTGAAGAACTGCGCAGTGAAATCTCAGCCCTCCAAAGCGCATGCAGAGAAATCGAACAGGAACTTGATATATCAACCAACTAATTAAATAAACAAGACTAAAACTAATTATCATTTAAGTCTTAGATGTCCGTTTCTTATTATTTGGAAAAATGTTAGCGATTAAGATTAGAGGTTTTTCTTATTTTAGCTAAAAATGATTCAGAGTAGCTCTGTTTCATGTCTCAAATTTGATTTAGCGCGTGGTTAATCATAACTTTTATTTGTATTTGCCGTCTGAGTAACTCTGATCCTTCATCCAACAAGTGTCAAGCTAATGCCTTCTCATCATCCGGCATCCAATACAATTGCGGTTGAAGATAAAAGTCTTAACATGATTTTTCCCTGTGTTTACGGGGAATGCTTTTATTTTTGGATTTAGACTAGCTGAAGTGGAGTCTGAAAGACTATGGATTTTGTTGGAAGTCAAACTGAAAAAAACCTTTTAGCTGCGTTTGCCGGTGAATCCCAAGCGCGAAACCGATACACCTTCTTTGCTAGCATAGCTAAAAAAGAAGGATACCAGCAGATTGGAGCAATATTTGAAGAAACAGCCGCCAACGAGAAGGAGCATGCAGAGCTTTTTTTCAAGCACCTCAAAGGTGGCATGGTTGAGATTAAATCCTCTTATCCAGCTGGTGTTATGGCATCAACCCTTGATAATCTTAAAGCTGCCGCAGCAGGCGAAAAAGCTGAATGGGGTTCAATTTATCCAAATTTTGGTGATATCGCTGAGAAGGAAGGCTTTAAAGATGTGGCGTACACTTTTCGTAGTGTTGCGAAAGTGGAGGCTTATCATGAACGTCGTTACAATAAGCTAGCTGAAGGTGTGCAGAACGGAAATGTGTTTGTTAAAGATGCACCGATTAAATGGAAGTGCCGAAACTGTGGCTTAGTCATCGAGGGAACGATGGCTCCCGATAAGTGCCCGACCTGCGATCATCCCAAGGCGTTCTTTGAAGTCTGGACAGAAAACTACTGATACTTTTTTCTTTTTTTGTTGAAGATTATATTTTGGGAAATAAGTCCTTTGGCTCTTTTTAATCACATGCGGATTAGGAAGGGCGTTTTAACATAATTTTTGTTAGAGTTTTGGAGGCTGGTTTTGTTTGTTGGCTTAACACTTAGCCATCCGTTTATCGAGGAGAAAGGAGAAGGCTTCGAAAACGGAAAATGTTTGTATGGCTTAGTGGTTTAGCCTTCAACCAGACCAGTCCTCCAATCACTAACAAGACTTAAGATATTAGAGATACTTTATAAGGTTTATGAAAATAAAAAAAGAATCTGAAGTATGAACTATCGAGTAGCTAAAGCGCCTTCCAAAATACCTCGTTCGGGTGCATCAAGCTGCTTAGACAACCAAGATTTCAAGATAGCAGAAAACTTTGGAAGAGGTCCACTGTAAGTGATAATCTGATTACCTTTCAAAGCCTCAGCTTGGAATAATTTTTCTTCTTCCTTATAGGTGTAAGACAGAGTTTGAGCATTAACCGCCAAAGCTTGAAAATCTTCCCATTGCTTGCATCTAAGAATAACCGATTGCCCCCCCACCATAATAGTCGTAGGCGCGCAAGGCGGTTCAATGGAAGCCTCATGTGCACCAACTTGCTTGGAAGAACCAGAAACGTAACCTACCAAACTTTTAATTTCTTTTTGTAAGCCACATATTTTTTCCTCTATCTTCTCAACTTTGCTGTTCAATTCGCCTGTATCGCCCATCTGCTCTGTAACAGTTGCCAATTCATTAATGAGTTTATCCAAATCTCGTTCATGCTCTTTTAGCACGTTAACTATAAAGTCTAAAGCCTCAAGCGCTTCATCTTTAGACTGCGGATTCTTTGACAATTTATTATCTACCCCACTTATCTGACAACTCAATTATCCTTGACTATAAATAAACGTAACGAATCTCAAAATAATATCGCAATAACAGCGTAGTTATACTGATTAACAATATTAACATTTAGATTTAAGCTGTTAAAAATTTTACCTGAAGTCAGCGAGGGATCCAAACAGAGTTAATCGCTTTGGATTCACAAGCTAAAGCACAAGGAGTGTTGTTATTTTCGGGCTTACAGGATGCGCAGGTATATTTGATTTTTTTTCGATGCAATTCTACCACTGCCGCAACCGTTTTTTCTTCAAGGTCGATGAACTCAATTTCCAATTGAAGGGCCTTTTGTGGGCATGCTTGTACACATTTGTTGCAGCCATTGCATTTGTCCGAATCTATAACGATATAGTATTCGCCTGAACCGTCACAGTAGCCATAATGCGTAATCAAAGTCAAATCTACCCTTTTTGTTCTTTATCGTATAATAACTTGCCAAGCGAAGCAGCACCCAAAGCACCCGCAACCATTGGATCTAATCCATCTTCACGCCACCTTGGCATAGGAAGTGTTTTAACTCCTAAGATGACTTCGATTCGGCTAACAATACCAATATTTTTGGATTGCCCGCCAGTAACTACTAACTCCTTTTCTAAGCCGACGCGTTTAATTAAATTCGCCATACGAACCGCCATCGCACGTGTGTAAGCGGCTAAAACTTTTTCTTTAGACCAGCCTTTTCGCAAAAGTCCCATAGCTTCTGTTTTGGCAAAAGCAACGCATGTGCAACTTACGGGTTCAGGGTCTTGTTCCACTTTTAATGAAATTTCACCAATTTCTTCGATGGGTATTTTTAGCAGGTCCGCAAAAACTTCCATGCCTCGTCCTGTGCCTGCAGCGCATTTGTCATTCATAAGAAAGGAGACAACTCTGCCTGTTTCGTCGATTCGTATGGCTTTGATGTCCTGTCCACCAACATCCAACACGGTTCGGACGCCGGGTCCCCAGATGTAGTTGGCGCCTTTTGCGTGGCATGCGATTTCAGTTATAGCTTTGTTAGCCATTGGTACATTGACACGGCCATACCCTGTGCCGACAATGTACTTAAGATCTGTAACTCTAAGACCTGTATCTTGTAAAGCGTAATCAAGAGCTTTCTTAGCGCTTTCAGGACTGTTTGAGCCTGTTCGGGTAATGCCCCAACTATAAGCCTCGCCGTTGACCATGATAGCAGCTTTGGAACCCACTGAACCAACGTCTACTCCAGCCGTTATGATGTCCTGTTTTGTCCATTTCTTATTAGGCATTATTCGGTGATATTCTTGCCAACGCCAAAACTCGGGATTTGATTGACTCATTTTGATGTCTCCTTAACTCGAGTTGCAGCTATCAGTGCAGCACCTAAAGCTCCTATATATTCGGGAAACTCGGGAATCGTAACGGAAAGACCCAATTTACGGTTCAGCGACGCTACAAAACCTGGATCTTTTGCAACTCCACCTACTAATACCACTTCAGGATTTATTCCCAAGCGGTGAATCATAGATGAAACTCTATCTGCCATCGCATCGTAGACTGCACGTGCAATTTCTGGTTTTGATTCCTGCCGGTGAATAAGCGAGACTACATCTGACTCGCCAAAAATAACACAGGAAGCATTTATTGGACTTGCCCGCTCTGCCTTTAGAGCCAACGGACCCATATCCTCTGTTTTAACCTCCAATGCCCGTGCCATTGCTTCGATAAATGCTCCAGCTCCAGCAGCGCAACGCTCGTTAACAACAAAGTCCATCATGATGCCTTTTTCGTCGCATTTTACGGCTCTTGCTTCTTCAGCACCCACATCAATAATTGTGCGAGCTTTGGGGACAAGATACACTGCTGCTTTTGCGTCTGCACCCATCATGCTAACTTTGCTGTTAGCGTATGGAGCCATATCCACAGCTGAACCGGTAGAAGAAAAATGGTTAATGTCACTCAATTTCAAGTTTGCTTGCTTTAGCGCTTCATCTACTGCTTGCTCCGCGGCTTTGGTGGGATCAAATCCTGAGAAAGCCGTCGCTCGAGCGACAACTTCGCCATCTTTAACGATTACAACTTGAACTCTTTGGGTACCAAGATCCATTCCGGCGGTTATCATCTTAGAAATCAACTCTGGCTGTTAACATTTCAAGGAATGCTTCTACACGGGTTTTCATTTGGCCAACATCTTCCCTGGTATATTCCGTATCCAAATAGTAAACTGGCACATTAATTTTGTCCAATGCTTTCTTGATTCGAGTATATTCCATTGCGTAGAGCATACAGCCTCGCACTACGTAGTAAATAACTCCTTGAATGTTTGCCTCTTTAACTTTGTTTAGAAGCCAGTTAACTCGGTCTTCGTTGCCGTCTTTGCTGGTAAAACATGGACAGGTTGAAGCCATCAAGTAGCGCTCGCTTATGGAATTTAACATGTCATCCATTGACCATTCATCCACGCCTATGGGATCATTCAAAATTCTTTCGCCTGAACAGAGTTCGTCAGCTACAATGATGCCTTGAGGACTAGCTTCTTCGACGAGTGTTGGGAGTTTCCAGTTATCTGGCCAAAACATCGGGGTTCCCGTAACCATGACTCTAGGTGTATCAGGCGGGCAAACCCAATCTTTTTGTTGTACACGTTTCTCTAGTTCATCGCATAATGCTTCCGTTTTTTCTGTCCAGCGTTTCTTATCATCCCATAAATAAGTTTGATTTACTAACATAGCATCTCTGCCCATAATTACTGGAGAGCCCTTGCGTAAATCCTGCAATCTACGAAACGCTTTTGTGGCTTTATGGCTGGTTTCGATTGCTTGCTTTAGTTTTTTTCTTGTAATTTTGTTGCCCGTAAAGCCTTCAATTTGAGTTTTCATGTGTTTGAT
This sequence comes from Candidatus Bathyarchaeota archaeon, assembly GCA_963775465.1. GTDB lineage: Archaea > Thermoproteota > Bathyarchaeia > Bathyarchaeales > Bathycorpusculaceae > Bathycorpusculum. Next base: position 205,484 of record CAVZIW010000001.1, on the reverse strand, counting down.
TTCGTCACTCCAGAAACGAAGAGATTGAGTGGTGTCTTTTATTCGAGGAATATTCATGCCCCAAATAGTTTTGTAATCGCCTAAAATTTCAGCGAGTTTAGTCATGCCATCACAGGTTAAAACGCTGATTAAAGCATCACTCTGCTCGAGGAAAGGAGAAAGCTCAATCATTTTGGCTCCAATTGTGGACCGTATAACTGGGCATACCTCAACTGGGACAACTCTATCGCCGAGTTTAGACGTATCATACCACCCGGAATTAACACGGACAGGAATGGCATCTGCGGCTAAAATCAGTTCAGTTGGCGCAAAAAGGCACATGTAACCGATAACTTTCTTTCCTTTTTCTTTTTCTGCAGCTATCTCTTTTTGCCTTGGACCAAATAGGTTTGCCATTTCATCAAAATACTTCATTGATTCAGGACGGTGAGGGTCAGCTTTCTTCATACGGTCAATGTTGTCAGCTATTATTTTCTGTGAGGCTGCAGTTATTGAATTTTTAAGTTCTTCGATTTCTTTTCTGGGGACATCTGGCATGAATTTTTTTTCAGCGGTTTTTTGATTCATTTTTCTCTGTTCCTCATTCACTTTTTGGTTGTTCCAACCAGTTTCTTGACTTAAACAGCGTCTTTTTTCCTAACTTCACCTTTAATGTACCCTCATACGGGCACATCTCAACGCAACGCGAACAAACCATGCATTGTGAAGTCTGAATTTTGCCACCCTTCTGTTCATACACATCCTCAACGCCTACGGGGCAAACCCTTTTGCACACGCCACATTTTGTGCATTTCTCTTCATCTTTTTCCAAATGCACTAAAGGAGCCCACTTAAAACCCTTAAACCGGTTCACAACTGCTAATGAGACTCCAGTTGGACAAAAACGGCACCAAGAACGCCTTATGAAAAACGACCCGACGAGGGTTAAACCAATAAACACAATAGCAATCACTTGACCTATGTCTTGTCCAGCCCAAGTTAGGATATCCTGAACATAGGGATAGCTAAAGTTAACTCCGCCGACTATCAACGGGGCAGTTGTCCAGGAAACAATTACTGGAATAAGAGGCGCCAAAAGAATACTGTAAGGACGGAAAGGACCCGCCAAAACCTCAGCATATAGCACAGCGAAATCTACGTTTGGCGGTGGCTCCAAAAACCATAAAACAATTGGTATTAACAGGAAAAACAACAATAAAACATACCTGAACTTATGCAACGCCTTGTTTAGTTTGTCTGGTATCGTTCGGTATCTTATCTTTAAGGCCTTTCTAACAACACTCTCAACATCCATAAGAAAGGCAAATGGGCACAGCCAACCACAGAAAAACCTCCCAAGAAAAAGGGTCATTACCAAAAGAACAATCAGCACATAGAGTAATGGGATTGTGTAGGTGAATATGTAGAATATTGCTGCCATAGAAACTGCTTGGATGACAAATCTAACAAACGTAACTCGGGTAGACAAGTTCTTTTTCCAAATTAGAATAGTTAGAATCCCTGCTATACCAAGTCCCCCAAGAACCATCAGCCTCAGTAGATCTCCAACTATTTCTAACGTCATTTTTTTTCCTCATGATAACTGAAATATGGAACTAACCATAGTAAATAACCCGAGAAGTATTAGAATCCCACCGCCAGCCAACGAAATCCACTTCCGAAATAAAGGCGCCTTACCCAGCAACCATCCTGTAACACCTCCCAAAAGGATCATCGGAGACAAAGCAGTTCCTAAACCAAACAAAAGCGCAATACCAACACTTCCTACAGGACTTGTAAATGGCAACGAATAAAGCAAAAGCGCAATCAAAGGCGGACAAACAACTAAACCTCTACTCAACCCCAAAGAGAAAGCCCCAAAATCCACTCCAAACCTGCCAACCTTCCCAAAGGCACCGACTGAGGTTCTTCCCCCGTTACAATCACACGGCTTTCTTGCCCTGAACAAAATAGCGGCACCAATAACAATTGTAACTATTCCAAAAGCGAAAGAAGAATAAACTTGAAACGGAGAAATGGCAGACTCAGAAACAAAAACACGAAATAAACCACTAAATAAACCAATTAACGCGCCGATCAAGGTATACGCCAATATTCTGCCTGAATTAAAAATCAACGTAACTTTGACCCCTTTAGAAAAACCTGCGCCAACACCCGCGATGTACCCGGTTACAACAGGTAAACACGATGCCGTGCAAACAGCCAATCCATAGAGCAAGCCCCCTGCAAATGCTCCAAGATACGGATTTGATATTTCAGGTATCAGCGACATGCAAGGGTTACCGTTGAATTTTATTTAAAGCAAATAATGAAGCCGAAGCCATTTAAATCTTACACAAAATAATCGATCCTGATTAGAATTTGTTTATTATCAGATGCTAATACCAATGCCTAATTGAAATTGGAGCAGCTTCTTTCTAATAACAGGAAACCTTTAAAGGCATCAATTTGCCGCATCAATATGACACCACCTTGAAACTGCTGATAAGCCCATCCAACGAAAAAGAAGCAGAAGAAGCCATCGCCGGCGGAGCAGACATAATCGACGTAAAAAACCCCGCTGAAGGCCCATTAGGAGCAAATTTTCCATGGGTTATCAGGAGAATCAGAGAGATTACTCCTAAAAGACTTCAAGTGAGCTGCACTTTAGGTGAAGTTCCCAACCTTCCAGGCTCCATTTCTCTGGCTGCACTTGGCGCAGCATTTTTAGGAGTAGACTACATCAAAGTAGGACTATACGGGGTCAAAACATCTAATCAAGTAATACAATTACTTGAAAGCGTTAACCGGGCAGCCAAAGAATGTAATCCTAAAATCAAAGTAGTGGCCGCTGGATATGCTGACGCAGAAAAAATCGGCGCAATAAATCCATTGATTCTTCCCCAAATCGCTAAGCAAGCTTACATCGATGTAGTCATGATTGATACCTATGCTAAGCAAGGAAAAAGCCTCTTTGATAACCTAACTATGCCCCAGGTGAAGACTTTCGTTGATAACGCCCATTCTTTGGGTCTAGAGGTAGCATTGGCCGGTTCACTTAGAAAGGCAGATTTGCCTGTTGTTTACGATTTAGGCACGGATATTGCAGGGTTAAGGGGAGCGGCATGTGCGAGGGGAAATCGAATAAGTGGCGAAATTACAAGAGAGCTGGTAAGCGATCTAGTAAAGACTGTCAAACAAGCAGAAAATCTAAGCAAGAGGGCTTGACTTGCTGCCAATCGATCAAAGCCAAAAAGACGTTCTAAAACAATTAAAAAAAATTCACCGTCTAGACCAAAAATATAGAGATGGCAAGATACTATGTTCGATGTCCACCAAACCGCACCCGATAGCCAAAAGAGCATATGAAATATTTTTTGAAACAAACCTTGGAGACTCTGGATTATTTCCAGGAGCCGCACAACTCGAACGGGGAGTCATAAATCACCTTGCCTCACTCCTAAGCAACAAGGGTGCAACAGGATTTCTGGTTTCAGGAGGTACAGAAGCAAACCTGATGGCCCTGCTGGCAGCAAGAAACATGAAGAAAGCAAAAGAGCCCGAAGTTGTCTTAGCTGAATCAGCGCATTTCTCGTTCACTAAAATCTGCAATTTACTAAACATAAAGCCGGTTTACGCAAAATTAGATTCCTCTTTCAGAGTTATTCCTGTTGAAGTGGAAAATAAAATTACAGAAAAAACCGTTGCAATAGTGGGTACAGTTGGAACGGCAGAATTAGGCATAATTGACCCAATTGACAAGCTCTCGAATATTGCCCGAAAGCATGATATTTGGTTACACGTTGATGCAGCCTTCGGCGGCTTAATCGTTCCATTTTTGCCTCAACCCCGAATGCCTTTTAATTTTAGTTTAGTTGGCGTGAAATCTATCACAGTTGACCCTCACAAGATGGGGATGGCGGCAATTCCAACGGGTGGGATTCTTTTCAGAGACAAAACCCCCTTGAATTTCATTAAAACTCAAACTCCATACTTGACCGAAAGAAATCAATATACGTTTGTTGGAACAAGAACGGGAGCCTCTGCAGCTTCGGCATGGGCAGTCTTCAAATTTCTAGGAATCGACGGCTTTAAGAAAGCAGTCGTATCGTGCATAAAAAACAGCCAACTGATAGCAAAAGGTCTCAAGAAACTTGGATTCAAAATAATTGTCGAGCCAGAGCTTAATCTATTAGCCTTCAAATCTGAAAACACAAGAGCTCTCGCATTGAAGATGGCTAAACGCGGCTGGTTTATCTCCTATGTTCCAAGGTATGACTGCATCCGAATCGTCGTCATGCCCCACGTAAAGCGCAAGCATGTTCAGGCTTTTCTTAAAGATTTAGAGACAGAAAAACTATAAACGGAACAGTTTTGTCTTGTTGTCTTCTTGTAAGTGAGTTATCTTGAAAATTATCGTTTATGAGCATGTTTCAGGAGGAGGATACTGCGAGCATCCTATTCCTCCGAGCTTTTTGGCTGAAGGCTTCGCAATGATGCGTAGCATAGCAGCAGATTTTAAAGCTGTAGGACATACAGTCACGGTTCTTTTGGATGGAAGGTTATCAATGCTTAATCCACCCATTGATGCTGACTTTATAGTTCCAATACTATACTCAAATGAGCCAAAACAGTTTCTTAGTAACATCGCCAAAGTTAACGATGCCGCGTATGTAATCGCGCCTGAAAAAGAAAAATATCTTCCTTCAATGGTAAAGTTAATCGAGGAAACTGGGAAAGTAACATTAAACTGTGAATCTAAGGTCATTTCCAAGGTTACGGACAAAGCTCTTCTCTACACGGAGCTGGAAAAAAACGGTTTCTCGGTTCCTAGAACATTGGTGTTGAAAAAAGATGAAGATATAAAGCAAATCAAACGAAGCATCATTCGAGAACTAACTTATCCATTGATCTTCAAACCTTCGGATGGCGTCGGAGCAAATGGGCTTAGCATAATTGAGGATGAAAAACAAATTGAAAAAGCTCTGTCTAAAATCAACTTAGAATCAGCCAATGACCATTTCATTGTCCAAGAATTCATAAAAGGAGAACCGGCTAGCGTAAGTTTGCTTTCAACTGGAAAGAAAGCTTTGGGAATCTGTTTAAACAAACAGAGTGTGAAGGTTTCTGGTCCAGACCAGTCTTCGAGCTATGAAGGCGGTATCGTTCCTTTTGAGCATCCTCTTAAAGATGCTGCGTTAGACCTAGCAGAGAAAGCTGTTGAGTCATTTCAAGGCTTAAAAGGCTATGTAGGAGTAGACATGGTTTTATCAGAAGACACGGCTTTCGTCTTGGACGTTAATCCTCGGTTAACAACTTCATATGTGGGTTTACGAAAAGTCGTCAACTTCAATGTAGCGGAGTTATTGATTAATTCCGTTGTATTAGGCAGACTGCCGACAAAAACTGAAATTCATGGATTTGCATGTTTCTCAAAACAACAGACACCAAAACCAACAATGGTAGTTTATCAAAAAGCATCAAAACTTGCATCCATAGTTTCTCCTCCTTTTCCCTTGCAAGGCAACGCCAAATCATATGCTCTTGCAATCGGCTATGGAGAAAAAGTAGAAATCGCATGCTCAACTTTAGAGCAAGCTAAAAAGCAACTTGAAGACATTAACAGATAAGGAGACCTATTTTTGGTCAATGTGTTAGGCTATGACATCGGCGGCGCAAATACTAAAGCCGTTTTCATATCACAGCAAAAGGGAAAAACACTCGATGTTAAGAGTGCATCACAATACTTTCCAATCTGGAAAAACCCGCAAAAACTTACCCAAGTACTCAATGACCTAAAGCAGCAGTTAAAGGTCAAAAAAATTGATGGTTTGGCAGTAACCATGACAGCTGAATTGTCTGACGCGTACCAAACCAAAAGAGAAGGCGTCAAGCACATTCTGTCTTCTGTAAAGACTATTTTCTCTGATGTACCAATCTATGTTCTTAACATAGCGGCAAAATTAATCCCTCTTGCTGACGCTGTTAAAAAGCCACTTGAAGTTGCCGCCGCAAACTGGGCTGCAACAGGTTGGCTAGTTTCTTTGCAGTTAAGGGATTGTGTAATTGTTGATGTAGGGAGTACAAGCACCAGCATAATACCCGTCGTAGATGGAAAAGTGACTGCTTGCGGAAAAACTGATCTGGACAAGCTTCTCTGCGGTGAACTTGTTTACACTGGAAGTTTGCGAACTAATGTGGCCGCCATTGTTCAGTCAATTCCAATCAGAGGCGGTGAAGCGGGTGTTTCTTCGGAACTATTCGCATTATCAGCGGATGTTCACTTGATCTTAGGCAATATTACGGAAAGCAATTACACGACTGAAACAGCGGATGGAAGAACAAAAACTATTCCTGACGCTTTAGATAGACTCGCGAGAGTAGTTTGCGCAGATACAGAAATATTGGGAAAGGAAGAACTTTTGCAGATAGCAAAATACATCCATAAACAGCAAATCGATCGGGCAGCAAAAAGTTTAGCCCAAGTCTACAATCGAATTAAACTCCATAATTCGGCTAAGCTTCCTGTTGTGGTTACAGGACTTGGGAAGAATTTTATTGCACGTGAAGCTGCAAAGAAAATTGGCGCTGACGAAATAATCGATTTAAGCGACTTATTGCAGGATGAAGCGGTTTACGCTACTCCCGCATTTGGGGTGTCTTTAATGTTAGCTAACAAACTGGAGAGTACATGATGAATGCAGTTTTGTTGAAGGTTGGCGGAAGCTTGGCACTGCAACCTCAGGCGCTTCAGGAATTATGCGCGAAGTTGAGTGATTATTCTAAAGAACAACAGTTGGTTGTGGTACCTGGAGGAGGCGAATTTGCAGACGCAGTAAGGGTGGTTAATCAGCGCTTTGACTTGTCGGATAGAATCGCCCATCGGATGGCAATTCTAGGCATGGATCAATATGGGCTCCTACTAGTCAACTTGATGCCTAACTCACTCCCAATTAACGATATTAAGAAAATACAGGATGTGCTAGATTCAAGAAAACTTGCTGTTTTCTTACCATCAAGCTTTATGGAAAACGAGGACCCTTTGGAATACTCTTGGAATGTGACCTCTGACGCCATTGCTGTTTATCTTGCAAGTCGCTTGTCTATTAAGAAAGTATTACTTGTTACCGATGTAGATGGGATCTATAGAGGCAATCCAAAAGAACATTCTGACGAAAAACTGATTAAGAAAATATCTTCAAAACAGCTTTCAGAACAGAATGAGCGGACAAGCGTCGACATCTGTACTCCTAGACTTGTTTCAAGATTTCATATTGATTGCTATGTTGTTAGCGGCTTGTTTCCTGAGCGTGTTTTATCATTAATAGAAGGCAAGGACACAATTTCAACAAGAATAATTTAGTTGATAGCTAAAGTATGGAATTTTAAAGTTGTTGAAGAAAAAATAGAAAAGGAAATAAAAAATTTCCTTATTTAGATCTTTTTCTTGTCTAAAACTTCACGGAAGGTCTTACCGCAGCAGTCATAGAGGCCAATGGTAAGCTGTGTCCGTTTGCCTTGTTTGTCTGGTTTCCCAGCCATCTTCCAAGTTTTTTTAGCGTTTTTTACTTCTTTTCCACATGTGGGACATTTTGCCATATTATTCCTCAGAAACAACGTATCATATCAATCAGCATAAAACACTTTCTATTGATTGCACTTAAATGAGCTAAAATTGGTCTTTTTTAAACGATACAATATGGACTGTGCCCTTATTTTTACTTAAAACAGGCAACTTTTCCATTCTATTGCGGCGGGAAAAGAAATATTTTAGCATGTTTGATTACTCTTATTCCTGTGATTGTAATGTCGATTGTTGGTGTAGATTTAGCGGGTGTTGAAACCAGACCTACGGGTTTCTGTGTTTTTGCCAATATGAACGTTAGTACATGCTTGCTATAAACAGATGAAGAAATTCTGGAAAGAATTGCCAAGATCAAACCTCGTCTAATCGCTATCGATGCACCTCTGTGTTTGCCGCCGGGAAGGAAAAGCATTGAAGAGAGAACAAGCGTGCACCTTAGAGAATGTGATAGAGCGATTCTTAAAATTGGGATAAAATTATTCCCTATCACATTAGGACCAATGCGAAAGTTAACTCTAAGAGGTATTGCATTGAGAGAAATTTTTGAGAAAAAAGGATTTAGAGTTATCGAAGTTTACCCAGGAGGTGCTCAAGATGTACTTTGCATTCCTAGAAAACAAAAGGGACTTGACAAATTACGAGTTAGCTTAGAAAGATTAGGCATATCTGGGCTTAGCAGGCAAATGAGTGATCATGAACTTGATGCGGTAACTTGCGCTTATGTGGGTTTTTTACTTTTGGAAGGTAGAGCTGTTAAGTATGGTGAAGTGAATCAGGAAATTGTTTTGCCAAAAGATGAAAGAAAAGTTAGTTGATCCATTTGGTTTTTGGTTTAGCTCTTTTTCCAGCACCCTGTTTTACTTTTGGATGCCCAATTATGAAAGGAACCATCATTTGATAATTATCCGGAAGCCCAATTTTTTTGAGTACCTCAGGCTTTTTGTTTAGAAGGTTCACGTATCCCATGTAACATGTTCCAAGTCCCAATTCATATGCTTTCAAGAACATATTTTGTGTTGCAAGCACGCTGTCGAGCAAGTTAATGTTTTCCCATTGGCTGTCTTTTTCTGCACATACCATTATGAGTGCAGGTGCATTATAGCAAATGATGTCTTCTTTGCAGGAGAAACGTTCTGCTAGAGGTGGCATAGCTTGTTTAACGGCAAGTTTGGTTTCCTCCGAAACATATTCAATTAACTTTTTGTTTTCAACAACTACGAATCTCCAGGGTTCTCTTGCCATTCCTGTTGGTGCCCATGTTTCTGCTTCAAGAACTTTTTCAATATGCTCCTCTGCGACAGCTTCATCTGTGTAAGCTCTTACGCTGCGTCTACCTTTAATGCAATCATCAAGTTCCATTTTTAAGCCTCAAATAATTTGTTTAGCTATGTTTAAGTAATCTCGATGTCGAAGACAGAGTTTGAACCTCTAACGGTATCGAGTTGCTCTATTAATTAAGACGAATTTATTAAAGATTTAGAGGATTTTCAGTGATTTGCCAAGTCTAAATTCAATAACTGGCACTATATGATAAGGATATTCAGAAATAGACCGCTTAAATGTGATAGTGATTTGTAATTCATAAATATAATATAATCCAGCTTTAAGTTGTAAATTATGCAACGCAGAAGAACAAAAACTAAGAAAAATGATGTTAAAACTGAAGAATGGGCAGCACTTGAATTTCAATGCATCGAAAATATTGCCATTCAAGAACAGCTATGCTAAAGTTCGCATGTTAATTGAGTTTCAGCGTTTCAGTCTAACGAAGTGCAAGTAGATGGTAAACAAATTTCGTAGTATCGGTTTGACAATTGTTATCTTTGGAGCTTTTTTTCTAATAGTTACAGCTTGGCTAGCTTCTCATGTTCCAAGCGAAGCTGGCGTTTATTTTATTTTGGGAAATGAGATAACCGCAACATCTTATTTGCCATTTATGATTGCTAGCGTAATTTTGTTTGTTGTCGGATTAGCCGTTATGTTTGGGCTGAAAACAAAGCAATAACTTGGTCAACATCTATTTACAGGACCTGTCTTATAAACTCAAAGCAGCCTCATTTTTATACTCCCCAAAGATAGTTTAGATAGCCCTTTCAAACCAGTTCAAAACAAAGAAGGTTACAATTTATGGTTGTAAATCTTAAACTAAATATTTTCGAGGTTTTCGGAGAATTTATTTTTTTCTTCGGCCTGATAGCTTGGATTTATGGCATCCTAGTACAATTGACTCATCCAGAATGGCTTAATCTTGGTCTATCCCATCTCATACCTTGGATTAGGGTAGACACCTTTACAATCATAAGCTTCGTTGTTGCAGCAATCGGATTTCTCATTTGGAGACTATCCAAGGCGTTCAAAAATACCTCTTAATTTTTAAGCCTGATTGCTTTTCGGATGATTTTAATCTTCAGAAAAAGAAAGAAAACCATAGCTATTCAAATTTTTCATTATGGAGTCGAGTGTAAGGTTTGAACCTGGGATTGATGGAGATTTTAACCTCACAATTTCCTTTTTCTATTTTAAAAGTTTATTTACGTCTTAACTATATCCATATTTAGGGACAAACTTCAGCTTTAGAGTTTTCTATAGTAAACCCTTCCAAGCAATAATTTTTAAATTCTTTATTAGAAGTCTGTTGCGCCACAAGGATACAATTCTTAATGAATTCTCGATGTTTTTCAACCCTCTTTTTCTAAGCATGTTATAAGATAAGTTTTTTTAGCTAAACCTCATAAAAACATTAAAACAAAGAAGCCTAATTTAATTAAGAAATATAGGCAAATAGCTGCAAAAGGACAAAGAGAAAAATTGCAAAAGTTTAAGCATTCAACTAGCAGATTATATGCCTTGGTGATTGCGAATGGTTAACCTGCAAGAATTTGCGATAGAGCTTAGAAACTATTTCAAATCCTGTCCAATCTGCAATGCTTCAGCTAAAGGAACTTTCTCGGTCCATTTAACCGCCGGTGAAAAAGATACTCTTACATGCAAAATCTGCGGGGCAAAATGGAATTTACACATTGTACCCTTCAGAGGTTTTGAATGGGCAGAACTTGATTTAACAGCTAACGATGGTAGAGGGGCAGAATATCTGGGCAGAAAATTAGACAAAAACCAAATTCTGTCTATTATTCAAAAAGACAGTGCTGAACAAAACAATTCTTCAACCGTAACTAAGGAAATTAAGCAAGAGAAAGAGACCACTACAAAAGCCCCTGCGCTAAATCTTAGATATATGAATTGGAAAATTGCATCCCTTATTATTTGTTGTTCATTCATCGTAACAGCGATAGGGGTTATTCTAAACAATGTTTTTCTTATAATCGGCAATTGTGTTTTTCTAATTGCAGTTACACTTTTTATGTACAATAAAAGTGAAAAACACGATTATAGAGAAGAATCTATAACAGAAAATACAAAACTCAATAGAGTTTGGACTCGAGTTTGTATGCGATTTGGACAGCGTCAAATTCCTTAAGAAAATAAGGCAACACTTGAAAGTGTCGCTAACTGATTCCAAATTACCATTGTGGTGCCGAGGGCAGGGTTTGAACCTGCGACGACTCGGTCTTCAGCCGAGCGCTCTCCCAGGCTGAGCTACCTCGGCACTTATTTTGGTGTTTTCGGTTACTTTTTAGGGAGAGGCTATACCATCAATGTTACAGATGTTTATTTACGTTTTCGTGGGAAAATTTAAGTTGTCTTTTTAGAAAATGTTTTGAAGGCTACATCATCCTATTCTTTATACTCTTAGATTTTTAATTTACTCTGATTATAATTGCAATTTTGCTGGTTAATCATTTTTATAATTAAATATAGACAAGTAGGCCCAAACTAGCAAATCTGTATGGCGATTTATTGCGTTTTTTCATTCTTTTAGCGATAAAAACTCGCGTGCCTAATTAATCATTGACCTTTAATCCATTATTTAAATAAAAAATTTGAAGTATGTATCGTTTAATTAAAAACTTATATACTAAAAGGTAACAAAAAGGCGCTGTGTACACTGACAAGTGTACACAAAGAGGAGAAAAAAACATGATAAAAGTAAGAAAAACAAAAACAATTGCAATTCTTCTGATAGCGCTTTTTGCAACATCGATCATTGTTTTGCCGCAAGCTAGTGCACAAACAAGCATAAAAAGAACTTATGCTTTTCTTGGTGCCTTGCCAAATCCCGTCGGTGTGGGCCAAGAAGTTCTGCTTCACTTCGGCATCCCTGACCAATTGTCTCTCCAACCGGACGGTTGGGAAGGAATAACGATCACAGTCAAAGACCCAGATGGAAATACTAAAACGCTAGGTCCTTTCCGCACAGATTCAACGGGTGGATCTGGAACCGTTTTTGTACCTGATAAAATTGGCAATTATACGATGCACAGTAACTTCCCCGAGCAAATATGCGTAAATGGAGTCTCTGGCTTATTTGGAATGACAATACCTCCCAATACAGTAATGCAAGCAAGCCAAAGCGAGGAATTGACCCTTACCGTCCAAGAAGAACAAGTTTCATATTATCCAGGCTTTCCATTGCCAACAGAATACTGGAGCAGACCCTTCGATGCGCAACACAGAGAATGGGCTCAAATCGCTGGAAGTTGGCTTGAGACCCCCGCAAACAAATTTGCTCCATATAACCAAGCTCCAGAAACAGCACACATCCTTTGGACAAAACCATTTACATCGGGCGGAACAGTCGGTGGGGCACTTGATAACGGACAAACACTAACTGAACACTCGTATGACATGGGAGATGCATACGAAGGTAAATTTGGCGCAGGAGTTTTCGGTGGAGGAAACCCCCTGATAATAGCTGGAAAACTATACTATGAAAAATACGCTGGAAACGACAGATACAAAGAGACAGCATGTGTTGACTTACACACCGGCAAAGAACTTTGGTCTAGACCTTTGCTCGATAACCGAACAATTACACGAGGTCAACTAATGTACTGGGACACCTACGACTACCACGGCGTCTACGATTATCTGATTTCAGCTGTTGGTGGTGGCTTCTTTGACCCGACACCCCCCACATGGAACTTCTTTGATCCCTTCACAGGAGACTGGGTATACAGCTTAACAGGCATTCCAACAGGCAGCATGACAAGAGGCGAAAAAGGCGAATTTCTGATCTACACAGTCAACACTCAAAATGGCTGGATGACACTATGGAACTCGACAAACATACCGCAATTATACGCTAGCACAGACCTAGGATCAATGGGTTATGGTCAATGGCAACCCATGGGAAAAAAAATCAATGCAACTGGGCCTATCACTAACATGTTCGGTGCGCCAGTTACAACACCTAACACACCTTTTGGATTAGCAGGATACCATTGGAACAAAACAATTCCAAACAACTTACCTGGAAGCGTACTCTATGTGCTCGACGATAGAATAATAGGCGGCAGTGTAACCCAAACATCAGTAAAACTATGGGGCTTAAGCAGAGAAACTGGAAGTGAAGGTCAATTACTCTTCAGTAATACGTGGAATGCACCTTCAGAATGGAGCAACCTAACAATAAGCACGGCAGCTGCTAGTTCTCAAGGCAAAGATGGCATGATTTCAGTTTTTGCGAGAGAGGAACGAAAACACTATGCTTTCAGCACTGAAACAGGTCAACTCTTATGGGAAACTGATGACCCAGAATACTACCTAAACATCTACTCGCAAACAGTTGGCCCATGCATAGCATACGACAAATACTACTCAACCGGTGCTGCTGGAATAGTGTACTGCTATGACGCCAAGACAGGGGATCTGCTATGGCAGTACCATGCAAATGACCCATACAACGAAATACTATGGGCTAACGATTGGTGGCTTGGAATACTCTTCATTTCAGACGGGAAAATTTACGTAGGTCATGAAGAACACTCACCGATCGATCCTAGACCCCGCGGTGCACCCTTCATCTGTCTTAACGCAACAACCGGCGAAGAAATATGGCGAATCGATGGAGCCTTCCGTCAAACCCACTGGGGTGGACACGCAGTAATCGGCGATAGCGTTATAGCAACGCAGGACACCTACGACCAGCGAGTCTACGGCATAGGCAAAGGCCCAAGTTCCACAACGATCACCGCATCCCCAAAAGTCACAGCTCTTGGAAGCAGCATTGTAATTGAAGGCACCATAATGGACGTCTCTCCAGGAACAACCAATGAAGAATTGCGCCTTCGTTTCCCAAATGGCGTACCCGCAATATCTGACGCAAGCCAAAGTGAGTGGATGCTCTACATCTACAAACAATTCGAACGCCCAATGGATGCTACCGGAGTACCCGTAACCATAGATGTCGTTGACGCTAATGGCAACTACAGAAACATAGGAACAACAACAAGCGACTCTTCAGGCATGTTCGCATTCACATGGAAACCTGACATAGAAGGTTCATACACAGTCATTGCAACGTTTGCCGGTTCAAAAGCATTCTATGCATCATATGCACAAACAGCCTTTGCAGTAGATTCAGCAGCACCCACACCAGCACCAACAGATACTCCAATACAATCGACTTCTGACATATACTTTGCACCAGCAGTAGCCGCAATAATCGCAGCAATCGCCATTGGCTTTGCAGCAACAATACTAATCCTAAGAAAACGACCATAGAAAAACCATACAAATGCCAACAACCTTTCTTTTTTTGTTTAAGAAAATTCTTAATCGTATCCAATCTTATTTGCTCGATATCCCCACTTAGGTTTTTTCTCTTCCGTACATTCGCCAGCCATAGGCAATAGAAGTTTTATTCGATCAATACTAAAATCCTTACAATAAATTTAGGTCAAAGCAAGAAAGGATGAGAAAAATTGAACTTGAGTATTTAAAAGCTAAATCAAAAAAAAGTTTCGTTTAGATCCCAAAGAGTGCAAAGTGGTTCATCAGAACATAACCCGCTAATGCGCTACCAAGGAAACAGAGGAAGATTAGAAATCCTTCATGCTTTTCTGCAAAGTTGTCGAATTGACTCATATAGTTTCACCTTAAAGCTATAATCTAAGCAGAGGATAAGGAAAGGTTTTATGAAAGCAAACTATGTATTCACAATCCATATGACGGGCCGTTAGTCTAGCTGGCTAGGACGTCGCCCTCACGCGGCGAAGATCACCGGTTCAAATCCGGTACGGCCCACTCCCAATATGATTATGGCATCGTTTATGGAACAGATTTTAAGTTAGATAAGGCGGGAAGATTGGATTACAGAAATAGCAAAATGACACATGCCATGGTGCTGACGGGTGTGGATCTTGATGAGAAAGGAAACCCGAGAAAATGGCGGGTTGAAAACAGTTGGGGAGCAAAGATTGGGGATAAGGGTTACATGTATATGATGGACGAGTGGTTCGACGAATACGTGTTCGAAGTAACTGTTAGAAAAGAATACCTCTCTTCAAAGCTCTTGAGAGTTCTTTGTACTGAACCTGTTGTTCTTCCACCTTGGGATCCTATGGGGACGTTAGCAAGACAAAATTGAAGAAACGGTTAAAATAATTTTCATAAGTTTTGTGGGCAAGGATGGGGACACAATTTGATTCAACTCACTGGGCAGGTGAGTTTTTAGGGGAGAAAACAGTATTTGTTATTCATGCAAATAGGCTATGTTTTTCTGTGTAATAATGCTTCGATGACTGAGTGTATGAGAAATAAACACTTTAGTTGTTCAGGCAAGCAAGTTAAAGTATACAAAGAATTAGAAATGAACACGGTCATTTTTTTACTCAATGATGAAACAAAAACTCTTCTCGGTCCATTCACCGCTGTTCAAGGGCCTGAAGATTTGGAGAAAGGAACATGGTACAGCAGTGTGGATGAGCATAGCTTCTCCGAAAACATCAAAGTCGAATGGGAAAGACTACATGAACTCAAAAACGCAACCGACAAAATACCTTTTTTGAAAGACACAAAAGAATGTGCACTAACCGAACTGCAGACTCAGGAACTACTCTCAACACTAAAGGATGCTCCTTTATATACTGAATCAAAATCTGAGTAAAAAAACAACCTCCAACTATCGCAAGAAGTATGTCACATATCCTTTTGAAAGACGAATACAGCGAAGAAACCCAAAAACCAGAGTGCAGCTTTTAAAAAAACATAAAACGTACTTAGAAGCTCACATGCGCGTTTGAAAGTGTGTTCTGTCTAGGATTGATATATCCTACAAGAGGAACAAACGCTCGCAAAGCTATCTTTAGAATATTTTTGTCAAGTGATAACTTTGTGGTTGTGGTTTAACAGTCACATATTAATAAGTAATAGAAAACTGATTTCTGAATCAGGATGTTGCATTTTTTTAAAAAAAAGCTACAGAAACAAATTAGGTATCTTAGAAAGAGGTGCGTCACATATGGATGTACCTGAACAAGCCGTACTTGGCAATAATAGAATGCTAGCTACAATTGGTAAGCATGGTGAGCTTCGATATTTGTTCTGGCCCACCATAGATTACCCTCAACACGTACGAGGCTCTCTGCCAGGCATATTCTACTCCTTTAAAGGTGAAAATCGTTTTGATTGGCTCACTGATCCAGCATGGACGAAAAAACAAGAATACCTACCCGACACCAACATCGTTCACACCTTTTTCAAGCACCAAAATCCAGACTTGAACATAACACTAACAGATGCAGTCTTGCCTGATTCTGACACGTTGATAAGGCAATTTGTAATACAAAATTATGGAGATAACGAAGTCTTTCTTAGATTATTCTATTACACTGATCTAGCACTATCGGAATCGCCAATTGACGATGCCGCCACCTACTTAAAAAACAATGATGCCATCCTTCACTACAAACGCAATTTACACTTTGCATACACGGGGACATTGCCTTCCTCGGGTCACCAGTGCGGGGTGCATGGTGAAGACTCAGACTCGTTTAGAGATGTGTATGACTATAAACTGTCAGGTGGCTCCCTAACATTGTATAGTGGTTTAAGAGACGTTAACTCTTGCTTAAGCTGGGATATCCCCAATTTGCACGTCAACGAATCAAAAACAGTGGCAGTCATAATCACTATGGCAGCCACACAAAAAGAAGCGCTGGAAACTCTTGGAAAATACAAGAACGAATCACCAGAAAAGCAAATCAGCGGAACAGAAGAATTCTGGAAAAAATGGATTACAAATTTCAAAACGGATAATATAGATGAGCAATTAGCGCGCATGACAAGACGATCCTTGCTAACGCTTAAACTATTAACGTCTGAACGTCACGGCGGTACAATCGCCGCACCATGCATGAGTCCTGAGTACCGTTTCTGTTGGCCCAGAGACGCCACCTACGTCGCCTATACCTTTGATAGATGCGGCTATCATGAAGAGGCAAAAAGTTTCTACCAATGGTGCACAAAAGCTCAAGAACCCGAAGGGGGACTATACCAACGCTATTACATAGGGAACCGCCTAAAAGGTCCCTGTTGGAGCTCTCAGACAGACGAAATCGCAACTGTCATATGGGGCATGGGAAAACACTTTGAACTAACAGGTGACCGTCGATTTGTTCGCTCAGTGTGGAACAGTGTAAGTAAAGGAGCAGACTTCTTGGCTACACAGGTTTCTCAAGCTGATGATCTAGTTGAAACAGTTGGTCTTTGGGAAGAGAAATTCGGTAATCACACATACTCTAACGCAGCAGTTTATGCAGGGCTAAAATCAGCCGCCACTCTTGCCAAAGTAATGGGAAAAGACGATTTAGGCAGTAAGTGGGATCAAAACGCAATTAGCCTTAGGGAATCACTGCTCAACTTGTCGTGGGATGCGCACTTGAATCGATTCATCAAGACAGCTGTTCCCAGAGACGAAAACCTTGACGTTAGCCTATTAAGCTTATCCTATCCGTTTGATGTTTTGCCTGCAAACGACGAAAGAATGAAAAAGACCGCCAAAGCAATAGAGTCTGCTTTCACGTTCAAGTCAGGCGGATTGGGTAGGTACACCTTTGATCAGTACTACGGTGGCAACCCATGGATTCTGACAACTCTATGGTTAGCACTATATTACGAAAAAGCAGGTGAATTGGTCAAAGCACAGCCGCTTATTCGCTGGGCATTTGACCACTCCACCGAATTGGAATTACTCTCTGAGCAAGTTGACAAAGAAAGCGGAGCGCCTGTTTCTGCAATACCGCTAGCGTGGTCTCACGCTTTCTCTATCCTATCTGTTCTTGATCTACAAGAAGCAAAAAACCATATCAAACAAAAAATGTGATGGAGAATAAGATTTTGAGCGCAATGCCGCCTGATGCAAAACAGACTCATGGGAGATTTGTTTATGTGGTCGCCATAATTTCTGCCTTAGGAGGATTGCTTTTCGGTTATGACACTGGCGTTATTTCCGGGGCTATTCTGTTTATTGAAAAAGATTATGCGCTTTCAAGCCTTTTAGTTGGCATTGTGGTTAGCGCTGTTTTGATAGGGGCTGTAATAGGCGCAGCTGTAGCTGGGTATCTTGCAGATTTGGTGGGTCGGCGCAAAATGATTCTTGTGGCTGCCTTAGTTTTTATCTTGGGTGCAATTGGAGCCGCGTTTACGCCCAATGTTTTGTTGCTTATAGCGGGAAGGATTGTTGTGGGTCTTGCGATTGGCATTGCTTCCATGACTGCTCCGCTCTATGTTTCCGAGGTTTCTCCAGCAAAAGTGCGGGGCTCATTGGTTTCTTTGAATCAGCTAGCGATTACAATCGGCATCGTTGTGTCTTATCTTGTTGATTACGCGTTGGCTCCAATTCAAGGTTGGCGGTATATGCTGGGTTTAGCTGCAATTCCTGCGGTAATACTGGCGTTGGGTATGCTTCCTTTACCAGACACACCCCGATGGCTAATGAATCGCAAAGAACCTGAAAAGGCACGCGTGGTCTTGAAGCGAATCAGAGGCAACGAGGATGTGGAGAAAGAGCTGGGGGAAATTCAAAAGAGTCTCAAAGAGCAGAAGGGTGGGCGTGCTGAACTCTTGAATCCATTGGTGAAGCCTGCCTTAATAATTGGTGTTGCCTTGGCTATTTTTCAACAGGCAACGGGAATAAACACGGTCATTTATTATGCTCCAAAAATTTTTCAGTTCGCTGGAATAGTCTCTTCGTCTGCCGCTATCTTCTCAACTCTGATGGTAGGCATAGTCAATGTTGTATTCACAATTATCGCAATACTTCTGCTTGATCGGGTAGGTCGTCGTCCCTTATTGTTGATAGGCTTGGCCGGCATGGTTTCAAGTCTAGTCTTGCTCGGTATCTCGTTTTACTTGTCGAGTCTTCTGGGTCTGATTGGGTCCTTAGCTACTGTTGGATTAATGGTTTACGTTGCGTCTTTCGCGATTGGTTTGGGGCCTGTCTTCTGGCTTCTTATTTCAGAAATATATCCGCTGAAGGTTCGCGGTCTCGCAATGAGCATAGCCAGCGAAGCCAACTGGGGATCAAATCTTATCATAGCTTTGACTTTTCTCACCTTGATTCAGCTTCTGGGTAGATCTGGGACTTTCTGGTTATATGCGGTAGTGGGTGTTTTAGCTTGGATATTCTGCTACAAGTTGGTGCCGGAAACAAAAGGGAAGATTCTTGAACAGATTGAAGAGCACTGGCGAGCTGGAAAGCATCCGCGTGAAATGGGGAAAAAATGAAGCGTGGAGCTAGAGCAACCCTTCCAAGCTTGAGCAGTAAGTTAAAATAACGCGATAGACAAGATTTCAATAGATTCTGTTTTGATTAATGTTTTTGGAGTGGTGTTTGTATGTCCTTGGAACTTAAGAGTTTGTTGAGTACGGTAGCTGTAGAAGATAACGAACGTAAAGAAATAGCGTTTGAAGAAGGTATAAACCGCTACAAATCTCTTCTGCTTAGAGTAGCAAAAGTTCAGCCTTTTGATATGCTAATTTCGTCTGAAGGAACAAAACCGGGTAATTTGCACCAAGATGTGGTAGATTTGGAAGTGCTCGAAAGAGCCCACTTAGTGAAGGGACAAACCAAAGAGACAAATCATAACGTATACCGTCAATACGAGCTTACCCCAGAGGGAGCTGAATTAGTGGAAAAGCTCTCAAAAGAAACCATGAGCGGCAAAGAGCATCATCATCAGCCCCACACGTTGGGGAAGCCGTCATCTCAAGAGACACCAATAAAGGGTGCAGAGCCAAACCAGATTCCTTGTCCAGACTGCGGTAAAACCTTCAAGACCCACTCAGAGATGGAAAGACCCAGAGAAACAACGCATCATGAAATAAAAGGACACGAGTAAGAAAATGAGCAGATTAGCGAGATCTATTCCTTCTAAGTGGTAACAATACTTAAAACAGTTAGCTAACGATCAGCAAGTTGACCTGAATCGCGTAATCGGTGAATTATGTGAATGGGCTTTCTCTAATGCTGAAGGCAAAGTGCAGTTTAAACTGTGGTTAGACGATGCTTTTCCTCCAAAAGGCGAAACTGAAGACCAAGCACGAGATGCAGGCGCCAGAGAAAGAGCCCGTGAAGAGGAGGCAGAAGAAGAATATGAAGAAGAAGCTCATGAAGACGAAAACTACAACGAAGACATCACCGGAGAAGACGTCAACGGGGAATTCAATCCCTAATTGGGCGTCAAAAGTTGCTAACAATCTGAGTCTTGGAGCTAAGGTGACTTGTTGCTGTCCCGCTACAGCCACATATCTTTAAGAAAACTGGAACCAACTTCTAGATTAGAAACTTCAAATAGGTGCGCATTATGCTAAACAAAATCAAAACACTAAAAGGTTACAGATTGGACAGCCTTGATGGGGAAATAGGTAAGGTCAAAGAATTCTACTTCGACGACACGTACTGGACAATTCGCTATTTGGTTGCCGACTCAGGAAATTGGCTTTCGGACAGGCAGGTACTGATTTCCCCGCATGCGCTGCTCGCAGTGAATAAAGAAGAGCAAAACATCGCCATCAATTTAACCAAAAAACAGATCGAGGACAGCCCAGCATTGAAAAGCGACAAGCCCGTCTCCCAACAATACGAGAAAACCTACCATATGTATTATGGCTGGCCGCTGTATTGGATGGGACCATATCCATGGGGATCTTATCCCTACATCGTGCATGACCGTAATGCCTTTTCGCGCGAAGAGGCTGAGAAAAAGTGGGATTCACATTTGCGCAGTACCAACGTCGTGAGTGGATATCATATCCAAGCCTCCGACGGAGAGATTGGTAACGTTGAAGATTTTATTGTAGATGACCAAACGTGGGCGATTCGTTACCTAATAATAAATACACGGAACTGGTGGCCGGGAAAAGAGGTACTGGTTTCGCCGAAATTGATCGAGCGCGTTAGTTGGGATGAGTCAAAAGTCTTCGTCAATCTTACCCGCAAGACCATCAAGCAGTCACCAGAATACACCGAGTCTATGCTAGTAGAAGTAAAATCTGATATACCGATACTACACTCGTGATCATGAGCTGCAATTGCCCCAACATTACAATCGACATAACTCTGAATGCTACAAACTTGTTGTGTGTTAGCTTCATAGGAAACGAGAAGATCGATTATTAGTAAGAGCGCTAAGTCCATTAAGGCTTAAATTATTCGAGGAGATAAATAACAGTAGTGAAGTGTTTTTATGGTTAAAATTGTAGATGTTTTTTCAAAGGGTTTACGACTTATGACGTGAAATACTTGCATTCAGCGGATTGGTAATAGTCAAGTGTTTTTTCATGGCGCTACTCAAACTTTTTACCATCATAATAGCTTACCCTTATAGGCGTGTACTTTTGCTTTTTGGACACAAAAATAAATCTCAAAGTGAACTCCAAGTAGACTTAGGCGATTTACAAAACGAGAAAGAAAACCTAACAAGTTTTCTTCAATTACACCTCAAAGTTCCAGTTTCCCAAGTTGAGGACAAGTTGATGGTGGATTCAGAAAAGGTAGCATTTCCGGAACTGCAGCATGGAGTGAACAAGTTTATTTACCATCGAAACCTAAACAACACTCATTGGGTCTCCGTTGAAGACTCAACTGTAAAAATCAACAGGCTTAAGGTCATCGAGAAAAAAGAGAAACATGAGAAAGAACCGCCGCATCAAACCGCGGCACAAAGCTGGGGACTATAAAAAAGAGTCAAATTCACCAGTTCTTTGCAGGTTCTAGGCGTGCGCGTCGTCCTCTTGGTTTTCATAGCATCTCAACTCGTCTCATTTATGAGGATTGTTTAATTGGATGCTTAGCTATGACCGCTATCCAGCCAACTTTTGATGTTTCAAGATTCTGTTCCAAAAGTCTACGCGATTTTTCCGAGTTGAAACGAACAACTATTTGACTGATTCCTTGGAATGAGCCTCATCACTTCGGAATGCAACTCCTGTGTGGTTTAGAAGTTTGTATAGACGCACTTTTGCGAAATCGGTTATTACAAAAAGCAACAAAGCATAACCCCACACAAGAGCGGCTAAACCCCAACCCATTGCAGGAAGTAGTATGCCGTACACAGTAATTATTGTAGCAACAATTTGAGTAGCTATAACTGCCAATAAAAGAGGCTTTGCAGGCTTCACCGACCAAAAGTGACCCTTAGTCCTCGCAACAAAAATAGTCAGATGCCCTGCAACTGAAAGTTTGAGATAAATAAAAGATTGCAGCACTAATGGGTCTAACTTCAACACATTCAACCCTATATAGAGAATCCCAAAAGATGAGAAAACCCCGATTACCCCAATAAACGTCGCTATACCCAACAAAGTACGCATATCCCATTGCTCAGGTTTATCCGAGTACTTCACATTGTCATAAGCTATCGTCATGATCGGCAGGTCATTTAGGAGCGCCAATAAAACGAGCATCAGAGCAGTAACGGGGTAAAACTGGAAAACGACGATTGAAGCAGTCATAAAAAGCAAAACTCTTATCGTTTCAGCGATGCGATAAGTTCCGTAATTTGTCATCCTTTGGAAAATTTTGCGACTCTCTTTAATCGCGTCAATAATAACTGAAAGACCAGGCTTTGTCAGAACTATATCTGCTGCTGACTTGGAAGCGTCTGTGGCGCCCTCAACTGCAATACCTGCGTCAGCTTTCTTCAAAGCTGGAGCATCATTAACTCCATCACCTGTCATGCCAACAACATGCCCTTTTCCTTGGAGAAGGTCAACAATGCGGTACTTATGTTCAGGGAAGACTTCCGCAAAACCTTCAGCCTCTTCAACTACGCGCTGAGCTTCGCTCTCATGTTTATCCAAGAAAGTAGCGGGCAATACAATATTGTCTCCAAGATTTACTCGGTTTGAAATCTCTTTAGCAATAGCTATATGGTCACCAGTGACCATTTTTACATTAACGCCCATCGATTGAGCTGTCTTTATTGTTTCGGCTGAGTCTTCTCTTGGCGGATCAAACAAAGCGATTAAACCCGCAAACTCCCACTTATTCTCTTTATCAGTTCGAGCCACACCCAACGCACGATAACCTTTCTTAGCGAATTCATCAATATTCTCCGTTAATTTGTCACTGATTGATTTTTTGTCTTCGATCAAATCCAGAATTGCTTGAGGGGCTCCTTTAGTTACCTTAAACTGGCTCCCATCTTCTCCTTGCGCTGTTGCTTCCGTTCTCTTTATGACTGGATCAAAGGGCTTAAATTTAGTCACTTTGATTTGATCAATTTTAGAGGCAATAGAAGGCACGCTTTTAGTTTTGGCAAAAATTGCTTTATCGATGGGATCTTGGTCTTCTTCTCTTGAAGCAAGCACGCTAAACAGCAGTACATCATTTTCTGAGAATTCGCCATAAGTTTTGGTTCCTCCCATAGTGAGCGCGTTTTTGGTGATAGTGCCTGTTTTATCTGAACAAAGAACATCCATGCTTGCCATTTCCTCAATTGCAACCAACTTGCTAACTATTGCTTCTTTCTTGGCTAGAGCTATCGCGCCTATAGCCATAGTGACCGACAGAACCGCGGGAAGAGCTGCAGGTATAGATGCTACAGTCAAAATTAATGCAAACTGGATGATTTCTAGAATGTTTTGTCCACGAAAAATCGAGACCAAAAAGATTACTATTACAAGCCCTATCGCTAGGAATATCAGGTAATCGCCTATTTTGCTGATGGCTTTTTGGAAGTGACTCTGGGTTTTTGCTTCTTCAACGAGCTTGGTTGTTTTGCCAAAAAAGGTTCTTGCGCCTGTATTAACTACGAGGGCGTCCATTTCACCTTGTTTAATTATCGAACTTGCATAGCCAACATCAGACAAATACTTCTCGACAGGTAAAGATTCGCCCGTTAATGCTGACTCGTCAGCTAAGAGATAATCTCCATCAATCAGTTTTACATCGGCGGGAACAATTTCTCCTAAACGCAATCGAACAATGTCGCCAGGAACAAGTTTTCCAGCCGGCATCTCCTGCCATTTGCCATCACGTAGAACTCGCGTTTTTATGGCTAGCCTTTGTTTTAGCAGTTCTATTGCGTTTCCAGCCTTATGTTCCTGCCAAAATCCTACTACAGCATTTACCATTAGAAGAGTTAGAATTATTGTAAAATCAGGCCACCTTTCAATAGCAGCAGACATTATCACTGCCGCTTCAATCATCCATGGAATAGGACCCCAAAAATAACCGAGAAACTTTTTCAGAGGGTTAACTTTTTTCTCCTGAATTTCATTAGAACCATATTGCACAAGTCTTTTTTCAGCTTCTGAGGAAGAAAGACCCCCTTTGTCCGCTGAAAGTTTGCCTAATAGTTCATCAATATTGGCTTTCTTTGCCTCTTCGGTGGTCAAGAGACTTTGACTCATGCATTTACGCTCTTTATCAGTTTTGCCATTTTCTTCTTGAGTTACTTAATGAAATTGTTTTGTTTTCGCCTATTCACAAAAAAATAAGATACTCTTAGACCAGTCATAGTATGAGAACCGTTAAAAACATAAAAGTAGCAAAAATAAATAAATCTTTAGGGAGTGGAAGCAATTTCCAAGATAATAAAAATAAGGTCAAGGGAAATCCTTGATTCAAGGGGCAACCCAACCGTGGAAACAGATGTATTCACAAACCGAGGGTTGTCAAGGGCTTCAGTTCCTTCCGGTGCAAGCACAGGCAAACACGAAGCTTTTGAGCTCAGGGACGGCGGAAGGCGTTATTTAGGACAAGGAGTTCTGAAAGCTGTTAGTAATGTTAACAATATCATAGCAAAGAAGATCGTTGGGCAAGATTGTACAAAACAGAAAGAGGTTGATGAGTTGATGATTGAGTTGGATAGAACTCCTAACAAGTCCAACTTGGGAGCCAATGCTATTCTCGCAGTCAGCATGGCAGTCTGCAAAGCAGGCGCATTGGAATCGAACCAGCCTCTTTATGAATACATTGCCAAGCTTGCTGACTCAAAAGGTGTAACTTTACCCATCCCACAGATGAACGTTATCAACGGTGGAATGCACGCTGGCATAAAAAATGATTTTCAAGAACACATGATAATTCCTTTCGGAGCCAAGAGGTTCTCTGATGCTTTAAGAATGTGCTCGGAAACTTACCATACTTTAAAGAAAAACCTGAAAGAAAAATTCGGAAACTCAGCTATATTAGTCGGCGATGAAGGTGGCTTTGTTCCGCCTTTGAAAAGCATTGATGAAAGGCTAAAATTCATGTCCGAAGCCATAGAAGAACTGGGCTACTCCAAAGAATTCGGTTTGGCGATAGACGCTGCAGCATCAGAATTCTATGACAAGGGGCGGTATAAAATCATGGAAAAAGAATACTCTTCTGAAGGATTAACCGAATTTTATTCTGAGATGTATGAAAAATTCAGGATAATTTCAATCGAAGATGGCTTGAGCGAAGACGACTGGGATGGCTGGATTAAGTTGAAATTCAAGCTTGGGAAAAGAGTTCAGCTTGTCGGAGATGATCTTCTGGTTACTAATGTTGAGAGAATTCTAAAAGCAATTGAATTAGATGCTTGTAATGCTTTGCTACTAAAGCTCAATCAGATAGGAACCGTAACCGAAGGCCTAGATGCTTTTAGATTAGCCAGAGGAGTAGGGTGGAACGTTATTGTTTCTCATAGATCAGGTAGTACGGAAGAAACTTTCTTTGCGGATTTGGCTGTCGGCTTAGATGCAGGGGAATTCAAATATGGCGCTCCAGCAAGAAGTGAGAGGAATTGTAACTATAACCAGCTGCTCAGAATTGAAGAAGAATTAGGTGGAAAGGCGAAATATTCAAAGATTTTTGGGTAAAACCGATTTTGGAGATATCATTGTTGCAAACGTTATATTTGACGGGTAAGACGCCATTATACTTCTTGGAGAAACAGCGGTTGGACAATATCCGGTGGATGCTGTTGAGATGAAGACCCGAATAGCGAATGAAACAGAGAAAGCTATCAAGAGCAACGTTGAAGATACTCCTTTTATCAACATCTCGGATACGGTAAGCAGGGCAATCCAAAGAATAAGCCAAAGCATGCAAATTCACAAAGTCATCCCCTTGACCCGATCAGGCTACACAGCCAGAATGATAGCTCGCTTTAAAATTTCACAACCAATAATTGAAAAAGACAGATTATTGATACATAAAATAAAAGAGCTAAGAGATTTTGCAACCTCCTCAGCGCCGAACATTTTGGTGAAAACATAATATGATCTGCAATCTGTTCGTTTTTAGACACGCTGAGACTACTGATAATAGCAATCAACTATTCTCCGGGTGGCGTGACCCAAACTTAACTCCAAAAGGATTTTTACAAGCGCAAGAGATTGCTCAACAGCTGGAACAAGAAAAAATTGATTATGCATTTACATCACACCTTCTTAGAGCCAAAAGAACCCTTGCAATTGTCTTAAAACCGCACCTCAACGTTCCCGTTTTTATAGACGACCGTCTGATAGAACGGTGCTATGGTACGTTACAGGGTGAAAGCAAGATCGCGATTGAAACAGAACAACCTGAGTGGTTTGCCAAGGTTCACCGCGGTTACGACTTTCCTCCTCCCGAAGGTGAAAGCATGAAAATGGTTGAAAGCCGCACTTTGCCCATTATCGTGCAACTTGAAAGGTGGCTTAAACAGAAACCGGGTAATGTTGCTATTTCGTGCCATGGCAACTCAATGCGGCCGATTAGAAGAGTCTTTGAACACCTAAGCCTAAACCAGATGCTACAGCTTGAGAACCCGCAAGACCAAGCAATGGAATATGCTCTTCACATACACCGCATCAATATTGACGACGTTGAAGAACGCAAACCAGAAAGGAATTGGCATAGCCTCATGGTTCCCTCGTCTGTAAAGTTGGCGACAGACCCTAGAAACCCATTAAAGCAATATTATTAAGTCTAATCAAACTTTTAAAACATACATTATTTTTAAGAGGTAATCAAACACCATAGAGCAAACGTTGTTATCGAAGAATTCTTTTTCATTCTCAATCCATCATTTATGCTAAAATTCGAATACATTAAAAAGGGAATTTCTGCCATAACTACATATAATTCTATGTTTGGGTGGTTGCTTTGGCTGACTTATCCTTCTTAAACTTGCCATTAGTTCCATAGTGGCAGTTATGGAACCGTTTAGCGTAATTGCAGTTTAAGCAACCCTTACAAAGAATATGCCTTTTGAGAAAAAGCTCAGGGCAATTACTAAATCAATGAGGCTATCCTTTGTAGTTTGGCTTTCTTGCTCTACTGGACAGTTGGTTTTCCAAGTTTTCAACATTACCGTTTCTGCCTTTCCGATAGCAGGCGGCATCTTGCTTGTTGTGGCTGCCTTGCAGATGCTTTATCCAGAAAAAATTCTTCTCTAAAAGAGAGAAGCGAGGATACTGCAATAGTTCCTGTCCTTTCCGTTAACTGCTGGTCCAGGAACAATTACGACGATAATTCTGTTTTCTGTTGACATCAAAGTCACAAAACCTTTTTGATACTTCTTTTGTGTTCATAGGCGTATTTGTGGGGGGCTTGCATCTTTTATAGGTATGAGATACTCTGATCGATTGTTCAAGTATTTAGGCTATGAATCCTCATCCACCGCAGTATGATCAAACCAGCAACAACTTTCTGAACATTCAATTCCAAGAAAGTGCCAACGGCAGAACCATACTCTGGGAAAAATTATTTGCTGCGGTGACTTTGGCTCTTAACAAAAGATGAAAACGCTGCTAACAACAAACACTATGAAAAAAGCGCGTTCACTTCAACAACTACAACCAAACAAACTCCAAAGCACAAGCCAAATCTTAAACATATGTCAACAAGCCCTCAAAAACTTGAGCATAAAACACTTCAACAACAACCAAAAAGAAAAACCAAAAAATGCCACAACGAAGGCGGAATCTCCATAAAGTACGACTCAGGAGTCCTTTGTCGTTCTTTTCAGCTGTTAAGTTAACGCTATTTTGATGTTGTAGCCTTACAGTCACAAATTCTTAATAGCGCTAACACATCAATTCAATTATTAAAATTAGTCTGGATTTGGGAGGTGTAATTTATGCCTGATACATCAGTAAACATAACTGAAAAACTACAAAAGATAGGACAAACTGCACAAGAATACAAAGATGCAATCGTTAGCCAATTTAAGGACATGGAAGTTGAAGTCAAGGATTGGAATTTTAGCGTCGGAAAAAACGAACAAGAATACACAGTTGAAGTTAATCTTAAGATTGGAATTAAACCAAAATAAACTATATCTCACCAACCTTTTTCTTTAAGGGTTAATCTATTTTTTAGAGAGTTTGGTTCCAATAATACACTTTTGAATAATTTCCTTGCACAGGGTATGTTGGATCGTTATAAATAATATCTAAACGCGTACCGTATCTTTCAAAAAGCAACTGTGCTGCATTCCAGATTACGGGTGATTTGTCATCAGGTCCCCAAAAACCCCAAATCCTATCTGAAGAAGAACGCATTCCCCAACCGTAATCTTTGGGTAAAACAAGGGCAGCTTCAGCTTGAGCTGAATTAGGCGGTTGAGTTATGACTTTATTCCAGAAAGTTTGGAGCGCAAGAAAATGCTCAGATTTTAAGACGCCATAGGGATTCATGGTGCCATATTGATTGGTGACGTTGTATGGGTAGTCAAAGATCAAGATGTATTTTGCGCCCTCATTGTAAGCTAGTTTCATCTGATTGTAGACATTTTGTCCTGTGTCAAGATACGGTGGAACATCATATTTCCAGGTAACGATTGCACCCCAATCCTTATTTTGCATTTTTGATGCCCCGCGTAGAAGTGCCAGAGTGGTTTGCTCATTAACACTACGAGGTTCAGTTTGAGAGGTAGATGTTTGGTTTGGTCCCAGCTGGGCAAAAAGAGTATCATATCCTCCAAGATAATCAAACCAATACAGAGCATAATCAGATGTGAAAGTTGTGATATTATGCTCCTTAAGGCTTGTATGTCCTCTGTTGCGTTCTAAGAGCTGATTGAACCATTGAGCTTCTAAGGTATAGTTTTCCGGCTGCGTCCCAGCTATCTCTGCAATTTGAAGTTTGTAATGGATCGGTGTCAAATCCAAAGGATTCGCTCCTGAGAAAAGAGTGCTATTCTCCGTGAAGAACTGTGTCCAGTTCCAGTCAAGCGGTATTCCTCCAGGTTCATCATCGTAGTACGCTCCAAGAAACTTGTAACCATACATTTCCTTTGAGGAATTTAGAAATTGTATCTTCCACGCCCAGTCTTCACGCGTGTAAGTTCCCAAGTTTACAATGATGTTTAACCCTGCGTTTACAGCATAATCACAAATTTCCTTTACAGCAGATTCATTGCTGCTTATGGGATTTAGACCTGAATCTAAAACGAAGATGTTGGTGTAAGTTTTTGTTCTATCGATGAGAAGTTTAGCTTGGTCAATTGTAGTCCCTCCGAATGCGACGCCGACGTAGACAGGATCGTTGGCTTGTTTGTCACTTTGTGAGGATGTAACAAACAGGGATAGTGTTGCAGTTACTATGATGAGAATCATTACAACCGAGAGGATACGTAAGCGTTTCATTAGTTACCATTCGCCTCTAAATCACTGTCTCTCACTAATGAGCTTTGATTAGCTATAAAAAAGTTGCAATTTCAAAGGTTTACTCTTGCTTGTTTTCGATTGCACCAAAACAGATAAAAACTCGGCTTTGTATCCATCACAACGAAACATACAGAGGATAAAATATCATGCCATCAGAAATCACAGACGTTGATAAATTCGTGACTATGAGCGCCAAAGCAAAAAAATGTCATGTAAAAAGGCTCAAAGACACCGTAAAATTGAAGCTTCGAACACCTGCAAATCTTTACACTCTTAAAATTG
Source organism: Candidatus Bathyarchaeota archaeon (assembly GCA_963775465.1). GTDB lineage: Archaea > Thermoproteota > Bathyarchaeia > Bathyarchaeales > Bathycorpusculaceae > Bathycorpusculum. The sequence goes on along the minus strand of CAVZIW010000001.1, from coordinate 175,666 downwards.
AACCTTTAAGAGCGGATGAAATCATAAAGAAACTTCAATGCGAAATCCAAGAAGACGAAAAATAATTCTTTTTTCTATTAACCTTTTTAAAACAACACATGTTTTAGCGTAAGCAGTATCTGTTTAGCATTCACCTGGGAGTTTATTTGCGGTAAAGAAACGGGATGTTCTACGCATTTAGAATATGTATTTTACACCTGTAGCTACTTTCTTTACGTTAATTTATCATGAAAATCTCCATGAAAAATATCCTTGTATACAAAAGCATCTCCAAAACACAGTTTTTATCCATGAACAACCCCCTTTAAAATAACCTAAATATTCGAAAAAACGCGAACCTTATATATACATGCTTTCTGACAAAAATATGCTCCCATTATGGTAAATACCTTTCTTTGCTCAATTTCGAAGACTACTAAGAATAGTTACAAATGAAAGAATCCCCGGTGTTTTTAAAGCTGCAAGTGGCAAAAATAGCATCATAACCTCATAAGGCTTCTGGTTTGTGCTTAAAAATGTGTAAATCACGCATTTTGTTATGTCCTGAATAACTTTGCCTTCTATTTTTCTGGGTTTAAGTGCTTCCTCTTTTTGTCTTTTGCTATTTTGGAAGAATTTTTTAATTTTACGATACGTCGATATAGGTCGATGTTAACGGGTCTTAGCTATATTTCGTTGTTTGCTGTTTAATTACTTGATTTTGTTGAACGAAAAAACGTCGAATGGTCACATTTTACATTAAATAGTTAAAATTACGGGTGAAATCGCTCCAAATATGATAGATAAGTCTATAATTTCTTCGTTGTGAGCACTTTTTTCGGCTACACGCCTCGAAAAGTTTGTCTTTGCGATTGGTAGTTTGATTAATCGAAAAAAATTTTTGACTGAAAGGAAAGGTTATTCTAGAGATTCGCATAAAAATCAATTACATGTTCAAGATTGAGGTGTCTAATATCTACGTAAACTGCATTTGGGTTCGAAGACTATGTTTTGTTGATGCTTTTGTATACGGCATGCTGCAGTTGGTTTCGATTTCGTGCTTTTTAGGGCAGTTTTTTGCATTATTCGTGTCTATTAGTCGGAGGATTTAATTTGAGTGTTGAACGTAATCTGTTAATTTCGCTCCTAAAGTTAACTCGAAAATCACCCGCTTTAATTGAAGATGTCAAAAAAGAAGCTCACTTGCCCCTCGATGTTTTTTGGTTTTTGCTACATAAAATTCAAAACGAAAACCTAGTTTATTTAGAAGACGAAACAATAGAGGTCGAAAGCAAAAGTCGCCTGACCATTGCGCTAAAAGCAGTAAATTTAGGTGCCGATATCCAAAACGTCAGTGATCTTTTGCGCTGGCAAGAATTTGAAGAAATTACAGCTTTAGCTCTTAAAAGTAACGGTTATGCTGTTCACAAAAATGTCCGTTTCACTCATGAAGGCCGAAGATGGGAAATCGACGTAGTCGGCTGCAAAAAGCCCATGGTAGTTTGCATCGATTGTAAGCGGTGGCAACACGCGATTGGCGCTTCAGCTCTCAAACGAATTGTTAAATCTCAAATAGACCGAACAAATGCCTTGACAAATTTTTTGCCCAACCTAAAATTAAATCTTGAATGTACACAATGGGCAAAAGCTAAGTTTGTTCCAGCGGTTCTATCGCTTTTTCCATGCGCCTACAAATACATCTATGAGGTCCCAGTGGTGCCAGTGCTTCAAATACAAGAATTCATACATCAACTTCCTGCAAACATTCATGACGTAAAGTTTTTCGCTAAAAACTTGGAGAAGTTAAACGATAATTTTTAGCTATTTTAATGTCTTGGCGGGGTCTTAAAAGAAACATAGAATTAGGGTTGATTACAAAATTTTCTTCGCTTATTGCAATTGACTAACATTCTTTTAGAAGCAAGAACATGGCTAGTGAGTTCTATAATTAGAAAATCATGATTAACAGGACGTCGGATTTCTAAGAATTGGATATATTCTATGTTACTTAGGATTTTCTGAAATTTCATATGTTTGTCTTTGGATAATTCTCATCCAAAACATTAACACAAATACTGCTAATTTTTGGCGGCAGGGCACCTGAGCCAGAGTAGTTTGGCGTAAAGAAGTTTTTTCGAATCAGTTTTTATCTTTTTAAGAGTTATTATCGATGGAACAAGTAATAGTCCATTTCGCATAGGTATTGCTTGGCCCGCAAGATATAGATCTGACACGACTTTGAATGTAACAAAGATTTGAGCCCTCATTTTCCTGCACCTACAAATAACAGGTGTCGATGTTTAGGTTGCCTCGGTCCCGCTTTAGAATGCGCACTTTATCAGGGATTTTATTTTTTTCCCAATCTGTCCAACTAATTTCTTTAAAGAGCCAACGTTTACCCAAATGCGCAGCCACAACGGCGTGCTTGTATTCATTGCCTGAAGGAAAGAATTGGTCAAGAAACCTGAAGAGCTTGTCGATTTGCGGCAGGGGAAAATAGGCGTAGTAGGAGGCATTTTTTACTTCAAAAGCATAATTGTGCGGTCCTCTGCGCGCCATAAGGTCAGGTAGAGGGTTTAGGCTGGGATTGCTTACTGGAACACGAACAGCGTAGTACCCTTTTTTCTGCAAGAGCTTGACTAGGACACTTTCGCTGTAGAAGCCTCTTTTACGCCAGCGACGAAGCCTTACTCGATCTAACTCGGTACTCACGCTCTTAGCCTCTTGTATACCTTCTTTTATGGTTCTTGTGGATAAAAATTGTTCTCTAAGATGTCTTAAAATTGTGGGTTTTGGGGATGCTTTCGTATACGATAGCTGTTTGGGTGCTGCTGGAATGGCTTGGTGAACATGACTTTGCATATAAATACAAATACAACCAATATCACTGACATCGGATTTCACGACATTAATGATTGCAAAATAATGCCAGTATAGCCCTGCTAATGGATACAAAACCTCAATTGACCCAAGTTACAATCAACGCAACATCCAACAACTGATAAAATTTTTAGCCCTCAAATAGAAATTTTATTCACAAACAAGCCGCTAAAATAACCCGTAGGGCTTCAGAAGAAACTAAAAACCATACTGCTCCTCTCAGAATTACCTTAAACAAACCAAAGACAACAAACCAATACAATACAGCCATTTAACAAAAAATTCCGATTTTCAATCGCCCAAAACGCAAAGTTCTCTGATTTTTCTTAAAAACAGCTTTAAGCTCTCGAAGGAAGATCGAAAAATCACGTTTTTGTTTGGAATGGAGATTTTCGACAGTACTTATATGAGGCTCCGATTATCCCCATGCCAAAGGTTTAGGGTATGCTCAATAAAGCTCAAATTAAGCTTTATTTTAAATTTAAGGCACATATTGAAGTTTGTATTTTCAGTTTACATAACTAAAACTAATGGCTTTTTTTCATGGCGAATATTCGCAGTGAATCCGACACTCACATATTGGTTTAATCTAAAATAGGCTTATAGATAGGTTATTTTTAAAAATGGGGCGCAACGGTTAGTCGTTTATTTTTTGATTTCTTAGAGAATAAAATTTCTTCACAGAGAAACAAAAGCTTGGCCATAAATTGCCTAGATCCGCGAAATATTTTTCTCTGACACAGTGTCTAGTTTGTGACACCGTATTTCAAACTGCATTGGCAAAGATTTTATTGTTTTATCATTTTGCAGAATTTTGCTTCCGGGTTAGTGATGACCTTTTATTCATTGACAGGCTTGTTTTTGTTAGATGGCACATGTTTGATTGTTGTATTATACTAGAAGGTTGTTTTTTTAGTTTTTAACGTGATGTTTGTAGGTAAAATATTGTAACAATTTTTGTCTTAGCATAGCCCAAATGGACCTTAAGAAATAGCAATACTTTTTAGATGCACTCTATCTAAAAGAAGAAAATTCAGAATCCCAAAACATTATAGCATTCCCCTTTTCTTTAATGTTATTCCGTTTTTGTCAAATTAAAACCTAACCGGAAAAGCAACATCACTCTGAGAGATGATTTAAATTAAAGTTGAAATTCCACAAGAATTCTTTAATTTGGACAAAAAATTTTAGATGCCGAAACAGGTTTCAACATGTAAGTAAATTTGGAAAACTTGATGAACCTATCAGACTTTAAGGGAGACGGACCAATTCTGTATACAAAAGCATCACCCAAACACATTTTTACTTGGTATCTCGAAAGATTTTTCAGCAAAGCATGAGTACAAGCCTTGAGGATTAGAATGTCAGACTTCGTCGTTGTAAATAAGACTCATCACTTCAGAACAAACGGGGAGATAGATTTTGTTGATATCACAGAGCAGGTTCAAGAAGAAGTTGCAAAAACAGGCGTAAAAAATGGGTTGGCTCATGTGTTTACCCCTCACGCAACAGGTATACTTGTTCTAACAGAAAACGACCCTGCCTTACTCGATGACATCAAAGTTTTCCTGGAAAAGATGGTACCAAAACACGTAAACTATCGACATCCATCTAATGCACATTCACATTTGCGCTCGATGATTCTGCCTCCCGACAAAACTCTTCCCATAATTAATGGCAATGTTGAGTTGGGAACTTGGCAGTCTCTTCTTTTTATAGAAACTGATGTTTACCCAAGAGAAAGAACGCTGATAATACAGGTTTTGGGTGAGAGATAACCACAAAATGCTATCTATTCATAATTCCCAAATTTAATGGCTAACTGTTTCTAGCTTCGTTAATGCTGCTTGTAAAAAGTTGGTTACCATACTCTTTTTAGAACTTTGTTTCTAATTCTAATTCAAGCTTTCAGCTATTTTAACTATTTAGTGTAAAAAATATTCGTTCGTAATGATTTCGCACATGCAAAAATGGGTGTGTATAATCAAACAAAAAAGATAGCTCGCTATAAAAGTAAAAAATGTTAATTAGACAGGCAGATAACAAAGAGAAAGGGCTTTTTGAAGTAATTGATCATGTATTAGCGTTAATATTTGAAAAAAATAGTTTATGAGCATCATTAGTTAATTTAAAAAAATGTTTTTTTGTTAAGTTCCTCCTTTAGAGATGATGAATATATATGGTTCGTTGTATTTCGATTTAATCAGCTTATTTTTCCGTCGGCAACTTCTTTGCAGATCCTCTAGGACGCATCCGCGCTTTTTTCTTCACAATTGCCCTGAATGCAGGTTTCTCCGCTAAGACGTCTGCTCTTGATTTTTCAACAGGAAAAATATCTTCCATATCAGCAAAATCATCGGTAGTAACTTGCTTGGCGCCATTTTGTTTCATAGTTTCAAAGGCGTTGTCAACATCGCAAGGATTAACATTGATTCCCAAGGTTGCATCCATGAGAACGATAGTTTCATAACCAAGCTTGCAGGCATCAATAACGGTGTTTACAACACAATAGTCTGTCGCTACGCCTCCAACAAAAAACCTCCTAATACCCAGCAAGCTTAATTCATCGGCGAGGTTTGTACCATCGAAAGCTGAGTAAGCTTCTTTTTTGGGATCAATAGCTTTTGAAATGACAATAGTGCCCATTGGAAGTTTCAATAAAGAACTAAAATTTGCACCTTCAGTTTGTTGTACGCAGTGAGGAGGCCATATACCGCCCTGCTTCTTGAAAGACATGTGGTTGACTGGGTGCCAATCTCTGGATGCAAAGACATGTCCTTTTGCGGCTTCAAATCTTTTGATATATTGGTTTAGTACTGGGATGATTAGGTTGCCATTTGGAACAGGCAAAGCCCCGCCTGGCAAGAAATCATTTTGGATATCGGTTATCAACAGGGCATCTGATTCTTTAACAACATATTTTTCATTCATGCAATTCACCATTTCCAAAAAGTCTGCTAAAATCAAATTACTATAGTATGTGCTAAGGAATAAACATTTGCAATCTTGTTTCGTACTTCGAAGGGTAATAAAACAGCTGTGAACCATGGAAATATATATTTTGTTTTCAATTTTAGTTGCTTTGCAGGTCATTTTTAAACTGTAAAGTATTAAAAATGCATGTTCGACTCCATTTCGAAATCACTTTAGGTCTTGCCCAGTTCAGAAATTAGGTATTACGTCCACCAACTGCAAATTTTATCTCTTTAAAAATGGCAATAACCGAATTTGCGACATTTTATCTTAAAATAAAGGCAACAGCATCTGCTAAACGCTAGAAATTATCTTCATATCCCAATCTTTGGCTCTCTCCTTTTTTTATAAGTAAACTATGGTGAGCTGAATGGGCAAAAAGACCAAGTTAGCTTCAAAAAAGGCACAAAAAAAATCAGAAATAGTCGATTTTTTGATTTTTTAATCGTATCATAAGTTATTTTTAGATTCGAGGGTTGTCCAAGTTTGTATGTGAAATCATTTTTTTGTTTATGTTTGCATGATTATTTAAAGTTCGACGCTTAACGGTCTTTTTAGGGAACAGCCGATTTGCTAAAGTTCTTTTTAATGTGTTTGGGCGATGCTTTTGTATACGGCCATGGGATATGCTTATCTTTAAAACAGCTACAGTATTACTCAAGGTGCGCCTGCATGCAAATAAAAAATAAAACCTCAAAGATTACCAGCCGTGAGATGCAAGCATTAGAAATTAACGCACAATATTTTGGCGTAAACATTATTCAACTAATGGAGAACGCTGGCCGTAGCGTAGCCCAAGAGATTATTGAACGGTTCAAAAAGAACAAGAAAGTAACCATTTTTTGTGGTTTAGGCGGAAATGGCGGAGACGGATTTGTTGCAGCAAGGCACCTTCTAAATGCAGATTTTGAAATAACAGTTATTTTGGTTGGTAAGTCTCGCAACATTAGTCATGACGCGGCATTTTCTAACTGGGTCATTCTTCAGGCATTAGAGGACAAAATAACTATTTTTGAGGTAACGGATAGTTCGCTAATTCCAAAGGTTGATTCGGACATAGTTATTGATGCACTATTGGGAACAGGGGCTAAAGGAAAACTCAAATCACCCATCATCCAAAGTGTTGATGTCATTAACAACTCAAATGCGTTCAAGATTGCTGTTGATGTTCCTACGGGCGTTGATTCAGATACCGGCAACGTACTGGGAACAGCTGTTAAAGCAGACCTCACCATAGCATTTCATAAGGCAAAAATAGGTTTGGATAAAGCCAAAAACTATGTCGGCGAACTCGTTGTTGCAGATATAGGTTTGCCTCATGAAATTGAACGATTCATTGGTCCAGGAGATGTTTTAACTGCAAAAAAACCTCGAGGCTTAACTGCGCACAAGGGCGATTTCGGCAGATTACTAGTTATTGGTGGCAATGAAGTTTTCTCCGGAGCACCCACTTTGGTTTCGTTAGCTGCGTTGCGAACAGGTACAGACATAGTATACCTTGCGGCTCCTGAAAGGACAGCGATAGCAATTTCATCGATGTCGCCTAATTTGATAACTATAAAACTCGAAGGAGATCATCTTAATTCATGTAACTTAGATACGCTCAAACCGTACATAGACATGGTTGATGCTGTAGTTGTGGGACCAGGTTTAGGTTTGAACCCTGAAACAGTCAAATTCATCAAAGCTTGTGTTGACGAGGTTGAAAAGGCAAAGAAACCGTTGCTTTTAGATGCTGACAGCTTAAAAGCGTTTGCAAAATTCAAAAGAGCGTTAAAGTCACCCGTTGTTTTGACTCCTCATGCAAGAGAATACGCGATATTAACAGGAAAAGAATTGCCTGAAAATACAGAAGAAAAGGTTTTGGAAATTCAGAAAGCAGCTAAACAACTTAACGCAGTGATTTTAGTTAAGGGCAAAGTTGATATTGTATCGAACGGTGAACAGTCGAGACTAAATTTCACTGGAAATCCAGGCATGACAGTGGGCGGCACAGGCGATGCACTTAGTGGTATTGTAGGTGGTTTGTTAGCTCAAAATGTAGAACCTTTCGAGGCTGCCGTTGCTGGCGCTTTTGTAAATGGCGCAGCTGGAGATTTTGTGGAAAATGAGATCGGTTATCATATGGTAGCAACCGATTTACTTGATTGGATTCCAAAGGTTTTGGATGATCCAATGAGTCATTTAAAGGTGCGTAAGCCAATTGGAAAATGATGCTAAAAGAAAAACCAGTTTTGCCCGTGAAGATTACAATTTATCATGCAGCGCAAGATGATCCAAAAAAGAACACAGCCCTAAGACTGAAACGAAGAGGATTCGCCAGAATCGTGACAAGAACAAGGTTTCTACCCAAACGAGTAATAGTTTTAAACCCTTTTGGAGAAATAGCTTTTTCCCCGGCTGATAAAGAACGATTGGAGCAGTTTGGGTTAGCAGCGTTGGATTGCAGCTGGGAGCACGCTCAGAAAGTGATGGGAGAACATGTTAGAGGAACCAGCCGCTGCTTGCCAATTCTTATTGCTGGAAACCCGGTTAATTATGGGAAGTTAACCAAGTTAACTACTGCTGAAGCTATTGCGGCTGCGTTGTATATTGCGGGGTTTAAAAAAGAAGCAGAGGATATTTTGTCGATTTTTTCTTGGGGTCACACTTTTCTTGAACTTAACGCCATGTTACTTGATAATTATGTGAAGGCAAAGGATAGTTCCGAGATAGTTGAGATGCAAAACATGCTTCTGCAAAGGAAAAAAAGTGAGTAAGGTTTATGGAGTTTATTACTGATTTTTACCTGTTTTTATTTTCAGTTTTGCTTATTTCGTTGTCAGGGGTGCTTATGCCTGGTCCACTGTTTGCTGTAACAATTAAAAAAGCCGCTAAAAGCAGAAGTGCAGGCATTTTAATCTCAATAGGACATGGAATTGTCGAGTTCCCATTAATGTTTCTGATATTCTTCATACTAAGCCGCATCAACATTCCGAGTTTAATTCAGATAACAGTTGGATTGGTGGGGGGTTTAGTAATGGTTTTCATGGGTATCCAAGCATTCAAGAATAGAAACAAAGAAGAACAACCAAACATTAGTCTAAAACGCGAATCAATCCTTGCTGGAGCATACACAACTGCAGCAAATGCCGGCTTTATCCTTTGGTGGCTAACCATTGGAACTACTCTAATTCTAAACGCGAAACTATTTGGGATAGCAGGTTTTTCTGTTTTTGCAGGGGTCCATTGGCTTACCGATTTTGCATGGTATACAGTTGTAGCATTTCTGATTTTTAAGTCTCAAAGGTTTTGGACAAAACGCACCCATTCTATGGTTACGTTTTTCTGTGTTGCCGTTTTTGTCGGATTCGGATTATACTTTATGGTCTCGTCATTATGGTCTTTATTGTATGGTTAAATAGGAATTTATGATAGAGATATGTCATGGAATTCAAAGTTGGACATGGTAATATTCAACTGATTAGAGGCGACATCACAGAAGTAGAAGCGGATGCTATTGTGAATGCGGCAAATTCAACTCTTCTGGGGGGCGGCGGGGTTGACGGCGCTATACATAGAAAAGGCGGACCAAAAATTCTGGAAGAGTGCAAACTAATAAGGGCTACTCAGTGGCCTGATGGGTTGCCAACAGGTAAAGCTGTCCTTACTTCTGGAGGAAATTTGAAGGCCAAATATGTTATTCATACAGTTGGGCCTGTTTGGTTGGGTGGTTTTCATGTAGAAGCGGAACTCCTAAAGCAAGCTTATCGGAATTCACTTAAACTAGCGGTTCAAAATGGGATAAAAACTATTGCATTTCCTTCTATCAGTACAGGGGCATATGGTTACCCCGTTGAAGAAGCTAGTCGCGTTGCTGTTGGTTCAGTAAAAAAATTTTTGGAAAAGGAAGATAAAATTGAGAAAGTAACCTTTGTGTTGTTTTCTGACGGTGACTTTGCTGTTTATTTGCAAGGCATTGAAGGATATTGTTGAAAGTTAAGGCTACTTTGTTTCTTGGACTTCCATTATTGAAGCAACGGGGATATTGAGTTGTTGTTGCACGGTTTCTAAAACTGCGTTTTTATTTGGACCTTCTATTAGAAAAGCAACTCTGGGTTCATCAGTGCAGCAATAACAAGATATAGCTTCAATATCTTTTATTTTTCCCCTAGAAAGCATTTTGGCTGCTCCTTCAGCACACGCTTTGGGATCTTTATCTGAATGTAGAATTGCAGAATTTACTAAAAATCTTGGCAAAAATTTCACTCCATTATAATCTAACTAAGTTGGATTTTATAAACTGTTTGCATGGGAAATATGAGTTTTGGCAGCTTTATATTAAATGTAATGGTGATCTTAAGGAGATAGGTTTTTTGGGTTTGAATGAATCTTTTTTGTATATATCGATTTTCGGAATATTCCCAAATTACAAATAAACGATATATTAACACATAAGATACATGTGTATTCAAGCAGAACAATAAAACAGGTCAACTCAAAATGAGCATATTATTAACCGAACTAAACACACCAATTATCGAAGCAAACCAAGAATACTCAATTAATTTCAAATCAATTGTATCTCAAGCGGTCGATGAGACTCTTTCAAGTTTAGGCAGAGATGTCAAACCTGCATTCTACTTCATTTTGGAAAAAAAATTCGGATTAAGTAAAGAAGATATATTCCTTAACATAGAATCGCTAACTAGGTCAATTGAATCTATATTTGGTGAATCGTCGCTTTTGCTTGAAATCAGAGTAATGAGGAACCTGCATGAAAAATTCAAGACTTTTGAATACAAAACTAGCAAAGCCGAATTGAGCTTCAGTGATTATTTGGCAGCTCTTGGAAATTCTTTTGGCTGTCAGAGCAGCTTGGTCTAAGTTTAGATTAATGTTAGAGTTAAAATTGATTTGATACTGCTGAGATTCTTTATTCTTTTTAGTACGTTCTCAGTAAGGAAGGCAAGAGATTCACCTTTAATTTTAGCAACAAGATCATATTCACCTCTAGCTAAATACACTTCCGCGACTGCATCAATTTTCCTCAAGTCTTCTAGAGCAAGGTTAGTAGAATCAGATTCTGCAGTAATAAAAACAAAAGCGCTGCGTTTAGGTTTCTCAAAAGCATCATTAAATTTATCTCTGAGTTGTTTTTCTACGTTAACAAATGTATTCTCCAAAATAATCAACCTCAGATGTTGACTTACACATTAAATGAGGTTGTAATGCCTATTAAAGCTAAGTTGCTGTCACGGTACTACAACAAACTAACAAATTCCATCGGTTTTATCTGCAATTGAGAAATACTGGAAATTGGCAAATAAACTGGTTTTTTCCCCGATAGCATGGAACAAAAATTTTGCCTTCGGGAAAAAAGGATTTTCAAATTATTTTTTAGCCGTCTGTCGTTTTCAGATTAAACAAAGAGTAGACGTCATATTTTTTCCCGATTGCTTTTCTTCCTTCAAGATAGCCGAGTTCAATAATGAAGCCCACGCCGATGATTTTTCCGCCCAGTTTTTCAATGAGTTCAATATTGGCGTTTACTGTTCCGCCTGTAGCGAGCAAATCGTCGATAATAAGCACGTTTTGTCCTTTTTCAACTGCGTCTTGGTGGATTTCAATAGTGTCACATTCATATTCTTTTTTGTAGTCAAGATCTACGCACTTATAAGGCAACTTGCCCTTTTTACGAATAGGGACAAACCCTACTCCTAGTTCGTAAGCTAATGCAGCCCCTATGATGAATCCTCTAGCTTCGTTAGAAACTATAACGTCGATTTTTCTTTCTCTATAATGGTCGGCTAATTGTATGATTGTTTCCCGGAAACAAGCTGCATCCTTTAGAAGAGGAGTTATGTCCCAGAAAACTACACCTTTAAATTCAGGGATCCTTCGAATTTTGCTTTTCAAATCTACTTTTTGAGTTTTATTCATTTGCTTCTTCTCCTTCTAGACGAAAGCGCCTTTCAATGCTTGATTGCAGGTGCAGCCACATTCTGGCGGCATTTTATCTATAGTTTGAGCAACCAAGCGTTTAACATTCTCAATATTACTTTTCATAGTAGCCAATACATCATCAACGCTTACAACATGGTCTTTCCAAACGTCATAATCTGTTACTGTTGAAATGTTCGCATAGCAGATTTCGGCTTCTCTGGCTAAAACACATTCAGGAACCAAAGTCATGCCAACCACATCTGCTCCCCATTGACGGTACATTTTGGATTCAGCTTTTGTTGAAAAGCGCGGTCCTTCAATGCACACGTAGGTGCCTGTTTGATGCATTTTTATATCCAAACCTTTGGCAACATCGATTAGGTTTTTTCTTAATTCAGGACACATTGGTTCTGCTACGGATATATGGCACACTTTTTCTTTGCTGTAAAAGGATTGTTCTCGTTTTGTAGTTCGGTCAATAAATTGGTCGATGAATGCGATTTCACCCGGATGGTATTCTTCTCGCAAAGAGCCAACAGTCGAAGGTGCTAAAATGCGTTTTACACCGAGTTTTTTAAGTGCAAAAATGTTTGCTTGAACATTGATGTCAGTTGGTCGGATGGTGTGTTTTTTTCCATGTCTAGGCAAAAAAGCTACAGTTTTCCCAGCGAGTTCACCCACAGTTATAGAATCAGAAGGTTTGCCAAACGGCGTTTCAACTGTTATTTCTTTTACGTTTTTGAGAAGATTAGGGTCATATAGACCTGTTCCACCTATTACTCCAAATTCAGCCTGCATGTCACTTTACTGCAAGCGCTTATCTTATAAAAATACCGATAGAAAAGAATCTAAGATTCATTTTTCAAACAGAAAGGATTAAGATTTTCCTATGGTTACTTGTATTGATTGTTGTTGTCCGTCACGTATAACAGTGAAAGCTACGGTTTGACCCGGCAAGGTATGTTGTTCTAAGTAGCTAAATAAATCATCCGTGTTGGTTATGCGTTGGCTATTTATTGCAATAATTATGTCCCCGCCAAGAATTGTGGTTGAACCCAAAATATTTTTTTGAATATCGCCGCCTTTAAGACCGTTTTGAAAAGAAACACGTTCAACTAACCAACCATAGGTTACGCTTGTTTCCATAGCTTGAGCAATTTGGTAATTCATGTCGGTGCCAACAGCGTTAATCGAAGGATGATCTGTATAGGAACCTGAAGTAACTATGGAGTTTAATTCTCGAATTATCGTATCTGAAGGAATAGCAAAACCTAATCCTTGAGAGTTGCTTATGCCAGCAGTTGTTATGCCAATAACGTCGCCTGCATAGGTCAACAATGGACCTCCAGAATTTCCCGGGTTTATAGCAGTACTCGTTTGGATGATGTCTGCGATCACTTGCCCGTTTTGGTTTGAACTTGAGTCTTCAGTAATTGTCCTTCCAAGAGAACTGATAACGCCTGTTGTCAAGGTTCCCGATAAACCATATGGCGAGCCGACTGCAACGACAGGTTGACCGACCTGCAAAGAGTCAGAGCTAGCAAGAGTTAACGGTTTTAATCCAGAGGGCATCGGTGTGATCGTGAGGACAGCAAGGTCTGCTTGACCATCTGAACCCAAAACTTCTGCTGGATAAGCGTCGCCGTTTGCAAAGGTTACCGTTTGGTTTATTGAATCCGCTATTACATGGTCGTTGGTTACAATAACAATTTGACTATTGATTTCAGTTAAAAATCCCGAACCTTGCTGAAGACTATAGCCAATGAGGCTTCCAAAAAGGCTGTATTGAGGTACAAGATCTTGGATTACAACTACAGAAGACTTGACCTGAGAATAAAGAGTAGACAAAGAAACATTATCGTTAAGAAAAAAAGTCTGTTGTGAACTGTTACTTCCTTCTTGATAAAGCCCTATTTGGCTTTGCAAGTCACTAATTTTTTGGTTAAAATCAGAGTATATTACAGAGTAGCCAATTAGGCCGCCAGCAATCAAACCAATGAGTAAAAGGGCTAAAAACATGATCGGAAGTGCGTCTACTTTTTTGAGGCGCCGCAGAAGGAGATTGCAAAGGTGGTGATGTTTCCATAAAAACCCTCAAGTTATTTTAGCATTCATTCTTTTTCATTTTAGATTAGAAAAGGGTCATCATTTATTCTTTGTTGTTTAGCTAAAACGCCTATAGGAATAGAAATCATGATAGCCATGGAAAAGCCAAAAGCGATTATAACTAGTAGTACTCGACTTTTTCTTCTTGAAATATTTCTAATGGCTCTATTAATTACACCCATTTTAACACCGCATTATTAAGTTGGAATCAGAAAGGCAACCAAAAAGAAACCTGAAAGGGGTATTTTTGGGCAGTTTTAGGCTTGTGGCCTTTTGGTTCAATTCAAATCCCTTCTTGGTTGCCATGACTTGCTTAGTCTTGAAGTATTATTAAACGATTTTTCATAATCTTACCCAAATCTCGCCCTAATCGATTTGGATTCTTTCAATGTATTGATTAGTTATGTTCTTTGCTTTAAATCTTAAAACGTTAGAAAAAGAAAAAAAGGGTTTATTTGTCGATTTCAGTAATTGCTAAAGTTACAATTTTTGTCACTTTTGCTTGAGATAGATCAACTACGACAAAACTTCGGCTTCCATTGTCACCCTGAAAAAGTATGTTTGCTGTTGAGGCTTTAGTCACTATGTTTCCGTTGCCGTCGATGGTTGTGCTGATTATAGGTCTAATAGAGGTTATGTTGTAGCCCTGGCTAATTAGATTCTGGACATCACTATCACTTTGTGCGATGGTTGTAACGTTTTGGGTGAATTCGCTGCTTATTTGGATGCCTCTAAATCTACCTATTTCTCTTAGTTCTCCTCTGTAGCCCATGCCTAACCTTGTTTGCATGCCAAATGCCATTAATTCACCGCCAAAACTGTTTATTCCTACGTCACTTGTGGTTACAGCTAGCGGTGCCGTTTTGGATTCTGCATCGGATGCAACTGTATTTGTTGAGTCAGCTTTGACTGTTGATTGCATAAAATAAATTAGGGCGCCTGCAACTGTCGCTAAGATTATCATAGAAAGCACAAACAAACCTTTTGTTTTTGAGTTCATAACTTAATTTTTCACCTCCAAGTTCAAAAAAAAGATTTATGGCAGATTATTAAACGATTTTTCAGGATTACACCCAAATTGTGTCCAAATATTAACCCAAACTCATTGTATTTTTATTTTCTAAAGCACACCTTTATTACTAAATTCCGATTAACTTTGACAAAGAATCCAGCGGAGAATCCCAAAAGTGTCTTCAAATGCACGTTCACTAAAATATCTGTTGGGCTGGCTTATTGCTGGCACCAGAGGCGGACCCACACGTGCAAAAATACTTGAAGCTCTAAAAGAAACTCCTCAAAACGCGAATCAGTTAGCCACTTTGTTAAAAATGGATTACAAAACGATGCGCCATCATCTTGTAGTTTTGGAAAAAAACAAAATCATAACTTCTATTGGAGATAGGTATGGAGCAACATATTTTCTATCTCAAGTAATGGAAGACAACTACATTTTGTTTGAGGAGATTGTGAAGAAAATCGGGAAAAAGTAGAAAAAGGAGATTAAGCAAGAGGACAAATAAATGAACAGAAATCGAACACTATGGGTACTAATTACCGTTTTGATAATTTTGACTGCTGCGGCAGCAATAATAATAACGACTTATCAAAACAGTCAACGCAGAGAACCAACCTTTCCTTTTACGCCTAGGCAGTACATGCCTAACCCAGCCGACATTGAATTATACTATATGGCTCATACCGTGTTTTCCACAATAAACATTGTACTTACAATAATTCTAATCGCTAATTACGTGAGTCTGTACCTTAAAACCAAATCTCCTTTCACAATTGGTCTATTGCTTTTCGCATCGTTCTTTCTTATTAAAGACATTACATGGAGTCCCCTGATTATCGGAGGCATCGGATTCTTCTTATTCGGCTTAGGACCTTTTGCGTTCTTACCTGATGTCTTTGAGATGGTAGGGTTATTGGCGCTGTTTTACCTGAGCATAAAATATTAACTCAGGATTTGTCCCTCCTTTTAGGAATCTGATTGGGTGCAATATGGAAAAAATTATTTATACAGATTCATAGCTATGCATGCACAAAGCAGATGAAACCTATGAGTCAAGAAACACCAGTTCAGAAAAAAAGAAGCATAAAATTCCTCGCAGTAATAGTAATTTGTATTATTTTAGCCGTCAGCTTAGTCGGAGTTTCTGCAGTTTATTTAAGCAATCAAGCTCAACTTTCAGACAAAGACTCTACAATCGCGTCATTGAATGATAACATTTCAGCTTTGCAACTTCAATTGTCGCAAGTGCCAAATGCCACTTCCACCTATGTTGAACAAATCGCATATCTAAATCAACAATTAGCTAATCTAAATCAACAATTAGATGACGCAAATGCTAGTTACACAAGCGTTAGCGAAGCATACTCCAGTTTGCTCCAGATAGTTCAAATGCGTTCATCGGGAATTATGTATGAAGGTCCATTTATTCAAGAAGCTAATACCACAACAATACTGTATAACAACCCCGTGGATTATGCTGGAGTAGTTGTTGTCGAAGCAACGGCTAACTCAACTTCAACTTTTGCACAAGTAATGTACACTTTTGGGAATTATAACTTTGACTACAATCAGACTTTAGGAGCAAATGGCACCGCGGCATTTCCGATACTTCCAGGCGATGTCCTACTCGTAATAGGAAACCTAGACGGGCAAGACAGTAATGCTGTAAATGCAACTGCTACATACTACTTCTAATCTTTTTTCTTCGTAACGAATAAGTGGTAGACGTAACAATTGTTATGGAAGAGAGCGTTTCTATGCAAACCAATTCTGGGCAAGAAAGAAAGCCAAATAAGTTGATAAGCCAAAAAAGTCCCTACCTGCTTCAACATGCATATAACCCCGTTGAATGGTATCCTTGGGGAAATGATGCTTTTGAAAAAGCAAAATCTGAAAATAAACCCGTTTTTGTCTCTATAGGATATTCAACTTGTCACTGGTGCCATGTTATGGAAAAAGAATCCTTCGAAGATGAAGGCGTGGCACAACTTATGAACCAAGCTTTTGTGTGCATAAAAGTTGATCGAGAAGAACGTCCTGATCTTGACGCTGCGTATATGGCGGTTTGTCAATCAATGGGAAGAAATTGTGGTTGGCCTTTAAACGTTATAATGACTCCCGATAAGAACCCGTTTTTCGTCGGCAGTTACATTCCAAAAGAAAACCGTTACGGAGTGGTTGGAATGCTGAGTCTTATACCTCAAATAAGTCAAATCTGGAAAACCAGACAATTAGAAATGGAAAACATCGGCAAAGAGCTTAAACAACAAATAGAACCTTCCAAGGGAGAAAATATTGGAAATGCACTGGGCAAAGCTGACCTTGACAACGCTTACGAACAGTTATTCTTGCGGTTTGACCAAGAAAACGGTGGATTTGGACGGGCACCCAAATTTCCTTCGCCCCACAACCTGCTTTTCTTATTAAGATACCACAAAAGAACAAAAGAAAAAACAGCGTGGAGTATGGTGGAAAAGACACTTCGGGAAATGCGACTAGGTGGAATCTTCGACCAAATCGGATTTGGCTTTCATCGTTACTCAACTGATGCACAGTGGTTAGTTCCACATTTCGAAAAAATGCTCTACGATCAAGCTTTATTGACCTTGGCTTACATAGAAGCCTATCAAGCATCTGGTCAGGCCAAATTTAAAATAACCGCTAAAGAAACCTTAGATTATGTGTTAAGAGATTTATCTGCAACAGAAGGAGGTTTCTATTCAGCGCAAGATGCGGATAGTGAAAACGTAGAAGGCAAATTCTATCTTTGGACCCAAGATGAAATTAAACGAGCTGTACCTTTGCCAAACACAGATTTCGCTATTAATTTTTTCGATATCAAGAAAGAAGGCAATTACTATGAACCGCCTACAGGCAGAAATGGTAAGAATATTCTCCACTTCTCAAAGCCTTTAGACCAGTTAGCCGCAGAATCCAACTTAACCATTAATGAGCTCATAGGGATCCTTAATAGAATTATAAGCAATTTGTTTAATGCGAGAAAGAAACGTGTTCACCCAGCTATAGACTATAAGGTGCTTGTTGACTGGAATGGACTAATGATTGCAGCGTTAGCACGGGCAAGTCAAGTTTTAGGGGAGCCAAAGTACCTTCAGGCAGCGAAAAAAACAGCTGACTTTATTCTGAAAGAAATGTTAACAAACGAAGGTATGTTGTATCATCGTTTTGCAAAAGGTGAAAAAGCGGTTGACGGTTTTCTAGATGACTATGCCTATTTTGTTTTCGGTTTGATTGAATTGTATGAAGCAAGTTTTAATGAAAAGTTTCTTTTTGCAAGTGTGGATTTGACTAAGAAAATGGTTGCTGAGTTTTGGGATGAAAACTCGCTAGGTTTCTTCTTTAGCAAAAAGGGTTCAGATCCAGCTGTGCCAAGAATAAAACAAACTTATGATGGAGCTGTGCCTTCAGGAAATGCGGTCGCGGCACTGAACCTCCTGCGGTTGTCCATTTTGAGCGGAGAACTATCCTTTGCCGATTATGGAAGAAAAACTTTGGAGACCTTCTCTGAAGAAACAAAAAATAGTCCTCTAGGGCACACTTTCATGCTTTCAGGATTTGATTTTGATCTTGGCCCGAGTCTTAACATTGTTTTGGTTGGGAAACCATCAAATCAAGACACGATTGAAATGCTGAATGCCATAAGAAAAAATTATTTGCCTAACTTAACCGTAAAGGTTGTAAACCCCGAATCAACAATTTCGCAAATTCCAGGAATGAGATATGAGAAAATCGATGGAAAAACAACAGCTTATGTTTGTATAGCCCAAACATGCATGCCTCCAACAAACGACGTTGAAAAAATGCTCAGCTATCTCGAAGTTTAAAGGAATTTTCGAAGAGCGCCGGGAATGGGATTCGAACCCATGCGGACCGGAAGGTCCACGGGCTCTCAAGGCCCGCGCGTTAACCACTCTGCCATCCCGGCACTTCGAATCAACAGTTTAGCTCATTGTGTCTTAAATGTTTACCGAGTCTTTGTTGAGCTAGCTATTGGGCAAAAGTACTTAACCCACGCAAGTAACCGTTGTTTGCATGGCCAAATCAATAATTGTGCATATTCCAAGCAACATACTAGATGCCATATATGCTGGCGCCAAAGAACTCTACCCACGAGAAAGTTTTCTGCTGTTAAGAGGGAAGAAAAGCAGAGACGTCATTAGTGTTACTGATTTGGTTTTAGCACCCTTTGCTGTGCACGGTGAAGGCTTTGCCCATTTTAACCCGTACATGTTTGCAGGAGATTTCTCACTTGTTGGCACGGTGCATTCGCATCCTTCTGGAAATATTTCGCCAAGTGACACTGATTTAAACTATTTTTTTGGGCGAATACTCATGATTGTTGGTTATCCGTATGAAGGAAAAAGTTGCATAGTCGCTTATGATTCAAATGGGAACAGTGTGCCCATAGAAATAACTGCTGCTTTGGAGTGCAATGATGATGAGTTTTATTGAATGTAATCTTTAGTCTTTAAAGAGGTTAACTGGAATGCAACAAGAAAGTCAATGGCAAATTTGTCAGCATTTCCCTCAGTTCCTCGGTGAATTCTATCTACACCTTTGCTCCGAAGATGATGATAAAATTCATGTATAACAACAAATGGATTAACAAAAACATCGCTATTAAGCACAGAAATGGTTTGGTCTTTAGCTGTATATGTTCCGTAGGCTTTAGTTTTATGCTTTTTTGGTAGACCAACTCTTAGGTTTGGTACGTTTACCCGATAGGTTTTTGCTAAAAGCTCAAGAGCACTTTCTGTTTTACCGTTTAAAATAAGCCAAACAGCTAATGGTTTAAAGTCATCTTCACAGTTCAAAGTCGCTGTTATATGCGGTTGCTTCTTAACAGGTTCCTTTCTATTGCCCATAGGTCCCTCGCCTAATTTTTTCAACCAAAAGATGGATAAACTCTATTGGCCAAACGTCATCGCAAACATCGTCGGTTAAGATTTTACGTTGGTGATATAACGGTATTAAATCATTCTTTAATAATAAGATTAGTAGAAATTTGTGACCGTAAGTTCGCTTAAACAACGCATATTTCCTCGCTTGTTTCTTGGTCATTTCAAAGTGGGGTTCAAGGATTATTTTTCTACCATGAACGTTTTTCTCTAAAATAAAATCGGGGGTGTACACCTCATTTGGTAACGGAAAACTGATAGTTTCATAGCCATAAGGAATATGCATTCGCAAAAGAGTTAATGCAGTTTTCTTCTCCCAACCGCTCTTATAGCGACTCATCTTCTGATAGTATTCTTGGGGTTGCCCAGTGATTTTTTGCATACGCTCCAAAAAATCCAATGCAGTCTTCAAGGTATAGCGGTTTAGAGTTTTTTGTTTAAGCCATTTGCCTAACAAGAAGAAAGGATAATCGACTTTAGCGGGGTCTTGCGGAAATAGACGTTTTGCAAAGTCAGTTATTTTTTGCCTTGCTACTGAAGTTGTTTGTTCATCTCTCCATAAAGAAGGGGAAGCCGAATTGATTATCCCTAAACTAGCAGCAACATTCGCATTCTCTTTAGTCAAAGGAACGGAAAGATTTTCAGGCAACATGTGGTCGTAAATTTGCAAATCAGGTTGAGGACGCACCATCCACCGCATGTAAATCCAAGATCTATCAATATGGGGACCACCAAGCGCTGGAACGTTTAGTGCGATATCATTAACGAAGTCTTTTGGTTTGGAGAATATTTGCGCGTATTTTAAGAGATTTCGCTCCGCTTTAGACCGAACAAAAAGGTTAACTTGGGTTAAGTTTTCTGAAGCAGCTTTTTTATTTGGCCCTAAATCGCGATAAAAATTAGCCTTTATGATTTCTTCTTCGAAAAGGTGAGCTTTTTTAATATCAAACAGGCTATTTCCGAACGCTTCATGCAAATAAACCATTAGCATTCTTGCATTTTCCGGGTATCCCACAATGGTATCATCAAGGATGGATGCAGCGAGCATAAAGTAGTGAGCTATAATTTTGCGCTCTTCATATTTTTCTGAATAGGGGTTAAAAAGTAGTCTTGGACTCATACGTCTGTCCCATTGTACATCAGCCGCTTTAGAGTTTTTGTTGATGAATTCAACTAGCAGAGATAAGACTTCGTCTGTTGCAACCATCCCAATACCCAATGTCATGATATAAGCGAGAGGTACCTTAAAACTGCTCTGTAGCCAGCAAGCGATTGAGAAAGTGTTTAACACAAAAATAGAAACCAATTAATAGAAAATCAAAAAGAGATAGCCCTTTTTGTAGTGACTATTCTAAATAGTCCATACATCCTTTACTTTTTTATTTTTAGAATGAATATTTTTGTATAAACCCATGAGTAACACAAATGGCATATTTCTCAGTCAGTAGCTGATGGTGAACGTTGGTTTTTCTTAGTGATTCAGCATGAAGTGTTTGATATTTCACGAAATTTTTACAGCTATACGATTATATAGGAAGGCGCAATAAAAGATGATGCAAATGTGTGGGCCGGTCGTCTAGCCTGGTTAGGACATCTGCTTGACGTGCAGAAGGTCGCCGGTCCGAATCCGGCCCGGCCCACCACCTTAAAATCTTCGACAATATTATCGCTTCAGATTCTGCGTTGAAAGTTTTTTTTATCGACGATGGAGTTGACGGATGACGAATACTATGTAATGTCCATGCATGGTTTTAACTAGATTAGCGTATACCTTCACCGGCATTTCAACGCCGTTTTTGCCGACGTGTATCATCTCTAAGCTAGTTTGTCCTTTTTCCGAAATATGCCTCAATAGCCCTTCGACAGAGGAAGCGTCTTTAGCAGGTAACAACGCTGTAATTCTTTTGTTGAGCAACTCATCTAGAGTGTAGTCATAAGCTTCTTGCGCTGACTTATTAGCGTAGGCTAATTCTCCCTTGACGTTAGTCAAAACAATTGATTCCATGGCGTTGTCTAGAATGGTTGCACGAAGTTTTAGTGCCTCAAGGTCTTTCTTATGTTCTTCAACTTCAAAGTGTAGATCGGTGCTTATTTTGCCGCATTCAGCGGTTTTTTCTGCAACAACTTCCTCTAGTCGATTACGGTACTTGTTTAGTTCAGCTTCGTTTGCTTTATTCTTGGTTATGTCGACTGAAAAGATCAGTATACCCTCTGGAACTGGTTCTATCCGTAGTTCAAACCAACCTTTAGATCCGTCTTCAAAAGTGAACTCATTTTCTATTCTAGCTGGAACTCGATTTGTCATGCAATTGATCAAATGATTGAACATCTCTGTTTTGTTGATACCCGGGTAGGCTTGCATCATCGTGAACCCAATTAATTCTTTTTTAGATTTTTTGCCTTGCTTGGCAGCAGCTTCGTTGACGTAAATATACCTCCAATCGTAATCGATTATTTGGACTCCTTCAATCATGTAGTCGAGAGTTGCTTGAAGTCGACTCTCCAATTGTTTTTGTGTCTCATCTTTCTTTTTTTGTTGACTAATTTCATTGCCTGAGCTTAGTACGCCTAGAGTTGTGCCTTTTCCATCGCTAGTGAGCACATTATGGAAATCAAAAATTCGAGTTTGTCCTTGCTTAGTGAGAATTGTCTGCTCAAAATGGACATGACGTATATTACTACGCAAGGTTTCATGGAATAAATTTCTGGTGCTTTCTCTGGTTTTTTCTTCAACAAAATTGTCAAACCAGTTTTTACCTAAAACTTCGTCCTTTGAATACCCTAGAATTTTTAATGCAGTTTGATTTATGTCTTGAATTACTCCATCACTGCTAATTGCAACCATTAGAACGTCAGCTCTATCGAAATAATATTTTGCCGTTTTATCCTGTTGTTCCAACATTTTTTCCCTCTAAACCATTTTTTTGACTATTCGGGCTTGTAGCAGGCAAATACATTTGCTGAGCGTATTCCCTCATCATACGGCAAGCACTGAAAGTTGGTGCAACCGTTTTTATCGCCTCTTTAACGATTCCAATCCAGCGATGAGGAACACCCATACGGTCACGCTCATAATACAGGGGAATGATTTCATTTTCTAGTTGTCGATAGATTGAGTCCGCGTCTTTTTGGTCTTCCTCTTGTGGGCTGTCGCTTTGAAGTTCACCTATAGCCCAGCCGTTTTTGCCATTGTAGCCTTCAGCCCACCAACCGTCGAGAACACTAAAATTAATACCTCCGTTCATAGAAGCTTTCATTCCACTAGTTCCAGATGCTTCTTGAAGTCTTCTGGGCATGTTTAGCCAAACGTCGACTCCTCGGACGAGCTCTCGAGCTAAGTTTAAGTCGTAATCTTCAACGAAAACAACTCGCCCTTGAAAGCGTCGATCCATAGCTACTTGATAGACTTGCTTTAGAAGCTGCTTTGAAGCATAATCAGCTGGATGTGATTTACCAGCAAATATCAGTTGAACTGGTCTTTCAGGATCAGTTAAGATACGTTTTAGTCTCTCTCGATCAGATAGTAAGAGATATGGGCGTTTGTACTCGGTGAATCGACGGGCAAACCCGATGGTTAATGCGTAAGGATCCAACAAAGAACCCATAGCAATGACCTGCTGCGGAGATATAGAGTCCTGATTCCAACGTTTCATTGCTCGATCTTGGATCGCTACAATAAGTCTTGCTTTCAGTTTCTGTTTTTCGTGCCAAAGTTCGGCATCGGGAATTTTGTCGGTGCATTTCCAGAACTCTTCGCTCTCCTGCTTTTCTGCCAGCTCTGGATTGACGTGCTTTTCGCATAATTCAGTTATTTCTGGGGCTTGCCAACTGGGTAAATGAACCCCGTTGGTGATGGATAGAATTGGAACTTCATCTTCTTTTTTGTCAGGCCAAAGAACATGCCACATATGGCGAGTTACCTTTCCGTGCAACTTGGAAACGGCGTTTGCATTGCTTGAAAGTCGAAACGCGAAAGCTGTCAGGTTAAATTTGTCGCTTGGTAAGTCTGCGGATTGACCAAGTTTTAGGAATGTCTCTTTATCAATGTTTAGGGATTCCCAGAAATTGCGCGCATATTGTTCCATCAAAGTCACGCTAAAGACGTGATGTCCAGCTGGTACGGGGGTATGGGTAGTAAAAATTGTGCTTTGTCGCACTTTTTGGATTGTTTCTTCCAAGGAAGCTCCGTTGACTCGTTCAAGTCTTAGTCTTTCCAGCATCATGAAGGCTGTATGGTCTTCGTTGGCGTGCCAAACCACTGGATTCAATTTCAATTCTCTGAGCACTCGGACTCCTCCAACGCCTAGTACGATTAGTTGGCGCAATCGTTCTTCTTGGTTTGCTGTGTAGAGTCTGGCGGATAATGCCCTGTCGGCAGGATTGTTTTCGTCAACGTTTGTGTCCAGCAAATACAAGTTGACTAGTCCTACTCGCACTTGCCAGACTTTTACGTAAAGTTGGCGATCAGCTAATTGAATTGGAATTAGAGGACCACATCCATAGGGCCAAGCACATGGGGTAATGGGTGCTTCATCGAAATTTAGCTGTGTATAGTCTTCTTGTTGATCTCCCTCCGGAGATATGCGTTGACGGAAATATCCTTGAGGATACATGAATCCTACGGCAACAAGTGGCAATCCTCGGTCGGAGCATTCTTTGCAGATATCACCTGCTAAAACACCCAAACCTCCTGCATATATTGGCAAAGAATTATGAATTGCGTATTCCGCGGAAAAGTAAGCTATTTGCCCGTAAGGTCTGTTAACCTTTGTTTGACCACACCAATCGTGAGGCTTAGTCATTTCTGCATCAAATTTTGTCATCACGTCATCGTAGAGTTCAAGAAAAGTTGGATCTCTTGCCGCGTCTTCGAGTTTTTGTGTCGTTATAGTTCGAAGCTGCTTGACAGGATTGTGACCACTAGTTCTCCAAAGCGAATAGTCCAAGGCACGAAAAACTTGCCGACCTTCTTCGTGCCAACTCCACCATAAGTTGTTGGCAAGCTCAAAGATTCTGCTGATTCGGGTGGGTATGTTTAGAATTCGGCTTTCTTCAAAGAAGTTTTCACTCATGTCAAAATTTCCCTTGATTGATGCATGTGCGTTAGAGCGTTAAGAAGTTCTAAGTTATTACGGGTATAATAACTTTGATTCCTAGCTTTTGCTCTGTTTAGTTTGAGGAAAAAGTTATTTTTTGAATCGATAAAACGCAAGCAAAGAGGCTACTCCTATTACTGCAACGATTGCCCAGATCCACCATTGCATCCATAAGGGGTTTGTTTTTTCTACAAAATTGCTGATTTTGAGTTCGTCAATTTGGGTTATTGAGTCGTGACCGATGTAGATTTCATTCTGCTTTAGCGTTGCTCCTTGTGGATTTTGAGTTCCTGAAACAATTTGAACGGGTTGGTCTTTTCCATCTATGTAGATGTGCATGCCGTCAATTAAGCTGCGAGTAAAGGCTACATGTACCCAAGTGTTTTCGGCAATCGGGTTTGTGGTCGCTATTTCGTTGAATCCACTATTCGTTAGGACGTATGCTCTTATGGCGCCTATGATTGGGGCGCTTGAGTTTTGTGGTGTTTCGCCGTTTATTGCTAATCCTAGGGTGCGTGTAGGTAATGCTGCTGAAGATCTGACGCATTCTACGATTATGTTGTTGTAAGCGACGTTTTCTTTAAGAGATTGTACGTTAACCCACGCCTCGATTGTCACTTCATCGGGCGTTTCGAGACTCTTTGAGGGAGGAACGAAGACGTAAAATGCTCCGTCAAAGCTCAGCGCTTTGCCGACTTTTCCTTCTACTTGTTGTGGAACGAAAGACTCGGATGCAGTCTCTGATCCCAATGCAGCAGGGTTTCTGCCTGTTGCGTCAGGAGTCATTCCGTTTGATTCTATCGTTTCAAAAGACCACCAACTTACTATGCTGTTTGGTGATGCGTCTGGAACTGGTGGCAAGGTTGGTTGGTTCTGGTTTGCTTTCTCTATGGGAGTTAACAAGGGATAGTAGTCTGTGTTGTTTTGGGCAATCACGTAAGCTGTATCTCCTATTCCTGATTGAGGGGATTCGGAGGCGTTGGGATACTTGGTTCTGTAGTCGCTCCAGTAGTTTCCTAAAGCTTTGTCATTGTTCCATTGTTCAGCAAAAGATGAAGAATTGTCAAATGCGTTGTAGAAGTTGCTAAGGAAGTTGTTTAAGTAGAATGTGTTTTCGTGTGGTGCTTCAAGTTGGGAGGTTACGAAAACTCCAAATTTGTTTGAGGAGAACTGGTTGCCTGAGATTATGTTGTTTGATCCGGCTAGGAAAAGGCCTGATTCAGTGTTGGATGATAATTGGTTTCCGTAAATAACTGAGTATGATCCGCCGTATCCGATTGCTCGAAGGTTAGCGCTTATGTTGTTGTTTGAGATGAGATTCTGATAGCCGTTCATGGCAATTCCTGAACCCGTGTTCCCTGTTATGGTGTTGTTTTCAACTTGGATGTGAGATCCCCCGTAGAAGCGCAGGCCATCTTTGAGGTTGCCGTCAATACGGTTGTCTTTTATGACGATTGAGGATTGAATGGGGCAAAATATACCTATGTAGGTATTTTGAATAATGTTGTTTATGATGGTGCATTGATCGCCTTGAACAGAAATTCCAGTGGCGTAGAAATTCGGGGTGGAATAATTCTGGCTTTCTATGGTGAAGCCTGAAATCTTTATGTTGTTGCTATTTAGGACGATTACGGGGTGTGCTCCTCGATCAAGACCTCCTTCTCCAATGATGATAGTTGTTTTGCGTTCTTGCCCCTGCAGCGTTAAGGGCTTATCGATATTGAAGTTTTCATAATATATGCCGCTTTTCACTTGGATAGTGTCGCCTGCCGCTGCGTTGGCAATGGCCATACTTATAGTTGAAAATTGATCAGGAACGACGATTGTTTTGGCTGCATCTACATTTTGAACGTCTATTACCCAAAATAGGACTAAAGCAATTGCAAGAATCGTTAAGGTATTAATCGTTCTATTTTTCAAGGGTCTCACCGAATTCTAATAGACAACATATGCAACGCAGAATATTACTCTCCCCAAGGAACAGCTTGTTCTCCTAAAAGAACACCCAGAAAAAAGCTCTTATAATTTATACCTATCCATTTCGGGGCTGGCAGTGTTTGGAGTGACAAAATAGAAGATTTCGCCACATCTTTTGCAGCAGAATTCTTGATTTTTCTGATTTTCTACTTCGCTTGAACCGCATTTTGGGCAAATTTTTTTTATGGGTGGCATCATTTTCAACATATTTGGATTTGTTTGGGGTCTGTCAATCGTTTAATTCTTCATCTTTCCCGATCAGACTGGGACGGCGACATCATCCCCCGCTCATAGAACAGCGTCCCAGTCACTTAAGGGCTTTGGGAGATGAAAAGAAAATTAACCGAAAAATAGTAGAGCAATTCTTGGAGCAACTCAAGCCCAAATAACATAGGAAAAATAACAATAGCTAACAAAGTGATATCAAAAGAAAAACTGAGAATCCTACAATATAGCAGTACAATCTATAGGATTAACATGGAAAAAGCCATCTTTTTAACGTCAACACAAAAAGCTATACTAAAGCGAAAATAAGTAAACCTGAAGCGAAGGAGCACAAATTCATAGCCAAAGAAAGCAATAGCAGTTTTTTAGCGTTTCCAAATGCAGAAAAAGCTAGCAATCTCCACTCAACAAACACAACACCAAACTCGAAAATTAATAAAACAAAAAAATCAACTCGAAACAAGGCAAGACTTTGAATGATCAGTATCAGGTAATTCAGGATGGGATTTGTAATCAGATTTATCGTGGCAACTGCAAGAAATAACTTTCTCTCTCTAAATCCAAACGCGAATGCAATGACACACTCTATCAGAATTGACAAAAATAACGCCATCAATAAACGAACAAAAACGTCAAACACCAATGAAACTCACAATTTATCTTTTTTTAACCCACAAACCAACTTTTAGATATCTTAACCTGAAACATTCAACATCTCAAGTATTACTTTTTTTCTCGATGACGTAGCCAGTCAAAAACTATCCACCCGACAAGCGCCAAAAAAAACACAAATCCCCCGATGATAATTACCCAGATAGTTGGAAGCGTATAATCAATCGTTACGTTAGCAAGAACTACTTCCATTGAAGAAAACAAACATAGCAATCCAATTGTTAATGAGATTACTACAGACAACCTTTTCATTTTGCAGCCTCTTTTTTTAATTCTTTATTCTTTACTTTTCGCTTAAAAAATTTTCCACAAAAGTCAAATAGAAAAACTACAGCTTATTTAGCCAATTATAACGAACATTCCGATTTTTCAATTACAAAAAGCATATTGATTTATAGAAAATTGTGCTTTGATAAGTGCAAGGAGAAGGAATCTGTTTGCAAGAAACATTTGCAACTTTTTTGCGCGAAATGGAAAATTCAAGTCCTAACTGCTACTCTGAAAAAGTGCTCTTAGAAAAAGAAGTTTTGCAGATTATGTGTAAGGAAGGCTTTTCCAAACAGCAAATATATGAAATGCCACTAAAAATTTTTTTAGATCTCTTTTACGGTGCCTACCTTTGGAAAGCTAATAAAATTATTTCCAATTCTGCCACAACCGTTTTCTTATAGAAGCAAAAAACCTTCGGCAACAAGATACACCACGTTAAAGAAGAATCCTATCGCAATCGCACCCAAGGACCCTGTTTTTGAGGTTAACTTTTTTTCATTAGGGTTTTTAATTTGGGAGAAATTTGCACAAAATTATGAAAAATCAATTAATAAGGTAACAAGGTTCAGGTAGACTTGAGGGAAACTAAGTTGGTACAAAAGAATACCCAGCAAATTAAGGCATACCAGATCGTTGTATCCAGAACTAGGCAAAGATGGCTCTTTCAAATGCCCTAACTGCGGAATGAAAATATCCCCAGACGACCAATTAGAAGCTAACTACGTTATTCACGATATTGCAATGAGGAACAATGAGCTACATGAAGTGATAATTTACTGCAAAAGATGCTTTAGCTTATTCATTTGAACGGATTTTTAAAGACTTCTAAGAATACACAAAACGCACGCGTCTACATCAAACATATTTAGAAAGACCTGGAGTCTGTATTTAGTTCGAGTTGTTCTAGCCAACATTTTTGCTTCGTTTTAGCGTAATTTTTTTTCTTTTTGAGGATGGGTTCTTGTGATGTGTTCGCATCCAATCTTTTGGTGGTGGGGGTGTTTGCTTTTTTGGTTTGGAATGTTTTTTTGTTGTTGTTGGGATGGGAGGTGTGTTTTTTTGTTTGTAGTCTATGTTGGGTTGGGTCGGATGGGATGAGGAGGACGGGGAGGCCTGTCGTATTTCTATGGAGGGTGGACTATATTTAGAAACATTGGTAAAACTAACCGTTGAAGCTAAATACACACCTACAAGAAAATTTAAGAAACTTTTGAATAAGAAGACGGAGGCATCAGCCCGATGATGGTACAGCAAGCTATTTTTAAAGATGTTTATAAAGAGAAAAAAATAAGATATGAAAAATTAACGGGTACAAAATTTATAAGAACATATTTGTTCATTTAGTTCAGAGTCTGACTGTAATGGGCGAAAGAGAACAAGAACAAAAGAAAAAAAAGAAAAGAAAAAAACAGATAACAATCCTAGAGACAGAAAAAGTAGAAAGCAAACTCTTGCCTGAATTAGTCGAAGCTTTAGATAAGTTGGAAAAAGAAGGAAAACATGTTGATATTGCAGTCTGTCCTAAATGTAAGAGCCCACGGATTCGAAGGGTCAATACAATGAGTGGAGATATGTTCTCTCATATGGGTTTTACTCGTCCTGAGTATGAATGTCGGGAATGCGGATGGAGAGGAAAAGATTTTTTGAAGGCTACAAACAAGCCGACTACTGTTAGAGATGTAGTGTTAATGGCTGAAGCTAAAGATGCTGACTTAGAAAGCAAACGTAAAAAGAAAAGGTAGATTCGATAAAGCTAATTTAAAGTCATATAAATAACAACTCGTAGCTGGTACATCCCTAAATTGTATCTCTCGTGCTCAAAGGCCAATTTTTGCATGAGTGGAGAGCCAAGAAGTGAAAGAATTATTGTTTCTGTAGATAAGTTGTCGCAATGATTCAAATCTAGATACTAATAAAAAAAATGGGGAAATGTTTTCAGACTGCTGCTTACGGTGACGAAGGCATTGCAGATGGCATTGACTGCGTCGGGGTTTTTATAGTGAAGAAGGCAATTGCAAGAAGCAAGATTGCTATCCACATTAGCAAAAATCCAAATCCAACTACTATAATCAAGATTGCGCCTATGAAAAGAAGTATGCCGACAGTGCCGAACAAGCCTACGTTTGTTTTGTCCTTCACTTGTGTCAGTGATCTTCTAAAAAAGAATGTTGAAATGATAGCAAAGACCCAGACGACTACAAAAACTGCTACAAATGTTATGATTAATCCCGAAATGAGAGGGATTAGATCCGACGGGTTGACGTTAGCGGTCGTTGGTGATAAGCCAGAGAGGGTGGACCAATCACCGTTCCAGTCAGGATAGACAGTTGATATGAAAGCGTTAATGTTGCCAATGTTTGCGATTAAAGAAGCGACAGCTACTATTACTGCGATGACTACTCCAACTACGCCAGTTATGATGCCGTAGATTGCATTGCTAAAAATACCTTTTGAGTTATAGAATGATTCTAAGCCATGTAGTGCCGCTAAAATTAGAACGACGCCTACAAGTCCTATTATCCAAATGTATTGAATGAATGGTATTATGCCGATGAGTAGAAGGATCGCTCCGATGCCACCTAAAGTTTTGCTTGTGTCTAAAGTCATTTTTATTCCTCTAATTTTCTGTGAGTTCAATGAAGATAAAAGCTTTTTCATCGGGAATAATTGCCGGGGAAATAGAATTAGGTGATTTTGCTGTTTTTATCTTACTTGCTTTCCTCAATAACATTAAATAATGATAGACTTAAACAAACTCGTTTTAAATACATCATTTAATATTTCCTTCTATATGCTTTGGTGAAAAATTGAAAGAAAATAATAGCAGCGCAGGCAGCGGATTAAACAAGCAAGTACTGGATTTTTGTAGACACCTCGCTGGTTCATCAACAATCTCATCCATTGCATATGTTGACATCTATTCCGCTAAAACATCTTTTGAGCGAACAATTCAAGAAGTCATGCTTGTTATTCACGATTATCCGCCAAGGATGATTAGCTATCTAAAGGTGATTAATGGCAAGACATTTTTTATTTTTGCAGTTGACCAATGGATTTTCGAACGCGACGTAGAAAGAGGATTATTAGGAGAAGCTTTCGCAAGCAAACTCATTTTTCCATATTTCCCTCTTCTCGGCAAAAAATATTTGCGTGAAAAAGAAATTGAATTAAAAAAACGCCTAGTTCTTGAGTTAATCGAGAACTTGGCGTTAAATTTCCCCGAACTAGCAAATCAAATCCAAATTAAACCACAATATTTCCTATACGAGGTTTATCTTAAACGTATACGAGTTTTCCCATTATTAGCCTATGATTTGGCAGGATTGATGGGGTGCCTTGAACAGAACGAGGACCAAGAACTCAGCGGCTATAAAAACGCCCTGCAACAACTTGAAGCAGAAGGAAAAATTAGTTTCTCTAATGGCTATGTAAAAATTTCCCAAAAAGTCATTTCAAAAGTTCAAAACCCTAAAAAACGTTTTATAAATATGTCAAAAAACGCGCCCAGAACTTTATTTACATCAATATTTGGGGTTTTACCGCAATTAATGAGTATTGTTTCCCACAATACGGAAACTTTTTTGAAAACTCAGAGAATTAATTGGGTTCGTCAGCTTGATTTTGGATGCAAGTTTATTGACCCACAGAAGTATGTGTATATACCGACAAGCGAAGGATTGGTTTCATTGTCAGATAGAGTTAACATTAAGGGATTCGCAAAAAAAATGTTGTTAAAAGGGCGTGTCGGCGACATCCAGGTAGAACCAGTCGGCGGAATGTTAAACGACGTCTATTTGATTAGCGCACACATTGACGGAGCTGAACAAAAAGTCTTAGCTAAACGGTTCAAAGATTGGGCAGGATTCAAATGGTTCCCGTTGTCATTGTGGTCTTTTGGAGCTCGATCATTTGCAGTTTCAGGTCAAGCGCGTCTCTCCAAAGAATGTGCAATCAGCGAATTGCTAAGGTCAGAAGGCTTCAATGTTCCCAAGATTTTACATATAAGTAATTCACAACGTTTGGTTTTTATGGAGTTTATAGAAGGAGAAAGCCTAAGCCAAGCCGTTAAACGCATAGCGGAAGCAGAAATCGGTCAAGATACTTCAGCTGAACTTGCTTTAATTGACAAAGTGGGCAGAAATTTTTGCTAAAGTTCATTCCCGAAATATTGTTTTAGGCGACACTAAACCAGAAAACATGTTAATTAAAAAAGACGGAACGATTTTCCTAATTGATTTTGAACAAGCCACACAGGGTGGGGATAAAGCTTGGGATATAGCAGTTTTTCTTTATTATTGTGGACATCATCTTCAACCTTTCAACAGTAGTAATAAAGCTGAGTCCATTGCTAAGGCTTTTATCGACGGATACTTGCGCGGGGGCGGGAATGTGGATAACGTCCAAAAAGCTGGTGCGGCCAAGTACACGCGGGTATTTAGTATTTTTACAATGCCGCCAATTATGCTTGCTATCTCAAATCTCTGTAAAAAGACTCAAAGCTTAGAAACCGTTAATGGCTAATTGTTGAAACTGCAATATAGTCGTTGCAGCTATCAGAAGCGTATCTGAAATAGAAAACAAACTGGACATTTGCATCACAAGTAGAAGGCAATAAATTGCAATAGTTTTGCGAAAAAACCTATTCGGATATCGATCGACTCAACAAAATTCATAAAATTTGCATATAAAAAAAGTTAGCCTTGTTGTTTCACTAAATATTGCTTTTCTGCTAAGTGCGTGTATTAGTGAACAAACATTTGAAGTTATCAAAAATTAGTGATGTTGGCTTGTTGACTTTTCGATAATCGAAGAAGCGTTACAATAAAGGAATCTTGTTTAAATTGACCGACTTGAAGGGTGAAGCGAGATTTTCGTTGTCTTCGAAGTCTCGAAGTCGCAATTTAAGAAAGATTTCGAGACCTGTTTCCATGATTTTGAGAAATTAGTCTTGATTCATCTTCCCTGGGCTTTGTTGCATGCTCTTTTTTTAATCTCTTTAATCAATGAATGGTATTAAAAAAGACTTGAGTGCACTCTATAGAGCCATGAGTAAGAGTTATTTACCCTCAAACAAACTAGTTATTGTGAAATTCTTTGGACCCTTTCTACTATTATAGAGGAAAATACAAAGTCAAAATTATAACAGAAAGTGAAGGCTACTGGATCGTGGAAGCTTTGGAAGATTTTAAGGATTGTTTAGAAGGTGAAAAGGTCCCTGTTAAAGCTGGAGAAAGACGTATTGTGCAGCCAAGCGAGTTGGTAAAGGAAGACGCGCTTCTACCTATGGTGCCAGAACATGAATACGAGTTGAAGTTGGAAAAGAAAGTAAAACGCATGGTAGAAGAATGGAAAGCTAAGAAAGAATAGAAAAAACTTGTCCCTCTTGATTCTAAAGTAAAAATGGGTTTCTGAGCAAATGTTAAATATTCATCTTCATATTTTTGCTCTATTGCTGGCTGAGCGAAAGCATGGATGCTTTCTCCTACATATCCATCGTACCTTCAATAGTCATTGCCTTAGGCATAACTAGGCTCCTTACTGGGATAGGGAGAATTTTAGAGAAGAGAAAAAAGGTCCATACTTATTGGGTTCATTTGCTTTGGAGCCTTAACGTTTTTTTGTTTATGGGTTTAAATTGGTGGGTAATGTTCCGTTGGGAACCGCAGCCTACGTGGACTTTTCCGCTTTTCATGTTTTTGCTCTTAACGCCAACTGTTTCATTCTTATTAACAGTTATTTTGTTTCCTGATCCTTTCGAGGAGCCAATCATGAATTTTAAGGAGAACTTTTATGAGGATCACCGTTGGTTTTTTGCTTTGGCGGCTATGCTTCCGCTATTAGACTTTGTGGATACTGTGCTTAAAGGAGTCCCGCATTTACTAACTCAAGGACCATTATACATTATTACAATTCTGTTGATGACCGTTTTGAGCATAGTTGCAGTTGTGACAAAAAATCAAAATTATCATAAATTCTTTAGTGTTTTCTTCTTAATCTACATTAGCGTCTTTATTTTGATAAACCTAAACGTCTTAGCATAAAAAGATCCTTTTTACTAGAATAAGATTATTCCATTTGTAGACTAAAGACTTCTATGCAATTTTGTCTTGTAGTGTTGCTGTCTCTATAAAAATTATTTTTTGTTTGAAATCTAGCCGACAATCAAATTGGTAAGTTTGATTAATCAATATGCTATCGTAAAGAGCTGAGTCATTTAAAATGTACAGTATTTGACCGCTGTCAAGTATAACGGAAAAGTTTGCTGGATAACCATCCTCAATAACAGTTTTAGAAACGACTTTGTCTTTTTGGACTTCGGGGATTTTTGCATTATCTATAGCATCCTGACTAATGACTACAATGCCTCCTAAAACAGCTAGAGAAGCCAGTACGGCTACAATGATTGTTACCTTAAATGCGTCCATTAGACGTCGCCTTACAGATTAAGTCATAGGACCGTTTTAACTGTTTTCTAAAGTGGAATAAGATTACAGGATGCGCTTCACCATTGGTCTCTTTTGCTTTCTGATTCTCTTCTCAAGTCATCATTTAATTCGCTAAAAATTCCCCTTGCAGCAGATGAAACAACTGCCAAGTCGGTGTCACCAACGCTCTTTACTGTTGGAATTCTAACTAATCTTTCTTCTACTAGTTATAGGTACATAATGTATGATTCTTTCTTCGGAAGTGAAGTTTAGTTTTTCATTTGCATCCCATAACTCGTAGATTTCTACCCTGATTATGTAGTCTCCTTCGCGTATTCCTCTCATGTCTAACACTAAGGAATGCTCAAAACTATCGTTTAGAAGTAAGCTTTGCGGTATGCCAAGTGTTGTTGATTTGAGTAAATGGTCTTGAAAGTATATGTCTAATGTTATTTTGGAGAATGAAGCTTTTGAAGGCAATAAGTCGAACCAAATTTTAATGCCCAACTCGTTTTCTTTTGGGATATGAGTAATTCCAGTGATAACTATTGTTTTCTTGGGTTTTTCCTTGTTTATTGATTTTTGGATGTCAAATTGGTATGCCAGACTATCTATTTTTGGCTGCTTGAAGTGTCTTATGTTGTTCCTCAACTTTTTTTTCTTGCTGAGTATTTTTTGTATTATCCATTGTCAAAATAGTTAGTTCCTGTCAATTTGAGCTTTTTCCTGAAAATATGGAGGTAATTTTTAGAGGTGTCCGGATTGCTTTAGTGTATGTTTTTTGTTTTAAACGGAGTTATTTTTCAGCTGTTTCTTTGCTTCCTCTTCAGCTGCCTTCACAGCCTCTTGGATTTTTTCTGGTTTAGTGCCGCCTCCTTGAGCAAAGTTGGCTCTTCCGCCGCCGCCTCCTCCGAAAATCGGGGATACCACTTTGACTATTTTGTCTGCATTAATGCCTTTTTGAAGTGCTGCATCACCTGCCATA
This sequence comes from Candidatus Bathyarchaeota archaeon, assembly GCA_963775465.1. Classification (GTDB taxonomy): domain Archaea; phylum Thermoproteota; class Bathyarchaeia; order Bathyarchaeales; family Bathycorpusculaceae; genus Bathycorpusculum. Next base: position 140,219 of record CAVZIW010000001.1, on the reverse strand, counting down.
ACCAATAATCTACAGGTTTTTCCATCTGAACCAAAAAACAGTGTAACTGTAGCATTATTTTGCTTTATGATTTCAGTTGCGGTTTGCAGCATTCGGTTAACATCTACTACTTCACCGAAATCACGTTTCACAATCACGATCCCGCCAAAATCTGATATATCTTTTGAGTTTTGCATTTGTCCGGCTAAGCTTTCCTTTTCTGCCAACTCTTTGATTAAGCGACGTTTCTCTGCATTAGCTTCTTTGAGTTCACGGACAATTTTTTCTGCAGTCTTATCAAGTTTATCTATTGGAGAAATTAATGACTCTGAAACCTTAATTAACAGACTTTCTTGTTCTTGAACATATTTGAGCGCTCTAAGCCCAACGGCATAACCAAGTCGTTCAACTCCGTCTTGGATGCGTTCGGTGTAGACAATTTTGACAAAGGCCACTTCGCCGGTAGTGCCAAGGTGCGTTCCGGCGCATGCCTCTACATCCCAATCACCTGTTTTGACAACGCGGATATCTTTGCCCGGCACTGCACCACCCTGATAAAGACGGAAACCATAGTGTGCTTCTGCTTCATTTCGGGGCAACCAAGTGGTTTCAACTTTCATGTTGGCAGTTATTGCTTTGTTGGCTAGTGTTTCGATTTTGTAAATTTCTTCTTGGGTTAATCTTCGATAATGAGAAATATCTAGGCGGGAGGTTTCCAGACCTTTTTGTGTTCCTGATTGCCAAACATGTTCGCCTAATACTCTGCGCGCTGCACCATTGATTAGGTGTGTAACGGTATGGGCTTTCATTAGCGAGTAACGTCTATCCCAGTTGAGCATACCATGAACTGTACTTCCTTCCTTGAATGTTGCAGGCGTGTTGAGTTTGTGAACGATGACTTTCCCAATTTTCTGCACATCAACTACTTCAAATTTGTTGTCTTCGCTTATGATCCAGCCTTCATCGTGGGGTTGGCCTCCCCCTTCAGGATAGAAACATGTACCATCAAGTACAATATAGATGCCCTCCAAAACCTTAAGGACTTTAGCATCAAATTCTTTCATGTAAACATCATTATAATACAGCAGCTCGGTAGCGGACAATTCCTCAGCAACTTTCTCAAGGTTCTGCTCTGACTTCACTTCATCTTCCTCAACAGGTTTAGGCATCTGCATATGGCGATTTGCAATAAGCGCATAGAAGTTTTCAGGCACGTCAACTTCGACCCCTTCTTTCTCAGCAGCTTGTTTTACGATTTCAGGCGGTAACCCATGGGAATCATACAACTCTGTGAGTCTATCCGTTGGAAGTTTACCTTTCCCCTCAGACTTGAGCTCAGTTGCGATACGTTTTACCATTCCTTCGCCACGTTTAAGGGTCTCTTTGAATTTTTCATCCTCTAATTTGAGCATTTCAATGATTTCGTTTTGCATCTCTTTTATTTGTGGAAAATCTTTTCCCCAATAGTTTACTTGCAAGTCGATAATGTCGTAGAGTCTGTTGGGCTCAATGTTGAGCGCGCGCATAAGACGGTAAACCCGCCGGAACAGCAGCCGTGCAAGATATCCTTCTTGGATGTTTGAGGGCACGACGCCTTCGGATAGCATGAAGCTTAGTGTTTTAGTGTGGTCGATTACTGCCCAAGCGTTTTCTATGGGAATCAGAACTCTGTCAAGAGTCTCGAGATCGATTCCAGTTAATTCAGAAACACGTTTTCTAGCAACAAGACGATTTGCACGTTTGTCAACACTGACTATACCTGAGTATTTTGCCACACATGCCAAAAAGTCTTCATCGATGTTAGTTATTCCAGCCATATTCATTACTTTGTCAACTAAGTCACCGTAAATTGCTTGAAAAGCATTTGATACGCCCTGACTGATCCAAGCGAAACGATCAATTCCGTATCCTGTGTCAACTGTTCGGATAGGCAACTCAACAAAGTCATCGCCAACAACCTTGTACTGCATAAACACAAGGGTACCCACTTCTAAACCACGAACAATGCACTCTACATCTGGACCCGCGTTTCCGCCTCCCACCCAAACTCCTTCCTTGTAAATGACTTCCTCAGACTTAATACCGAGACATTCTGTTGCAAAAAGATGGTGGAAACGAACTGTGTCATCTTTCCAATAGACCTCTTTTTGAGGGTAATTGAAAGCGTGTGCCCCACCCATTTCAAAAATGGTCAAATGCCTACCAAAAGTTGGACCCGTGTTGGATATGTCTGTTAATCTAATACAAGGTTGAGAAATCACCAAAGGATTGGCAGGTGGAGGAGCAATTCCCTCCGTAACATACGGTTGAAAATCGATGATACTGGCATGAGTTAGATAAATGTCCTTTCGCCAGCGGGCTACAACCGGATAAGGTTTGATCCGAGTATGTTCATTTCTTTCGAAGAAAGATAGGAAAGCTTCCCTCATTTCAGAAAGTGTATATTTCTTTATCGTAGCTGGGTTGCCAAGAAAAGTGTAGCAGCCGCATTCATCAGAACCTGATTCACCACAAGTCTCCTGCTTTTGGTTCTGGGTCCAAAAATTTTCACCGCATTTTGGGCAATGCTTACGGACAAAACCTTCTTTTTTAAAGAAGGGAAGCTCGTAAGCTGATGGTGGGAAACTTTTTTCAACCATTGAAGAATAACCTCTGTCCTATGAGAAGGGGTTTACGAGCTTGAAGAATTTAAAGCATTTTGCAGAAAAAATAACGGATTAATGCTATGGAGAATGCCATTCATCTATCAAACAGTAACTTGACGAATCAGTCTTTTCTTGCCCGTATCTACTAAGTGGTTTAGTGAGATGTCGTTGAGACCGTGTGGATGTTAAGTACAAACCGGTTTTAAGGGTTCTAGGAATAATTGTATCTTTTTTCTTTAATTTTGGATATTTACTACCGCATTTTTCACAACGAAAACCTTGGATTTTGCCCATAGATTTCAGGTGTTTGCCACAATTAATGCAAATAGGGTTTTCTGGCCGAGTTTTTTGGGCAAGATTGAGTATTATTATTTTTTCAAGGTTAATCGCTAGTGTTTTGTTAGCTTTCGCCTTCTGTACGGCGCCATAAACTTCAACAATGTCACCGATGATTAGTTCTCGTGCTATTTTACGTAGGTTGCCTGTTGGTTCAAACGCAACGCAATCCACTTCGGCAGAATCATCTTTTATTGAAAAGATAACATGACGTAAGGGGATAATCCGGGGATCTTTCGAAACTTCCCCCTTAACAATTACCGAACTGTAAGGTAAAAGTTTGTTTAGGTTTTCAACATGGGTTAAGTGGGCGTCAGTTCCTTGGTTGCTGCGGAATATCATCCAGCGTTCCACTGGTTCTTTGGGCTTAACCATACTAAATGCCTTTAGAACTGCTTCTGGGGTTTCGCCTCGGATTCCAAACAAAATTGGGTCTGGTCCACGAGGAGTAATAACAACTCTTCTCGTTTCAGAATCCACATTATTGAAGGTGTAGGGAGCGGTTGCTTTATCCATTTCAAAAATTGAAGTTTCATCCACTCTTCTTTTTGACCCTATATTTTCAGGGGCGCGATAGGTGATCAACTCGTAGGTGTGGTCTTTTTCTAAAGTTTCGCCTATAGCGGCTAACGCGCCAATTATGCCCCTGCAAGAGTTGAAACCTAATGCTTCCGCTCCAACTTTTTTAATCAGGTTCATGGCTTCCTTGAGAGTGACAATGGAGGTTTTAGTTCTGTTTGAGAAAGTCTTTAGTTCATTGGGAATTTCAGCATTTTTGTAGAAAACAAGTCCTGGATCTGTGCCTTTTTCTTTTACTGCCGCATGTTTTTCCCAAAGGCTTATTGCAGCATCTTTTATGTCATCCTCTAGTTCCGGCTTGAATCTGAAACGTAAACATAAAGCGCCATTTCCCCTAGTTTTCCAGGGCACATTCGGGTTGAGTCTAACTAGGCAAGGATAATCAGTAAATTCAACTTTGAAAGCCTTGAGTTTCTTAACTAGCACAGCGGTTAAGTACGTGGTGCATCCTCCTTTGGTTGAGTCAGTGTCATCTAAGCCGATATTAAGAGTTGGTTGAATAGTCAAGGCGTGTTCTCCAATTTTATGAATAGAATGAAATAGGATGTAAAAAATATTGTTAAAGGAAAAAAAATTATGAAATAGTGGATGCTTCAAGATCAGCTGATTATTTAAAGAAGTTGATTGACTTTCAGTTACAACTATTGTTAATTTTGAGGATATGTTACCGATGTTTCTCAATTAAACTATTTATGCTCGCAAGAAATGAAATGGGTTATTGTTGATAAAAGAAATAAGTTGTGTTTATCGATCTTCAACGACAATCATTGTTAGCGTTGATCGTACTTTGTCGAGGCGTCGAATGCGCCATGTAACTATTTCTTTAAGCCTATCCATAGTTTCCGATTTTACTCTCGCCACTATGTCGTAAACACCGTAAACAGCTGAAGCTTCCTCAACGCCCTCAACAGTTTTTAATTCCTTGAGAACGTCTGATTCGGAACCGATTTCAGTATTTATTAACACAAACGCTGTAGGCATATCTTAATCATCTAATAATTGATTAGTCACAGTTAGCTTTAAAATGTTTTCTATTTTGGGTCATGACGTTTTTCTGAGTATTTTTATTCCCGCCCACTGCAGCGCTAAGTATGAAACGAAGAGTCTAAACCAAAGATTCACAACCCTTGTTAACAAAGCGACAGATACAGCAACCGCAGGCTCAATGTATAGCGCGGTAAACGTTAAAGTCATGATTAACTCGGGAAAACCGAAAATCGCCACTCCAACAGTCTGCAAAGTTCCCGTTATAGTAAAAACGATGAGCACAACATCAATAGGTACTGGTTGTCCCAGAGCCAAAAAAGTTAGAAAGACAACTGAAACTTCAAAAAGAAAAGCTGTAACCGCATAACATATCGGTAGAATTAATCCTTTGGGATTAGATTTTAATTGCTTAAAACCTGAGTGGAAGTTATCCAGCGTTTCTTCTGCTTTGGTTTTGAAATTTTGGGGATCCCAACTTTTTCTGAAAAACAATGCTATTTTGATTGCCGCGTTAAGAAGCTTTTTTGTAGTCCTTGGCTTGAAACTAACGTAGTAAACAACTGCTAAAGTTAGTATCGACAATGTTAATACTAAGCTAATCAGCACAATGGATACAAGCGGCAACGAATAGCTCAACAATACTAAGATTAAACCTGTACTTAGAGCAGTAATTGCTATGGTCATAGTAAATATTTTTTGTCCAACTACTGATGCCACAACTCGACCAGCCTCTACTTTGACATCCTTTGCCAACAGGTATGTTTTAGAAATTTCAGCTGACCAACCCAACTGGGGTACAGTGGCATCAAAAAATAAGCCCACCCATGTAAAAAGAAAGGTCTTTCGTTTGGAAATTTTAACTGATAAATTATTAAGAAGACTATTCCAAACCAAAGAAGAGAAAAAGGTGCTTAACCCGAATGCAACAAAGGCAAATGCATAAATTGCAAGATTTGTCTTGGCAAGAGTTGCCACAATTTGTGCAGGATTAACAAAGAAAAATACGTAAAGTAAGAAAGCAACTAACCCAGCAATTAATATTATCAGGACTACGTTAGACTGAAATGGTTTTTTCCCCGTTTCCATGCTTTTTCGAGCCTTATTTAACAACCATCGATGGCTAACCTATTAAGGGTTATAGAAAATATTATCATTCAGCCTACGTTTTTATTTTTCTTTGTCTCACTAATTAATTTTTACGGGATAAGCAAAATAATACTGAAAAGATCGACAAACAAGAAACATGTTCTTGATTATATTTGTGGCTTTGGTCACATCATTTACTTGCATAATATCTAAAAACTGTTGTCTTGTTTCTAAAAATATTGAATTGACAAAAAATAAAAAATAATGTTATTACTCGTCCATAATTATCAAAGTCAAAGTTGACCTAACTTTGCTCATTGCTCTAACTCGTCTTGTAACCATATCCTTTAGTTTTTCCATAGTTTCAGCTCTGACTTTCGTAATTATATCGTATACCCCGTAAGAAAAGTAGGCTTCTTCCACGCCGTCAATTTTTTTAAGTTCTGCAACGAGGTCTTCTTCTGCTCCTGATTCAACATTTATTAATACAAAGGCTTTGGGCAATTCTAAGTCTCCGAATTATACTAGTGGAAGCTGTAATTAATATTTTTATGCAATTAGTTGCAATTTTTCTCTTTGTTTAACAAATCTTATGAGTGAAAGTAAGCGTTTGGTTGCTTCTTTGAGGGATTAACCAAAATGTTATCTCGGCAATAGCCACTTTTTATAAGCTGTTCGTTTATTCGATTTTGCATTCCTATTTTTACGTTTATTCAGTTAGTTACACAAAAGAGTTATATTAAATCAGCCTGAAAAGTAGGTGTTATTGCGGGGAAAATAATGGTTAAGTACATTTTTGTTACGGGTGGAGTGCTTAGTTCAGTTGGCAAAGGCATCTTGACTTCTTCAATTGGAAAAATGCTTCAAGCTCGAGGTTTAAAACCTACAGTTGTAAAGATTGACCCCTACGTGAACATCGACGCTGGAACCATGAATCCATATATGCATGGTGAAGTCTTCGTAACGGATGACGGCGGTGAAACAGATCTTGACCTGGGTTGGTACGAACGTTTTTTGGATTTGAGTCTGAAGCAAGAAAATAACTTAACCACTGGAACCATCTTCCGAAGCGTTATTGAAAAAGAGCGCCATGGCGATTTTCTGGGTAGATGCGTTCAAATCGTACCCCATGTAACTAACGAAATAAAGAACCGCATAAAAAAAGCAGCTAAAATGGTTAACGCTGAAATTGTCCTTACTGAAGTCGGTGGAACAGTTGGTGACATCGAAGGTTTACCGTTTTTGGAAGCAATTCGACAAATGCGCGTGGAAGAAGGTTACGAGAATACTTTGTATGTTCATGTGGCTTTAGTTCCCATTTTAGATGTTACGGGAGAAATGAAAACGAAACCTCTTCAGCACAGCGTCAATGAACTGAGACGCATTGGTATCCAACCTGATACCATTGTTGCGAGAAGCCCTAAAATGATTGATGCGGAAGCGTTAAGAAAAATCGCGTTATTTGGAACCATACCCGAGAGCGCTGTGTTTTGCTCTTATAACGCCGAAACAGTTTATCAAGTTCCACTTATCCTCGATAAACAGGGTATGGGGGATTTTGTTTGTCAACGTTTAGGGCTTAGCTGTGAAGGCAAGGACTTTAGCGAATGGCAAGTGTTTGTTAATGGTATGATTAACCCTACCTATGAAGTCAAAATTGCTTTAGTAGGTAAATACGCTGGATTATCAGATAGCTATGTAAGCATGACAGAAGCTCTTCGTCATGGTGGCGCTGCTTGCAACACCAAAGTTTGCATTTCTTACCTAGAAGCAGAAAAGTTTGAGCGAGAACCAGACTGCATCCAGTCTCTTTCAAACTTTGATGGAATATTTGTTCCTTATGGGTTTGGTCCCAGAGGCACTGAAGGGAAAATAGCGGCAGTAAAATATGCAAGAGAAAATGACATTCCATTCTTAGGAATCTGTTATGGATTCCAGATAGCAGTTATTGAATTTGCCCGCAACGTCGCAGGACTGAAAGACGCAAACAGTTCCGAAATTAACCCAGATACACCTTATCCAGTAATTGACTTAATGCCTGAACAAAGAGGAATAGAAATTAAAGGAGCAACCATGCGATTAGGTGCCCATAAAGTGATGCTACAAAAAGGTAGTCTAGCACATAGTTTGTTTGGCGGCGAAGAAATTCATGAACGCCACCGACATCGTTTCGAGGTTAACCTCGATTACATAGACCCCTTGAAAAGCAACGGAATATGTTTCACAGGAAAAAGTAGTGATGGTAGAAGAATGGAAACCTTGGAGTTACCCAACAAATACTTCTTTTTTGCATCGCAATTTCATGGAGAATTCAGGAGTCGACCTGGAAGACCCTCACCTGAATATGTGGGTTTCATACGGGCATGCATTGACAAGAAGTTGGATAATGCTAAGCGTTCTCTTTCTTAGGTTTTATCGAAAAGCCTATTATGCATAAGTCATACTTGAGCTTAAAGGACCGATATAAAATGGCAAACGAAGGAAAAAGGGATTCAGACGCCTATAGCAAGAAAATGGCTGAAAGCAAAAATGAACTCACTGAATTGCAAGATGAGCTCAACAACTTGTTTGTTAAATTTGTTTTACGAGCGTTGCGTATCTATCAATCAACAAGACCGGAGCCCCTACGCACCAACGAGATTGCGTTGCTCGTAAGAAACGAAATCAACAACGTTCTAGCCGATTTGAATGCTCAGACAAACGCTGAAAACATTGCCAAGTTAGCTAAAGAAGCATGGGCTAAAGAGAGCAAACAGTAACCTCTTTCTATTCTTTTTATTTGTATTAGTTATCGTCGAATTATTAGATTCTAGTTTGATCTCATTGTAAAAACTAAGGTTTAGAAAAATAAAATTAAAGTTGGAGGAAAATTATTTTCGGCGACAGAATTCTTCCATCACAGACATGAGTTTTGGAACGGCATAAACAATTTGCCTGTCATCAACCATGCCTACGAGTGCGCCTGCTTTGTCTATGACTGGTAAGTGTTTGATGTTCCAGTGTTTCATTAGTTTTGCCGCTTCTTCAACAGTTGCGTTTTCGTCAATAACAACTAGTGGGTTTGTGTAGACCATTCTTGCGATGATTGTTTTGAGGGGTGTGCCTGCTTCAACTGCACGAATTAGAACGTCTTTTACTGTAATTATGCCTGTTGGTTTACCGCTTTGGACAACAAGAATTGCGTCTTTATCATATTTGTTCATTATTGCAACTACTTCTTGCATTACGGTGTTGTTGTTTACCACTTTAACATCTTTTGTCATGATGTCTTTTACTGTGACATTGCTTGCCATTTATTTTTCACCTATAACGCTATCAGAGAAGCAGTTGTTGTTTATCAATTTTACGATTAATTTCTGCTCTAAATAGGTGTAACACTTAAAGGATTGAAAATGTTTTGATTTATTTATGGACGACGCTGTTTTGAGGGCTTCTCACCCTAAAGATGAAGAACATTTTGGCTCCAGTTTAGATAGAGCGAAAAGCTACGCAGAAGTTTGGAAAATTGTTAAAGAAACCGCAGTTTATGCCTTGGGGAAACGTCGAGATGGCATGATGCTTTTCTTGGATGATCTACCTCTGCAACTTGGTGCTTACTACCCAGTTGGAACAAACAACATTGTTTTAAATCGTGCACTAGTTGAAATTGTTGAAGCAAATATGACTGACAAACCTACTGTTAACGCTCTGACCTACAATCTACTTCTGCATGAGTATCTACACGCATTGGGAGAGATGTCCGAAACAAATGTAAGAAAGGAAGTTGCTGCTGTGGCAGAAAAGAGCTTTGGAAAAACACACATCGCAACAATTGTTGCAAAAAAATCCCCTTGGATTCTTCTAAAAGACTTACCGCTTGGACCGATGTATACGCCAAGACGTGTCATTCAGATTGTCCATGATTTTGAGAAGAGCGGTAAATACATCGTATGAAGTATTGAATAGCTGTTTTCTTGGCTAATTTCTATCGGATTTAATCTCGCTATCAAAACCTTAAGATAAAATATAAGTTGGTTCAAGAGTTTACTGACAAGTTGCAAAGAAGAATTATTCGTAGAAACAGATGCAAAGTTGCTATATTTTTTCGATCCATTTCTTAAATCTTTTTACAAGAATTAGAGAACTAAGACTTGAGATCACCAAACCAACTGAAATAAAAGCGAAATTTACCTCTTGCTTTAAGCCACATGCAATCACTAGGATGCCAGCCAACGTGAAGAGAGAGACAAATACCCAGTTTTCCAAGGGTGTTTCCCCACTTGATTTTAGCGCTATCCGTTTATAAAATGCTCGTATAAAACCCTTAAATTAATTACCTTGAACACTTCTCTAAAAATTGGAGATGCCCTTATTAATGAATCATGTGAAATAATTGGAGCTTAGATTTAAATAATAAGCAGTTCAATGTGAAAAATTATGGCTGATCCCTCCTCTTTCGTGCTTGAATTATCCATACTATTGGTAGCAGCAATCGTCGGCGGTTTACTTATCAAAAGGTTTGGCTATCCAGTTGCGTTGGGTGAGCTTTTAGTTGGAATCATAGTTGGGCCGTCAATATTTAATTTAATTTCAGATCAAGCAACAGTTAGCGTGTTTGCTGAGTTGGGCGCCATTATTCTCTTGTTTTATATTGGTTTGGAAACTGAAATAGCGGATTTGAGAAAACAAATTGTGCCATCACTCACTGTAGGTGTGCTTGGTGCGATTATTCCTTTGGTTTTGTGCTATTATACTGCATTATCCTTTGGAATTTCAAATGATGAATCTCTTTTTCTGGGTGTGGTGTTTACAGCTACCAGTATTGGAATAACGATACGTTTGTTGAAGGATTTTGGGAAATTGTACAACCCTGTAGGGTTGACGATTCTAGGTGCGGGTGTTGTGGATGACGTTATTGCTGTTGTCTTGTTGTCTGTTGTGTTGAGTGTATTATCTGGAGGCGTTAATGCATTAGACATTGTACTCGTTGTCGTCAAAGCAATCCTGTTTTGGGTTGTTATTCTTTTAATCGGCTCTAAAATCATTGTTAGAATAATCAACACGGTAAGACTTGATGACGAATATTTAATTCTCTTCATGTTAGCTTACGGTTTTGTCTCAGCATACTTCGCAGCTTCAATTGGGTTGTCCTTAATTGTAGGGGCATTTGCTGCCGGACTACCGTTGACACGAAGACATCCTAAAGTTAGGGTGGTTCTCGAGAATACTCATAGTCTTTACATGTTCTTCGTACCTATTTTCTTCATATCAATCGGGACATTGGTTAACCTTAGCGTTCTTGGAGATTACGCAATATTAGGTTTGATAATCACTGCAGTAGCTTTTGCAGGAAAGATAATCGGCAGCTTTATAGCTGCTCGCATGAACAAGTTTTCTAACTTGGATGCATTGAAAATTGGTGTTAGTATGACTCCGAGAGGCGAAATGGGCCTAATAATCGCAAGTCTTGGATTAACCAGTGGTTTAATTTCAACCCAATCATACTCGGTAGCTGTAATAGCTGTTATCTTAACAACCTTCATTGCCATGCCTATACTCAAAAAAATGCTGTGTGACGTTTGTAAATCTCCAGCTACTAAAATGAAAGAAGACGAGTCAGCCAAAAAAGACAAAATAGAAAAAGAAACGCATTGATTGGAAACTTAAACTACTTTGGAAATAAAGATAAGAAAATTTACTTTAGTTTTTTGAAAAAAAAGAGTTGTAGCTAAAAATAATTTAGCTATAGATTAATCGATGCCCCATTTTTTGACTACTTTAACTGCAACGAAGGCTAGCAACGCGACGATAATGAATGTTATCAAAGCCACCAAGAACGCGCCGACTCCAAATGGTCCTGCAGTTATTGTTGCCAAGTTATCCATGCCTGGGATTGCTAAGCCGATTGCTGGAAGCAGTAGATCTTTGACTAGAGATTGAACTAGTGTTCCTAAATACAATGCTATAATAAATGCTACGGCAAGCCCGAAGATTTTGTATTTTGATAGGAAGTCTTTGAATTCGTTCCATAAACCTTTTGGGGGTGATGGTGCTGGGGGTTTCTCTAAAGCGGCACGAATTTTCTTTAACTCTTCTAATATTTGGTCTTCTTTGTCCAATAGAATTACCAAACTCTAATATGTTAAAGTTTTATTTTTAAAACTATTGCTACGGCTTGCACATAGCTCATTAATTTCCTATTATCTAAGAGCAAAGAGATCTACAGCTAATTTCATTCTTCTATGCTTTACTGGCTTTGTTTTGCATTAGAGAGCAATAATTGCGAAAAAAGTGGCGCAGCAGATATATTAGAAATTATCTATGATTTGAGTAACAAAAAGGCAAATCCTCGAAACATAAGGTGCATTTGTGGGTTTGATTGTGGCTTCCAAGTTTTTAGTAGGCACTTAAATTTATTAACCAAATCAAACAAATTCTAAGTAGAGGCTAAATTATGGATTTAATAGGCACATTAATTCAGATAGCAATAGGAACAATATTGCTATCTCCAGCCCTTTGGATTTCTGGAAGACTAATTGCGGGAAAAGACAAAGCAAAATTCACCGATGCACTCTGGATCGTATTTCTTGGAACTATAATAAACACAGTTGTCGGCGCATTCATCGGTAACTTGATTGCAACCATAATATTGCTGATAATCTGGCTGGCATTGATCAAACATTTCTTTGATTGTGGATGGCTAAAAGCGTTCGTAATCGCTGTCGTTGCTGTAGTTATATTTGCAATAGTGATCGCAATACTAGCAATCATATTGGCAATTATCGGAATTGGCATACTGTCACCATGGCTTTAGAATCACCTGACTAAATCTACAAATTGCCCTTTTTTCTTTTTCTTTTTTAATTCGAATTGGATAGACGTCTACTAATGGGTTGTCGGCGTCATATCAAAAAAGGTAAGGTATTAGCGAAGTCATTTCAAATTAAAAAAAGGTATTAATAGATTCTCCATAGTATAAAATCCCTTTTTTCTGCCGACAAGATTCTTAGCAGCAAACAATGCCCCATTTCCAAAAGCCTCTCTTTGTATAGATTCATGAATTAAACGCACTGTTTGATAAGGAAAACCGAAAATAATCTCATGACGACCAACAATACCGCCCACTCTAACAGATTTAATATCTGTATGAAGCAGCGATAAAGACTCTGAAATTTTTATAGCTGTCCCAGAAACTTCTTTTTTATTTTTAAAATGCTCTTCTATTACTTCAATATCCGTAAAAGGAGCAATATTTTTTAGAGTTTTAGCTGCCAGCATTAAGAAATTGATACCTATGGTTATATTGGGAGACCAGAGTACTCTTGTTTTCCTCGCCAAGTTTTTTAGCAACTCAATTGTTTCATTAGGGTAAATAGAAATTGCAGATACAATGGCTATGCCTCTTTTAGCCGCCTCCTTTCCGTAAGATAAAACGGCATTAGAAGAAGAAAAGTCGATTATCACATCCACAGGGTGTTTGTCGAAAAGCTGCTCGGGTGTCCATTCATCTTTTGAGAATATTAATCCTTGATCATCTTTGTTAATTCCTAGAAATTCTGAAACTGATCTATGCTGCAACCCTTTTGATTTTCTTATAACCCAGCAAAGATACACTTCTTCACTTTGCAGCAGTACTGTCGCAACAGCTTTCCCTGCCCTACCAAATCCAAAAAGTCCTACTTTCATTAGCAATCTAAAAGCTTTCTATCTCTATTCTATTTATCTTTTTATTATTTAATTTTTAAACTGCAAGAACGTAGGTGTTATTGTCTAAGGAAAAAAATTATAATGATATTTATTTTTTATCTGTTTCTTTATTTCCAAACCATCTTGCACGCCAAGAAAGAATTTCAATCATCTGACGTTCTAATTCCTCATATTTGTTCTTGTATTCATCATTTTGCCACTTATGAGGGAGCTCAAATTCAAAATCTACAGTTGGAAAATCATTATCAGCCTCTTTTAATACGTCTCGAATGTATTCTGGTGGAACAATTTTGTTTGGCAGATAAGGCCTAACAATTTTTTCTTCAAATTTGCCAGTAGTCATTTCTTTTAGTCTCACAGAAATCATCTTTTCTTTTGTTAATATTTATTTTGTTAGATAAAGCAAATAAATTAAAACTTCATGCCTAAAAGGGCATTGCGGTGGAAGTGAAGCAATCGTTAAAAAAAATAAAACCGAAATACTGCTCGAGATTCAAAAAAAGATTATACGCTTTTAAAATGAATAATTATAAAAAGGAATCATGATAAATAATTCATGCATAAACTGGGAAAAGTTTGGAGGCTAAAAGAAACTAGGAACTGGGAACTCTGGCTCGCAACAATAGCTATAGTTCTGACCGTTTTCTTAATGTTTGCATACTACAACCGCTGGTTCAGTTTTGCTGATCGAGTAGGTCCGTTTCGCATAATTCACTACATTGCATTCGCGGGAACCCTCTACATTGCTTTTGGAGTGATTCTGTTCTCATTCTTGAAACGAAGGACCCCAAAAAAGTATAAACTGCTTTTAAGAGTCCATGGGTTTGGCAACCTAATTGCTTTCATTTTGATTTCAATGCATTTTGCAGGTCAAGTGGGAAGACCAGCAGATTTCTACCCTACCTTTGGCACAGGTTTAGCGTTGTATATTGGAATGGTTTCGCTAGTTGGAACTGGGCTATGTCTTAGATTTAACTTAATTCAACGTTTAAACCCTGCAACAAACCGTTTTGTTCATGCTGGTTTAGCGTTTACTTTTTACTTAATCATATTCGTTCACATTCTTCATGGCTTAAACATAATTTAAAAGAGGGCTCTTATTATCTGAAGTCGAAAATAAAAGCAGATCGACCGCGAAAGAGGTTGTGGTTACTGATTGCCAACCACAATCATTTAAGAGCTGACCTTTAGATAAACATGAACATCGGTGAGGATATGAGTTCTGAACAAAAACATCATGAAGAGCTTGTTAGCGGATTTCATAATCAGTTAAAGCTAATTTTTGACATGTCAGAGCAGGCAATTTATCTTTATTTAGATGATAACCACAAGGTTTGCAATAACAAGTTTGCTTCACTTTTAGGCTATACTTCGCCTGAGGATTGGGCTAAAATAAAAAATCCTTTGGAAGAAAACGTTGACAAGAAGAGTCAGGACGCGGTGGTTTCAGCATATTTTAACGCTACTGAGAAAATGATTGGTTCTTCAATGGATGTTAAGCTAAAGACTACTTCAGGGCAGGTATTTGATGCTAATGTCATTGTGGTTCCCGTGACATATCAGAACCACATGTTTGCACTTTATTTTATATCTAAAAAAGAGTGAACATAAAATTTGTGAGGCTGAGCGGAAGCGAATCACCAAAGTCGTTTCTAATTGATTTCGATTTTGTTTGCTACTACATTTTTTCAATATTCCAACGTTGAAGACACATCTTTATTCATGTAGGATGCACCTTCGTGTCTGAGTTAGAGTTTTGGGCAGGTTACTTGTTTGAGATGATTTACCAAAATTGAGTGCAAAAACAAAAAAGGAGGAAAATTATTTTGCATAAGCCTCGACGAGATCGCGTGCAGTTATAATACCTATCAACTTGCCATCTCTAACTACAGGCAATCGTCTAATGTGTTTGAGTGCCATAGCGGCTGCCGCTCTATGTACGCTTTCACCAATGGGAATAACGATTAAAGGATGTGAACATACTGGCCCTAACTCTGTATACATTGACTTGCCTGTGGCCAAGAAATTCGTTAGCAGGTCCCGTTCAGTAAAAATCCCAAATGGCTCATCGTCACGTGTAATAATGATGCTGCCTACACGTTGTTTACCCATAATTTTAGCTATGTTGATAACGAATGCTTCTTCGTCGGCAGTAATGACATTTTTGGTCATGAAGTCATCAACTTTAACTTCAGTTTCAGCAACATCAGGCAGACTTTTGATTAGGTCTGAAGCGGCCACAATACCCACGTAGAGTTCCAGCATCAAATACTGCAAGTCTACCCTTTCTACTAATCATAAGCTGAGCAACTTCTTTTATTTTAGTTGTAGAAGAAACTGAAAATAGCGGATATGACATCACATCTTCAACTTTTTCGTCTCCTATAAACTCACCATACGCTAGGACCTTGCTGAGTAAGTCGCGTTCAGTAACTATTCCAACGGGCGTTTTATATTTCATTACGATTAGGCTTCCAATATGTTTCTCACCCATAATTCGAGAAACGTCTTTGAGCGAAGCTTCTGGAACTGTAGTAGCAACATTCTGACTCATTATTTCCTTTGCCATCTGATAACTTTGTAAATCACGTTTATACTGCTCATAAGCAATATCGACAACGCCAGGCAACATTCTTTTTGTTTCCTTTTGAGGTGTCGCCAAAAAAATCCCTCAAGTACATAATAGTTGTATCGTCTAATTAAGATTCAGTCAAAGAAAGTCCCCTTAACCCGTGTTTCACTTATACAAACAAGAACTTGAGTTTTGACTGCTTTCAGTTCCATCTAATTTGATCAAATTATCAATAAGGCCGACGTTCTAAGTATCGACCCTTTTCCCTACTTTCTTTTGAGAGTTACTAATTTGAAAACGTGAACGGAACTCGTCGTTTATCCAAGCAAAAAATAAGCTGTCTTTGAGGAAAGATGGCGAATGTTTTAGCATGAGGACTAAACGGCGAAATCCGCATTACAAAATAAAGTTCTATCAACCCTTTAAACTGTTGTTGGTGTTAAAACACTACAACATGTCCCCTTGTGATATCATCACAGCTTAGTGCGTTGGTCGTACCCGTTTTTAGATTTAGCACCTTCTCATTATTCCTACATTTTATACTTGATTCCTTTTCATCAACGTCTAGATTGACCTTTAGGAATTCTGTTGTATTTTTAGAAATCTAGCAAATACGTATAAAACCTATATTCCCGAAATTAGTTTTTGTATCAACTTTGCTAGGTGAAATAAGTGGATATACTTACTATATTCCTGATTGCCTTAGGCTTAGCAATGGATGCTTTCGCTGCTTCAATAGCAAAGGGAATAACTTTCAAAAAGGATAGACGCAAATCAGCTATATTATTAGCTTCATTGTTTGGCGGCTTCCAAATGATAATGCCGGTTATCGGGTGGGTTGCAGGATTAAGTTTTAAAGATGTTATAGTCGGCATCGATCATTGGATAGCGTTTGGGTTACTGGGTTTTATCGGTGTAAAAATGATTTATGAATCTTTAAAAAATGGAGACAATAAAAAAGAAGATAGTATTAAATTATCTTCAGTGTTTGTTTTAGCAGTTGCTACTAGTATTGACGCTTTAATGGTTGGTTTTAGTTTTGCTTTTTTAGAAATCTCTATTGCGCTACCAATCGCCCTTATCGGTGCAGTGACCTTTCTACTTTCATTTGTGGGGTTCATCTTTGGTAGCGGTTTAGGCAAACTTTTTGGCCAGAAAATTGAGATACTCGGAGGTGTCATCCTTATAGTAATAGGGATTCGCATCTTGATAGAACATTTGCTTTAAGACGAAAGAAAAATTCTCAACAGGCATTTTTTCCATTTTGGCTATCTAATTCAGCGATCTATCTTTACAACTCTTGGAAATACATTTAATGATGTTATGGTTAAAAAGTAAGAATTACCTTTTTACCCTGAGAGCAGATTGATGAAACACAATCATAGACCGAAAATGGATACTTTGTCCGATATTCATGAGTATAAGAACGTTACTAAGAATCGATTAATTCTTTCTATGGTTGTTACAGCGTCGGTTATGGTAATCGAAGTTGTTGGAAGTATACTATCTGGTAGCTTAGCGTTAATCAGCGATGCAAGTCACATGTTTACCCATTTATTTGCCCTGATAATCAGTTTTGCAGCGATCATGATTTCCTGCAGAGAACCATGTCATCATCGAACATTCGGGTATTACAGAGCAGAAATTTTGGCAGCTTTATTTAACAGCATTTTCCTCTTCGGGGTAACTGCATACATATTTTTTCAGGGGATAGAACGGTTACTAAATCCTCAGCCTGTTTTAGGCTTTGAAATGTTTCTCGTTGCTTTGGCGGGATTGGCTGCAAATGGATTTAGCATACTAATTCTGCGAAAAAGCATTAAGAACGACCTAAATGTTAAAGGTGCGTTTCTTCACATGTTTGCTGATACAGCCTCCTCTGTGTTTATCATAATTGGCGCAATCGTTGTTTCTTTAACTGGTTGGTATATAATTGACCCATTATTGGGCATTGGGATTTCAGTGCTAATCTTTATTTGGGCTTTCGGATTAATGCAAGACTCCATTAATGTTCTAATGGAGACTTCCCCTAAAGGAATTAACGCAAATGTTGTTACAGAGGAAATTAAGAAAAATATCCCTGAAGTAAATCGGCAATTAATGACATGCATATATGGGAAATAACTTCTGGAATGTATTCCTTAACCGCACATATAGAAGCGACTATACATAGTAGCGAAGATGTGAGTGAAATTATCCAAAGAATAAACAAGTTATTAAACGATAAATTTGGTATCGAACATACGACAATACAAATTGAACCGAAAAATGCCGAATTTCTTTAGCCAATATGATGTTGTAAGACAAAACCCTTGCTTGCGGGGAGGGTATCCTTTAGGGAGGGTCATCTGCCACCACAACCGAGTCGCTTTAACCGTTTAGCCTGTATTTAAAAGCGCAAGGCAAAAAGCGGAGCGGGAGCGACGCGAAAGATTAGCGTATAATATTTTTACTCCAAGGCTCTATATCATTCAGAACTATGAAGGTGGAATTTTGGGCAAATTTGGTCGTAAAATATGCTGTAACTTCGATAATAATGCTAAGTGTATTCTTCTAATTGAAGGAAATAAAAGATGTGTTTTTGATGAAACCACTGAAGAGCAACATCAAAATGGTAAAGTACAGTTTAGCATTTGTCCTCTTTTGCCCGAATCTGAGAGTGAAGGTTTCTTAGCTGAAATGGAAAAAAAGGGATACCGAAACTTTAGGTCATTTAAAACATAGTGCTTTACAAGTTTTGAGAAGAATAGGTAAGTGGCAACGCTATAAGAGATGTAGATCTATTTTTCGTCAAATTTTAATCATTGGATGGTACTCAAAATGTTTGGCGACAAAAGAGGGTGGAACCCTCAGACTTATCGAAGTTAAAGATTTGCAAAAAGTTAAATCTATAAAAAAATAATCTAATCTTGGTGTATGAATTGGTTGTCGCAAGAATAGCAAAGTTTTTCTTTAAATCTGGAAAACGCGAAGAAGGCTTTGCTGAGTTAGACCTTATCTTAAACAAACTTGTACGAAGCGCAAAGGGGTATCGAGGTTATGTATCATCATTTTCATGTGACAATGACGACGTTGCTTTAATTATAACGATGTGGGAAGACAACGAGTCATTTTTAGAATCAGAAGAGTTATTTTCTTCCACAATGGACAAAGTTACTCCTTTTTTTGAAAGGCAACCTGAAGTGGAACATCACAGAATTGACACTGTAAATTTTAATCCATAAGCAGATATTTAAACAGGCGATAAGCGCGAGCAGGAGAGAAGTAAACCTTTGGAGATTATCATCACTACTTGCTAATTCCTTTTTCCAATATTTCAAAGATTAAGAATTGGCATGTATAACAGAAGGGCTGTCTTTTGTTACTTCAGATACCTTCTGTTGTATATGCGGGCTGGTGTATTGGACGTAACCCGCCTTGGGCTTAGTAATTTTCTTCTATTATCGCTCATGTTGATCTCTGTGTCTTTATGTCGCTATCTAGTTATAAACTTTTAGTTTTCCTTTAGTGCGCGTCATCTATTTATTAGAGTCCATCGAAAGGAGAATTTGAAGTTAAGCTGCCTTAAGTAATTCTTATATTTAGTTATCAATACTTTAAGGAAGAGGATTTTTATTGGACTTTAAAAACTCAGAATTTCTGCTGGCGTTACTATTTATCATAGTAACAGCCTTGCTCATGGTCGCAGCCTTCCTACATTGGATTAACGTAAGCTTCTTTGTTGGTCCTCTTCGTTTCAGTCACTGGCTTGCCATAATTGGAACAAGTTACATCGCCATCAGTACCCCAGCATTCGTAGTTTTAAAGCGTTATTATCCTCAAAAGTACAAAGGCCTTCTTAGGTACCACATATTCGGTAATCTTCTATTCTTCTCTTTAGTCTCAATTCATTTTTCGGGTCAACTAGGAAGATCCATATTCTTCTATCCGTCTTTAGGAACGGGTTTAGCTATTTACATTTCCATGACATTAGAAGTAATATCAGGTTTCGCTGAGAGATTCCCGTTAATAAAGCAAATTGACCATAAAACTAACAAGTTTATTCACGCCAGCTTGGTCATGGTGTTTTTCTTGGTGATAATATTTCATGTTCTCATCACTATGCACATTCTCTAAAATCAACTCTCTTACACATAGCAGGTAAATTGTGTCGGCAATTCAAAGTCCTCATTTGCGAGAAAACCCCAAAGATGTTGGGTTATTCTGAAGCAAGCTCTTAGTTTCTAATATGAGACTATCTTGTCTCAGTGCTTAAGATCTTAGTTCATTTTATTTTGTGCATTCTGTAATTTCCTGAGAGCTTTCCAACTCTTCTATCGACCTTGAGATGGTTACTATATTCCCAACTGCTTGAACCATGCCAACTGGAATGCATATTTTGGTACTTCTGAATCTCTTCTTCTTTCCGAGATTATCGGCAGCCTCACCAGTAAGTTTCACGTTCAAAAACTTTATCATCCAAGTTGCGGTGTCAACTTTTGCGCCTTCTACTACTCCAATAATATTTGCCTCCGAAGTTACCACCTGTAACCCCATAATTTCTTCAAAATTTATCATATAATTCACTCAACAACTATTTTGATTTGTTCTAAATATATATGTTATCTTGTCTATTCCTTTTCGCGTAATGCTGACTTGCTTTAGCCAAGGTTCCTTTACTGATAGGACTACTTGTTTTTTAGCGCGTGTTTATGGAAAACTTTGGAATGGCTATTGTACCTTGATGTAATCACAAATCTTCTTAAGTCTTTTTTCAAAAGTACTAGTTTATGCTCGAGGGCTGCATGTGGCTAAATGTCCTAATTGCGGAAAAAACGTTTCCAACCCTGACAAATTTCTAAGTTGCAATGTTTTCCGCGTTGAACAGTATACGTGTAAGAACTGCGAAACAGGCTTTAAAGTAACATATTAGGTCATTTTTTGATAGTTCTGTCTATGCTTTCTCTATGGAAAAATATTTAGCCTACTTGAAATAACTAAATTCTTTGTGGGTATTTAGATTTGAATAGAGAGCAAGCCATGGCTATTCTAAAAGAATTAGTGTCAAAAGATTTAGTTGAACCGTCATACGTAAACATATGTGAAAGAGTTCCTAGCCATTATCAGATTCAAATAAAGTGCGATTATAACAAATCAGGAATAGAAGCTCATGCGAAAAAGCATGGATTAACCATAGTAGAAGATATAGAAAGAAAATATCTGGTAATTTTCAAACAATAGCTGTTTCTGATTTCTTAATGAATTTCTTCTAAATATGCAATTCAGTGCGGGCGCACTCTTCACTATCACCACCAATGCTTTTTTGGTTCAACAAAAACAATTTCATCGTTTTGCGTTATCTCACAAATTTTAGTTAAACCATATTTTTCGATTTTAGCTTCATAAATACCTTCTGAAACCTCAGCGGTCACCATGCCATTATTATCGGTATTCATCGAAAAAATCAACCTTTTAAATGGAGTTCCATTTTTGAGATTTTCAGTCCACTGATTAAGAGTTATTGATTCCTGTTCTAATCTGAAAACTGTCACGTTAACATTTTCAATTGGTTTGTTTTCTTTAAAATTAACCACTCTAATAATAAGAGTGTAGCTCTTTTCCACGGCTGAATTCATTTTCAAAAGCATCAATACTCACTAATTTTTTATCCAAATATTTAGGGGACATTGCCGCCAACAGTAACTACCTTCCTTTAGCACACAGCCCCGCAATTGTTCAATGTATTGTTGAACTGTTTTTTCTACAATATAATATTTAGGAACTCACTCTCAACTCCAAAATCAGATCAATAAGAGCTAATCAAATAATAAGAAACCGATACTTCTCTTTTTCGTTTATTTGTTTATTTAGCAAGACAGAGCCCTTGCCTGCGGGGAGGTATCCTTTAGGATGGGGTCATCCGCTAGGCGAGGTGTCTTGCTTCATAAACATTAATATGAGACTGATAAGACAGAGTTAAAAGCAGAAAGATTAGTTTTAAAGTGATTAATTCTTGCAGATTTTTGGAATTAGGGATAGACCAGTAAAATATCACTGTTGTGACTGTAATGGGAAGCTTAAGGCACGCGCCAAGACTCCTGAATGGCGGAAAATTCCAACGGGTCAAAAAAGATGCAGGCGTTGTTCTGCAAGGCATAGAGGATTGCTAAAAGGGCAACATCATATTAGCTGTTAAATTGGCGGTTTTTTGGGTCTTGGGGTGCCAAAAAACAAGGCTTTCTGATTACTCTTGTGCAAACATAGAGTAATTCATTTTTGCTTAGCTTTTTATAAAAAAGCGGTCTATTTTTAAAGGGCAAATACGCCATGGCTGAAGAAGAGGGAGCCGTTAGCGATGTTACTCCCTTATTCTACCAAGTATGTTTTTTATGTTTACTATCCTGAAAGAGCTTTGTGAATTTCTTTGATGCGTTTGTCTATGTATTTTAGTGCTTTTTGACTGTTTTCTTGGGAACCTTTGCAGGTATCTAAAAGCCATGAAAAGTAAATACTAGAAATCCTTCGAATCAGTTGATAAGAGATATAGTGCTGTAGCTTTTTTTCTGGTTCAATAAGGTCAAGAATAGCAAATTTAGTAAAATAGAACTCGCCCAAAGTTAACATACCACAGGCGTAAATAACTTGATTATTTATGCTTTCCAACTTGAAATTCTCTTTACTCTTAGACATTTTTTCCATAGACTTCTTGACTCTTTGCGCCTCAATGTATTCTTTCCAATCTATTCCATAGGTTACATTTTGTTTGTCGGTTTCCTTGCGTAGAACAATTCCTTTTTCTAAAAGGTGATTTAAATGTTGAATCAAAGTCGGTTTTGACATTTTTGCACCATATTTGGCTAGTTGTCGGTGTAATTCGTTGAATCTAACTTCGTTATCATTGTTTGAAATTACTACGAAAATTTTTTCACAATATTCATCCTTAAATTTCTCCACAAGTACTCAATCTCCTTTACTGGCAAATTTACTTTACCATTTATGTGTTTTCCTCATTATATTAGCAAGAGAAAAAATGAAAAAACAT
Source organism: Candidatus Bathyarchaeota archaeon (assembly GCA_963775465.1). GTDB lineage: Archaea > Thermoproteota > Bathyarchaeia > Bathyarchaeales > Bathycorpusculaceae > Bathycorpusculum. Next base: position 117,328 of record CAVZIW010000001.1, on the reverse strand, counting down.
TGTTTGTTAAATCCGAAGAAGAAAAGGCTTATCAAGAGTTCGAGAAATCTCTCGACGATGAGAGTTTTCAGAAGTGGGGTGTCTATGGCGATTTCGAACTCGTAGGTCATGGAAAACTAACTAACTCAAACTGCGGTCGATTTGTCAGTTTCAAGGGTTGCCTTCATACCGAATTACACAATAAGACAACGCTAGACAGAATGAACTATAAAGGTAAGGTGTTTGTTCGAAAGGTTCATGCTAGCTGTGACAAACCGACTTGCCCAGTCTGTTTAAGTCTGGTTGGGCTGTTCGTGAAGCAGATAGAATAACTCAGCGAATATGTGAGGCTTCCAAGACTTCTGGTGTTGCCGAACACATCATTGTAAGTATTCCCAAAACTGATTATGGATTAGATTTTGAGCAATTACGATTAAAAGCTTCAAAAATCCTGAAATCGAGAGGCGTTATCGGTGGTGTACTAATCTTTCATGGTTTCAGATATCGTGCCCACGATGTTTACAATAACGGAATCCGCAACATGAAGGGCTGGTACTGGAGTCCTCACTTTCACTGTATTGGCTTTATCCTAAATGGTTACGGACAATGTCGCCATTGCCCGAAATTCAACGCTAAAAGCATAATCACTTGCGCGGGTTGTAACGGATTTGAAGCAAGAACTCGGCGATTGTTTGAAAAAGATGGTTATATCGTAAAGGTCAAAGATGAACGTAAAACCATCATGGGAACGGCTTGGTATCAACTGAACCATGCTTCTGTTAAACGCAATGTTGTCCGCTTCCACGTTGCAACTTGGTTTGGAACGTGCAGCTACCGCAAACTAAAAGTCACCATTCAAAAACGCAAAGAGCTTTGTCCTATTTGTCAAAAAAAATTGGTTCCCTTACGCTATCTCGGCAATCGATGTTTCATCTACAGCAAAGACAGCGTTGACTATCAGAGAAGCGAATTTTGTGACATAAATGAGGGGCAAGGAGACGTTTGGGTCGAGAGGGGAAAACATGATTTTGGATAACGTCGAAAGCGATAGCTTGGTTGATGACAGAGATTGGGTGACTCCCGCTCATTCCAAAGGATACCACAAATTAAGATTGACTAACAGCATTTCAATCTACTATCGTTTTAATAGCCATTATCTGTTTTTCAATGTTGTTTTGTCATTCGATTCTTTAGGTGCTTATGCGCCTAGAACTTTGCCTAGTTTATTCTACGGTTTTGTAGATATGCTGGATATATGGGAGAAATTCAGAGCTGAGAATGACTTCGAATAGCTGCGATTTGATAGGTTCTTTGCAAGGTTCTTTGCTAAAAAGAAGTATAAGTAAATATTTGCTGAGTCTATAACCTCTTTAAAGAAAATTAAGAAATGATAATAAAAAAAGGATGGAGTTAGCTTGTCAATTAATATTACCTCTGCAACCTACTTTTTGACAATTTTCACTTTGAGCTCTTTAGCCGCGACATTGGGGTACTTAGACATTTTGAAAGTTAAAGTAGCCTCTTTGCCTTCGTCAATTGCAGATGTATAGGTAAATTTGTTCTTAGGATCTTGCTTCACTGAGCCTTTATCATCGCCAGCCAAAGTGCATTCAACATCCGTGTCTTTAGGCGAAGGTTTAGCTTCAAAAGATATACTGGCACCTTTTGTTATTTCCTTGTCTGTAGAAGGTTCGATAGATAGCTCAGGTTTGACAATTTTCACTTTGAGCTCTTTAGCCGCGACATCAGAGTAAGCTGGCATTTCGAAAGTTAAAGTAACATCTTTCGCCTCTGCAGTAGTGGGGGTATAAATATACCTGTTTGAACTCTCACGCTGTAGCGATTTATACTCATCGTCAACTACTTTGTAACTAACTGCCGCGTCATCTGGAGTAGGCTTTATTAAAATGGTAAGTGGTGTTAGTTTATTATCAGAATCTATTACTAATTCTTTTGTTCCTGAAGGATCAATGAATAATTCAGTTTTTTCTGTCGAACCTTGAGCAACCTGAACAGATCTTGTTCCAAAATAGAAAGCCGCAATAGCAACAACCAAGGTTCCAACAGTTGTTAACGTTTGCTTAGAAAAGTCAACTACAGCTTGTGAAGTCCCCTTGATTACATCTGTCTGGTTTGTGATTATTTCTTGACCAATTGTAGAATTATTAGTTGTGACAGTATTAATTGTTGTTGTAACCACGGGATCATCCATATATTGAAACATAAAAATACTCAGGATAGAAAAGATTAGAATTAGACTCAAAGCAATAATCGCTCGCACGCTACCCGTTGGCAATCCAAGTGCCTCATCCCTATTCGATAAGCCTAAGCAACTTAAAATAAAAGTAGTAAGAACCAAAGTGGCCAACAGCGCCGTTACTCCACAAACAACCGTAACAGTCAGACCCACAGCTGATTCTGGATCAATAAACGAAGGCAAACCTATCAAGAGAGTAACCGCAACTACCAAAAGAAGTATAGCACCAAGAGCCGCATTGTAATGTTCACTAGCACTCTTTTTAGCACGTGAAAAAGATTCTCTATTTACCATTGCAACATACCTCGCTAACTATAAATTCTAGACGTAAGTTGTATAAGAAATTTTGCATCAAATAAAATTTATCGAAATATCTATTCTTAAATCCAAATGAATTCAATTCAACATTATTTAAAATTATTGATATTTTAGTTTTTACTTTAGATAACTCTTTTTTCTATTAAGAGAACGATATGTGATTGATGCGCATAGTTTTTTGGTTCGTTGACGAAGGTCTAAAGTGTAGGAAGGTTTTGCAATTGCAACCGTTTCTTTTCTTGTCTTTCTTTTCATTTGAAAGAAAGCGGGGAAGCGGAGCGACCCGCGCAAACTGGAACGAATTAATAAGTTGTAGCCAAATTACTAGAATTTTCCTTGCGCTTTTCTTGAAACCTCTCTTTGCTCAAAAATATTCTTTATTCCCGTTTGATCTCGAGTGTAAATTCCTAGCCAATCTATGTGATAAGCAAGGTGCAGGTATCTCCGCTGAGAAGAAGTACGAATATTGTCAAGCAAGATCGCTATAAATGCTTTCGTCTCCTCGCTATTATCGTCTACTAAATGTAATGCACCTTTTACGCCACAGACTTTTAACCAAGAAAGTTTATTTATAATGCAAACGCCGAAAAGCGGTTTGGCATTGTTTGCCATCCAACTCCAGATCTCGTCAAAATTCTTACCTTTAAATGGTTCTTTATCACAAAAACCTACAAGGCAATAAAACGGTAAATATTTCGAGTAGTCTCTGTATAAACTCCAATCAGAATCATATATTTCAGCAGTTAATTTTGTTGCTTTTTCTGCATACATTTTAATTGTCGACTTATCTACGTGACTTCGTACCTCAATGGCAGCTAAAACAGATTCAATCGGATAAACGCCTATGTTTTGCTCAACAATAAACGGTGGTAGTATTCTCTTATCATATATTATGATGTCAATTTGCTTGCTAGCTTTGCCTATTTGATTAATTATCACTCCACTTCCTATTCCGAATTGGCTAGTTAGAAACTTGCTCAATAGTTTAGAGATAAACAGTTCTTTTAGACGGCCATTAACTGTTGTTTGATCCAATTTTTTTAGTGATTTTGATTCATTAATCAGGTTCTTTACAAGTGCAGTAGTATGTTCTTGAATTGGACTTCGATTCACGAAATTACCTCTATGGGTTTTCAGTTTTTTAAGTATAAAAGACTTTCAAACATTAAAAGTGCCTATTTTTTGTAAATAGCTTAATGCCATCGTAGTCCATCTCATATTTGAAGCCTTTTGCCAATAGTGTTTTTACTTCTATAATATTTCTTGCCTCTGCTACTGAATAATCGCAGTTGTCTGCTTTTGTCGACTCGTATGAAACATTTGTCTTTTGTTTAGATCCTTCCTTAGTTAATGTAGAATCTGAATAGATTGATGTATTGGTATGCGATTGTATAGGCATCTTTTAACTCTTCATCAGTCGGTAAACTGTATGCGTCTCGGCTGTTTATGAGTTGATGCCCTAAGATCTGGTCTATCCAGTTAGAGTTTACTCCAGCTTTCTCCAAATCTGTTTGAAGCTTCTTTCGCAAACTGTGAGCTGACATCCTCTTCTCTTCAATGTAGAGAAATGCGTTTCGGATCAGATGCGAAGCGGTTATTCGGTTCAAAGGCTTAACTAAGCCACAAGTCCAAGATCTAAACAATGGGCTATTTGGCGTTATTTTTTCAGGAATTATTTCCTTATGCCATTTACTTCCAACTTTTCGTATTTCGAGATAGGTTTTGAGTGCATCGATGGCTTCTTTTCCTATGAAAGTCTTAGCTAAGAGGTTAGTTTTCTCAGTGATTACGTTAATTTGTATGGGGCAAATTCCTTTCTCAATCTGATGGGGAATGTCTCCACATTTCATTGCAACTACGTCGCTAATGCGTAATCCAGTATCCTTGATGAATAAAATAAGAGTGTGTGAAGTGAAGGAATTTCTTGTTTTATTTGTTAAGATTTTGAGTATAGCTTCTTTTGTTGCTCTTTTTACACCGTTACTATCTCCTTTTGGATAGTCTCCTTTCCTCATTATTAGAGGGCAATAGTGAATTTCAAAAAATGAGCGAATTGCAGCAAACATTACTTGCTGGGTGGCAATTTTGAATCCTTCATCCCTTTTCTTGGCTAAGTAGGCTTTGAATTCACTTTCAAATCTGCGCTGTACTTTTCTATTTAAACTTCTTAAATCCAGCTCTCGCTGTGCTAATATTTGGTCTGGAGTCAGTCCCATGTATTCCACGAAACCCTTGAAGTATTGGAGATATCGTAAAGCAGTTTTGCTGTCTCTATTTGCTAATTCCTTTTTCCAATATTCCAAAGCATTAGAATTGGCGTATATAACAGAAGGGCTGTTATTTGTTATTTCAGCTATCTTCTGTTGAATACGTGGGCTGGTGTATTGGCCGTAACCCGCCTTCTGTTATTTGTGGCATTCGGCTAATCGGGCTACCTGCACCTTCCGGTAGAGACTTCATCGGCGCTGTTTGCCCTTTCCACTTGCAGGACGGCCGTTTCATCGTTTCCAAGCTGGCGGACTCGACATCACAAATGTGTCATGGCCATATCCAGTTGGACGTTTCGTTTCTGCTCCGTTGCCAAGCCTCTCGACTTGTACCCTGAGGGCACTGCAATTCTACATGTGGGCGGAGTTTCCTCAGACCCTTTGGGGTCCGAAAGCCACACACCAACACGCCAGCCCAATTCAAACTGCACAGTTCCAACCAATAAAGATAACCACCAAACGTGGGAATTTTGCCTTGATCGAACAAAATAGAAGACAACTCCATAGAGCTAAGCTTTTTTGATGCTTTTTTGAGAGCCAAAACCAATAATTAAGCGCCCAACAGAACATAATCCATGAAACACGTTATCCTCATAACAGGCACGCCATGCGTAGGAAAAACCACAATTGCAAAGATCCTAACCGACAAGCTCAACGCGGAATACATCAACTTAACGAACTATGCAAAAACCCGTAACTTAACACTTGACGAAGACAAAATACGCCAAACAACGATAATTAACGAAAAAGCTATGCGACAAGAACTGGAAAAAACAATCCAAGATTCATCCAATCAGACGATTATCATTGACGGACACTACGCTCCAGCTGTTACTCCAAGCGAGCTTGTCAGCAACGTGTTTGTTTTGCGGCGAAACCCAAAAGAACTTAAAATCTTCATGGAAAACCGCGGGTATACAGAAAACAAGCTTTGGGAAAACCTCTCCGCTGAGATTCTTGACAGCTGCCTAATTGAAGCCATTCAAACCCAGCAAGGCAAAGTATGCGAAATCGATGCCACCTCAAAAACTGTGGATGAAGTCACAGCTGAAATACTAGATGTTTTGGGCGCCCCTAAGAAATGTTGCATTGGATTTGTAGATTGGCTTGGAATGCTAGAAAAAGAAGGATTAACCGATCAGTACCTTAGAGCTTAAGGTCTAACGTAAGCTTCCGAGTTTTTGCTTAGTTAACAACGTGATTTTTCGGCGATTGCTATATGATTTTGCATGGTCACTGAATTTATCGCCTATCATTATTGGGCTTGACATGCCCACATCGTCAGAGGCTGAATCCAAATTAATAATGACATTTACACCTATTGTGCGATTCCAATCTCTAACCCAGACACCCTGCTCAAAACGCCCTTTCTGCACAATCAAATCAAAATGACGCAGTATACCGCTATGACCCTCTAACTGGGCATTTTCATAATTTAATTTGTAACCTTCCTTTTTGAAGTACTTAACTGCCAATTCGATTAAACGATTTCTAGGTTTTACCTGACCTTCATCTCTCATGATGCTCGCTCTCTTATCCCTACTAAACTGTTATCTGCTTGTATGTGAAAAAGGTTTTCGGAAGCTACCAACAAATGGGCACCACAGTAATCGTAAAATGCACCAAATGCGGAGGTTATATGCTTACTGCAAAAGCACAGAAGACCAAAATTTGCCCTTACTGCGGCGCAAATGTGACCCTTTTGCGTGCACAAAAAGTTGCATCTGCAAATACAGCTAAAGAAGCGTCAGAAATTCTCAAAAAACTAAAAAGCGAAAAAGGCTTTGTCAAAAGTTAACGCACATGCCGAAGCATTTCACAAGTTTTACAAATATCCAAAGCAGAAGGCTCACCACATTCCATGCAAGTTTTAAAGCTTTCTTTTTTAACAGTTTCTTCGATGGCTGGACGCAGTCGCTCTATAGCTTTGAAAACCGTGAACTTGGTTCCCGCATGTTTAGCTTCAATGCAGTTGAGCATTCCTCGGATGTCGTTACGTAACGCTTCCGAAGCATAAGGACAAGGAGTGTCTTGGAAATCGATTTTTTTAACATAAGCGTAAAGAGCACTTTCTTTTTCAGGAATTTCACAAAAAGGCTTGATTTTCTGCACGAATAAAGGATGTACTTCACTTGTGACGGGTTTCTCTTTGGCTAAGCGTGCGATGTCACCATGAAAAATGTTCATAAGCTCCGTTTGAACTTCATCATCTAAGGTGTGTCCAGTTGCGATTTTGTCAGCTTTAACTTGCTTTGCACCTGCGTTTATAGCCCTCCGCCGCAGTACACCGCAATAAGCGCAAGCAGTAAGTTCAGTTCGCCCCCTTTCACGAACTCGCGCTATCATTTCATCAAGCGTAAAACCGTACAATTCCTTAAAAGAAACAAGATGTTGAGGAACCGCAAGCTTCTCACATAAAGCGGAAGCAATTTCCAAAGCTTCGTCACGATACCCTTTGATACCTTCATCCACAGTGACCGCCGTTAGAGTGGTTTTAGGTCGGAACTTCCTAAGCTTCGCCAAAATGTAAAGTATGCTAAGGCTGTCTTTGCCTCCTGAAACCGCCACCGCCAGATGATCATTAAAGTTTAACATATGGTAACGGGTAATTGTTGCGCGAACTTTGGCTTCGATGGATTGGGTAAAGCATTTTTTGCACAGCCGCTCCCCTGAGTACTGTCGAAAAAAGAAAGCTCGACGAGTTTTGCAGCAAGTGCAAATTTGAGGTTCCATGGCTTTTGATTGGGTGCATAACTAAATATATATTGTCACCCGTCAACATTACCCGCACCATATCCCTTGTCTTTTTTTAGGAAATTTGCTTATGTCTTAGTCTTATCCGCATTTGGGATCTTCAACTTTAGGGGCTGTTCCGGCACAACATTTTGGGCAATACTTTTTAGCTACTTTGTATGAATTCGGTTGCGCCACCGGGACACAGTTCATATTGATTTCTAAATGTTTAAAAGCTTTTCAAACTCTGCCTTTTTCAGGGGTTTTGCGAGAATCACTAAAGCGCCAAAACTCGAATAAACCATGAAAAGACCCGGAGGTTATTTGGTTAAAAAGTATATAGGGCAAATTGTAAAAAATGCACAAATGAGAACATCTTTAAGTTACTATCTTATCAGGCAAGCTCAGCCAAATTTTTTCTTGTTCATTATTCTCTTTTATTTTAAGTGGCAAAGTCACCGTAAAAGTTGTTCCTTTATTCAATTTTGTTTTTACTTTTATGGATCCTCCATGAGCTTCAATAATACGTTTACAAAACGCCAAACCAAACCCCATTCCTTGTGCCTTCGTCGTTATCAATGGCAAAAAAAGCTTTGGCAAAATGTCATCTGGAATCCCTGTGCCGTTATCTTTGAATGCAATCTCCACGTAATCTGTTGATAGGCAACTCGTGATTTCGAGTTTTCCTTTATCAGACATTGCGTCAAGTGCATTCTCAATTAGATTAATGAAGACACGCATAATCTTTTCAGCGTCGACCGAAACCCAAGATTCATTATGAACAAGATTAACAATTTTAATTTGTTCTGGAACCTTTATCATTCCAAGAGTCAAATCAATAAGATATGGAACTGAACATTTTTTGAGGCTCAAATGCAGTTCCCTTGAATAATCTAGTAGATCATTGATGATTTTGTCTGAGTGGTTAATAGCTCTATCAAGGATTTCTAGCATTTCTTGAGATTGCGCTTCAGAAATTGATGGATCTTTCTTTTTCAGGTAATATGCTGCGTTCTTAATCGCTGCTAAAGGATTGCGGAGGTCATGGCCAACCATTCCAGCTAATTCACCTATAGTTGCAAGACGTTCAGACTTGACCAGTCGTTCATTAGCACTCTTTAACTGGGCAGTTCTCAATTCAACTAAACTTTCCAAGTGTTTAGAATAGTTGTTTACCTTACTTTCCAAGACCTTTTGCTCGGTGATGTCTTCAAGTTCAGCAACAAAAAGACTGGGCTGGCTATTCTCATTTGGCACTCCACTAACCATTATTTTTGCGTCAATCACAGTTCCATCTTTTTTAACGTATCGTTTTTCAATCGTGAAGGATGATATTCTGCCGTTTTTTAGATCATTCATTTTCAGAATGCTCACTTTGAGATCACTTGGATACGTTATGTCTTTGTAGGTTAGTTTCTGCAGTTCCTCTTCAGTGTAGCCTAGTATTTTGCAGAATGCTTCATTTGCGCTTAAGAAGCGGTTATTATCATCTGATGTTGCAATTCCGATTTGAGCATTAGCAACTATTGCTCTTAATCTATTCTCACTTTCTTTTAGAGCTTCTTCGGCTTTTTTATGTTGCGTAATATCTACGGCTATGCCTCTGATACCAACAGTTTTACCATCAACAATGATTGGTTTACTGTAAGTCATTGTTGGACAGATGCTGCCATCTTTTCTAACAAAAAAGTACTCTTTGTCAACGGTAGGTTTATTTGCGATTATTCTTTTGAATTCTTTTTTGGCTTTCTTTTTGTCTTTTTCTTCAATTATATCGAAAACACAAATCCCTTTGTCAAAATCAGCTTTAGTATAGCCAGTTATTCTAAAAGCGCTTTGATTTGCATAAATTAATTTACCATAAATATCCGTCTCAAAAACGATTTCAGGCAGAGAATCCGCAAGATTCCTGTGCTTTTCTTCACTTTTTCTCAATTTTATTTCAGCTTTCTTCCGCTCAGTGACTGGCACTGCAAGTTCTATTGCAGCTATCACGTTTCCATTTTTATCTCTTAGAGGGTTAACTCTTAGCTCAATCCAAGTTTTTTCACCGTTCTTATCTACTGTTTCAAATTCATGGACATCTAAAACTGCGTTTTCCTCAAAAACTTTCTTAACCCCGCAATCAGGACAAACTGAATTTAGCCTGTTAAAGGTCTGGTAGCACTTCTTGTCAGGTAAAACACCCAAATCGTTAAGACGCTTATTAGCCCAAACCACACGGTAATCCTTGCCGATTATGGCCAAGCCAGCATCAATGCTTTCCGCTACTCTTTCAAGAATCTCATTTTTCTGCTTAAGTTCGTCTTCAGCTTCCTTTCGTTGGGTAACATCACGGCTTACACCTAAAATAGAGTAAGGTCTTCCATCTTGGTCATGAAGAACGGAAAAGTTAACTTCAGTAAGAACAACTGAACCATCTTTACAAGGTTGCTGTAATTCAAAATAAGAAGAAGGAATTTTTCCAGTTTCATTGAAGACTTTCATCCCCTCAAATACTTTTATTGCTGAATCCGGAGATAGAGCTTCAGAAATTGATTGTTTCATTACTTCTTCAGACGTATAGCCTCTCAACTGGTAGACCGATGGACTAACATATGTGAAATGACCCTCTAAATCCATTGTCCAAATGACATCATGCATATTATCTGCTAACAAACGGTAATGTGACTCGCTTTGAATCAGCGTCTTTTCAGCCCGTTTACGTTCGGAGACATCCCAGTAAATAGCCACGATGATATTGTTTGATAGTTTAAACACCCAGTTTTCACGCCACGAACCATTTTCTCGATCATCTTGATATATCGCTGCGGGAAAATGTTCTGTTTTCCCACTATTCCAAACACGTTTGAAAACCTCAAAAATGCCAAATTTTTTTACACCAGGAAAAACTGCAGTAACGCGTTTTTCTAAAATCTCCTTTTTATCAATTTTTTCAATCTGTTCAGCGGCGGCATTAAAATCTTTAATAATAAAATCTTCTCCATAATCAACTGCCTCGTAGATTGCTACAGCCATAGGTGTGTTATTGAATAGTTGGCTAAAACGTTCTTTTTCACTGTATAACGTTGCACTAGGGCGATTTTGATCTACTAATCGCTTAATTCGATGAGCCAATTCTCCATAAACTGTCTTTAGATTGCCTTGTTTGTTGAAGTATCCATCTGCTCCGAGATTTAGGGCTTCGATAACTACTTCTTCTTTGCTTTTGCCTGTAAATAGGATGAATGGGATTTCGTTTTTTGCTTCACGCAACTCTTTAAGGAACTGTAAACCGTTTTTTCTGGGCAGCCCATAATCTGAAACCACGACATCATATCTTCCAGTTGACAGTTTCTTGAAGGCTTCATCAACACAACTTGCACCTTCGATCTTAAAGTTGGGATTCATTTCAGTTAGAATGCGTTTCGAGATTTCTATGATGGATGGATCATCTTCAACATGTAGAACTCTCATTGCATTATTCTTTGCAGCAGGCAAATTTGGTAATTCTATACACTCCTTTCAGATTGAAGGTTGTACTAATCATCTCTCAATCAACTACCGCCAATTTGTTTATAATTAATTTATGAATTCAGGATCCATAAAATCATTCAAATGTAAAGGTTATTGATCATTCTCTATGTTACTACATCTTTGCATTTCTTGCTAATATTAAATCCAATTCGCCCTCACGGTATTTTACAATAATCTTTACGAAAAAGATCTTGTTTAGAGAGTTTTCCTTTTATATCTTGGAATAATTCAGGGAAATCTCTTAGCCATTGCTTGTAATAAATTCTTATCGAGACTTCAGTTGTTTGAAGAACTAGCGCTACTTCTCTTTGTTTCTTCGGATCACCATACCTATGACCCAAAAGATAGAACAACCCTCCCAATGGGCACCTCAAACTCTTTCCGTTTCCAAACAAGAAATTTTTTCTGTAAACTTTATTCATTATTTTGATTACATCGCTAGTTATTTTTCCTGAAATTTTCTTGTCTGACCAAAGCATTTCACTAAAAATTTTAATATTTTGAACTTTTTTGAGTGATTGCCCAATGTATTCTATATCTAGCGGTATGATACTTCTCAAATTCGAGTCAAATGATTTGTGTTCTGTTTTTTTTGCAGGATTGTTCGTTAAGTTCGAAAAATCCACTGCGAATTTGCTAGTTTCGTCTGCTATTCCTTTCAGCGAGTTTTGCTTTTTATTGCCCTTGGGGCTGCTCTTTTCAATCAATTTTTCTATATTCCAACCTTGATTAATTCCATGTCTTCGATCGTTTTTTAAAGATTTTATTGGAAACTTGTTTTCTTGCCCAATAGCTTTTTTGATCTGGCTTGGATAAAATCGGCAATGCTGTCTTCAGTTGTTGTCTCATTGGCTTTCTGTTCTTCAATTTTATTTTTTATTGTCATCGTTAATTTTTGTAAATCAACTGGTTTGATTAAGTAAGCAACTGCACCGTCATTTAAAGAATCAACTGCATTTTTCAGTATCGGATATCCAGTGATCATTATCTTCAATGTCTTTGGAGAGATCTCTCGCAGTTTTTTAAGAAGGCTCGTTCCTTCCCCATCTGGGAGCTTGATATCCAAAATTGCCATATTGTAAAAACTTTCATAGGACTTTTCAATAGCTTCTTTTATAGTATTAGCTACTGCAGTTTGGTACCCTTCGGATTCTAAAACCATGCTTAAGGATCTAGCTATCTCCTTGTCATCATCAACAATTAGGATACTTGGTCTTTTTTGCACTACAAGTTCACCTCCTGATGTTTCCCGCTCTGCACAATTCGCGTAATTTTCTTACTTGATATGGAAAATTTATGGGTAGTTCTGCTTCAAATTTCATTCCTAATTTTTTGCAAAACAGTTCTAATATTGTTTCTTCGAGCACTACTGCAGCTCCCATAATTTGTCTTCGCCCAAAACCCATTAGGTTTCTTAGCTCCTCCGAGAAAAATTCAGGTCTTTTAGGCGTTTCGCTTAAGGGGTAGTTTTGCGTGTCCAAATAATTAATAATAATATTTGCGTTTCTTTCTCCCAAACAATATATGATCGTTTCTTCGATAACCTGTACCAATAGTTCATCGAAGTCGTTTACTGTTAGGGAAATTGCCAAACTGGGCACCACATCGCGATAGTTATGATTAAACCTAATTTACAATATATAAAAAATGTGAATTTGTAATCTCAAAAACTTTTAGCGCACAACACTAATACGAAGTAGACTAAAGCCGGAGAGCGCAGTTAATTCTAACACGAATAGCTATCCTAAGCAGATAAGTTTTTCTTAAGTTATAGCGGAAAACATTTTTAGATAAAGATTGAACAGAAATTGATTGAACAAATCCCCGGTAAAAAATTAGATGAAGAAAAAGCCAAAGAGGTTTAAGAATAGGAAAAATGGGTTAGGTAAATAAACGATGTCATATTAAAGTTCTATTTCAGCGGAACAAAATGGCAACTAAACCCGTCAAGAACGCTGATACCCGAGAAATCATCTATACAAACATGAAATGGAAGCAGCTTGCTACTCTCAGAGAAAAAGCTAATCCAATAATGACAGCGTTAGAAAAATATCATTTGCAGGCAATTGTTCACGGAAGTATAGCAAGAGGCGACGTTAAAGGTAGCAGTGACATCGACATCTTTATTCCTGAAGTTCAAAACAGTTTCTTGGTAGAGACTGCGCTTCAACAAGCCAAAATCTCAGTAAATACGCGTTTTGTTGTTCAGGCAACACCCAATTATGCCATGAAAGCCCATATCGAAATCGACGAATCAACAATTGTTTCTTTCCCCCTCATGCAAATGCGTCGAGTTGAGCGGGAGTTCTACAGGTTTGGCGGAGAAATAACCCTAAATCAATTAATAGCAAACATTCGGGTATCGGGAGTAGACAAACGTTTGATGCTTATTGAACCAACCAAAAAAGGACACATAGAAAGCACCATAGTCGGAAGAGAAGAATTTGCCGCAAAAATAATAGGCGTATCTTCTGAAACAGTCTTAGACAGAGTCCACGCATTATTGAAACGGGATACTGTTGGAAGGACTGGTGTATTTTTAAAAAGAGGATTGATGCCTAATGAAACTTTTGAACAATCACTTAAAAAGGTATCAGAAATAAATCCTGCTGTTAGGCGAAGAATGAAAAAAGAAGTCTAAGAAGGATAGTAGATGAGTTCCTTTTCTTCCAACAACTGCTGGATTTTGTCGACAGCTTCGTAAACTTGCTCTTCCTTCTTTGCGCCAACACACACAAGCTTACCTGCACTAAAAATTAAGAAAACAACCTTTGGTTCCGCCATTCGAAAAACTGCCCCTGGAAACTGCTCGGGTTCATACATAACCCGTTCAAGTTTATAGACGAGACTTTCAAGGTCGATTTCTCCGCCAAGCTCAGCTGATGCAACGATGTTTTGAATGTTGACGATTGGCTTTTCAGTGATTTGGATGCCCTCGCTTCGGAGTTCCTTAACGACTTTTTCTACTGCGCTGCGGCTTTCTTTTTCAGATTTAGCACCTGTACATACCATTTTACCTGTACCGAATATTAAGGTAGCTGTTTTGGGTTTCTTTAGCCGAAAAACTAAGCCTGGAAAAACGGAGGGGTTATATTCTGTTTGTGGAAATTTTTCCACGATCTTCTGCAGGTCGATTTTTTGGTTAAGTGAAACTGAAGCAACTATGTTTTGAATCGAAATGATTGGTTTTCGTTTACTCATGTCAATTCACGGTCACGGTTAGAGTATTTAAATTAACAGAGGAGTATATAAAGCATCTATTTATAAAGGCTTAAACAAGGCTTTATAAAGTCGTTTTCTGGTAGAGAGAAAAATGATAACGTCCAGTGTTCAATATTCCCTTAACGGTGCAATTAGGTGACGATGGCCCATTTACAAATTTGTGGGTAGCAATAATAGTCATGCCATCTCTAAGGAGCATTATCTCTGTATAATGGGTATCTCAGAAGTGCCACAATTCCACCTAATGAAAGTAGTTTTGCGCCTGCTTCATGTTCAGTGCTAACCACAGTTATTGATGCATTTCGTTTTTCCACCTGCCTCATCAAGTCATCTAATTTGAGTCGTTGCGCTTCGTCAGCTTCACGAAGAGTTGTATCTGCAATTACCAACTTCTCTACTGCCCCCATTATCACCGCGTTCTCCACCGCCGTCAACCCATAGGCAACTGTACCTTCTTCCTTGCCTAGCCGTTTCATCACCTCCTCCATGGTTTCGGTTTCTTCAACAATTCTCAGTGTATGCGCAGCTTTTAACAAAACACCTGAACGTAACGCTTCACCGATACCTGCCGTCCCTCCATTATTTACGCTCTTAACATCGACCACAGATTTGGCCATTTCATGAGATTCTTCGTCTAAAAATTTTACAAAATCGTTCTTAACAAACCCAGCTCCTATGATAACGATTGGATTATGGTTTAGTGCCCATAATTTGTTCAAGCTATTAACTGCAAGTCGGAAGTAGCCTTTGGTAGCTTCAACACGTTTATCTGCCTCTTGCTTTCCAGGCAATCTCATACGTTGGTCCACCCGAGTTTCATAACCGTACTGTCTTGTTTCAGCTATTGCAAAGCCTTCGTCGTCAATAGAGATTATAAGCATGGGTTTTTCGGTTTCACTTGCATGCGTCAAGCGATCAAGCAGGTGTTTGGGCCATTCCTTTTTTACAATAGTAACAGGTTGGTTTAATGCAACACTAATCGTGTGATGCGCTCCTGTAGGAATAATATCTGGAGCATGACAAATTAATCCATGAACCCGTAGTTTGCCAAGGAATTTATCCCAACTAACCGAAATTACTTTCACACCCATGAAAGCTGCAACCCTTTCACCACTTTTGGGTCGTGATCCTTCAGTATCGCTTTTTATTGCTCTTGAACTATAAGCGTAGACTTCATCATCCGCAAAGATTACGTTATATAGATGCCAAAGATCATCTGGTGAATCAGGTACCACTTTGACAAAATCTTGCTGCAGGTTCTTTTCAATAATTTTCAACAGAGCACATCTCGTTAAGCTTAGGTGAATGCACAATGAGGTAAAAATATACTGCGGAAAAAAACAAATTCAAAATGATAAAAGAAAAATAAGGCAGGGAAGAAAAGACTTCCCGATTTTCGCGCTCAATGAATCAGTTGCAGGAGGTTGAAAAACAGTGGGATAAAGACGATTGAGAGAGTGCTGAGTAGTTTTATGAGAACGTGTAGACTTGGTCCTGCAGTGTCTTTTAGTGGGTCTCCTACAGTATCGCCGACAACTGCCGCCGCATGTGCGGGGCTTCCTTTGCCTCCGAAGTGTCCTGCTTCAATGAATTTCTTTGCGTTATCCCATGCACCTCCTCCTGTGTTCATGAACAGTGCTAATGGTACTGCTGAGAGGGTGGCTCCAATTACGAGTGCTCCAACGGCTTCAGGTCCCAATAAGACACCGACAACAATTGGAACGACAACTATGATCAATCCTGGAAGTACCATGCCTCTAAGTGCAGATTTTGTGCTTATATCAACTGCTCGACCATAATCGGGTTTACCTGTTCCGTCCATGATGCCAGGTATTTCTCGGAATTGACGTCTAACCTCTGCGACCATTTCTGCTGCTGCTTTGCCAACTGCACTAATGGCTTGGGAACTAAAAAAGAAGGGTAACATTGCACCGATAAACCCTGCGATTAACACTGCAGGGTTCGAAATGTCTACAACGAAGTTGACTCCCGTAATTGCTGTAACTTCTGAAGCATAAGTTTGGAATAACAATTGCGCTGCAAGCAGAGCTGAGCCAAGTGCAAACCCTTTTGTGAGGGCTTTAGTCGTGTTTCCGACTGCATCAAGTGCTTCCATTGTTTCTTCTGCTCCACCTTCTCCGGACATTTCTGCAATGCCTGCTGCGTTGTCAGCGATTGGACCAAACCCGTCGAGAGCTAAGACCATGCCCATGACTGCGAGCATACCCATGGTCGCAAGTGTTGTTCCGTATATACCGCCAATAAACGGATCAATGAATGAAGGATGAGTTGCGTTCCAAGAAACCGCAAATTGTGTACCGAAGAAATACGAAACAATCAACGCTATTACAAGTGAAACGATTGGTAAAGCGGTTGTCTCTAGTCCAACGGCAAAACCGGTAATGATGTTAGTTGCTGAGCCTGTTTCGCTGGCTTTTGCAATTTTAAATACGGGACCTCGGTTTGCACCTGTATAGTAGTCTGTAATGTAGTCAATTGCTACGCTTGCAGCTAGACCCGCAAGTAATGCAAAATACAGGTACAAGAAGGTCATGGAGAAAGAGCCATCGCCTAAGAGAAAGATTGTTGCAAACAAGAACAATATACCTGAAACAATGGTCGTAACCATTAGTCCTTTTCTTAATGCTTTCATTGGATGTTTTGCTTCTGCTTGAGTAAGTTTCACAAAAGGCATTCCAACTAATGTTGCAAAGATGCCCAAGGCACGTGCGATTAACGGGAAAATCAGAAACACAAGGTTACCTGTAGCGATGCTGATTAAACCGCCGATAATCATACCTCCGATGTTCTCCCCAGTTGCAGATTCAAAGAGGTCTGCACCTCTACCTGCAGAATCACCGACATTATCGCCAACATTATCTGCGATTACCGCTGGATTGCGTGGGTCGTCTTCAGGGATTCCTGCTTCAACTTTTCCCACAAGGTCTGCACCGACGTCCGCGGCTTTAGTGTAAATTCCGCCGCCTAACTGAGCAAACAATGCGATCAAGGAGGCACCAAAACCCATACCTACAATTCCGCTTGCCGCATCTCTCCCAAGTTGTGCTGCTTGGGTGACGTCAAGGGTGTTAAACATGGCGTTGTAACCGCCGTAGAGCAAGAAGAGAAAACTTACGCCCAACAAAGACAAACCGACGACTGCCATGCCCATAGTGGCGCCACCGTAAAATGCTGTCTTTAACGCTTTTTCTGCACCATGATCTTTTGCCGCTGCCACCGTTCGAACGTTGGCTTTAGTTGCGTTGTCCATGGCGATGTAGCCAGCAGCTAAGGATGCTACTGCACCAACCAAGAAAGCTGCCGCGGTACCCACTCCAAGATAACCGCTGGGCAAGGCAATCCATAGTAGAACAAAAATCACTACTGTAATTATGGCGATGGTTTTGTATTGTCTTTTTAGAAATGCATATGCACCTTCCCTGATTGCGTTGCCAACTTCAACGGTTTTGGGTCCACCTGGACTCATTTTTCCAATGCGGTACATGAGTAAAAGAGACGCAAGAACGGCAACTACACCTGCAATGGGTGCAATCCAAAAGACAAATTGACTGTTAGTTAACAATGATGCTAATGCTTGTAAGGGTAACATATTTGACACCCATGCCCATTTTACTTATATATTTTTCCTAAATTTTTAGGATCTTTTTGATGTTTTCAGCATCAAATTAACTTAAAATCGCGACAGTTTTATGCCTAGCTTTGGTTGCATTTAAAAGCAAGCCGAACATATTTCAAATAAGCCTAATTTAAAAGGGACTTGCGATGCCTCAAAGATTAATAGTGGTTAAAGTCGGCACAAACGGCATAACCAAAGATGGAAAACTAGACCACGAAGAAATGAATAAATTAACAAGTCAAATAGCCAATGCCACAAAAAAAGGAGACAAAATAGTCCTCATCTCTTCAGGAGCGGTTGCTGCAGGCATCGCAGAATTAGGAATTCCCCCTAAACCCAAAGATATCGTTTTCCAACAAGCCGCAGCGGCTTCTGGACAGAACGTTCTCATGGCAAAATACCGAGAACTATTCAAAAAATTCGATTTGAAAGTTGCCCAGATTCTGTTAACCGCCGAAGACCTCTCAAATAGAGCATCCTACGTGCATACCTGTAACGTTCTAAGTTTACTTCTAAAAATCGGTGTGATTCCTATAATTAACGAAAACGACGTCACATCCATCGATGAACTCATGAGAACCGAAGGT
Organism: Candidatus Bathyarchaeota archaeon; assembly: GCA_963775465.1. GTDB lineage: Archaea > Thermoproteota > Bathyarchaeia > Bathyarchaeales > Bathycorpusculaceae > Bathycorpusculum. The sequence goes on along the minus strand of CAVZIW010000001.1, from coordinate 98,812 downwards.
TACAAAGTTAACTTTAGCGATAACGACATTCTCAGTGTACTTGTTGCTGGGGCAATCTGCGCAGATATGGTAATTATTCTCTCAGATGTTGACGGAGTATACACAGCAGATCCCTCTGAGCCCGGGGCTAAATTGATAAAAACCGTAGAGTCAATAACCACTGAATTCAAAAATTCTCTAAACGGCAAGAGCAAAATAGGCAGAGGAGGAATCCAAAGCAAAATTAAAGCCGCAGAAATCGCCACTAACTGTGGCATTCAAGTTATTGTTGCCAACAGCCGAAAAAACAACGTCATTTTAGATATTTTAACTGGAAAAGACGTTGGAACTCACTTTAAAGCGCAAACACGGATGCCTGCGATGAAACGTTGGATCGCTTATTGTGCCGCGGCTAAAGGAACCATTGAAGTTAACGATGGTGCAAAGAAGGCAATTATGGAAGGCTCCAGTCTGTTGCCAGTTGGAGTAACTAACGTCACAGGGACTTTTGATGAAGGGGATGTGGTGAGTTTGGAAGATGAAGAACACGTTAAATTCGCCCGTGGCAACCCAAACTACAACAGCACCCAGTTAAACCTAATTAAAGGGCTGCAAATAACACAAGTACATAAAAAACTGGGTTCAGATAAACCCAAAGAAGTAATCGAACATCGAAATATTCACCTAATTGAGGAAGAAAAATGATAGAAGAAATTTGTAAAAAAGCTAAAGCTGCATCTTTTCAGATGGGCAAGCTGTCAACGGAGGCTAAAAATACCGCATTGTGCAGAATGGCAAACGCGTTGGAAGCAAATACTGAGGAGATTTTGGCAGCAAACAAAAAAGATGTGGAAGCAGCAAAGAGTAGAGGACTTAAAGCCGCTCTGCTTGATCGCTTGGCTTTAGACCAAAAGAAAATTCAAACCATGGCTAAAGAACTCAGAGAAGTCTCTGCTCTTCCCGATCCCATAGGGACTTATCTTAATACTTGGACACGTCCCAACGGATTGATAATCAGCCAAATCCGAGTTCCTATGGGAGTTATCGGTGTAATTTATGAATCACGTCCAAATGTAACCTCTGATTCCGCAGGAATATGCATCAAATCAGGAAACGTAGTCATTTTACGCGGTGGCTCAGATGCCTTGAACTCTAACGTCGCAATCGGGGAAGTTCTCAGAGAAGCACTGTCCGGAACCAACATACCTGTTGATGCGATTCAAGTTGTTCCTTCACCTGACCGCAAAGTCGCAGAGGAGTTAATGGGTATGCGTGACTACATTGACGTGCTCGTTCCAAGAGGAGGATCAGACCTAATAAAAACTGTTATCGAAAAATCCCGCATACCAGTAATAGAAACGGGAACTGGAAACTGCCATATCTATGTTGAGGAAGACGCTGATTTAACCAAAGCAACACCCATTGTAATAAACGCTAAATGCCAACGTCCGGGAACATGCAATGCCGCCGAAAAACTACTGGTGCACAAAAACATCGCTAAACAATATCTACCTATTGTAATTGCAGAGTTACGCAAAAACGGCGTTGAGGTTCGTGGAGACGAAGAAACCTGCAGCATAGTGCCTGATGTAAAAGCAGCAACCGAACAAGATTGGGGCACCGAATACCTTGACTTAAAAATAGGCATTAAAGTAGTCAATAACCTTAACGAAGCAATCAACCACATTAACAAATACGGAACCCATCATAGCGAGAGTATTCTAACTGTTGACTTTGGAAAAGCGTTGCAATTCATAAAGGAGATCGATTCAGCAGCAGTTTACTGGAATGCTTCTACGCGTTTCACTGATGGGAACCAATTTGGCTTAGGCGCAGAAATCGGTATCAGCACCCAAAAACTTCATGCTCGCGGACCAATGAGCGTACAGCACCTAACAACAACAAAATACATTGTCTTGGGCAGTGGCCAAATCAGGTAGAGTTCGTCTTATTTGGCGAACTATCCCAACTATACTTTCTAAAAAATTTTAAATTAAACAATTTAGGTTTTTCAAATTGACCTCGCCATCTCGATAATTTCAATTTTGGCAGAAGAAAAAATAAGGCTGCCAAAAGAAGGAGATGCTATGGTATTATGTAGGGTAGTTGATTCATGACTGGTTTTATGAGTTGCAACACCATGTCTGGGAATAGCCCGAGGATGAAGATTGCTGCTACGAGCATGAAGATCGGGATGAGAAGATGTTTGTTTTCTTTTATGGGGCTTTCGTCTTTGGGTTTCTTTCCGTACATGACGTTCATAAGGCGGAAAATGTATGCGGTTTGGAGCACGCTTGTTAATACTCCTATGATTGCTAGCCAACTAAGGTTTGAGCTTATAGCTGCAGTGAATACGAGATATTTGCCTACGAATCCTCCGAGTGGTGGAACTCCAGCAAAGGATAAACCTGCGATGACTAAGGCTATGCATGCCAGAGGCATTTTTTTTCCTAAGCCTGCGAAGTCATTGAGTGTTTTAATGCCATGCTTATTGATGACTCCGATAACCATGAACGCCAAAGCAGTAGTTAAGCCGCCAATTAGGAAGAAGTAGAGGTTGCCTGCGATGCCTAATTGTGTTTGCCAGCTGGCAATTGCAACTAGGTTGTAGCCAACGTCTGCGACGCATATGTACGCGATAAGGCGTTTAATGTCGTTTTGGATTAGGGCGAATACGTTTCCTACAATCATGGTTAGAGCCGCGAGGATGGCTAACATAATCGTCCAATCCAACGTTGATGAGGGAAGAACTATGAAAAGTAATATTCTGATAAGGATATAGTAGCTGCCTTGGTCAACAAGTGCAGATAGGAATGCTGCTGAGGGTGCTGGCGCTGCAGTATATGCATCTGGAAGCCAGAAGTGGAAAGGAACAACTGCAGCTTCAATTGCGTATCCAGCCGCAATGAAGATGAATGCAATGATGAGAAGATTTTGTTGGGAGGAAGTTATTACGCCCAATGCGTCTCTAACTGCGATATAGTTGAGGCTGCCAGTTATACCGTATACAATTGAAAGACCCATTAATACGAAGGCTGACGCAATTATGACCATCACCATGTACTTCAGTGTAGCGTTTAGGCTGAAGGCGTTCTTTTTGTACAAGATTAAGAACACTGCTGCGGCAGTTGCGGCTTCCCAGAAGATGAAGAATGTTAAAAGGTCGCCTGCGAGGACTGCTCCAAGAATAGCTGCTGTCAGCATTAACATGATTGCTATATATCGATCGGAAGGGCGTTCGTTTAAGTTGACAAAAAACACCGTGTAGATGAGCACAACTGCAGCTGTTGCTACGATAATTATCGCCATAAAAATAGATATCGCGTCTATGAGAAAACTGCTGGTTATGGCAGTTGAAGTAGTACCATCTATGGCTAGGTTTAATGAAGTTGGATTAACCGTGCTATAGTAGCCTATTGCCAAGTTGATGACGGCTAAGCTTGCTATACCTATGGAAACAACAACCCAAGCCAGAGTTAAGGCTGTTTTATGGGTACTTTTTCGTATTACTCTAAAAACAGGAAGTGTAAGTAGTGATGCGATCACCAGAGAAAGTACGGGCAATATTATGTCGATTATTTGTACCATTATTCTTCACCTATTCTCCTAACCAACTGGCTCTCCGAATTGCACTGTTTGTATTAGATTCATAAAGAACGCCGGGTAGATCCCGATAAGCACAACCAGAACTACCAAGATAGCCAACGAAGCCTTCATGTAGCTTGGTACGTCAACAATTTTGTGGGCTTCTGCTTTAATATGTTCTGCGAGAGTTTTATGAGCCTCCTCGGCGCCTGGTTCATCTTTTGATGCTCCAAGGAACACTTTAGAAATGAATCTCAAAGAGTAAGCTAGTGAGAATACAGTTGCAATCAGCATCAACGCCGTGGGGATAATGTAGAATGTGTCGGCTTTCATAATTTGGAAGGCGCCAACAAAGATAAGAAATTCACTGATAAAGCAAGCAAACGGTGGAGCCCCGGAAATACTTAATGCTGCTATGGTTCCGGAAACTGCTGAGAAAGGCATTTTTCCAGCTAAGCCACCCATTTTGCGTATGTCTCTTTGCTCAGTTTGATGCATAACACCACCTGCAGTAAGGAAGAAAAGACCTTTGCTTGCTGCATGAGTAATAATGTGTAGAACTGTTCCGACAATTGCAATTGCCGACGCTGAGGCTAAGAGTACAGAGTTACCTGTTGCTAATGCAACTGGGAAGAGGGAGAGCCCAAACATTATGTAGCCCATGTGAGCGATGCTCGAGTATGCTATGACACGTTTTATGTCAGTTGCAACAAGAGAGAGAAGTGATCCAAAGAAGGCAGTAATGATTCCCACTATTGCCAAGGAATGCAGAAAATCTGTTCCGAATGCTACCCCAACTGCGGGAAATACAATGCCAAAGGATAATCTTAGAATTGCGTAAGCTCCAGCGCTGATTATAACGCCACTTAGAAGAGCAGACATTGGGGCAGGTGCTTCAGAGTGAGCATCGGGTAGCCACATGTGTACTGGAAAAACAGCCATCTTAACAGCAAATCCTGCTGTTAGCGCAATTAGAACCCATTTAATGATATCTGGAGCCGCTGTCATTAAGGCAGTTTGGGCTTGAAACATATCAGTGTAACCTGTTAGGTAATAGATTGCTCCGATCCCTAAGAGCACAAAGACTGCGCCTGCATGGGTAAATATGAAGAGTTTAAAGGCAGATTTGTATGCGTTCCGATAGCCCCATTCTCCCACTATGAAGTAGGCGGGTACAAGCATAAGTTCCCAGCAGAAGTAGAATAGTATAAGGTTGCTGGTTAGGAAAACCCCGACTAAGCCCACGCTTAGCATGCAAAGCAAAGCATAGTATGATGCTAAGTTCTTTTTTCCTTCCATGTAATTTATGGAGAATATTGAAGCGACAAACATAAGCACCAAGCTGATTAGCGCTACAGAGGCGCTTATCCCGTCCAAATAAAGAGTAAATTCAGTGTTGAGGATTGTTGGAATCCAAGTGTAAGATTCAGCATAAGAACCATTCGACAATATAGCTGGAATTGTAGACATCACTAAAGCAATGTTGATTAGCGCGATTAGGGCAACGAAAAAAGCTGCTGCCTTAGGCGATTTTTTTCCTGTAAAGTAGACGAATGGGATGCTTATTGAAGGTATAGCGAATACTGCTAGTAATATTGGTAGCGACATTTTTACACTCCTGAGGTTATGATTATCAAAACTATGATTAGTATGAAGCCAACAACTGCAGCTGCAACATAGTTCCTAAACGAGTCTGATGGACCTCTTTTGAGGGTTGTTGCTTTACCAGGTTCTGCTGCTTCACTGATGGATGTTCCTGCAGAGTCAGGATAACGCGCAAACAAAGTGTTTTCTACTCGGGTTAACCCTTCTGAAAATCGGGTTAAACCTTTGGTGACTGCACTATATAGGTCGTCGAAGAAGAATGCGTGATTTAGGATTGTGGAGAGAGGGTTTTTGGTGCCTGCCAGGTTTCTGACGGTTTTGTAGCCTTTGTAGTATGTGTAATATGCGATGAGTCCTGTGGGAACTAGCAATAATAGGAATATGGGTGTTTCAATATTTAGGAAAGCACCTACTAAACCTTCAGCCAGTTCGATATGCATAAAACTGGCAACTAATGGCTCAGCTAGACCCCACACTATGCAAAGTCCTGCGAGGATTGCGGCGGGGATCAGCATGACTTTTGGTGCTTCGTGAACACGCTGTTTTACGATGTGTTCAGTTTTTGGTGCCATAAACGCTAAGCTGAACATACGCACACAATAAGCGAAAGTTAACGCTGCTGTACCGTAGAGAATTATCACTTGAACCAAACCTGCTAAGGTTTCAATGCCAGTTACACTAGTAATGATTAAACCTTTGCTGAAAAACGCTGCAAACGGCGGTAACCCGCTGGTGGTAATTATCATTATACCCATTAGGATAAAAGTAGTCGGCATCAGTTTTCGAAGCCCACCCATTAAGCGCATGTCTCGAGTACCGATTGCATGTATTATGCCTCCTGCAAGTAAGAATCCGAGGCCTTCAAAGAAGGCGTGACTAACCATATGGTATAAGCTTGCGAACCAACCTTCGCCTATTAATCCCCCAGTAGTTGCAGCTGCACCTAAAGCTGACATCATAAAACCGATTTGGCTAACGGTTGAGTAGGCGAGAACTCCTTTAATGTCAGTAGTTGTAAGCGCTAATGAAGCCCCAACTAAGGCTGTTAAAACGCCTATCCAAGTTACCACAGGGAACCAATAAGGCATCAGTGCAGTAATTATGGCTGGCGCAACTGAAATTATGAGAATAAACCTCGCAAGAAGGTAGACCCCTGCTTTGACCATCGTAGCCGCGTGTAAAAGTGCGCTCACTGAAGTTGGAGCTTCCATTGCGCTATAGAGCCAAGTGAACAATGGTAACTGAGCGGACTTTGCGATCGCACCTCCCAAAACAAGGAAAGCAACTGCAACCATGTAGTCCATGTTAAATCCGCCTGCTTGAATTCCAGCGATTATGCCTCGGAAGCTAAGAGTATTAAACATCAAGAATAGCAAACCGATGGCAGCAAGTAAAGCGATGTCTCCGATCCTGGTCATTATGAAGACTTTAACGCCTGCGCGGATTGACTCAGGTTTTTTGTACCAGAAAGAGATTAGGGCGTATGAACATAAGCCGACCATTTCCCAGAAGATGAACATTTGCAGCATGTTGTCTGCGAGGACTAAGCCAATCATTGATCCGATGAAGAGTAAGATTAGATAGTAGTATCTGGATAGACCCTCTTCCCCTTTCATGTAACCTATGGAGTAGACCGCAATAACTAATGCAAAGAAACCGATTAGACAGGTGAAGAGAACACTTAGGGGATCGATGTAGACACCTGCACTGATGCCGGTAATGCCAGGAATCCAGCTTAATGGGTTGGTTGTTAAGGCTTCTCCGTTTCCTGACCAGACAGCAGGAACCAAAGACAACGCCAATGCAGCCGTTAAAGCAGCGATTGCAACAACGAAATAATTGCGGATTTTCTCATTGTATTTTCCTATAAGGGGTACGAATAAACTGGCTAGAAGGGGAATAACCCAGACGAGCCATGCTGAGAATTCTTCGATCATTGTTTGTCGACCTCAGTTTCCTTTTTTTCCTGCATCAACTTTACGATTTTGCCCATGTCGCTTGTCCCGTATCGTTTTGATACTATGACTAGTACAGCTAAGATTACTCCACTGAGAACAGTGTCTGTAGAGAATGCTAAGATTAGGAAGGCTTGACCCAAGTTTAGGTTTGATGCCAACAAAACAAAGTTCAAAGTGGCAGCTGTCGCGATTAATTCGAGGGATATAAAGACTTTTAGAAGTTGACGATTTGTTAATAGACCGTAGATACCCAGTGCCAACATAACTATTGCTAATATAACAAAGTCCATTACGCTCGGCCCTTCCTGTTTTTTTGATATAAAACAATACCAATTCCAAGCGCTATAGTAAATACAACAATTGCTTGCAAAACAACGTCAAGACCTCTTACATTCCATAAGGCATCTCCAAGTGTCAAATCAGAGGGTATGCCTGCTGGACCTGAAATTGATATAAAAATTGCGGGTAATGACAACAAAACTCCGACACCGACCAAAAAGCCAAAACGAGTAGGCGAAGTTTTCTTGACTGGCTTATCACCTAACATTTCTCCTGACAAGAAAAGAACTGCCAAAGTACCTATTCCTACAGCAAACTGAAAAATTGCAGCGTAAATCGCACCATCAATATAATAAATTAAAGCCGTGAATAGGAAGGTTCCTGCAAGAGCTGCTACAGAGTAGACAACTTCGTCAAGAAACAAAGCTAACATTACGGAGATAAGCAATCCGACAGCTAGAATTTCAAATATCATTTTGATGTCTCCTTGGGTTCAGTTTGAACATTAGGTTTCATAATTAAGCAAGACTTGTCAGTTGTTGCTAACTCGTACAGATCTGAGGCTTTAATTGCATGCCTCGGACATGTTTCGACACATTGATGACAAAATATGCATTTGTTTAGATTAATTTGTGGACGACCCTTACCTTCAACTTGAACTATTTGGATCGCGCCTGTAGGACAATCCCTTGCACAAACTCTACAGCTAGATCCAACTATAGATCTAACATCTATGCTTAATCCTACAGAATTACCTGATCCTATGTCGATAATGTTGCATGCCTTAATCTCATACATCGGCTCACCTCGAGCATCATCAGGCAGGTGAGGTTTAACGAAAGGATACTTTGTTGTTGCAGGTTTTGTGAATATGTGGGATGCAGCACGTTTGAATATTGGAGATATACTTCGTTTCTTTGCCATTTTTGTTACACCAATAATGGATAAACCCATGTTACTAAAGCAACGGTTAAGATCAGTGAAATCAGGGATGCAGGCAGCAAGATTCGCCAGTTACCGGAAAGCACTTGGTCAATTCGGAAACGGGCAACCACAGTTGTAATGTATTCAGATATCAGTACAACTCCGATTACTTTGAGAACAAACCAAAGGCTGTACCAGATCCATGATGGACCAAAAAATACAGGCCCATATGGTCCTCCAAGGAATAATTCTACGACTAACGCTGAGCCGAAGACAATTTGCACATCACGTGTAAGATGAAGGAAGGCAAGTTTTGCACCTGTGTATTCGGTTTCTAATCCTCCGACAAGTTCGCTTTCAGAATGAGGTACATCAAAGGGATCTTTTTCAAGTTCGGCTTGCATAGTTATGACAAACATTACAAATGCCCAAGGCGCCAAAAATATGAAAGGCAGAAACGTGGTTGCTTGAGCTGAAGCTATGTTTGCTATTTGTAGGCTTCCAGCGATAAATGCAGGAGTTAATGCAAGCAAAAAGAGCGGAATATCATAACCGAGAAACTGGGTTAAAACTCTGGCTGAACCTATCATACCATATGGATTACATGATGCCCAACCGGCTAGGAACAACAAAAAGTTTGCAATTGTTGCAAACGCCAAGATAATTATCAAGTCACCGTTAAATCCACCTACACTTGATCCAAAGGATAGTACACTCCCGCCGTCAATCGGTAGGAAGCAAAAAGCAAAAAACATAATTGCAAGCGCCAACAAAGGAGCATACCGAAAAACGAGTTTTTTTGCTTCTCTTGGTTCGATATCTTCCTTGGTTAATAGTTTAATGAAGTCTGCTAAGGGCTGGAGTATACCTGCTGGACCAGCTACCATAGGTCCGACGCGGTTTTGTATTCGGGCTTCTATTTTTCGTTCTATCCAGTCACAGAATAATGTTAACAGTAAAATGAATGTGAATCCTGGGAAAACTAGAATTCGAAAAATGAGTAAGAGATAGTCGATCATCGGACTATCACCGATCAGTGCATGAGAAGCATGGGTCTAAGCTAACAAAGTTTGCGGGGACATCAGCGATGCTTTCACCTATAGCTGTCTTTAGGAAGGATGGCAGGTTAGCAAATGTTGGAGTTCTAACTTTTACGCGATCTGGCTTGTCGGTTCCGTTTGCTTTAACGTAGTAGAAAAGTTCACCTCTGGGAGCTTCTACTCGGTTTACGGCTTCACCTGCGGGAACTGAACGTGGAAGGTTAAGTTTGATAGGGCCTGAAGGCAGATGGTCAACTGCGTATTCAATGATGTTTATACTTTCTTCTACTTCGTCCATGCGCACGTTCATTCTTGCCCATGTGTCGCCGTCCTTGTAGACAATTTCTTTGAAGGGGATTTCCGCGTATGCTTCATAGGGTTCATCTTTACGTACATCAATGTCAACGCCTGAGCCTCTTGCAACTGGACCAACAACTGATAATGCTAAAGCGTCTTTGCGTTCAAGCACGCCGACATCTTTCATTCGAAGCCTCAGTGTTGGTTCGCTTGTGTAAATTTGTCTGTAGAAAGGTAATTGTCCTCGAAGGGTTTTTAGAACTGACTTAATTTTAGGGATATCTTCATTTTTGATGTCTCGTCTTACTCCGCCGACGGCCATTAAAGATGAGTAGACACGGTTACCGCTGGTTAGCTCGATAAGGTCCATGATTGGTTCACGGTCTCTCCAGAAATACTGGAAAAGAGTTTCATAACCGATTTCTAATCCTGCATGGCCTAAGGTCAGCAAGTGGCTGTGCAACCTGTTAAGTTCTAGAGCAATGACACGAAGATATTTTGCTCTTGGAGGAATGTCTACTTTAATTATTTTTTCCACTGCTTCTACGAATGCAGCTGCGTGAATGCTGTTGCAGATACCACATATTCTTTCAACCAAGTAAACATCTTGGAGGTAAGTGCGTGATTCAGTTGCTTTTTCTATACCGCGATGAACATAGCCAATACGGGGTTCGACTTTTGTAACGGTTTCCCCATCTACGGTCACAGAGAACTTTTCAGGTTCTAGCAGCGCGGGATGTTGGGGACCAATTATTATTTTAACTTGACGTGGATCTTCTGCAGGCTTATTAGTTTCCTGAGGTGGACTTAGTTTAATTTCGTTAGCCTTTACGTCTTTTCTTAGCGGATAAACGCCTTGGGGCCAATATTCGGACAAGACAAAGTGACCCTCTGGTCTGTTTCCCTCGAAAATTACGCCCAAAAGGTCTGTTACTTCAAGTTCATGAAAAGCCGCGCCTGGGTGAAGGTCAACTATAGTTTGGATTGTAGGGTTTGCTTTAGGTACTTCAGCTTTAAGTGTAACGAGCGCGTTTGAAGTACGGAAATGATAGTAAACACCCAATTTTTCTCCTAGATCTAACCCTGTAATAGCGATTATGCCTGTTTTTTCGTCAGCTTCGATCATGGCTTTTAGGACTTCTCGGTGCAAACCGTTGTTGGCAATTATAGATCCCGTGCTTAGATGTCCGGGTTGGATTTGGACTTTGCTTCCGAGTTTAGACTCGACTACGTTTAGAATGTCTATTTTATTGTTTGACAATTGGTTTTGCCTCCTCAATTATTGTTTTTATTTCTTGCTTTGGAACTTCGGTTTGTTTGGACGGCTTTTTTTGTTTTGGTGGGTTTAGTGCATTTAAGAGCTTTACCACTCCGTCCAAAATTGCCTCGGGACGTGGTGGGCATCCCGGTATGTATGCTGTAACTGGTATTACTTTGTCCACGCCGCCAAGAACGTTATAGTTACCTTCAAAAACGCCGCCGCTGCATGCGCAAGCACCTATGGCAACGACAAATTTAGGTTGCGGCATTTGGTCGTAGATTCGTTTCATTCGCTCAGCGCATTGTTGTGTTACGCAACCTGTTACTAGTAGAACGTCCGCGTGACGTGGTGAGGGTTCAAGTTTTACTCCAAAGCGTTCAACATCATATTTTGGTGTTAATAAAGCGACGATTTCGATGTCACACCCATTGCAGGCTCCAGAGTTGAAATGAAGAACCCAAGGAGATTTTATGCGTGCCCATGTTTTTGTGTCAGTCATTCATCTTTTCCTCTGTCAAGTAGAACTAGACCAGCTGCGAGTATTATGCTAACATAAAGGATTAGAATAATCGGGTTTGCAAACTCTATTATTGCAAGTGCAGCAAAAGCGAGTACCAATACAGATGTGTCAAAAACAACAAAGTAAACTAGGTACTTGTAGAGAGATACGTTTATTGTTAAACCTGGAAATGAGACTTTTTCTCCGCAGGCGTAGGCTGCTTGCTCGTTTTCACCTATAGTGGTTTTTGGAGCGGATCTTTTTCCTAAACCATAAATTACCAATATTGAAGCTAATATTAACACGAAGGCTATTATGGCTGCAATAACTAAATCCATCAATGATCTCCTCTAATTTCTGCAATCATTAAAGATGCCTTAAGTGTAGAGTTAACTTTACACTTGTTATAGCAAAAAGCTTTACTATGAACGTATATAAATTTTTCTGCATTAAAACTGTACAAAACGTCAGAACATTCTATAGATGACAGACAGCCATCCTTTGTAGTAGAGACATACCCACCTAGTATACTCTCCCCAATTATCTTATATTCTCCCATACTACCCCGAGCTATTTGCATAAAGAATTAAAACTCACATTTAAATTTTTACAACTAAAAAAGGGTAAACACCATGGTTTTTTAAATAAACATACAAAAAAGCACAGCTCAGTTAAAGGATAATTGCTTGTCTGTTGCAAACGATGAGTTGCAAGAGCCCAACTTTGTACAGCAAGGAATTAAACAGAGATTTCTTCCGATAAGCCAGCTTCAGGATACTGAAACAAATGCGCTTTCTCAAGAGGATAAGTAATAGTAACCCCCTCGCCTATGTCAAACCAATCTTCCGTAAGCGATGGACGGTTAATTACAAATCTATCTCCGTTGTGAAGCCTAATTTCATAACGGATAATAGTTCCTTCAAAAGTTGTTTTTTCAACTTTACCAACTAAACCGTTTTTTGCCGCTATTTGGCCTTTCTTCATTTCACAAGTTTCAGGTCTTATAGCTAGGACTACTCTTTCGTCTTGCTTTATGCTCCTGGAATTTAAAGCTTGAATCTTTAATCCCTCACGCAACTCAATTTCAGAGAATTTGCCTTTTGTCTTTGTAACATAACCCTCTAAAAAGTTGGATTCTCCAATGAAGTGGGCAACAAACAAGCTATTAGGGTGCATATAGAGTTCCTGAGGAGAGCCAATCTGCACGATTTTACCCTTCTTCATGACTGCAATTCGATCAGAAATAGACATAGCTTCCGCTTGGTCATGAGTCACATGTATTGCAGTTAGCTTGAGATCTTTTGCCATTCTACGAATCTCATATCGGATTTCGTTGCGTACTTTTGCATCAAGCTGCCCTAAGGGTTCATCCAAAAGAAGGGTTTTTGCGCCTGCGGCTAATGCGCGAGCAACTGCAATTCTCTGCATCATTCCACCGCTAAGTTCACCTGGATATGCATTCAATCGTTCATCAAGTTTGACAAGTTCGAGAACTTCATGCCCAATTGTTTCAGCCTGCTTTGCATCATAGTTTTTTACTTTAGGTCCATAGATTACATTGCTCCAAGCGGTCATATGGGGAAAAAGAGCGAAAGTTTGAAAAACAAAGCCTATGTCTCGGTCTTCAGGCGGAGATTTATCGACTCGTTTATCGCCTATGTAGATTTCTCCTTCATCTGGATCGATAAGTCCGGCGATCAAGCGCAATAGTGTAGTTTTTCCGCATCCGCTGGGTCCGAGGAGGGAAAAGTATTCTTGGTCATGAATAGTCAAGCTGACATTGTTCAAAGCGTATACTGTACCATATTTCTTTGTTAGATTTACAACTCGAATATCAGGCATGTTCTGTTTGCTCCTTTTTCATATGATTAAGTGATTTTTGAGTTATCATTCTAAATATTTCCCTTTCCTGGTTAAGAGCCTTAATACCAACAGAATGATGAAGCTAAACAAAATAAGCAAACCGCATGCTAAACCCACATTTAATGCGGTAACGCCGCTTATCGGTGATATGGTTCCTCTAACCGAGTTAACCCAGTTGACTATCAAAACCGGAGCTGTCTGAAGTTTTGAAGTCACTGCCAAGGTTGCTCCTGTTTCACTAACACTGCGAGTAAAAACAATGATTGCGCCAGATAGTATAGAATACTTGGTTATAGGCAAAACGATTGTTTTGAAAACCGTGAACGGCTTAGCCCCTAAAGTTTTAGCTGCTTCTTCCATATCTATGCTTATCCTCTCCATGGCTGCTGACATGGACCTCACAAAGTAAGGGTAAGTAATGGCTAAATGGGCAAACACAAGGAGCAAAAACTCGGGGATTCCCGGCAGGTTTGACCAGAAGAACTTTAGGGAAACTCCAAGTGCAATTGAAGGGACAATTATTGGAACGTTTATCAGGGTGTCTAGGATCGAGGAGAGGAATTTGCCAAAAGTTTTGCGAGAAATAAGTATTGCCATCGGTAAACCCAAAGCTATACCTAATACAGTAACTACGGCGGCTAACGTGTATGATAGCGCAAGGCTTTGCCAGTAACTTGCCCAAATTCCTGAGCCAGTGAAAGCATCGAATAGAGTTGTACCTGTTGCAATTGCTTGGAAAGCAGGCAGTGAAACAAACAATGATGGAATTAAGACAATTACCAGAAAAACGGCTACGGCAACCCCGTTACGTGTCCAAGCGGATTTTTTATAGCTTAACTTCTTTTCAAAGTGAGACAAACCATGACCAAAAGGCAACTTCATCCTTTGACCAACAATTCGAATTAGGACAAAGATAGCTAATGACACAATAATCAAAATTATGCTTGCAAAAACTGTTGCGCCTTCATAAGTTCCTTGTGATATAGAGCCCTCTTTGAATTGGTTACTGACTGTCTGAATAAAAACTGGACCATTAAGGAATAAGCCTGCAGCTACGATAAAGGTGGCCCCAGTCTCAGAGAGAGATCTGGCAAAAGCAAGAGTATATGCGGCAATTAAGGAAGGTTTTATTATTGGGAAAGTTACGGTTCTTGAAGCCGTCAAAGGCGGCGCTCCAAGTGTTCGAGAAGCCCGTTCATATTCCATCTTGTAATCAAGCATTGCACCAACAATAACACGAACAACGACAGGAAAAGAAAAAGTGAAATGTAAAAACATCACAAGTAGCCAGCCGGGCGAAACAAAGGGGTGTCCAAATAAATCGGATATTCCGCCACTAGAACTCCAAAATAGTAAAAGAGAATAACCTAATGCCGCGGTTGGTACAACAAAAGGTAAGTCGGCCAGAGTATCTAAAACGGTCAGCCACCTAGATTTACCTCGAGTGATAAACCAAGCTAACGGAACACCTGCTAACAAATCCAAAGCAGCAACAATTAGACCAATTATGAATGAGGCGGCTATTGCACTCAAAGCTGTATTCATCAGTGATGGATTATCAAAAACATTTTGAAGTGAACCAGCTTTGGTTAGAATACCAATGATTGGTGGTACGAGAATAATAGCGAAAAAGATAATGATTGCTGAGAGGTAGAGAGTGTACTTTAAGGGTTTTTTGGAGGATAGGCCATTGAGTGTATTCGACAGTTTAGTAAGCAAGGTACCGCTCCTTTCGAGAGTGAATTTTTTGCTCAAGACTGACACTATTAACTATTTAGGTATATTAGTTGTTACATTAGTCAGCTTGTTTTAATCATGATTTGTTCCCAAAGAATATATGAAAATATACTTAACCAAAAAAATATAGAGCTTAACTGTGGTTGGGCGATATTCTTTTATCTGTCATGGACAAAGATTTATTGGTGAATTTTTTGGAAGAAAGCCATCGGGTTATTAAGAAAAATTTTGAAACAGACATGTATATTGACGGAAACATAGTTCCGCTCAACAACTTTGTTCAAGAAACAATCGGAAATATCGTTATGGGGGTTTCAAAAACTCTAAAGGGACTCGACGCAACTGAACCTGAATTAATCGAAATTAAAATTAGGAAACTAAAAAAGCCAGCCGATGTTGATGCTCACATGTACCCTATTAAATAGGGTTTTAGCTGACCACTTTTCTGAATTGGTAAAGAGTTGCACTCATAGTTATTAGAGCAACCAACCCGATTACTCCCCAAGCTGGAAGAATTGTTGCCCAGTCGTAGCCATTGATCATTAGGGCTCGGCTTGCATCTACTGCGTAGCTTACAGGATTAAACTTTGACACAGTCTGCACCCAATCAGGCAGAAAACTAATCGGAAACAAAGCAGGACTCAAAAACAACAACGGAAAAGTAATAACACCGCCTATAGCAAAAACCGTCTCGGAACTTCGAGTCTTCATACCCAAGGCTAAAGAAATCCCTGACCATGCAAGCCCAAAAAATGCCAAAGTAAAGAAAATAAGCAAAATTCCGATAACACCAGTAGTAACATAAGCACCCAACGCATAAGCCAAACCTAGAATGATCGCGGTCTGAACAACCACCCTAAAAGCATCACTACTTAACCTACCCAGAAGAATCGCAGGACGACTTACAGGAGTCACAAGCATCTTCTGCAAAAAACCCGAATCAATATCAGCCACAATCGAATTTCCAGACTGCAAAGCACTTCCAAAAGCGTTTTGCATCAAGATCCCCGCCGTCGCAAACTCCAAATAACCTACTCCTGCAGGCAATATGCCTGGAATATTTCCGAGCCTGCCCAGCAGCTGAGTAAATAACAAGAGGAATAAAAGCGGTTGGAAAAGCGAAAAGAAAAGCAAAATAGGCGTGCGAATAAGCTTTGTCATGTACCTTACGAAGATGTAACGAGTATCAGAAAGCAAAGTCATTTTTAACGTCGACCTCCAAACATTCTACTGGGAGCTTTAACGAGCTCCTCAGTCCGTATTCGCTTGCCAGTATGCTTCATAAAAACATCATCAAGCGAAGGCGAAGAAAACGTAACTGACGCAAGCCGAATATCACTACTATCTAAAGCCCGCACGATATCAGCGATTAGTAGACCAGCGTTCTTGGCGTAAACTGTGAGACATTCTTCTGACTCCATTATATCGGTAACATCTGTCATTGTTTTGATTATTTCTTTGGCTCTAGAGCTGTCTTTTTTACAGTTCTCAAGAGAAATTCTAATGGAGTCGGCGCCAATTTCCCGCTTTAGCTCAGTTGGAGAGCCACTTGCAACTATTTTTCCCGAATCAATTATTGAAAGTCTTTTGCATAACTTATCTGCTTCTTCCAGGTACTGAGTAGTTAAGAAAATAGTTATTCCTTCATCCTTGTTTAGTTTCTGTAAATATCCCCAAATGGCTGCCCGTGACTGAGGATCCAAACCCGTGGTTGGTTCATCTAGAAAGAGAAGTTTTGGTTTATGAATAAGGGCAGTGGCTAGGTCAAGGCGTTTTTTCATGCCACCCGAATAGTTTCTAGCGCGTTTTTCAGCAGCTTCTTGGAGACCTACTAAACCCAAGAGTTCGTCAACTCGTATTTTGATATTTTCACTCTTCATCTGGTGAAAATGTCCCTGCAACTCAATGTTTTCTCGACCAGTTAAGTCTCCATCAACAGTGGTCTCTTGGCTTTGAACACCGATAATCTTACGGATATCCGATGCAGCTGAATCAAGGTTGAAACCAGCAATTTCAACAGACCCTGAAGTTTTTCTAAGCAGAGTTGTTAAGATCTTGATAGTCGTGCTTTTGCCTGCACCGTTGGGACCCAAAAAACCAAAAAATTCGCCTTCCTTAACATTGAATGAAATATCGTCAACAGCTTTTGTGCCATCATTATATACTTCAACTAGATTCTTCACAGAAATTACGTCAGACATAATAGTCCAATATTTAGTCTCAATTAGGAAAATAAACGTTATGTGACTGTTTTGCCACTACAACAACTAAGTTAGGGTTCTCTATTCAAAGTAGAGTAAGCGGGCTTTTGGTCAACAAATCAACCGCCTTTAAAGAAAAAACAAAGGAAATCCATGATATGGACTTCTAAGATCAATCAGAGTTCTTGCCGATCAAGGATTAAAAAACAACATGCCTCAAAATGAAATCAGCCACATCTTGCAGAAAAGCAAAAATTTTGGGGAAAAATTTGCAGCAACAAGCTCCAAACCTCTCTCTTCACGCACTGAAAAGTCGGAAGAACAACAACAAGAATTTTTTAGGTTTTGTTGTTCTAGCAGATAAACAAAATAACGCAAAATAGACAATACATTACAATTTTGCACACCCTAGAAACTTAAAAATTGAGTAGGTGATCAGTTTACCAACCGTTGGGTTTCATTGCGGCAAGTACTTTTGCTTTAAAAATGTAGTCGCCGTCTTTGCTGTTTAAAATTTCTTTAAAGATTTTTTCGACCACAAATTTGCCTCAATTTTTTTTATGAGAAGCGCTCCTTTCTCCTCAAACAAAAGTTGTTTTCTAAGTTTAAATAGGATATTTCTAAAATCGAAATATATCAAAATCTTTAGCTTATATTAATAACATCAAATCTATGAGTGAAGAAAAAAATAAAAGTACCTCGTCGAAAAATCAGCTATAAAGAAATAATTTGCATTATTTTTGATCGTTGAAATTAGGAGCCTGACAGGACCCCGAATAAACTTAGGAGAAAAGAGAAAATGCAAACTCTTTTCAATGCTATTTTATCAGAAATATACCAGGATCCCATCAAAGCGTACATACATATAATGCATTTTCATATAAAAGATCTAGTCGAAAGATGGACTGACAACAGTTTTTTTATCAAAAAATGAAAGTTACATAATCTTTTAGGTTAAGGAAGGTCAATCAATCAGTGAAGTAGATTGTAAATTGAATCCGTAACATTCTCAAAAGGCCTTCCAAGCAGCTTGTACCCATTTCTCCCCAAATATTTTTGAAAATAAAACTGAGCCATGCCTTTAACTATTGCAAATTTTAGTTTCCTCTCAGATAAATCCGAGGCGAAAAGCAGTTTATGCTTAACTAAGTTAAGGTTTTTTGGCTCTGCCCATTCATCACAAACCATATCTCCAACTAATCTCTCAAAAAGAGGTGTCCCAGGAATGGGGTAAGGCATAGTAAACGAAAGATAATCCAGCGGAAGCGAAGATGCAAATTTTATGGTCTGCAAAACAGTTTTATCATTTTCCCCAGGGTACCCAACTATAAAAAAAGCTCCAGCCTTAATTCCACTGATTTTACACAATTGAAGAGCTTCAACAACTTGTTTGATTGTTATTTGTTTATTCATTAACTCCAAAATAGAGTCGTTTCCAGATTCAACTCCAAAGAACATTCTAACACACCCAGCTAACTTCATAAGGGCTACAGTCTCTGAACTGAGCGTATCCACCCTTGAAAGACATTCCCAACTTATTTTCAACCCACGTCTAATAATCTCATCACATATTCCATGCAGACGATTACGATCCAAAGTAAAACAATCATCAGCAAACCACACTCTGCTGTAACCTAAAGAAATAACTTCTTCAATTTCATCCACAACTTTAGAAGCTGATCTTGCTCTAAAATTACTACCAAAAACAGGTTTGCTACAGAAATCGCAAGAAAACGGACACCCTCTTGAAGTCATAATTGCCGTAGTAGTATAGCCAAATTTTTTAGAAAAGAATTTCTTATAAGCCTCATTATCAAACAACTCTCTTGACGGATTAGGAAAAAAGTTTAGATCTGCACTCAAACCACGCTGCGAAGTTCGTTTAATTTTACCAGAGGTTTTTTCCCTATACACAATTCCCTTAATGCCAGATAAATCACCCCCGTTCACAAATTGGTTAACGAGTTCAAGCATAGTCTGTTCTCCTTCTCCAACTACTGCAATATCGAAAGCACCAAGAAACGACTCAGGATCCGTAGTAGGAAGAGCACCTCCAACGACCAGAAGCTCGCAATAATCCCTCAGAAGTTCAGCTAGTTCAAGCGACTTCTCTTTCATCGAATACATAGCTTGAAGCCCAATAATTCTTGGCTTCGAATTGATGATTTTTCTAATCGATGCCTCTTGCGCCATAAAAGTGCAATCAACAATTTCTACAGAAATACCATGTTGTCTCAGGTACGCTGCTATATAACCCAATCCTAACGGAGGGAATCTAAACATAGACGTATCGATACGAGGATGAAAGTATGGATAGACCAAAGTTAAAATTGTCATCTAAAATTCATCCAAAAAGATCAATTTCATATTCGAACAGATACGATTTTGGGTCAAGTTCATAATCTAAACCAATCCAATTCAAGGATTCTTTCATTCGTTCTCTTCCCCGTCGCAAGATACATCCCTTCATATTTTTAAGGCCAAAACCAATTTTGTTTTCTGAGTCAGAGATTCTTGCTGAATTTGCCGTTACATTCTTCCAAGCGCCAATGTCTTTATCTACTAACTTTAAGCCCTCTGAATCATTGTAAGTACTAAAGAAATGCGCCCCTTGCTCATTTAGCACAAATACTTTGCTAAGGTTCGCTCGCTGTAGCTGCCCAAAGGCCAGTTTAACCAATACTTGGTTTTTACCAATTTTATAATCAACAACTACACGCCCCCTGTTTGGACTTAGCTTGAAGCTTGATTGTACTCCCAGCCTGAAAAGTAGTGCTTTAATTGATAAAATTGATTGGGCAAGATAATCATGGCTTTGGTAGAGTTCAGAAACATAATCAAATACATCCCTGACTCGCGGATTCTCCAGGTTCAGGTGTCGGATTCTATCTCGAGCAACCATATTCATAAGAAATTCTTTTCTTATTTCAAGCATGCTCCCCATATTGCGAATGTACAGAAAAGATGAACCAGGAAAAACTGTTTCATCAGAGTATTTAGCAATCGGAAATCCAAATCCTGTTCCTTCCCCAACAACATCAATTCCGTTACATAGAAGAATCAATCCTTTTTGTAAGTCAGCAATTTTCATGTTTTTTGGAGTGTTGTCGGAATAGATTTTTAGCGCTAAAGACTCGGACAAGGAGAAAACGTGATTGGTTACTGGAACGTAAGATGAAATATTATTTTCATCAGAATTTTCTGTCATAAAAAAAACCTTGGACTTTTACTAAAGTTTCAGTTATCTATCTATTTAATTATTTTCTATTTTAGCAATTATCTCTACTACAACTCCAATTAGTAAGTGAGCTTTGCTAATTTTCAAGGATTTGCGAGCGGTTATCAACTATAATAAAAAGCAATCCATTAGTCTAACTCCATAGTTTTCTTTGAAAACGTCCATTACGTTAAATATAGAGATATAAAACATCACTGAAAAGATGGTTAACAATTGAAATACCGTAAAATGGGATCTTTAAACTGGGAGGTTTCAGCACTTGGATTTGGATGCATGAGGTTGCCTCCAAGAAAACTCAACAGACTAAGAGCTGAAATCGACAAATCAATCCAATTAATCCGCTACGGAATTGACTTAGGCATCAACTACATAGATACCGCTTGGCCTTACCATCTTGGCGATAGCGAAAAAATACTGGGAAAAGCATTAAAAGACGGTTACAGAGAACGAGTTCACCTAGTAACCAAGCTGCCAATGTTTATGGTAACTAACGCTGGGCATTTTAATAGTTATCTAAAAACTCAGATGAAAAGACTCCAAACAGACCATATAGATGCTTACTTATTCCACGCAGTAGATCAGGGTCAATTCAACAAAATTAAAAAACTCGGGCTAATTAACAAAATGGAAAACGCAAAAAAAGAAGGACTAATTGATAATATCGGTTTTTCATTCCACGATACACTTCCCGTATACAAAGAAATAGTTGACTACTACCCATGGGACATAACACAGATCCAGTACAACTACATGGACACGGGTGTTCAAGCAACAACAGATGGATTATCCTATGCTGCCAGCAAAGGGATTGCAGTTGTTGTAATGGAACCCCTAAAAGGAGGAACCTTAGTTAATCCTCCACAAGAAGCACTAAACATAATAAATTCGGCAGACAAAAAAAGAACCCCCGTAGATTGGGCATTACAGTTTCTTTGGAACAAACCAGAAGTCGCTGTTGTTTTAAGCGGAATGAACTCAAAAGAAATGATCAAGGAAAATTGCGAAAGTGCAGACAACTCTGGAATAAATTCTTTAACAAAATCAGAAACAAACGTAATCGAAAAACTCACAGAAGAATTCAGAAAAAAAATCGCCGTTCCTTGCACAGCATGCAATTATTGTATGCCTTGCCCACAAGGAGTCAACATACCCCAAAACTTTGCATGCTTAAACAACGTTACACTAGAAAAAAATCGTTTTAGACGAATAATGACTCGAAGAACATACAGAAAACTTCAAAACAAAAAAACCAATGTGAATAACAAAAATCCCAACGGAAACGCTAAACTCTGCGTTAAATGCGGAACATGCATAATGAAATGCCCACAAAAAATCCAAATACCCGAAGAACTCGAAAAAGTCAGCAAAGAATTTGCCAATCGAAAAGCAATCTTATGGTAACCAAATTACTGATAAAGCGGTATACCCCAAAAGTAGGCGCTCTTTCGAGAAATAATTATAGAGCGCGACTACGGCATTTCGCTAAATAAAACATTTACTTTTTTTACAGCTCTTAAATTTCGAGAGAAGCATAAAAAGAAGAAAAAATAAACTACGTTAACCGCAGCAAAAAACAGATGAACCAAAAGAAATTGAGAACTGCTGAATTCTAATTAATTGTTTCCAAAAGGATTCTTTTGAGAATAGTTGCGCCATCTTTCATTTTCAGCTTTTTTTCACCTATTCTTTCACGATATTCAATCGGAATTTCGACTGTTAGGTAGCCTTGCCTTTGTACTAGGCTATTTAGTTCTACTTCTATATCGAAACCTTTTGATTTAACATTCCATTTCCTCAGGATGTCTGCTCTAATGACCCTTAAACCTGTCAAGGGGTCTTGAAGGTCCACACCGTTCAACAAGTTGTGAGCAAACGAAAGCAGTTTATTTCCAAAATAGAAGCGAGTGAGCAAAGCTTTTCCATTTACATCTCCACTTAATCGATTTCCACAAACCATACCGACCTCTGGATTCTGCTCTAGCAATTCCAACATACTTGGAACGTATTCAGCCGGATAAGTATAGTCAGCATCGGTAAATACAACGTATTCAGTTTGAGATCGAAGAGTCTTTATCCCTGCAAGAATAGCATCGCCCTTACCCAAACCACTTTGGAAAAGAATCCCTGCACCCCGATCTTTTGCGACCTCGATTGTTCTGTCTATACTTCGACCGTCGACAACTAGTACACGGTCAGCAAGTAAATATTTTGATATTTCGTCAATAGTTATACCTATGCCAGTCTCTTCGTTGAGCGCTGCTATAACAACTTCTGTATTCGCGATTGTTTCTTTTAACAAGTTAGCCTTCTCCTCTAAGCAAATTACTGTTTCATATTAGATGTCAACTAATTAATAACCAGATGTGACTGCTAGTATACAACAACATGCAACATAATTGTCACCATAATTTTTCATCATAATTCATCTATCTCCATTCTTCACCGATGAAAATAGAGTCAGTTCGTAGAGTACACATGTTGGCCATGCAAGAAGGATCCGGTTATCTTATCTATAAAAACCAACCCCACAGATAATTAAAGTTGAGAACCCTCTTTAGACTTGCTTCAATTTAAAAATAAAGCACCATTTGACAAGATTTCTATAAATGAACCAAGAAATCTTTTATTAGTAAAAAACAAAGCATTTTCTTTTTTAACAACTTCAACCTAAAAAGGTTAGAATGATTATTCTTCGCGGGTTAACACCAAAAGTTCCATTGTCGGTCCATTGGCTGAAGTTGCCGGAAGCGTAGATTTGCTGGTAAAGTTGGACAAGGTTAACTGTGCTGTTATAGTAAGTTGGGGTACCACCGTTTTCATACGTAAAAAGGTATTTGACGTTCTCTTGTTTGCAGAGGGAAATTAACTCTGTTATGTTGAAGTTAATTGTGTAGGTATCAACGGGTAACACGGGGTACTGATAAACAGGGATTTGGGTATTGCCGTTCTTTGCCAGGTAGAATAGGATCATGTCTTGGCTAAAGAAGTTGAAGGGGCACATCACCATGATTGATTGGTTGTTTTGCATGCGGTTCATTGCGTAAACAGTTGCAGGTTCTAGCTGTATATTCACATCGAAGTAAGAAGTTATAGAGTAGACATCGTAGATGCTGTAAGCCATTGCACTTGCAACTACAACAACAAATAAGCCAGCCACAATCTTTCGATGACGCCGATTGCTTATGGGAGACCGCTTTTTCCAAGCGTTAAGGTTGGCATATCCAAATGAAATAAGCACGGCAGCTGAGATGGATAGGACTGGAAAAAGCGGAACCACGTAGCGCCATTCCTTGTTGGCTATGAGAGTGAAGAAAATAAAGATGCCTAGCAAACCAGATTAGTAGAAATCTGTCTTTTTTGCTGTGTCGAAATGCTAGAAATACTTAGTCCTCCTAGACCCACTATATAGATGAAGATTGAAATTGGGTGGAAAGTATCGTAGGGCCAAACCATATCTATGAAATAAAAAATAGGAGCAGGGTAACGGTCGCTGTAGAAGGCTTTTTCGGGATTGCCTACTTGTAGCGCGTAAAGCCATTGACTGAATAATTTAGATGCATATACTTGATAGGCAGCAACAATCCATGGAATAACAACTAAAAAAGCCGTAACAATTACGATAGAAAACCTTGAGAATATACGTTTAAGTTGACCTCGTGCAATAAAAAGAATACTTACAACCATTATGGCTCCTGCAATTATGGCTTGATACTTAGTTAAGAAACCTAAACCAACAGCAAAACCGCTAAAAAATAAGTATCTATCTTGTTTATTTTTCATCCAAAGATAGAAAAACAATAGCGCAAGTAAAATGAAGAAAAGCAACATTGTTTCAAGCAACGTTATCCGGGATAACCAGAAGTAACCTGGCATAATCGATAGTAGAACAGCTGAGAGGACCCCGACTTTTTCTCCATACATAATGTTGGCGAGTTCAAACACTACCCAAAGCGAGAGAAGGGAAAACAAGACAGAAACTAGCCTTGCTGAAAACAAGCTAACTCCAACCAGATTAAAAGAGAAAGCAGTTACGCTATCAAGAAGCGGAGGGTAGAAAGAATTATTGATATAGATATTGAAATTTCCCGATAGTAAATTTAAAGCACCGTTAAGATGAATAACCTCATCCCACTGCATTGGATAATGCGTTAAGGTGAGAAGCAAAATAGCGCAATATACGGCTGCAAATAATAAAAAGCCTACTCGCCACCTGTTAAGGATTGCCCGAAATCGATTGGGTGGTTGATCAGTCACGTCCTTGGTTACAGTAGTGTTATTCAGCATAAGGTAACTAGCATATATTGAATTCTTCAACTTTGAACCGAACTTCAAAACTTCTTGTCTAGCGACCAACATTAAAGAACATAAAACAGTTGCGAAGCCAAAAATCTGAATAGCCATAGATGCACTCCCAATGGCTAACGGCGTTGGATTTAGCAGTGCATATCCATAATCAACTTGCGGTTCTACTCGATATTGCAGATAATCACGGGCTGAGAGCGCATTTGTAGTATATATGCTTGAAATTAGAGACGCACCAAGTAGAACAACTGTTACTATTGAAATAACATAGAAAAAAATTTTGCTTGGCTGAGCCAGTGATTTTGCCGCTTTAAAAATTGACATGCCCTTGATACTTAATGATGCGCATAATAGAATTAGAAATGGAAGGGCTTGTAAATCGTATTTGAGCGCGCTAAAATATGGAACATTAAGGTTAAAACCTGCACCAAGAATAGTATTAATAGCTAAGACAAACGCTGCCGAGGATAGAAATATCACGTCAATAATTGTTGTTCTGGAAAAATATTTTTTAAGAGAGAGGGTCAAAAGCATTGAAAAAGCGATAGCTACAACAAAACAAACGCCTAAGCCGTAATTCATCAAGAAATTAACGGCAAAAAAAGGGGATGTAACGATACCTGTACTTGCAGGAACTACATCGGCAAAGTCATTGTGATGGAAAATCCAAAGAAGATTATGACCGAGAATTATCTGATACCAAAAGAAAGCAAACATTAGCGCTGGAAGTGAGAATGCGGTTAATTGGCTGAGAACTAGTTTTAGGCTTTTGGGTCGAGAATAGACGTAAAATAAAAAAAGAGGGATAAGGACGAAGGCAGCATAGAATTTTGTCATGAGGGCAAATGCAAAAATCACTCCTGTAGCTAATGTGATTTTTACTGAACCTCTTCGAATGGCTAAAATTCCTATAAACAGAGAAAGAATGCTGAAAAAGAGGCATTGGATATCGATAAGGAAGCTTCGTGAGAGCACAAGTTGCCAGGGGTTTAAACCGAAAAGAGCTGCAGCAATAAGTCCTGTTGTTTTGTCGTACAATTCTTTGCCTAATAGGTACATTAAGACAACTGATGCAAGCCCAAAGAGCGTAACTATTATTACTCCTGTGTTGGCTGATAAGCCAAAAAGTCTTAAGAAAAATGCCTCAGTGTAGAAGCCCAATGGTGGTTCATCAATCGCAGTTCCATATGCTTGGACGTAGGGAACACCTGTTTTAACGATGTTTGAGGATGCTTCAAATTCTAGGTGGGTGTCATAGCTTTGGTATGGACCAAGCGTAAATACGATTAATGCAGTACCGAATAGAATGATGAGGAGGGGTGCATTTTTGATTATTAATTTTTTAGTTTTGTCTTTACTAAGCAAGTTTGCCTCCTCTTTTTTCAATTCATGCGTACTTGCTGAAAAGACTTTGCTATATTTCAACTGAGCAAGTTTAATTGAAAATCTGTAAACAACATGAGTACTTTATTATATTTTTTAATGAAAACGAAATTTTTTTGAACGTTGGGTTAATTTTAACTATACCAAACTTGATCAGGTATTTGCAGAACATTATACTTGTTTAAGTATAAGACGTTGAAAAAAGGAGGAAAAAGAATTTAAGAAATAAAACCGCTTTGAGTTCCAATTTTTCAATAATAGCCTCGGTTCTATATTCTGTTTTTGGAAATATTGCAACTAAGGAAATATAGCTCTTAAGGTTCCGAGCTAATTTTTAATCAATAAGAGGAGAGTATTTTATACGTTAAGAAGCTGTAAGAATAAGAATAGATGTCATTTCTACTCTAAAACAAGTTCTACATGTCGTAGAGGCGGAGGAAGCTATTGTGGAACTTACCGTACTCTTGAAAAGTCATTTCAGCGCTCACATAAGATTTGTTTAGTTGATGAAAGGGCTTAATTTTGCTAAAATGGGTTTAGTTATGAAAGCAGTTAATGTTAGAACTTATAAAAGTACAAGGGAAATTCGGAGACTTCTAACTGAAGCAAACATGGATTTCGAATCAGTTGTGAATAAAGCGTTAAACAATTATCTGCCAAAAATATTTCTTATCTGTCCCTTTACAGATGAATTATGTGTTCATAAAAAACAGTGCATGAACTGTAAATCTTCTTATTCAGATAAAATCCAATAATCAATCCCTGCCAAGAGAATGCTAAGATTGAAAGATCAGATTACAGAGCATTATCGATTAGTGAAAAGAATGTTGGAAATTTTCTGAAAAAACAGGTTTGGTTCTAAGCGTCAAAAGGTAGCTGTAATAGAAGGGTTCTAAGACTAAACCACAAATATTCATCTTTGAATAAAAGATCGTCTAAAATAATTACGGAGGGTTAATTTTGATTGAAGAAAATGGATTTTTACTGTTGGAAAAATGTGGCTTTTGTATTTTTTGCCCCATGGTTGGGTGCCCAAAAATGAAAGATACTCTAAAATGATTGCTGAATTTTTTCATGTATTTTCTCTAAAGGTGTACCCGCAACTGGTGCATCTTAGGAACTGTGTTGATGATTCGTCGCTGCCCCTTGTTTGAACCTGCCATGCATAAGCATTCTGGTTCCCGCAACGCAGGCAAGTAAAGCGTATGGTGGGCATCGTGCTGAGTTGTTTTTCTTTGTCTATTACAGCCACTAGCTGCTTCGGATTATGAGGTATAGTCTTGCTGTTTAATTGCATTTTTTCATTTGTTTCTTTCGCTTTGTTTCCGCATTTACTGCATGACAGAATTACTAGACGTTGATTTGCAGATTTCACTTTCTTGGGAATGAGGCGTGTTCCACATTTAGAACAAAAGTCCATTCGACCATGCTCCTTGTTTTCACCATAAAATACCAATCATCAATATTAAGGCTTGTGATTGCCTACAGACTACAACAGAAAAACTTGACAAATGATTGAAGCTGCAAATCTTTAAAACATCATTTGACTGTTTTTCTCCTTAGCACAAACAAGATACAGAAAAAGTGAAATATGGGCGCAAGCGCTTAAATGCATGATTAACTCTTCTGCAAAAAGATGGGTGAAAAGACAATGAACTTTTGGAAAGACCTCCCAGCCGGAGATAATCCACCTGAACTCCTGAACATGATTATCGAAGTCATAAGTGGCTCCCGTGACAAATACGAATACAACATAGAGTGGGAAGCCTTCGTTCTGGATAGAATTATTCCTTCGTCGGTCGTTTTCCCAGTAGAGTACGGTTTCGTTCCTCAGACATGGTTTGACGATGATGATCCCTTAGATATAATGGTGCTCAGCAACGCCCCGCTAACAGTAGGCTGCATTGTTAAAGTTAGAGTAATAGGCGCTCTAATAATTGAGGACGAAGAAGGCTTGGACGCCAAGATTCTTTCAGTGCTAATCAATGATGCCCGATTTGAAGGCTACCATGACATTACGGATATTCATAAAAATCGGCTCATAGAGATTCAAGAGTTCTTTGAAACTTACAAAAGACTTGAACCCCATAAATGGGTAAAGATAAGAGCATGGAAAAACGCAAAAGAAGCTCGGGAAATCGTAAAATATTCTATGGAAAAGTACCGTGAGCTTGACGAAAAAACCCTGTGATCAACAAATTAGTCATTGAGACCTCAGAAATGGAAAATATTCACTTTGAGTATTATTTGCAGATTCAACAAAATTCGCGGTAGTGACTAGTCCAATTTGAATCGTTGTTTCAATCAATATAATTGCTGATTAGTCATAGTACATTTTTATTGTTTCGAGACTGGATTCTTCTGTTTTTATTTGTTGGTTGACTGTAGAGTGTTATGACTGTTTTTATTATATCTTCAGTATATCCGTTCTTTTTCAATAAATCAGTTATCGCAGAATTAATTTCCAAATTTTGAATCAAAAGATCACCTTCTAACATATCTCAATATTGCATAGATCTGTGTTTAAGGATATGTTATAGTCAACACACTACAACAAACAGAATCAAATCAGATACTCAACATCGTCAAACTAGAAACTACAACAATAGGGAATCCCATTAAACTTTGTCAATACAGCTAAAGATCCAAAGAATTTATCACAGCTATGAGCATAAAGACAAAGACAACGAATATGCATAGATTAATCAACCACTGATTGTAATAAAGTCAAAAGAATATCATTGCATAATTGCATCAAAAAAATAGCAAATTATTTTTTAAATATTTAATTTTGCAATAACAGACACATCTCAATTAACAGCTATTAACAAGTTTTCCATGCAAACTAAGCATTTTTGATATTTGCCTTTATAAGCGAGCACCAACCTTTACTATATGTAGTTGAAGAGGCTCCTTTGTTCTTTTAGTTAACTTGAAAGTCACTAATTATTTTCGAGCAAAGCTCCAAGACAAAAAAAATAAAACGTTCATTTAACGTGGAGCTTCGACACTGAAGAAAATGTGAGAAGACCTCATTAATTAAGTATCAAAAGGAATATGAAAAATGAGTATAACCCAAAAAATTTCTAACCCGCAACAACGCAAAGTTGAAAATTGCCCAGAATGTACAAGCAAAAATCTAATTCACGATTATGATGCAGGCGAAACAATCTGCGGAGACTGCGGTCTAGTTTTATATGAACAGACATTAGCTAAAGGACCAGAATGGCGAGCGTTTACCCAGCAAGAGAAAGTCTCAAGAAGCCGCGTAGGTCTCCCAACATCATACTCAATTCATGACAAAGGACTGTCCACAACCATTAGTCAAATCGACAGGGATGCATTCGGTAGAAAATTGCCTATCTCAACAAGGCTGCAAATGTGGCGTCTTAGAAAATGGCAAATACGAAGTCGGGTGCATTCATCAATCGATCGCAACCTCGCACAAGCCATGGGCGAACTTGACCGTTTATCCGGAACCGTTTACATTCCACCTCAAATCAAAGAAAAAGCAGCTCTAATTTACAGAAAAGCGCTTGACCAGGGTTTGGTTCGCGGAAGGTCAATTAACTCGATCATGGCAGCTGCAGTTTATGCTTCCTGCCGTGAAAGCGGAACACCTCGCACCCTTCGCGATATTGCTGAAGCAAGTCTCGTAGATAAAAAAGATGTTGCTCGCTGTTATAGACTCATACTTCAAAAGCTCAGCATTAAAATGCCAATTGCACACTCATTGACATATATCTCAACGATTGCTGAAAAAACCGGAATATCGGGGAAAACACAGGGTATAGCGATTTCATTACTCAGAGAGGCTCGAAAGAAACGGTTTTCAGCGGGGAAAGACCCAATGGGATTAGCTGCAGCCACACTCTACATAGCATGCCTTCAAAATAATGAAAAGAAAACCCAAAAAGATATTGCAGAAGCTTCTGGAGTAACTGAAGTGACTGTTAGAAACAGATACAAGTGCTTAAAGAAAGAGTTGCACCTCGAAGTACCAGATCGAATTTGTTCGTAAAGTATTCTTTCGATTAGAATTTTCTAATCTTTTTAGTATATTTTGCTATGGACTTGAACAAACTATTCGAACTTTAACTCTTTGATGACTCTCAGTTGACGTTCTTTACTAAGAATAATCATGAAGGAGAATCGATAATGTCTACTTATTGTCTTTTAAAGCCAGATCAACAAGAGGAGTTCCTGATGAGCATTTTATTCCACAAAGATAAAACTAGCAAAGTATTTATGAAAAAGGATAATTCAGGGCAATGCGTTAGCAGTTCTAAGTTTTTGCAATATTCTTTTTTTTGGAATATCACTTTTAAACTCTGAAGTTAATCCCTTGTTTGAGGCGAAAGGAAAGCTTTTCGCAGGGAAAGGAGAAGGCAAATGAGTGATGACTACTCAGTTTGTGAAAGGCAACTAACTTGTGATCATACAAAGCATGAATTGTATAAGCAGAGACATTTTGATCTACTTCATGGATTTGAATTGGTTTATTCCAGATGTGTAAACTGCCACAAAATTGTCCTCTTAGAAACAAAAAAACTAAATTAAGAAATGAAAAAGCTGCCACTTGTCCTTTTTTCACGAATAATAATTGTTCGAAGGCTGAAGCATCTAAACTTCTTTCCGATATAGGATAAGATTTTGATACAATTAAGTGGTCAGGGTTGCAAAAAAGAAAGAGAGAGTTTATAATTTTCTTGCAACCCTAACCGTGTCTTTTTCAAAAAAATATACATAAAAGCGTTTATAACATTTACAAATATACCTATTTACATAAACAGTGATAATTAAGTCAAGTTCTCGATTAATTTTGTTTGAGAAGTCTCCGAACGGCATTAAAATAAGTAAAATTAAAATTACAAATTAATCGGACTATTTTTTAGTCGTTAGATTCAACTTTTGGTATGGTTGATGTGTCAAGAGCGCGTAAAAAATAGATTGGGCAATATATGGCATTAAAATAGGCTCTATATCTGAACAAAAATATTTTTGTCTTTAAAAATTTTCATTAATTTCTTTTGTCAATTTTGGCTCTGCTTTTACTGCTTTTAACTCCGCATAAAAATTATCTCTTAGTATTTCAAGGTATTAGGCAAATTTGTCTATGGATATTTCTTGCCAAATTCTATCAAAGACCCTCTGTTCAAGCCTCTTTTTTGAGGAGGGGCACTTACCTTTTCCTCTTCCTCAGGCTGGCAGCCGAAACAGAGAGGTTTGTCAAAATGGTTAATCGAGTATGTAAACTCTTCATGAGAAATTGCGTTCTTGCATTCGGAACACCAGTAAACAGGATTGCTATTTGCCTTTGCGGTCTTCTGATGTTCTAAACATAGAGCCGTTCCAAAACTCTTCATTGACTGTTGGTTAACATTCTCACTAATGCTTCTTCTACACACAGAACACAAGCAGACCATCAATCAATAAATCAATGTGCCATTATTTTAGCTTTTCAAAGACAAACTGAATTAAGATATACATTGAAGAATTTTAGCATCTGTGCCAAAGCTTATTTATGAAAGTGCGGTAACCGGGATTTGAACCCGGGTCCTAGACTTGGCAAGCCTATGTACTAACCAAGCTGTACTATTACCGCAACAACGTGCAACGAAGAAACTAAAAACTTCCTAATAAACTCTATTTCTTAAGGTGAGACTTTCTATTAACAGAAATTGCTTAAGCATTAGGATTACATGTAATATTATGACAAGAACCGTAGATTTTTAGCAATACCATCAAAAGCATTAGTAATGATTAACTAAAAACCAAAGCCGCGAATTCTAAAAAATGGCCATATTAGATTCTTCGGGTAGTATACAGCCAGAAATCTGGTACTATTATGGTAGTCTATTTTTATCTACCCCTTATACTGTCTACAACAATACTAACTTCTAATTCGTTTTTATCATTTCGCGTGCTCTGTTAATCGATACAATTAACATAAAACCGAATTTATTCCATAAATGATTATTTATTTTGGATCAAACACAAATCAATAATGCCATAAAATTATTAAATCCTAAATTGGCAAAATTATATATACTAACTGCAAACGAGATATGGATTCTGTTAAGCAAGTCCACTAAAGTGAATCTGTTTAACATCAAATAAACTTGGAGAAAAGAAAATGAAAAATCTGAATAATAAAAATACTGCTGTTTTGATTGCGATTTTTCTCGCAGTTCTAATGGCTACATCGACATTCTTTGTACCAACGACAAGCGCTCATACACCGATATGGACGATTGACTCCTATGCTTATCTGCAGGCTGGACCAAACCCTGTTGGTGTTGGTCAACCCGTACTTGTAATCATGTGGGTTGACGGCCCTCTACCCGGTGCAACCGTAACCAACGACATTCGACGCCATGACTATACGCTAACCGTGACAGCGCCTGACGGAACAGAACAATCATTCAACTGGCCAATAATCTCAGACTCAACTAGCGTTCAATTCATCAGCTACACACCAAACCAAGTCGGCACATATACCCTCGAATTCAACTATCCCGGACAAACGTACACTTGGAACAGCTCATCAACAGAGAGAACATGGAACAACGACGTCTTTACAGCGGCAAACGCAACTTTTGAGTTAACAGTTCAGCAAGAACCAATTCCGGCACCCAAAGAAAGCTATCCGCTGCCAACTGAATATTGGACACGCCCAATAGAAGGACAAAACACAGACTGGTATGCGATTTCATCAAACTGGCTTGGAGAACCATTCATCCTGTCAGGTGCCTCGATTGGGGGAGGAACCTCTGGTCTCTACATAGCAAGAGTACAACCTGATGGCATCGCACCAAACAGTGCACATATAATGTGGAGCAGACCACTCCAAGATGGAGGAGTAGTAGGCGGAAACAACACAGCCATCCCAGGTGAAATGTACTACTCAGGCGGCTCATACCAAACTCGATTTGCCAACGCCATAATCATGTATGGAAGACTCTACTACGAGCTACCGTATGGTAATTCAGGCGGTGGAGGCGGCTGGATCTGCGTGGATCTGCAAACGGGCGAAGAAATATGGTACAACCCAGACATAGGAAGATCCGGATCTGGCTTGTCTGACCCAAGCTTTGGACTGCTACCCTCTCTTGACACCCCTAACCAACACGGCATCTTGCCAAACGGACTTCTATTCACAAACAATTTTGCAAACTCATACGATCCAACTACAGGACTGCCCACCAGTATGACCGTGACGGGCGTTCCTTCAACCAACACTAACCTCGCAGCTGTCCCAGGTCCAAACGGCGAAGTAATACGATTCTCTGTTGTCAACAAAGGCACAACCGCTAATCCTGACTGGCGCCTTCTTCAATGGAATTCGTCTAAATCAATCGGCACAGCAGCAGGAACTGGAGCAGGCGGATGGTACTCAGGAACAATAGACGCAAGCACACCAAACAACTTTGACTACAATATATCAATAACATTACCAAACTCTGGTACATGGCGCGTAGATAGAGCTAGTCTGGATAACATTATGCTTCTGGTTCAAGGCAGTTTCGGAGGACACCCAACCGCGCCCTTCGCAACAACATCTTTGGATGGAGCAAACGTAACAGCCATAAGTCTAAACCCAAACTCAAGAGGACACGTACTATGGACAAAACACTTTGACCCCGCAGAAGGCAACGCCACACGAGGCTTAGCAAACTGGGATCCACAATTAGGCGTCTTCATACTATACGACAAAGAACCTAGAACAATGTCTGGTTACAGCTTAGCCAACGGTGAAAAAATATGGGGACCAGTTGAACCGATGAACGACTACACCTACTTCAGAAACTATCCAGCGGTAGCTTACGGCAAAATATACGTAACCGGCTATGGCGGAATACTCTATGCATATGACATAACCAATGGAGACCTATTATGGACCTACGGAAACGGTGGTCCCGGAAACAGCACCTATGCTGGTCTTGAAACATCCTACGGAACCTACCCATACGATCTTGACGTTATTGCTGACGGAAAACTATTCTTAGGATCCACAGAACACTCACCCAACTCACCATTCTACAAAGATGTGCGATACAGAGTCATAAACGCTACTGACGGAACAGAAATATGGACTTTAATGGGCTGGGGCACAGGCATGGACGCAACCTACGACCGTGTCGCAGACGGATTCTTCGTTTTCCTCAACACATACGACATGCAAGTATACACTGTCGGCAAAGGCCCAAGCCAAAT
Source organism: Candidatus Bathyarchaeota archaeon (assembly GCA_963775465.1). Taxonomy (GTDB): domain Archaea; phylum Thermoproteota; class Bathyarchaeia; order Bathyarchaeales; family Bathycorpusculaceae; genus Bathycorpusculum. The sequence goes on along the minus strand of CAVZIW010000001.1, from coordinate 64,444 downwards.
GACTGTTTCAGTCACCAACGATGTAATTCCAAGCGGAAGCAGCGTCATGATAAAAGGCACAATCACCGATATAGCGGCAGGCACAACACAAAAAGAGCAAGCAGCCCGATTCCCCAACGGTGTACCAGCAGTTTCAGATGCAAGCCAAACTGGATGGATGGAATACGTCTACATGCAAAAACCCCGCCCCACAGACACTGTTGGCGTACCAATTGTAATTAGCGTTGTTGATTCAAACGGAAACTACAGAGAGATCGGCACTGCAATCAGCGAAGATGGATTCTTCAGCCTAAACTGGAAACCCGACATCGAAGGACAATATACCGTCTACGCATCATTCGCAGGCTCAGAATCTTATTGGCCATCACACGCCATAACAGCTTTTGCAGTTGATCCAGCAGCCCCAACACCAACACAAGTTCCAGTTGCTCAAGAATCAATGGCGGATCTCTACTTCATTCCAGCAATTGCAGGACTGTTCGTGCTTATTATCGTCGTCGCAATAGTAATGATCGTACTGCTGCTAAAGAAAAAACCATAAACAAACTTCCTTTTTTCTTTTTTTAGTTTCAATGACAAAAATTCTATTTACTTTATTATTGTATGCTAATAGTTGTCTTGTTTTGCGTTGGTTTAAGAGCTAAACAGCTTCGCTGCTTCTCCTCCAGGTTGGTGAAGAACTGAATAAATCGTGACCAAGTATATTAGAAGACTTCAAGAATAGAAATCGTGAACAAAACCAATGTTTTTGGCTGTTGCATATTTGAAAATATGAGCCAAGTATTAGCGAGTGAGCCTACGAGTTATCCCAACACATTACTAGTGAAGTAGTAATTCATAAAATATAATAGAACACTTCTCCAAATGGCAATTATGTGTAACTTGCATAGTATGACGAAGTCGGATTTTTTGGAGCTTTCTCAGGTAAGAAAAAGGAAACCTGAGAAGCCTATTTCAAAGAAAATCGATGTTAAGACAGATGGATTGGCTTCCCTTAGTTGGACTTGCGCCGATAGCCAAATGATCATTGCAGAAAAATAGAAACGGCGCACGCGTCTAACCTAAATTAAATTTAAAAAAAGAGAAGTGTTTGAAAAACAATTGAATCTTCGACTATGCCCTCATTCGCCCCAATCTTCGCCTTCAATAGTTAACTCTTGAAGATCTACACATCCACCTCCAATATTTGTTTTTTTCACTTCGAGTTCAAGCCCACATCCTGGGCAAGTAATTATTTCTCCTTTTTCTACATCACAAGGAATAGTTAATTCATAATCACAGTCCGGACAGCTGGTTTTGTTATCCACGTCTTGAAGCTTTAAATTTTGAGGATTTATCATTGTATTGTTCACTTTCTGGAATTACTTTTTCAATAAGTGCGGACAACTATTAAATATTGTGACTTTTGTGTAACAAATAATGCTATATATGTTCTATTTAGCACAATTGTGTATGTTGCAGATATGAGTCCTTGCTAAGCGCCGCAGTATCTAAACATCTCCGATAAGTAAATTTTATTCACTTAACATTTTTGTCTATTTCAGTTATTTAGTGCTTGAATCGCTGAAATCTGTACAGCCATTTCGCCTGGAACGCCAAGACCACACCATAGATTAAAGCTTACACCATTCTGTGCGCACTCACTTATTATTGCTCGTAGCCAACGCCCCTGCAAATCTGAGTGATAGCCTTCTTCTATCCAAGCGAAAGTCTCACCTACATACAACCTGCTTGCACCTAATGTTGCAACGCAAGGCAAAATCCAATTATCTGTGTACCATTGAGCCTTCCCTTCAGGAGTTAATCCCATATCATAGGAGTTCTCAAAATAGTAAGGATGCATAATGTCAAAAGCAACATTTGGCTCGTCTTGGATTCCAGTGGCTGCCAAATCACGTAACCATTGACTTGCAGAATCATAGAATAATTGTCCTGTAGGAAACATTACAACTCTGTCAGGGTCAATTTCATGTATGGCTTTTGTTAAGTCGGCAAAATAGTTAACAATCCAAGCATTTGAATGACCATTCAGAATGCCATCATGCATTTCGTTAAATAGTTCAAAAGCAGCAAACCTATTATCACCTTTGTAATGAGTTGTCATGTCTAGCCAATTATTTCTAAATTCTGCTGAATCCCAATAGGTATTCGTATAGTCAAAATTCGCTAAAATTATTTTACTTCCAGCAGTGTTGAATGAATCTAAAGTAGCATCTAGTGTTTTGTAATCCATTAGACTATGAGCATTAGATGTGGAACTAAACTTGAAACCTAACCTTGTAGTTGTATATCCTTCAAAAGTAGAAGCCCATTGAACCCAGGAATGGTAAGTTCCGTTATAAGTATAACCAGATTCATCCCAAATGGAACCATCACTGCCATTATGCGTAAGGGCGTAGTCGCCGCCGAAGCCGGTAAAAGATTCAGGAATTAAGTTTTCTGCAGATTGTGTAGTTTCCAAAGTTGCATTAGGAGTAGGCAGTGGTGCAACTGGTTCCAAAGTAGCAATAGGAGTAGGCAAAGGAGTAGGAGTTGGAGAAGGAGTTGGAGCAGGAGAAGGAGTAACCGGTACCAAAGTAGGTGAGAGTGTAGGAGTTGCTGGTTCCAAAGTAGCATTGGGAGTAGGCAAAGGAGTAACAGGTGCCAAAGTAGGACTGGGCGAGGGAGAAGGAGTAACAGAAGGACTTTGAGCAGAAGAAGGAGTAACAAGTGCCAAAGTAGGTGTAGGCATATGAGTTGCTGGTTCGAAAGTAGAAACAGAAGTAGGCAAAGGAGTAACAGGTGCCAAAGTAGGTGTAGGCATCGGAGTAGACAAAGGAGTAACAATATGAGAACTTATGGGTTGATAAATTCGGGCCTGAACCGTAAAGCATAGGAAAAATGACGATAGCAGGATAACCGAGATTAAGAAAACTATTAACGCATTAACTAAATTCTTGCCTTTGAACAAAGACCAGATTGAAGCTTTTTTGAGACAACTTTTGTATAGTTTTTCGAATGCAAAGTATTTCTTGATTTTGGCGCCTAACCATTTCCTCGAACCATATTTTTTCATACCCCTCTCCCCCCTGTTTCAACGTACTCTCAGTCTAATCCCATTTATCTCTTTTGTAAATCACCAAAGAAATACAGCAGCCAATAGGTTACTGACCATAAAGAAGAGTCAAAAGTTGTAGAGGACGGATTCGACTACGTCAGAACAGATAAAGACGACGAAGCCGGATTTAACAATTTAACTATGTATCTGAAAACATGAAAAGACCCTAATTGTCTATGATTTTTGATTTAGAAAACCGTTTCAGGGTCTGTTTCAGTTTTGTTTCAGGCAACTACCATAAGCATCCATGCACATATCATTATATGGTGATAAAACAAAATGCAAAAAACTAAAATCGCAATTGCCCTGGTCGCAGTCGCGGCATTAACCCTGGTCGCAGTCGGGTTGGCTTCAGCCCAAATAGCAACAAATCAAACATACGCAGGCGCAAGCTCAAATCCACAAGCTCCTGATAACGGGTTTTTGGGTTGGATCGGAAACTGCTTTGGCTACGGATACAACCAGCCTTACAATGGCCAGAATGTTGTGCCTCAAGCGCCAATAGACGGCTCAACTTCCGTACCTGCGCCCTATCAAGGCGGCTATAACTACGGATACAGCAACGGTTATGGCTACGGACCCTGCTGGGCAAGATAAAACCCAGCTCTTTTTTCTATTAAATAGGTTTTTTCAAGATTTGTTTAAAGATAGCTATGTCTATTTACAGTTGAATTTGGGTCAATATAATTCATTTTTAAGATAGTTGGAGAGATTTTTTTTCCCGTAGCCTCTTATTGAATCGTAAACCGTTTCTTCTGTGTATTTAGAGAAGCTAAGCAAATTTGCTGCAGAGCCATACAATAGCTGCAGATATTTCTTTGTATCAGGGTTAACTCCCTTGTCTATTAGTTGTTTAGCTCTGACTCTTCTCTCAAACCGTTTGTTTTTTGAATCGGTAAAGACGAAATGCACGTTCTTGCCCGCATTGACTTCGCCTCCTTCTTTGATTAATTGCTCTGCCGCTATAACTTGGCTTACATGTTGCTTGTAGTGTTTGGGATTCTTTGATAAATGCTTAGAGATGATCAAATCTTCAATAGGAATTTCACCGTTGATGAGTTTTTGCCGATAAGCCTTCACTACTTCAAGCGCTTGCGGAATCATTTTCATGAACTCTTTTGAGTTTGCAGCTTTAGCGAAAACGTTAATCATTTCCATTTGTGCATTGTAAACAAATCGTGGCGTGTCATGTTTGCGTACTTCGATGCCCCTGGCTTTTAGTTTTCCATTTTCCATAACTCCATAGTACCGATTTAGGACTCCGATGTTTGGATGCATCTTTGAGGGTAGAAAAACAATCCATTTGTATCGTCCTTCAAAATTTAGCGGAACCCCAATTTCTTTGCTTACTTGTTTGCACAGAGTGCTATAATCTTCTATGGTGGCGTTTGCTTTCTGTAGCCACAGTGAATCCACTATTCCGTGGAGCACCTCAAACCCGTGGCGTTCAGCTGTTCGAGCTGCCTTAAGAAACGCGTCTCTGCCAAATGCGCAGACGCCGATATGTCCATCCACCGTTCCAAACTTCGCGTTTCTATATCCTAAATATCCAAAGCATGTAACTAAAATCCACTTTAATGCAGTCTGCCGCTTGTCGTAAATTTCTTTGAGTTTTGGATCTGTGACTTTTTCTTTTTGTCGCCTGTACTGTAATCGTTTAGTAACGACCAGTTTTAGGGCCTTGGGAACAACGCCCTCGCGTTTTTCGCATATGTTATAGTTTAGCTCTGGAATACGTAGGTGCGAGTCTGGGCAGCATTTACAGAGCACTGTTTCAGCTGAAATATTGTTGTTGATCATTAGGCTTGGGTACATTGATGAAAAATCAACTTCGCCTGTGTTGTCGTGTATGCCTACTTTGGGTTCGTATACAAAGCCGCCTCTGTCAGCGACAAGCAGTTCGTAGGCTGATTTGAAGGCTTCAGGGATGCTTTTGTTTCTGGGGATTAAAATATCCTGTCTAAACGCTTGGTAGAACTGCAAAGAAGACATGCTTGACCCGATTGAAGAGCGCGAGGAGGTATGCAAGGGTGTTCTGCAGGTTCTTGCTATTTCAAAGAGTCCTTGGAAGCTGCTTTCGTTTAGGATGAATGTATTTCCTGCGTCTACATGGATTCTTCCATAAAGACGGGTAGTGGGTGCTTTGTAGAATGTACGCCCATACGAAAAGAATGTTTTGCCACGCTGTGATTTTAGAGCGAGAGGCACGTCGTCTCTGCTTAAAATAAACTTGTCTTGCACTTTGTTTTCGGTTGCTCGCTGGAGCAGGTATGAGAAGAGATAAGAGTCCCCGCCGTTTGTAACAACTATGTCTGGGTCAAGCAGTTTTACCGTTTTGCCAAGTTGCAGGAGTTTTTCGGATTCCTCTCCGGCGTTAATTGTGATGTGTTTGTCCTCTTGGTCTAAGGTTATGTTTGCTATTGGGTCTTGGAGGTTTGCTATCTTGGTTTGCTTTGCGATTTCCACTTTGAGCTGCATTATCCTCAGCGGGGGAATGGAATAGTTGATGCTCTCCACGGAATCCAGCAGAGTATACTTTAAAGTTGGCTTAAGCGCCTCAACTTCGAGGAAGGCGAGAGGGAATAAGTCGTGTGTGAAAAAGTAGCTTCTGTCTCCATGTAAGTCGCAGTTATGAACCTCGTAGAGTGAAAAGTCGCCTATTCTTAGAATTTGTTTTGTCAGGGCTGGAATTTTTCTGCAGTCTTTGAGTGTTATTTCCAATACTCTGGATTTTTCGTAATCGGTTGGATTTGCGTACTTGTAGACAAAGTCCCAGTGGGCAATGTCTGGATTTGAATATATGCGTCCAACTAGTTTTTCAACTTCTTTTTGGCCTGAAACATAGATTTTAGGTTGGAATTTGTCTGTCAGTCTGATTCTTTCACCGTGTTCACTTATAATCCAAACTGCCATTTCTCCGACTTCAGTTGGGTAGACATCAAATATCCAGCCGCGAATCTTAAGGCTGCTGCTTTGCATCTAAAGCCTTCTCTAATATACCAATTTTCTTCTGTTGCATAAGCAGCATAGACATGAGCATCGGTTCAAAGAGTATGGGTTTGGTCGCGTTGCTGCCTGCAGATGCATAAGTGCGGCAAGCATCCATCAAAGCATCGAAGGCCTGCTTATCCTCGATTCCTAGAGCTTTTCCAAGGCTGCTCCACCGGTTAATCTCATCTTCCAGTGCCATGCGATAGCATTCAACAGTTTTGCCCACTACGCATTTGCCTCCGCAAAATCGTCTAAAGTCAAATCTTCTAGGGGTAATTCAGCAACTCCTAAGGATAGGCTGGGATGTTTTTCTAAAACAAATTGTCGAGCGTAACTTGTTTTTCTTAGAGAAAGCACAACGTTTGCTTTTCTTATTGTTTGGGTCTGGAGCAAGTCGTTTCTTGGGTTTTTGGCGTGTTGTGGGTAGGTTGCGATAATGATCGTTTGGGTTTTGCGTGCAAAATTTGAAAGAAAAGTCATGACTTGCCCAAAGATTCTTTGAGTCTCATCTTCAGGAATGTCTTTATCCAAGAAAAATCCAGCAATGTCTGAAATTATCACGAGCTTGGCGTTGTATTTTATGATGGTTTGTTTTAGGTGCTGTTTGATTAGTGATGCTGCTTGGTAGGCTGTGAACGCTCTTGAAATGTAGATGTTGTCTAAGACCGTTTGAGGATTTAACCAATGAAGCTGCGCTAATTGAGCTATCTGGTAGAGTCTAAATGTGTTTCCACCGTCGATAAAAACGACATTACTCTGTAGACCACCTAGCTGAGTTGGAAGTTGAGCTTTGACACATAATAGCGAGGTTAACGATGAAACAGAGACTCCTTGCAGAACAGCAAAATCGCCAAATGCAAATCCTGGAAAAACTTCGTTGACATTTCTTAGGTTCAATGGAAAAACCTGTTGAGATAATTTAGGCTCAACGATAATGTTTTGACTCAAACTCTCAATTCTCCCTTATTTCGAAGAATAAGCAAAAGCACCGATTCGTTTTTAAACCGTAACCTCAACCGACTGTGCTGAATAATAGGGTCTGAACTGAAAGTGAAGAGATTCAAAATGTGGCTTAATCATATTTAATTCGTTTAAACTCTGCTATTCTTGAAGAAACATAGTTGGCGAGGGGATAAGAACTCGTCTTTGATCATAAAAATAGTATTTTGTTTCTGGCTGATTATATTAAGGGTTAGACGCAAAAAAACAAAATAGTAAAACGATTCTAGAGAGCTATGTAGTATAGAGATGTTCTTTTGGGACTGGTCAACTAACCCATTGTTCTAACTTAAATTTAGCTCCACATTCCCTGCAACTATATGTTACAAGATAAAAACCGCTATTATCATTTGATTTTTCGCGTTCGGAAACTTCCGCAAAACATTCAGGGCAGTTTACCACAAGATTCAACCTCGATCCAACAAGTAATTCTCTAAAAATTAGATTCCAAAAGTGCCTATTATTCCTATGTGGTAGCACCTTAACACCAACAAAAATGTTTTTTTCAAGTCGCAAACAAATGATCGCCCTAAGTGAGTGTTTCCTAAATCCAAACTTGAAAGATCTAGATGACACTTATTTCGCGTTTTTTTAATTGTTACCGAGTTAGTTGTGAAAAAACGCCTTTGACAGCAAAAGGTAAAATTCGCACTTTACAGGATAGCTTATCCTAATTTTAAAGGTGTCATTAATCGTTTGGTTTTCGAATATTGCTGACAAAGATTTCGAAGCGTCATGTGCCAGCTTGCCACAACTCACTACACTTTATCCTGCCCCATGAACAACTAAGGAAAGCTATTCGAGTTGCTAGAAGACGACTTTGAATGGATTAAAGACATAGATAAAGTAGCACTTTATCGAAAACTGAAGACTTATAAAATTATAAAACTTAAAATGCATTTGACGAATGTCTTAGACCAGAGACCTAAAACCGACGAACAAAGCTATTCCGAAAATGTTGGCTTAGGAACCCAAAACAACATCAGACCGGTCGTAGTCCAGTTTGGTCTACCCCAACGGTGTTGACATCAACAGTAACATTTTTCGTGTTTTTGCAATCTCCCTTTTTTATAAGTAGCATTTCAGATTTGAAAAGAATTTATCGAAAATAAAATTCGACTTAAGGCATTTCTTTTTGTTTACCTTTTAATTATTCTAACAGGGTTAGGCTTTAGTTTTTTTAAATTTTATGAATAAGGAGACAGAAATGATGATCATTCCCATTATTAAGCCGATTAGGATCCATGTTGGAAATTCTGGAATTGTTGGTGAAGGGCTAGGCGCGCGCAAGAAACCATCATTTTACAGTTCAGCCAAAAAGACCTACTGTTTGGAGGAACATACCCTGAATGGCGATGTCTCCCGCAAAATCTTCCTTTTTTTAGCTCAGTGAATTAGGCTTATATTTTGCCTAACTTGGTGGGTAAAATTCCATTATGACGTCTCTTCCTAAGACGCCGTCCGTTCCTGGTCCTGAATATTTTGATTTTGGATGGTAAAATGTTACAAATGCATCTGTAAAGATGTTTCCTTCTGTCTTCATCTTATAGCCAGAAGCAACTGCTACGGAATATGCAACTGTTTTGAGTTTTCCATATCCTTCAACCATCAAACATGACGGGGGTACAACGTATTCATCAAGATATGGAATTTCGGTATTCCAACTCGCGAAAAAAGTGTTTCCACGAGTGCGCACCTGTATTGTTCCTTTATCAACTAGTCTGACATTATTCTCAGAAGGAGTACCCACTAAGAATCGTTTCCAGAAATCAACGGCCTTAGGATTATCGGTCAAAACGACGGCGGGCACATAAGCATATCCTAGTAGCGTGTTCATCCAAGGGAATATTGAAATAAAATCTTCCTCGCCATTTGTTGATGTTTTCTCAATATGATAAATATGAATCAAGAAATCAGTTAGTTTAAAATTCGCAGGTGGGTGAATGAGCGCTTGACAATTTGTACTAAAAGTTTTCACCGTGCAATTTGCTCGCCCTTGGGCAAGATATTCGGGATTGACCATCTTGTTTATTATGTTCTTTTCTGTTAGCTGTTCATTGTTTTCTTCGGTTATTGAAAGCTGAGTACGGTATATTCTATTCATTGTTTTAGGAATGGCAGTTTCAGAAAGATCTGCGACCATTGAATTAGCTCGATTAATTGATTCAAGTGTAAGGTTTGAAGGCACTTGAGCATTTTTCCAAATATCATTCAACATGATTCTTGTTTTCTCAACGTATTCAATATCGTTCGTGTAGAAAATATTCTCAAAAGTTAATTCTGATGACGAGTTGTTCACATTGTTGATCGGTTGATTCTTGAATTGGAAAAGATGTTTTCCATCAACTAAAGTTGTTCCAACATATTCTGCTGGAATGTGCCTTACTTGATAATGCCGCGATAAAAGTTGAGCATCACTTATATTCTGACTCGAAATAGGAGTCATTATCTTCACCGAGAGATCTTTTTTCATCCACGTTTCAATGAGTTGATTGTTTCTGCAAAGTTGCGTTAGACCTGCAGGGGAAGTCACGATTATTATTTCTTTTTCAGCCCTGTTCAAGCTGTAGTCCCATTTTTTGTAAGCTGACTTGGCATCCTTGATAACGTATGTTTTAGGGGTTGCAGGTATACCAGTTTTAATCTCTAAAATTTTAGCTTCAATAGCTGTGGAATTTTGCCATAGATCCTCGAAGACACCCGTAAACGCTTGGACGAGAGACTTGCAGTTCGTCCAGAGACACATGTCTTCATTTTCTGGTGCAGAGAAATTCAAGTTTGGAGTAATGAAGAACAATATTTCATCCTCATCCTTTAAAACAAGCTGAGGAAGCTTCAAGCTTAATTCAGGTGTTTTTGCTTCGAAACTGAACCTTGCATTATCGAAGTCCTTGATTAGGTTTCTTACTATCTCTATGTTCTGTTCGGTCAATTCAGTAATGGCGCGAAAACGAATCTTAAATGGGATCTGGGTGGCTAAATCTTCATTAAAGACTCCGAATTGATCAGCTCTGATTAAGCCTGTGACTGTGGATATTGTTGCTATATTGTTTTTTGCTTCCTTAATCATCTGAATTATCTTGGCATAGACGGGTCCTCTGCCCTCTATTAAGTTGAATTTTGCAGTTGAGTCTAGTGAGTCGGCAAGATTTATGGATTGCCAATTAGCCAGAATTTCATCTCTGGTCTCTTGAATTTGGTGTGCTTCCGCCATTTTGGCTTTTACAAATATATCGACGACTTTGTCAAAGGAAACGGCATTGAATCGAGCGGGATACTCCAAAGTGGCGTTGACTATGCCTTGTTTCTGCAGGTTTTTCAGGCTGCGGTAGAGCTGCTGCTTTTGCATTTTGAGACCTTTTGATAAGTCTTGCCCTCTTAAGGAGCCTTTCTTGGCGAGGTAAATGTAGACTTGAGAATCCAACCTTGTCAGTCCCAAACCCATGAGCGTTTTGAGAACTTGTTCTTGGCTAAATTTCCCTCATCTGCCCGCTCGCTTTTCGAGCCATGTAGTATTAGTCAGAAGTCTTTTGAGACTGTTTATAAGATTTGTGGGGTTTTGTCTCTTCAAATGAGTCACTAACATTTTGCGACTCACCATAACATATAGCCTTTGTCCGTTTTAGTGGTCTTTAATAAAGATGAAAAAGGAGGTGGAAAATGGATGAAAAAAGAGCATTTGCCCTTCTCACGTTGTCCTTGTTAATGGTTTCAACCTTGCTTACTCCTGTTTTCGCTAAGAACATGAATGTTCCAGAAGGAGCGGACATAATCTATGTGAGTAATGGATATGGATTTGTCACGGCACCAAACGATTGGCCTACAGCTGGTTCTTCATCAGTAGTGCTTCGCATTAAGGGTATTGACGTAGAAGCTGGAACCTACGGTCCCGCAGACAACATAGAAATAGACATGCCTTATGGACCTGGAACATGGATACCTCTAGCATACTTCACCACCAACAGCAATGCTGAACTCTTAGCATGGAATAAAGCTCTCTTAAGTGGATTTCCCTGCTCAATATTCCCACCAAATATGAAAGCTGTTTCTGAAAGTGTGCTCCAAGTTGAAAGGCATGGCAACAGCATAACAATTGCTCTAACTGCTCCGCAGACAGTAATTTGGCCGACTTCACTTACTACTGCAGTGCCAGTAGTCATTCCTGCTTTCACGATTGAGTTGAACAAAGTTGGCGGTTCAATACACAGTGAATCGATCACTAGCTTAACAGGTTATCCAGGAGCTTCAGGATGGACAGGCTACATAGATCAAATGGGTTTTAATGCAAACGGAGTTTTCACAAGTCCAGGATGGGGCAGTGAAATGACTGAGTGCTTTATAACGATGCACGGAATAGCGACCTGGGTTCCACCATAAGCAATATTATCGGTGCAGCTTGTTACTTTCTTTCTTTTTTATTACTTAAAATAAACTAAGGTTGAACAAAGGAAAATGGGTCTAGAGAAACTAAAGAAAACTCTCAAGGGCTTTGGCTTGGGCCACACAGAAGCTAAAACTTACGTGTTCCTATCCAAGAAAGGACCAAGCAAGGCCAAGGTCATATTCACTGAAATGAAATTGTCCAAACAACAGATTTATACATGTCTTGAGAGTTTGCAGAGAAAAGGGCTCGTATACGCGACAATGGAGCGCCCGGCTGTTTTTTACGCGTTGCCTTTTGAGAAAGTGCTGGACATGTTTGCTGCAGAGAAGATAAGTGAAGCAGAAGAAGCGCAAAAACACAAAATTGACATCCTTGACATTTGAACTGAAAAGCACCCTCAGTCATAATCACTGTTCTGGAGTTGTGGTCACTAACATTTTGCGACCCACTACAAAATATAACAACGCACTGTCATACTTACATAGAAAAGGGGTTTGTGACAAAAATGGTAACTGTCCCATGGCAAGAATATAAAGAAGTAGACCCTTCAAAATCTTATCTCGCTTATGGAGCAATTGCTGAACGAAAATCAGTGTGGTCTTATTTCACCTTTCTTATAAGGGCTCGCAAGGTTCAAAAACAATTAGAGGTGGCAAAAGGGGTTGCAGGATTTACTGCACGACTGGAGTTCTTGAGCAAGAATGTTATACAGTTGGCTGTTTTTGACGATGCAACTGCCCTTAAGGAGTTTTCACAGACAGGTCAACATGTTCTTTGTTCAAAACAGACTAAAACAAGTATGAAGTGGCTAAGGAATAAAACATGGAATATTTTAGGTTCGGAGATTCCTCCAAAAATTGAAGACGCTGTTGACAAAAATCAGAGTTAACTAATATCGGCCAGTACGAAATTCTTTGCATGTAAAAGGCTTTCTGATTATTCTTGTGCAGACATAGAGTAATTCATTTTTGCCAAGCGTGGGTTGCTCTTTTAGACGATATGCTATGGTTGTGGTCACTAACATTTTGTGACTCACTCCAAAATATAACCTCAAACAAATAACAATTTTTTTGTCAAGCGTCTAAAGGAGGTGATAGAGAATGAGTAAGATAGTGAAAGGAGCAGTGAAAAGTTTAGTTATTGTTTTGATCTTGACCGTGTTGATGATGTCTGCAACTTTTGCTCCAGCAGGCGCAAAACCAGCAACCACCGATTTGACGACCCCCGAAGGTACGGATTATACACAAATCACAGGAACACTTGGCGATGCAGCTTACATAATTCAAATTCCTGATAACTGGAACGGAATGCTAGTAGTAGGATGCCCCTGGTACCAATTTCCCGTAGATAACTTGAACTGCCATCTATTATATCAAGACGATATACGCAACAGAATTAGTGAGAAAATATTAGACGAGGGCTTTGCTTTTGCATGCTCAAACTATGGTGCCACAGGCTGGCCTATAACAGAAGCCATTATTCGAACTCATCAATTGACAGAATATGTAATCGGTAAATATGGAGCTACGGGCAAAGTGTTTCTGATGGGCGGCTCAATGGGAGGAGCAGTTGCCATATTGACTGGAGAAAAATACCCAGAATTATACAGCGGGGTTCTTGACATATGCGGAGCAAAAGACTTTGCTAATACTGTCAATTATTGCATGATGGTGTCTACCATGACTCTTGATCAAGTTAAACAACTAATGGGGTTGCCACTGATTCCTCAAACGGATGCTGCTGCCTCAGGATTCCAGGCTTTCTTAATAAGTATTATGGATGATGCTTTCGCTGAGACTGGCGGAAACCCTGATAGCAAACCTCAAGTTTATGCTAAAATAGACCCAAATCAACAGCTCGACATTAAAATTCCAATTATCAGCATCTATGGACAAATAGACCCTGTTTGTCCACCAAACTTTGTAATCGCATACCATCAGGCTTTAGCAGCAGTGGGAAACGATGACTTGCACAGATACTACATTGTCCCTGGTGGGGCGCATATTGACCTTCCAATATTCCAGACTGTAATGCAAAGGCTAAATGAACTTGTTCTTTGGTCAAACAGCTTAGATTAAAACATACGCTAATTAGCAATCCTTTTTTCTTTTTTTCCGAGGAGTGTTTGCATTAACTAAAAGAAGAAAAGCTCTCATGATAAAACACTTGGAATTTATCGGAAATAGAAATTTGCCTCTCATCTACCAATAATCTTATTTCTTTAGTACGCATAGATTATTTGTTGCCTTGTTTTGTGCTGTCTTAGCGCCTAGTCGGCTTGTTGTCTTTTCTCCTTGGTGAAGGAGCTAAACTAAGAGAGGCAAAATGCAACTTGGGGCAGAGTTGAAGTTGAAACCGCCACGAAACCATCATTAAACCGTTCAGCGAAGGAGCGCAGAAACACGTTATTTCGCGTATTAGACGGTGTTTTAAGCCTGTCCCACAAAAAAATTCATGGGGCGGAAACAGCGACAAAGCTAAGCTGGGCTGGGCGAGAGTTTTGGTTTCGGCGGTCTCAGCTTGTCCCTTGCTTAAGGACGAGGAGTTGGAGATTCGGGTGTTAACGTTAGAGGAGAAGCTCAAGAACAGTATACTAATACCGAAACCGGAGGATAAGAAGAAATGAACATTTTAAGCAGGAAACTTCATTTTTTGGAAAAAAATGTGTTACCTGAACACCCAAAAGAGGGTACAACAAGAATAACATGGGATAATAGAGACGCAGCGTTAAATGAAGCAGAAAACGAATTACATAGGTACGACAACCCAAATCTTACAATACCATGCCGACGGAATGGAAGAACCTTAGAAGGAGAGATACCGCTGTTAATCCTTTATCAACGGATGACCAGGCACTTGTTGATGAAGCAGACCGTCGGTTTATTGCTAGAATACTAGAGGTTTTCCAAGTCTTCACAGATGCTTTTGTAACGTATAAAGATCCTATGGCTAACTGGGTATTTTACGCTCGGTTTTATTGGCTTATCGAAGAAACACGTAAGTTTAGAGAGCAATAGAGCAGAGGAAGCAATTTTTAACACGCCGGCTACTGGGACCTTTGCGAAGGTGAACAGGAAAGGCGTTTAGCTCCCGTCTATGCAGCGTGGAACCATGACCTATTTTCTCCCGAGAGTTTTGAGCGCTACTGTGAACACATCACGTTTTCAAAACAACCGAGAACATACAGCAGTTTATCGCTAACAGGACACCCGAGCAAGCTAAGCAAGACGAGTTAGAAGAACAGCAAGAACAAGCGGAAAACGCGGAGACTGACGCACGTAACGCTCGATACCTTAGAGATAAGTGTCCGACTTGCTCGGAGCCATGCGACTGGTTTAAGAAGAATACCCAAAATGTCCAAATTAACCAATTACCGACAAGAGAAAATGAAATGGAGAATCCGAAAATATGAGCCACCGACAAGTCGAAACTGAGCGAGACCGAGAAATTCCTATTCCGATGTCGGAGCGCGTGAAAATCAGTGATCTCAAGTTTGACCAAGATAATCCCGACCGGATGAGCCTTGCGCAGCTTGACCGCTTGAAAGCTTCGATTAGAAGATGGGGTGACATCGTTCCAGTCGTCACTAACAGTGAATTTTTGGTGGCTGATGGGCAGCAGCGTGTTACCGCTATGAAGGAGCTTGGCATGACCGAATGCAGTGTTATCCGTTTGCCCGTTAAAGACGTTGATCGGCGATTGTTGAGGCAGGTGCTTAACAAGCTAAGAGGTAAACACAACAGAGAGCTGGACAGTGCTGAGTACTTGCGTATAGTTGAGGATGGCGAAAGGGAAGAGTTGAAGGCACTTCTCGAATCGGTAGGCGAGCAGCTCCCTATAGAGGTGGATGATCGCGGACATCTCTTTTTCGATTCCTGGAACCTACGAGATAATCGTCGAGTGCAGAGATGAAGCTGATCAGAAAGCCAAGTATGAGAAGCTAAAATTGGAGGGATATAGGCTACGGATTTTGACATTGTAAAACGCTGGGAAGAATCAGACAGCTTTGGGCGCAAAGCGTCGTAGGAGCTATACGCTTAATGATGTTAAATTGGAGAAGCGGTTTTGGGTTCTTTGCCGCTTGAGGATTTTGATTGGCAAATCGGCGTTATCGTCGGTCGTAGTGGGTCTGGTAAAACCAGCATTGCAAAACAACTTTTTCCCGACGCCTATATTCGAGGCTTTGAGTACACGAACAAATGCGTTCTAGATGATTTCCCCGAGGGGCTTGAAACCTCTGAGATTACAAGGATGCTTTGCAGCGTCGGCTTTGCTTCTCCACCCGATTGGCTAAAAAGCTATGATTGCCTCAGCCAAGGAGAAAAGATGCGAGTGGATATTGCAAGGCGCTCTCCCTGGACGAGCGTTTGATTGTCTTCGATGAGTTTACCAGTTGTCGACCGCGAAATCGCAAAAGTTAGCGCGTTTGCCATCAGCATGGCTGTTCGCCGATCCAAAAAGAAGTTCATAGCTGTTACTTGCCACTATGATGTCGTTGACTGGCTGGATCCCGATTGGGTCTTCTGCACTGACACCATGGAATTTAGTCGAAAAAAAGAGCCAGGCCGCCCGTTGAACTCAACGTCTATCGGTGCGGCGATTCCATTTGGCAAATGTTTCGGCAATATCACTATCTAAACGGCAGCCTTAGGAGCAGGCGTTAGATGCTACTGTGCCTTTATCAGGACAAACCTAGTCGCATTCACTGCAGTATTTGCATTAAAATGAAATCAAACTATTTTCGAGTTTCACGACTTGTTGTATTACCTGACTTTCAGGGAATCGGCTGGGAAAATTCCTAAACTTTATCGCCGAACTCTACACTTCCCAAACTAAAATGCCCTTCTATATGGTTACAAGCAATCCTCAGATTATCAGGGGAAACATTGATCATTGGAGAATCAAACGGATAGGACATGGAAGCCACGGCAGAGAAAACACAAGAATAAACAGAGAACTAGTAAACTCCAATAGTCGCCGCCGCCTAAGTGTTTCAATGATTTATAATCCAATTAAGAGGAATCCAAAAGTTAAAAGGTAGGGTTTGCTGAGGCTCTGGATATTTAGGTTAAAGGAGAAATGAATAGCCTAACTCACTATGGCTATTGTATTGTGATTTTGACCCAGAGCCCTCGAGCTGAATTTTTTCACATGAATATTAAAAAAAAGGGAAAGATTGTTTGTTTTTTGATTGTTGTTTTTATGGTCTTTTCCTAAGTAGTAGAACAGTGGCTATGGCTATTGCAATTATTATGGCGACGACTCCGACTGCCAAGAACATCATTACGTCTGTTGTTGTTGCAAGGTTTGTCTGAGTAGCAGATGTCGGTGCCGGAGTAGTAATAGCTGGATCCACGTTAAAGGCAGTTACGGAATGTGACGGCCAGAATACGAGAACCCTAAAGGCTGCGTATACAGTGTACTTTCCTTCTATGTCAGGCATCCAATCATAGCTAAAGAAACCGTCAGCATTGTCATTTGTTGTTCCGATTTCACGGTAGTTGCCGTTCGAGTCAATAACGCTAAGTGTAACGTCAACGCCTGTTGTGTTGTTTGGTTTGCCTTTCTGCATGTAGACATATTCCATATACTGCGATTGACTATCATCAGAGACTGCTGGAACACCGTATGGGAAGCGTGCTGCTTGCTCATTTTGCTGTGTACCTGCAAGAAAGATCCATAACTGTTCCTTCGATCAGTACGCTGCTGCCCAATGCTGAAACTTTAGGTGAAGCCGTAACAGTTGTAGAGCTTGGACCTTTGCCTAATGCGTAGATTTGTGCATCATAGTTGTTCCAGTATACCAAAACGCCATCAGCAGTAGCGAAGGATTCAGGATAAGCCCATCCCGTCATTGTCCATATTTCGTCACCTGTAGTAGCATTAAGGCATCTTACGCGTTCTCCTT
Organism: Candidatus Bathyarchaeota archaeon; assembly: GCA_963775465.1. Lineage (GTDB taxonomy): Archaea > Thermoproteota > Bathyarchaeia > Bathyarchaeales > Bathycorpusculaceae > Bathycorpusculum. Next base: position 47,065 of record CAVZIW010000001.1, on the reverse strand, counting down.
TATACAAAGGTGTGTCAGCTGAATGCTCATGCGTTCCCACGTAGATCTTGCCATCGCAAATAAGACCTTCCATCAAGACATAATTAAGAATCTTCTCGCCTCCAGAGGGAGCTATGTATCTCCATTGAAGATCACCAGTCGTCAAATTGTAAGCAGAAATCATTCCAGTGTAACCGCCAGTGTACAACATACCATAAGCAAGCTTAGTCTGAGTCACAGAAATTAGACTTGGCCACGTAAAGTACCCGTAGGGGTTAATGTCTGCTTGAGCGTCTGTTGAGAACAATTCGTTGCCAGTGCTCATGTCGTAAACGTGGAATTTGCAGATTGGAACTTCCAAAGCTACAAATACATTTTCATCTACTGATGCGTGTTCATAGATATAGTTGGTGTTTTCTATTGCATTATCGATGTCAATGTTCTTCATGTAAATCAAGTGACCTAAACTTTCAGGTTTCAAGCTAATTGCCCAAATAGTTGTTTCATCAGGGAATGCATATGATGGACTACCTGAACCCATGGGCCAGGTACCATTACTTCCCCAGAGCATGTCACCTACTTTTGCTGCTCTGATGGTTGGCGTATTGCTGAATTGAATTGGGGAAGAAATGTTCCAGTCGTAGCGTGAAGGTAAACCAGCATCTATAGTTTGAACACGTGGGTCAGCTGCTGCAGCTATCATCGGAATGACTCTCGAAGAGTTCCATTGCGCTAGATAATAGGCGGGGTTTGAAGAACTACCTGTATTAGTAAAGACCAAACGTAGGTTTTCACCTGCGGGACCAGGTATTTCAAATGCGCCTGAAGAGGGAACATTTGTGATGGTCCAAGGCGAAGCAATTCCGCGTTGAGGTTGAATAGCCTTCTGATAGTTATAGGTGAATATCCATCCAGGGTTTTGAATGCCATGCTCATTAGGATCATCTTGGCTGTAGTAGTAACCAAACCAATAGTTCGTTGGCGAACTCATTATGGAGTACGCCCAATTTTGGAATTGTGCACCGACTATTTCTGTAGTGTTAACTTCATAAAGAAGCTCGCCAGTCTTCAAATCAACACAATCCATAAAATCACTTGCACCTAAAGTGAAAACGTTTGGTGAATAGTAGAGTCGACCGTACATTATGATCTGGTTCATGAATCGAGGTTGATACTGTGATCCTGCATTGAAAGTGTTGCCAGCGCGTGAAAGGTCTGAGCCTCCAACAACTCCATTGTCTTCCGTCGGTTTGGTCCAGAGAATGTGTGGGCTGTTAGGCGCAGTTCCGTCAGCTTGATAGCGGTTCTCAATTCCACCGTTGTCACGATCATGAGAGTTGCCTAGCCAGTTTGATGAGATTTGGTACCAGTCTGTGTTTTGACCATCGATTGGCCGCGTCCAGTATTCAGTCGGTAAAGCCTGAATATTGGGCAATCCTATCAGATTAGTGGGCTCTTGTTGCACATTAACCGTCGATGTGAAAGTACTTTCAAGGAAAGTTGTTCCGTAGTAGTCGTTGCTACCACCAGTTGATGAGTTCCAGTTATAGTTTAGCTCAAAGAAAGTAACTGTAAAAGTGTAGTTTCCTGTTTGGTCTGGTGTATATGCAGTGTAAGCTGAACCTGTTGAGTCAGAGACGAATTTGCCACCTACAACTCCGCCTGTTGAAATGCTTCCTCCACTTGAACCTGATGGGGGAAGTGTTTCTGTAGATCCGTCTGGCTTGGTAATGTCGAGTTTGAAGTAATATCGAATATCATTGCCTAATGATGCGCTTGGCGGTACCTGTGGGTTGAACATAACGACGTTGAATTGTTGACCGATACCCACTGGGTTTGGTGCGATCATTATGTAGACGTGGGTTGGAATGTTGTCTTGGAATCTACTCCAAAGAAGTAATCGGGTAGCAGAAGCGTCTGAACTCATGCCTGCCCAGTGCATGCCTTGATCAATGGCTGTTTGCGTTGCTGTATTGTATGCATCAGTAGTTTCTAAAGCACTGAGAGATACTGTCATTGATATTGCAAGAATTAAGCAAATAATAATTGAAAGAGTTTTGTTTTTTTGCATATTTTTTATTTTCTCCAAATTTTAATGGTGCGCTTGTATTTCGCACAGTTCCACTTATTTTGTGAAATGCATTTAAATTTTGCCAAAAAGTGGTGTTGTCACCAATAAATAAACCTCCAAGAAGGTTCAATCGATTGGAAATGCTTATCAAAGTAATTGATGCTTGCGATATTCTAGCATTCGCAAGAGTTAGAAATTTCTTAGATTTTTCTGGAACGATTGACCAAATCCAAAGAACAGCGGGCGCTACAAGGAGTTGAGGCTAACTTCGCAGCTTTTACTTACTCTTCATTTTATCTGAAAAAAAGAACACTCTTTAAATGCGATACATATGTTTGGCAAAATAATCAATGTAGAGACTTAGTGTAGTTTTTCTTTGCACATGGGGCATTCCCCACTCTTCTTTAGCCCTCTAATTGCCATGTTAAGGTTGCATTTGTAGCATAGTCGAATTTTGCAGTTGTCACAGCAGAACGTTGCAATCTATTCTCCACAGGAATCACACGTCCTAAAAGCACAATCGTTACACAACTAACTCATCCTTGAGCTCTTTTGAATTGGTGTCTAATTAATCGAATGTTGATGAGTATTTTGTGTGAAGTGCACTGGTAAATGAAAGTGTTAACCAATAGGGTCTTGAATTTAGGCAGGAGATTGTTGATTTGCTCTGTTTCATGTCTGTTTCAGTTTTGTTTCAGGCAACTACTATAAGCCTTTATGCACATATACTAATATGGTGATAAAAAAATGCAAAAAACAAAAATCGCAATAGCCTTAATCGCAGTCGCAGCACTAACCCTGGTCGCAGTGGGGTTAGCTTCAGCCCAAATGATCGCAAACCAACCATACACAACTTCAAGCCCCAACCAAGCTGCACCCAACAACGGCTTCTGGGGATGGCTAGGCAACTGCTTCGGATACGCAACAAACCAAGCATACGCCGGCCAATATGTAGCTCCTCCAGCGCCAACAGACGGATCAGCTCCAGCGCCTGCGCCCTATCAACCCTAGCTAGTAACTATGGATACGGCTATGGTTATGGCTACGGACCCTGCTGGGCAAGATAAACACCCAGCTCTTTTTTTCTGAGAAACTTTTCTACAAATTCATTATACTCTCAATTTTTTCTTTAAACACTCTTCGAATACGCAGTATATGTTACTTTAAGTAGCAAAGGCAATTATACTCTTGAAAAATAGCGATTTAATTAAATTTGAGCTGTATTCTTTGCCCAATCTTTTGCAGCTTTAACTTCTTCAGCCTTAGGGTGTCCACGTTTCAAAAAATTCCAACCGCCATAACAAAAGAAACAATCTTCAATAGACTTTTGACCATTGGGCTCCAAGACAGCCTTAAGTTTGGCAACTACATCTTGATTAGTTTTTCCTGCTCCGCCCCAAGTAACAAAAATGGCAATCTTTTTTGGAGATGATAAAGCGCAGTTTTTGAGGAAAGCCATCAAGTCTTCATTTGGGTTGCCGTAATGGATACCTGTTCCGATAAAAATCAAGTCATATTTGTTTAAATCAATTTGATCGTTTGTGCTTGCTCTTGTTACTTTTTTTGAATCGCAGCAGAGTTCAGCTGCAATTGCAGCCGCAATCTTTTGTGTGTTACCGCTTCTACTAGAGTATATCACTATTGATTTCATTTCTATCCTCTGATTGTTTTAAATTTGCTTCCATTAGCCTCATTTTTTTCTCTCAGACATTCTTAACAAAAAAAGGGAAGGATTGTTGTTTTTCATTGCAGTTTTTAAGGTCGTTTCCTAAGTATCAGAACTGTAGCTACTGCTACTGCAATGATTATAGCGACAACTCCGACTGCTAAGAACATCATCACGTCTGAAGTGGTTGCTAGGTTTGTTTGAGTTACTTCGGTAGGTACGGGTGTTGTGGGTGCGGGGTCAACTGCGAAGGCGCTCATTGCATTTGATGGCCAGTAACCTTTTGATCCTTGGAAGGAAGCGTAGACAGTGTATTTGCCAGGTATGTCCGGTGTCCAATTATAGCTAAAGAAGCCATTTTCAGTTGTTGCGGTTCCGATGTCGCGGTAGTTGCCATTTGTGTCGACAACACTTAACGTTACAGGAACACCTTCTGTGCTTGTTGGGCGTGGTTTTTGCATGTAGACATACGCCATCCAGTCACTCATGCTTGCATCTGAAACTGCGGGGACTCCGTTGGGGAATCGCGCGCTTTGCTCATTTTGAGTTGTTCCTGCAGCGATGTCGGTAACTGATCCGCGAATCACCAGTGATTGACCTTGGGTTAATGCAGCCATTGGTGCTTCTACAGTGGTTTTGCTTGGACCTTTTCCAACGCTGTAGACTTGTCCATCATATGTGTTAAAGTATGCTAAGAAACCATCTGCAATTACTCCAGCTTGAGAGTAGAATGTTGGTCCACCACTTGCCCAGGAAGAAAGTGTCCAGAGTTCCTCACCTGTTGTGAAATTAAGACACCTTACTAGTGCCCCTTTATAATAAGGTGAGTTAGCTGAGTGCTCGTTGTTGAAGAGGTAGATTTTTCCGTCAGCTATGTTGCTTATGAAAGTTGGGCGATTGCCCCAGGCCGTTTCTCCCATGTCGTTTGTTGAGTTGCCAACACCACCGTTGCCATAAGACCATAAAAGTTCTCCATTCTTAGTGTCAAAAGCGTATGTAATTCCACCGAATCCGCAGACAAAGAGTTTACCGTAGGCTGCTGCGTAGGATCCTGCGTTGTAGCTTGCTATGTTGGAGCTGTAGTATTGGTATCCTCGGAAGTCTCCAACTGGACCCCAAATCTGATTGCCATTATCTAAGCTGAAACCTGACCATTGCATCGTTTCTTTATCGACCATAGTGAAAACTCTGTTTACACTATCAACGGGTCCGAGCATTCTAGTGATGTTGTTGGCTGGCGCTGCGTATTCTTTGCTCCAGAGTAGTTGCCCTGTAGAATGCGAATCGAGACTGATAGCAGCGATTGTTGCTCCACCTTGGTTGCTGAATGTTCCTAGGTTGCCTCGCATAACTAGTACTAAGTCGTCAGTGACTCTTTGGATGCTCCAACCTGAACCTGCTAGTCCAGATATTGAAACGTTCCAAGAGTATGAGTCACGAGTTGCCGAGTCAAGCTCTTGTCCCACTGGGCGATAACCAGTAAATGATAATGCGCCGACTGCGCCGTTAGTGATGACTTGGGTAAGGTTCCATAAAGCTAACCAAGCACCTGATGACACAAATTGGTACTGTAGCACTTCACCGCTTGGACCGTATGCTCTTGTTCCGCTTGGAACATGGGTGATGTTAAAGATTCCTTCACCGTCTATTGGGTCAATTGCCATCCATGTCGAGCCTTGGGTTGCCCATAAGTATCCGTTGGGAATGACTCCGTGTTGGTTTGGTGAGTCAAACCATTCTAAAGAAGCAAAAGTTGGGTTAACCGCGAAATCTTTTTTCCAGAGTTGTTCACCGGTTCTTAGGTCGACTGCAACGTATCCGCCGCCTATGGAATCTGAAAGACCTGTTGGTGCTGAGTTGCTTCGAGGAAGTGGATAGAACAAGGTTCCTTGGATAATTAATGGGTATGCGAATCGTTCTTCGTATGATTCTCCAGCATAGTACATTGAGCCGTTTACGCCTATGTTGTTAGCTCCGACGACTCCTCCATATTGCAGTACTTTTGTCCACATTATGTGTGGAGTTTCGGGTGCTATTCCGTTGGGTTGAACGTTATAGGTGTTGGTTGAGCCCCAGCCTCCTAGCCAGTTTGAGCCGATTTGGAACCAGGCAGAATTTTGTCCTTCTATTGGGCGTGTCCAGTACTCTGTTGGCAGTGGGTAGTTGGGTGCTTTTAAGACAGGTTCTTGTTGTACCGTTAATGTTGTTGATGCAGAACTTGGCAGATATGTGTCGTTAACGTATGCAGAATTGGGATTGTGACTGTAGGTGTTGTAGTCTTGTCCTGGGAAGTTGAAGTCGAATGTATAGGTCCCTACTTGTGTTGGAGTGTAACTTATGAATTGAGATGAGGTTGTGTCCATGATGTAGTCAACAGTTTTCGTTTCAACATCGCCGTTGGGTGCTGTAATAGTCACTTTAAAGTTGTGGAATCTGTAGTCGTTGGTTATTGCTGTTCCGTCGAATGTTTTGTCAATCCAGAAAATCACGAGCACATCTTGACCTACCCCTACTGGGTCAGGTGCCACATTGATGTATGCAAATGTCGGGATTTCCCATGAAGGTGTGTGAGCGGTTGCAGTTGGTATAAGCAATGTTGATGACGCAATAGATACTATCAGAAAAATTGCTATTGATAAAAATCCTTTTTTTAACATTATTTTTCCTGCCTAATTTTAGGCAGATAAAGAGTATGAATTTATTTTGTTTTTAAGACTTTCTTATAGCCAACTGTGAAAAATAATCTGTTGAAGAAAGAATCTAGCGATTAATCTGATGTGTCATAGTACTCTTATGATTTTGTTAATGTTTTATACACTCATTTTTTAGTTTCATTAGATTCTGGGGAAAATATTTTGGGAGAAAAGAGAAGCACTTGAAACGCCAACATATTGTTAGTTTTGTCTATCTCTCTCCTGTATGTAGATGTCGTTTAACATCTACCTTAATTTCAGAGTAACGCACCTTTTTCTTTATGGATTTTTTGTTGCTCTAGACCTTGCGATGCGTGCGGAAGGATGGTTGGCGGCGGCGTTTACTACTGCACTGTGTGCAGGATCTTTTTCTGCTTTTACTGCCACCTCCAGCTATCAATAGCGCAGATCCTAAAAGACCAAAACCATGTACATGTCGACTGCCCAATGTGCGGCAGAAAACTAGAAGCCCCTTAGTCTTTGCAGAAATCGTAAATTAGGTCGTTAGATGCTTAAGGATTATTAATGCAGCTTTTTTTCTAAAGTTAGTTTTCGTTGCCGTCAAGTTTTTTGTTTGTTGATGAATTGAAGTTTGGTTATTTAGCAAACCTCTTAAGTTAAAAACGATATTAAAGAAATCTAAGGCTAAATAATAATATGGCAAAATTAAAACTGGGAATTATCGTGTTTCTATCAGTCTTGTTAATTTCGCCGGCTGCTTTGGTTTTGGCACTGTACGGTCATGAGCCAATAATTAATGTTCTTGATTCAAACGGGTACTTTTACTTTCAGGAATTTGGGATTAAGGCTATCATTCGAGGTACACCTGGCACTAATTGCACTATACAAACTTACATTTATTCGGGCAATCCACAGCCTACAGCTTCTATTCCAGATGGTATTTCTTTAACTCAGTTTGGAGCAGTTGCTATCACGATGAATACGAGTCAATTCACAAATGTATCAATTACCTTAAACAGTACCAAAACCGACCTTCAAAATATTCAGCCGCCTTACGCAGTGTATGAGTATGTGCAGAGTACCAATAGTTATGAGAAATTACCCTCTACCATCTACCCTGTTAAAGGAAATCACGACGGCTTCACATATGAAGGACTCAACGGTCATGATCCCTCAAGCAACTATGAAAACTACACAGGTTACCCTGTGAACTACTATTTTGATGTTCAAGACGTACGGTTCATTGTTGTTGGCTCCGATTATCCGACCTCGACACAATCAGGAAATGTCGGTTTAGCTATTAGTTCAGAACAAGAAACCTTCATAACTAATGCGGCTTCTACTACAAACAAACTATTCATTGTTTCTCACTACCCGAAATATGGTTCAGGAAAACATAGTTTATGGAATAATACTGATCTAGTTGACCTTCTTGCTCCAAAAACTCTCGGGTTTTTTTTTTTTTTTTTTTTTTTTTTTTTTTTTTTTTTTTTTTTTTTTTTTTTTTTTTTTTTTTTTTTTTTTTTTTTTTTTTTTTTTTTTTTTTTTTTTTTTTTTTTTTTTTTTTTTTTTTTTTTTTTTTTTTTTTTTTTTTTTTTTTTTTTTTTTTTTTTTTTTTTTTTTTTTTTTTTTTTTTTTTTTTTTTTTTTTTTTTTTTTTTTTTTTTTTTTTTTTTTTTTTTTTTTTTTTTTTTTTTTTTTTTTTTTTTTTTTTTTTTTTTTTTTTTTTTTTTTTTTTTTTTTTTTTTTTTTTTTTTTTTTTTTTTTTTTTTTTTTTTTTTTTTTTTTTTTTTTTTTTTTTTTTTTTTTTTTTTTTTTTTTTTTTTTTTTTTTTTTTTTTTTTTTTTTTTTTTTTTTTTTTTTTTTTTTTTTTTTTTTTTTTTTTTTTTTTTTTTTTTTTTTTTTTTTTTTTTTTTTTTTTTTTTTTTTTTTTTTTTTTTTTTTTTTTTTTTTTTTTTTTTTTTTTTTTTTTTTTTTTTTTTTTTTTTTTTTTTTTTTTTTTTTTTTTTTTTTTTTTTTTTTTTTTTTTTTTTTTTTTTTTTTTTTTTTTTTTTTTTTTTTTTTTTTTTTTTTTTTTTTTTTTTTTTTTTTTTTTTTTTTTTTTTTTTTTTTTTTTTTTTTTTTTTTTTTTTTTTTTTTTTTTTTTTTTTTTTTTTTTTTTTTTTTTTTTTTTTTTTTTTTTTTTTTTTTTTTTTTTTTTTTTTTTTTTTTTTTTTTTTTTTTTTTTTTTTTTTTTTTTTTTTTTTTTTTTTTTTTTTTTTTTTTTTTTTTTTTTTTTTTTTTTTTTTTTTTTTTTTTTTTTTTTTTTTTTTTTTTTTTTTTTTTTTTTTTTTTTTTTTTTTTTTTTTTTTTTTTTTTTTTTTTTTTTTTTTTTTTTTTTTTTTTTTTTTTTTTTTTTTTTTTTTTTTTTTTTTTTTTTTTTTTTTTTTTTTTTTTTTTTTTTTTTTTTTTTTTTTTTTTTTTTTTTTTTTTTTTTTTTTTTTTTTTTTTTTTTTTTTTTTTTTTTTTTTTTTTTTTTTTTTTTTTTTTTTTTTTTTTTTTTTTTTTTTTTTTTTTTTTTTTTTTTTTTTTTTTTTTTTTTTTTTTTTTTTTTTTTTTTTTTTTTTTTTTTTTTTTTTTTTTTTTTTTTTTTTTTTTTTTTTTTTTTTTTTTTTTTTTTTTTTTTTTTTTTTTTTTTTTTTTTTTTTTTTTTTTTTTTTTTTTTTTTTTTTTTTTTTTTTTTTTTTTTTTTTTTAAAAAAAAAAAAAAAAAAAAAAAAAAAAAAAAAAAAAAAAAAAAAAAAAAAAAAAAAAAAAAAAAAAAAAAAAAAAAAAAAAAAAAAAAAAAAAAAAAAAAAAAAAAAAAAAAAAAAAAAAAAAAAAAAAAAAAAAAAAAAAAAAAAAAAAAAAAAAAAAAAAAAAAAAAAAAAAAAAAAAAAAAAAAAAAAAAAAAAAAAAAAAAAAAAAAAAAAAAAAAAAAAAAAAAAAAAAAAAAAAAAAAAAAAAAAAAAAAAAAAAAAAAAAAAAAAAAAAAAAAAAAAAAAAAAAAAAAAAAAAAAAAAAAAAAAAAAAAAAAAAAAAAAAAAAAAAAAAAAAAAAAAAAAAAAAAAAAAAAAAAAAAAAAAAAAAAAAAAAAAAAAAAAAAAAAAAAAAAAAAAAAAAAAAAAAAAAAAAAAAAAAAAAAAAAAAAAAAAAAAAAAAAAAAAAAAAAAAAAAAAAAAAAAAAAAAAAAAAAAAAAAAAAAAAAAAAAAAAAAAAAAAAAAAAAAAAAAAAAAAAAAAAAAAAAAAAAAAAAAAAAAAAAAAAAAAAAAAAAAAAAAAAAAAAAAAAAAAAAAAAAAAAAAAAAAAAAAAAAAAAAAAAAAAAAAAAAAAAAAAAAAAAAAAAAAAAAAAAAAAAAAAAAAAAAAAAAAAAAAAAAAAAAAAAAAAAAAAAAAAAAAAAAAAAAAAAAAAAAAAAAAAAAAAAAAAAAAAAAAAAAAAAAAAAAAAAAAAAAAAAAAAAAAAAAAAAAAAAAAAAAAAAAAAAAAAAAAAAAAAAAAAAAAAAAAAAAAAAAAAAAAAAAAAAAAAAAAAAAAAAAAAAAAAAAAAAAAAAAAAAAAAAAAAAAAAAAAAAAAAAAAAAAAAAAAAAAAAAAAAAAAAAAAAAAAAAAAAAAAAAAAAAAAAAAAAAAAAAAAAAAAAAAAAAAAAAAAAAAAAAAAAAAAAAAAAAAAAAAAAAAAAAAAAAAAAAAAAAAAAAAAAAAAAAAAAAAAAAAAAAAAAAAAAAAAAAAAAAAAAAAAAAAAAAAAAAAAAAAAAAAAAAAAAAAAAAAAAAAAAAAAAAAAAAAAAAAAAAAAAAAAAAAAAAAAAAAAAAAAAAAAAAAAAAAAAAAAAAAAAAAAAAAAAAAAAAAAAAAAAAAAAAAAAAAAAAAAAAAAAAAAAAAAAAAAAAAAAAAAAAAAAAAAAAAAAAAAAAAAAAAAAAAAAAAAAAAAAAAAAAAAAAAAAAAAAAAAAAAAAAAAAAAAAAAAAAAAAAAAAAAAAAAAAAAAAAAAAAAAAAAAAAAAAAAAAAAAAAAAAAAAAAAAAAAAAAAAAAAAAAAAAAAAAAAAAAAAAAAAAAAAAAAAAAAAAAAAAAAAAAAAAAAAAAAAAAAAAAAAAAAAAAAAAAAAAAAAAAAAAAATTTTTTTTTTTTTTTTTTTTTTTTTTTTTTTTTTTTTTTTTTTTTTTTTTTTTTTTTTTTTTTTTTTTTTTTTTTTTTTTTTTTTTTTTTTTTTTTTTTTTTTTTTTTTTTTTTTTTTTTTTTTTTTTTTTTTTTTTTTTTTTTTTTTTTTTTTTTTTTTTTTTTTTTTTTTTTTTTTTTTTTTTTTTTTTTTTTTTTTTTTTTTTTTTTTTTTTTTTTTTTTTTTTTTTTTTTTTTTTTTTTTTTTTTTTTTTTTTTTTTTTTTTTTTTTTTTTTTTTTTTTTTTTTTTTTTTTTTTTTTTTTTTTTTTTTTTTTTTTTTTTTTTTTTTTTTTTTTTTTTTTTTTTTTTTTTTTTTTTTTTTTTTTTTTTTTTTTTTTTTTTTTTTTTTTTTTTTTTTTTTTTTTTTTTTTTTTTTTTTTTTTTTTTTTTTTTTTTTTTTTTTTTTTTTTTTTTTTTTTTTTTTTTTTTTTTTTTTTTTTTTTTTTTTTTTTTTTTTTTTTTTTTTTTTTTTTTTTTTTTTTTTTTTTTTTTTTTTTTTTTTTTTTTTTTTTTTTTTTTTTTTTTTTTTTTTTTTTTTTTTTTTTTTTTTTTTTTTTTTTTTTTTTTTTTTTTTTTTTTTTTTTTTTTTTTTTTTTTTTTTTTTTTTTTTTTTTTTTTTTTTTTTTTTTTTTTTTTTTTTTTTTTTTTTTTTTTTTTTTTTTTTTTTTTTTTTTTTTTTTTTTTTTTTTTTTTTTTTTTTTTTTTTTTTTTTTTTTTTTTTTTTTTTTTTTTTTTTTTTTTTTTTTTTTTTTTTTTTTTTTTTTTTTTTTTTTTTTTTTTTTTTTTTTTTTTTTTTTTTTTTTTTTTTTTTTTTTTTTTTTTTTTTTTTTTTTTTTTTTTTTTTTTTTTTTTTTTTTTTTTTTTTTTTTTTTTTTTTTTTTGTATTGCTCGTGATTTCTTAAGTAATCGTTTTTGCTAGCGGTTTTGCTTGTCATTTCTTCAGAATTCTCTAAGTGTTATTCTTTCCTAATAAATTTAATACGTGAGAAATGTAAACCTGCAAAGCAATTCTCAGCCATTGCAATTACATATACAATGTGAAATTCCAATGAAAAAGAAAAGAGAGATGGGTTGTTTTTAGAGAAGAAAAGGAAGTTGTTGATTTTATTGACAACATTGCAGATCTCAATGGAGTTGGCCGAAGTAGTTTCATAAGACAGGCAATAAGAAAACAGTTGGCTGAATCTAAATTTTCTGATAAAATGGGAGTCTCTTGACTAACAAGACTTAGGTGTAGGTGTATGAGTGTGTTAGTGATTTTGTCTTGTTTTTCTTCTTTCTTCTTTGCACTCTATAGACTCATACACTACAACACACACAAACAAACGCTTTCACAAGAAAAGACACTATTATCTAAACAAAAAAACAATACCTATGTTTGATCATATACACTCACAATTATACCCACTCAAAAAAAGGTGAAATTCATGGTTGGAAGAGATGGAGCAAAGCAAGAAAGGATAGGCTACAAAGAATTGCCCGCACAGTCCAAGCTGGTTTACATAAGGAAAACATTTTGAAACTATCAAAGACTCGTCGCTATTCTGCAATATGACGATGGGTCTCACAAGTAGAAAAAATTCATGAATACCTTTGTATTCTTGCTGATTTGGAGCATTTCACCTCAGTTTTGAAAAAGACGAAATTAAGAAAACAAACAGTATAGATTTTGATAATAAAGTCGAAGGAGGTTAAACATAATTGTTTAAGGCTCTCGTCATTTCTCCTAACGATAAAACGGTTGATTTCGGTTGTTTATTAGCGATCGCGCGATCTGAGGCATGTCGTCGAGAGCAAGTTAAGGTGAATCCTACGGTTAGGGCGTTAGTGTTTGTGGCGGAGTTGGGGGTTTATTTGGCAGTTTATGAGGCTGCTGATAGTCAAGATAAGATCAGTGATAGGTGAGGGGAGGGTTGGCTTGCGGTTTGATTCGTCTCCACGGATCGTATTTGGCAAAGAACAAAAGCCAGTTCTAAAATCTAAAGGCAAGTCGGTTTTTCTAAAATCCGCTGGCACTAGCTCCCAAGTCCCAAGCTGCCCTAAAGGTTGTAAAGGCAAAGTCTGGCAACAAGGTCACTGGAAAAAGCATCTTTATGAAATTCAACGTTGGATGTGCTGCGAATGTGGATACATCTTTAGCGATCCAAAGCAACTCAAAGAAGCAAACAAGAAGTTGCAACGAGTTGAAACGATTGAATCGATGGAATTAAAAAGTCCACGTGACATAGATTCTAATTGCCAAATACGCGTCAAGGAGACGAAAAATTTGGGTGCGGAAGAAAAAACAATCTGCATTCCGCAAAAACACGAAAAAGAAGACCTCAAAGGTGCAGTCATCAGCTTTATCTGGCATCTGAAACGACAAAACTACGCCGAAGACACCCTGTACGCTTATGGATACAACCTGCAAGCACTCATAAAACTCGGCATCGACCTATTCGACCCCCAAAATTTCATAGACAAAATGAGCCAGCTTGGAGACAGCAAGACAAACATTCGAAAATATAACCTAGCAAAAGCCTACAAAGCATTCCTAAACTACCACAAAATCAAAGCAGACATACCAAAATACAAGTTCAAAAGACCCCTACCATACGTGCCGCCAGAAGCATTTCTAGATCAACTGATAGCCTCAGCAGGCAGCAATCAACTGTCAACCTTCATGCAAACACTAAAAGAAACAGGAGCAAGACCCGGCGAAGCATTCCGACTCGAATGGACAGACATAGACATCGCAAACAAAACGATAAACATCTCGCATCCAGAAAAAGGATGCAACCCACGAATACTGCCCATATCCGATAAACTCCTCAAAATGCTACAAGAACTCCCCCATGCCAAAGCCAACTTCATCTTCAACTACAAGAACAAACACGTCTGCGGCCAAAGTTTTAGGAAGATGCGAAAGCGCGCAATCAAAAAACTCGGCAACCTTGAATTTACAAAAATCGATTTCTACACTTTCCGCTACTGGAGAGCAACCGAAGAATACGACCTAAGCCACAAAGACTTTGAAGCCGTCATGTACCTCCTCGGACACAACTCATTGCGATATGTACTACTCTACAAACAACTGAGCAAAGCACGACGATACGGCGCAACAGAGAAATACATAGTCAAAGAAGCAAAAACCAAGAAACAAGAAATAGAACTACTCGAAGATGACTTTGAATGGATTAAAGACATAGATAAAGTAGCACTTTATCGAAAACTGAAGACTTATAAAATTATAAAACTTAAAATGCATTTGACGAATGTCTTAGACCAGAGACCTAAAACCGACGAACAAAGCTATTCCGAAAATGTTGGCTTAGGAACCCAAAACAACATCAGACCGGTCGTAGTCCAGTTTGGTCTAGGACATCAAGTTTATTAGCTATCCTATGAACGTGCAAACCTGCCACGCTGACGACCCGGGTTCAAATCTCCGCGACCGCACCAAATTCCTGATTCAAACCCATTATAATTGTTTAGAGTCAACCTTCTAATTGAGGGTTAACAAAAGTCTGACACTGAACACCCTCACGCAAAAATACCGCATTACTTGAAGACAAAAATCTGATGGGCAAGAACTGGATCTCTACAGATTACGCTTATCTTGCAAACAAACCGAAATAATTTCATCGACATTAACAGAAGCGTACAATGGAGCACTAACAAATTAGTTTGTCTGTTGCTTAGAAGTGCTGTCACCAAAAGTGACAGTAAAGTTAAATGAATTTTTAGTGTTCATAACCGCTTGAATATTACGTATTCTTTGTTCTATAGTGGGATGTATATGTGGAATTAATTTAGAAAGCCAACTTGTTTTTTGTGGACGAAGTCTCGACAGCGCAGATATCATGGCAGCCCCATTAGCGAACTCGACAGCGCGAAGGTCAGATTCAGTTTCTTGTTTTCTAAACCATTCAGCGTTAGCATAATACGAACAAAACAAAAAGAAAAAGAAAGACATAATCACTGCTGATGCAATGAACAGAAATGAGACAGAGGTAATAAAAAACAGGTAACCTATCAAAACGGCAAGTACTGCTGCAGGAAGAATCGTTCGAGGTAACCTCTTTACAATATGCCTTTTTGCCATGTGATTAAATTCGTGGGCGCCAATAGCAAGAACCTCATCAGGCGAAAGCATTTGGTAATAATTTGAGTTAAAAACCAGCGCGTCAGAGTAGGCTATGCAAGGGATGGGAAGAATACTCGATTTGTAATAGCGGTGGAGCCTATCTTTTTTAAGGATTGAAGTTGCTTGCATATTCTCTGCAAGTGTATCAAGTTCTTGCATTTCAAATGGTTGTGTTCTAAGCAGCGGCACCGTGATAGAGCTAAGTAACCCCATTTTCTATCATCTAACGATTATTTATAATATAAGTGCTTGACTTTAAGAGCGTACGTGTGTGCGCGCTTTCGTAAGGATTATCTCAGGTGAGCCTTTAAATCCCATTGCAACTTATTTATGTGCCAAGCAAATGGACAAATAGGTGGAGAAGATGAAACCGACAGTTAAAAAGCCAACTTCTGAAGAAAAACATGAAGCTGAAGGCTGGCCGATTTGGGAAAAAGAACGATCAACATTTCCATGGGAATATGACGAAAAAGAAACTTGCCTAATACTCAAAGGAAAAGCCGTCGTAAGTTGCTCCGAAGGTGAGGTGGAGTTTAGTGCTGGTGACTATGTGGTTTTTCCTCAAGGATTAAACTGCATATGGAATATTAAAGACAGAATTAGTAAACACTACAAATTCGAATAAAAATGCATGTTAACTAGCGCTTCGAATCCACCCTCTGCATCAATATAAGTAGACTTTAAGGGTTCCGACGGGGATGACTTCGCTAAAGTCTATGTTTATAAGGATCTCAATAATCTAAATCAAGTTAGACATGGAGCACCAATTCTTTTTACAGTTTATTTGTTAAGTGGTTTCCTCTTAACCATAATTAGCTCGATGGAGATAACATTTACTTGGCGAATGGTTATCGCGATTTTTTCTAGAAAATTAAGATTTTTTATGTTGAAGAGGTAATGTTCTAATAATGCCAAATTATTCCAAGAAACCAATACTATCAGCTAATGATGAAGAATACACACTTCTAATCGAAGTTAGTGAAGAATTTTGGAAACAAAAGAACGACAGAACATTGCGCGAGAAATTTGGAAGTCCAGCAGAAATAGTCATTCGCAATCACCTTTTAAGAAGGACTCTTAACCTTTCGATGAATCCGAAAATCGTGCTTCAAGGTTCCAAAATAAAAAACGCACTTCTTCTTTTAAAAAAAGACGTAGACCCAAACCAAGAAACCTACACTTTTAACAACGTGAGAATGATAATGGAGATTAAGAACAATTCCGTCGGCGGTAAGATTTTAGAAAACGGGAAACGGGAAGATCCAAACAAAGTTCTACGTTTTAGATTTAACGAGCTAGAAGCAAAGACAAAAGTAAGGAATTTTGGTGTTATCGTTCTATCTGAAACTTTGTTGCCACCCAAAACTCCTTACAAATATCGATTTAAAGAAAATGCAATAGGAAAAGAAAACTGCAAAGTCTTTACCTTGGTTGCCCGTGAGCTGTATCCCCGAGGTGGACTCTACATCAAGTCTAACTTAACCGAAATGCTACAAAAGGGTCAAATGAAAAAAACAGGAGAATTTCAACAGTTAATCAGTTACCTCAAAAATGTATAGAAATAGAATTGAAAGTCTTGAACCGGTTTAGGTTCGACCCAATTTATAAAATCCTGTTGATTGAATTATTCCTGCAACAGTCTAGTTGGAGTTTGCTTGTCAAAATCAAGACGCAAAAGTCTATGTTTGCATTTGCTATTGCTGCATCCGTATAGTAGAAGATTAGGGTTGTGATAACTAGCGGCTAAAACTTGTGTTGTTGATTTGCAGTTTAAACATCGCTCTGCTCGAACTTCGTCGTTCAAGACATACCCTTTGACAAGCTGAACACTCCAGGATTTTTCTTTAACAGTGCTAAACAAATAAAAAACGTCCTAGATTAGAATGCTTATTAAAACATTTTTATCTATTGTAAATGAGTTACAGCCGCTTAATATTAGTATGTGATTACGACAAGTGACAACACATTAACATCAAAACGTCATAACCAACATCGATTATGAATCAATATTCACTCAGTTTGAATGTTTTTTGTAAGGAACCCATTGATCCCGTGCCTATAACTCAAGCTCAGAAATCAGAACTTAAATAATAGAGGAGGAGAGTTTTTTCAAAAAGATTGCCGAATAATTTTTAATCGTTTTGAGGTCCAAATGAATTAATTTAAAATTCAGATTTTACTTTCATAAGCCAGTTATATTTCTTCAGACATTCTCTCAACTATTAATGTAATGGAGAACAGTGTATGAAGCAACTTGCGGTTAAAGACAGGAAGGAATTGGAGACAAAGTTTTCAGACGTTTTCGATGAAAAAATCAATTGTTTGTCAACCGAATTGCGTGAAATATTGCTAGATGACCTAGTCACTGCCTTCGAAAATAGAATAAATGTGTTAAACATATCTACCGAAAAGACAGCAGACTAACCAGTTACCATGTAGAATTGCAGATTTAGAAGCCCATAAATGATTTATAATCAAACAAATAACTATGTGAAAAAGAGATGTATTAAGTGCGTCGATCAAAACTCGAAATGTACATTGATATCCTTACAGTCCTTGCCCAAAGAGGACCATTGAAACTAACTCATGTTATGTACAAGGCTAACGTAAATTGCAGCGTTCTTAAGGAATATTTGGAGTTTCTTTTGAAGCAAGGTTTAGTTGAAGAACGGACCATTGGCAAATCGCGTGTAGTTTTTGCGGTTACGCAACGAGGCATTACTGTTTTGAAATATTTCAAAGAGCTAAAACAAGTTTTGCCGATAGTAGAGGAAGCAAGAAGTCACGTTCCTATTCCCTACTAAATTCCTAAACTTTAACCAAATGAATATTTTTTGTTCTTTTACTTTCAGGATTATTTTGTCTGTTTTATGTTATGTTTAATAATCAGTACTTATGTATCGCAAGACTTAATAAATTGCACACATCTAAATACCAACTGTACACCTGAAAAACAAAACAACTCGGGGAAACTATGTGATAAGAAACGATCTGTCAAGCAAAAAGCCCTTAAACATTCTAGAAAAAATTGAAACCAGCCTCGAGAAACTTAACGATAAAATGGAAGTAATGATAGAAATTCAAAAAAACAACACAGGAAATAACCTAAAAAATACCCCGACCTTACCAGATGCATCGTTAGATGTTATGACACTGCTCTCCATGCCTGATCACCTCCGTAAAACAGCCATGACAATTTGTAGATGTACAAGAGCTACAGCCGAAGAAATAGCAGAACAAACAAAAAGAGCCCGAGCAGTCGAAAGTGCATATCTAAACCAGCTAGTAATTATGGGATACTTAAAGAAAGAGAGGAAAGGCAGAAAAGCCTACTTTTTCATAGAAAGAGAAACACAGAGTTGAATAAAATGACCAAAATTATTGCCGTACACTCCTACAAAGGTGGAACAGGAAAAACATCCATGTCAGTGAATTTGGCCGCTACTTTTACCAAGATGGGTAAAAAAGTATGTATATTTGATCTTGACTTCAGAGCGCCAAGTCTTTTCGCCATTCTGAAAGCTCGAGAGATGGAATGCTGGCTTAATGATTACTTAAACGGCAACTGTGAAATTAATAAGGCCTTAGTTAACATGAGCGACAAAGTGACTGGAGGAGGAGAATTTTACGCTTGCTTAGCTAATCCAGCCACCGAAGCAATACGCGATATGTCCTCAAAGGATCGAAAATGGGAAATGCATGCTCTTGGAAAACTTTTGGCATTAAAAGAGAGTTTACTAAAAAACAATAAATTCGATTACTTAGTCTTTGACACAAGCCCCGGACTTCAATACTCATCGATTAACGCTATTGTAGCAGCTGACTTCGTGGTTGTAGCAACAACAGGCGACCGCTCAGACGTAGACGGAACAAAACGAATGCTAATAGAACTCTACAACCTATTTGAAAAGAAAACTGGATTAGTATTAAACAAAGTTCTCGACCCTTCAATAACAGCAAAAAAGACTGAAATGAAGAACAAAATTAAAACAGACTATCAGGTTCCACTTTTAGGAATAATGCCATGTTTCTGCGAAATCCTAAGAAACGAAGGCAACTTGATTTTTGTTCAAGACAAACCTGATCACCCCTTTACAAAGATTCTAGGCGAAATGGCTAGAAAAATAGAAAACGACGACTTAAACTAAATCACCAACGCCTCCTTTTATTTTAGGCAAAAGCTAAACCGTACTCTGAACGTTGAGTTTGCAGTTTGAGGCGATTGGTTGGATAAATTAGTGTTTATTTTAGCAGGTGATACCTCAACCAGATTTTAGGTTGAGCAGTTAAAAACTTTGGAATTAATTCACCGATGGGTCCCAAGAAAGCAATTAATTTGTCCATTTCAAAAATATCGGAAGGAAAAGTAAACAGCTTGTTGTAGTGTGAGTACAGTCACATCATTTTTTATGAAACAAATGATACTACTTGCTAGTAGCCACGCAGAGGATGCAATAGTTCACTGCGTCTGGAGAATCCACGGTTAACTGAGGCACAAGCGAAAAAGGTCATGTTCCCCCTCTCTCTTCCCAATCCTTTTAGATTGTGTCAAAGTTAACCGAGATTCCCAAGGATAATATTTGAAGATCTATTTATATTGAATATATATTCTTGAATATGAGACAAATTCTGCAAAAAAGCTTTTTTAATTAGAATTTCCGATTTATTGGAACATATATTGATAAAACAGTAAAACACACCGAAAAGAAGACGAAATAATCTGATCTTTCTTAACCATTTTGAACCGCTTAAACTGCTCGGGGTATAGATTAAGAATATCCGCTCGTAGGCAATTGTTCAACTATGTAGGCTTTTTCCATATTTTTCTTATTCATTTGTCTACTACTAGAAGGTCCAATCTTTTTTGATCGCAACCTACAGACACTACAAACCCCAAAAAAGCAAATTAAAACAAACCCTGTCATTTTGCAGAAACAAATTTCTTGATCTATTAGAAAAGCTACCTAAAAAATAACTTAAAACTGATCTAGGAGAATCCAGTAAACAATTAAAAAAGTCTATTAGCTCTCTTATTCTTTCAAGAGTTTCCGTAGGGTCTTGTGGCAGCTGCTACATTCAAGCATATTATGTCCGCATTCAGGACAAAACAGCTCCTGCTTAATCATCTTATTCAAAAGCACTAATAATTCCTCTTTATTCTGTACCTCCCGAGCAGACAACACATGACTACCAGATTGGAGGGGTTCAGTTTTTTGCTTAGGATTTTCGTTGGATACTATTTCTTGGTACACTTTAGAGATGCTGGTTTTTCCCTCTCGAAGCTTCTGTTTATCGTCTTCACTTGCTTTATCTATAATTTTCTTACCGCGTTCAAATGTTCTAGTGGATAAACCCGCCTTCTTAGCAACGACCTCAGTAGCTTTTGCCCTAACTTCAGGCTCAAATACGGGCTCTGCGTCACCTGACGCTAACGCCAACTGCTGATTACGCCCATTTAGGCCACCTTTTATCTGCCTCTTCTTTGCAAGGGCTTTCTCAATCTCTAACAAAGGCACAGCCAATTCAACAAGTTGGAAGTTGTTAAGGTGACGACGCCTTAGGTTAGCTTCTATCACGAATTTTTTTTCTAAAAGTTTGTCCTCGAATTTGCGAACCTCAAAATCAGGTTCAATTCCCAATTCTGTACAGGCTCGAAAGCGATGATGCCCATCTAACACCTCAAGGTTTTCGTTCACGATAATGGGGTAGTGTTGTCCTTCAGCTTTTATAGATGCTTTGAGCTGGACAAATTCTTCATCCGCCATTCTTGGGAGCAGCTTGTCATATTCCGGGTTTAAATGCAGACTCATGGACGCCGCATTGTTCTTTGTTCATCTTGTTATTTAAGTTAAAGGGTAAACAAGTTAACATGAACAGATCAAAAATATTTTACATTTTCTACAGTGACAAATGATAATTATTGATTATGAAACCAGGAGTACTACTAAAAAAATGTTGTTTATACCAGATATTTGCGGTTTTTCCATTATTGCCGATTCGTAAATAGTTGTTTTCCTTCGTAAGTTGTAATGTACTCAAACCTTGTTCGACAAGTGGTTGAGCTTGTGTCATGTGGCTGCGTATTTTATCTAAGACTTCCTGGACCGTTAATGTTGATAGGTCGATTTCTTTAACGTCTACGGCATTGGTATTTGTAAAGGTTACGTGTTTTTGATAAAATTCATTGCAGGTTTTTCAGATACTTTTGAATAGTGTGTGTTCATCAAGATTTATTTCTTTAATCATTAATTTAGGAATATTTAACTAATTATTTATTACTTTTAGAATACAAGTTGGCAGTGTGGATATTTATATTCAGCTCAGGGAAATTAATGCGTTTATTAGTGAAGCCCACTGTTCTGCTGCCTCCTTAAAATCAGTCTTGTTATAATCAATCTTAAAACCTTTGATATTAGCATTAGTTATAGACGTATTTGGTAAATTGCCAACGTAAAAAGAGTGTGTTTCGCCATTTTTGAATTGAATTTGAAGTAAAGAATGTATAAAACCGGCTTTAGTTGATGCACATTTCATTTCTGTTATTAAATAAGTTTTACGTTCATGAATAAGACGATCATTATATAGTTTGGTTCCTCTCTCGTTCTCAAGAATAACTGTTTCATTTACAGCTTTCAACTCTTCATCCATAGGAGCCTTCAACTCTTCATCCATAGGAGCCTTCAACTCTTCATCCATAGGAGCCTTCAACTCTTCATCCATAGGAGCCTTCAACTCTTCATCCATAGGAGCCTTCAACTGTTTTGCTCTCAATAACGCTTCTTCAAATTCTCTATTCCGTATTAATGTGTTAGAAATACTCTTTACCGTAGAAGGTGATGTGACTTCATTGGGCATTTTTGAATAATTTGATTCAACCGTTGAATCTTCTTTTTTTTCAAGCAAGGGTACATTCGGGTATCTTTTTGAGTGTAATTGCCCTCCCGTTGCCCAATTTACCTTCGGAGATTCATAAATGACGATTTGGACTGCTTCCTTTGGAATTTCGATTTCTTCAAAAACTTTAGTCAATACTTCAACGATTTTCTTCTTATTCTCTGGAGCAAGACCCTCCCAAACAAAAATTTGAACAAATGACATCTCATTTATTCCTCAATAGAAACTAGTTTCTCACGTAATTAATATGTTATCCTCAAACGCAGGCTAGGGTAATTTTTTCTTCACTCAATCCTAACTTTTTTGTATAATTATGAATTAGGAAATTTCGGTTTTTTGTATTTTTTTCAGTGAATAAGCTAATATCGCTCGACTTGCAAAAAAGAAAAAAGGGAAATAAGCGTCGGGATACTTATCCAGCTTGCATAAGTTATATTAAATAGCACGCATCTAAATTCAAATCAGTAGCAAAATTCAGATCTCATCATTGCGAGAGTATCTCGCTTTAGTGCGATTAACATAATCAAATAAATATAAACTTACAGGAGAGTCACACTTACGGGAACAGGAGCATCCCAAACATTTACTATAAAGTACGTTGTACATGCCAAATTTGATATTGAAGGCGTGGTTGAAAAACCAGACGTTATCGGAGCAGTTTTTGGTCAAACAGAAGGACTTTTCGGATCAGAACTTGACCTACGTGAACTCCAAAAAACTGGCAGAATCGGCAGAATCGAAATCGACCTTCACTCAAAAAACGATCGAACCAACGGTTCAATAACCATCCCAACTAGCTTAGACCGGGTATCCACTGCATTAATCGCAGCAAGCGTCGAAAGCATAAACCGAGTCGGCCCTTGCTCAGCTAAAGTAAACCTAGAAAAAATAGAAGACATTCGTGAAGCACGCCGAAAAATCATCATCGACCGAGCAAAAGAAATCCTACACCGCTGGAACATTGAATCTATGCCAAGCGTAGACGAAGTCTACAAAGAAATCAGTGGCACAATGAAAGTTGGTAAGGTTGAAAAGTACGGTCCAGAAAACCTACCAGCAGGACCGGCATTACAAGAATCTAAAGAAATATACGTTGTCGAAGGACGTGCCGACATAATTAATTTAATGCGCTGCGGGATCTTCAACACAGTCGCACTCGAAGGCGCAAAAGTTCCTGATTCAATAAGAAAGATTACTAAAGAAAAAGTTGCCACCGCACTATTAGACGGGGATCGGGGCGGGGACTTAATCTTAAAAGAGCTTATTCAAGTAACGAACATTAAATTTGTCGGGCGCGCACCAAGGGGCAAAGAAATTGAAGAATGTAACTGCAAAGAAATTTCAGAAGCCATAGATAACAAAGTCCTTGTTAGCGAAATTTCAGGTAAGCCTACACCGCCAACACCACATCCTAAAAAAATCACAATTCCGGAAAGAGCTAAAATCGAAATACCTGACACGATTAGCCAAGCGGCCAAAGCCTTAGTCGGTACCTTTGAAGCAGTACTGCTCAACGAAAAGCTTGAATTAATAGAACGTCTACCCGTAAGTCAACTTGCAGAGAAACTTCAACAAGTAGCGGGTGTTGACACAGCGGTTTTTGATGGCATCATCACTCAACGCATTGTAGATATTGCAGGTGACAAAAATATCCGACGTATTGTAGCTTCACGTATCTCCGAAGCAGTCAAACCAGTCTTAAACGTTGAACTTATAACCTTCAAAGATGCTATTCCAGCAGCCTAAACATAATCCATTAGGCTCCTGCTTTCTTGTGTTTCTTTAATTTCTTTTTCAAGAAAATCTTCCACGGTAAAGTTAAACAACTCCAGTATTCTTATCGCTGCAGGCAAAACCTGATTAGTAATGTAATAGTCAATGTCTACTTCGTCGTATTCAGCTAAAACGTACGGTTTAACCCGACTATACAATCTACCTTTTCCCTTCAAAATAACATAACCGACTTTGTCGCCGCCAGTGAGTCGCCAACCTTTCTCAATCAGCATCTTGGCAGCCTCCACATGTGGCGCTTTAATGTCATAGTTCTGGGGAGGTTTTGTTAGATTTTTCCAGATTATCAAATCATGGAAAGGAACTTTCTTTTCTCTTAACGATTTTACAATATTCCGAACGTAACTAACAGCTTCTTTGGGTGATGACTCCTTCAAAATAATTTCCAGAACATGCTCCTGAACATTTTTTGCCACTTCGGCCCAGTCACCCCGAATAACCTCCAACCCAACTATATCAAGACTACCGTCCTGTCGTAATCCAGCATAACGTTTTTTTGCCTCAGTGAAAAAAATTCGCCTATATACATCGCTAATCTCCACCTCAAGCTTCAAATCACGTTTAATTTGATCCTGCAGTTTTTCTGCTGCTGCTTTCTCATAGTTGATAAATAAGCTGTCTGTATCGCCATAAACGACTAATATTCCGGCGGTTTCCGCCATTTTTTCAGCTTCCAATATTGCATGCCTACCCCAATCAGAAGCAGCTTCAGCAACTGGCTTAAGGTACCACCTGGCGCTAACCCAACCCGCATAGCCATAGGTAGCGTTTGTAATTATTTTAACAGCTTTTTGTCTAGCATCTAAAATCCGGTACTCCACAAGTTCTGGATTTAGTTCTTTCATCTTCTGGCGAATTGCATCGCGCGTATTAATTAGGTATGTCAGAGCGCCTGTATAGAACCCAGGAGGCGATTTACGAAAACGGTGCCCCAATTCTGGAGAGACATAAACCCCCTCTTTAGGGTTGGGCTCGTTTGGAGGAATGTAAGTGTCAGGTGATAGGTTATAGGTTAACATTATGTTGGGGTACATTGATTTGAAGTCTAAAACCGCGATATTCTCATGCAAACCGGGTTTAGGCGAGAGAACCAACCCGCCCTTATAAGATATGTAAGTCTGTTCGATCCGTTTTGGGATTAATTCACCTACTTTTTGAGAATGTTTCATTAAGAACCATTCAACACGAAAGCCAGTTGCTGCTGTCATGACTTGATCCAGAGGCAAGCTAACTAAACTTGAAAGTTGTATTGCAAAATTTAGAAGTAACTTCGAGGCACCCTGAACTTTGCGTGCAGTATCCAATCCAAACCTTAACAATTCATTTCGCTTCTTTTTATCATCCCACCAATCCGCAAACTCGATATCTTCAATCCAGTTTTGCCGCTCTTTCATTAAACCTAGATGTTCGGCGAAATTTCGAAGACTTTTAACCTTAACTTCTGGAAAAACATCCATGAAATCCGCCAAATCAAGGTTAATCACGCCCGTTGTTGATATGTGACCATAAACGCTTTTGTGAGGACCCTGTTGCGCTCGATCAAAATTGACTTCCAATTTTATTTTGTGACTTCTAGCTTTAAGATAAGACCAGTCTAAAGTATTCCCGCCAAAGCTTGTGATCACATCTGGGTCAAAATCTTGAATGTACTTAAAAAAAGCATCAATCAGAGGCTTATCCTCTTTATCTTCTTTTACAATAAACTGTCTTTCTTCTCCGTCGCTGGTTGAAGTGGAAATCATAAGAACTGGATTTCGATCGGGTTTAGGTGAACCCTCTTTACTATAACAAACCATAGAGAAAGCTAAAATCCTTAATGGAACCGCAGAAGCATTTTCTAGGTGCTTTGGCAACGACTTTGCGGCATAAACTCTGTCAACCCTCAACCCCCTGGTGTTCTTTTCTTCTTCCACGATAACTTCATGCCAACTACAAGGAACTACGTTATATTCGATTAAATACCTCATAGCGAAGCGAATATCGTCTTCGAGGCAATCTCTCACTCCTACGACACTTCTAATCTTCTTGGCTAATTTTTTAGTTTCAGTTGAAGGATTACAGGAGACTTTTATTGCAGTTACAGGCTTGCCAAAAAAACGGCGCCGTGCAATTTCTGTTTTCACAACTGATTCGCCAAAAATCCTGCTAATTTCTCCTGCAAGCTTCGAAACATCAACTGCATCTTCTGCCAAAGCATAGAAATATTTGATAAAATTGCGGTCAATAATTAGCACTCGATTGCCACTAGCATTAATTCCCCACAGCCACAGTTCAGTTGTCCCATTGTCTTTGTCGATTTTAGGATTAAGGTCTAGCAACCAAAAAACAACTTTCACAGACAACGCCAAACAAACATAATGCAAAACCAACTTTAAACTCTTTAACCACAATCACTAACGAATGCAAGAGCCAATAATTTTGATCAATATTAAGTGAGTTAAGTTGGGGGACGTTTTTGAGCGTATTGATAACGTCTAGGTTTTCCAATCCGAGTTAAAATATTATCTTTTACTAAATCAACTAGTGCGTGTGCAACTGCAGTGCGATCATAGTGGAAGCCTTTTCGTGCGAGTTCACTATGGACCTCATCTAATCCGCGTGGCTCATTAAACCAGCTTTCTTCCCATAATTTTTGGATAACGCCTCGACAAGTTTCTGTGCGTGAGAGATTTGCTGGACGTTCGTTGATCTGAGTAAGGTTAATGCTTTTTGCGTGTTCGGTGACTGTTGTAAGTATCTGATTTACGGCGGTTTGGATTTGGTCGGTTTGGGCTTCAATTTCGAATTCTATGTCCCCGATTTTCATTTTTACTTTGATTGGCGGGTTTTGCTTTGTTTCTGTCAAGTTCTCACTTATTGCATATTGAATTGTGCAAGATGTACATGCACAATACTTAAATATTTCACCAATAAAGATATTGAATATTGGTGAATCATAGTGATTGAACAATATACAATACCTAACAAATATAACTTTCCCCAACCCAATATAGACACGCTTTTTCCTCAACGCTTCCTAGAACAATCCCTATATTCACTCAAACGAACTCAACATCAACCCGTTCATCTAAACGGACTAACCCAACAACTAGACCCACGGGAACAATGCTTTAGAACCCTTCATCTAAAGCCAGAACCAATAATCCTAAAACCCAACCTCAAAGAAACAATAATCGCTGCCACAGACACCTCAACCATCAAAATAGGCGAAACAACAACAGGCATTATAGTAGCCATGAGGGGAGCAATTACTTGGCGACAAAACAGAACATACAATTATACTCGCCTTGGACCCTTCATACTTCATATAACAGAAGAAAATAAATATCAACTCTACAATGCACTCGAAAAAGCATACTTTAACATAAGTTACGAAAAAGCGCACCCATCAGCACCTAATATCTCGCAAATGCCAACTCGCCTAGCCAGCTTGCTTGAACGGTGGATTCAATCCATGCTTGCCAAAACCATCAACAACGGAGTATTGCTTTTTGACGGTTCCTTAATGGCAGGAACTATAGATACGCCTGTTCAGCGCCTAAAAGAGATTCTATCTCTTGCAAGAAGAAACAAGAGCATTGTTTTAGCTTTTTCAAAAGCAACAACTCTAAGGGTCAATGGAATCTTGATAACTGAGCAACGCCTGAATCATGACCCGCCATATTTGGTAGAGACTACAGGACTGTACTCAAAACCGCCTCAAGCCTTGCTTGGAGACGTTTATGTAGCTCGGCTCAACAGGTCAAACCTTGCATTCAGATTAGACATCGACCGAGAAATCAGCTCAGAAGGACGAGTAGACGCTCTGCAGAAGTTGCTAGGGAATGATTTGCATACACAAAGTTACCCTGAAACACTTAGATTAGCACACATACTTTGCACATTTACAGCCAACGAGGTGATAGCTATAAAGCATTTCATTACTAGCAAACATGGCATTCAAATCATCAACCGTCCAGACATGCATAAGCTTCTTTTCGGTGCTTTTGGCAGCGGAGAGGTTTACGCTTGAAACTATATAAAAAAGAAGGTAACGTATTGCAAATCATAAGCTTTCCGACCGAGTGTGTTGAAAAAGGTGATTACTTGCTGGTAGAAGATGATGAAGCGGGGAAAGCTCTAATTGCTCAAGTTATCGATGTACAGTTTGCTGCAGTACCCGGCGTTTTGGAAGAACTTTTGCGCACTTTGTCCGATGGTGGTGAACCTTTAATGGGTGAAGATATTGACCCAATGGAGATTGCCCCTCACATTACTTACATTCAAGATGCAAATCTACTAGTTTGCAAGATTCGAGCTACCCTGGAAAATCAGATTCTAAGCCCAAGCAGCAGTTGGTTACCTTCGCGTTCTCAATCAGCAATCAAGAAACTCTCAATTCCAATGCTCATGAAACTGGCAAAAGTCGATGGAAAACTACCCATTATTTTGGGAGGTACCAAGGATTCTTCGCTTCTTACTATTGATGCTTCAGAGGTAGATGGAACATTGAATATTATCACAGGTAAGAAAGGTTGTGGCAAATCCCATCTCTCGAAATTGTTGATGGTAAGTCTGGTTGGCTACAAAGCCACGGTCGTTATCTTCGACCTAAACGGAGAATACTCAAGTTTAGGATTAACAAATGATGGCAAACGCAACATGTATTATGATAAGATTCACTCTTTCACACCATCGCAAAACTTTAAAGTTAGTCTTGAACAGCTGCACTTAAACACAGTTATGGGTATACTTGTAAACGCTTTACATTTACCTGGAACATCCGCCCGAGAGTTTAGACGTCTTTGGAAAAGCCTCAAAGAACAAGGAAAGCTGACTATGTCAGATTTGGGGGAGGCAATCAGGGACTTGAATTGCAACCAACATGTAAAGGATGCGTTGACTTCGCGCTTCCACTCCTTTGCCAATTCGGGTTTTTTCACGGACTGCCCTGGTGAAGCAATGTTGCTGGATGATAAGTTGCTTCGTTCAAAGGGTCAGGGCGGGGCTATAGTAATAAACCTAAAAAACACTTCAAACATAGATCGGCAAATCATCGTAGAATACGTCTTGGGCAAACTGGTTGATTCCCTCACTAACTGGAAACTTCAAGCTGTTTTCTTGTTTGCGGAAGAAGCTCACCTCTATTTGCGTGAAACTTACTGGGACGATATTGTTACCCGTATGCGTCACTACGGCATATTCACTACATTTATCACAAACCAACCTGATACAATCCAAGAAACCATTTATCGCCAAGCAGACAACATTTTTTTATTCAACTTCACCAACGAACATGATTTGGATGTGGTTTCACGCGCAGCAAGAGTTGACGCTGAAACTGTTCGAAGCATCGCGCGAGACCTTCCACCTCATCACTGTTTGACTTTGGGCAGAGTGGTTAATGATTTTCCTATAGTCGCTCGTGTCAGGTCTTTAGATATAAAGACTATGGGTGAAACACGATTGTTCTTTAGCAATAAGAATTAGCTTTCTCTAGTTTTTTCCTATTTTGTCTGAAGAAAAGTCTGAATGAAGCCGTCAAATTGTAGCCTTCGACCTCATCGAAAGGTACCCACCGTAGTTCTTCAGCGTCGCTTGCAGCGTTAATATCTCCGCCTTTAACATGAACAAGGTAGTCGACAATGACATGGTGATATTTTACTTTTCCATGCTCATCGAAATCAACGTTGTCGACTACATCGATTAGTTCTGGTTTTTCTACATCAAGGCAAGTTTCCTCTTTGGCTTCACGTATAACCGCGGCTTCAACGCTTTCACCTAGCTCAACCAAGCCCCCTGGTATGGTCCATTTACCCTTACTTGGTTCGTTTCCACGTTTTATAAGGGCGATATGGCAGTCACGTACAATTAAGATTCCGATTCCAACGATTGGTTGATCAGGGTAAATTCTCTTCAATATGAAACGTCTCTTCAGGCTTATTGTATTCGTATCTTAAAGCTTCTAGCTAAACTAAAATAGAAAAAGAAAAAATTGGACAGCAGGGAATTTATTCATATCTTAGAGCTTCTACTGGTTTTAGCTTTGATGCTCTCCAAGCAGGGTAAAGTGCGAATATTACGCTAACTCCGATTCCGAAAGCCAATGCTCCAACTAATACTTCAGGGGTTAATAGAGGCGTTATTTGGAATCCTCCGCCGCCTCCGAAGAATCCTGAGCCCAAGATTCTTGCCGTGACGTTTGCCAAAATCCATCCTGAAATTATACCGATAACTGCACCTAGCAAACCGATTATGACGGATTCACCTAGAAATATAGTTAACACTGTTCTGCTCTTCATGCCTAATGCTTTGAGGATGCCTATTTCCCTTGTGCGCTCGATTAGCGAGACTATCATGATGTTCATTATTCCTATGCCTGCTACAAGCAGTGATATGGCTGCGATTCCGCCTAGGAATAGCTGTAGGATGCTAAAGACGCTGGTGAGCAAAGTAAGCACAGCGGTTGCTGATACGACAGATACTTGGTTGCTGAAATGGTCTGTTATTGCTTTAGAAACATTGGTTATGGTTGCGTTGTCATTGTTTTTTATTTGGACAAGTATCATGTCGCATTGGTCTGTTCCAAAAAAGCTTTGTGCTTTGTTAATTGGAATGTAGATCCCTGTGTCGGATGGTCCTCCAATGCCAAAACCTCCGATTTTGTCAAGCACTCCTGAGACGTCGGCTGTGTAGGTCTCGTTTGTTGGAGGCAAAACTGTGGCGTTTGTCCATGTGATATTGATGGTGTCTCCAGCGCCAAAAAAGATTGTTCCGTTTTGTCCAGGTTGATTTACGCGTGTGCCTACGACAACTTGGTTTTCGGCTGGATTAAGTGGAATTGTTCCGCTTGCTGCAACAAATGTTGTGCTGTAAAACTGGGAGTATTGGTTGAAGTCAACTCCGTTGATTGTAACTGTTCGGTTGATGTTTTCTGTATTTATGTATCCAGTTCGGCTTATGATAGCCATTGAGTTGGTAATATCTGAACTTAATCCGGCTATTTCGCTAGTATAATTTACATAGAGTTTGAATCCGGAGTTATCGGTTGCTCCTCCCCCTCCAAATCCTCCGCCGCCACCTCCTGCAGTGGGACCTCCTCCGCTAAGAAAACTGCTGCCAGGTGTCACGATTAAGGTATTTGCAGATAACCCTTGGTTGAGTTCGTTAGTTAGAGTTGCTTGCAAGCCTTGAGTTATTGATAAGAGTGCTACGATCGCAGCGATACCTATCACAACTCCCAGCGTAGTTAAAGCTGCTCTGAGTTTTCGAAGTTTAATTGCACTAAATGAATACCCAAAAATATCGGTTGTTTTCATTAGTTTTCCGCCTGTTTTGTAATTTGACCATCAAACATCTGAACGGTACGTTTTGCTTCATGCGCTAGCTTTTGGTCATGAGTTACCATGATTATGCTGACTTTGTTTTCTTCATTTAGTTTTTTTATTAATGCTAAGACTTCACTTGCTGTTTTTGAATCAACGTTGCCTGTTGGTTCATCTAAAAGGAGAAATTTGGGGTTGTTTGCCAATGCTCGTGCTATGGCAACGCGTTGTTGTTGTCCGCCGCTGAGTTCTGCCGGTTTGTGTTTTATTCGATCTTTTAAACCAACAGTCTCTAAGAGTTCGATCGCATGTTTTCTTCTTTCATTTTTACTCAAGTTGGCTATTGACATGGATAGTTCTACATTGTCACGTGCGGTTAATCTGGGAATTAGGTTGAAGAATTGGAAGACAAAGCCGATTCTTAGTCTAATTTCGGCGAGTTGGTTGTCGTTCAATTTTGAGATGTCTACACCGTCGATTAATAAGGTACCGGCGGTTGGTTTGTCCAATGCGCCGATAAGGTTTAGCATCGTGGATTTGCCGCTTCCTGAGGGTCCCAAAATTGAAACAAAGTCTCCTGCTTCAACTTTTAGGTTCACGCCTCTCAAAGCTTCGACTGGAACCTTTCCTAACATGTAAGTTTTCGTAACATCTATCGCTTCTACGACAGGTATAGTTTTTGTTGACATTTTTATGCGCGCTTCTATTATTTTTTGGATTCTGAGTCTATTTAAAGACTAGTTAAATCTTAAGAAAGATATTAAGTAACATGTTTGGTAATTGCTTGTTAATGTAAACTAGAGGCTAGATTTATTCTAATCACACTCGCGATATCTTCAAAGAAAGTTAGGGATCTTACAGAATCATTTAGCCAAATTTAGAAGAGGTTAAAAAAAGGACGGATAGCAAAAGCACTAATTTTAGGCTATTATTGTGCCAACATTCTGACCCTTTATTGCAGCATGAATATTTTCAGGTTTAAAACCGTTTACCACAATCATTTTTAATCGTTTGCGTTTCAGGACTTTGATTGCTTCTGGATCAACAATCTGATGAATGCCTGCTTTATGCTCACTATGTTCAAAAACATTGACTAATTCTTGAAGAGATATTTTGTCAAGCTTTACCGCGTTTGGATGTTTTCGGGGGTCCTTATCGTAAACTCCATCTTGGTCCGTTCCCTTAACAATCAGGTCAGCATTAATGCTTTCAGCAACTAGGGCTGCAACTGTATCAGTGGTAATTCCAGGTTTTAAACCTCCCATAACAACAATTTTTCCTTGAGTTAAACATTGAGTAGCTTCATCTAACGTTACGGAAACCTTACTGCAGGCTGATTCACCTAGTTTTTTGAGAAACAACTGGGCAAACAAACGTGAGCAAGAAATTGCAATCTCATCTTGTCCCGTCATGTCTAGACCTAAATTTCGAGCTATACCGATAAATTCTCTTGCCAACGCTCCACCCCCCAAAACTACTGCAACCTCGTGGCCCTGCTGTTTTATGTTTTTTATTATATTGGCATATTTTCCTATCAATTCAGTATTGATTGGAGATGCGACAACTGAACCGCCGATTCGAACAACTAAGCGCATGTGTTTCTCTTCCTTTATGGCTAACAATACCTGTTGCGTTTAAAAATCTTTAACGCCTAAGGGACTGCAAGATTTTTAATTGATTATCTCTGGAGCCAATACGTAAAAAGTTTTAGCTTGTTAGACGTTTTTTCATCAAATTAATGCTAAGAACAAAGAAGAACAAGGTAACGAGAACTATCCAAACCAGACTTATGAGAATCAGAACCAGTGGATTTAGACCAAGTATAGGTACAAGATGGCCTGTAACAACCCCCCTAACGATGTTGACAACATGTGTCAAGGGCAAAGCCATTGCGACGCCTTGAACGGCTATTGGAAGAGATGTTAATGGGAAAAATGTCCCGCATAAAAAGAACATAGGTGTTAGAAAGAGGAATGAAGGAAAATTAAAGAAGTCGATGTTTGGTGCCGCTGCCGTGAAGCACATTGCCATTGAAGCAAACATTAAACCTCCAAAAAAAGCCAATGGAATAACTATTAGAAACAGCGGAGTTGAAATCAATCCGAAGACTGCGACCACGGACAAAACGATTGTGCTATTAATGGTTGCTCTTGTCGCACCCCAGAGAAGTTCCCCAGCAACCACTTCTTCAACACTGACGGGTGTCGCCACGATTGCATCGAAGGTTTTTTGAAAGTACATGCGAACAAACGAGGCAAATGTACATTCAAAAAAAGAACCGTTCATTATTGAAATGGCTACCAATGCAGGTGCTATAAAGGCTATATATGATTGGCCTTCGATGCTTGGTATGAATCCTCCAAGCCCAAAACCGAAAGCTAATAAGTATAGAATTGGCTCAAGCAGAGAAGGTAAGAAATTTACTTTTATGGTTGTAGTGAAAACGTCAAAATTGCGATGCCAAACTTTCCAGACTCGATAGCTGAGTTTAGGTATTGAGAAGCGAGCTGGGGATTTACGTAGATTAACTTTGCTCATTCTTCTCTTAGTCCTCGTCCAGTTAATTTAAGGAAGACGTCTTCAAGGTTGGCTTTGCGAATGGTTACATTTTGAATTGGGTGGTCCTTTAGGAAGCCTTCGAATACGCCGTGGGGTTTGTCAGTGAAGATTTGCATGCGGTCGCTTAGCTTCTCTATGCGTGCATCTGGAAAAGCTTCTTTGAGTGTTGGCAAGAGTTTCTCGTCATAATCGAGTTCAAGAACGTCCTCGCCTATGTGTTTTTTCACCAGGTCGGAGGGCGTTCCGTCTTCAATGATTTTGCCTTTGTCAACGATTAAGATTCTATCACAGAGAACTTCTGCTTCATCCATATAATGAGTTGTCAGGATGATTGTGACCTGTTTCTTTTTGAGGTAACGCACTTCATCCCACACGAGGTGTCTAGCCTGGGGGTCTAAACCCGTTGTGGGTTCATCAAGAAGCAGAATTTGAGGCTGGTTGATCAGTGCTCTGGCAAAAATTAGCCTGCGCTTCATACCCGTTGACAACGCCAGTATGGGAACCTGTTTTTTTTCTTCCAGTTGGAAAAACTTTAGTTGCTCATTCGCCCTTTTTACGGCTTCGTCTTTTTGGATGTCAAAGAATCGGGCGTAGACAGTTAGGTTCTTTATAGTAGTAAAATCTGGATCAAGGTTATCTTCTTGAGGCGCTACACCCACTATCTTCTTTATTTCTCTGCACTGAGATTTAACGCTTAATCCAGCAATGATTAGTTCTCCTTCGGTTGGTGGAATAAAACAATAGATCATACGTACAGTGGTTGTTTTGCCTGCGCCGTTAGGTCCCAAGAAACCTACACATTCGCCCTTGTAAACTTGGAAATCTATGTGGTCCACTGCGATGAAATCGTCGAATTTTTTGGTTAAACCTTTGGCTTCAATTAAGACATCTTTGGAGACCATAGATGACCAAAACAACTCCTTAAACCAATAACTTAAGACTGCTGCTCAGTTTTGTCTGAAAGGTATTGGCAGTAACCATAACTTATTGGTCCAAGTTTAGTGGTTTCGCAGGGAAATTCTCTACATTCAAAACAGAGTTTAACCGCTTTTTGATTAGCACAATTACAAATCTGACAAAACTTGTTCTCCCTCGCGACACAGCCAATACTGCCGTTTGGGCAAGTGCCACTTTGCATTCGAGGACACTTCTCGCAGGCAATTCCGCAAACTCCTATTTTCATATCTAACCCACTAACCTGATTCTAGGGTGGAGCTTCTTAATAAAAATACAATTTTGTCAATTCTCATGTCAATTGTTAGCCTTGTATTTTTTTGTTAGAATTAGAAGTGTGATTGCAAAAATAAGAATTAATGCAATTGCGGCAGGTGTGAGGATGTATTGCATTGTCAAGTTTGGTATTTTGGTCTGCGTTGGCAATGTAGGGCTTGTTTCCTTTGAAGTGTTTGGAGTTGTTGTTGGACTTTGGGTGGGGGAGTAATTGTTTGATTCTGTAGGTTGCAGTGTTTGGTGAGATGTGGGTGAATTAGTGGGATTTGATGTTGGCGAAGGTGTAGTTGTTGGGATGTTGGTTGGGTTGGGTGAGGTGGTAATTGTTGGTTCTGGAGTTGAGTTTGGTGTTGGTGTTGGCGTTGAATTGGGATCAGTGGTTACTGTAATTGTTGGGCTGGGTGAGTAGTTATCTATGTATTTTAGGAAGTAGTGATTGTTTTCGGCTGACACTGAAATTA
Source organism: Candidatus Bathyarchaeota archaeon (assembly GCA_963775465.1). GTDB lineage: Archaea > Thermoproteota > Bathyarchaeia > Bathyarchaeales > Bathycorpusculaceae > Bathycorpusculum. The sequence goes on along the minus strand of CAVZIW010000001.1, from coordinate 12,153 downwards.
AGATTGTATCGGGTCCTTGGGATTGACCCGTTATTTGCCATGTTGCCATTGCGGTTGTAGATATTGTGCCAATATTGACGGTTGGGGAACTTACTGAAAAATGACCGTTTTGTGAAGTTAAAGTTGCTTTAACATTACTGAACTGGTTGTACTTTGGAGCGTTGTTATTGTTTTCTACCATTATTTTAACTGTTTGTGTTTGGCCTACTTGTAAAGTTGCAGGTATCGTGTTTTGGCTGTTTCCTTCTAGAATATCTAATTGTTGATTATACTCTGATCCATGACATGAACTGCATTTATTAGAAGTCACAGATATGGTTGGCTCTATTAGTATGGAAGCAACAATTGTGATTAAGGCAACCAGTACTATGTAAATAATAGGATTGAATTTGAGGGCTTTTATAGAAGCCATATGTTAAACCAACTTTCAAATCAATGAGTTACATGAATAACGTAAATTCTATTGTTTAACTGTTATTGAAAAAGTAAGCTAACGAGGTTAATGAGCGACTTAGCAGAAATCGCTTCAAAAAATAAACGATCTTCACTTAGCATTCTTAAAAGCCTAATTTAGCCTTAGGTTGGATTTGGACAAAGTATATAATCGGTAATTCATACCTCTCCGTTTAACTCTGGTGCAAAAAACCCAATGGAAACCACTAAGCCTAAGCTCACTTGGAAAACTGTTATTTTTCCACTGCTTGGTTTAATCGGTTTTTTTCTCTACATATACTTGTTTAATGTGGACATCTTAGGAATAATCGAGACAGCAAAAACCGCCAATCCCCTCGTTTATTCTGTTGCAATCCTTTTTGGTTTTTTGGATGTTTTCTTCTTTACAATTTCTTGGAGAGAACTAACCAAATTTCTTCAAATAAAAATGAGCATCTTTAGAGGGTATCTCTACGTTTGGTATGGTATTTATGTCGATACGTTGGTTCCAGCTCAATCGATAAGTGGAGAAGTAACTCGAACATATCTGCTAATGAGGGATAAATGTGGTTCATGCGGAAAAATCGTAGCTTCACTTTTTGCCCACAGACTCTTAGGAATGGCAATAAATGTTATTGCTCTTCTGGTTGGAATCGTTTTACTCTATTTTGGAGGGCAAGCATCACCCTTGGTTTTCAACCTGATAATTATTGTTGCAGTAGCTATAACTGGCGTTATGTCTTTTATGTTGGTTTTATCTTTCAGACAGCAATGGACAACGAAAATAATAGATTGGACAACAAAATTAGCGGAAAAAGTAACCTTTGGCAGATGGAAAGCAGATAAATTAAAAGAACAAGCTTTTGATATTTCCGTGAATTTTCACAGCGCAATGCAAGAATTCAAGAACAACCCTAAGCCCGTTGTTTCAAGTTTTTTTTATCTTGCGATTACTTGGTTTTTTAGTTTAAGCGTGCCATATTTGGTGTTCTTATCGCTTGGGCACCCTGTTTCTTGGAGTTTGATTTTGATAACTTCTTCCATAGTTTTAGCTGTAAAAGCAATACCAATCGGCATACCCTTTGAAGTTGGGCTTCCGGAAGCAGTAATGACTACACTCTATTTTTCTATGGGGGTTCCGGCAGCACTTAGTGCTACCGCTACAATTCTTGTTCGAATCATTACACTTTGGTTCCGTTTCTTTGCGGGTTTTGCAGCTCAGCAGTACCTTGAATTGAAACCAGCGATAGTTGCTCAAAAAGACATAGAAAAAAATTAAAAACAAACCACGCCCTAATTATTATCTAAGAAAAAAAATGGAAGTAAGAATTGAAGCTGCAACCGTAAAATTCCTTGATAAGTTGTTTGAAATTGAAGAAGACTGTTTTGATCATGAAGCGTTCACTAAACAGCAAATAGACTATCTGCTTCGTGACCACAACACTCGTGCGTTGATTGCTACAGTAAACGGAGATGTAGCTGGTTTTGTTATTGCCCAAATTGAAGTTGAAGAAAACACCGAGTACGGGCACATAGTAACGATAAATGTGGCTCCAAGCTTTCGACGCAAAGGCATAGCCACAAGGATGCTTCTGGAAATTGAGAGTTTTCTAAAACAGAGAAGCGTAACGCAAATTCGTCTTGAAGTGCGAGAGGATAACAACCCAGCTTTAAAGCTCTATCAAAAGCTTGGCTACCAAACTTTGGGCAAACTCGAAAGATATTACGGTAAAAAACATGGGGTCTACCTTAAAAAAATGTATTAACCCATGTCATGATGTTTAGAAATAATGTTTAAATGAAATGGTGCGGTTTATCTTTGTTGTGGGGAGACATGGGAGAAACTCGTGGAAGAAAATCAAACGAGCAGACACTTATCCGAACCATAGTTGTTTTGATACGCAATACTACTTGGCGATGCGGTAGACTAGAAAAATCCATTGTTAAGCACCTCTACAAGCGTCATGAGAGCTTTGGCAAACCTGGTGTTTCGATTAAAGACATAATGCTTACCCTTAACGTTTCAGGCGAAAAAAAAGACGAGTGTCTAGATGCGTTGCGTAGGTTGGAAAAAAGAAATATCATTAGAATTACGCCGCTCTAAAATCTATATCCTCTTTTTGTTGTTCTTCAAAACTTAAGGTAATGTGCATTATCTTAGAAGTTCTTTTTCGCTTGGCGGTTGCTTGATTAAGCCATGCTTCAGTAGAAGCTCAGTTGATTGGCGGGCATTTTGAATTATAGCTGAAGCACGTTCATAGAGTTCCTGTCGGCTGGGTTTTACTCTTGCTAATCCCTGCTCGATGGATTTTAGGGCGCATGCGACTGCTTCTCGGGGGAAAACTTCCCATTCATCCATTCGTGGCAGCAGATTTTTTTCATCCATTTCTCGCTCCTCAGCGTAATCTGCCTAGTTCTTGGGCTGCGGCAATGCACATGTCATCTGTGACGGCTTTTGACTTAACGTCTAGCACTCCTCTGAAAATCGCTGGGAAGCCTAGACTGTTGTTGACTTGGTTGGGAAAATCGCTTCTTCCCGTTGCAACTATGCGTGCTCCTGCTTCTTCAGCATCCCAAGGCCAGATTTCAGGAATCGGGTTTGCACATGCAAATACTATTGCGTTGTTTGCCATGGTTCTTATCCATTCCTTCTTTATTGTGTTTGGTCCTGGTTTTGAGGCAGCAACCACTGCATCTACACCTTTGAAGGCTTGGGATATGTCTCCTGTTCTGCCTTCAGCGTTTGTTTTCTGGGTTATGTCGTATTTCCAGGGGTCTTCTTCTTGGATGATGTCTGCTCTGCCCTTGTAGATGACGCCTTTGCTGTCTGCTAGGATTATGTTGCCGGGTTTTACGCCCCATTTCATTAATACGTATGCTGTACGGATGTTGGCGGCGCCTGAACCTACTAGCGTTATTAGTGCTTCTTTGGGTTTTTTGCCTACGAGCTTGAATGCATTAATTAATCCCGCTAAAATCACTGTTGCAGTTCCTTGTTGATCGTCGTGCCAGACTGGTATGTTCATTTGGTCTCGGGCTTGCTCGAGGATTTTAAAGCACTTTGGTTTTTCGATGTCTTCTAAGTTAATACCGCCAAATGTTGGCTCTAATGCTTTGCAGATTTGGACAATTTCATCTGGATCCTTGGTTTTCAGACAAATCGGAAAGGCATCAACCCCTCCTAAATACTTAAACAGTAACGCTTTGCCTTCCATAACTGGCATTGCTGCTTCTGGACCGATGTCGCCTAAACCTAAGACGCGGGTACCGTCGGTAACGATGGCGACGTTGTTCCAGCGGTTTGTTAATTCGAAGGATTTGTCGGGGTTGGCTTGGATTTCGCGGCAGGGGGCAGCTACACCTGGAGTGTACCAGATTGCGAAGTCATCGACGTCTCTGATTGCGCATTTGGGGATGACTTGCATTTTGCCTTCGTAGAATCGGTGCATGGGTCCCGAGAGTCGGGCTGGTTTTTTAGCTTTTGCCAGTAATTCGTCTACTGTGGGTTTAATCTGAGATTTGTCGGCAACCATTGTTGTTAACTCCTGTTTAGCGTTGAAAGTTTTGTTGAAGATTTAAGTTTTTACGGAAAAAACTAGTTATTCCATGGAATAGCGCGCTGAAGAATGAGAAATAAAATAAATTAAAAAAAGGAAAAAATCTTTTCGTTCTAACTTAAGCGTTTTTCTTAGTATCTTGGTCTGTAGCCGCCGCCACCGCCGCCACCGCGACGATCTCGACCGCCACCGTAGCCGCCTCCGCCGTATCCTCCGCCGCCTCGTCTGTCTCTGCCGCCGTAGCCGCCGCCTCCGAATCCTCGTCCGCCTCTGAATGGTCTGCGTTCTTGTTCGTATGTCTTGCTGGATACGTTGTTTTCTGTGTTGACTTCGACTTCGAGTGGTGTCGTTGCGGGTTCAAGTTTGCCGTATTTGCCTATGTTTAGGCGTATGTTGCCTTTGAAGAGCGTTACGTAACCGTTTTCTACTCGAACGGTATCGCCTTCGTTGACTTTTTCAATGTTGTCGTCCCATAGTGTGAGGTATACTACGCCGGTTTCGTCGCCGATTAGTGCGTCGCTTACCTTGTGTGGTGAACCGTCTCTTCCCATGGGGATTTCTCTGATTTCTGTTTTGGATACTACTTTGGCCGTGACATTAACTGCTTTAGATTGCGGAGTTAAGTCGCCGACTTTTGCTTCTACTGGTTCCTTTTTGTTTTCGAAAAAACCTTCAACAGCCAATTTGATTTCAACACCTATTTTTGGTCTGCCAGATGTTAGATTTTCTCTGCTCTTAAGTGTTTCGCTTCGATTTTTCTAGATGTTTTTTGCGTTACGCATTTTAGTCTGTTTGAAGTTTAGTTTTTTTATGAAGAAACGGGTTTATGTCTTGTTATGTTTCTTTGTCGCGGTTGTTGTTATTGGTTTTTTTTCTTTTCATAGTTTGATTTCAAATGATAGCTTCCCGAGAAGTTACTCGTACACTGTAGTGGCCACCATTCCGCATGATATGACGGCGTTCACTGAAGGTTTAGTCTTTGCCGATGGCTTGTTTTATGAAAGCTGTGGAGGTTTGGGGACGTCTAGTTTGCGAGAAGTCAACTTGACAGGTATCGTCATTAGGGAGGTAATGTTGTCGGAACAATATTTTGCTGAGGGGCTGGCACTTGTTAATGGTTCTCTTGTTCAGTTGACTTGGCAGAGTGGAGTTGGTTTTGTGTATGATTTGAAGACCTTCAAACAAACGATTAACTTTTACTATTCAACTGAGGGTTGGGGTTTGACATTTGACGGTACTCAGCTAATTATGAGTGATGGTTCTTCCACCTTGTATTTTCTTGATCCTGCAACTTTTCAAATAGTTAGGCAGGTAAGTGTTCACGATGCCGATATGCCCATCGACTACCTCAATGAGCTTGAATATGTCGACGGTGACATCTATGCAAACATTTGGCACCAGCAAAAAATAGTGATTATAAACCCTACTTCAGGTGAAGTTAAGGGTTACATAGATTTGACTGGTATCTACAATGCCAGTAACTCCGAATCAGTTCTAAACGGCATTGCATACGACCAAAAAACAAGTAACCTCTATGTAACAGGGAAAAATTGGCCAAACCTATATCAAATCACTATAGCACCCTTAACTTAGTTTCATACTTTTGCATAAACTGACGCTCAAATATGTCGAAAAAAAGAATATGCTTAATAAAAGCAATCTTACTAAATGGGGGTAATGTTGTTTACAAGGTGGTGAAAATTCAACCATGAGTAAAGATCAAGCAATAGGCGCAGCAATTCTAATTGTCTGTGTCGTCGTTGCAATAGGTTATCTCGTTACGCTCTTTTACCCCAACTGGCTTGTTAGTATTGGACTTTTAGGGAGCACAGCTAACGTTCAGTTTTGGGTTATTGCAATTCCCGTTTTTGTTGCATTCATCGCTATTCTTGGAATCGGCGCTTGGATAGGCTACACAATGGCAACTACTCCTCCACCTAAACCAATCGAAGAAATGACAGTCGAACCTAATGAAGAAGCTAACCTGCTGAGTAAAGTTAGTTTTTTAATTTCTACTTTTATTTTTTTTAATCAATGATAAGATGAATTTTTATGTGAAATCAAGTTGAACGTGTAATTGTGTTTGGCATAGCCGATTTAAGAACGAAAATTTCATCATTGTCTCAATTAGGTTTTAATAATATAAGTTTCATCTCCGACTGAGGAGACAAAAATGATTAGGGGCATTGTGTTTGATTTTGATGGCACAATAGTGGATTCGATGCCGATGGTTTTCAACGCTTTAAATGATGCACTTAGAAGGCGAAGCTTGCCCACGATCGAAGCCGAGCTGCTTGGCGCCTTGGCTGGACTTCCAGTCATCGACATTATAAGCTCGAAAGCCCATATATCCGAATCTGCCGCAAAAGAAATTGAAAAAGACGTCTTTGAGGCTTACACGTCATTTTGCAGCGTGCACTGTCAACTGCTTCCAAACGTTGAGTCCACCCTGAAAACTCTAAAATCTAAAAGGATAAAGCTAGGTCTGTTTACCACAACACCGATTAAACCATTAATGGCTGTCGAGAAGAAATTTTCATTGAAAGATTACTTTGACATTATGATAGCCAAGGAAGACGCTAAAAACAAACCTAACCCAGAGGGACTTGACAAGATCATATCAGAATTCGGAATAAAAAAAGACGAATGTCTCTACGTCGGAGACAGCCCCATAGACATCCTAACAGGAAAAGCCGCCGGCATCAAAACAATTGCCGTGACAACCGGAATAGCTACGATTAAACAACTAAAAGAGGCTAACCCTGACTGGATCATACCCAACCTGGAAAAGCTCCTATTTTATGTCGACTGAACAAAGGAGTTTTCCATGTTTAGCATTTGTTTGTATCAAAAGAAAATAGAGATACTACTACTTCTTCTCCTTCTAGCCGTATTCAAACAACTACTCAGGTTGAGGGGGTCAAAGATCATTTTTGCTTTGTTTCATGAACGTTAAACTCACCGAAAAATTCGAGGGACAACAAATCCTTCTCTCAAACACCTATAAGTCGAACAACCACACAGACAACGACAAACAGAAAAAAGCAGCGCGCATTCGCAAAATTGAAATTTATCAACTCCTTAACTAATACGGAAAACAACATGCGTTCAATAGAAGAAACTGTGCAAACCAAATTCGCAGATAGAAGAGATTGATTATGTCGGTTTTTGTGTTTGACCAAAACACGATAGATATGATTCGCTACATCCTGGCGCTCCAACGTTTCAAGGAGTATCTAGTTGGACCTCAAGGCATTGACGCTTCTCTTTGTGCGCTATCTCTCAACAGAGTGCTAATCCAGACTGGACTAAAATTTCCCAAGTTCCAGAAAGAAAATCCAAGTGATATTCGAGTGCATGAGGTCATCCGTTTCTTAGAACAGAAAAACCACATAAATCCTCCAACAGCAAAGAAACTCAGAGAATACATGGATTTTTATAACGCCCTAATACTGAACCGGTTCTAAAACTACCCCCGAAAGGGCAAATTCCAAAGTGCAAGAAATGCTACAGTTTCTTTGCTCCGAAGCGGGCATGGACCAAGATGAGGAACTTAAAAATAGAACATTTGAGGAAATTGCAACTCTCGATACGAGAGCATTTTCTGCAAATGAGTCATACGGGAAGCTTGTTGAATCGGATTTTGATAACCTCGATAGACTCTATGAGAAGTGTCCGACTTTAAAGTTGGAAATAGAAAAAAGACTGACGACCCCACTGCGGGGTGCATACATATCAGGGTTCACTCCTTATACTGGTGGGATATGGCTGCCTTTTGTAACAGCTAAAACACCTGATATTAAGGCACACATTGATAGAGCAAGCGTCGGAGTAACTTTTACGCCTATTGAAATTAGGATAGGATTGAATTTCGGAAGTCAAGCTCACAAGTTTAGGATAAGATATTATGAAATGCTTTTGAACGGAGAATTAACAAACGAGGTTGAATCCCTCAATAATAAAAACACCGGATACTGCCTTTGTGACACCTTTTGGTACTATCACGTAAGAAACGTGCAATCTCTTCAATGGTGTCTTGCTCTGTATAGCAGCACTAGGATGACCCTTGAAAGAGCTATCGAAGAAACCAGACATCTCGAACGAACCCCTCTGACGGCTAACAGGTACTTGATTGGCAAGGTAATTAAGAGAAGACCCGAAGACTTTGCTTGCGTTATTAACGGACTCGTTGATGAGATTTCCACGACTCTAAATGATTTATACTCAATACTATCTTTAATTGACAAAGCTTGAAGAGAATTTTAGGTGGAAAAGAAATCGGTTTAGTCATTGTCAAAGGAAAAATCGAAGGCATGATTTTTAAAATTAACCTGTGGCAGTTGCATTGAGCCAGAAATTGACGTATCGGTTCTGGAATTGGAATGCCTCGAAGGTGGGGTTGTAGGCCCAGAGTTCGATGAGGATTTGGTAGTAGTATCCGTTGTTGTCTTGGTTGAACTGTGCTATTTTTTCTACATTGAACGCTCTGTTGTTGATGGTTAGGGTTTGCAGTATTGTTTGATTGTTAGAAGTCGATAGTCCTGATAGAGAGAAAGTCATGGGTGCAGTCCAGTTTTTGCCGTCTTGAATTATGGTTCTGTATTCGTAGAGAGGAGTTAGTGGGCTTGCGGTGGTTGTTTGTGTGTTTGGTAATGGGTCGGTTTGGTTTCTTAGTTTGATGTAGCATAGATAATCAGTGGTGGCTCCCAGATGGTTGCCGACGCCTAAATAAACCGTGTAGGTGTGATCTGCTACTACGTTGTAAGGTAGATCTTGAGCCATCTGTTGTGGACCCAGAACGTAGAGTTCGGAGAAGCTCTCGCCTTCAGGCAATGCTACAAAGCCCGCGATTGCTGGAGAGGCTAATAGAAGAACGCCGATTATGGCTATGGCGATAAAAATTAGCTTGTATTGGGATAGGTTAATTGTCGACCACCTCTGGCTTTGACTCTAAAACTCTATTAAGGTAATGACTCTTGAAGAAGCCCCAAATCAAAATTAAAGATAAAATAAAAATGACTGAGCCAAGAACAGCAAGCAGAACTGAAGTTAATCTGGCATTTTGTTGGGCTTCAGTTGCGGATTTCTCTAAGGTGGTGGCTTGTGCTGTTACTTGTCGGGCAATGGCAACTGCTTGGTCGGTATTGCTGTCAATTATGCTTGTGTCGCCGCTTCTGTATGAGTTTTCTGCTTGAGCTATAAGATTAGCTGCTACATTTAGTTGGGTAAGCAAGGCTTTGACGTTTGCACCCGCTTTTTCAGCTTTCAAAACCAAATCAAAGGCTAGGTTTACGGAGTTATTGGCTGTCTGAAAACTCGGTGTGGGATCGTAGCTCTGACAGAAAGCAGGTTGAACCGTTATGAACAGACCAATAACTAATAATGTTAGTAGACTTGTGCCCAGTAAGTTGCGGTGAATAATCATTCTCTTTGCTCATGCGACCAACTTTCGAACAGTACTCCTTTCAAACCAGAGTAGTATATTAAATTTGTTCCGACCCAACAGGCATTGAGTTAGAATTAAAAATAATGTATACATTTTTAGCTATTCTTCATTACCCGGTTGGTGAATAAATGATGCTAGAGTTTCTTGCTTGTGATTGGGTTTGGATTATGGGAGTATTTTGAAGATTTTGTGTTCTGGCAGTGATGGTTTATCTTCGTGTTTCACTATGACCTTTTTTAATTATCTCAATTTTTTGGCTTCTCGCAGGTCTTGCTTTAGCTCCTCAAGGCTTTTTGAAGCTTAGATTGTTTTGTAAGTTGGTTTGCGAGGTTAGTGTTTGGCTGAACCAATCTGACTTGAGGTAGTTTAGCGCGCGTGGACTGCCAATATGGGTTACCGCATGCTCTAATATTCTGTTTCGGCGCTACAATCGCAAAAGCCGCTTAAGAAAGGCATTGGTGGCGTTTTTATAGTAAAGTCAAAGAAAAGGGCACATCAATTGTTGACTGTGATTAGTTAGTTTTTGGGTGTCTCTTCATTTGAAACGGGGAAAAAGGTCTCAATTTTTTTGTTGATATTTTGATTTTTCTTTTGGACCTCTTTTGTCCTATAATTGAAATCTGTTTTGATTTTTAAGTCGTTTACTTTTGATTTTTTTGATGTCATTTCTTTTCTACCTCTAAAATTTTTTGATTCGAAGAATTTGATTTCTTATAGGGCATGGAAACAATGTTTCCATCAATCGCCTAGTCTGAGGCGTTAGTATATAAGCAGTTTTCGGTTTCGTATATTTCGCAATGAGAAAGGAACTAAAATTTGATTAGAACCATACCTAAAACTTTTTGAAGGCTAAAGTTGTTTATTTAACAAAGAGAAATCTTTATGAATGAAGCTAAAATTAGAGATGAAATGTGCATGTGTGGTCATCTTAAAAGTGAACATTCATATTTTTTAGATAGAGTATGTACTAAATCTAAATGTGAATGTTACAAGTTCGTTTTGAAGGATGATAAACAAAAACCCGCTTTTTTAGATTCTGTATGCTAAAGCAAGAAGATAGAAAAATTAAGAATTGCTTCGAAATACTGCCTTGAGAGAACCACTAAATGGTAAAAATCAACCTATTGACCTATTTGACTTTTAATTTTAACATGCTCGTTGACAAAGGAAAAGGTATGTCGATAAAAGAAACCAGGCAGTTATGCGAACAAAGAACAATACTTCGAGAGCTGCAAGAGAGATTTCCTTTTGCAGAAACAAACCTTGACTTATCATTGCTAAAGTTGCAACCAGATGCAGAAGAAGAAATTGAGAACATCTTTTACGATATGGCTACCTCACTAAAAGACAGCGAAATGCTAGTGGGAAACAACGGTTTATGTCTACTAATTGCATTTGCTCAAGAGCAGATTCAAAGAGAAGCAAGGAAACTCGAAAAGTAGCGACTCTTCTGAGTACCTACCTGTATAGTACTTGACAAGAGAAATCAAATATTGTTTGATGAGGGTATTTGCTTACCTAATACTTTATTTGAGCGTGGTTTGGCTGTTGAATATACGATTGCCAACCATGAGAATATTTGTGTTATGTCGTGTTGTTGTGACTGTTGTGGGTGCGTTGAGGGGTTATGAATAGGAGAGTAGCAGTTTAGAAAACAGAGAGAGACAGATTAAATTTTAATCCCAGCACACTAATTAAGTTCGAATACCAATTATTTTTTGAGTCATATGCAAAGCTAAAGTGACGTTTAAGAAAGAGAAGCTGAAGGTGATTAACCTGAGAGATCCAAACAAAGAAGCCATATGGGGACAAGTGGAAAAAATTGGCAAAGGCACAAAAGCAAATTACGACGCATCAAATAAGACAATAACATTCTGTTTCAACAGAAACCCCGAAACATCAAGTGAACTTTTGAAAAAATCTCGTGAACACCTCATGCAAGAGTTAGAAGACCTGGGCTATACGAGTCGCATGAAGTATAACGGGGAAGTAATTGTAGATAACATTGGAAAGGAAGATGTGGTTCTTGAAAAGAAAAACCACAAACTCATAATACGATTAAACAAGAAACAAACCGACAAAGACAGATAAAATCTCTCAATATCTTGAATGCTTAAGCTTGTCACGTTTTTGTTTAGCTTTCTTGAATTTAGCCAGCGTAAATAGTTGTGGATTCCTCGGTTCCAATGCTTGCTGCAGGAGAACTCGTTGATTCCAACGGAACCCAATTAAACCGAATCATCCGATAGACAGTAAACGGATTCCGTAAAAAGTGTATCAAAAAAGAAGAGGAATTTACGTTTTCTTTTTTCTTTTCTGTCCAAACCTGTAAATAATGCCGAGCGCGCGCTACTTTCCACGGAACAAACGGTTACTGGCCGTTAGCTGCAACGACAGTGTTAAACGTAATGGATGCAACCGCAACCCCCACGCCCGAATAATCATCTTTTGTTGGGGTCGGATTTTGATTCTATTTGAAAAATCGAGAAACAATGGACAATGAACTTAACTTTCTTTCTCCAGGCAATAGGGATTCCCAAGAAAAAGCGGGTTGATCTTCTCTATTTACCAAGGTTTTTTTTATTAGACCGATATCTTCTGCTTCTTCAAGTTCTCTTATGAGTTGCTCTCTGCTGGTTTGGGTATTGGTTAATTTGTTTAACTCGTAGGCAATGCTTGCTTCTGTGGGGGCATTTTTTTCTTTGGCGTTTGCTACTG